>PLBY01000115.1 GCA_003134655.1 Acidobacteriaceae bacterium
CACCTGAACCCAAGAGCGCGGGAACTGTTGTGGCACCGGCATCGCATGGTGCAGGCGCGCACTCGCGTCATGAATCAACTGCAAGCGGTGGCGTTGAACGAAGGTTTGCACTGCAGGAAGAAGTTGTGGCGCGAGCGCGGACGGCAGCAGTTGGAATCGTTCGCGCTGGCTCCGTGGGCGAGCCGGAGACGACGCGATCTGCTGGAGTTGCTGGATCGCCTGAATCCATCGATTGCGGACCTGACGCAGGCCATCGAACGCGAAGTGGAGAACTACCCGGCGGCGCAGCGGCTCAAAACACACCCTGGAGTGGGCGTGCTAACAGCGCTGGCGTTTGTGCTGATACTCGGCGACGCGGAACGCTTTCGCTGCGGCAAGCAGGTGGCGAGTTATCTGGGACTGGTGCCGCTGGAAGAGTCCAGCGGCAATCGCCGGCGCCTGGGACACATCACCAAGCAGGGCAGTTCGATCGTGCGTTTCCTGCTGGTGGAGGCGGCGCAGGTGACGGTGCGCAGCCTGCCGGAGTGGCGCAGCAAATATTTTCATCTGGCGCTGCGGCGCGGACGCAAGATTGCGAAAGTCGCAATGGCCCGCCGCCTGGCTGTGCAGTCGTTCTGGATGATGCGCAAGCAATGGGATTACGAGCAGCTGAAAAAGTTCGGTTCGCACGCGGGACAGCCCGGACATCGCGATGGTGTGCAATAGAACACCGAGTAATTGATTGGGCGTCCCGCTCCTCTTGAGAAGAAGAGGAGTTCGAAGTAGTAATCATGATCGCAGTACGTGACCGAAGAGATGCATGGGTCGGATCGAAAATCCGAACCTGAAAAACGATTACGAGCGAGCCTGTGGTTGGTACGGCCATTTCAACAAGAGCGAAATGGCGCTCTTCTCCGAGTGCACGGATAGGTATGCTCAAAAGATGCTTGACACCGCCGACATTGTCAGAGAGGCGATGTTACGACAGCTACCCGGGTCGGGTGGAGAATTGAAGAGGGGCGGAAGCCCCTAGGATCGCTTCCGAGCAAGCGATTCGATTATCTGTAATCATTGAGACCGCACAACGTGCTGTCGCGGGACTATCGCTCAAGTCGTGTTGACCGGGCGTTTCAAGCGGGTGTAAACTTCGCGTAACCTCGACGAACACATCTTGTTAGGTCCTCTCTCTCTGATGTTCGACTGAGATTCGGTTTCGGGTTCTCGTCTTTCCTGGGTCAATCGGTACCCATTCTTCTCGGTCTGATGATAGCTTTTCGCGACAGGATAAGGAGACACCAAAATGCAAGGGGACAAATCTCTCTCTCTCTCTCCGGTCTTGGTTGCGGCCTTGATATTCGGGTCGATCCTAGGCACGGGAAACCTTTTGTTTGCGTCCACTCTGTGTGTGAATCCCGGAGGCACAGGGGGCTGTTTTTCAACGATCAGTGCAGCCGTGGCCGCTGCATCGCCGAATGACACGGTCAAGGTGGCGGCGGGTACCTATGCCGAAGACGTAGTTATCGGGAAAGCCCTCTCCCTGGTGGGGGCGAGTCGCAGCACAACGATCATCGACGCCACTGGCCTTTCCAATGGCGTCTACATCGATGGCCTCGACAATGCAGGACTCAGTAACGTGGTGGTGACTGGCTTCGAGGTCGAGAATGCCAACTTCGAGGGAATTCTTATAACCAATGCGTCGGCCGTCACCGTCTGGAACAACCACGTACTCAACAACGACAAGAGTCTCGAGCCCGCCATTCCCGCTTGTCCCGGCATGCCCGCTTTCGAGACGGGGGAGGCTTTCGATTGCGGTGAAGGGATCCATCTGCTCGGGGTCGATCATTCCATCGTCGCTAACAATCTCGTGGAGAACAATGCCGGCGGAATTCTGCTCAGCGATGACACCGGCCAAACCCACGACAATCTGGTCACCGGCAACGTGTCAAGGAACAACCCTTTCGATTGCGGAATCGTCATGGCCTCGCACGCACCGAGCCCGGGCTCAACAGCTCCACACCTGGGTGTCGTTCACAACACGATTGCTGATAACGAGTCGATCCATAACGGGTTCCAGGTTCCAGGCGCGGGTGCAGGAGTTGGCCTTTTCGCTGATGGGTCCGGCCCCGGACTCATTTCCGGCAACGTGGTCATCCACAATGAACTCAGGAACAATGGCATCCCCGGCGTGGCTTTCCACAGCCATGCTCCGGGCGATACCTTCGCCGACAACATGATTGTCGCCAACCAGATCTCCGGTAACGGCGCGGATCTCTTCGACACGGCGACTCCCGGCCCGACAGGGATTAACGTTAACAGCGGTTTCGGCTTTTCGCCCATTACCGGCACCCTCATCTCGGAAAACGTGATCGACCACGAAGCTTTCGAGGTAGCCGTCAACACGCCTGCGCAGGTGGGCCTACATCTCAACAACTTTCTCGACGACACCGTCGGCGTCGACAACCTCGGAACTGGCACCGCCAACGCCACAGAGAATTGGTGGGCGTGTCCGAGCGGACCGGGCGGTGCGGAGGAATGCGCGAACGTAGGCGGGCCGGGAGTGTTGTTTGCACCCTGGCTGCGAGCGCCGTTTAAATAGAGTGGAGGCTAAGCCTTCGTCGAAGGGAGAGCGCCCGGAAGTCGGGCGTTCTTCCCTCCTGCCTTGCCGAAATCTACGGAGGGTCTCGACAGATGTTGTAATCAGGCCTTAACACAAGTGTGCGCTTTTCCTTCGCCTTCTGGCAGGATGATGAGTGTTATGGGGATTTTTCGCCAACAATAGAAACCAACCCCTATAGGTCTCTCAAAGCAAGGTTACCGTCGGAAGGTTCCCTCGCTGCTTTTTTCGGTGTCAAATGAGTGTATGAAGCATCTGCCGCCGTTTGTCTTGCTGCTGGGCTTGTGCAGCCTCGCTGTTGGTCAAGATGATCTCAGGATCGCTTACCGCGACGGATTCTACGGATATATCGACCGCTCTGGAAGCTGGGTGATTGAACCTCGTTTCACCGAGGCGAGTGGATGGGAAGATGGCGCTGCCAAGGTAAGGCTACCTAACGGCGATCTTGCCTTTATTGATAGCGACGGCAAGTATCTGATGCATCCACGACCATTCCACCGCCTCGGTGATCTGAGCGACGGATTGGCCATCTTCGAATCGAAGGGCGGCAAGTATGACACTTACGGATTTCTCAAGAACGTCGGATTCATTGATGTCACTGGCCAGGTCGCGATCGCACCCCACTTCGTCGCCGCAGCCGACTTTTCTGAAGGAGTTGCCGCTGCAAGCGTCGAGTTCTTCAAGTGCGGCTACATCGACAAGCAGGGGCATTTCGTAATTGAGCCTGTATTTGAGTCGGGCTATCAATTGTGTGGGCCCTTCTCTGAGGGGCTGGCGCATGTCGAGAAAGGCGGCAAATTCGGCTACATCGACCACACGGGCTCCTTTGTCATAAAACCGGCTTATGACCATGCCTACGACTTCTCTGAGGGGTATGCCGTGGTTGGGATCGGCTCCAGATACTTATTCATTGACAAACGCGGAGCCGCTTTAGGTACATCTTCGTATGGCTTTGCTAGAGCGTTCTCTGGGGGGCTGGCCCCTATTGTGCCGAAAGACAAATGGGGTTTTATCGACAAGTCGGGTTCTTTGGCGATCCCCACAAAGTATGAGGAAGTGGGAGATTTTTCGGACGGACTTGCGTGGGTTTGCATAAATGGGAAATACGGCTACATCAACACGCACGGCGAACTCGTCATACAACCGAAATACGATAGGGCCTCTAACTTCTGGGACGGAATGGCAGAAGTTGTACAAGGTCCAAGCGCAGCAGGTGATCCAGAAGTTCGCACAATCATCGACACCGCCGGAACCCCCCTTCTCTTAGGGAAGAAATAGCCTCAACTGTCGAAAGCAGGCCATTTCGCTCATTGACCCGCGTCGGCTTTGGAGTGGCGGATCTCCAGAACAAACAACGTCGCTATTCCCAGCCAAACTGCTGCCCCGATGGTGTCTGCTGGGTGTTGCCAGCCATGTTCAACAACACCCGCTACGCCTGCAACGAGTCCAGCAATGAGAATGATCATCAGAACCTTTGCAGTTTTGTTCATTCTCCGTGGCATTTCCATCGCTGACATTATGCTCCTTCGAGTCAACTGTTGTAAGCAGGCCGTTACACTCAAGTGCCCCGTGCAAGGCCATGATGAGTGCTATCGGGATATAACGACAGTTGACCAAAGCGCAGCGCTCCTAGACTGCAATACGCGGTGACCGCGATCACTGACACCACCGAACTTCAAGCCGAAAATGCCCGTGTAATTCTCTCGCCTCTCCGAAGAGCAGTCCCCGCCAGTTGAGACGCACACCCCCCTGAGGCGAGAGGACCCAACAAAGGAGGAATCATGAAAGCCTTAAAGCGTTGTTTCTGGGTGCTTTTGTGTTTTGGTTTTATTTCCTTAGTCTGGGCGCAAAATCAAGAAGAAATGACGCGTCCTGGTAGACACCTTACTCCGCAGCATCGAATGGCCAGCCTGCTCTCGAAAGGGAAGAGGATGGCTCAACCTGGAAGTCATCTGGCTCTCGCCATTACGCCCGATAAGTCTAGGATTTGGGATCTTGGCGTCTATCCAGGGGGAAGCACGTCCGAGTTGCAAGGTATTAACGACTTTGGAGTTGCGATGGGATGGGCCGACATGCCTGTCGAGGGAGGGACCGAACCCCCTGATGATAGGCATTCCTCTTCTTGGTTTCAACGCTGGCCAATGGTTTGATAGCGGCGTCAGCAGCGGCGAAAATGACGCAGGAGAAGCCGGGGGAATAAGCAATACAGGGATTATCGTCGGCAACATCATGGATTCAGATGGCTCGCCCGAAGCTTATGCCTGGATGCCAAACCATGCCGGATTCCACTTGGGAAAATATTCGGACGCTAATGGAACTGATGATGGAAGTATCGCCATCGGGATTAATCACTCGGGCACGTTAATCGTGGGCAACAGCGGCAGGGCCATGCCAGACGGGACCACGCGGGTCACACCCCTTGCCTGGATCTCAAAAGTTATCTGGAACAACGGCCGGCCAACCTTGTCCTGGGAGATGCATGCGCTTCCCACCGGCGGTTGGGAAAAAGCGGGAGCGGTTTTCGATGGCATTGCATTAGATGAATGGGGAGGATGGGGGGTCAATGATCTTGGCCAGATCGCAGGAGAGGGTTGGCACTATGATCCTGTCCTAGACGAATGGTGGGAAATCGGCGTGGTCTGGACCCCCATAAGAGATGGCAAGGAATGGAGGGTCCAACGCCTTCCCATGGCTGCTGGCTTTGACTACAACGAACCGCTTGCCATCAACGATTTGGGGGAAATTGTGGGCGATGTGTGGGGATGGACTGGGGATCTTCAGGGTGCCTTTCCCGCTCTCTGGAAACAGAATCCCAGGAAGAAAACGTGGTCCGTGAATGTTCTTCCTACCACCTCGCCGGATCTCGATTATGGCTGGAGTATAGCTTGGGGCATCAATGACCTTGGCGACATCGTCGGTTACTGCTCCGATGAGAATTGGATTGGACACGCCACGCGTTGGAATTCCCATGACCTCAGTTTCGCGAAGAGCCTTGGCTTTCCGGGAGACACAAGTGCTGCTTATGGTGTGAACAACTTGGGCATTGCCGTGGGCGGGTACCAAAATACTGTTTCTTATGATGAAAATGGCAATCCAGTTTTCGGTCCCGAGCAAGCGGTTGCCGTCCGATTCCGATAAAAGTTTTCGAGAGAATACCCAGTAGCGGTTCGTGTTCCTCAGGGTCCTACAGCTAGCCCGGAGATGCCGCCCGCTGTCCGGGCGGCTTTTTCCTGCATGATGCGGAAGGCGGAGCACGATAACTTCCGTTATCAGGCCTTAGCACAAGCTTGCGCCGTCTCTTCGCCCGCTCCGCGATTTTGAAGAGGGATTCTGAGTGTAATGGGGAGTGGCTGTTGAAAGACTCGCTCACCAGAACATGCTCGAAAAAACTTTGCGCTAGGAAACTCTACAAACGACTTTCTCAGTTTTCCTAGACATTTTCTATGCCTCGAATTTCGGCTGTTCTGAGAAAAATGGACTTTTTCAACACCCACGGGATTTATCGCCAGTTACAAAAAAGCACAACTGTCTCGCTGGGCTTTCTGGTTCAGTTCCGATCTCCGAAGCCGTGGCGATTCTTATCCTTGGGGCACAGCGTGGCTGCCTCGGTATTGTCCACACGATGCACGACCGGGGGCAGCGTCCGCAGATAGGCGAAGATCGCCTTGAGATCGTCGTCTGTAAGATTGCGATAGACAGGGTATGGCATCGTGCGGTTGAGAGGTCGGGCACCCACATAACCTGTACGGATAGTACGGATGAATTGTGCCTCGTCGTAATAGCCGATCCCGGAGGCGTCGCGGGTGAGGTTGGCGCTGGCGACGGTGCCCCACGGTCGGACGAACACTCTGCCTCCCGCAAACAGCATGCCCGGAATTGCGTGATTTTGCGGATCGGTGGTGGTGTGACAGCCGGTGCAGTTGCCGATATAGACGAGGTATTCGCCACGACGAGCGGCCGCGGGGGCGTCCGAAGCCAGTGCGAGCGGCTGCACCTCGGCCCGCCAATCGGTGACCGGCTGCGCGGCCAACTTGCGCTTCGGCAATGGATGGTGCACGGCCGGAATGCTGCGCAGGAAGACTATGATGGACGCGAGATCTTCGTCCGTGAGATTGCGAAAGTTCCAATAGGGCATTGTCTTGTCCAGAATTCGCGCGTCGTGGCCAATCCCATCGCGCAGAGCCCGTGCCAGTTGCGCGTCACTCCATGAGCCCGCGCCGGTTTTGCGGTCCGGCGTAATGTTCGGGCACACCAGTAGGTGCGGCAGTGCGATGCGGCTTTCTTCTGGCGGCAACACGCGACCTGCTCCCTTCATTCCGCGCACAGGATTGCCCTTGGCGTCCCTCTCGGAATGGCAGTCAAAGCAGTGCGCGAGCCCTTCGACCAGATATTGTCCGCGCATTAGGCGCTTCGGTGTGCGGGCGAAGGACGGCGAAACAGACTTCGAAGTCTCGGCGCCACAGATGGCTATCACAGTGAGAAAGACAAGAAAAGGCCAACTCAACCGTCGGAAACGCATCCCCACCTCCCCCACTATGTGGCGCATTGTATAGCAGCTTGAAGGTGATCCAATTAGCGATAACAGCTATTTCGCTCATTGAGGGGTTCTGAGCGTAATGGCGATTTTACGACAGTTACCCGTTC
>PLBY01000138.1 GCA_003134655.1 Acidobacteriaceae bacterium
CCTTATATAGACCAGGCCATAGCACAAGCTTGCGCCGTTTCTTCGCCTTTTTGCGGGACAATGAGTGAAATGGCGATTTAACAATAGCTATCGCGGCTTGCGCCTAATTTGAAATCATTGATTGGCTTTTGGCTTCGCAGGCGGACTAGCTTTGCTCTGCTGTGTGCCTGAGGGTCTGACGCCGAATAAGTCATCCACAAATGGCTGGAGTTTTTTACCGATTCGATGACCAGCCGTTACGTGCGACCAGACGTAAAGGCCCAGCATCACGACTACGAAGATTCCGACTTAGCATCCCGCATTCTGGCTCAGTGAGTGCTATCGAGATTTTGGTAGTGCCTCAGTTTGAAATTTCATAGCGTAGATCGAAGGCGCGGTCTGTGGCATACTCGTTTCGTGACCAAACGTCCGCGCGATCCCGTCCAGTTTGCCAAGCAGATATTCGACATCGCTATCGGCGAAGCTGAGGACACGGTTAGCGAATCTAAGCGACATCCATCGCCCAAGCGCAAAGGTGGGGTAAAAGGGGGCAAGGCGCGAGCCAAGAGCCTCACCCCCGCAGAGCGTGCAGACATCGCACGGATTGCAGCAGGCGCGCGTTGGAAGAAAAGCTAGGCGATTTTACCGCTTTCTTCTTCGACGGGAGCATTGCGACGCCATTCGGTTTCGTCCCCAAAATCAAGCGGGAACTGAAGCGGCTCCTCTTTTGGATTGGTGCGGTTCCAATGCTCTACGGTATTTGTCCCGATGACCGCTTCGCCGATCATCTGCTCACGGTATTTCCCCATTGCCAGTACCATTTGGCTTCGCGTCGCTTCGTCCGTATCAATCCACAGCGCGAGTTGCTTGCCATCTTTCAGGCGCTGAGACAGGGCAAGATTTGCCCTGTAGGGGCGCTTAGTTTTCTTGTCGATGCGGACCTCTTCTCGCTCCGCATCGGCAAACTGCTTTGCAAGTCGCTCCTCCCCTGAGACTGGCGGAGGTACGGGCCAGCCCTGGGCAATTGCGGCCTTGGAGATTTCAGCCATTGTTACAACGGTTTTCTTATTTTCTCGCTTGTAGTACCGAACGAACGCCTGCATTTCTTCGTGCTTTGTCATCGTGTTTCCTATTGTCCAACCGGGGCGACATCCCCCCAGCCATCCGCCATCGCGTTCGGCACTACAGCTGACCTAATTCTCACTAGATGATTGCGAAACAAGTCGTATCTCGAAGTTCGATGCTGCAACTGACCAGCAACAATTCCAGGATGAATGCCAATGGTTTTTGCAAACCCAAGAATGTCGCGTTCCGCGAAAAATGGGGCCTTTAGTGATATGAACTTATTCAGCGAGGATTGAGGCACGCAGAACTCTGCGGCGGCTTCGTTGGCGATACGTTCTTCTTCTGGAATGGAGTCGCCCGTCCCGGCGCGCTCTTTCTCCAGGTCAGTATCGAGCATTGCAGCCGAGTGCCCATGATTTTGCAAAACGTGCTCACACTCATGGCGAAGGACAAACCAAAAATTGTCGATTCGGTCGTGTCGAAGTGACATCCCAATGACGGGCGATCTATCATTCAACCAAAAGCAAACCCCATCTATCTTGGCAGCAGGTAGCGATTCGACAATGACGTATCGAATGCCGCATTCGGCCAAGATGCGTGGGACTTTTCTCGCATTCTCAGGTGATCCGAGCAAACCACGAAATTTTTCCACCGCGCCCTCAACCGCCTCACGGGAGTACTTCGCTGCCAAAGTGTCGGCAGCAAGTTGCTTCACCCTATACAGCCACGCCAACTGGGTAGGGGTTGCAGGCGAAAATACATCAGTTTTCTTCGCGGCGTGCGGGAGAATTTCTATCTCGCCAACAGAGGACACTCCGAAGAATCTGCAAAGAGCTAATTCGACCGCGCGCACGTTCCTAACGTCATCGACTCCTCTTAACCAACCACGCCGAATCATCTCCGAAACGGGCAACTCGCCAAACAAACTGGCGCGAGTCGCCAGCATCGGGTCAGGCCGGGAGACAATGCGGGCCATTGCGAGATCGTAATTTTTTTGTAGATCGAGAAACTTCTCAGCAGGAACGTCGAAGATTTGACTTAACCCGATGGCTAGGTCTGCATCGATGGCACGCTTACCGGCCACGATTTTATTAAGGCCAGTCTCGTCTACAGCCAATACAATGGCAAGAACGCGCTGGGTCCAACCTCGGGAATCAAGAAGTGCCTGAATGAGCTGGCCGGGGGTTCTATACTCTTGGGAGATGGTGTCCACGTCTGTAACTCTAGTGGCTGCAACAAAGCATGTCAATAGGCAAATTGGCCTATTTGTCAAACTGAATAATATGCTTGGCAAATAGATAGAATTGGCCTACTGTTGAGGGCATGAATCGCCTCTCTGTTGCCGAACGCGCCGCAATTCTGGGGATGCTAGTGGAGGGGAATAGCCTCCGTTCTTGCAGTCGCCTTGCCGACGTTTCTCTAAACACCGTGACAAAGCTACTGGTGGACCTTGGAGCAGCGTGCGCGAAATTCCATGATGAACATGTCACGGACGTGCGTGTCCGGCGCTTACAGGCCGACGAAATTTGGTGCTTCGTGGGCGCGAAGGCTAAGAACGTCACGGTAGAGAAAAAGCAGGAGGGCTGGGGGGATGTTTGGACGTGGACGGGATTGGATGCCGATACAAAACTCTGCGTCAGCTACCTAGTCGGCGGACGTGACGGCGGATGGGCGAAAGAGTTCATGCAAGATTGCGCCAGGCGGATCAAAGGCCGCGTGCAGATCACGACGGATGGGCACAAGGCTTATCTGGAAGCGGTAGAGGATGCCTTCGGAGCGGATGTCGATTACGCGCAATTGCAGAAGATATACGGCGCACCGACCGATGCCGAGATGCGCCGTTATAGTCCTGCCAAGTGCATCGGCGCTGACCAGAAGGTTGTCAGCGGTGATCCTGATCCCAAGCACGTTAGCACCAGTTTCGTTGAACGTCACAACCTGACCATGCGGATGGGAATGCGACGCTTCACTCCGCTAACGAATGGCTTTTCCAAGAAGATTGAGAATCACGCGGCTATGGTTGCGATTCACGCGGTCTATTACAATTTCGGCAGAATCCACAAGACGCTGAGGATCACCCCGGCCATGACCGCTGGCCTGTCTGATCACTTTTGGGGTCTTGAGGAAATCGTGATGATGGCTGACAGTTATGCCCTCGCGCCCGTGAAGCGCGGCCCTTACAAGAAGCGCATTCAAGTCGCATAACTGCGCGGACAGTCTTGCCTGATAAAATATGAGCATGCCCGCCGATCTCCATCCCAGCCGTGAGCAATTGATAAAAAGGTTAAGAACCGCCCAGAACACGCGAGCTTTTCAGAACGTAGACATCCTCTCAATCGCTGATGCGTTCTCTGACGACCAGCTTGAGAAATACGTTGCCGACAAGGAACGAGACGCCGCAGAATACTCCCCTAAGCGTAAACCCTTTACGACCGGTAAATAATTTCAAACTGAGGCACTACCGAGATTTTGCGCACCAGTTGACTTCCTTTTGGGAGTGTGTCCGGATTTTGTAACAAGAACATCAGGAAGCAGTTAAGGCGAATCGGAACTGTGGTAGAGTGCCGAATGATGGGCTTTAATTCTAAAAATACGAAGAAAGAGCCGTATTCTCCTCCTGCCGTAACAAAATTGACCCCAGAGCAAGCTCAACAGTTAGTGGCGGACCGCAAGAATTGTAGCGAAGAAGAAGCCGCCGCGTTCTTGGAGTCGCTCCGACAACAGCTACAGAATGAACAGCCGCTAAACGATACCAAGGACCAAAAGTGGAAACACTCAGCATAGGACCTGCAGCGGAGAGTGCGCTGGACCGCCAACAGGAGACACCGGAACAGGGCGGAAACAACCCCCCCTCAGCGCCCCGATGCCTCCCTCTGTTGGCAGACCGGGTTTATGCGCCCGGCACCCCATTAACCGGCTCTCCGCTTTCCCGTCTTTAAGGTTTCCGCTTCCACTTGGAGCTGATGCTCGACCATTTCTTGAACTGCCGTTTCGGCTATTTCCCGAATCATGCCCAGTCGCTGCGCTTGCTCCGTCCCTTTTTCTGTTGTTTCGATGAGCAAATCACAATATCCGATGATGGCCCCTAGTTTGCTAATCATGTAGTGAGCAGCCATGCACGCTGGCTGATGGCGTTCCGCTTTTGATGTCATTCTTCTGGCGTCCATTCTTCCCCTCCTTCGCAGTCTGCCGCACGTCTGCCCGAGTCTGGGTTACCATCGGTGTTTCGTTACGGAATCCGAACAAGGCGGGTTGCCGTGGAGCGCACACTTCACTCGAAGGGAAGACTATCGTTGTGCCTTCGCGCGAGCCATATTCGCCGCTACAGCTTCGAGCCCGGACCTTTTTCGCGTCGAAACCGGAACCTCGGCTCGCAACTGTTGAAATCAGGCCATTTCACTCAAATTTCGACTGCTTTCGGTTCGGGTCGCATCCGGTGCATCCGTCAGTAATCGAAAGATGAGTGTAATGGGGATATTTCACCAGTTTCCCTTGTCTATGTCTCTCTTCAATGCTATTTTTGTTCCCGCTTTGGCCCCCCACGCCTTGTGACTCGAGCAGGTACCTTGCAGGAAATTGCACACGGAGAAAACTACATGACCAGGTTTGATTCGTACGCCGCGACCGCTTCCTATCCGGACAAAGGATCTATGCTCAAACAACTGCTGGTTACATTCGCAACACTGGTACTCCTTGCCGCCGCAGCAACCGGGGCACATGCCCAAACATTTTCTGCGGTCTATAACTTTGGCAGCCAAGCCTTCGATCCGATCAACCCATTACCCTCCGGGATTATTGCCCAAGGGAGGGATGGCGCAATCTATAGCGGCGCCCCCGGCGGCGCAAATAGCCTAGGCGCGGCATACAAAGTCACTCCTTCTGGCACTCTTACGACGCTGTACAACTTCGGCAACACCCTCAGCGATGGAGTCGACCCCTATGGTGGCCTGACGTTGGGCACAGACGGCAATTTCTACGGCACTACCAACGGCCTCGAGTTCGCATCGTTTACAACGGTTTTCAAGATGACCTCGAGTGGTGGCCTCACCACCCTCTATACCTTCACTGACGGGACTGATGGAGCGGGGCCGATGGCGCCACCAATTCAGGGCACGGATGGAAACTTCTACGGGACCGCGAGCACCAGCCAATCGGGCTACGGGACGATCTACAAGATCACCCCGGCGGGCGTGTTCACCCTGCTGTACCAATTCGACATTACCCACGGTGAGGAACCGGATGGCCCGCTCGTGCAGGGTACCGACGGGAATTTCTACGGCACAACCAAGTACGGTGGTGCGAACAACGTCGGGGTGATCTTCAAGATCACGTCTGCGGGTAAGCTCACAGTACTTTTCAACTTCGACAATACGCACGGGGCGTATCCACAGTCTCTACTCGTGCAAGGCAGTGATGGAACCTTCTACGGTACGACGGTCGGGGGTGGTACCAATAGCTATGGTGTAGTCTTCAAAGTAACGCCCACCGGGAAACTGACTGTCCTCCACAACATGGACTACGCGACCGACGGAGCCAATCCCTGGGCCGGACTCATGCAAGCGACGGATGGCAACTTCTACGGCGCGAATGCGAACGGCGGTGCCGCCAGTTCGGGCTGCCCCAGCGGTTGCGGCACCCTCTTCAAGATCACGAAGACGGGAGTGTTCTCCGTTCTCTACAACTTCGATCTGACTACCGGAGAGTTGCCTTATACGACGATGCTGCAGCATACGAACGGCATACTCTATGGCACAACCCAACTTGGCGGTACTGGAAACGTGGACCCCTTCTGCGCCGCCGGAGATTGCGGTGTGCTCTACAGCCTGAACATCGGCGCTGTGCCGTTTGTCAGCCTCGTTTCTACCACGGCGAAAATCGGCAAGACGGTTGAGGTTCTCGGGCAAGGCTTTACCGGGGCGACCGCTGTGGCATTCAACGGGACCGCCGCCAGCTTCAAAGTAGCGTCTGACACCTACCTCACGACTACGGTGCCCACCGGAGCCAAGACCGGTCCGGTGACCGTGACGACTCCTGGAGGAAAGCGGACCAGCAACAAGACATTCCGGGTCACGCCGCAGTTCACCAGCTTCACGCCTCCAAGCGGCGCGGTGGGGACGCTGGTGACGATCACCGGAGTGAGTCTCACACAAACGACGAAGGTGACATTCGGCGGCGTCGCAGCGACGAGCTTTACGGTGAACTCCGACACACAAGTGACCGCGACGGTACCCACGGGCGCAAAGACGGGAAAGATCGTGATCACCACACCGGGAGGCACGGCAACGAGCGCCACTAACTTCACCGTGACGCCGTAAAAGGATGTTGCTTGGTCTCGCCCACCAGGCTTGGATTCCTGGTGGGCGGGGCTCACACTACCGGTCAACCACACCAACAGGCCAGCAGGAGTTCAACCAACGGTAGAATGAAGCTGCGGTGGAGGAGCGCGCACCCGTCCGTTTGCCACCAGTTGAGACATACTCCGGGCATCAGGGGAACGTTACTCGTCGGTTGCTAGCCTCCAGAAGAGAAAGACACCATACGAACTGAGCTAGTTCCATTCGTGGTTGGCTGCTGCCATCGATTGTTGAAATCGCATTATAAAAGGGCG
>PLBY01000130.1 GCA_003134655.1 Acidobacteriaceae bacterium
TGGTCCTTCAGGTTCACGTTGATGACCGCTTCGGCAGGAGAAACCACGCCGCGGTCCTCGATAAAGTCGCCCAAATGCGAATCTTCCTCTTCGCCGATCGGCGTTTCGAGCGAAATCGGTTCCTGCGCGATCTTCAGCACCTTGCGCACTTTCGCGACAGGAATGTCCATGCGCTTGGCGATTTCTTCCGACGTAGGCTCCCGTCCCAGTTCCTGCACCAGCTGCCGCGAGGTGCGGATCAGCTTGTTGATGGTTTCGATCATGTGCACCGGGATACGGATCGTACGCGCCTGATCGGCAATCGCGCGGGTAATGGCCTGCCGAATCCACCACGTGGCGTACGTCGAAAATTTGTAGCCCCGGCGGTATTCGAATTTGTCGACGGCCTTCATCAGGCCGATGTTGCCNNTCCTGAATCAGGTCGAGGAACTGCAGTCCGCGATTGGTATATTTCTTGGCGATCGAAACCACAAGACGCAGGTTGGCCTCAATCAGTTCACGCTTGGCCTGCTCCGCATCCATGTCGCCCTGGATGATCTCGCGCTGCGTGCGCTTGAGTTCCTGAAACGACACTCCGGTTTCGAGTTCCAGTTTTTCGACTTCGCCGCGAATCGCGCGCGCCTGTCGCCGATATTCTTTTTTCTGCTCTTCGCTGCGTGTGGCGTCGGCCTTGCGCTCCAGGTTCTGCGTCTGCCGGTCGAGCGAACGCATGCCATCGACCGTCTTGTTCAGGCGCTCGATCAGGCGCTTGCGCTCGGCGTTGGTGAATCCCAGCTTGCGCACCGCCTGCGATGTGGCCACAATGCCGCGCGCCAGCTTGCGCCGCGCCCGGCGATGATCCTTCGGCTTCTTCGTCTTCGAAACTTCGAGGTATTTTTCTTCGAGCAGCGCGGCCTTTTTGTACAGCTTGGCCATGTCGTCGATCTTGCCGGTGAACTCATTCAGGCGATTCTGCAGGATCTCGTCGGTGATCTCTTCCTCGTCGAAGGTGACCACTTCCTTGATCGAGCGCACGCCCTTCTTGAGGTCCTCGCCCATGGCTAGCAATTCGCGGATCACAATGGGCGACCGCGACAGGGCCTTGAGCACGCGGATTTGCCCCCGCTCAATCCGCTTAGCGATTTCCACTTCGCCTTCACGCGTGAGCAGCGGCACCGTTCCCATCTCGCGCAGATACATGCGGACGGGGTCGTTGGTCTTTTCCAGGGCTCCGGGGGTCAGGTCGAGTTCTACGTCCTCGCCTTCCTCGGATTCATCGAATTTTTTATCGAGCGTAGCCGAAGGCAGCTTGGGTCCCTCCAGCACATCGATGCCTTGCGTACCGATCGTCGTCAGCAGATCATCCAGGTCCTCGGGACTATGCACGTCATGCGGGATTAAATCGTTCACCTGGTCATAGGTGAGATATCCCTTCTCTTTGCCTGTATCGATCAGCTTTTTGATGTCTTCGAACTTGTCGTCAAGAGCCAAAAGGTGTGTCCTCGAACTGCGTTATTTCCGCTCCACAGGAGCTTGTGATAATGTTCCTTTAAGGGTGGGAATATGGGTGTTGCGGGATTCCGCGTACCGCACAAACCTATAGATTTTAGCAAATGAGTCGTGCACCGTCTATCGGTTGCTCGCTTTATCTCCCGGTACCCGCCGCTATCTTCAATTCCCTTAAATAGTTAGATGGCTGTGCAGGGCTTTTTGTTTCAAGCACTTTTCTTGTTTCCCGCGTTTTTGAGGCCCTCTTCGGCCTGGCTTGGATCCCTTAGGGCGCGGCTGATTCGCTCCAGTTCCGTGAGCAGTTCGCGCAGGCGGTCTTTGTCGGCAGCGAGGCCCGGCTTCTTGAGTTCCTGCTGGACGTCTTCCTGACGGCGGCGCAAGTGAATGCGGCGCAGGGCGCGGACTGCGGCTTCCAGGACTTCTGCCGTGAGTTCTTCATCCTCTTTCAGAAGAATTAGCGCCAGCAGGCGGCGGTCGCTCTCCGTGGCCGGCACTTCGAGAACATCGGCAAATTCTCGGTCCATGTTGAGCAGAGACTCGGCCAGCGATTCGGTCGCGAGGCCCCGATGCAGGCCTTCGTTCTGCAGGACGAACAGCGCCTGCCGGGCGGGATCGAATTCTTCTTCGGCGCCGTCACGGGCCGAGAGATGCTCTTCGGCGGATTGCATCTGACGCGCCGAGGCCAGGGCGCGGATTATAACTTTTTCGGCGTCGGTGGCCTGTGCTTCGACTGGAGCTTTGACGGCGGACGTGGCGCGCGTGGACGCTGCGTGCCGCAATTCTTGCCGCAAGACTGCGGAGTCGATGCCCAGCTTCTGCGAGATCTCATGAGCCAGCTCGTCGCGAACGATTCGGCTCGGGACTCGCTGGATGTGAGGCAACAGGTAATTCACAGCCTTCTGCTTGCCTTCGCCGCTGCGCACGGGGAACTGCGTGCGGGCACGTTCGATCAGGTAGTCGAAATATTTTTGCGAATGCTTTAGCGCTTCTCCGTAGGCTTCTTTTCCTTTGCGGCGGATGTAGAGATCGGGATCGAATCCCTGCTCGAGGGTTAGCACTTTGATCGTGAACTCTTCTTCGACCAGCAGGCCGAGAGTGCGCTCGGTCGCTTTCGCACCTGCCGTGTCGGGATCGAAGTTTACGACTGCATTCTTGCTGAAGCGGCCGAGCAGTTTCGCCTGGAGTTCGGTGAAGGCGGTGCCTGAGCTGGCGATGACATTGTGAAATCCGGCGGCATAGACGGAGATGCAATCCATCTGGCCTTCGACGAGGATGGCGTAGTCGAATTTCTTGATCCATTCTTTGGCGACGTCGAGATTGAAGAGCACCTTGCCCTTAGAGTAGATCGGGGTCTCGGGCGAGTTCAAATACTTGGGGCCGGATTGTTCATCGGTCGCCAGAGTGCGGCCGGTGAAGGCGATCACTTTCCCTGCTTCGCTGGCGATGGGGAACATGACGCGGTTGCGGAATTTGGAGTACATGGAAGCGGCATCCGGCTTTCGGCTTCCGGCTTCCGGAGATTCATTCCGATCACCGTCCCCGTTCTGGCCTCCCGGAAGCCGAGAGCCGGACGCCGGACGCCGGTCTTCTTGCTTCCACGAAAACAGGCCGCTCTCGCGCAGCACCTCTTCGCTGAATTCTTCTTTCAGTCGATCACGCAGGAGGAATCCGGAATCGGGCGCGTAGCCGATGCGGAAGCGGGCAATCATCTCCTGATCGAGGCCGCGTCCTGCGAGATATTCGCGGGCGCGAGCGCCCTCGGGACGGCGTAGGCATTCCTGGAAGAACGCTACCGCACGCTCGTGCACGTCGAGAAGTTGTCCTCGCAGCCGAGCTTCTTTCGCTTCGCCGGGCGTTGAATAACTGGCCTTGGGCAGCGGGATGCCCAGCTTCTGAGCCACCATCCGGACGGATTCGGGAAAGGTGATGTTCTCGATTTTCTGGATAAAGCTGAAGACGTCTCCCGACACGCCGCAACCGAAGCAGTGATAAAACTGGCGCGTGGCGTGGACGGAAAACGACGGCGTTTTCTCGCCGTGAAACGGACACAGGCCGGAATAGTTCTGCGCCCCGGCTTTTTTCAGCTTGATGTAATCTCCGATGATCCGGACGATGTCCGCCTGCTGCTTGACGGTGTACGCGAAATCGCCAGGGTTCGCCATTTTAGGGACAGAGCTCTCCACAAGAATTGTCAGGGAAAAAGTCACCGATTGAAATATACCGGGGAGGGATTGCTGTGGAGAAGCTGTGGATACAGCGCCTAACTCGTGGAGGATAGAGGAAAACCTGTCCACCTCCCAAGGAACCCGACTTTATACGCCTTCTTTGGCGCCTTTCGGAGCGGCACTGGTTTGGGCGAGAATGATCCGATAAACGTTGGCCGGGTTCTCCAGCGCGTACAGTCCGAACTCTCCCGTTTTGAGCTGGGGATTGAGCATACTGCTGATTTGCTGACCGAATCCGTTAAGGTTGGGTTTGCCCGCCTGAAATATCACGGCACCGACCGCCCCGTCGCTGCTGGCGCGGACTTCCACGGGTGAGTCAGAATGTGGCCGGCTCACCTCGGAGACTCGCCAAAGGCCCCTGCGAATGATCGTTCTCCGACTTGTAACGGCATATTCGACGTTCTTCCACTCAAGCCAGTTTCTGAAATAGTGACCGACCAGAAAATAAAGAGCTTGAAGGACGAAGAGCATTCCGAACGCAGGGAAGAGCCATGCCATCAAGCCGGCTTTCTTCGGAATTTTCAAGGCCATCGACATCCAAAAAGTGATAAAGATCCCGACAGGTATGCCCGCAAGTGTCATCTTCGCGTCTTTTGTTGTGTACTTGGACCGAATGGGCTTCCCCCTCCAGACGACGCTCTCGCCGGGATACAGGGCCGGCCAGTTGATCTGTGCCTGTCGGGAGTAGCTGTCGTCGATATCGGGCACGATGATTTGTTCAGAATGCTCTCAGCGGGCACCAGTGTACAACGGAGGCTGCGATTCGGAGGCAGAGATGCTTCGACTCCGGAGGATCGGCTTGTGGCCGATCCTCCTCCGCTCAGCATGACAGGGTATGGGCTTGTGCTCGTAGAACGCCACGACATCGATCACGCAATCGACGTAGCACCGCCAGATCGGACCCGCGTCTGAGGTCACGCGTCGCATTACACGTTCAACTCGACAAGCGTAGCCCCGCCACCCCCCTCATTCTGCGGGGCTTCGGCTACTGACGCGACGTGGGGATGCTGCTGGAGCAACTGGCGGAGCGCTTTGCGGAGGATGCCCATGCCGCTGCCGTGGACTACGCGGACGCGCGGCAGTCCGGCCAGAAATGCCTGGTCCACAAAGCGCTCGACTCTCGACGAAGCCTCGTCCACGGTCTGGCCGATCACGTTGATTTCGCTGGGGACGTTTGCGCCCTCGTTTTCGAGCGAGACGGAAATGCCGCGAGCGCGGGCTGCTTTCACGGGAGTATCTGCGGCTTTGCCGTGGGCACTGGCCAGCACTTCGGCGATGTCATCGCGCGCGATTTTCATTTTCATCGCGCCCATTTCGACTTCGAAGTGATTGTCGTCGATTTTGCGGACGACCCGTGCCCCGCGCCCGGTCGACTTCAACTTCACCGTGTCGCCTTCGGAAACATGCTTCACGACCTGCGGCTGGGCGTGCGGGTCGCCGTGGTCGGCTCCGGTGGAGTGGGCTACCACCGTGGAATTGAACTGCTCGCTGAACTCGCGGCGCATTTTTGCGATGCGGCGCTCGGCGTCTTTGGAAAGTTTCTGCGCCGCGGCGCGGTCCTGCACGGCATTGACGGCCTCGCGCGCATGATATTCGAAATCGCGCAGCAAACTTTCCAGCTTCTTCTCCATCTCGCGGATTTTGACCTGCTGCTCTTTGCGTCCCTCGGCGGCCAGGTACGCTTTCTCCTTCTCAAGCTCTTGCTCGCGCGCCTTGAGGCGCAGCCGTTCGGTGTCGGCCGCTCGCAGATCGGCATGCAACTTGTCGAGGAACTGCCCTACGTCGCGGGCTTGCGTGCCCAGCCTCGATCGCGCGCTTTCGATGATCGCGGGATTCAATCCGAGGCGCCGCGCGATGTTGATTCCCGCCGACGCGCCGGGCACTCCCACCTTCAACTCGTACGTCGGCTGCAGCGTGGCCTCGTCGAAGCCGACCGACGCGTTCACGACTCCGGGAGTGTTTGCGGCGTAGACCTTGAGTGAAGTGTGATGGGTAGAGATTACGGTCATGCATCCGATAGCGCCGAAGTGTCCGGCAATGGCGACAGCGAGGGCGGCGCCTTCTTCGGGATCGGTGGCGGAGCCGAGTTCATCGAGCAGCACCAGCGACTGCCCAGTGGCCGTGCGCGAGATGAGATCGATGTTGGTGACGTGCGCCGAGAAGGTGGAAAGATTCTGCTCGATCGACTGGTAGTCACCGATGTCGGCGAGAACCGAATCGAACACGGGGAGTTCAGCGCGGTCTGCGGGCACCGGCAGACCCGATTGCGCCATCAGGGCGAGCAGGCCGACGGTCTTGAGCGTCACCGTCTTGCCGCCGGTGTTGGGGCCGGTGATGATGAGTTGGCGGCGGGTGCCTTCGAGTTCGACGGTGACCGGGACGACGGCGATACCCTTGGCTTTTAGGTTGCGCTCCAGAAGCGGGTGCCTGGCGTTGTGCAGCAAGAGCCGAGCTGCGCTCGGCGGACGGCCGAGGCGGCCGTCCCCACATAGATTTTTTCCACATGATTCTTGCTGGCTCAACGTCACTGCTACGCAGTTGTAGTCTTCGGCGAACCGCGCTTTTGCAAATTGCAACTCCAACTCGCCTAGCACATCTACTGCGGCCAGGATTTCCTCGGACTTTGCTCCGATGCGCTGCGTCATCTCCAGGAGGATGCGGTGGATTTCTGACAGTTCCTCTTCCAGCAGTCGGACGAGTTCGTTATTTTGTTCGATGGTCTCGAGCGGCTCGACGAAAACTGTCTGGCCGCTGGAACTCGCGCCATGGACGACGCCTTGCACGCGACGTTTTTGTTCCACCTTCACCGGGATGACGAAGCGTTCGCCGCGAATGGTGACCAGTTCATCCTGCACCGTGCCGCCTTCGGAGAGGCGCCGCAGATAGCCGCGCAGGGACTCCTGAATCGAGCGGCGCTGCTTTTCGATCTCGCGGCGGATGCGCGCCAACTCGGGCGAGGCCTTGTCTTCGAGCGTTCCATCGGGCTGGATCTTGTTGCGGAACCCGCGCAGGAACTCGGTGAAGTCGACGATCTGATCCGAGAGAGCGCGCACCCGGTGCCAGTCGGATTTCATATTCGCCGAAGGATGCAGCACGATCTCCCGCCATTCGGCCGCACGGTCGACCACCAGGATCACGTCGCGAATCTCCGTGGTCTCAAGAGCGGCGCCGACGATGCGCGCCTCCTTCACGAGAAGATCGACGTCGATGAGCCCGGAAAAATCAAAGCGACCGCCTACGCGCCGGAACTCCCGAATCTCCTGGGTGAGTTCCTGCTGGCTCTCAATCCATTCGCGGTCGGTGGAAGGAGCGAGCACGGCAATACGCTCCTGCCCGAGGGGAGAAGAGGCGTACGCGCGCAGGAGTTCCCGCAGAGATTCGAACTCCAGTACGCGTGCCGAACTGTGGATGAGTTCACTGAGCATCGCAATTTATGGTAGCAGGAGCGGAACTTCACAATGGGATTGGAAACGCAGAGAGTGGTCGAAGAAACGGTGGTGGATTAATCTCCGCCGGCGCCGGCGACCTGCACGGCAGCTTCAGCCGCCGCTGGGATTCTCACGATGAACAGCGCGCCGCCTTCCGGCTTGTTCTGGCAGGTGATTTGTCCGTTGTGATCCTGAATCACACCGTACACAGCACTCAGGCCGAGGCCGGTGCCTTTTCCAACCGGCTTGGTCGTGTAGAAGGGATCGAAGACCCGCAGCGGATCGCGAATGCCGGGACCGGTGTCGGAGAATTCCAGCATGGCGTCATCGCCCAGACGGTGGGCGATGATTTGCAGCGTGCCTCCGCCGGCTTCTTCGAGCGCGTCCATGGCATTGTCGATGATCTCTACGAAGGCTTGAAACAATTGGTTCGCGTTGCCCTGCACTTTGGGAAAATTCGGCGCGATGGACACTTCCACGCGGATCTTGCCGCCCGGGTGGCGCAATTCCAGCATCTGGGTCGAGCGTTGCAGCAGTACACTAAGGTCGACGAGGATTTTTTCTCCCGGCGACTGCTGGGCAAAACGCAGCAAGTCCGCGACCAGATCGCGCGTCCGGCGGGCCTGGTTCACGATCTTGCGCACCAGTTGGTTCTGTTCGTCGGTGAGCCGCTCCTTGGCCCAGAGTTGCTCCGAATAATTCATGATGGCCGTCAAAGGATGGTTAATCTCATGGGCCGCTCCGGCCACGAGATTCCCGAGGGTAGCCAGCTTTTCTTTCTGCACGAGCTGGCTCTGTAAACGCTTCTGCCCTTCATAGCTGCGCCGCGATTCCTGCAGCAGTGCGATGAGCGCCTGGTCCTGCAAATACTGGCGCAGGAAGACGAATGCGCCCAGCACCAACATGGCAGCCAGAACGGTGAAAACACGGAACGCGCGCGAGGGAGCGGCCGATTTGTCGGCCAGCACGGTCCACACGCCCAAGACTGGCAGTGATAAAAGTGCCAGCATGGCGAGGCGGGGAACGACCGTCTTCCACCAAAGTGGGTGCACGGTGGACTGGCGGCTTTGGAGATCCCATTCGCGCGCGGACATGGCAGCCGCCGCCATCCACGCCAGAGTGGCGACGACGGGAATGTCGTACGGGCTCCCTGGGTAATAGCTGCCACTCCGTCCGGCCTGGTAGAGCAACTGCGACCCGATCGCGTACAGCATGCCGCCGGCGAGAAGATGGAGATAGAGCCGCCGCCATCCGCCTGAACTCGTCCACGCCGCCAGGCCCAGTACAGCCGGCAGCAGGGAGTTCTGAAGCAGATACAGCCGGTTGTAAAAGACAACGTAGAGATCGGAATTCACCATTACATACTGGTGAGGAAACACGAGGAAGGCGTAAAGAAAGATCCACCATCCCATCAGCATCAGAAAATTCAGCAGGCTGAGATGGATTCTTCCTTCCTTCTTTGCCAGGTCCGGACGCCAAGCCACGGCCGCGATCATCGGGACAGCATGCATGAACAGAATGATGTCGAAAAAAAATATATCTGGAACCTTTTGCTGCAAGCCAATCTCGCAATATACGATAGCTACCCGATTGCACGCCCAAAGCGAGAATCCAAGGGCCATCAACGCCCAGAAGCTGCGTTCCTGGCCAGGGCGGGTCAGAGCGTTGGTTAAGGTGATGGCGGTGGCCGCCAGCATCAGGGCCAGAGCCGCGAGATCGGAAAAGGCGGTCAGCCCAGGACTGGGCCGGGCGATCAACGACGTCCCCGCAAAGACCAGAGTGATTGCGGCCGCTGCGGCAAACCAACGGTGTCGTTGGAACAGACTCATCCGACCCAATTCTATGGGACCCAATTGAGGAAGCGCGAGGACCGTTTGGAATCCTGCAGGTTACTTCCGTTACACCCCGGGTGAGGCGGAGGCATCCTTTAGGCTGTGCGACCCAGAAGATGGTTTTGACCTGCTGCGCTCTCTAAGATGTTCTAAAATCAAGATAGGAAGGGTATTTAGCTGATCCTTCCCCCTGGTGACCTCGATGGCATTTCCTGTGACCCGCCTGCGCCGCCTTCGCCGCACGGCGGAGCTGCGCAATTTGGTATGTGAAACCCGCCTTACACCGGACGCATTCGTTTACCCGATGTTCGTGTGCCCTGGAGAGGGCGTCCGGAAGGCGGTCGGATCGATGCCGGGGGTGTTTAATCTTTCGGTGGACGAGGCGGTGAAAGAGGCGCGGGAAGTTCATTCGCTGGGCGTGCCGTCGGTGATTCTGTTTGGCCTGCCCGACAAGAAGGATGAAGTCGCCACTGGAGCCTGGGCCGAGGACGGCATTGTGCAGCAGGCGGCGCGGGCGATGAAGCGGGAAGTGCCGGGACTACTTCTGATGGGCGACGTCTGCTTGTGCGAGTACATGTCGCACGGGCATTGTGGGATTGTGAAATCGGCTCCGCAATCGCTGGGAGCTGCCGTAGCCGCGCCACCGGCGGTTAAGACCGACTACGAAATCGTGAACGACGCTTCGCTCGAACTGCTGGCGCGTACGTCGGTGTCGCTGGCGAACGCGGGGATCGACATCATTGCGCCGTCCGACATGATGGATGGGCGCGTGGGAGCGATACGGCGCGCGCTGGATGATGCGGGGCTCATTAATACGCCGATTCTTTCTTACGCCGCCAAGTTCGCATCGGGATATTACGGACCGTTCCGCGAGGCCGCGGACTCGGCGCCGCAATTCGGCGACAGGCGCTCGTATCAGATGGATGGAGCTAATATTCACGAGGCCATGCGCGAAATCGAAGCCGACATCGAAGAAGGCGCGGACATGATCATGGTCAAGCCGGCGATGCCTTATCTTGACGTCATCGCCGCGGCGCGTGAGCGGTTCGAGTTGCCGTTGGCGGCCTATCAGGTCTCGGGTGAATTCGCCATGATCGAAGCCGCCGCGCAAAACGGCTGGATCGAACGCGACCGCGTCATGATGGAGTCGCTGCTCAGCATCCGCCGCGCGGGGGCGAGCATTATCCTCACGTACTACGCCAAGGACGCCGCCAAGTTGCTGGGCTAAAGTTCATGCCTCAAGTGCTCCCCGGGGTCGTTGCTTGACGCCCGGCGTACAATTGTCTCGTTCGGTTTCCCGGCCCTTACGTTCCTGAAATTAGCTCACGCCCGACTTCCCCTCGCGTGCGCGCAATTCATAAGGAGTAGATATGCCCCCTCACAAGCGGGAAGAACTCCGTGCTGTGCATGGTGATGCCTGGGAAGTTGTCGATGCGCCGCCGTCGAAGCGGATGCGGCGCGGCGTGCAGCCTGTGGCCGACGATGCGTTCCTGAGCGAGATCACCAAATCAGGCCGCCTCACAACCGTCGATAGTAAGACGCTTCGCTCGCAGCCTCGGCGCGCGGCGGCTCCATCAACACTTGATCTCGAGATGGATGCCGATCCCGACGCTGCTTATCTCGTGATGGCGCGGCACGAGTCGGGAGCGATCGTTTTCGTCCAGCCCACGCAGACTGAGCGGCGCAGCACCGCGCGCGGCGTTACCTCCAGCACGGTCCGTTTTTCGATTCCGCTGCCTCAGACGTCAGCGGCTGAGGCTCCGGAAGAGCAACAACGACGCTCGCTCGTTGGGAAAGTAGTAAAGGCCACCGTTTTGAAGGTGGTGGGCAAGCTCGCAGACATGGCCATGCCCCTGTTGGCCAAGGCCGCCGAGACGGCGGTGTGGAAACTCAAAGGACTGCACGAGGGCTGGAAGTCGGTCTCGCCCGACAACCTGCAGACGCCGGATCTTTCCGCCATCGACATCGCGAAAGCCGCCAGTACAGATGCCTCGCGGCGCAATCTTCTTTTTATTCATGGAACGTTTTCTCACGCGTCTTCGGCATATTCCGCGTTGGCCACGACGCGTGGCTCGAGCGGGAAGACTTTCTTCGAGAGCCTTCAGCCAATTTATGGCAACCGCATTTTTGCCTTCGACCACTTCACCGTGAGTCGCACCTCCGGAAGAAAATGCGCGCACGCTGCTGGCTGCATTGCCCAAGGGGCCGTGCCTCTTTGATGTGGTGACGCACTCCCGCGGCGGTCTGGTATTGCGCACGCTGGTCGAGGACGCCGCTGCACTGGGCCCGAATGCGTCGCGCTTCCAGTTGGGCCGCGCGGTGCTGGTCGCTTCGCCGAACGACGGGACGCCACTCGCCTCCCCCAACCGATTCCAAGATCTTCTGAACTGGTTGTCGAACCTGATGGACCTATTCCCCGAAAACCCTTTCACCACGGCTGCCGGATTCATCACCGAGGGACTGGCCTGGCTCGCGCACGCCGTTCAAGTGGACATCCCCGGACTCGCTGCGATGAACAGCCAGGGTCCGGTGATCCATCAGCTGCAAGGGCCGCCCGGGCCGCCGCCTCGCGCGTATTCGGCACTGGTAGCGAACTTCGAGCCCGACCGCGGATTGCTGCAGCGCATGCTCGATGTTGGCGTGGACCTCGTCTTCCAGACCGCTAACGATCTGGTCGTTCCCAGCGAAGGCGGCTGGCACGTGGACACTGGCGCAACACCCGTGATCTCCGCCGATCAGATCGGCTGCTTCGGACGCGGCGGCAACGTGCCCAATCCTCCCGACGGACCCGTGAATCACATCACGTTCTTCTCGCGCCCCGCCACTGTGGATTTTCTTGTGGCAAGCCTCCAGGGAAAAGCGCTGCCGATCCCCACACTTGACCCGGCGACTCACTTGCCATACCTGCTGCGCCGTGGCGCGTTTGCGGCCGCAGCCGGGGCGGCAGGGACAGCGCCGCCGCGCCAACTCACCGAAACGCTCCCACCACTACCGCCACCGGCGCCCGCACCGGGCGCGCCTGCACAATCGAAGCTCGCGGGGCCCGGTTGCGACGATGTGTTTTACATCTCCGTGCTGGGCAGCGACGCCGACTATCAGGCCAACCATCAGGCAACCCTGCTCGCAACTTTCCGGAACGCGCGCGCCATGGGACGCATGCAAACGCGCCGTGGCGTCGCGGGTCAACGGTTTAAGAACATCATTGCGGTGCAGCGGGGCATGCACGACTTCCTCAACGGAGAACCGGGTGCGAAGGAATTGCCCGATGATGCAGGTCTTATCAAACTCGGCGTCGATCTGTTCGAAACTTTGTTGCCCGGCAAGGTTCGCCGTCTCTATGACGCGGCGCGCACTGCGCAGCCGAACGGCCGCCTCCATTTGATCTTCACTTCGATGATCAGCTGGATCGCCGATCTTCCCTGGGAATTCGCCTACGATCCGGAGCGCAAGAATTTTCTCGCCACTTCGGAAGTCAACTTCACCCGCAACGTGGACACGGCGATTCCCGCGGACCGCTTAGGGGCGCGCGACAAGTTGCGAATCCTGGTCGTGGTAGCGCAGCCCTTGGGCCTGGCTCATCTCTCGGTCGACGAAGAAACCGCCGTCGTCAAAAGTGGCTTCCAGACCCTGATCAGCGCGAATCTGGCCGAAGTCGACGTGCTCCTCGATGCCACCCCAGCGCTGCTTCATCAATGGCTGGAAGTCTCGCCGGAGCCCATCGACGTTGTCCATTTCATCGGCCACGGTGACTTCGACGCCAAGAACGGAGTGGGCTATCTCGCCTTCGAGAATGAGAACGAAGGCCTGCAAACCGTAGATTCCCAGGTCCTGCAGCAGATCCTTTGCCGCCGCGACATTCGTCTGCTGTTCCTCAACGCCTGCGAAACCGGCAAAGGGGGCACCGCCAATTTCATTCGCGGAGTCGCTCCGGCCCTGGTGGCGGGCGGAGTCCCCGCCGTGGTCGCCAACCAGTTCAGCGTGCTCGACGTCTCCGCCACCGCGTTCGCACGCCACTTCTACTGGGCGCTGGCGCAGGGACAAACCATCGGCGACGCCGCGAGAGAAGCGCGCGTGGCGGTGAACTATTCCATCTCTGGCGAGGCCATCGACTGGGCCGTCCCGGTCGTGTTCACCCGCAATCCCGGAGACCGAATCGCGTCCAAAAATGAAAGGGCTCTCGAACAGCTGGCGAGTTCGCAGCGGCAGCGTGCCGCCGCGGGCGTGGCCCAACGCCGTGCTCTCACTCCCTCCGGTGAAAGCCGCGAGATCGTCGGGCTATGGGACGTTCACCACGCCCTGCCTCACCTGGACCAGATCGCCGAACGTCTCACGGCGGTGCAGGATGTTTACATCTTCAAGCCAGTTTCCGTGGTCGCTCCGCTCGGCACATGGCAGCGCGAAAAAACCGAGGAAGTTGCCTATCTCAACGCTTCGGAAGTTGCCAGAAGGTTAAAAGACAAGCCGCGGGAACTCGGCGTGAAGCGTCTGATCGCCTTCACCGACTTCCCGCTACGCGATGGCCGCACCCTGGGACTGTATGCCTGGGATAACTATCCAAAGGAAAATATCTCGATCCTCTCCACTTATGACCTGCTCGATCAAGTGAAACCGCCTTTTAGCATCGAACGCATGGTCGCCAACGCCGTGGCTTCTTTCATCATCGGCCTGCCCGCGCACAAAGGGGGACCCAAAAACTGCGTCTCTTTCTACAACGAAGACTGCGAGATCGAATACATCGCCGGCCCGCTGAATATCTGTCCCAAGTGCCGCCGTCAACTGACCAAGGATCGCGCCAAGCTGGCGGTGGTGGAGAAACTGCTGAAGGCGTATCCGTAGACTCGTGAGTGCGGTCTAATGGTGCGCGGCACCACATCCCGTTCGCTACCGCAACCCCTTGTCATCCTGAGGCGCCGTCTTTTGGCGCCGAAGAGCCTGCCCTGAGCTTGCCGAAGGGATCTATGCAATCTCCCGTCGCCACCGGTGCTGCCAACGAGTCCATAGATCCTTCGGCCCGCAAAGAGCGCGGGCCTCAGGATGACAAGGGTGAACGAACACGTGAGTGCAATCTCGTGTTGGGCAATCTCGTGTGGGGCGGACACTCCTGTCCGCCTGCCGGCAGCAGCAAAATCGCCGCCCCACTCCGCTTTGTCATTCCGAACGAAGTGAGGAATCTGCTGTCCCATCCCTCCACAAAGGTCTAATCTCCGCACCGATTTTCGACAGGGGCGGGCGAAACGTCGCTCCCCTTCTAGTCCTTGTCGGAAATACGCTGTTTGCGTACACTCTGGACGCGGGGAGAAGTCTAGCGCTTCCCCTTCTTCTTCTCGGCCTTTACAACTTCATCTTTGGGAACGCTGAAGAGGGCTTTCATGCCTTCTTCAAAGTTCCTTGTTGCTTCCGGCCCTTCCCTGTATTCAGGTGTTTTCATAATTGCAGTCTACTGCTGGCGGAGCAAATGGACGAAGCAAAAGACAGCAGCAATCCATCCTCCGATCAAACATCCCAGACCTTTAAGCAGTCTTATGCCGGAACCATCGTCGGCAAAAGACAAATGGCAAAGCATGATTCCGTAGAGGCCGCAAATCAAAGCAGCGATGCCCACGGGGAACCAAATCCAGCGGAGGTGCTTATGCGTTGGTGGGAATTCATCACTGAACCGAAACACTCTAATGCCATCATGGCTATTTTCACGATGCTCATATTCCTCGCCACGGTAGCATACGGCGTCGTTGCCTATTTCCAGTTGACCTCGATGAATGGTCAACTGGATCAGATGAGAGACGCTAGACGCGCATGGTTGGGAACTAGCCCGGATATTATCCCTATCGCTCCGCCGACGTTCACGCCCCTCAAGGCTGACGATGGGAATAATTGGCTTAATATGTGGATGAAATCCAAGGTTGACATTAGGAATGTTGGCGCCACTCCGGCCCTGGAAGAGTATGACGCTTTCGTCCTTTATGATCTCGTAAAACTGCATAACGGCAAGGCGGATTGGGAAAAGACGTGGTGCGCCGAGCAGTACACAACCTATAGGAGCCGACGCTCTTCGGGGGACGAGTCGAGAAACACAGCCATTTTCCCCCAAGACGCAAAATCTGTTTCCGAAGTATTAACCGGGGGCTTTAAGACTGGCAAACCAGCCGATCCGGAAAGCGCGATCATCGCTGGTGTTCTCGGATGCATCATCTACCACGACATTTTTGGCGTCGAACGCCATACTGAGGTTTGGTACGAGCCGACCTATCCCGAAAGGACGGGAGTTGATAATCAGATAGTTGGCACCCAGCCCATAAGAGACTATCGGCCCGTTACTGGATTTCATCTGGTAAGAGCAAATGCAGACTAGCCACCCTGTCACGGCAATTGCCCGTATGCACAGAATTGCATGCGTATAACATACCCACCGAACTTATCCACAGCCCCACCCTGTGACATCTGACCTTGCCTTCCACAGAAGCAATGTTCCATCATGGTCAAGCCGAGAGGCAGAGGGGCAAGGAAATCGATGGCCGGGCGCAAGTCGTTATTCGTCAATATTTTACTCGTAAGCCCCAGCGGCTCAAGATTTTACGGGGACCAGGCCCTACCCTCCATCCCGCAAACCCTTAAAAATCAATATTTTAGCCAGCGATGGAGAAAAAATAGTGGCGTGGCGATGCCTCCAAGTCCAATGTTTCCAATATTTTGCCCGCAAAATATTGAGCCCGTTGGATTTATTTTCGATTTCCCCCTAACTCATTGATTTCAAGAGACCAAGGGGAGGGGGGTGGGGGAGTACCAACTAGTAAACTTTCAAACAAGTCGAGCTAAGGTGCGGGTTGCTCGCACTGGCTAGTTACATAAGGTCTGAGAAGGTAAGTGGTCGAAGAGAAGTAACCGCTCGGCGGGTCACGGAGTCTTCCGTTACGCTCCGGAACCCTGGCTGCTGGCGAACTTTACTTCCACTTGCCTGCGGTCCTCGTCGGAGACTTTGAACATCGGGCGTGGCTTCAGGTTCATGAAGCTGGCCACGAAGACGTCGGGGATCTGCGCGATGCGGGTGTTGTAGGTGTTGACGTCGTCGTTGAAGAACTCGCGGCGGTCGGCGATGCGCTCTTCGAGTTCGCTGATGCGGTTCTGCAGCTTGAGGAAGTTCTCGTTGGCCTTGAGCTGCGGATAATTCTCGGCCACGGCAAACAGTCCGCGCAGCGCGCTGGCCACCTGCAGATCGGCGATAGCTTTCTGGCCGATGCTGTCCGCGCTCATCGACGCGGTGCGTGCCTGCGTCACCGCGAGCAGTGTTTGCTGCTCGTGCTGCATGTATCCCTTGACGGTCTCGACCAGATTGGGGATCTCGTCGTGCCGCTGCTTGAGCAGGACGTCAATGTTGGCCCAGGCGCGATCGTTCTCATTGCGCAGCCGCACCAAACCGTTGTAGAGGATGACGGTGTAAGTGAGCACTCCGGCCACAAACAGGAAGAGTGCCAAGCTCGTGATCGCGCTGCTGTCCGTTGCGCCTCGGCGGTGACACTCCAAGGTGCCAGCAGGAAGGTGAGGGAAGCAAGTGCCCAGGAGGTTGCGCTGGGCGATGTGGCGAACAAGCCGCCGGCTTTCGGGACAGTTCCGCCGCGCTGCGCGCTGGCGGGACGGCCGAGGCGGCCGTCCCTACACGAACCTCCCCTACTTGCGTCTTCCTACACGAGTTTGGTTAGTCTTTGCTGGGCTTCTTGGGAGTCAGGTCGCAGGACTTGCGGACTTCCTCCAGGTTCAAGCCCGCGGGTGAGAACTCGGCGATCTGGCGTCCGCTGCGCGTGGGCATCTCGATCTTGAATACTTGAGCGCCGATCAGACCGCGGGTGGTGCCTTTGTCCATGGAGAGGAAGTGGCCGCGGACCCAGTTCCAGCCTTTGCGGTTGTGGACGTCATCGACGCGAACCGTCACTCCCAGCTGAGGCTGTCCCCAGAACCCGGGACGATTCGGAGGAGGAAGCCGGACGCCGGGATTAAAGTCAGCCAGCTTGAGCTTTCCGTCTTCGCAGAACAGATCGACTCTGGGCTTGTACTCTGGATCTTCGCGGAAGTAATTGTCGGACACAAGCTCGAAGCGGACTTTCTTCGCGCCGGTCATCTTATCTTCCGACTGGAACATCGTCCATTTGCCGCCGGCGCTGACCCCGTCCTTTTCATCCGGATAGGGGCTCATGGCGCCGCCTTGGGCCAAGGCAGACGCAGCGCAAAGCAAGGTCACGCACGCCAACACGGCCTTCGCGGCCAGGGCGGTGCGATTCAGTTTATGAGACGATGGCAATCCGTTCACAGTATCCTCCAGACAGATATCCCTATGTATATTGAACCCGAGAGGACCCCGAAAAGTTGCACAAAAGGTGCGCTTTACTTGTCGGACACTTTCAGGTCGAGGTAGACCTGAGAACGCTCGTCGAACTGACTGACCGACTTGGTATCGCTTTTGCGGCCTTTGTACTGGGCGTAGACCTCGTAGTCGACGGCGGTCGAAAGTGCGGGAAAGCGGTAGGCGCCGTCGGGGCCGACGATATAGGTCTTCACCGCGCGGGTGCGGGTGTTGGTCACGTAGACGACGGCATCGGGAAGAGGGTTATCCTGGGGGTCGAGCACCTTGCCGAACAGGAGGCGCCCGACGGTCTTCTCCTTTTTGTCGGGTGAGGCGCCGGAAACCGCACCCAGGGCCAGAAGCAGCGCGCAAGCCACAGTCACAGCCTTGATCACAGATCGTTGGCGATTCATGCTGCTGCTATTGTCTCACGGCTGCAGCGTAGGACACACCAGTGCTTACTTGGTCAGATGCAATCCGGTGTCTTCGCGTTCATCGTTATAGATATGGACGGTGACTTCCTGGACGAGGCGAACGGGCTGGCCGTCGGCGGTTTTCACGCCCTTGAGATCGGCGGAGAGGATGTAGTCGGCCTCGCCGGCCGGAACGCGCTGGGCAAATTCGCCCATGTGATCGGAAACGACCTGCCATTTGGGCTTTTTGTCTTTGGCGCGGCGGATTTTCACCGGGATGCCGAACACGGGACGGTCGTCCGGACCCCAGACCGTGCCGGCAATGAGAGCGTAGGGCTTGCCTTTGGGCTTCGAGGCGGCGAGGAGAGCCTGGTGAGAAGTGAACGCCGGCAAGAGAAGTACGATCAGGAGGAGACTCAAGGGAAATCTGGCAACAGCCTTGCCCTTGCGAAGTTTAGGAGAAGTCACCGTCTTCGCTTTCCTCCGCTTCTTCTTCGTCTTCTTCGACGTATCCTTCTTCGACGGCTTTCAATTCAAGCGGACTGGTAGTGACGACTTCAAAGTCTGTGCCGCACTCGGGGCAGGAGATGACTTCCCCCTCGTCGACATCTTCCTCATCAACGTCAAGATTGGTTTCGCACTCGGGACACAGAACCATAAAGCCTCCCTCCCCTATTAGAGCCTCCTGATAATATTTAGATTCTTTCCGGCTGTTCGGTCAAGGGGGATAAGCCGGGTGTGCGAGATTTTCTGGGGATCGGGAATCGCAGTTCCGCAGTGGGATTTGTCTGGACGAGGACCATCAAGCCATGCTCCATTTCCGCAGGATAGTGCGCGCCGCGGCCGCAGGAATTGTCCTGACGGCAATAGGATGTTCGGGGCAGTCTGCTCAGAGCGAACCCTCGGCAGCCGATCCGCAGATCGCGGCGGCACTGCGGCAGGTTTCCACGCAACGAATTCAGACCAACATTGAGAAACTGGTCGGCTTTGGAACGCGGCTGACGCTGTCGGCACAGGACCCGGCGTCGATTGCCGCGGGGCACGGGATTGGCGCGGCGCGGGAGTGGATTAAGGCCGAGTTCGAGAGGTATTCCAAAGATTGCGGCGGATGCCTCGAGGTGAAGACCGACAGTTTCACCGAAGAACCCACGGAGCGAATTCCGAAGGCAACCGAAATCACCAATGTTTATGCGGTGTTGAAGGGCACCGATGCTGCGAATGCGAAGCGCATCGTGCTGGTGACCGGGCACTACGATTCGCGCAACAGCGACACGCTCGATGTGAACGGCGACGCGCCGGGAGCCAACGACGATGGCAGCGGAACGGCCGTCAGCCTGGAATGTGCGCGGGTGCTGAGCAAAATCAAGTTTGCGGCGACGATTGTGTTTCTTACGGTCGCTGGCGAAGAGCAGGGGCTGAACGGCAGCCGTCATTTCGCGAAGATGGCGAAGGATCAAGGTTGGGATCTGGAAGCCGCTCTCAACAACGATATTGTCGGCGGCGACAAGAGCGCGGAGCAGGATCATTCCGTGGTGCGAGTCTTCTCCGAGGGCGTGCCGACGGCGGCGACCGAGCAGGACCTGCGACGCATTCGCGGGCTGGGCGGGGAGAGCGATTCCGGGTCGCGGGAGGTGGCGCGGTATGTCGCCGAGGTGGGGCGGGTTTACGATGCGGGCGTGAAGCCGATGCTGGTGTTCCGGCTGGACCGGTACCTGCGCGGCGGGGATCATTTCGCGTTCAACCAGCAGGGATTCGCGGCGGTGCGATTTACGGAGTTTCGCGAGGACTTTCATCATCAGCACCAGAATGTGCGGACGGAAAACGGCATCGAATATGGCGATTCGCTGAAGTTTGTGGACTTCGATTATGTGGCGCGCGTGGCGCGGCTGAACGCGGCGACGCTGGCATCGCTGGCGGCGGCGCCGGCGCCTCCAGCGAACGTGCATCTGCTGACGAAGGATTTGGAGAATGATTCGACGCTGACGTGGGAGGCTTCTCCGGGCGGCCTGGCGACGGAGTATGAACTTGTGTGGCGGGCGACCACCAGCCCGGACTGGGAGCACGTTCATAATGTGGGCAATGCGACTCGGACCACGATGAAGTTATCGAAGGATAATGTGATTTTTGCGGTGCGGGCCGTCGACCGCGCGGGCCATCGCAGCCTGCCCGTTGTGCCCGTTCCCGAGCGGTAGGGCGGAGTTGCGTCCGGCAACAAACGAGTAGAATTGGACGAGAGGTAACCCTGTGCGGCGAACCGGCGAACCCATGACGTTGAGCCTTCCCCCGTTTACGCGGGCGGTGACGTGGCTGCTGGGAATTAACACGGCGATTTTCCTGGTCATGGAGCTTCTGCCCTTGCTTCGGCTGGACGTCGTCGCCGCGTACATTGGGTACCACTGCGCTCTAACCCCGGTCGACGTGGTTCACGGACAGATCTGGCAGTTGGTGACTTACAGCGTCCTGCACGCGGGCGTGATGCATTTGGTTGGAAACATGATCGGCCTTTGGATGTTCGGAGCTGCAATCGAGAGCGCGTGGGGCACGCGCCGCTTTCTGGAACTTTATTGGCTGGGCGTAGTGGGCGCGGCGCTGACGACGGTCGCGCTTTCGTATTCGCACTTGCTGGGCGATCCGACCAAGTCCACGATTGGCGCTTCGGGCGGAGTGTTCGCGATTCTCATGGCGTTTGGAATGTTGTTTGGGGATAACGAGATCATGCTGATTCCGTTTCCCTTCACGATGAAGGCGAAGTATTTCGTCGGTATCCTGATCGTGGTTACGCTAGCTTTTGCCATGATGGGGGGAGGCCAGGTCGCTTATGTCGCGCATCTTGGCGGATTGCTGTTCGGATGGCTTTACGCGCGACGTGGGCCTAAAAAGGCAATGGTAAATGTTGGGTTATCGGAGCGCTATTACGGCCTGCGCAATTCCTATTACCGCTGGAAGCGGCGGCGGGCGGCAAAGAAGTTTGAAGTCTACATGTCGAAGCACGACCGCCAGGTCCACTTCGACGAGCACGGGAACTACATTCCACCGGATGACGACACGCGCAAGGGGAACGGCGGCGGGAAGTCAGGGTGGGTGAATTAGAACGGGTTTCAAGGTTTCAGAGTTTCAAGGTTTCAAAGATGCCCGTCCCCCGCGGCCAGAATGCCAATTCTGAGTCCAGCGCTGAGTTGAACTGAAAGGGATCCTTCGACTGCGTGACTGCTCCGCTTCGCGCAGCAGTCACTTTGCTCAGGATGACATTTCAACGAAGCCGGCGAATTCGGAGAGAATCCGATTGGGTAGGTTCTCGTTCTTCGCTTTACCTTTGAATCCCAGGTCGTGACCGGCGCCTTCAATCGCGAGCAGCTTCGTCTTTGCGGGGATCATTTTTAGAGCTTGCTCGATTTCGGCGATCGAGCCGAAGGGGTCGCGGGTGCCACTCACGAACAGAGCCGGCATGCGCAGGTCGGGGAGATGCTGAGTACGCTGCTGATCGGGCTTGCGGGGAGGATGCAGCGGGTAGGAGAGCAGCAAGAGCGCCTTGACTAAATCAGGGTGTTCGGCGGCGAGGATGCTGGACTGGCGTCCACCATAGGAGTGGCCGCCGAGGAACAGTCGGGCGGAAAACTTGCTGATGGCCGCTAAGGCATTCTTCAATCCGGCGCGGTCGCGGGCGGCGTCGCCAGGACCGGGCGGGCCGAAGGAACGGGTTTGGCGATACGGGAGATCGCAGCGCAAGACGCTGAATCCAACGGTGGCGAAGGTTTCTGCGAGCGCGATGAGCAGCGCGGCTTGCGCGTTCGAGCCGGCGCCGTGGGTCAGGACCAGGCCGTCATTGTTGGGAGTGGCGGGTACGTGGAGGTAGCCGCGAACTTTGGGATCGACGGCGTTGTCGGCAAAGTCACAAATTGGGGCGGCAGGCACGAGAACATTTTAACCATCGGCAGAGCGCCTTGCCATTCTTGCGACCTATGAGTATGCGAAGGCCCGTGCGATGCTGCGCAGGACGCGTGTGTTATCGTTCTGGCCAGGAATCAGTGTAAGGAGAACCGCATGCTCGTTAGAAAACAGGTCGGCACAGTGATCGTCTTCGCCCTGACCGTGGTTGCCGCGATCGCGATACCCACCGATTCGTCTTTCTCGTACGGGACAATTCGAAGCTCCTGCGCGCCGACAGACGCGCCCGCCATCGCGATCACGCTGACCACGGAGCGGTCCGAGTGCAAACGAACCACCGGGCCCTATGCATCCTTCGCGATCTGGCGAGGCCTGCCCATCCATGCCGGCCAGGTCGTCGAGTTTGGCCCGGGGTCGAACGCCGGTTCCGCGGCGCGGTGCGCCAAAGAAGGCGACTGCAAACTTGCTCAATCAGCCACGATCGTTTTCGACAGCTATGAGGAGCGCTCCGGCGCAAAAGGGCACTACGAAATGGAATTCAAGGGCGGCGAAACTCTAAAGGGGACTTTCGAAGTGAAATGGTGCGAGGAGCGCGTGATCTGTGGATGACTAGCTAGGCTACTTCGGGCCGTCTAAGGGAATTTCGGTGAGGGTTTCGTAGACTCTCACGATCTGGATCTCATTTCCCAGGCGCGCCCAGCAACGCTGCATGTCGGGATCTTCCAGCGCGGCCTGGCGGGCTTCTTCCGACTTCCAATAACGCAGGAAAACATAGTGCGCTTCACGGTCGCGGTAGAGCATATCGCGGCCGTATCCTTTGGCGGTCACAATGGCAGTGAGTTCGCGGAGGGTGGCGAGCGACGCGGCTTCCATGTCAGGAACCGGCTCCCAGACGGCCACTGATAGTATCTGTTGCGGCATACGGGGCGATTATAACTTGCGAGGCGCGGCGGGACGCGATTTCCTTGAGTGCGCTTTCCGGGAGTGCGGCGTCTTGGGATGAGCGATGAGTTCGGCTTCTTCGTCGGTGACCACGTGCAGCCGCATGAGGTTGGTGGAACCGGAGGCCTGGCGCGTACCGGCGACGACGCCGAGGACGTCCCCGGGTTTGAGCAGGCCGCGGCGAACAAGATCCTGCTCGGCCATCGTGACCATTTGTTCGGCGGAACGGGCCTGACGGCAGCGCACGGGGTGCACGCCCCAGTAAAGATTCATGCGGTGCACCACCGGCTCCATGTGGGTGAAGGCGTAGATGGCGGCTTTGGGCCGGTATTTCGAAATCATGCGGGCAGTGTTGCCGGTCTCGGTGAACACGGCGATGGCGCCCATCGGCAAGTCTTCGGCAGAGTGGGCAATCGACTCGCAGATGGTTTCGGCGACGGAGAGTCCGCGGTGTTCGCCGCGGCGGCGGAATTGGAAATCGTTGCTGTTGGACTCGGCTTCGACGACGATGCGGGACATAATCGAGACCGATTCGCGGGGATACTGGCCGCTGGCGGTTTCGGCGGAGAGCATGACGGCGTCGGTGCCGTCGAATACGGCGTTGGCGACGTCGCTGGCCTCGGCGCGCGTGGGGCGCGGGTTTTCGATCATCGACTCGAGCATCTGCGTGGCCGTGATGACGGGCTTGCGCCAGGCGGAGGCGCGGCGGATGACATGCTTCTGAATGACGGGAACTTTTTCTGGCGCCATTTCAACGCCGAGATCGCCGCGAGCGACCATGACTCCGTCGGCCACTTCGAGAATTTCTTCCAGATGATCGATAGCTTGCGGTTTTTCGAGCTTGGCGATGACGGGCACGTCGCTTCCGTGCGCCGCGATGATCTGCTTGACCATGCTGACATCGGCGGCGGTGCGGACGAAGGAAAGTGCGACCGCGTCAACACCGTGGCTGAGGCCGAATTCGAGGTCTTTGCGGTCTTTAGCAGTGAGCGCCGGGATGGAGAGGGCGATTCCGGGAAGATTGATGCCCTTGTGCTCGCCGAGCGTGCCGCCGTTGATGACGTCACACACGACGTCTTTGCCGCGGTCTTTTCCTCGCACGGCGCGCACGCGCAGTTCGATCAGGCCGTCGCTGAGAAGGATGCGGGCGCCGGGCGAGAGTTCGCGGGCGAGATCGGGGAACGTGGTGGAGATGCGGGTGGCGGTGCCGGGTACATCTTGCGGCGTGATGGTTACCACCGAACCGGTTCTTAGCAGAACGGGCTCGTGGCGCTCCAAGGGGCCGGTGCGGATTTTTGGGCCTTGCAGATCCTGGAGGATGCAGACGGTGCGTCCTTCGCGCTCGGCGGCGCGGCGCAGGCGGTGGATGTTGTGGGCGTGATCTTCGTGGGTGCCGTGGGAGAAGTTGAGGCGCGCGATGTCCATGCCGAGACGGAGCAGGTCGCGCATGGCGGCTTCGGTGCTGCAGGCGGGACCGATGGTGCAGATGATCTTGGCGCGGCGAGGAAACGACTTCACCGTAGCGGGATCTGCGATCGATTCTGGCTTGCTGGGCTTCAACCTGTCTCCTCAATCGGGACTTGCTGAACTTCAGGATATTCTACCTGCGGACTTTGGAACGATGGTGAGAGAGACGTTGCAAGCAACGTCTCTACACTCTGGGGCCGTTTACCGCTGTGAGCTCTTTTCCTAACATGGCTCTTGGGAACAGCAGGGCATTGAATTCCGCGCCCACGAGGACGACCAGGGAGATCAGGTACATCCACGCCAGCAGCGCCATGGCGACTCCAAGCGATCCGTAGATGGTGGCGAAGTCTCCGACATGCTGGAGGTAGGCACGAAAGCCGATCGTAGTGGAGAACCAGAGCATGGTGGCGAGCATGGCGCCGGGCATCACGCTGTGCCAGGGCTGGGTGCGTGGAACCGCGTGATGGTAGATCAACGCGATGACGGCGATGCTGGTCAGCGTGGCGATCAGCCATCGGATCGCGCCCCAGAGCAGTAGCACGTAGACGCTGAAATCGGGATCAATGTAGGGGAGAAGGCGAGTCTCAAACTTGCTGCCCACGGCGACCAGAAGAGTGGAGAAGGTCATGGGGATCAGCGCGAAAACGACGAGCAGGAAAGCGATGAGGCGCTCTTGCACCAGGCCCCAGGTTTTCGGGAGTTCGTAGCAGCGGCGGAAGCCGTCCATCCACGAGATCATGACGCCGGAAGCGGTCCACAGCGTGATCATGGCGGTCGTGGTTAGCAGGCCGACGGGATGCTGCGCGGCGCCCTTGAGATAGCCCAGCGCGGTTGTTCCTCCCGCGGGAAGAATGCTGCTCAAGGCGTAGGAGATTTCCCGCAAGTAGGGTCCACCCTTTCGCCAGTTCGCCAAGACAGAACCGATGATCAGCAAAACCGGGAAGAAGGTGAAAATCATGGAATAGGCCGAAGCCTTGGCGGTGGCGAAGGCGTCGTGGACAAAGGCCCGCCAGAACGCGAGCCGCAGAAGACGAAAGAAGCGTAGCATGCGCAGATCTAGCTTAGGCTGCTCGGGTGCCGGGCGCAAAGAAGGAAGTTGGCCGGGTTCCTCAATGTGCAATCGCTGGGGGCTGGCGTGCATTGGGTATTAGAACAAGACCGTAGCGCCGGCGTCCCGGCGGCTGTCTGGCGAGCGTTCCGCTCGGGGCGCCGAGGGCGAGACGCCCTCGGGACAGCCGGCAAGATGCCGGCGCTACTCTTTCGATGACTACTCGACCGCGGGGAGTTCCGCGGGCAGGTCGTCGGTTTCGCCCTCGTGACGCATCATCTCGAGAGCGCGCTCGGCTTCTTCGTACGCAGCCGAGACTTCCGCCTGTACCTTGGCGGCAGCCTCTTCCATTTCCGGCGAGAGGCGCACGTTGCGGTAGTACTCCATGCCGGTGCCGGCAGGGATGAGGCGTCCGACAATGACGTTCTCTTTCAGACCGCGCAGGTGATCGACCTTGCCGTTGATGCTGGCTTCGGTGAGCACGCGCGTGGTCTCCTGGAACGATGCCGCCGAGATGAAGGAGTCGGTGGAGAGCGATGCCTTTGTGATTCCGAGGAGCAGTGGCCGACCAGTGGCCGGCTTGCCGCCCTGCGCAATCACGCGCTCGTTCTCTTCCCGGAAGGCGAATTTGTCGGTCTGCTCTTCGAGCAGGAACCGCGTGTCGCCCACGTCTTCGACCTTCACCCAGCGCATCATCTGGCGAACAATCACTTCGATGTGCTTGTCGCTGATGTTGACGCCCTGCAGGCGGTAGACTTCCTGGATTTCGTTCACCAGGTAGGCCTGCAGTTCTTTTTCGCCAAGCACGGCGAGGATGTCGTGCGGGTTGAGCGGGCCGTCCATCANNTCGCCTTCCTGCACGTTGATGTGGACGCCGCGCGGAACCGAGTATTCTTTTTCGGTGCCGTTATCGGCAATCACATACATCTTGCGCTGGCCCTTGGCGACTTCACCGAACTTGACCGTGCCATCGATTTCGCTGATGACCGCGGTTTCATGCGGCTTGCGGGCTTCGAACAGTTCGACCACGCGCGGGAGACCACCGGTGATGTCTTTCGTCTTGGTGGTTTCGCGCGGGATCTTTGCCAGCACGTCTCCGGGTGTAACGATGTCGCCGTCCTGAATCATCAGGTGGGCTCGCGAAGGCATGAGGTAGCGCTTGCTCGCTTTGCCCTTGATGACGATTGCAGGCTGGCGCTTCTCGTCGGGAGAATCGCCGACCACGTGACGCGACAGTCCGGTGACTTCGTCCACTTCCTCGTGGAGCGTGACCCCATCCTGCAAGTCCTTGAACTGCACGGTACCACCGATTTCAGTCAGGATGGCGAAGGTGTAAGGATCCCACTCGACCATGACCTGGCCTTGCGTAACCGGATCGCCGTCGTTGACCAGCAGCTTAGCGCCGTACACGACCGAGTAGCGCTCGCGCTCGCGGTTCTTGTCGTCGACCACTGCGATCGAACCTTGACGGTTCATGACGACCAGGTTTCCCGACTTCGCCTTGACAGTCTGCAATCCGATGAAGCGCACATTGCCGATGTTCTTGGCATCGAGGCGCGACTGCTCGGAAACTCGCGATGCCGTACCACCGATGTGGAAGGTACGCATGGTGAGCTGGGTTCCAGGTTCGCCGATGGACTGCGCCGCGATGACGCCCGTTGCTTCGCCCAGTTCGACGAGGCGTCCGGAGGCCAGGTTGCGGCCGTAGCACATGACGCAGACACCGCGTTTGGATTCGCAGGTCAGTACAGAGCGGATTTTCACGCGCTCGATACCGGCAGCCTGAATCGCCACCGCGAGTTCTTCGGTGATCTCGTGATTAATGTCGACAATGACGTTGCCGTCATAGTCTTTGATCTTCTCGAGCGAGACGCGGCCGATGATGCGGTCGCGGAGCGCTTCGATGATCTCGCCGGCTTCCACGATACCTTGCACGTAGATGCCGTCGACGGTGCCGCAATCGTACTCGCTGATGATGACGTCTTGCGCGACGTCGACCAGGCGGCGAGTGAGGTAGCCGGAGTCGGCCGTCTTCAGCGCCGTGTCGGCCAATCCCTTGCGCGCGCCGTGGGTCGAGACGAAGTACTCCAACACCGTCAGTCCTTCACGGAAGTTGGCCGTGATGGGTGACTCGATGATTTCGCCGGANNCGCATGCCGGAGAGCTGGCGGATCTGCTGTTTCGATCCTCGAGCGCCGGAGTCGGCCATGACGTAAATCGGATTGAGTTCGCCTTCCTTGTCGCGGCGCTGCATTTCACCGAACATCTCGTCGGCGACCTTTTCGGTGATGGCCGACCAGATTTCGATGACCTTGTTGTAGCGCTCGCCGTTGGTGATGGCTCCATCCAGGTACTGCTGTTGAACGGCGACCACTTGCTTCTCGGCGTCTTTGACCAGGACCTTCTTGCTGTCTGGAATGACCATGTCGTCGATGCCGATGGAGAGGCCGGAGCGGGTCGCAAACTTGAAGCCCAGCGTCTTCACTTCATCGAGCATCTTGACGGTCACTTCTAGTCCGAAGCGGAGGTAGCCGTAGTTGACCAGCGCGCCGATGCCTTTTTTCTTGAGCAGGCCGTTGATGTAGGGCATGCCCTCGGGCAGTTGGTCGTTCAGAATCGCGCGGCCTACCGTCGTGTTGATGAAGGCGCGCTCGACTCGTACGGGCTCGGTGTGAATGATGTCCTGATCGTCATACGCGGTGGTCAGGTCGATCAGTTCGCCCGAGTAGCGGAGGCGAATCGGGCTCAGGGTTTCGACGGCACCTGCGTCCAGCGCCATCAGCACTTCTTCGATGTTGGCAAAGGCGCGGCCTTCACCCTTCGCACCCGGCTTCGCTTTGGTCAGGTAGTAGAGACCGAGCACCATGTCCTGCGTGGGCACGGTGATCGGCTGACCCGAAGCGGGCGAAAGAATGTTATGCGACGCCAGCATCAGCACGCTGGCTTCGACCTGAGCTTCCGGAGACAGCGGAATGTGAACCGCCATCTGGTCGCCGTCGAAGTCAGCATTGAACGCCGTGCAGACCAGCGGGTGAATCTTGATGGCCTTGCCTTCTACGAGCACCGGCTCGAACGCCTGAATGCCGAGGCGGTGAAGCGTAGGAGCGCGGTTCAGCAGGACGGGGTGATCCTTGATGACTTCTTCAAGGATGTCCCAAACGATCGGTTCCTGCTGCTCGACCATCTCTTTGGCTTGCTTGATGGTGGTGACGTTGCCCGTCTGCTCGAGGCGGTGATAGATGAACGGCTTGAACAACTCGAGCGCCATCTTCTTGGGCAATCCGCACTGGTGCAGCTTGAGTTCGGGACCGACCACAATGACGGAACGTCCGGAGTAGTCGACGCGCTTGCC
>PLBY01000091.1 GCA_003134655.1 Acidobacteriaceae bacterium
ACCCCTCGACTTCACCTCAAAATGTCCGGAACAGGATTCTGAGACTCGCGGCATTATGAGTGGCAAGAAGAAGAAGCTCAACGATCTGAACAATGAACTCCGGAAGCTAGCTGCGGAGGCTGGGTTGCCGCACTGGCATGTCGGGCTGGAAATCGTGATCGAGGGACAGGAACAGGATCGGCTCAGACAAGACCGCCAGACTTGCCGCCCAAGAGCAAACTGCGTGCGTTTACGCCCAGATCGTTGCACTCAGGAAGGGCATGCAGCAGAAGCCATGACGGGGTTTTTGCCGGACCGTTGCCCCTGTGGTTTAGGGATTAGATACTGCTCTGCGACCTAGCGAATCCCACACGCGACAAGAGTTCTTGGAACTCCGCGTGCGATCGCATTCCGTCCCATTTGTGATCCAGCAGAAAGGGCATGTGCACGTCTCGCTCCTCTAAGGCCTGGCCGAGCCAATGAAGCGCCGACTCGGGTTCACGGAGTCCAGCAAACACTAACGCAAGATTATAGGGAGGGACGTAACGCTCCTTCTTTCGCTCCAACATCTGCCGAATATGTCCTTCCGCCTTGGACGTGTCCCCTGAAACGGCATGTATATAACCGGCCAGCGACAACGCCTCGGAGTTGCCTCCGGAGAACTGACCTGCGAGGTCACACGCAACGACGGCCTCGGAGTACATCCCCAGCTTCTCGTACACCTTCGCCGCACAAATCTGCCCGATCCAGAATCGCGACTCCATCCCCAAGGTTGCGTTGAATTGCTCCACAGCCTCCGAATCTCTGCCAGCGTGATAAAGAAATTGCCCGCGCATTGCACCCACAATCAAAGAAAGGGGATCGAGCACAATCGCCTGTTGAATGGTCGCCAGCGCCTCGTCATGTCGTCCCGTATTCGAAAACACGTGAGCCAGATAGAGGTGAGCCAGAGAATAGTTTTCGTTTAACTGGATGGCCCGACGCGCTGCCAACTCCGCTCCCTTGAAATCCCAGTCAAACCAGAACTTCGTAGCCGCGTCGGAAGTATGAGCCTCCGCGGAATCAGGGTCCAACTGAAGGGCCTGCGCAATGGCATCCTTCGCGGTTGAGAACACTTCGTTCGTAGCAACATCGCCCGAGAGCGCAAACACCATGAGGCAGTCGGCCAGCCCCGAATGCGCCGGGCCAAACGAGGGATCACGCTCTCGCGCTTTCTGAAAATATGCCACGGCTTTTTGCGCGTCGAAGACACTAAATCTCGCGTAGTGATATCGCCCGCGCAAATACTGATCGTGCGCCTCGGGGTCCCGCGGAGCATTCCGGGTAAGTTGACGTCTCTCTTCCGCCATCAACTTCAACTTCACTTGATCGGCGATGGCAGCCCCGATTTCACCATGGATCTCGAGAATTCCCGGAAGGTGCCGGTCGTAATTCTCCGCCCACAGGTGGATCTGGTCTTTCACTCGAATCAACTGCGCGGTGATGCGAACTCGCTCCCCGTCCCGCCGCACGCTCCCCTCAAGCACATAGTCCACTCCCAGTTCCTGCCCGATTCGCGTTACCGACTTATCCGTCTGCTTGTAGGCCATGGATGAGGTGCGTGCGATGACTCCCATCTGAGGTGGAGACATCTGCCCCAATCGCATAATGGTTTCCTCACTCAGACCATCGCTGAAGTACTCTTGCGCTGGATCGCCGCTCAGATTTTCGAATGGAAGGACCGCGAGCATGATACGAGACCGTTCGGCTTCGATCTCCGCCCGCTCGACTTTGGGGGCATTGGTTGTCTGGCCCTTGAAGCGACATCCCTTGCCCAGTACGGTCTCGACGTACTGCGGATTCCCCGCGTTGTCTCCCAGGGAATTACGAATCTTCCGGATGGCGGTATTAATGCTGTTATCCGTGTCGAAGTAGAGATTCTTTCCCCAGAGGCTCTCAATAATCTCCTCGCGGCTGATCAGTCTCCCTTTCTCCCGAACCAGGAGGATGAGCAGATCCATCGGAATGCGCTCCATGCGCACCGGTTTTCCGGCGCGAGTGAGCTCATACCGACTTGCGTCCAAAACGAACGATCCGAACTGAACTCTCTCTGACGACATCCACACCGCCCCAGACAACCTGCGCCATTCTACGGCCTTGCCACCAGTTTTCGCGCATTTGTCCTACAGGCAATCTACAGACGCTCTCCAGACGCTCTCCATTGTGTCCCATAGCGTCCGGCGGCAAGATACCTCATCACTTGGGTGGGGCCAACGCGCCTTCCAAGAAAAATCTGGAGGCACCATGAAGTCTCGCATTTCCCTGTTGCTTTTGACCTTTGCTCTGGCTGCGTCGTCAACCTTGATGGCCCACGCCGGCGCTTGCAGCAATTCCACGATCCAGGGCACATACGCCTTTACCATTCACGGGCAGATTCTCAACCCGGACGGATCTACCCTCCTCGTGGATGGCCTCGCCAAGACCACGTTTGACGGTAAAGGCAATCTGACCCAACTCGACGCGGTAGCCATCAACGGCAACGTGGCGCCGGGCTGGGCCTCGAACACCGGCACGTATGCGGTGAACCCGGACTGCACCGGAACCTTTACGGTTACCAACGGCAGCCAGGCGCCGGTCCACCTGCAGATGATCATCGCCCAATCGGGAAACACAATCCACGACATGGTGACCGATCCAGGCGTCGCGACCACGGCTGAAGCGGAGCGCGTCCACGTTATCAGACACTAAAGACTGCGCCTTCCCCAAAGAAAACGCTTCTCTCGAAACGAGCGGGGGCGGTCCCCAGGGCGGTCCCCCGCTTGTTTCCACGCAAAGGTCTGCCCCGAGGCGTTTCCGATCAAGGCTAGCGGCCAACCGGAAGCTATCCGCACTGCCATCCCGTACTGATTCGTCCCAACTGGCGATCGCGGTAGGGACACC
>PLBY01000164.1 GCA_003134655.1 Acidobacteriaceae bacterium
GGGGAGAAGATCGACATCATCGAGTATCACGAGGATGCCGTGACCTTCGCCGAGAAGGCGCTGCAGCCTGCGAAGGTCAGTCGCGTGACCGTGGTCGACAGCGCCGACAAGCACCTCGAAGTTGTCGTCGATGACAGCCAGCTTTCGCTTGCCATCGGCAAGAAGGGGCAGAACGTCCGCCTAGCGGCGAAGCTGCTCGGCTGGAAGATTGACATCAAGAGCGAAGAAGAGAAGCGGCAGGAAGTCGAGTTGCAGATGGCCGCGATGGCTCCGCAAGCGTCGACTCCGCTTGAGAACGTAACCGGCTTGGGCGAAGGTCTGGTGGAGAAGCTCAGCGCGGCGGGCGTGACGACCGTTGAAGCACTTGCCGACATGACGCCGGAGCAACTGGAGGCCATTGAGGGCATCGGGCCGAAGACGGTGGAAAAAATCAGTCTCGCGGTGAATAATTACTTTGCGAGCCTGGAAGCGGGCGCCGCCGAAGGGGAAGTCCCGGCGGAGGGTGTGACTGCTGAAGGTGAAGTGGTCGCTGAAGAAGCTGCGCCGGAAGCAGTAGACGGCGAAGTTGCCGCGGAAGAACCAGCGGCGGCACCTGAGGCGACGGCGGAAGCCGAAGCCGCCTCGGACGAAAACGAAGAGCACGAGCCGAAGAAGGGCTCTGCTCCCGAAACAACAGAATAGTCATGTTACGCGCGCAAATCTACGATGGCGTGCGAGTGCAGGACGTTGACTCCGTGAGGATGCGATGAAGACTTAAGCACAACGCGGAGTACAAGAAAGGCCGGATGAGTAAGGTTCGAATCAACGATCTCGCCAGGGAGCTGGAAGTTAAAAGCAAAGCCATTCTCGACGCGCTACCTCTCGTCGGGGTGACGGAGAAGAAGACCCATTCCAGTTCGCTCGAGGAACATGAAGCGGAAAAAGTGCGGGTGCACCTCCGCGGCTCGTCCGAAGCGCAGACAGCGTCTGCCCGGTCCGCGCGTCCTCTGCGCGGCGAAGAAGAAATCAAGACCAAGATCGATTTGTCGCATATCTCCCGCCCGGGAGACGTGCTGAAAGCCATCACGCAGCAGAAAGAAGCAGTGGCGCCACCGGCTCGGCCGGCAGCTGCGCCTCCGATTGCGGCGAAGCCTGTGCTTGCGTCTCCGGCGGTCAGACCGGCAGCGCCTCCCGTGGCGCCCGCGATTCCGGCAGCGAAGGCACCGGCTCCGGCTGCGCGCCCTGAAGTGGTCGCCCCCGCGGCGGCAAAGCCGGCTGCGCCCGCGATTCCAGTCGCTACTCCCAGCGCAGTTACAGCCGCGCCCGTGGTTGCGGCACCGCCGCGTGTGGTGACGCCGCCAGTTCCAGTGGCGGTGGTTGCGCCGCCGGTGCCGGCAGCGCCAGTGGTTACAGCATCTGCCACACCTCAAACTCCAGTGGCTCCGCCGCGTCCGGCTGCGCCAGTAATTACAGGTCCGCCGCAGCCTCCAGCGCCGCGCATGATTGTTCCGCAGACGGGACCGCGTCCGGTGTACAAAGCTCCGCCGCCGCGTCCGGTCGCTCCCGTTGCGCAGGCCGGTGCACCTGCCGGGACCATGCGTCCCGCGCCCGGGCGTCCAGTGCCGGGACAGCCAATTTTTCAGCGCCCGCGTCCGACCACGCCCGGCGGAGGTCCGCCGCGTCCGTTGCGTCCGGGTGAGCGTCGCCCGATGCACCCCACTCGTTCGACGCCGGCGGGTGCGCGTCCGCTCGGTGTAGGTCCAGGGCTTCCGCCTCCGGGACCAGCACGTCCAGGTGCGCGTCCGGGTGCTCCCGCGCGCCGGCCTGGCCAGCGCTATGTTCCGCGTGGCGTAAAAGAAGGCCCAATGAAGGGCTACACGCCGCCGCCGCGCATGGTGGTGTCGAATGAGCCGATGCCGATCACGCGCAATATCACGATCACGGAAGGCATCAGCGTTAAAGATCTGGCGGAGAAGCTCGATATCCGTGTGAAGGATGTGATCTCTCGCCTGCTCGGACGCGGCGTCTTCGCGACAGTGAACCAGACGCTCGATGCGGAACTGGCGAGCGAAATGGCGCGCTTCTTCGGAGCTGAGACGAACGTGATCACGTTCGAAGAGCAGGCTTCGAAAGATATTGATGCGGCAGCTGCGAGCGGCGAGGAATCCGCGGTCGAAGTTACGCCGCGTCCGCCGGTGGTCACGATCATGGGTCACGTCGACCATGGCAAGACCACATTGCTCGACTCGATTCGCCTCACCAGCGTTGCGGAAGGCGAAGCGGGCGGCATCACGCAGCATATCGGTGCCTACAAGGTTCGCATCACCGATAAGGAATCTCCAGCCTTTGGACGCGAGATTGTGTTCCTCGATACGCCGGGTCACGAAGCATTTACCCGTATGCGGTCGCGCGGAGCGAAGGCCACCGACATTGTGGTGCTTGTTGTCGCTGCCGATGACGGCGTCATGCCGCAGACCGTGGAAGCGATCGATCACGCGCACGCCGCGGAAGTTCCGATCATCGTTGCCGTGAACAAGGTCGATAAGCCCGACGCCATGCCCGACCGCGTGAAGAAACAACTTGCCGATCGCGGACTGGTACCAGAAGAGTGGGGCGGCAAGACGGTGTTCGTCGATGTTTCGGCGAAGAAGAAAACGAACCTGAACCTGCTGATGGAAATGATTTGCCTGGTCGCGGATCTCGCGGAGCTGAAGGCGACTCCGGAACGCGCTGCCACCGGTGTGGTTCTCGAAGCGAAACTCGATCGCGGCCGCGGACCCGTGGCCACTGTACTCGTGCAAAACGGCACGCTGGTTGCCGGGGACAACTTCGTCGTGGGCAACGTGTTCGGCAAAGTTCGCGCCATGTTCGACGATCGCGGGGCGGTGCTGCAGTCCGCGCCTCCGTCGACGCCGGTCGAAATTCTGGGCTTGGAAGGTTTGCCGCAGGCTGGGGATCAGTTCGTTGTGGTCGCCGATCGCGACAAGGCGCGCGGCATTTCCGAATACCGCGAGCAGAAAGCCCGCGAAGCTGCGCTGGCGAAGAGTTCGCGCGTATCGCTGGAAGGGCTCGCCGAGCAGATCAAGACCGCCGGCACCAAGGAATTGAACATCATCCTGAAGGGCGACGTGGGCGGATCGGTCGAAGTCTTGAGCGACCTGCTGGCGAGGCTTTCGAACGACAAGGTGCGCCTGAAACTGCTGCGCTCGGGCGTGGGCGCCATTACCGAAACGGACGTCCTATTGGCTTCTGCGTCGAACGCCATCATCATCGGCTTCAACGTGCGGCCGGAGCGCAAGGCGCAGGAACTGGCGGAGCAGGAAGAAGTCGACATCCGCCTGCACTCGATCATTTACGAACTGCAGGACGAGATCAAGCGCGCCATGACCGGGCTGCTTGAGCCGACGATCAAAGAGACCTACCAGGGCCGCGCCGAGGTGCTCGAAACCTTCCGCATCCCGAAGGTGGGAACGATTGCCGGTTGCCGCGTGACCGACGGCGTGATCAAAAACAACTCCGAAGTGCGCCTGCTGCGCGACAATGTGGTCGTGTTCAAAGGCAAAGTGGGATCGCTGCGCCGCTTCAAGGACGATGCCAAGGAAGTGACCAACGGCATGGAATGCGGCATTTCGATCGCGAACTATGGCGATATCAAGGCCCGCGATGTGATCGAGGCATTCGCCACGGAACGGATTGCCGCCGAAGCGATGGTGTAGAAGTTTCGAGTTTCCAGTTTCAGGTTTCGAGCGAACTCGGCCCGGGTGGGTGTCTCCGCTCACCCTGAACTCGAAACCTGAACCTCGAGCTGAATGCCCATCGCTTTTCTCACCCTCGAACTCCACATTGAAGCGGCGCAGTCAATCAAAGACCGGCGACAGGTTGTACGAAGCTTGAAAGACCGGCTGCGCACCAGTTTCAACGTCTCGGTCGCCGAACTCGATGCGGCGGAACTCTGGAACCGCGCCACCATCGGCGTGGTGAGCATCTCCAATTCCCGCGACTATCTCGACGGACAGATGAAGAACGTGGAGCGCGCGGCCACGCGCATCGCGAATAACCACGGCGCGGAGATCGCGGATTCGTTCGTGGAGTACTTCTAGATTCGGCGCTGGGATGGGCATTCGCATCCAGCCGCTGATTTCCGCAACACCTCCTAACACGTTGTTACCTCCGTACTTAACCCTCCACTGCGGAATCGGTCCACAATAGCGTAGCCGGATCACACACTTGGGGTGGATTTTCTGTTATTCTCATGCGTTTTACCTGAGGTGGCCGGATCGTGGAGAAGCGCGGACTCAAATATCATCGCGGTCGGGTCGGCGAGGCTCTGCGCGAGGAGATCGAGACGCTGGTCGAAGGCGAGCTGGCCGATCCGCGGATTGGGCTGGTGAGCGTGACGGCGGTTCACATCGCGGATGACGGCCGATCGGCGCAGGTGTGGGTCAATGTTGAAGGCGATGACGAGGACGCGGACCACAGCCTGGAAGGCCTGGCAGCGGCAAAGGAATACATTCGGCACGAACTCGTGGAGCGGTTGCACCTGAGGCGCGCTCCGGAGTTGTATTTTCGGCTGGACCGCGCGGAGCAGGAAAAGGCGCGAGTGGAAGAATTGCTGGCGCGGGCGAAGAAGAGGAGCAAAGCGGGCAAGGCACACGGTGGAAAAAAGGCATAGCAGCGTCGAGGATGTACTCCGGCAGATCGGACAGCACGAGCGATTCGTGCTGACGTCGCACGCCCGTCCCGACGGCGACGCGGTCGGCTCGGCGCTGGCCTGCTGCCAGATTTTGCGCGCGATGGGAAAGCACGCCGATGTTGTGCTGCACGATGGCGTGCCTCGCATCTACCGTTCGCTTCCATTCGCGGATCAAGTTCTGCAATCCCACCGCGTTCTCGGCGCCTACGAAGCGGCGATTATTCTGGAGTGCGACAGCATTCACCGGACCCGGCTCGAAGGGCTGGAAGACCGGGTGCTGATCAGCATTGACCATCATGTCAGCGGGCGTCCGTTTGCGGATGTGAATTGGATTGATCCGCATGCCGTGGCTACTGCGGAAATGGTTTTCCGGCTGGCGCGGGAAGCGGGCGTGAAATTCTCTCCCGAGATTGCGACCTGTCTTTACACGGCGCTGATGACCGACACCGGGTCGTTCATGTTTCAAGGCACGAATGAGAATACCTTTGCTCTGGCGCGCGAACTGGTGTTGGCGGGAGCCGATCCGGCGTACTGCGCGCGCGGTATTTATTTCGCGCACTCGGTCGGTAAGATCCGGCTGCTCGGCGAGGCCCTGCGCAATCTCAGTGTGGAAGGGCACATCGGCTACGCCTGGGTGACGCAGAAGCAGATGGAGCGCTGCGGCGCGATTGAAGAAGATTGCGAAGGTTTGGTAAATTACGTTCTCTCCATTGGCGGTGTCGAAGTGGCGGCCTTCTTCCGCGAAATGCCCGAGGGGCGGTACCGCGTCAGCCTGCGCAGCAAAGGCAAGCTCGATGTGGCCCACGTGGCTGAGAGTTTCGGCGGTGGAGGCCACGAATGCGCCAGCGGATGCTCGGTCGACGGGCCCCTTGCCGAGGCCGTGCGCCAGGTTCTGTTCCAGCTTCGCCGCGGACCTTCCGTACAATAGAAATCCATTGTTCATTGTTGATTTCTGATTGCTGATTGAAGAGCCATCGGCTGCTTTTTGGTTTTCAATCAACAATCAGCAATCATCAATCAGTAATTTCCCGAATGACCGCTCGCACCCGCACGGACGTGCTGTTGATCGCAGGCTTTTGTGCGTTTCTGTTTTTTTACGGCATGGGCCAATTCGGGCTGATCGGCGCCGACGAACCGCGGTACGCGCAGGTGGCGCGCGAGATGCTCGACCGCCACGACTGGATCACGCCGGTTCTCGGCGGGCATGCCTGGCTCGAGAAGCCGCCCCTGTATTACTGGCAGGCGATGCTGGCCTATTCCTTGTTCGGCGTCAATGATGTGGCCGCGCGCATCCCGGCCGCGATTGACGCTACTCTGCTGGTGATCGCCGTTTATCTTTTCTTTCGCAAATTCCGGCGCGGGGTGGAAGTCGATGCGGCGCTGATCACGGCTTCTTGCGCGGGCGTAATCGGGTATGCCCATGCTGCTTCGATGGACATGGCGCTGGCCGCGAGTTTCTCTACGGGAATGCTCGCGTGGTGGGCTTGGCGAGAAGGTGGAAAGCGAATCTATCTTGCGCTGTTCTACGTTTGCATGGCGCTGGGAATGCTGTCCAAGGGCCCGGTCGCGCCGTTTCTGGCGGCGGCCGTTATTGTGCTCTTCGCGGTTGGCGCGCGAGAATTCCGCTGGGTGCTGAGGACGCTCTGGCTGCCGGGGATTCTTCTGTTCTGTGCGATTGCGCTGCCCTGGTACGTCGCAGTGCAGATGCGGAATCCACAGTTCTTTCGCGAATTTATTTTGCAGCACAATCTGGCGCGCTTCTCCAGCAATCTGTACCATCACCGCGAGCCGTTTTGGTACTACCTTCCGGTCACGGCTCTCGCGCTGCTGCCATGGACCGTGTTCGTGATCGCGGCGTTCGTGGAATCTCTGCGGATCTGGTGGGCGGAACGCAAATCGATTTCCGCCGAGCCAGATCTTGAATTGCAATTCAGATTCTACGTGTGCTGCTGGCTCGTGGTTCCGGTGGCGTTCTTTTCGATCTCGCAGTCGAAGCTGCCCGGCTACATCCTTCCTGCGATCCCAGCTGGAGCCGTGCTGCTGGCGGAGTACTTGCGACGCCATCTCGCGCGTGAAGACGATGAGGGCGTACCGAAGAGCTTGGCGGTGCTGCATGCGCTTGTGGCCGCTGCGCCGATCGTACCGTCAGTGCTGGTCGCTTATGTCATTACTCAGCATCGGCTGCCCGCCGGGCGGCCCATGTTTGTGGCACTCGCTATTGCGTTCGCCCTTTGCGCCGCTATCGCGATGACGCTGGCCAGCCGTTTGCGCCTCACCATGCTGCGCTTTGTCACCCTGATTCCGGTTGTACTGTCCGTGACGGCGGTGCTGAAACTCGGATCGACCTCTGTGGATCAGACTCTCTCGACCCGTCCGCTGGCGGCCGAGTTGGCGAGTGTGGAGACACATCAACTTCAGCTCGCGGTCTACGGCGTCTCGCGCGAGATGGAGTACGGGCTCGCGTTTTACCGCAACCAGACGATTTCGCGCTATGAGTCGGGCAAAGTTCCGGCGGAGGAACATCTGCTGGTGGCTCCGGCGGCATGGAAGGTGAATGTCGCGATGCAGACGGCGGGCCGGCGCGTGCTGTTCCTCGGCAATTGCGCGCCGCAAAACGTTGATTATTACTGGGTCTCAGCTGCGGGAGCTGCGGGGGCCGCGCCGGAAAGATAAATGCTTGTCATCCTGAGGCACGCGTTCTTGGCGGGCCGAAGGATCTATGAACTCCTGGACGCTATTGTGACGACCGGGAGTGCATGGATCCTTCGCCTTGCTCAGGATGACAAATCTGCAGAACGTCGTCGTATCGTTCTACTCGCTCGAGTACGCCAACTCTTCCAGTCCATGTCTGGCTGGGGCTACAGCCAACGCGGTGTTGCCGTACTCGAATCCCTTTTCGAAGGCCTGCAAATTCAGCTCGCGGAAACTTGGAGGCACCGAGTCGGCCACGGCTTTGCGCACGGCGTCCGCCGTTAGAAGCTTGGTGACGGCGGTGAAGAATCCCACCATCACGGAATTCAGCACCATCCGTTTGCCGAGTCCTTCGGCAATGCGCGTGGCCGGAATACTGTAGACCTTCTTGTCGGTGTTGACATTGGAGACACGGACCAGGTCTTCCTCGATGATCAGCATACCCTCCGGCTTCAGTTCCGGCGCGAAACGGTTGTAGGCCTCCTGCGACAGGACGACCATGATGTCGGGCCGCGTCACGTAGGGGTACAGTACCGGTTCGTCGGAGAGAATGAGCTGGGCGCTGCACGCACCGCCGCGCGCTTCCGGTCCGAAGTTCTGCGTCATGGTGGCAAAGCCGTTTTCGTAAATCGATGCCGCCTTGCCCAATAGAATGGCCGAGAGGATGACTCCCTGGCCGCCAAAGCCTGCAACGCGAATCTCGATTAACCGCATACGCACTCCATTTCGGGTTCTTCGACGTAGCGCTCGCCCAGCGTGTCGACGTACTGCGCGCGCATCATGGTTTGGTAGTCGGGACGGTCGCGGTCGACGAACTTGCCGACGGCGATCTCTCCGTTGAGCGTGAGGCCGACTTCGCTGGTGGGCGCGCCGTGCTTCACCTTGCTCTTTTCCTTATAGAACTTCATGGTGTCGAGGCCATCGCCCATCTTGTTGCGGCGCTGGTAGAGCGTGGGACAGGGCGAGATGACTTCGATGAACGAGAACCCTTTCTTTTGGAAGGCTTCGCTGATCGAGCGCGCCAGTTGACGCACGTGGAAGGTTGTCCAGCGCGCGACATAGACGGCGCCGGCAGCTTCGACCAGATGCGGCAGGTTGAATGCCGGCTCAAAGGTTCCGTACGGATTCGTCGACGTGGTGGCATGACCGGGCGTGGTCGGCGCGGTCTGGCCGCCGGTCATCGCGTAGATCAAATTGTTGACGCAGATTACTTTCAGGTCGATGTTGCGCCGCGCGGCGTGGATCAAGTGATTGCCGCCGATCGCCGACAGATCGCCGTCACCGGAGTAGACCACGACATTCAGTTTGGGATTCGCCAGCTTCAGTCCAGTTGCGAATGGGATCGCGCGACCATGCGTGGTATGAAACGAATCGAGTTTTACGTAGCCCGCGACACGTCCCGTGCAGCCAATACCCGAGACCAAAGCCAGCGTCTTCAGATCAATCTTCGACTCGATCAGGGCGTGGGCAAACGAATTCACCGTGGTGCCGATGCCGCAGCCCGGGCACCAGATATGCGGCATGCGGTCGCTGCGCAGAAACTGCTCAACCGGATTGACCGTGTCGTCCGGCGTGTTGTCGAGAATGTTCAGCATCGGCTTGCCTCCACGATGGCGTTCAGGATTTCGTCGGGATTGTGCACTCCGCCTCCAGCGTGCGATACGGCGTAAGTCTTGGCTTTGCCGTCGGCCGCGCGTTGGACCTCACGAACCATTTGCCCCAGATTGAGTTCCGGCACGACGAATGCTTTGACGTGCGCGGCCAAATCCGCAATCTTCTTCTCGGGGAAGGGCCAGGCGGTGATGAGGCGCAGCTTGCCGACTTTCAGTCCTTTGTCGCGGGCCGCATCGATCGCGCGTTGCGCGACGCGTGACGTGATGCCGTAGGAAACCACCACCACATTGGCATCGTCGAGGCGATCTTCCTCAAACAGGCAGATACGGTCGGTGGCGGAACGAATCTTGTTCTGCAGGCGGCGGACCAGTTTGTCCTGCACCTGCGGCGTCATGTTGGGATAGCCGTGTTCATCGTGGGTCAGGCCCGTGACGTGAAACTTGTAGCCGTCGCCGGCGTGCGCCATTTCCGGTACCATGTCGCCGTTGGTAGCGTAGGGCAGGTAGTCTTCCACCGACTTGCGAGTGTGCTTGCGCGGTGTGACTTCGATTTCGTCGGCGGGAGGAATGACAACCTTTTCCGTCATGTGTCCCACCACTTCGTCCATCATGAACATGACCGGGACGCGAAATTCTTCCGCGAAGTTGAACGCCTTGATAGTCAGGTCGAAGCATTCCTGCGGAGAATTTGGGCAAAGCGCGATGATCTCGTAGTCTCCGTGCGATCCCCAGCGTGCCTGCATCATGTCGGCCTGGGCGGGAAGCGTGGGCAGTCCGGTTGACGGTCCGCCGCGCTGCACGTCGACGAATACGCAGGGCGTTTCCGTCATGGCCGCGTAGCCGATGTGTTCCATCATCAGCGAGAAGCCCGGCCCCGACGTTACAGTGAATGCCTTGGCTCCGCCCCATACTCCGCCTTGCAGCGCAATCGACGCAGCGAGTTCGTCTTCCATCTGAATGAAGGTTCCACCCACCGTCGGCACTCGGGCGGCGAAGCGCTCGACCACTTCGGTCGAGGGCGTGATGGGATATCCGGCGGCAAATCTTGCGCCGGCGGCCAGCGCGCCTTCACAGCAGGCGTGGTCTCCGTCGAGAAAGTGTGTGCCGGTTAGAACACCACGGGGATCCGCTTTCATTTCTCACCTCCGCTGGCCTGCTTGGCGCTGGCCTGAGGAATCTTGGTTCCGTTGATGGCGAAGTCCGGGCAATACATGCCGCAAAGATCGCAGCCACTGCATTTTTCGGGATGCACCACGTGCGGTGGATGGTAGCCCTTCGAATTGAAGGCGGAAGAGAGCGCGAGCACGTGCGTGGGACAGAACTCCACGCAAAAGCCACAAGCCTTGCAGCGCTCAACGACGATCGAAACACGTCCTTTTGCCACGAGATCCCCCAGCTCAAGAGTGACAATCACTCCGGGAATTCAATAACGCAGGACTTGATTATGCGGTGAATCTAGTGATACGCGGTGTGATCAGCATCACAGGATAAAGTGCGGCCAAGCACGGGCGAGTTTTGCGCCAAATTGGCCTAAAAGGCTCTAAATGTGGGAGTTACGTAGTTCTTGGGCGAGCGGCTTGTGTTGTGGATTACGTCGTTAGATTACACTTTCTCGTGATGGCGATCACGGGAACCCGTGACGCTTAGCACCGGACCTAGAAGGGCAATCGTGGCTGTTGCTCCCGCTTGTTCGCCTCGTTTGCCTCTGCCGGGCGAACCAACTACACTCGAAATTTTGCCGCGAGATTTGCCGCCGGTGCTTGGTGGCAGCCCGCTCGGGAGCCCTTTGGAGATCCTCGACCTCAGGCACTTTTCTTCCGTGGACTTGCGTCCGTTGCTCGAAGACGAGACGCAAGTCTGGTCGCGCCTGCTTTCGTGGGATTATTCCGGCTCGGCTGAGATGATTCTCCGCTACATCGACGCGAAAATCCTGCCTGGATATGCCGCCGTCGATCGCGGCCGCGTCTTCGGCTATTCGTTCTTTGTGTATGAGGGCAGCAAGGGAGTGATTGGCGACCTCTACGTCATCAATGGCACGAGGCTTCCTAATGCTCGCGAGGTTGAACTAAAGCTGCTCACCCATGTGATCGAGACGCTGCAGCAGTCTCCGGGGATTCATCGCGTGGAGGCGCAACTGCTCGCGCATGAAGCCAACGCAGTGTCACGCCCGTTTCTCGAGACGGGATTTCAGCGGCATCCACGCCTGTTCATGACGTTGACTTTGGGGAAAGCCGCCACGGAGAAGGTGCCGACGCATCCCGATGTTGAGATTCGGCCGTGGACTGAGAGTGACTATCAGCCCACTGCTGCCGTGATCACCGCGGCGTATCGCAGCCACGTCGACGCGCAGATCAACGACCAGTACCACACGCTTAGCGGATCGCTGCGCTTCCTCAATAACATCGTGCGCTTCCCGGGGTGCGGAGTATTTGATGTCGAGTCGTCATTCGTGGCACTGGACCGCAAGGCGAAGAGTCTGATTGGAGTCATCCTGTGCTCCCGCGTGCGGAATAATGTCGGCCACGTCACCCAGGTGTGCGTCCTGCCGGAGTATCGCTCGCGCGGAATCGGAGAGTCTTTGCTGGCGGCCACGGAGGGCAGCCTGCGGAAGCGAAACTTCGTCCTGCTGTCGCTGACGGTGACGGAAGCGAACGCGCGGGCCGTCGAGCTTTACCGGCGCTTGAATTTTGAGTCGAAGAGAATTTTCGATGCGTTTGTGTGGGAGGGGTAAGGCAGCTTTTAGCCGTTAGCTCTTAGCCATTAGCTTTGTCGCAGAGAAGGACAGCAGAAGGGTATCTAATGGGAAGATTGAGATTCAAGCTAACAGCTAAAGGCTAAGAGCTAGAAGCTATCTTCGCAACACCCACATCGCCCAGCCCGCTACCAGCACGCCGCCGAGAAACATCGCAAAGCAATAGAGCCCGTACTTCACCATCTCGCGCGTGGTCTCGCGGTGGGTGATGCCGAATACGATGGAGGCGAACAGGGCGAACACCGCCGCCGCGCTGAAATGATTGAGAGTGATGGTCACTGCGCGAAGCTCCGTGAAGAGGTTTTAACTGACGGCTGATAGCTGACACCTGAGAGCGCCTTCATTGTTTCTTTCCAATGGCGATGTGATAGGCGTCGGCGACAGCGATAAAGTTCAGCAGTCCCGCGACAATCATGAATTTCGTTCCATAGTCCGCAGTGGCGAATGCGATGGCGCCCTGGCCCCAGTCCGCAGCCATCGTCACGATGTAAAGAGCGCCCGCGCCTACGTCGCCGATGAATCCGAGAATGTCGAGGATGTCGCCGCCGTTCGCTTTGTAGATGCGGCCCTGCATCGCCAGTCCGAGCACGAACAGGGTCGCGATCGACACGAACAGCAGCAAGCCTCGGATCCAGCGCTTTTGGATCATGTGTCCGGCGCCCGGTATCAACCAGCCCACCGCGGGGGCGACCACGGACATCATGTTCACTTGTTCCTGCTGAGCGGGCCTCGTTTTGTCTGTCGTGGAATTAGCCATTCAGATGTTCACAATCTCGCGTTGAATTTTCCCGGTTACTTCGGCGGACTTGGCGCGTACCAGCACGTTCACTTCGCTGCGCACGCCGAACTCCGGCAGGTAGATGCCGGGCTCGATGGAGAAGCAGGAGTTGGGAAGGATCTGCCGCTCGTCGTGAATTTCCAGATCGTCCATGTTGGCCCCATTGGAATGGACGTCGGTGCCGATGGAATGTCCGGTGCGATGAATAAAATAATCGCCGTAGCCCGCCTTCTTGATGTGTCCGCGGGTGGCGCGATCGACTTCCCATCCGGCGATGCGGCGTCCGCCGTTGATCGCGTCCAGGACGGTCTTCACCCCGGCGTCGCGCGCGTCGCGCACGATCTCGAAAACTTCCTGCATTTTTCCCGAGGGTGCACTGCCCACGAAGCCCATCCAGGTGATGTCGTAGTAGACCGCGTTGGCGGTGTTCTTCTTGCCCCAGACATCAAGCAGAAGCAGATCGCCCTCGCGAATTGGTATAGGATGGCTAGCGTGCGGCTCGTAGTGCGGGTTGCCGGCGTTGGCGTTGACTGCCACGATCGGCGGATCGTCGGTTAGCAGATTCTCGCGGGAAAAAGCTTCCATGAACCACAGCTGAATTTCGTGTTCCTTTGTGCCGCCGTTGCGCACGCGCTTGCCCACCTCTTTGAAAGCAGCCGTGACGATGGAGTCGATGCTGTCGCGCGCCGCGAAGTGCGACTGGATCTGTTCTTCGCTCCACGTGGATTCAAACTGCGCCACCAGATCCGCGGAGCTGACCACATTCTTGCCCAGCCCGCGCAGCAGGTCGATGGTGCCGCCATCCACCAGAGAGATAGTGAACACGCTGTTGTTCGGCGAATACTGCATCGCCAGATCGCGGTGCTTGGCGAGAATCGATTTCAGTTGGTCGAACAATTCCTGCCAGCCGGAATATTGATGCTTCTTGCCAGGCAGGGAATCGAGGTGTCCGGCTTCGATTTTGTGGACCAGTTTGACCGGCTCGCCTTCGGCGGGAATCAGGTAGAACCAGCGCCGGGTCACCATCAGGCTCGCGGGCAAACCGAGCACGCGGTAGGCAATGGGATCACGATGGTGGTGGTCGTAGAAAAGCCACGCATCAATGTTGCGTTCGCGCAGCGCAGACTGGATGGCAGCGAGGTCCATGGGCAAACCTCTATTGTAAACAAGAGCAAGGATTTGGGCGAATCCGCCCCGGTCAAGGTGGCCCAGCGCATCCGTATCGAATCGATCGATGTTGTGCGCGGGGTCACCTGATTGCCATTGCCGTGTGCTACGCGCTACGGGCAAGTGCACTGGATGTTCGAATCGCCGACCATGGGGCAATTCCCCATCACTGAGCCGCCGGGCTGGGGATATTCGTTGCCGCTAGTGTACTTAGTGTGGGCAACTGTAGTGGTGACGCTTTATCCGCTGTGCCGCTGGTTCGCGGTTGAAGCAGCGGCGGAGTGATGCGTGGCTGAGTTACTTCTGAGTCAGGCGCGGGCACAGTACACGAGTTGTAATGCAAATCCAGCCGCGGAGCGGCAAAGCAAATGAGCCCAGCGCTTCAGCGCTGGGTCACCGCGGACGACAGGAACAAGTCCCGGAGGAACGGCACAAGGAAGCAGATCTAAGTACCCAGGACCCGTGCCCGCGCGGTCTTCGGCAGCGTCTCACACGCCGTCCGCAGGACTAGCCGTGGAGCGCGTCCGCGAATCGTCATCAAATACGGCACAGTACGCTTCGGATCGTACTTCGCCGTCTCCCGCAGCAGCCAGCCGAGGCCCTTCTGCACCATGTCGTCCTGGTCGGCGAGCAGAGCGTCGGAAAGCTTGACGATTTCAGGGAAGAACATCTTGGCTCGCGCCCCGCGAATGAGCGCGACGCAGGCCGCCCGCCGGTGCCAGCGTTTCGGCGACTTCGCCCAACGGAACACGTCCTTGACCCGGGCCGGGTTCGCGGCCACCATGGGCGCAATCAAGTAGTGCACCAGACCGTCGTGGTCGGCCCAACTGCTGAGGCGGTCCAGCCACGATCCGAACAGCTTGAACTCACGATCGCCGAACTGAGCGTCCTGTTTCTCGAGAAGAAAGACAGCCGCAATCTTTTCTTCGAGCACCTGGCCGGAGAATAATTTGTCGGCCACTCTTACCAGAAAATCGAAGTCGTGTTCCCGCAAAATGTCGCGGCGGCATTGCCGGATGGCGCGCCGCAGTTCAGCCGTGTACCAGCCGTACGATTTGATCTCTTCCTTGAAGAACCACTGCACCCCGGCGGCATGCTCGGAGGAGCCGCCCCCCTTTAGCGCGCTGCGAATCTGTGTGGCGACTGCGGATGGGCTGCTCTTCGGATTCGGCATGACGACTGTTCCAACTCACGATTGCGCCGCAGGATCAGCCGCGGCGCCGGCGGTTCTGACAAACCTGTCATACATCCATAGCGCCGCTGCGGTCGCGAGTCCGATGCCGGTAATCCAGAACCATATCATTGCCGGCTGGTGCTGAACTTCACCGAAATGATGCAGCAGGAATCCGCCGAACGGGCCGCCGATGAGCGATCCAATGCCGATGGGCACGAATGCAAATCCCATGTACGTGCCTTGTTGCCCCGGAGGCGCAAGCCGTGAGATGTATTCGTAGTAGCGCGGGGCCTGTATGATTTCGCCCATCGCGAGGAAGAACAATGAGAAAACTGCGCCCCAGATCGTAGGACGGAAGGCGAGGATCAGCCACGACAGGGAAGTGATTACCGTGCCCAGAATGACGGCGGCGAATGCGGGTATCTTGCGCGTCAGAAAATTTACCACGAGGGTCAGACAGATGACGGTCAATCCATCGACCACTAGAATCATCTCAACATCTGCATGCGCATCGATATACCCGTGAATGAATCCGGGCAGACTGATGTACTGTTGCCAGAAAACGATCCAGTAGCCGGTGAAGATCACGAGGAACCACATAAAGCGGCTGATGCCCGCGAGCATAACCACGAGGAAGCCAATCCAGATCCACCACGGGACCGACCACTCCGGCTTCGTCCACAGCGCAATGCGCAGGAGCAATGCGACCAGCAGCACGGGTAACACGAGCCGGTAATTTCCCAACACGATGCAGAAATTTCTCGCGACCGTCGCAATGGATGGCGGAGGCGCGTCGCCGGCCTTGCGGGGTTCGCGGAAGAAGAGGATGACAACAAAAAACATCGCGAAGACGCTGAGCGCAGCGACGCGGTAAACATTTTCGACGCCGAGGTGGCGATGCGCCCAGGACGCAAAATAAGGCCCGGCAGCGCCGCCGATGTTCACCATGGTGTAATAAATCGAGTAGCCGATGGAGCGGACGTTTTCCTTCGAGGCGCGAGCCGTGGTGCCGACCACGCAGGGCTTTACTAGCGAAACTCCGAGCGCGGGAAGAATGAGAATGAAACCGACAAATAGTCCCAGCGGTACCGTGTTACGCACGGGAGCCAGCCATGACGCGCCAATCGAACCGATCAGAAAATAGGAAGCGCCCAGAATGAGATAGGCGACTGACAGGGCGCGGCGGAATCCCAGTCGATCGGCAGCGGCTCCGCCGAAAATCGCTAGGAACCACACCATGCCGCCGAAGATGCCCGTGAGTGTGCCGGTCTGCTCGGTGGAGAAGTTCAGCTTCTCCTGCAGGTACAAGGCGAGCGAGGCGAACGCTCCGTAGTAGGCGAGGCGCTCGAAAATCTCGGTGATATTGGCGATCCAGAAGGGACGTTCGAACCCGGTGCGGACTTCTTCGAAGCGTTGAGAGAAAGGCAAAGTGGCTCCTAAAGGTTATGTGGCGTCAGCGCTCGTGGCAGTCAGACAAAACTCCTGCCACGCATTCTCGCTCTACACTGCGAGGGCAAGATGCGCTCGCGACAGCCGGTGAGACGCCGGCGCTACTGTTCAATTCTGGTGCGCAACTCGGCGACGGAAATGCCCGCCACGCGTATCACTTTATTTCGGCTCGTCTGGCCGGAGGCAATGGTAACGGAAGAGCGCGGCACCTTCAAAAGTTTCGCGAAAAATTCGATGCAGGCCTCGTTGGCCCGGCCTTCGACAGGAGGCGTGGTCAGGGAGACTTTCAGCGCGTCGCCCAGTTCGCCGGTGATGGCGTTCTTCTTCGCGCGGGGATGCACTTTGACGGCGAAAGTGATTCCACTTCCCGACTCCTGAAGGGGGATCATTCTTATTCCTCAGTGACCTCTGTGTCCTCTGTGGTTAAGGTTTTGGTCTTTCCCCGAAGATAGCCGTCCCGACGCGCACGCAAGTCGAACCTTCTGCAATCGCGACCTCGAAGTCGTGCGACATGCCCATGGAAAGCACGTGCATCCTCACTGCGGACAGTTTGCGTGCAGCGATCGCATCGCGCAATTCGCGAAGCTTGCGGAAGTATGGCCGCGCGCCTTCGGGGTCGTCGGTGTACGGAGGCACCGTCATCAGTCCTCGAAACTCGAGAGCCTCGAATCCAGGCGCAGCCGACAACAACTCCTCCAGTTCTTGTGAATCCGGAGCAACTCCGCTCTTCGCGGCTTCACCGCCGACGTTGATCTCGATCAACACGCTCAGCTTCTTGCCTATGCTTCGCGCGGCGGCATCGAGTCTCTCGGCGAGTTTCACGGAATCGACCGAGTCCACTGCGCCGAACAATTCCGCCGCCTTGCCCGCTTTGTTCGTCTGCAGGTGCCCGATCATGTGCCACTCCGCTCCGTCCAGATCGGTGAGCGCCGCTGCTTTTCCGGCAAACTCCTGCACGCGGTTTTCTCCGAATAGTCGTAATCCGGCGGCATGAGCTTCGCGAATGCGTTCGGGCGGATGAGTCTTGCTCACCGCCATCACCGCAATTTCTTCGGGACGCCGCCCTGCGCGTCGCGCAGCATCCGCGATGCGTACGCGCACCCCCACTATGTTTTCAGAGATCGACATAAGAACCCTAAACCACGAAGGACACGAAGTTGCACGAAGCGCGGAATACCTTCGTGTTTCTTCGTGCCCTTCATGGTTCACGCATTTACATAATCGCGGTCGGCGGCGCCGGATCTTCCGGGCGGCCGCAACTGGCCAGCGGCAAGCGGATCATGACAATCGCCAGCACGGCGAGAGCCCCCAGCGCGAGCAGGAATGGCGGCGTCCACTTGAACAGAGTGACGTCGTGGCCCGATCCCACCAGTCCGGCAATGACCAAGCCGCAGAGCGCTTCACCGGCAATCATGCCAGAGGCGGTCAGCACGCCCGCGTTTTCGACGCGCGCCTTCTGCGCATCGTTGAAGCCGCGGCGGTCGCGCAACGTGTCGGTGATCCATCGGATGACGCCACCTACGAAAATTGCGAACGTCGTTCCCAGTGGCAGGTACATGCCGACCGCGAAGAGCATCACACTCTTCACTTCGATCATGATCATCCCCAAGCCAAGCAGGATGCCGACAATCACCAGCGGCCACGCCATATCGCCGCCGACGATTCCTTTTGAGAGCATGGCCATCAACCCAGCCTGCGGAGCCGGAAGGGCCGAACTGCCGAAGTGGTACGCTTTGGCCAGAATCGCGATCGGGAAGAAGAGAACAAGGGATGCCACTACGATGCCGAACAGATCTCCAATCTGCATCTTTGAGGGCGTACCTCCCAAGATGTATCCAACCTTCAAGTCTTGCAGCATCTCGCCAGCTACAGCAGACGAGACGCAGACCACCGCGGCGACGCCCAGCACCGCAGCCACGCCACCGGTTCCTTTAACGCCCATCGCAACCATAAGCAACGCAGCAATCACCAGCGTGCAGAGCGTGAGCCCCGAGACGGGATTATTCGATGATCCGATCATGCCGACCAGGTTGCCGGAGACGGCGGCAAAAAAGAATCCGACGATAATCATGACACCCGCTGCTACGAGGGAACCAGAAAGCACTTGCGAACTGGAAAGCGTTCCCGCACCGCTGATGAAGTAGTGATACAGCAGAATCATGGCGATGAACACGACGCCCACACCCGCAAAGATTGCTTTGGCGGGCAGATCACGCTCGGTACGATTGGTTGCGGCTTGGACTGCAGCCGACTTTTTCAAATCGGAGACGGCGCGGCCCATGCCGAGCGCCAATTGCTTGCGCATCTTGAACAGCGTGTAGGAAGCGCCGACCAGCATGCCTCCGACTGCAATAGGACGCACGATAGAGAAATAGATCGCCCCGGCGAGCAGCGTCCAGGAAATCGGCTGATCTGCCGGCTGCGTCGCCTGAATGTACGGCCCGATCGTGAAGGTTAGAAGCGGAACCAGCAGTCCCCAGGCGAGCACGCCACCCGCAAAGTTCAGAGCGGCGAGTCTTGGTCCAATGATGTAACCCACGCCGAGGTATGCCGGGCTGACGTCGGGCGCGGTGAAAAGGGTTGTGCCGCCGGTGATGGTTGTGGCCACATTTGGATTCGTGCTGGTGCGTAGCAGCAACTTCTTGCCGAGATTGCCGATGGTTATGGGGAACGTGTTGTTGGGGTTGAATATGTTGATCGCGCCCAGCAGATACATCAATCCGCCGAATCCCATGTTGGCGAACAGAATCTTCGCGGCCGTGGAGCCCTGCTGGCCTGCCTTGTGGATTTCCGATGCGGCCACCGACTCAGGGTAGGGAAGATCGGGGTCCTCGACCATCACGCGGCGCAACAGCGTCACGAAGAGGATGCCCAGCGTGCCGCCGATCATCATCAGCGCAACGGACTTCCAGTATTCCGGAGAGGTGAAGCTGGGTGTGAGCGCAGGCCATAAGTCGGCCATCACAAACGCAGGGATCGTGAAGATGGCTCCTGCTGCGACCGACTCGCCGATCGATCCCACGGTGCGAGCGATATTCTCTTCCAGCAACGAACCTTTCATCAGCCGCAGCAGCGCCATCCCGATCACCGCTGCGGGATAGGTTGCCGCGATCGTCATTCCGGCCTTGAGCCCGAGATACGCGTTCGCCGAACCGAGAATCGCGGTCATGACCAGCCCGATCAGCAGGGCGCGGAAGGTGAACTCCTTCATCTCCATGGTTTCGGGCACATACGGCATGTGTTTCTTCTTCGCGGGGAGTTCGGTCACTGTAGTGCTCATAGGTGGAATCCTCTTAAGCCGTAATCTGGAAGCAAAGTCGCCTGCGTTGCCTGCTCGATGGACTCAAATCACTGGAACCGCGCACGTTAGCACGCGGCAAGGCCGCGTGACAAGTGTACTCGCCAAGTGGGCCACTGGGAGTTATGGCCGGCCTCCCCGTGCGGCGATCAACGTCATGGCGGGCTTGCTGAACCAGGTGTGGCCGTGGGATCGAGGGTTGTAAAAGCGTTCTCCCCACGAGAGCGGCGTGACGTCGCGGTATTCGTGCATGGACTCGTCCGGCACGAAGCGCAGGCGCTTGCGCAGAGATGCCCGGGCATTCGGGTCAGCGCCGTGATCGAGCAGCAAGCGGGCGAAGGCAGCGTCGCGCTGCAGGCCGCAGAGATATGCTTGCGAGACCACACAGCCGAATAGCGGGGTGTGACCGCCGAAGCCGTCGGGGTCGATTTCGGCTTTGGCGTTCACGTCGGAGCCACGCTCAATCAACCAGCGTGCGATCTCGATCTCGTCGAAATCCACACACATATGAAGCAGAGTGGTTCCGGCCAGCGGCGTGCCGTGCAGTGCGAGGGAATGGTCGGCGTGGCATCCCAACTCCGGGGGATAGATGTCCTCGTGTGAGAATGTGCGGGCCAACAGCTGTGGATCGCGCGCAGATGCGCTTCGAGCAAATCGATGCGGCCGCGATGCACCGCCATTGGAGGCGTGTCAGGAAGCGCGACTCCTTGCTCCGCCAGCAGCTCAAGGCAGCGATGTTTGCTTTCGGGACCACGGCAATAGGTTTGCAGCAGCAATGCGACCGGCGCGAGGCGGTCGCCGTGTTTGTCGGTGAGGTCCGCTCCCAGTTCAAGCAGGAACGCGAGGCCCTCGGGATTCAGGGTTTCACACGGCCCCATCACCATGCCCGGAAGGACGCGGGCGCCCATCGCGTGCAGACGGCGCGCCGTTTCGATCTGGCCCTGCAGGCAGGCGCGGTCGAAGGCGTGCTGCAGATCCTCAGCACCCATCTCGCGCAGCACCGCAATGATTCCGTCCTGGCCTACATTTGCCGCGTACGACATCGGTGGACCCCAGTTGCTGTCGGGCACGCCCCTCGCGGCCTCGCGCAGCAGTCGCGGATCTTTCACGATCAGAGACCGGACGGTGTCGACATCACCACGCCAGATTGCGTCGGTCATGCGGCAGGCTGTGACGAGACGCGGCCAGCTCGCGAGTCCGTAGCTTCGTGCCAGCGCGGCTTGCACGTCGGCCAGTTTGGCGGCTGCGGGATCGATTGCCTTCGTGGTCTGCTTAGGATGATGCTTGTGTAGTTCCGCGATTGCGGCTGAATCTCCCTGTCGTATTGCGCGCAGCAAATCCTTAGCCTGATGCTTGAGTTGGTCGAGGTTGGGACGTACAGGAAAGTGACGATCGTGAAACTGTTTGGCCATAACGGACCTCCTTCGTGGTCATGCCCTGGGTCCGCTACAGCGGGCGAAAAGGAGGTTCGCGAGAACCTTGGTATTCAGATTCGCTCAGGTGGACTCAGTCCTGTCCGCGGACGGGCGGCGTCCTGTACGCCGGCGTCAGTATACCGCTAGGTCCGTCTTGTCACCTTGAACGAAGCGACGGCCCCATGCCTTTTGGCAAGTCCTTATGACTGTTCCCCCCATTAACCGACCTGTGGTATATTTCCCTCGCTTTTCCTCCCGAGCATTGGCTCCGGCCCTGCTTCGAATCTCTGACCGTCATCCGTAAGGAGTACTGCGCATGAACCCTCGTCGCTTTTCTCTCGTGAAGCTCTCAGTCCTTGCATTTACGTTGGCCACCGCTTCGATGGCCCTTGCCGCCGGTGCGCGCCTCAAGGTCATTAACACAGCTAAGTTCACGAGTCCAGCAGGCGCTTTCGCCAACTTCGTTGTCGATCAGAATGGAAATCTATACGCCCTCGCCGGCGGTGGCACCGGTGTTTGCCAGGAGTAGGGAGGTGGTAGCTCGCCCTGTGGGACTGTGTACCGCCTTTCTCCGCCCACCTCCATTGGTGCAAGCTGGAGCGCGACGGACCTCTACAATTTTCGAGGCGCTCCGCACGATGGCGAAAACAGCCTCGCCCCCGCTCTGCTCGACCCGCATGGGAACATCTTTGGCAGCACGGACCTCGGAGGAAGCGGCTCCGGCAGCGGGGACAATATCTGCGGTTCGTTTGCATTGATCCAAGGATGCGGCACCATCTTTGAGCTCTCGCCTCAATCCGACGGCTCGTGGACCGAGACTGTGCTGCACGCTTTTCAGGGCAGTGGAGACGGCCAGCAGCCAATCGGGCGTCTGGCACAGGAAGCCGCCGGCAATATTTATGGGGTCACCTCGTATGACGGCGTGAGCGGCGCCGGTCTGGTCTTCGAACTCCGCCCGCCGGCACAGAGTGGCGGCGCCTGGACCGAGACTGTGATCTATCAGTTCGGCCAGAACAGCGGAGATGGCTTGAGTCCGGCCGGCGGCCTCGTGCGGGACTCGAAGGGAAATCTCTACGGCGAGACCTTTCTGGGCGGCGGCGCTTGCAACTGTGGCGCGGTGTACCGTCTGTCGCCTCCCACCCAAAAGGGTGGGTCTTGGACCGAAACCATCCTCTACAGTTTCACGGGCGGCAGCGACGGCCAGAATCCGAATGGTGATCTCTCCATCGACCCCTCCGGGAATCTGTACGGAATCACCACAACCGGAGAACTTAGCTCGAATGGCACGGTCTATCAGCTATCTCCTCCGGCCAGCGGACAAACCTGGACTCTCACGACCCTCCATGCGTTCCAAGGTAACGGCGATGGATCGGTCCCGGCAGGTGGCATCACGCTCGACAAAAAGGGCAACCTCTACGGAGTGACTCGCTTTGGCGGAGATGCCTCCTCCACGACCGGCTGCTCGTATGAGTCGATGGGCTGCGGCACGATCTACCAGGTCTCGCCCAGCAGCAGCGGGTGGACCAAGCACACTCTGCTCTTGTTCCACTCGAACGATCCCGTCGGAACCAATCCCTTCGTTGGGCTTGTTTTCGGGCGCGGCGGCGCTCTGTACGGAAGCATCGGCATCAACGCTTACCAGTTGACGTTGCCAGGGAAATAACGCGCTGTCTCAGGCGCAACAGAGTTGAGGTGGGGCCGCTTCCGGGGTCGGCCCCACCTCGCATCTCGCTGGAGGGCTCCCAGAACAATCTGCTAACATCACCGTTCTGTGAGGTGGTCATGCCCCAATTTGTGATCGAGCGGGAAATCCCGGGCGCGGGGAATTTATCCGATGCGGAACTGCAGGCCGTCGCCAAAAAGTCGGTCGGCGTGCTGAAGGAGATGGGACCGGAAATCAAATGGCTCCACTCTTACGTCACGGGCGACAAAATCTATTGTGTGTACCTGGCGCCCGACGAGGAAACAGTGCGCGAGCACGCACGCCGCGGAGGTTTTCCGGCGAATCGCGTCTCAGCAGTCCGCCGCTTGATCGATCCCGGCACGGCCGATTGAGTTGAGCAGCGTCTCACGCCGAGAGACTCGGCGCGGCATCGCTGTTCAGAGCTTCCTGTACGGCCTGTTCCACCGGCATTGACCATCCTTCCATCCACGCCGTGGTGCCCGCAGCGTTGCCCAGGGCTCGGCGCGCAAATTCCAGAGCCTTCTCCAGTCTGGGCGCCTCGGCGGGAGCGAGGGGCACGCCTAATCGTTGGCGAAGGGCTGCGGCGGTTCCCGCAAGGTGTAGTGCTTGCACGGCGTTTGATTGTGCCGCGGCATTGGCGGCAAGATATTCGAGCACCCTCGCGATGCCGCGCTTGTGACCCAGTTCCTGAAACATCTTGATGCTCTCGCCGTACAGGCGCCGCGACTCGGCGTTGTTCCCCTGATCGCAACTCAGGCAGGCGAGGTCGGAGAGCGCGCTGGCAATACCCCAGCCATCGCGCAGTTGGCGAAAGGCCGCTAGGCTCTGTTCGCAAAATGAACGCGCGGCAGGGAAGTCCGCTTTCTCGCGGGCAACGTCGCCCTGGTAGTTCAGCGTCCAGGCCACTCCAGCTTCGTCTCCGGCCTTACGGAACATCGCCAGGCACTCGTCATATAGTGACGACGCGCGCGCGTAGTCCCCCTGCAACTTCGTCACGCTGGCGAGATTGCTGAGGGCGCGGGCCAGATCCGCGGAATCCCCGAGATCTTTCCAGATCGCGACACACCGCTCGAACAACAAGGCTGCAGCCGGGAAGTCTCCGCGATCGCGAGCGTTGACCGCCAGTGCGTTCAACGCGACGGCAACGCCGCGGTTGTCTTTCAAGTCGACGCAGGTGTCGAGACTTTCTTCGAACAGTTGCTGCGCGCAGGCATAGTCGCCCTGCTCGCCGGCCAGGACCGCAGCCGCAAACAACAGACGCGCCCGGAGTTTCGGACGCGTCGCCGTTCCTTCCATCGCTAGCAGCCGAGCGAGTGCGTCACGGCCCTCCGTAAGATATTCGCGCGTCTCCCAGAAACGAAACAGAGCTGTGCCGAGTCGAAGACCCCACTCGGCATCCCCGGTCTTGATCAGATAATCCAGCGCTATGCGGAAGTTGTCATGCTCGATCTCAAAGCGGTCGAGCCACTCAGAGTGTGCAGCCACGTCCTGGGCGCCTTCTTCGGCGAGCACAAGGTAATAGGCGGCATGGGCGCGCCGAGTTGCCGATTCATCGTGGCTCTCGGCGAGGCGTTCGAGAGCGTACTCTCGGATAGTGGAAAGCATCCGGAATCGAGTTTCTGTATCGGCCTGCTCCGCGTGCTGCGCCAGGCTCTTGTCCACCATGGACGTCATGCCGTCGAGGACGTCGATGCCCAGGTCGCCTTTGGTGTCGCACACCGCCTCCACGCCTTCCAACGTGCAGCCGCCGGTAAAGACCGCAAGCCTGCGGAACAAAGTTTGCTCCGCGGGATTGAGCAGGCCGTAGCTCCAGTCCACGGTGCCGCGAAGCGTTTGCTGCCGGCTCGGCAGATCCCGGGCGCCGCCCGTCAAGAGATTCAAGCGGCTTTCCAGACGTGTCAGCATGGAGTGCGGCGAAAGCAGCTTGATGCGCGCCGCGGCCAGTTCGATGGCGAGAGGCAGACCATCGAGACGGGCGCAGATCGCCGCCACCGTCGGCGCGTTTTCTTTCGTCAGCGCAAACTCGTGCTTCACCGCTCGGGCGCGTTCCACGAAGAGCGCGACCGCCGGAAGGCGCGAGAGCGCTTCCAGCGGAGGCATGGATTTGGGGTCGGGCAGCGCGAGTGGCGGCACGGGAAACTCATGCTCACCGTAGACGTGAAGCGGCGCCTGGCTCGTGACTACGATTTTGAGTTGTGGCCCGATCGTGAGCAACTGCGCGATGACCGGCGCGGCCGCGATGAGATGTTCAAAGTTGTCCAGCAACAGCATCACGGGTTGGTTCAGCCCGCCCAGACATTCTTTCAGGCTTTCCTGCGGAGACTGGTTGGCGACCTCCCGCGCTCCCAATGCCTGTGCGATCGTGGAAGCGATCAAACCATGTTCTCCTACCGCTGATAGAGGTACGAAGCAGACCCCGCCGGGAAACTCTCCGGCGACTTCGGCTGCTACCTGCAAGGCGAGGCGCGTCTTCCCAATGCCACCCGGGCCGGTGAGGGTCACAAGCCGAGCGTCCGCACGGCTCAAGAGTTGGCGCAGCGCAGCCTCTTCGCGTTCGCGTCCTATGAATGCGGTGCGCTGCATAGGCAGGTTGCTGGGGCGAGGCTCCGAAAGTCGGGCCGGCGAATCGGCCAGCCGGTCGCGCACCGCGGCGAGGTCGCGCGCCAGATCCCGGGTGGAGGCATAGCGATCCTTCGGATCCTTGGCCATGCAGCGCTCTACGATCCAAATGAAGGGCGCGGGCGCTTGCAGCATCCTGGATCCAAGGCGCTCCGGTTCATCGCGCAGGATTGCGGCCAGGGTCTCTGCGTGGCTCGGCTTCCGGAACGCGGCAAATCCAGTGACCATTTCGAATAGTACGGACCCAAACGAAAACTGGTCCGAACGAAAATCAACTTCGCTGCCGGTGGCCTGTTCCGGCGACATATAGCCGACGGTGCCCATCACCGTTCCCTCTTCGGTGATCGCGGTGGTGGAGGCATCCGAACTATGGGCTCCATTCACGGCAGCCAGTTTCGCCAGACCGAAGTCCAGTACCTTGACTGTGCCTCCGCCAGAAACCATCAGGTTCTCGGGCTTCAAGTCGCGATGCACGACGCCGATTTCGTGTGCTTTGGCGAGCGCGTCGGCAATCTGCGCGGCGATAGTGACCGCCTTGAGAAATGGAATCGGGCCAGAGCAGAGCATCTGTCGCACTGTCTCGCCATCCACCAGTTCCATGGCAATGTAGCGCGTTCCGTTCACCTGCCCGAGCTCATAAATCGTGACAATGTTTGGATGGTTGAGTGCGCAAGCGGAACGGGCTTCCTTTTCAAAGCGCGCCAGAGCGTCCGGCTGAGAATTGCGGTCCAGCGAAAGCGTTTTGATGGCGACTTCGCGGTCGAGGCGAGTGTCCTTCGCGCGGTAGACTTCGCCCATGCCGCCGGCGCCCAGCCGCTGAAGGATCTCGTAGATCCCGAAGCGCGTTCCCGGCGAAAGGGTGGATGGCACTGAATCTGGCGTGAGCGGCAGGGTCATGAACTCGCTGGCGCAACGACGGCAAGCCACGAATGATTAGCCATTGCTGCGCGAGGACCTTGAATTCTAGATTTGTTGCCGCGATCGGCTCTACGGCGGGCCCCGGGGTCCGTTTATAATACCCCAGATTCCGGAGGGATTCATGGATATTCGATCGGTGCAACGGCCCCTGAAAGACCAGTACCGGCAGGACCCGGCGAGTTCCCGAATCACTCTGACGGCTCACGGAAAGCAGGCCGACGCACCCATCTCCTGCTCGATCGACCTGGGGCGGGCCATCTACAACGCGCAGGCTCACAAAGGCGTTGGCGGCGCAGGGACAGGGGCGTGTTCCGGAGACCTGCTGTTAGGGGCGCTGGCTGCCTGCGCGCAGATCACTTGCCAAATGGTGGCTGCGGCGATGGGAATTCCGACCGAGGGCATCGACGTCACCGTGGAAGGCGATTTGGACCTGCAAGGGACACTGGGCCTATCGAAGGACGTGCCGGTCGGATTTCAGAGTATCCGGATCATCTTCGAGGTCCGCGCCCCGCAGGCCACGAAAGAGCAGTTAAGCGCGTTGCAGGCGAAAACGGAACAATATTGCGTGGTGATGCAAACCTTGCAGCATCCGCCAGCGATCGAACACAGGTGGGCGACGCAGTAACGCCCAAGGTTCAGGTGTAACCCTGGCCGAAAGCAGCGGTTTTCGTGGCCTTTTTCGCTTCAGACCCCGTGAAATCCTCGTCAAAGCTGCGTCCAGAAGAGATTGAGCGCGTCAGCCCACCTGGTGTAAAATAGGGTCAATCTGTAGTCCGCCCCTTTCGTCATCCGTCATCCGAGGTGCCTAATGAACGACTCCCCCGATAAGCCCTTGATTCCCCCGTACCATTGTCGCGATTGCGGTAGCGAAGTAGGTTTCCGCTCCCGCCGTCGTACATTGACCGAGCGCTTTCTGCTGCCGCTGTTTCTTCTGATGCCCGTGCGCTGCGGAGAATGCTTCCGGCGGGACTACCGGCTGATTTTTACGCAGGTGCGCGACCGGCTCTCGGACGCTCCCAGGATCATGCCGGGAAAGCAACCGGCACCTACGTCCAACCGCAACGTTGCCTAGCGGCGGCATCGCCGTTATACTGCTGGTATTGTAAGAATGTGTTGCAAGAGTGGTGGTCCGCGGCGGTTTTGTGTTCGCGCCATGATGAGGAGGCCGTCTTCAGCAGTAGTGAGGACCGAATCCGGGCTAGCCAGGCCAGTGTTGCACGATCAGGGCCTTCTATTGTGTTGCACAAGACTTCGTCCAGACTGGGACGAGTCTGGGCTGACCGAACCTGGGTTAGCCGAACTTGGGTTAGCCGAGCCGCTGAGAGTCTCTTCTCCGTTCTGTTTCCTTCCGATTGCCGCCTGTGCGGCGAACCTCTGCTGAATATTTCGCGGCTTCCCGTGTGCCCCGATTGCCTGGCCGGTGTTCTACCGGTGCGCGGCAAAATGTGCTCCATTTGCGGGGAGCGCGTACTTTCCTCCTACGCGGAGACGGACCCCGAGGGCCTGCGGCGATGCCCGGTCTGCCGCCGCATCGAGCGTCCTTTTGAGCGGGCTGCGTCGTACGGCAGCTATGAGGGCGGCTTGCGCGAACTGATTCACCTGCTCAAGTACAACGGTGTTCGCCCCGCCGCCAAGGTGTTGGGACGCATGCTGGCCGAGGCCTTGGCCGCACTCGAGCCCGACTTTGATCATGCGATGTTTGAGCGAGGCATGTATGACCAGCAGCCGATCCTGGTGGTCCCCGTGCCGCTGTATCAGTCCAAGCGGCGGCAGCGCGAATTCAATCAGGCGGAACTGATCGCTCGGGCCGCGCTGAAGTCTTACCCGGCTCCGGAACGACTGCAACTTGCTCTGGATCTTCTGCAGCGCACCCGCGACACGCATTCGCAGATCGGCTTGACCAGCCACCAGCGCCGCGAAAATCTGCGCGGAGCCTTTGCCGTGGCGCGTGCCGCAGAAGTCACTGGCCGCGACGTGCTTCTCGTGGATGATGTGTATACGACGGGCACTACGGCGACGGAATGCGCGCGGGTGCTTCGCCGCGCTGGAGCCCGCCAGGTATGGGTCGCGACGGTGGCGCGCACGCTGAAACTAGCATCTAAGTGTTTTGACGATGAGCGGGTTGAAGGCAGGGAAGAAGGTTTCAAAGTTTCGGAGTTTCAAAGTGTCAAAGTCGGAACCTGAGCTCTGCGATTTTGAAACCTTGAAACATTGAAACCTTGCAACTTTGAAACTTATGTCTTTGAGGATGGATCATCACGATGCAGGATCCCGGCACGCTGCCGGCCTGTTCGCGCCGGCGGCCATGCACCGGCCTGGGGACGGCCATGCCCTGCTCGCCCCCGTCCTCGTGCTGAACGCGTCCTACGAGCCCATCAATGTTTGCGCTGCGCGTCGCGCGCTGGTTCTCGTACTCAAGGGCGTGGCCATGACCGAGGAAGAGAACGGACACTTCCTGCATTCCGCTCGTGTTGCCATGCGCTTGCCCTCGGTGATCCGGTTGCTCGAGTACCGCCGCATTCCGCACCAGAGTCGCGCGCTCTCGCGCAAGAACATCCTGCTCCGCGACCGCAACACCTGCCAGTATTGCGCCACGGTGCTCCCCTCCGGAGAACTCACTCTCGACCACGTAATCCCCCGCTCCCGCGGAGGCTCGTCCACCTGGGAAAATCTCGTTGCCTGCTGCCATGGCTGCAACCGCCGCAAGGGCAACCAGTCTCCCACCGAAGCGGGCATGAAGTTGATGCGCGAACCCCGCGCTTTCAACTTACACACCAGCCGCCACATCATGCGGCTGATGGGTAGGAGTGACGATAAGTGGCGGAAGTATCTGTTTTACTAAGGTTTCAAGGTTTCAGGGTTTCAAGGTTTCAAAGTGGGACCAAGCCAACGCTTTTCTGCGTTGAAACCTTGAAACTTTGCAACCTTGAAACCTAGACTCAGCAGTGGCTCGCACCTACCGTGAATTGCTTGTCTGGCAGAAGGCCAAGGCTTTGGCTGTTCAAGTCTATCGATCCACTGAACAGTTTCCCAGGAACGAGACTTACGGATTGACCTCTCAGCTCAGGCGGGCCGCTGTCTCAGTCCCATCGAATATCGCGGAAGGACAAGGGCGCCTCACTTCCGGCGAATTCTCACATTTTCTCGGGCAAGCACGCGGCTCTTTGCTAGAGATGGAGACACAACTAGTATCGCACTCGATTTGGGATATCTAAATCAGAACCAGCAACAGACGCTAGCGCAAGAAATCTACCAAGTCCTCGGTCTCTTAAACCGGTTACTCGAATCAGTCCGCCGGAAGCGATCGGTCTTACCTTGAAACGTTGAAACCTTGAAACTTTGAAACCTGCCTACTGCGGCTTCTTCTCATCCGGCTTCTGCTCTTGCTTCTGATCGCTCTTCGGAATCTGCTTGCCTTCGAACAGGATCGTGGACTTCGCGCCGAACCGCTTGTAGTCCTCGTACTTGATAATTTCGCGGATGTGGATGTCCTGCAGCTTGAAGTGCAGTTCGTCGTCGGCCCGGGTGAAGATAGGGAACCAGTACTGGCCATCGATCTGCCGCCGCCACGTGGTGAACTTGGGGTAGAGATTCTCTTCGTCGCCGTGCTTCTTGCGGATGTCGGGCACGCTCTTGCCGTACGTTTTTACGATCTGAAAGTCGTGGTCATCGACCCAGATGCGTCCCTGAAAATATCGCTTCTTCCCAACGATCTGCTTGGGAGCGATGTCGAAGACATAACAATGGATCTCGTCCTCCTGCTGCTGGCCCACATACAAAATGTTGTATTCCGGCAGGTCGGCCTCGGTCAGCACAAACGGCATGCGGTGCCGGATGTCCTCGAAATCTCCCTGGTCCATGGAGAGTCCGCCCTGCTCGAGTGAGGACTGCGGCGCGAACACCACGTTCTCGATCCGCTTGCCTTGGTCGTTGAACATCACGTCGTAGACTTCGTGGTATTGCCCGGTGACGGTACTGCCATCGAGAGTCTCAACCTTCACGTCCTGGCGGTAGGTGTACTGGTCGCGCGCCTTGGCGAATTCGGTCTCCTTGGCTGCGAAGCGCTTGATGATGTCCTCAGGCGTGGTGCCGGCAGGGGGAGTGTTATCGAGGGGGCCTTCCTGCGCGCGCGCGGGGAGCGCCGCTAGTCCGCAGGCCAGCACAGTCAGGCATAGCAGCAAACGACCGGATACAAATTTCATATGTCTAGTTTAACGGATTAAAAGAGGCTTCGTAGAGGCGTCGCTGGCAACGTCTGCTGCCCGGTCCGAAGGGCCAGGCAGCCAAACAGCGAGCAGAGAAGAGACGCAGCAAGCTACGACTCTACGAAAGCACACCGCGGCAACCCGACCCTCCAACCCCTCTCCGCTCAGTGAGGCCGGAGGGAAGGGTGCTGCAGTTCTGCCACTCAGTTGGATGCCGAAGTGGGCAAGAGGTTGCCGCATCGTAACGCTGAGCGAGATTGCCGCATTTTGTAGCGCCGGCGTCCCGCCGGCTGTCGCGAGGGCGTCTCGCCCTCGAGCGCGGAGAGCCACAACACGTCAGAAGTGTTTTGGTGGGAACCTCCAGCAGAAGGAACTCCGTCCAGGCAGAGGGCGGGACGCCCGCCGGACAGCCGCCGGAGCCTGCTCTGAGCGAAGTCGAAGAGACGGCGGCGCTACCCAAACCCTGCTACACTCATCCGTTTGCCGTAGAGACGTTGCTTGCAACGTCTTGCGTGCGGCGCCGATGCTGCCGGCCGAGACGTAGCAAGCTACGTCTCTACGGATGATTTTCAAGGAGCGCCCTTATGCGCCGACTCTGTCTCTCCCTTTTCGTCCTTGCACTCACCCTCCCCGCTCTGGCTCAGGCCAAGCATCCCTTCACCTTCGACGACATGATGAAGCTGAAGCGCGTCGGCGATCCGCAGGTGTCGCCCGACGGCAAGTGGGTGATCTTCAGCGTGGTCGATGTCGATCTCGAAGCCAACACGAAGACCCCGCACATCTGGATCGTGCCCGTAAGTGGAGAGGCGGACGCCTCGTCCGCCGCCGTGCGAAGCTCGGCAGGTTCGAAGTCGGCCGAGCGAATACTCATTCCGGATCAGGATGGTGACCGCCCGCGGTGGGCGCCGGATGGGAAGCGGTTTGCGTTTCTGTCGAACAAGGAAGGCGTTTCGCAGGTGTGGATTGCGGATTTCGACGGCGCAGAGGGAAGCGTAACGGGGACCTACAAGCTGACATCGATCCCGACCGAAGCGGGAGGCGAACTCTGGTCGCCAGACGGCAAGAACATCCTCTTTACCTCGGATGTCTATCCGGAATGCAACGGCCAAACCAACGAGATAGCCTGCAACGCGCAGAAGATCGAGGAGCACGAAAAATCAAAGGTCAAGGCGCTCGTCTTCGATCATTTGCTGTATCGTCACTGGAACGCTTACAAAGAGGGTAAGCGCAGTCATATTTTCGTTGCCGCCATTGACATCCCAGTTCCGCCCCACTTCCAGGTAATTAACATCCGCGACCTTACCCCGGGGCGACTATGACGCTCCCGTCTTCTCTCTTGGTGGGCAGGACGACTACGCTTTCTCGCCCGATGGAAAAGAGATTTGCTACGCGTCGAATCACGATAAGAACCCGGCGGCTTCTACCAACAACGATCTCTGGATAGTTTCACTAATGTGGATGGACGGCATCGCGAGCGGCCCTACAGCGCGTGACGGGGGCGGAGGCCTCGTCGGCCCAGCCAAGAACATCACCGCCGACAATCCCGCCAGCGACTCGTCGCCGCTCTATTCCCCCGATGGCCGCTACATCGCCTACCGCGCCCAGCAGCGCCCGGGATACGAGAGCGACCGCTTCCGCCTGATGCTCTACGACCGCAAGACGGGAGAGAAGAAGAATCTCTCCGAACAGTTTGATCGATGGATTGGGACCTTCGCGTGGCTTTCCGACAGCAGGACGATCATGCTCTCGACCGAAAGTGAGGGCGACTCTCCACTCTACTATTACACCCTGCAGTCCGACCAAGAAGGCGGAGGGACGTATTCGCCGTGGCCGCCCGAGACAGTTGCTGGATTCGACGATGATGTCACGTCTACCCCCGATGCGAAGTGGCTGATTTTCAGCCGAATGTCTATTGCATCTCCGACGGAGATATACAAGGCCGCAACGGGGATGCCTGGATGCGTGGATAGGCAGTACGACTCGAGCAAACCGCCCTACAAGGCGACACGTGACTGTTTGTTGCACCCGGCAGAGCGACTCACTCACCTCAACGACGCCATCCTCTCCCAAGCAGCCATGTCCCCGCTCGAGTCCTTCTGGTTCCCCGGCGCGAATGGCGACAAGGTTCAAGGCTTTCTCGTCAAGCCACCGAACTTTGATGCCGGCAAGAAATATCCCGTGAAGTTCCTCATCCACGGCGGCCCGCAAGGTGCATGGGGAGACGACTGGAGCTATCGCTGGAATCCCGAACTGTTCGCGGCTAACGGATACGTCGTCATCATGATCAACTTCCACGGCTCGACCGGATACGGGCAGAAGTTCATCGACGCCATCAACGGCGACTGGGGCGGCGCTCCGTTTGAAGACCTGATGAAGGGCCTCGACTACGCGGAGAAGACTTATCCGTTCATCGACAAAAACCGTGAGTGCGCGCTAGGCGCCAGCTACGGCGGATACGCCATCAACTGGATCCTCGGCCACACCGACCGTTTCAAGTGCCTGGTGTCGCACGACGGCATGTTCAACGCCGAGTCCGCCTGGGGGACGACCGAAGAACTCTGGTTCAATAACTGGGAGTTCAAAGGCACTCCCTACGACAACCGCGCCAGCTACCAGAAGTGGTCGCCGCACCAGTACGCCAAGAATTTCAAGACGCCGACGCTGGTCATCCACGGCCAGCGCGACTACCGCCTCGACGTGAGCGAGGGCTTCCAGCTTTTCACCACGCTGCAGATGGAAGGCGTCCCGTCGAAGATGCTGTATTTCCCCGACGAAGGCCACTGGGTGCTGAAGCCGCAAAATTCGCGGCTCTGGTACAAGACGGTCAATGAGTGGGTGGATCAGTGGACGAAATAGAGCCGGCTTCCGGCTTCCGCCATTCGGCTTCCGGAACGGCTCAACGGTTCATGTGGGGACAGCCGCCTTCGGCTGTCCGCCGAGCGAAGCTCGGGCGAGTCCCGGTCCCGGAGGGAGCGCTGACAATAGCCCGCCAGTTCACTGGCGGGTAACACGGCCTCCCCGGAGCCTCGTGCCGGAGGGACGCGGTTAGTTTCCCTGCCGCCACCCCGGCGTTGAAACGCCGGGCTATTTTCACTGGCCCCTACGGTGCCTCGCTACCGCAGGTCAACGCTCCTGAATTTCTACTGGTCGGGCAATGCGAACCGGGAGCCGGCGCATCGACGGTGGGTCTGTTCCGGCGCTATTTCCACTCACCGGGGCAGGGAACACCTCCAGCGGATAGTCAAGCCACCCGCTAGCAGCGGCCGTGACCCCCACATCTACTTCTAACGGAGCGCGGAACCCGCTGCCTGAGGGCACCATGCTCGCAAGTCCGTTCGTGTCAGTGATTGCGCTACTCTGGCTCACTTTCAGGATCACAGGCATCGCCGGATTGCCGGGGTTGGTCTCACCGCCACCACCTGAGGAAGAAGTTCCACCGGGGCGTAGCACTGTGGTTAGAAAGCTGACGCTGGCGCCGAGCACCGCATTCGGCGGCGAAGAAGAATCGGTGACCCGCACGATGACCGGTTGAAACGCCTGTCCCGTTGAAATCTGCCCGCTTCCCGACACCGGTTGCAGGTTTTGTTGAGCCAGCGGCACGGCGTTTGTATAGATCGTCTGGCAGGGGGCGTTCACAGGACCCACGCATGCAGTTACTTGCACCAGGGCCGAAATTTGCGTAACGGTCAACGTGACGGCGGCGTAGCCGGTAGACCCGGTTTTCGCGCTGGCGGCGCTGAGGGTTCCGGAGCCAGCGACCAGGGAGAAATTCACAGTGGTGTTGTTCTGCGGAGCGCCATTGCTCAACACGCGCGCGGTGAGCGGGACACTGACTGTGGCTCCTTGGGCAATCCAAAGATAAGGCGTCAACACTCCAATGTCGGAGACCGACTCGGTTGCATTGAGACTCACGCTGACGGAGGGCGATGAACTGTAGACTCCCGGAGCAAGCGTCGCGGTAATGGTTGAGACGCCAATCGCTGCCGGCGTAAGCAAGGTGGCCGCGATTCCATTCTGATCGCTGCTCGCCGAGCATGAAGGCGCTCCGCCGCAGGCGGAAAGTTGCAGTCCACCGCTCGCGCTCCAGCCGATGGTCGCGCCCCTCACGGGAGTAACGCCGTCGGCGGCCAGCACGCGCACGGTCATCGGATTCGCTGCCTGCGTGCCCACTGGCGTGGGCCGATTGATTCCGCCTACCAGAACGATGGTGTCGGTGGCAGCAGCGCCATAGGTCAGAACATTGGTCATGACCGAGGACGCGCCGCTGACAGGATCGGTGATGGCGATGCTCAGCGGCCCATCGGTGTGCGCGGGCGCGGCAAGAATCATCTGCCCGCCGCTGACGGCGAGCGGAGTTGCCGCGGTGCTGCCCACTGCGGCAGTAAGTTGCGGGGCAAAACCAACCCCTGCACCGTGACCGCACCGCCGTTCACGCCCACACGCGCGGGAAAAACGGAATCTGCGTACAGCACGTGTGCCTGATAGCGGTAGTCAGGACGGCCGTCGCCGCGGACATCGGAAATCCCGATCAGGAAGTTGGAGGAACTCACGACCTGCGCGTCCAGTCGGGTCAGAGCATATGGGAGCTGATTGAACGGCGAAGGCGTGAAGGCCGGAGGAGCTGTGCCTGGCGGATCAGACGCGGCCCACATCCCAATGACCGGCTGCGCTTTGCTCAGGGTGGCGCTCCCGTACTCATCGAGCGTGGTTACCGCAACGGACAACGTGCGATTGATTTGCGCCGGGAGAAGGAAGTACGCCACGTTGCCATAGCCGCTCAGTGAGCCTTCCCAATCTCCGGCCAAAGGCAAAGCCGCCGGGGCGGTCCAACTGGAGACGGTCTGAGGCAACGGCTGCGCACTGCCGCCCATGAGAATGTCCTGCTGCACATCACTGCCTGCGGTGACGGTTATGACCATAGGCTGAGCACTCCCCGAAGGCGCGACTGGGCCCGTTGAGTACGGCCCAACGTTCGCCGACCATTTCGGATCAATCGGTTCCACGCTCAGCTGGTATTGCGCGCTGCCTCCGTTCGGCAGTTGCAGCCCGGCAAGGTCGAAGAAGCCTTCCAGAGTCTGGCTGTCCGATCCCCATTCGGCATAAGGATCGCCTACCGCGTCGTACGTGCCGGTGATGGGATTGCCTTCGTTGCCCGTGAAGAGAAACCCAGACACCGATGCCGCCGCATACCTGCGCGAGGGCAGGTGGGTGTTGGCATCCATCCAGCGCGCCACCACGTTCACCCCCTGCATCGCCTGCGTACGATTTCCGTGAGTGTCGGTGAACCACACCGAACCGTGGATGCGTGCCGTCGCCGTGGAGAACACCTGCTTGCCGGGGAAGCCGGACTGATTCTGCGCCGTCACCGGATAAAGGCGCGAAATGGCGGCCACGTCATCCATCGCCAGCTGGTACGGATTGGGGTAGCAAAGCGTAATCGGCGTGCAATTCAAAGGATCGGTGGAGTGCATCACGGGGAATCCCGCGAAGTCGTCGGACGTGGGGGGCGGCGTGCGGGTTTGCACATTGGGATTCACCTGCGACCAGCCGAGGCCGAGCACGCTGCCGATCACGCGCACCAAGCGATATTCCACATCGGTGAATTGCGACGACTGCTGCGCGCACTGGCCATTGATCACGATCAGTGCATGCTGGTAGGTCGCGAACGAGCCGTAATTGTCGCTGCCTCCGAATACGGCATTGCTATAGCACTGGCTGGAACCTCCCGCTCCGGTTCCGATGAGCGCGTCGGTGACCGAACCATCGCTGTCGTAGACGATGCCGATCGGTGTGCCGGTCGCCGTTGACTGAATGTCGAGGGGCATCGAAATCGAGCCGTCCGAATTCAAGTTGAGGTTCGTGCCGTTCACATCCTCAGCGAGCGAGCCGCCGCTCGTAACGTTAAGAGCAGCCGTCTGAACCGCGGTCCATTGACCGAACGCGCCCGCGACGAAGCTGTTGGCGGACGTGTTGGGCAGCACCGGGCTCAGATCGCCCTGATCGGTGTAGTAAGTGATGACTCCCTGCGGCCAGAGCAGCGGCTGCCCGGTCGTAGTCGCGTCGAAATAGCTGGTCCCGGCAACGCACTTCGGACCACCAGCGCGGGAGCCAACGACGAACAAGAAAACTAGCGCCGCCGTCAGGGCCAGCCTGAGGAGAAATGAGCGCGGGGTAAATGCCATGCGGTTTGTCATGGTCACCTCTTCTGATCGCACTCACTCCTCCTCACTGGCCCGCCTCACCGCCAGGGCGAAGTCGCTGACACGTACCCGCGACTTCCCACCCAGGACGGGATCCCCTCGAAACGCCGAAAGATGTTGGGCCGAAAGCAAGACGCGGCCCCACGGGTCAATCGTGAAACGCCCCATCCCTCCGGCGACGCAGCTCGTAAGCCCGAGCTTGCTTGGCGGATACAAAAAGAGAAGCACGCGTTCGCCGACGCGGTAGCGCTGTCCGCCCGACCACAGGCCAATCCACTGCGAGATGGTCAGGCTCTCGCCAGGCGTAGCTCCGCGAATCGCATTCTCAATGTGGAAAGTAATGGCAACCGTTTCGACTGCCTGGCCCTGGGTCGCAGGATGACGTGTAATCGAAACGACAGTGCCGGAAAAAATCGCGCCCGCAGCACGAGCGATCATGGGGAAGCCGATCGTTCCTGGTGGCGTGCCGGGCGGCGTTATCGGCAAGTGCTGGCGGAGTTCGTTTGGCGCCGTCGGCTGACTGAGTTCCGGCAGCCGATGGACTGCGAATTCAGGCGAATCGGCACGTCCCAACTGGCCCTGCACGACTGCGGGCGCCAGAGTGAGAATCAAAACCGCGAGCAGACACCTGCAACTTCTCCCATGCATGGGGAGACCTCAAGATGTGACATCTGCTCGGAGGGATACCGGGGAAACGAGTCAGCCTACTACCGCGCTAACAACAAAGTCTGTGACAGATGTCACAAACCCCTGTGGATTTCCGGGACCTTGGTTCTCTGTGAACGCGTTCGCGCTCAGAAAAAGACTTGACACGAAAACTACAGATGTAGTAGTAATGCATACGTCGGTAGGAGATGAAATGGCCGGACCGAAATTAGCCAAGCTCGAACTTCAGATCATGGATACCCTCTGGACCCGCGGCGAGGCCTCGATCCGCGAGATCCAGGAAGCCTTCCCGGAAAAAGGCAGGCCCGCATATACCACCGTTCAGACCACTGTCTATCGTCTGGAGGCCAAGAAGGCTGTGCGCCGGGTCAAGAAAGTCGGCAACTTCCATATTTTCGAAGCCGCGGTTTCCCGCGATTCCGCGCAGCGCAAATTGATCGACGACCTGCTGGCGCTGTTCGGCGGCCGCACGCAACCGGTCATGGCGCATCTGATTGAATCGGGCCAACTCACGCTCGAGGATGTCAAGGAAGCCGAGAGAACCCTCCGCAAGCTAGAGAGAAAGGACAAAGCGAAATGACTCCCGCACACTTGTCCGCGCTCAATACGTCCGCGATGTGGAGAGACCTGGCCCCCGCCCTGGGCAATCACCTTTGGCAGTCGACGCTGTTTGTCGCCGCCGCCGGATTGCTGACATTCCTGGTGCGAAAGAATCACGCGCGCGCACGCTACTGGCTGTGGCTGGCGGCATCCGTGAAATTCCTGATTCCGTTCTCGTTACTGGTCAACCTGGGCAGCCTTCTGGCATGGTCCCACGCTTCGCGCGCAACGAATGGTGGTTTGTACGTTGCCATGGAAGAGATCAGCCAGCCCTTCTCGGAGTCGGCTCTGGCGATGCCGGTGGTTGCTCAGGTCGCGCCCGCTGCGGCCGCACCGAGTCTGCTGCACTGGCTTCCTGCGTTGCTGGTCGCCGCGTGGTTCTGCGGATTCGCGATGGTTCTTCTTGCATGGTGCGTGCGTTGGCGGAGGATTTCTGCCGCTCTGCGCGAGTCGGTGCCGTTGCACGAGGGACGCGAAGCCGAAGCCCTGCGCCGCTTAGAGCGCATCGCCGGCACGCGTCGGTCCATTGACATCGTGTTGTCGGGCGCTTCTCTGGAGCCGGGAATCTTTGGCATTCTCCGTCCGGTATTGATCTGGCCGGAAGGGATTTCCAAACACTTGGAAGATGCACACCTGGAAGCGATTCTCGCGCACGAAGTTTGGCACGTGCGCCGCCGCGACAATCTGACGGCCGCGATCCACATGGTCGTCGAAGCGCTGTTCTGGTTCCATCCGCTGGTGTGGTGGTTGGGAACTCGGATGGTCGATGAGCGCGAGCGCGCCTGCGACGAAGAAGTTGTGGAACTGGGCAGCGAACGCCAGGTCTATGCCGAGAGCATTTTGAAAGTGTGTGAATTCTGCGTGGGATCTCCGCTGGCTTGCGTGTCTGGGGTGACGGGGTCCGATCTTAAAAAGAGGATGGTGTACATCATGACGGAACGAATTGCACGGAAACTGGATTTCGGAAAAAAGCTATTACTCAGCACGATTGGAGTGCTTGCTCTGGCCCTGCCCCTCGTGTTCGGACTGGTGAACGCGCCGAAAATGCGAGCTCAAGAGCAAGCCGCGACTTCGGGCGCGAGTACGTCCAACATCGAGCTCGTGATCAAATCGGGCGCCGGAGGCGAGAGTCATCGAGCGGGAATGATGTACTCGCCCACCACCGGATTCAAAGCCACGAACACGACTCTGCAGGCGCTCATTCAGGAGGCTTACGGCGTCCAGGCCAACCAGATTGCCGGAGCCCCGGACTGGGCCAAGACCGCGGAGTTCGATCTCGAAATCGGACCCAACGATGACAAATCCGCACCCACCGGCTTGAGTATCGGTCAGAGTCTCGAGCAGACCAGGGCTCGAAATCAGCGCCTTCTGCAGGCGGCTTTGGCGGAGCGCTTCCAGTTGAAACTTCATCGCGAAACCCGCGACCTCTCAAGCTACGCTCTTGTTGTGGCCGACGATGGTCCCACGCTTCAGCCCGCAAAACCGGCCAGCAGCTACAAGGATGCGGTCACGGGCCCGGAAGGCAGGCCGCTGGAGAAATCGATCCGGATGAAGCGCGATGGCCATCAGACTGGGATGGAGGCCAGAGGGTTGTCCGTGACCGACTTGGCGGCACAACTCTCGCGGCAATTCGGAACCGCCATCGTGGACAAGACCGGCCTCTCCGGCAACTACGACTTCACATTGAACTGGAAGTCTGGCGCGAATGGAACGCCCACCGAGACTGCAGACGGAACTCCCGCATCGCTGTCCACTGCCATACAGGAGCAACTCGGTCTGAAACTGCAACCGCAAAACGGCCCGATGCAAGTCCTCGTCATCGACCACGCCGAGAGGCCACCGGAGTCCACGCAAAACTAAGGGCAGATCATCTTTCGAGCAAGGCAACTTCCGGCAGGCATTCGGATTCTCACTCACCAGAGTTCCGACGTCCTGCCGGAACCAGTTAGCCGCCTCAAAATCGGAGGTTCCTCATGTCCCACCGCAAGTGCTGTGCTGCATTGCTGGCCGTCGGGGCGACGTTCCTTTGTCTGGTAAGCCAAAGCTGGGCTCAGCCTTCCGCTCAAGACACCGCCGCGGTTGCACCTTCCTACGCGACCGTTTCGATCAAGCCTGACAAATCGGGTTTGCAGTCCCAGACCGTATTGGTCGGCCCCGGTGAGTTGACGGTCAAGAACGAGACTCTGCCGATGATGATTCGACACGCCTATCAAATCGAGCTCGATCAGATTCATGGAGGACCCGACTGGCTCAACACCGAACGATATGATGTTCAGGCGAAGGTGGACAAGTCCGCAGTTGAGAATCTGCAAAGACTGGATCCCGAGCAGGCCGACCCCGAACAACGACAAATGATGCAGGCGCTCCTGGCGGACCACTTCAAGCTGGCGGTGCATCGCGACACCACATCGGTTCCGGTATATGAACTTGTCCTTGCGGAAAATGGTCCGAAGCTGCAACAGTCGTTGCCGGGCGACGCCGCGGCCCAAGGACGCGTGATTCAGGTTGGTAACGGGCACATCACAGGGCGCGAGGTTCCCATCTCGACGCTCGCGAGCCTGTTGTCGGAGCAACTCGGCCACACCGTTGTCGACAAGACTGGCCTGACGAACCACTACGACGTCACGCTGCAATGGCCAGCGTCGGCTGACATCCCGCAGGGAACGGAGAACTCCTCCGCAACGGAATCGTCCAGGAAAGCGATCTTTGCCGCGGTCGCAGACCAACTTGGTTTGAAACTGGAGCCGCACCAGGTCCCGATGGAAATCCTCGTCATCGATCATGCTGAGAAGCCGGCGGAAGACTAGGCGCTGCCGGAGACCTTCTTCTCCCAGACGATAGTCTCCACGCAAATTGCTCCATCTTGACAGCTAGCCTCCCCGCCCTGAAACTGATGTCCGCGCGCGCAGGCGTTCGTCTCTCCTTCCCCACATGCCGAGCGTGCGCCAGCTAGTTTGATCGTTAGCAGCACCGGGCCTGATCGTCGATAGAACCACGTCGCGTTAGATGAGGAGAACCTCGTGAATACCTGCCCGAAGCACGCGGCACGATTCCGAGGCGCGGAAACTTTTTCGCGCCCCTTCGCCCATGGCCTGCTGTTCACCATCGCCGCGATCATTGCGATATCGCTGTGCGCTGCGGCGGCCCTGGCTCAGGTTCCCTTTCTGAATGCCCCGTTGTCTCCCGGGCAAAAGGCGCCCGGCGCGCCAGCATTCACGCTGACCGTGTACGGCACCGGCTTCGCGTCCGATGCAGTCGTGAACTGGAACGGAGCCCCACTCGTCACGACGTTCAAGACCAGCGAGGAACTGCAGGCGTCTGTTCCCGCGTCGAACGTTGCCAAGGCACAAACCGCGCTGGTGACGGTGACCAACGGCAGCGGCATAGTTTCGAATGTCGATTACTTTCAGGTCGTGAAGAACGCGTACCCAGTCGCTTACGGCAAACTGGACTACGCCACCGATCCCACGCCGCAGGCTGTGACCACCGCGGACTTCAACGGAGACGGCAAACTCGACCTGGCCGTCGCCACCGGCAACAACAGCGTCTCCATCCTGCTGGGCAATGGTACCGGGACTTTTCCCACGCACGTGCAATACGCCATGCCCGGGAACCCGGTCGCGATCGTGCACGGCGATTTCAACGGAGACGGCAAGCAGGACATCGCTACCGCAGACCAGACTGCGAACGAAATATCGGTGCTCCTCGGCAACGGAGATGGCACGTTCCAGTCTCACCACGAATATGCCACCGGACCCAAGCCCATGGCTCTGGCCACGGCAGACGTGAATGGCGACGGCAATCTCGACATCATCGTTGCCGACTACAGCGCCAACAAAGTATCCGTCCTGCTGGGCGATGGCGACGGTACCTTCAAGACTCATGTCGATTACGCCACTGGGCACGGACCTTCCGGCGTAGCGGTCGGCGATTTGAACGGGGATGGCCGGCTCGATCTAGTTGTCTCCAACAAAAGCGACAACACAGTTTCCATCCTGCTGGGCAACGGCGACGGAACTTTCCAGTCCGCCGTCGCTTATGCAACAGCAACCATGCCGAACAGTGTGGTCGCAGGAAACTTCACCGGCAGCAACATACTGGATCTCGCCGTGGGCACCTCGAATAAGGTGGTCTCAGTCCTCTTGGGCGCTGGCGATGGTACCTTCCGGAAGCACGTGGACTACAAGATCGGCGCTAACGCGATGGCTATCGCCGCGGCAGACTTGAGTTCCACTGGGAAGTTGTCCTTGATTGCCGCCAACTATAACGACAACACGATTTCAACCCTGGTCGGCAACGGCGACGGCACGTTCAAATCGCAATCGATATTTCTTACCAATGGCGGGCCATCCGGACTGGCGATCGGCGATTTCAACGGCAACGGCAAGCTGGATGTCGCGGTCGCCGCTGCCAGAGGCAATACCGTTTCTACCCTGCTCGATAGCTGGATCACCATCTTTCCGACCATCTACAGTTTTGGAACTCAGACCTCGGGCGAGAAAAGCGCACCCAAGACTTTCACCATCAAGAACAACGGCCCTACGCCTCACACGACAGGCTCTATTTCCTTCGTGGAAGCTTACGGAGCAGACTTCACGCAGACCAATACATGCGGCGTAACACTGGCCGCTGGTGCTTCGTGCACGCTCTCAGTCGTATTCGCGCCCACCGCTTTGGAAAACGCAAATGTCCAATTGCAGTTCACCTCGACCAATGGCAGCGTTTTCGGGGCGGAGATTACGGGCACAGGCAACATTCCCTTCACATTGACGGGCAGCTTGAATTTCCCTCTCCAACTGATTGGCACCAGGAGCAAGGGGAGGACGCAGACCTTCACCAACAACAGTGGCGTGGACATCTACTTCACCAGTATCGACCTGGATGGAGTCAACCAGAGCGATTTCACCTTCACGACCACGTGTCCGATAGGCGGCGTATTGCCGCCTGGTGCGAGTTGCAGCGTGACCGTCTATTTCAGTCCGACAACTGCAGGCGGAGACACCGCGACTCTGGCTTACAAAGGCAACTTCACACTGACGGACCAGGGAGAACTTATCACCGGCAATGCAACCGCCGTGCTTATTTCGCCCACGTCGTTGATCTTTCCGGACACAACTGTCGGCAGCACGAGCGGTCCCCTGCCGGTTACTTTCCAGAATGTCGGCCCTACTGCGCTGCCCATCACCAGCATCTCGTGGAGTGGCTCAAATGGCATGGTTTTCAGCGAGACCAATACTTGCGGAACCAGCGTCCCGGCGAACTCGTCGTGCACGTTCAGTTTCACCTTCAGTCCGTCCAGTGCGGGAACCTTCACCGAGACCCTGAGTATCGGCGACCCCGATCCCAGCGGCCCGCAGAAGATTAAAGTCACGGGCACTGGCTTTGCGGCTGCCACCGCAGCGAGATAAGCTGCCGCTGGCACTCATTGGTTTCTGAAGTCTCGCGAGCCGCTAAGGATGAATAGGTTTCCTTCGTGAACCTTAGTGTCCTTCGTGGTAAAAGGTTGTGAAGTTCCTTCTCCCCTCCACCCCGCCTGATGGCAACCCGTCTCGCGATTGCAGCTAAAATACCCCGCGGAGGATTCATGGCGAAATCGCGCAGGCAATTTCTGACAGTCACATCGATGGGAGTCTTGGGAGCGGCGGCCGCGCTGCGCAGCCAAGGGCAAAATACGGCGCAACAAAATCCTGCTGATCTCCCGCCTGGTGCGCCGCCGGCGTTCGGCGCCGGCCCAGCCGTCGGACCCGAAGTGTCCGCCACGACCTTCGCCGAGGCCGAGAAGCTGGTGCAGTTCGAAATGACCCCCGCCGAGCGCACTGTCGCCGCCGACAGCTGGCGCAAGACGATGGCCTACCTCTACGAGCGCCGCACCGGACCGCGCAAACTTGCCTTGCCCACGACGATCGCTCCCGCAACGGTCTGGAATCCAATCCTGCCCGGGCAGAAGTCCGGTCCAGAGCACGACCGGTTCGTCCGCAGCTCGACCGATCCCGGCCCGCTGCCCGCGCGCGATGAAGACATTGCATTCGCGACAGTCACCCAGCTCTCGCGCTGGATCGAAACGCGCAAGCTCACGTCCGAGCGCCTGACGAACATCTACCTGAAGCGACTGCAGCAGTTCGATCCCAAGCTGCACTGCGTGATCACGCTGACCCGCGACTTGGCCCTGAAGCAGGCGAAGCAAGCCGACGAAGAGATTTCCGCAGGCAAGTATCGCGGTCCTCTGCACGGTGTTCCCTGGGGCGGCAAAGATCTGCTCGACACCGCGGGGATTCCGACCACATACGGCGCAGAGCCCTTCCGCAACCGCGTCCCCACTGAAGATGCCGTCGTGGTGAAGCGTCTGCATGAAGCCGGCGCCGTGCTGGTGGCCAAGCTCAGTTTGGGTGCACTCGCGCTGAATGACGTCTGGTTTGGCGGCCAGACGATGAATCCGTGGCTGATCGAGGAAGGTTCCTCCGGATCGAGCGCAGGCCCCGGCGCCGCCACCGCCGCCGGATTGGTGGGCTTCTCCATCGGCAGCGAGACCGGCGGTAGCATCATTAGTCCATCGACGCGCTGCGGCATCACCGGCTTGCGGCCCACCTACGGACGCGTGGCGCGCACCGGCGCCATGACGCTCTGCTGGTCGCTCGACAAACTTGGTCCCATGGCCCGCAGCGTCGAAGATGCCATGCTCGTACTGCACGCGATCACCGGGCCGGATGCCGGTGACGTGGCCAGCGTGCCCAGCCATCTTGATTTCGACGCGGCCAAGAGCGTCGCGGGCCTCCGCGTGGGATATTTCCCCAAATGGATGCAGGAGAATCCCGCGACAGCAGTCGACCGCGCCGCAGTAGACGTCGTCAAGAAGGTTGGAATGGTTCCGGTGGAGGTCTCCATTCCCGATTGGCCCTACGATTCGCTCAACCTCATTCTGTTAGCCGAAGGGGCAGCCGCGTTCGAAGAGCTGACCCTCAGCGGAGGACTGCGCGAACTCAAAGCCCAGGTTCCCGACGCCTGGCCAAACATTTTTCGCCAGGCGAGGTTTCTCTCGGCAGTCGACTTCGTGCAGGCGGACCGTCTACGTCGCAAATTCGCCGAAGAAATGGCGCACCTGTTTTCGCAAGTGGACCTGCTGTTGGTGCCCTCGGTCCGCGACGAAATGCTGACCATCACCAACTTCACCGGCCATCCCGCGTTAGTGCTGCGCGCGGGGTTCGTCGAAGTGGCAAAAGCCCGCAGCGATTGGGCTCCCGACCCGGCTCATCCGCTGCCGACATTCAACCCGCCACGCCGCGTCCCCCACGGCGTAACGTTGATTGGGAGGCTGTTCGAGGAAGGCCCCATGGTCAATGCAGGACTGGCCTTGGAACGTGCGTTCGGCGTGGTAGGAGAAAGGCCGCCGGACTTCTAACTGCGGCTAAGTCGACGCGCGAACAATATTTAGTGAAGACTTCAGGAATCGCCGCAACTTACTAACTCCCTACGGGTTGAGGTCGTGCAAGATGTTTCCGGCGATCCAGTGACGAAGCCTCCCGGCCTAGTCACTCGATCGCACGGACTGGCCAGGGAATGCGCGCCATAGCTGGGCGTTGACCACCGGCTGATTCGATGCTAACGTGCGGTGTGTATCGACCTTCCCCGCTGTGATCCTCTCCGCCCGCCCGGTGGGCTCTCAGGATTGGCAATCTCGAGAAAGACCGCATAACGCACGACTCGATTGGACGTCAGGGCCCCGAACGGTCGACTCATCCAAGGAGTTCTCCATGACCCGCCAGCGAATCGCACCACTAAATATCCGCGTTTTCAGTTCGTGTACAAGCGTCGTAGTAATTCTGGCCGCCTGGATCGTGTTGGCTGTACCAGTAACCGCACAGAACCCTGTCCCCTCGACGAACCAGCCTTTGGTCCCCGACGCCATTGCACCAGGCGGAACTGGCTTCACCCTAACCGTAAATGGCACGGGATTTGTTCCTGCTTCAGTGGTGAACTGGAATGGCAGTCCGCGAGCCACGTCCTACGTGAGCGGTTCGCAGCTTACCGCTACGATCCTGGCGTCTGACATTGCTACTTCTTCTACCGCCTCGGTTACGGTGTCGAGCCCGAGCCCAGGCGGAGGTGTCTCCGGCCCTCTATTCTTCCCGATACGCACGCCCGAATCGTCCGTTTCTTTCAATCGCAGTGATTTTTCTTCGGCGGGAGGCAATATCGAGGTCGTCACCGCAGATTTCGATGGGGATGGCAGGCTCGATCTGGCCGCCGCCGACTTTAGCGGCACAGTGCGAATTTTCTTGGGTAACGGTGATGGAACATTCAGAGTAGGGCAGACCTATGCCGCGTGTAATGCACATGGATTAGCTGTGGGCGATTTCAATGGAGACGGCGTTCCTGACATCGTCGTTGCCGATGCTGGTTGCGGGGAAGTCACCATTCTCCTCGGCAACGGTGATGGTACCTTCACCGAGGGTGGAACGTTCAGTACAGGCGGAATAAGCCCATTCTCTCCTTACTCCGTTGCAGTCGGAGATTTCAACTCGGACGGAAAGATCGATTTGGTCACGGCAGATGAGATGCTGAATAAAGCATCTGTGTTGATCGGGAATGGAGACGGCACTTTCCGAACTCATGTTGAGTACGCAACCGGCACGGATTCTCGAAAGGTGGTAACTGGGGATTTTAACGGAGATGGGCATCTCGACTTCGCGATCTCATCATCTGCTGGCGTCTCCGTCCTTTTAGGCAAAGGCGATGGCACGTTTCTGCCGCAAACCCTTTACCCACTGGTCAGCGGGGACCATCCGTACATGCTGACCGCCGACCTGAACCAAGATGGAAAACTCGACCTGGCAGTAGCGAACACAACCGCCTCGGTTTCTATTTTGCTGGGCAAGGGCGACGGGACCTTTAACAGCTCTTTGGTTTTTCCAACCGGCGGTTTTTCGGCTGCTGTAGCTGCTGCAGACTTTAACGGAGACGGCTTTCTCGACCTAATCACTACAAATTATTACTCGGAGAGTATTTCGCTCCTCCTTGGTAAGGGTGATGGAACATTTGGAACCCACGCCGACTTCCCGGCCGCTTCCGGCGCTCGGGGTCTGGTGGTCGCAGACTTCAATGGCGACGGCCAACTCGATCTGGCGGTCGGCAATCAGTTCGGGGACTTCATATCAGTCTTCTCCGGGACTTCCTCAACCTTGTCGACAACCTCGACTACCTTGGCCTCCTCTCTCCCGACGTCGGTCTATGGACAGGGAGTCAAGTTTACTGCTGAAGTCAGTTCAGCGTCGGGCACGCCTACCGGGACGGTGATTTTCTACGATGGCTCAATTTCGATCGGCAGCGCCACGCTCGCCAGCGGAACCGCCGCGATCTCCGTTTCTTCGCTGAGTGCTGGAACACACTCGATCACCGCCGTGTATCAAGGATCAGCTACCTTCAGCGGCAGCACGTCCGCTCCAGTCAGCCAGGTTGTGAACGCGGCAACTACAGCAACAACTCTCTCATCATCCCTCAACCCAGCAGGCACAAACCAGTCCGTCACTTTCACCGCAACTGTCATCAGCCAGTACGGCGGTGCCGCCACTGGCTCTGTGACCTTCTCTTCCGGATCCCAGACCCTGGGAACGGCTTCCCTCAGCGGCAATACCGCATCGCTGACCACCTCTTTCTCCACGGCGGGAACCTACTCGATCTCCGCAAAATACAACGGGGATGGCAACAATAGCGGAAGCACCTCCTCTACTCTGAGTGAGGTGATCAATGTCACCACCACGACCACGCTGGCTTCCTCCCTCAATCCCTCGGTCGTCGGTCAAGCTGTCACGTTCACCGCCACTGTGAGTTCGAGCGCCGGCGCTCCGCCCAATGGCGAAACCATCACCTTCAAGAACGGCTCGTCGATTCTGGGCACGGCGCAACTCAGCGCAGGCACGGCCTCGCTGACCACTTCCTCGTTAGCAGCGGGCATCTACACCATTACGGCCACGTATCCTGGTGACGCCACCTTCGCCGCCAGTACCTCGCCCGGACTCCGCCAGGTAGTGAACTCCACCACCAAATCCGCAACCGCGACGACTCTCGGCTCGAGCCTGAATCCAAGCTCCTACGGCCAGTCCGTTACCTGGACGGCGACCGTGACGACCTCTGGCTCCGTTCCGCCGTCGGGAAAAGTGAATTTCACGTGGAGTATCTACACCATCGGTTCGGCTACTTTGAACAGTGGCGGTGTGGCAACCCTCACCAAGTCCAACCTTAACGCCGATACCTATCCGCTCACCGCTGTGTACGTAGGGGACGCGAGCAATCTGGGCAGCACCTCCCCGGTGGTGAGCCAGGTGGTCACCCAAGCCACCAGCTCTGCCGCGCTCACCTCGTCGCCGAATCCATCGACCTCAGGTCAGCTCGTCACATTCACCGCCACAATTACATCCCCGACCGCCAGGCCCACCGGCCCCGTGGCCTTCGCGGTCGGAAAGACAGTGCTCGGAACGGCCCAACTCAACGGAGGCAAAGCAAAGTTCACCACCTCCACTCTGGCCGTAGGCTCAACCAAGGTCACCGCAACCTATAACGGAGACTCGAACATCGCCAAGAGTTCAGCGTCGGTCACGCAGACGGTGCACTAACAGCCCGAAGTGCAACAATTCGCCAGGTTGCTTCCCGCGTTTTCCCGTCCCCCGGGAAGCGACTTGGTGTAGACCGCCAGCTTCAACTCGAGGACGATCCTGTTTTCCCAGCCTCGTTCTCGAGTAGATTGAAGGTCTAAAGCCCGACTTCCGCCTCGACTTCGCGCCGGGTGCCCCACCCTTGTCTCGCCCCGTTTTTTGGGCGAGACAGGGTGGGGCTTTTGAATTCCCCGATCTCGCCGGCGCGAGCAACACACTGGGTGCCCCATCCTTCGGGCCCTCTGCGAAGCGTGGGAGTCGGGAATACCTGCGCAACGTGGTTCGTCATGCTGCCGGAGCTGGAAACGAAATCTCAGTCCACCCTTCATTCACTCGCTCGGACCCGGTTTCATCCGACCGATAGAACCGATCGCCGAGACGGTTGATAGCGTGCTCAAGGTGATCCAATGTGATCAGACATTCGTCGTAGCCACGCCTATCATTTGTGCGACGTGAAGCACTGCACCTTCCGAAACTCTGAAGCCTTCGAATGCGGGCAGCGGCTTTCTTCCGCTGTGGTACCTCTTTCGCCCAGAGGGAGTCTAGGTTACTTCTGAGATTTCGATCTTCAAGCTCCTGAAAGGATAGTTTTATGACGAGCAATTGGTCGACGGCTACGAGGATTCCCGTCACACGCCAGCGAGCAGCGATTGTCGCTATGGCGCTGGCAATTATGGCTTTGATCATGTCCTTCGCAACTGAATCGCTCCAAGCGCAGACCCTGACTTTGCGTCACGCGTTTAATGGTTCCCCGGATGGCTCTAGTCCTTGGGCAGCACCAATCCAGGACAGCCAAGGCAATTTTTATGGAACCACTTGGGCGGGCGGCACGCTTGGTTTCGGAACAATTTACGAGCTGGACTCGACCGGCAAGGTAACGACATTGCACAACTTTGCTGGACGGAAGGACGGGTCCAATCCATGGGCAGGTCTGACTATGGACGCTGCAGGAAATCTCTACGGCACAACCTACTCCGGCGGGGGTCCTTACTGCTTCAACAACTATGGCTGTGGAGTCGTCTTCAAGCTCGCCCACGGCACACAGGGGTGGAAGGAAACAATTCTGTACGCGTTCAAGGGCAATTCCGACGGCGCAAACCCAGGATACGGAGCTTTGGCCTTCGACACGGCAGGCAACTTATATGGTACGACCATTTACGGCGGCACGGGCTACTGTTCCAATGGCTGCGGGATCGTCTTCAAGTTAACCCGCACTTCCGGCATCTGGCACGAGCAAGTGCTGCACACCTTCACCGCCCTGTCACAAACCGACGGCGCGACTCCGCGCGGGGGAGTAGTTCTGGATGCTGCCGGAAACGTGTACGGCACGACCTCGATCGGCGGCAATTCTAGCTGCGGCTGCGGAACCATTTACAAGTTGGACGCGACCGGTGCGGAAACAATCCTCTACAGCTTTCAAGGTGGGGCTGACGGCGCCGAGCCCTTTGCGTCTCTCGTGCGAGACAAGCTTGGCAACCTCTACGGCACCACTCTTTTTGGGGGCAACAGCTTGAACTACGGAACTGTCTTCGAGCTGGATGCGAATGGCACAGAAACCCTTTTGCACATTTTCGCTGGATATCCCACGGATGGGGGCTACCCTTACGCGCCGTTAGTGCGGGACGGGGCCGGAAACCTCTACGGCACGACCTACATTGGCGGCAACAGCAGCGGCGGCGGTTTCTGTGAAACGAACAATCAGCCCCAGGGCTGCGGCACCGTATTCAGGGTGGCTGCCAACGGCCAGGAAACGGTCCTTTATAACTTTTCCTATTTCGTGACCGGAGCGGAAACGACAGCGGGGGTCATTTTCGATGCGAAGGGCCAAGCACTTTATGGAGCGACCGCTGTGGGCGGACCCTCGACCAATCACGGTGGGGTTTTGTTCAAGCTGGGCAAATAAACGACATAAGTCAAACCATCGCGATGCGGGCCAGCCACATAAGGAAAGAGCCAGCCCCGTGTCTTATTTCTCGAGCGTTAGCTTGTAGATGATCCCGCCGTTATACGTGCCGCCAAAGTATGTGTGACCGTATAGATTTCCGGCTCCGTCCATCGCAATGCCAGAACCGGGTCCGGCGGTGGTCTTAGAAAGGTCATAGAGCAACTTCTCCTGACCTTGCGGCGTAATCTTGAACACAAACCCGTCATCCCCAACTCCGTAAGTATTGCCCGCGGAGTCGACCACCAGTGGCGCGAAGGGACTCCCGACCGCAGTGAAGGTGTAAATGCGTGAGAAACTTCCGGTGCTGAGATCTAACTTGAAGAGAATCGTCGGCGGAGCGACGCCGTTCATTCCCCTTGCCAGTCCGTATATATTTCCGGCAGCATCCTGTCCGGCTAAGTATGCTCCTGCAGCGTCGTGTGGCAAGTCGTAACGCTGACTACCGCCCTCCACCTCGAGGATGTATCCAGTGCTGCCAATCTCATCGTAGTTGACGGAGGTATAAACTCCCCCTGCGTTGTCAATGAGGGCATTTCCCGGGTTTTCTGACTAGGAAATGCGCGCCATAACTGGGGCGTTCGGAGCAGCATCTTGACTAATGCCCCGAAATGCGAGACTCTCAGCGACACTTCCTCCACGCACTCGGGAGCGTCCGTTTGGAGTCCACTTTATCTTCGCTGATCCAGGCTGCCGAAACCGGCGACGGTTCCGCCACCGAGAGATTGTTCAGCGCTCTCTATTCCGAGTTGCACCGTCTAGCCCGGCGCGAGTTGGCCCGCGGTGGTGCCGCCGTCAGCCTGAGCGTCACCACCTTGCTCCACGAAGCGTATCTCGACATGGCTGGGCGGGGCGATGCGAAGTTTCCCGACCACGCCCGCTTCATGGGATATGCGGCCCGGGTCATGCGCGGCCTCATCATCGATCACGTCCGGAACCGTCAGGCTCAGAAACGCGGCGGACAATTCGAGATTACCTCATTGGAAAACAAGAATGTCGCCGAAGTCCCCGATGAGGGCGAACTGACGAGGATCAGCGAGGCGCTGGATAAGCTCGCGAAAGTGGACGCCGAACTAGCAGAGCTCGTCGATCTCAAGTTCTTCTGCGGATTCTCCTTCGCCGAGATTGCCGCTATGCGCAACGTGTCGGAGCGCACCGTACAGCGGAAATGGGAAAAAGCACGGATTTATCTGCATCGCGAGTTACGCACTGATCTACTGTGAGGTTTGCATGTCAACCTGGAGCGCGGATCAATGGAGCGCCCTTAGTCCTTATCTAGACAAAGCCCTCACTCTTTCGGAAGCGGAACGCGCCCATTGGCTCGAAGCGCTGAACGCCGAGAACCCCGATCTCGCAAGGCAATTGCAGGAACTCCTGTGCGAGCATCAGGCGGCGCAACAGGAAGCATTCCTGGAAAAGAGTCCGATCGCGCTACCACAGAATCCTGGCCTGGCTGGTCAGACGATCGGGGCGTACCGCTTGCTCTCGCCTATCGGCCATGGCGGCATGGGAACGGTCTGGCTGGCGGAGCGCAGCGATGGGCGTTTCGAACGCAAAGCAGCCGTGAAGTTTCTGAGCGCGGCTCCGATCGGCCGCGGCGGCGAAGAACGATTCAAGCGGGAAGGCGCCATGCTGGGACGACTCTCGCATCTCAATATTGCGGAACTGCTCGACGCAGGAGTGACCTCCGCGGGAGACCCGTACCTCGTCATCGAATACGTTGAAGGCGAACCGATCGACGCATACTGTGACGGGCGCAAGCTGGATTTGCGGGCGAGAATTCGTCTCTTTCTGGATGTGCTCGGAGCGGTGGCACACGCCCACGCAAACCTCATCGTTCATCGCGATATCAAGCCGTCAAATGTGTTGGTCAGCAAAGATGGGGTTGTCAAACTGCTGGATTTCGGAATTGCCAAGCTGCTGGAAGGCGAGGGGCAGCACGGCGCCGCGACTTTGCTCACGCACGAGGCCGGATCGGCATTCACACCTCAGTTTGCCGCTCCGGAACAGCTTACCGGCGGCGCGGTCACGACTGCGACCGACGTATACGGACTCGCCGTGCTGCTGTATGTGCTGCTCACAGGGCAGCATCCCGCGGGCGCGGGCGTACATTCTCCAGCCGACCTGGTTAAGGCGATTGTAGAAACCGGACCGCCGCCGGCATCGAGCACGATTGCTTCGGATGCGGGCAACATTGCCGCACGGAATCGTGGCACGACTCCTGACAAGCTGCGCCGTCAATTGCGCGGCGACCTGGAAGCGATCTTACTCAAGGGACTGCGCAAGCAACCCGGTGAGCGCTACATCTCGGCCGACGCGTTCGCCGAGGACCTGCGGCGATATCTTGCGGGTGAACCAGTCCTTGCGCAACCCGAGAGTACGTGGTACCGAACCAGGAAATTTCTCTCCCGGCGCCGCTGGGCCGTAATTTCCGTGGGCTCGGTCGTGCTCGCGTTGGCGGCAGGCTTGAGCACAGCCTTGTGGCAAGCCCATGTCGCGCGGCGCCAAAGCCAGGTCGCAACCGCTATGGAGAAGTTCCTGGAAGATATCTTCCGCGCCAACAGCTCTTACCAGGAGGATCCAGTGAAGGCCAGGCAGACGACGGCGCGCGAATTGCTGGATATTGGCGCACGCAAAATCGACGATGAACTGGCTGACGTGCCCGAGGCGAAGCTTCGCATCTTGAACACCCTCGGAACCATGTACTTTGATCTCGGTCTGAACGATCAGACCGTTAGCATGCAGCACAAGCGTGTCGATCTCGCTCGGACGCTGTACGGCAACAACTCGATGGAAATGGTTGAAGCACTTACCGACCTCGGGAGCGCGCTGCACGCATCCAGTTCAGTGAGTGAGCGGGAAGCGGTACTGCTCGAGGGCAAGCTCATCCTGGACCAACGTCGCGATTTCCACTCACGGCAACGGGGAGCTCTGTCGATCATTCTGGCGCAGCACTATGAAAGCTCGGACCTGCACCGGGCGTTGGAATATTCCCGCCAGGCAGTCGATGTGTACCGAAAATATCCCGGCGAGCCCATGTTGTCCGAATCGCTGTACGAGGAAGCCGTTATTCTCTCCGTTCTGGCCCAGCCGCGTCAGGCCGAGCCGCTGCTTGCAGAGGCGGTTCAGGTATCGGCCAAACTTGAGGGAGATCCGAACGCGAACCTGGCACGTTTTTATGCCTACCTGGGTCAGACGCAGCAGGACTTGATGGAGTTCGCGGCCGCGGAGGAGAGTCTCCGACGGGCTCTGCTCGTAGCCCGCAAATTAAACGGGGACAACCATATTGACACGCTGGAGACCGAACTGCGGCTGGGGACTTTCCTGGCCGCCACATCGCGAATCGCGGAGGGCTTGCAGCACATCGAGAATGCCAGGCAGATACTGCTTCGCACCCGCGGGGATCAGGACCCGTTCTATGCACCGCAGGTATTCCTCGAGTATGGCAAGTCGCTGTCGAACGCGGGGCGCCTGGAAGATGGTCTGGCCTACGTCTCCAAGGCGGTAGAAAACCGGCGCAAGAACCGTCCCGGAACGCGTTACCTGGCGCAGATGCTGCAACAGCAGGCATTGATTCTGCTTGAGTTGGGTCGCTATGCGGAAGCCCAGCGATTGATGGACGAGGCCGATGCCATCGCGAAAAAGGTCAATTACCCCACTCCCTACATCACAGCGGATGAACGCGCGCGTCTGCTGATCGCCTCAGGCCGGGTTAATGAGGCAGATTCTGCGTTGAACGCTTTCCATCCTTCGGCGCCGGCGCCGGGCGCAATGGCGTTGGACGCCCTGAAAGTGTTGGCGTCCAGGGCTGAAGTCGCCCTGGCCCGGGGAGACGGTGAGACTGCGGCCCGGCTGTCGGCGCAGGTTATTCAGGAGATCTCGGGCAGCACACAGCGGGATTATTTGAAGGCGCTTGAATCTCGAGCCGCGCTGGTCGAAGGAAGAGCGGACTTGCTTCGCCTCCACCCTTCCGAGGCCCTACCGCTGCTCCAGCGGGCCGTCGAACTTCGCCAGAGCATGCTCGACCCGATCAGTCCGTCCTTGGCCGCAGCACAAGTCGCACTGGCAGAGTGCTACCTCGACCTCGGAGACTCCGCGCGGTCCGAGACTTTGGCCGCCGGCGCCAGTAAAGCCATGGCTTCGCACCGCGAACTGAGCAGTCAGTACCTCAGGCCATTGCAGGACCTCGAAAAGCGGCTCCGCCTGGGCGCCTCCTTACCAAAGCGCGGGTGAGGTGCGGCGCCGTTCAGCAAATTAAGTTGTTCTTTCCTGTCGTGTTTTTCCCTTCCTTTGCGCTTTTAGTAGTAGAGGCCAGGGACCACCCACTGGGCTGGCTCGGGGTATGCCGGGGAGTACCTCCAAGGCAGAAAGAGAGAATGGGTATGAAGTTTCTGAGCAAGATCCTTGTACTTACGGGAAGCGCTTTGCTGCTGGGAATCGCTGCGCGCGCCCAAATGATTGACAATACGCAAGCCACCAACACGGCGGGCGCCGGTATTAACAAATCACTGACAGATGAGGTCGCCGCTGGACGCGGCAGTGTCCTCACTCCCAACTCGTCGATCTACATCATCAATCGCGATCCCTACCGCTCGATTCGGCGGGGGCGTCAGCTGTTCCAGCGAAAGTTCACGCAGGCCCAAGGCCAGGGACCGAACGAAGGCGACGGGGTTGGCGATCTCAATACTGACATCGCCATTGGTGCCGGGTTGTCCGACAGTTGTGCCTCGTGCCACAGTCGCCCGCGGGGATCGGCGGGCGCCGGGGGGAACGTCGTAACCCGACCGGACAGCCGCGACTCTCCACATCTTTTTGGATTGGGGTTGAAAGAGATGCTGGCCGACGAGATCACAACTGACTTGCGCGGCACGCGCGATCTGGCGGTTGCGCAGGCGCAGCAGAGAAAAAAATCTGTAACCCTGAAGCTGTTCAGCAAGGGCGTGCAGTATGGCAGCATTACCGGCAATCCAGACGGTTCTGTCGATGCGTCGAAGGTCGTGGGAGTCGATACGGATCTTCGCGTGAAGCCGTTTTTTGCCGAGGGCTCGACGATTTCGATCCGCGAGTTCGTGGTGGGCGCACTGCACAAGGAGATGGGATTGGAGGCCTCTACTGATCCCGACCTGCTTACCGCTAGCGCTGGCGGCCGCGTGACCACGCCTTCGGGCATGGTGCTGGATGGATCGAAAGATAAGATCAGTCCACCCCCCGCGCCGGACGCACAAAACGGAAATGAAATCGACCCGGCACTGGTCGATCATCTCGAGTTTTATCTGCTGAACTACTTCAAAGCGGCGCATTACCAGCAGAACTCGACCACCGACAACGGACGTGCCGTTTTCAATAGAACTGGCTGCGCGTCCTGTCACATCGCAGATATGACGATCAATCATGATCGCCGCGTGGCCGATGTCGAGACCGTGTATGACCCAGTGAACGGAGTGTTCAACAGCCTGTTCGCGACCGCGAGCACGCTGTATTACACGAAGGATGACGGCAGTGGACAACCATTGTTGAAACTGCCGCTGGAAAATTCTTTCGTGGTGAAAGACATCTTTACGGACTTCAAGCGCCATGACCTGGGGACGAATTTCTACGAGCGTAACTGGGATGGAACGCTGCAGACGCAGTTTCTGACCCGACCGTTGTGGGGTGTCGGAAGCACCGGGCCCTATGGTCACGACGGCCGCAGCATGACATTAAACGATGTCATTCTCCGCCACGGCGGCGATGCCCTCACTGCTCGAAACGCGTTCGTCGCGTTGAAGCCCTACGATCAGAGCGCCCTGATCACGTTCTTGAACTCGCTGGTGCTGTTCCCGCCAGACGACACGGCTTCGAGTTTGGATCCAGCAGATCCAACCAAAGCCAATTTCCCGCAATTTGGTCATGGGAGCATCAAGCTGACGGTCCTATTTAACGATCCAACGGACCTGGAGTAGGTGGCCTGTCCAGCTCTGCGAGGGACTCTTTGCGGATGGCCGCCAGCGTTGATCGGAAGCGCCTCGGGACAGACTTTCGCGTGGAGAGACCTCGATCCGAGGCGTTTTCGATAAGGAGGGTAGGAGGGAAGCCGCTAGCGTTTGCTGCGCCCGGAGGGACGACAGAAAGAGCTGCCTGATACCTCGTTCCTGGTGCCCATGCTTCGCACATTCGCGCGAAGCATGGGGCAGCCCACCTCGTGACGGTGCAAAGGTGGGCCATCCCCAACCCTATCTGCCGGCGCTGCGCCACTGCACCCACACCGGCCGCCCGCTGGGGACACCCGACTTCGTTGCCGCTCTAGAAAAATCAACCCTCCGCCTCCTCGCTCCCCGCAAGGGACGCCGCCCCATCAAGTCCTCCACCGATTCCAGTCAGCCCAGCCTCACCTTTGTGGCATCGTTGGACACTGGGGAACGTCCCGGCTTTTCCCGCGATTGGTCAACCGTCGAGCCAGATTCTAGCTTCGGCAGTTGACTTCTCTTTGTAACGAGTCTGGATTCATGCGGTTAGCGGTTGAGCTACGATTTACCTGCTGTGCATTGCCAACGGCGAGAAGACAACACTAGAAGTGGGACTGCAATGCGCCTCGTCTAACAATTGAGGCGCTTTGAGGAGTATCCCCATGCCTTCCCGCACTTGCGCTCTATCCCTCGCCGCCCTGCTGGCTCTCTTGTTCCTTCCAGGCTGCGGCAACACTCTAAACCCCCTCTGCGGTAGTGCCAGGCCCGCGCCGCTGATCGGTTCACTCTCGCCAAGCACAATGGCTTTCGCTGACCTGCAGCAGGGCGACACGCTGATCGTGAACGGGAGCCACTTTGTTTCCTCAACCCAGGTCGTCATCAACACCACGCCTCTGAGCGCGACAGTCGTCAGCGATCATGAATTGAAAGTAAAGCTTTCAAGCGACGTGATCTCCGGTCCGGGAACAGTGAAGGTGAGCGTGGTTACTCCCAGTGGGAACGCCGGCGACGTGGGCTGCACCAGCGGAGGTACCAGCAGCGTACTCTCATTAACCGTCAACTAAGCTCTGGCCTGAAAAGAGGATCACTCTGTCAGAAACCGGTGTGCCCCGCAAGCTGGTATGGGTCGAACAAGCCCGTTTTCGCGGTTTTGCATGTTCGGAATGCTCCTGGCAGTTTGATTCCTCTGCTGCGCCCAAGGCTAAGTCTTTCGATGAAATGATGCGGAACTTCGAGGTGCAGCGCGACCAGGAGTTTACATCTCATGTTTGCGCCGATCACCCGAGAAGCGGGGGCGGAAAGCGCTCCATTTAGTTCAAACTTGATGCGCCGGAGGTGATATATGAGGTCCACATTGGTGCATGCGGCCCTGGCAGTTACCGTGCTAGGCCTGGTCGTTCTCCCTCTGAGTCTGGGCGCCAGCGCGCGGGATGTCGTCCTGCCCGCCGGTACTCTTTTGCAATGCACCCTCAATGAACCCAACTTTTCCTCAGCCACGGCAGACGTCGGGGACCCCGTGCTTTGCCACTTGCGTGGCCAGACCGAGTTCGGTCAGCAGGCCTTTCCACGTGGAAGCTATCTGGTCGGCCATCTCGAATCGGCCAAGGATCCCGGCCACCTCTGGGGCAAGGGCAGTCTGAAGCTGCAGTTCGATCGCATCGGCCTGCCCAGCGGAGATTTGCCCTTGGAAGCCAAGGTCATCGCAACCCGCGGCTACAAAGTCGATAAAGCGGGCAAGATCGACGGCAAAGGACACGCCAAGCGCGATGTCGTCGAATGGATGCTGCCGCCATTGTGGCCGTGGAAGGTGATCATGCTGCCGGCGCGCGGTCCACGTCCCCAACTGAAGGGCGAAACCGTCCTCAGTTTGCGCCTGATGGATGATATTCAGATCCCGCAACTGGCGCAGACCTTCGGCCCGAACTGGCACTTCTTTGGCCGCCTGCAGAATGAGTCCTTCCGTGATGCGCAGGCAAGTAGCACTCGGCCTCAACTTGCCATGCGCGAAGTCGGCTCCGCCAGGAATAACGATCAGCCGCCTCAAACCATTCCGCAGGCCTCCTACGCCACCTACATCTCGCGCGATGTCATACCGACGAGTCCAGCAAGCATCGCGAACCTACCCGGCATGTCCGTCATCGTCCTGAACACCGGCACCATCCTGTCCGTCAGCGGTTACGGCTACCAGAACAGCCGCATCACGTACTCCCTCATCGGCGGAGGAAGTGGGGTCATCAGTACCGACGAAGTCGACTGGGCCACGACCACTCGCATCAACGCCCAGCGCGGCGTGCGCCTCACCCTGCGCAGCGGAGGAAGCATCCCGGAGGCCTCGGAATTCTAACCATTCGAGCTTGTTTCCGCGTGCGCGCGCGTACGTCCGAGCGATCGGCGACACCCACGCAAACCGGCGATTGGCCCACCCTTCTTTGTTCTTCTGGAGTCACCACAACTGAGGCTGCCCCACCCTTGCGTTCTTGGCAAGGGTGGGAACCTCGGACCTATACGTCCAGTCCTTCGGTTTGAAGATCGAGCCCCGTGCCGCCCACCCTTTCGCACAGATCGCGAAAGAGCCTGCCCTGAGCGGAGTCGAAGAGCCTGCCCTGAGCGAAGCCGAAGGGATCCCTGCACTCACGATGCTCGTGGAGGGACGGACGCCTCGTCCGTCCAGGTTTTGACTTAAGCTCTGGATCTATGACGTATGTGGCGCGGGTGCCCGATCCCAGCCGCGCCTTTTGCGGCCAGAGCCTGCCCTGAGCGAAGCCGAAGGGGACGACAGAAAAAGCCGATGGATACCATCGTTCCTGGTGCCCATGCTTCGCACATCGCGCGAAGCATGGGGCAGCCCACGTCGTGACAGTGCAAAGGTGGGCCATCCCCAACCCGATCTGGCGGCGCTGCGCCACTGCACACCACCCCGGCCGCCGCTGGGCACACCCGACTTCGTTGCCGCTCTAGAAAACTCAACCCTCCGCCACCTCGCTCCCCGCAAGGGAGGCCGCCCCATCCAGTCCTCCTCCGATTCCAGTCAGCCCAGCCTCACCTTTGTGGCATAGTTGGAAACCGGGGGAACGTCTCGTCTGTCCCCGGGCTTTCCTGGGTGTGAATTGCATGCGGAAGACGGCAATTGGTACTGGGCTGTGGGTGTGTTGACTGAAGGGCAAGCGTGATTTCACTCACTGTAGCTTGTCACGGAGACAGGCTTGCCTGGTTGCAGGGTTGCAACGACAAATGGTGGCCCGACCTGTTTCGGATTAGCTTTGGCTTCCAGAGAGATCGCGGAACGAACAGTATTACGCAATTCATCAAGACTGACTTTGCCTCCATCGCGGAGTTTGGAAAAACTTCCGTTCGTGAGAACGAACATCTTGTGATAACAATCGCCATCCCCGCTGAACGCTTTATCAATCTGGCCCATTTTCCCCGCACCGTAGCGGATGAACGGATTTATTGGGGAATCCCTGTCAGGGTAGGTAGTCCCATCGAAGACAATGTTCCACTCTGGACCGTTCGTGTGACTGGTCAACGTCATCCTGATTCGCTTTCTAATCACGAGCATTTCTTCGTGGAAGGCGGAGGCGACGAGGAAGTCTGCCAAGTATCCCTTTTTGGAATCACATTGGAACTTATAAAATTCGCGGATTATCTCTTCGCGCCGGATAAGCTCAATGAATGGGTGGGTAGTCTCGATGAAGTTAACAATCGTCATGGCGTTGGCGTTCAATTCGATTCGTGGATCCGCTTCAATTTCTGCCATCCATTGATCTGCCCGATACAAAACGCTGTCGGAACCTTCTGTCTTCTCGGGCAAATTAAGAATGCCGAGGCCCTCGCATGCGATAACGGAGTCGCCGACTACGTGCAGTTTGCGGAAAATCTCCATCTGTCCATCAGGATGCCGCGCCATGCTGTCCGCGCCTATAGTGATTCCATCATTCGTGGTGATGCCGAAGATCGTCGTGCCACAATTCGCTGTCATTTACGCCCCGTATCTCTAGACTTTATGTCGTCGTCAGGAGTTCAGCAATCGACCAGACGTGATCGGTTATCCCCGCAGCCATCGCAGGACTAGGCGGGTGGCCCACCTTTAACGATCTTTGCGTGCTCCATTCGCACTGAGGGTGCCCCATCCTTGCGTTTTTTGCAAGGGTGGGCGGCGATGCTGCGTGCGCTATTTGATTTTGTTGTGGACACGTGATCAAACCCACGTGGCGCCGGGGGGCTGGCCCACTCTTGCATCACCACGAAAAAGGCTGCGCCACCTTTCGAGATTTTCGAAAGGTGGGCACCACGAACCCCGACGCCACGATCGCTTTACAGACAACTCCCGATTCTATGTTTATTCCGCCGCCGCGCGCGGAACGAGAGCGCGGAAAAATCGGGGACAGACGGGACGTACCCCAATCTAAGAGAATCGAGATCACGCTTAATCTTGCTAAGTCCTGCGATATAATATGCCCATGCGAAACACCCGCACCCTCTCCGTAACCCTGCCCCCCGACATGCTGAAGCGCGCCCAGTCCATCGCCAAACGGGAGAGCCGCACCATGAGCGAACTCATCCGCGAGGCCCTTCGCCACTACGAACGCCGCTCCTGGTGGGACGACATCAACGCCTACGGCCACTCCAAAGCCGATCGCCAAGGCATCCGCGAACAGGACGTCGACCGCCTCGTCCACGAACTGCGCGCCAGCAAACGCGCCACTAAGAAATGATCCGAATCGTTCTCGACACGAACGTGATCGTGTCAGCCCTGGTCTTCGGCGGCGTGCCCCGAGGCGTCCTCGAACTCGCCGAAGCCGGACAATGCGAACTCTTCTACTCCGAGCCCATCCAAACCGAAGTCCGCCGCGTCCTCGCCGAAAAGTTCGACTGGCCGCAAGCCATGATCGACGAAGTCTTGCCGGTCGTCTGGAGCATGGGCAAAGTCGTCACGCCCCGCATTACTCTCAACGCCGTCCCCGCCGATCCCGATGACAACCGCATCCTTGAGTGCGCCGTCGCAGCCCGCGCTCAGGTCATCGTGTCCGGTGACCGCCACCTTCTGGACCTGCGGGACTACAAATCCATCTCCATCGTCACGCCGCGCCAGTTCCTCGAACTCTTCATCTCCCTCTAACCTCCCGGGCGTTTTCCACAGAACTTTATTTCATTCCTGTGACGGATGACCTTACTGAGAAATCTCCACAGTACAAATTGGGAGTATGCCCGAACGCACTCCCAATCACTCCACCATCCCCCGTAGCGACGGACGCATTCGTCCGTCCGCAAACCCAGATCAGAGCACCTCGCTTTCCCGCCAGCAATCGCTCGCCGACGTCCGCGCCAACATTAAGTCCCTTATTTACAAGAATTTAGTCGCAAGTCCAATCTTTCCAAGATTATACGCGGACCTCGTCCTGCACTACGCCCCTAACTCCCCTGCTGCCAAGATCTTAGCGCCACACTA
>PLBY01000057.1 GCA_003134655.1 Acidobacteriaceae bacterium
GGCGCCCTTTTATAATGCGGTTATGACAGTTACCCTCGTAAGCCGCAGCCTCTGGGAAGACATGTGCTACTTTTGCAGAACGTTAACGGCCCTTTTTGAACCATGATCCGAGAAAAATTAATTGCCTTTTTTCGCGCCGAGATTGACGCAGAAGAGCAGTGGGGCTTCCCACGACTGAACCGTCTTGCAGTTCGCAGCAGCCTCGACGGAGGACTTTGATCGCCTAGTTGCCCTTGAGGATAGGTTGATCGGAGAACTGGATGACCTTGCGACAGTGGACGGTCACGACTTCGGTTTGGGCGAGTTCAATACTTCCTGATCGGTAACCACTCGACGCGCTTTATCTACCTAACGCCATGCGTTCAGCCTACGCGCCCGGCTAGAACCACGGAATAGCTGTGTCATCGGTCTTCATGAAATTCAACAACTGAGCTGCTGCCTTTACACGGCCCGAGGTGGCGGGATGAACACCATCCCCGATGTTATCCTGACAAGACCACGTAAGCCCGTCGCTACGTCCCAACAACCCATTGGTCCAGTAATAGGCGGCCCAGGAAGCCCACGGGGCCACCACCGGCCCGATGGACGGGTTGTAGTTGATATTTCCAACTCCATTAATCTGGTCTTGAATGACTGCCTTCGTTGAAAAACCCGCTTCATAGGCGGGGGGCTCGGGCTGTGAGTTCTTTAGCCCGTTGGAGTAAGCGGTGTAGTTGACGCTCGAAAGGTAAAGAATTTTGGTGTTCGGGAACTTGCTGAGCAAATTTCGGGCGATGGTCTCCACCATGCTCTGCAGGGCGGGAATGGAGGGAGGATGGGACACATCCACATCGTTCAGCCACACAATTTCGACCTGCTGAGGAGAAACTCCGGCATTTGGCAGATAGTTGTTGGTCATCAGGGTCCAGAAGTAGCTGCTGGGATCCTGCAGTTCGTCAGCGCTTGAGCTTCCAGTGGCCCCGTTGACCACAATCAGGTTCGGGTTCTTCGCCGGGTCGGAACTGGCGAGGGTCACAAACTCAGCGGAAACATCTTGGGTGTTGGAATGGCCGATGGTTAGGAGCACGTACTTTCCATTCGGGTTCGGGTTTCCGTTCGAGTCCAACGGTAGTACGGACTCGGCCATGCTTACGCCGTAGGCATGATGAGTGGGGTCGTCTACGTTGCTGCCATTGGCATACAGTCCGCCCTGATACTGTCCGTAGAAGCCCGTTCCCAAGTCCGTAATGGGCACCAATGGCGTAGTGGTTCCTGTCGCATCCCAAATTATGTTGTTGCAATACGATCCGGTGGTAGCTTTTACCGGCAAAGTCAGCAAGAGTGAAGCACTGGCGGGCGGATTATTGGAGTCAGTGACTTGCGCGGTAAAGGAATAATTGGTGGCTGCGACCGAAGAGGACAGCGTGCCAGTGATCAGCCCGGCGCTCGACAGGGATAAGCCTGATGGCAACGTGGAACCGGAGGCTAGATTCCAGGTCGTCTGCCCAACGCCCCCAACCGCAGTCAGGATCGCCTGATACGCCGCACCCTGCGTTGCTGTGGGCAGAGTCGGGAAAGTACTAATCCCCGGGGCAGTTGCTGCCGTGCCGGTGCCAGTGAGACTGATGCTCTGATTCGGTAATACATCGTAGGTGATCGAGATGGTTCCAGTGATCGCGCCCATGAGGTATGGGACATAGTTGATCTGGAAACTGAAGGATGAGCCTGCGTTTAGCTTGACCGGGTTATTGAACGCCGTTTGAAGGAAGGGAGTGGTCGTAGTCACTGTTTCAATTGTGAACGAGGTCGTTCCCTTATTGGTGACAGTAACCGTTTGCGCGGGGCTCATTGTGCTTAGAGATTGGTTGCCAAACGCCAAGGAAGTAGCATTCAGCGATGCAATCGCGGTGGTGCTCGTCCCTGTACCGTTTAATGTGACGACCTGGGTAGAGCCCGAGTCTAAGGAGAATGTAGCTGTACCGGTAAGACTTCCGGTCGTGGGAGTAAAGGAAAACGTAAAGTTGGCAAAGGCTTTAGGAGCGAGCGTCACCGGGTAGGTTCCCCCGATCAGTTGGTACGAGGATGACCCAGAGAGCGTGACTCCGGTGATCGTGGCGGTGTTGGCACTAAGGTTGTAGACCGTCGCTGTCTGGGGAATGGTGCTGGTGGTGCCGCTGGGCGTCGGAGGAAAGTACACGCCGGGCGGAAGAGCGGAGACCGAGCCTGTCAAAATCGAAATCAGAATCGCAGAACTGTTAGTGCTGCCTGAGGTGGCTATTACGTGAGCGGATCCTAACTGGGCGGCTGTCGCAAAACCTGTAGATGTGATCGTGGCTGAAGCGCCGTCGCTCGTCCAAGTGACCGAATTGGTGAGGTTCTGCGTACTTCCGTCAGTGTAAGTGCCGGTCGCGGTGAATTGTTCGGTATATCCCCTGTTCAGCGAGATGATAGAGGGAATCACTACGATGGAGACCAGCGTCGCCGGGATAACAGTTAGGTTCGCTGATCCAGTAATGCTTGCGACACTCGCCTCGATTCCGGCCGTACCCAGGCCGGTGCCTGACGCTACACCTTGCGAGCCAAGCGTGTTACTGATGCTTGCAACAGCTGAATTCGACGAACTCCACGTCACGGAGGTGGTCAAATCCTGCGTACTTCCATCGGTATAGGTCCCAGTGGCGGCGAACGATTGCGTTGTTCCGAGCGGAATGCTCGCGTTCGAGGGAGTGACCGCGATGCTAAAGAGTGCTGCTGGCCCTACAGTCAGCGTAGTCGAGGATGACGTCGTTCCCAGCGAAGCGGAGATGGTGGTGCTTCCCGCTCCTGCGCTGGTTGCGAGCCCTATGCTGCCGGCGGTGTTGCTGATGACAGCGGTTGCGCTTGACGAAGATGCCCAGGTCACCATCGCGGTGATGTCATTGCTTGTCCCGTCGGTGTAGGTGCCCGTGGCAGTGAACTGCTGGGAAGCCCCCAGCCCGATAGACGGGTTCTGCGGCGCGATGGAAATCGACACCAGGGTCGCAGCAGTCACGGCCAGAGTGGCAGTGCCGTTCACAGATCCTGACGCTGCCGTAATTCTGATCGAACCGGCCCCTACCCCAGTCGCGAGGCCTTGCGATCCGGCAGAGTCGCTGATCGTGGCGACCGTTCCATCGGACGTACTCCAGTAAGCCGTGCTGGTAACGTCTTGTGTGCTGGTGTCGCTGAACGTCCCGGTGGCGGTGAATTGCTGAGTCGAACCCGAGGGAATCGAGGCCGCCGGCGGGCTTACGGCAATCGAGACGAGTGCCGCCCCGCTCACGATCAGTGTGGTCGAGCCGCTGACCGTCCCCGAAGTCGCGGTAATGTTGGCAGAGCCGACGCCCACGCTTTGTGCCAGTCCCGCATTGTTGATCGTTGCCGTCGAAACCGTGTCGGAAGACCAAATGACCGTGCTGGTCATATCCTGCGTACTGCCATCCGTGAATGTGCCAGTGGCCGTGAATTGCAGAGTAGTTCCCGACGCGATGGTCTGGTTGGCCGGAGTAACGGCGATGGAAACCAGGGCGGCCGCCGACACCGTAAGCGATGTGGAGGCCGTCACCGTGCCTGAGGTAGCGGTGATGGTCGTGGTTCCTACGCCTACGCTGGTTGCAAGGCCTTCTGTGCCGGTCGCGCCACTTATGGTGGCGATGCCCGTGGCGGACGAACTCCACGTCACGGTTCCGGTCAGATTCTGCGTGCTTCCGTCCGTGAACGTTCCTGTGGCTGTAAACTGCTGAGTCGTCCCCAAAGGAATCGAAGGAAATGCCGGGGTTATGGCGACCGCAGTGAGGGTAGCGGGAGTAACGGTGAACCCGGTCGATCCGGAAACGCTCCCGAGGCTGGCCGAGATGTTCGTTGTGCCAACTGACGCTGTGCTGGCGAGGCCCAGCGTTCCCAGATTGTTGCTGATGGTGGCCACGGCCGTGGTACTGGAACTCCAGGTTGCCGTGGCGGTCAGATCGAGCGTACTGCCGTCGCTATAAGTGCCGACGGCCCTGTATTGTTCGGTCGTCCCCAGTGCTGCCGAGGCATTTGCCGGGGTCACTGCAATCGAAAGCAGCGCCGCAGGATTCACGGACAGAGTCGTGGAACTGGTCACGCTTCCCGAGGTGGCGTTGATTGTCGTTGTGCCGGTGGCGACGCTGGTCGCCAAACCAGTGCCGTTGATAGTCGCTACATCGGTCGCCGACGAGCTCCAGATCACCGTACTCGTCAGGTTTTGCGTGCTACCGTCGCTGTAGTTGCCCGTTGCCGTGAATTGCTGGCCGGTACCCAGCGCAATCGAGGAAGCTGTTGGTGTCACCGTGATTGATAGCAACGATGGGCTGACAGTGAGAAGAGTTGAGCCGCTGATCTTACCGCTGACAGCTTTGATGGTGGTTGTGCCTGCGGCAGAGGCCGTCGCCAGGCCTTGCGTACCCGCGATGTTGCTGATCGTCGCCACGGTCGCCGACGTGGAACTCCAGACGACGGACTGCGTTAGATCGTAGGTGGTCCCGCCGCTGAACGTACCCGTTGCATAAAATTGCTGTGTAGCGCCTGCACCGAATGACGGATTCGAGGGCGTGACCGCGATCGAGAGTAAGCCAGCCGTAGATCCGGTTCCCGAAAGGCTGACCGTCTGCGGACTGTTGTTGCCGCCGTCCGTCACGGTCAGCGTGCCAGTGCGAGAGCCCACTACTGTCGGTGTGAAAGTGACGCTGATCGTGCATCTAACTCCTGCCGCTACCGAAGTCCCGCAGGTATTCGTCTGGGCAAAGTCACCAACCACAGAAACGCCAGTTATCGCGAGCGCTGTCGTCAGATTGTTGGCGAGCGTCACCGAAAGCGGACTACTGGTTGTGCCCACGGTTCGGCTGGTGAACGTGAGCTTGCTGATCGACAAGGTGACGGCGTTGATGCCCGTCCCAACGAGGGCGATCGTCTGCGGACTATTGCTCGCGTTGTCGGTGATGGTCACCGTACCGCTGTACGCTCCCGTTGCCGCCGGGCTGAAAGCGACCGAGATGGTACATTTGGCTCCGGCGGAAACGGAGCTGCCACAGGTATTGGTTTCGATGAAATTTGCACTCGCTACAAAGCTTGTGATCGACAGCGCCACGCTACCGGTGTTGGTTAACGTTACTTTCTTGATGGCGCTAGTCGACCCGAATACCACGCTTCCAAAGTTGAGAGTAGTCGGAGAAAGCGAAACCGTCTGCCCCTGCGCGGTTATGGTCAGCAGAGCAAGTAATAGTCCCGAAAAGGCAAACCCAAGGCAACATTTTCGGGCAAGTGCAACTCGGCGGGACTTCTCGTCAATGCACATAGTAGGACCGGACCTTCACCGCGGAAGCGAAGGGCACGCACAACTGCCTTCAAAGGCTGAAGCCAGTTGTCTAGAGACTCGGACTGGAGGTTTGACATAATCCGACCCAGGGGTCACATTGCCCCAACACTGTGCCCTGAGCCCCAAGCGGCATCTAAACTACGACAGACGAGGATCATCACGGAATGGCCCAGTCGTGGCGGTCCTCTTGCACGGTGGTGCCAATTCGGTACTGCACTATCCGACGAGACGCGACCTGAGCTAAATGTCGTACAGGCTTTGAGACACCTTCGGCGACACCTCGTCCTTTCTGAATTCAGTTTCACTGCCTGTATCCGAAGATTGTGAAGAGGAGAAAAATAGACTGAGATCAAAACTGAGTTCGACAGAGCATGCAACTCACAGTATGTTGCGACAATCGGATTACATTGAAAACGCGCTCAAGAACCGACTCTAAGAGGTGAGGAAGAAGAGCAAATGAGCCGGGTTTTGAGCGTAAAGGCTGTTCTCGACAATTAACGATCCACAACCTGTACGGAGCTTTCTCTCTCTGTGCCAATCCTGTACAGGAAACTGGAACAGACTGCCCCTACAGTTGCAAGATGTTTCATATTGACAGGGCTGAAACGCACCACTAACATTTGCCCCGCTCACATGAGCAAGAGCCGCGATCGGGCCGTGGATCGCGAACCGCCGTTGTACCTGTTCGGAGGGGGCCATGTTCAGGTGTCGCCATTGCTGTGCCATAAGTGTTTCACTGCTGGTGTTCTTCGGTACGGGCTCTCCGGCCATAGGTCAGGCATCTCGGACCGCACTGGGACCACAATCGCAGCCTGCCGTCTACAGCCAGCTTGCGAAAATCACCGCGCTCGACGGAGTGGATCGAGACCAGTTTGGGTTTTGCACTGCGCTAGCAGGCAAGACCCTGTTCGCGTCGGCCCCATTCGCTACGATCGGCGGGAATGCCGGACAAGGCGCAGTCTATGTATACCTGGAGCCGGCCAGCGGTTGGTCCAGTACTTCGGCCCATGCGGCAAAACTGACTGCGTCCGATGGTCAGGTTGACGATAACTTCGGTGGTGGAGCGATTGCCGTCAACCCAGATGGCAACACGATCGTCGTCGGTGCTTGTGGTCAAAACCATCCCTGTGTGAACGGAACCGGCAAGGCTTATATCTTTGTGAAGCCCTCGACCGGTTGGACAGACATGACTGAAACCGCGCGCCTCTCTGCCTCGGACGCTCCCACGGCCAACGGATTTGGCCAGTCGGTCGGGATCAGCGCCGATACGGCAGTCATCGGCGCGCCAATTGCGAATGTGGGCGGCAATTTCCAGCAGGGTGCAGCCTATGTTTATGTAAAGCCCACTGGAGGATGGACCAGCATGACCGAAACCGCCAAGCTCACATCTTCCGATGGCAAGGGAAACGACATCTTCGGCGAAGTTTCGGCGGGGGCGGCTGGCTCGATCATCTTTGTGGGTGCCCCGAATGCCGTCGTCAACCGAGCCCGTGCGGGTGCCGGTTACATCTTTGTGCGGCCTTCCGGAGGATGGCAAACCACCTCCACGTTTGCGGCAAAGCTTACCTCTTCCGATGGCGCCTCTGGAGATGGACTCGGGGTATGCCAGAGCGGCTCTTCCTGTATCAGCAGCGATGGCAATACCGTGCTCGCAGGCGCACCGCAGTGGAATGGTCTGCAGATCTTTGGCCCCGGGAAGGCGTATATTTTCGTTAAGCCGGCATCCGGCTGGACCAACATGACCGAAACCGCCAAGCTGACCGCCGGCGATGAGGTTTTTGGCGACGCCTTCGGTTGGTCGGTCGCGATCAACAACAACGGCATAGCCGTGATTGGGGCAGTACGGGCAAATGCTCTCACGGGGAAGGCATACATCTATTCCAAGCCGGTCAACGGCTGGAAAACCACGTCACAGTTCAGGGCGGAGATGACCGGCTCCGATACCGGCCCCAACGACTGGTTCGGGTACAGCGTCGCCCTGAGCGGCGCTACTAGCGTGATCGGGGCGCGTGCTAACCCCTCGTCACTTACAACGGGTTACGGTCCGGGCGCCACGTACATCTTTGGACCGTAATCCAAAATCCTGAAGCGACCGATGTCTGCCAGCGCCCGCAAGAGGATTGCTGCGGCGCAACGTGCGCGGTGGGCGAAAGTGAAAGCCGCAAAGAAATCGGCTTGAACGATAATTAACCTGGCCGTTATTTGGTAAAGCGTGCAGTATGAGTTTCCGCAGGTTCGGTAGTGTCCTAACACTCTGCCTGGACGGGTGACATCCTGGGTGATGGTCAGATAGCTGCGCCCCAGTTCTTTCAAGGTGCGAACCCCATGCTCTCCGTGGTAGACGGGATGGAGTTGGTTGCCGCGTAACAACTCCGCCAGCTTGCGCGCGTCGATCCGGTCACTCTTGTTGCCATCCTTCAAAAGAGCGTTCTTTCGCGGATCGCAGACCACGAGCCGGCTAACGTAGGGTTTCAGAAGATCGTGTAACCAGGCAGCGGACGTGCCTTCCTCAAAGGTCAGCGACAGAGTTCCGTGCAATCCTCGGATGAACTCGACAATCGTGGCCGCCTTGGTCTCCAGCAAGCATTCCATGATCAGCTTGCCACCAGCATCCATCACGGCGACCGAGATGGTGGCTTGGTGCACGTCCATGCCGATATACTTTTCCGGACTCATAAAGGCGCTCCTTTTCGCTAGGTTGGCGATCCGAACAATCTCAACCTACCGCAAAAGTGGGCGCCTTTTTATATTGCGTGTAAATGGGGATTTTTGTGCGCCGGGATAAACCGGTATGAAGTAGAGAATGCAAAATTCTTACGAGAAAGGACTAGCGATCCGCTCGGCCCCGAGTCTTGCGCTGCTACCGCGAGGAACTCAGTGAAGCGTAGACAGGGGTATAGGCGGGGTGGGCTATTGAGCTGCGAAAACATACAACCCGGACGCCGACGCAGTAAAAATGTGCGGAAGGCAACATGAGCAGGGACGATAACGCGAGTCCATGTTCAGTCCGGCGTAGTCGAAGACCCCAGGCACGCCTAGAAGCTTCATACACGAGAACCGGGAGACCTCGGAGATGCCTGCGGCGAAAGTCAGTCGCAGGACGGCGGGAGAAGGCTTAGGCCACACGGCCCGCGTGTACGTCCCCGAGGAGTCACACCGCGGCATAGTACCGATGAATCATTCGAACAAAGACGGAACCTCGTCGGCGGAGAGTGAGGAGGGAAGGCTGCGGATCAAGGAGAGCGCCGGTCAATCTAACACGTGCCCGACACAGAGCGGGGAAGCATGCGTGTCCCAGGGACTGAGCGGCGTGCGGACAAGCGGTTCGCTTGGCCGTTACTCATCCGAGATAAGAACCGGATGCGCTAATGAGCGCCCGTCCGGGTCCGTGCGGGGGGCACCGGGCGACTGGTGTCCCTACCGCGATCGCCA
>PLBY01000011.1 GCA_003134655.1 Acidobacteriaceae bacterium
CTTGACCTTTCGCCTCGAAGCTTGCAGCGCCGCCGTCGCAGTGGAAGGCTGGCCCGTTTTGAATCCGACCGGCTTTACCGATTGGCTCGCATTGTAGCGATTGCTAATGAATATCTTGGTGACCACGAGCGCGCCATGCGCTGGCTCAAGCATCCCAACCGTGCCCTCGGCGGCCTCGCACCGGTCGCTGCAATTGACACAGAACCGGGAGCGCGCCAAGTGGAGAGCATCTTGGGCCGCATCGCTTACGGCGGAATTAGTTGAACCGACTTTATCGCGTCTTGCGCGACAGCTATGCCCGTGCTCCCTTTGATGGCGAAGGAGCATATCGCTACGGTGGACGTTGGTCGAGCCCCGGAACCCGCCTCAGCTATACCTCGGAACATCAATCTCTCGCGATGCTGGAGTATTTCGTCCATCTGGATGTGGACGATCCTCCCGGTGATCTGGTTTTAGCTGTTGCGGAAGCCCCGGACGATCTAGCCCGGGAGCGGGTTGAAATCAGCGATCTGTCTGCAAACTGGCGCGAATCCGCGGCGCCTCCCCAACTCGCGAGGTTGGGGGATGAATTCGCGCAACGAGGCGAGCATTGTTTGCTGCTGGTGCCCTCCGTTCTCGCGCCTAACGAAAATAACTGGCTCATCAATCCCGCACATCCCGGCTACAAGAGGATTGTCGTGCGGGAAGTGGAGCCGCTCAGCTATGATCCGCGGATGTTCCGCAAACAACGCAGCCACCGCCGGCAATAGTTATCGCCTCGTGACCTGCTCGTAAAAGCGCCTCCACGAAAAGGGGCGGACACCTGGTGGAACTATAGTGATTTCGGCAAGCCGCCCTTGCAAAAATTCTGAGGGGCGGGTGGAGCTGTAAAGGCGTATGGTCGTGATGACATGCCCGTCGGAGTCAGCGCCAGGGCCATGCGGCCCGAAAGGGGTGGCTACCTTGGTTGCCGGCGGAACGAGCCGACATGACCTGGTCCAGCGCCATGCTTAGCGAGCCGTTTAGCCGGTCGGCAAGCAAGCCGAGTTCCGAGGGAACCGGATGGACACAGAGTAGCTATCGCTCACAAAGCCGCGTAATATGAGCGATACGGACGATCGTTATCGCTCATGGTGTGGAATTGGCAAAAGCCGGATTGGCCCACTTTTTCCTGGGACCAGGGTCGGCTGGCTGTTGCGGAACAGGAGTTCCTGGTCGGAGGAGGGATTCTCGTAGGAGCGGTCAAACATCTTGGCCCCGACGAGCGCGATCAACTGACGATTGAGGCGATGAGCGCGGAGGCGCTGACGACCTCAGAGATTGAGGGCGAGACTTTGGACCGTGCGAGCGTCCAATCCTCCATCCGCAAGCAACTTGGACTGTCCACCGACAACCGGCGCGTGGGGCCGGCTGAACAGGGGATTGCAGAGATGATGGTGGATCTGTACCGCTCGTTTGCGGCCCCTCTCTCTCATGAGACCCTGTTTGCATGGCATCGGATGTTAGTCAGCGGCAGACGGTACCTCAAGGATGTTGGTCGGTATCGAACCGGTAAGGAACCAATGCAAGTGGTCTCAGGGACGATTGATGAGCCCAAAGTGCACTTCGAGGCGCCGCCCTCATCGCAGGTGGCGCCAGAGATGGCACGATTTGTCGACTGGTGTGCCCGAACAGCTCCCGGTGGCGAAGCGACTTTACCTGCGCTGGCGAGGGCAGGAGTAGCGCACCTTTACTTCGAGAGCATCCACCCGTTCGAGGATGGAAACGGGCGAATTGGCCGGGCGATAGCCGAAAAGTGCCTGGCGCAGACCTTGGGACAGGCGACGCTCACCGCCTTGGCGGCAACTCTTCTTGTCCGGCGCAAGAGCTATTACGACGCGCTCGAAGCGGCCAACCAGCAAAACGAAATCACGGCCTGGCTGGCATGGTTTGCTGGCGTGGCCATCGAGGCACAGCGACGGACCATTGCCCAGGTCGAGTTCTTAATCGACAAAGCCAAGCTGTTTGATCGGCTAAGGGGAATGCTGAACGACAGGCAAGAGAAGGTGCTGCTGCGAATGTTTCGGGAAGGCCCGGAGGGATTCAAGGGTGGGCTGAGCGCGGGCAACTACAGCACGATCACCGGAGCCTCGCCGGCAACGGCGACGCGGGATCTGGTCGACTTGACCGCGAAAGGTGCTCTGGTTCGAGTTGGTGATCGCAGACACGCCCGCTATCATCTCGGCGTACCGTTGCGTTCGGTCCGACGGGTAACCCTCGATGAACAAGGAGCACTGATGGAGTCATAGCAAGATCGGAAAGAGCAAGCTCCTACCGCGCTGCCGCAAACGGAGAACCCATTCCCTCCCCGAGCCAGCGTATGGCTCGATGAATTTGCCTCGCCACGAACTTTCGCCCAAAGTTTTTCAGGACAGAGTGCCCTGAGACCGCCGCATATTCCGAGCTTGAAGAATCTCGTCATCGAGAACAGCAACATCTCCGGATCTCCGTAGTCCGGGTTGGCTCCCGCCAGGAAGTCCGCACAGATCATTTCCAAACAGTAGCCTCGGGATCGGTTGCTTCCCAGCATCAGGGGCAGCCGTCTCGATCGCCCGCTCAATTACCGGGATCTGGGCCAAGTAGAAAGAAATCTTCTAAGGACCATGGCAAATCTGACTATTTTCAGGCCCGAACTTCTTCGACCGGCTTGATAGGCACGATCCGCGCGACGCGTTGCATGACCTTCTTGTTTTGCTCAGACTTTTTCAGGTCGTAGGCGGCCTGCAACCGCATCCATACTTCCGGCGAGCCGCCAAACAGGCGGGCCACCTTCAGGCACATGACCGCAGACAGGGGTTTGCGCCCCGCCAGAATGTCGTGAAGCATCTGGCGGGACACGCCAAGAGCTTTGGCCGCGGCCGTCACGGACAGACCGACAGACGGCAGGATATCTTCCTTGATAATCTCGCCCGGATGGACGGGCGGCAGTCCGTTCTTTCTCGCCATAACTTCCTCCCTAATGGTAGTCTTCAAAATCGACATCCAAAGCGTTTTCGCCTGACCAGCCGAAAGTGATCCGGTAATTCCCGGTTACGCGCACCGACCAGCGTTTCGGGTTGCCTTGCAGGTGGTGGAAGCGAAAGCCTGCGATGTTCATGTCCGCCGGTTTCCCCGCTACTTCCAGCAATTGCAGGATGCGCACGCACTTCCTGATATGATCCGCACCGATCCGACGTGTCTTGCCGGTGCGGTAAATCTCTTCAAGCCCTTTATGTCGGAAGCCACCGATCATTCATTAATCGTAAATTGTATAGTTTACAGTGTCAACTAAATAGTTGTCTCTTTGGATGCAAGCAGAACCTCGGAAGCCCGGTGAATGATCGGTTTGCCTAGGGACGGTCTCCGCCGCTCCCTCGTGAAGTTCTGAGTGCGATGGCCTCATCACTCGTTAAACCGTGTGCGGCGCATTAGCTGTAAGTTTGGTTATGGAGTCGGAGACAGTCACGGATTATATTGTTTTCGACGTTCGTGACATCCTTTCAGCACAGGGGTGATTCATGGAAATGACGAAGAACAGGTCGACGGAGCGGTACTAGCTCTGCTGTATCTGACGACATTTACGCCACTGTGGGATTCAACGAACTGGCCGAGGCCACCCACCTTGTTCGGCGAGCGCGACGCGGAGGGCAGGCCGTGAAAGAGCATAGGGCAAGGCCGTATGACACGATATGCAGAAAGTGCCGTGATCACGGGCGGACCCGGTCCATTCCATCCACCAGCCCGCTCTGTAGTCAAGGTAAGTTGCGGCTGCTTTCGGATCCCAGGAGTTGGAGACTTTCGCCGCGGGGTGCGAACAGGCCACCATTGCTGCTGCCGCCAGGCAACTCAGCAGGGCGCGTATCGCTCGCACGCCTACTTTCATTGGGATCGCTCCTCCACACCGTTCGAACGATGATCTCACAACCGACTGACAAGGGAAATGGACTCAGCGCCCTACGGTCCCCCTAGGAGCGCGTGTCGTTGGGCGAAGAAAGACGCTCCCCCTGGAGATGAATCGTCGATGCGGGTGGCGATTCTCGGCACTACGATCAGTCCGTATTTGTTTTAATTCTTGCGCTCACTAAATGCCAAGTTACCTGCGTGGTTACCTGGTGTTACTAACGGCGGATTACCCCCATCGCGCGCGCAGACGAAATTCCTCCGCTTGTATGCAAAGGATTGCACGTGGGGCGGCGCGCTCGGTGGCAAGTCATACATTCTTCGAACTGAGGCCATGGCTGTTGCTTTGCACAAAGAAAAAGGAGCGCGGATGCCAAAAACACCGCCGATACTGTGGAGGAAATAACAGAAATGCGAACACTTCGTCTTGCAGGAGTCTTTCTATTTGTTCTGGCGATGTTGGCGCTGTGTACCGGTTCGGCACTGGCCAATTCTACCGTTGATATGCAGTTGGTCAGCGTGGGCGGAAACAATGCTGGCGGTGTCTATACCTACCCTTATAACTTCTCGATCAACGGGGGTGCTCCGGTCTCACTGATCTGCGATACCTACGACAATAGAATTACGGTCGGAGAAACCTGGAAGGCTCAGGTGGGTGGACTGCTGAGCGGGTCGGGGCTTTTCGGTAACCAACTCCTCGATTACAAAGCTGCGGGATTGATCTTCAAGAGCATCCTCAACGGCACGCTCAGTGCGAATGTGGGCAACTTTGCCATCTGGGGTCTTTTTTCGACGAACGCGCAGAACTCCTCGTATTTTCAGTCGAGCGGCGCGGGCGCCGTCGAACTGCAATACCTGGCCTTGGCAGGAAGCGCGCCTAACAGCGCGTTCAACGGTTTGGTGCTCTATACGCCGATCTCGGGGACGCAGTCGGCGAACGGGACGCCGCAGGAATTCATTGGCTACTCTCCCGTTCCGGAGCCCGGCTCGATGATCCTGTTTGGCACAGGCATGCTCTCGTTGGCGGGGGTGGTCCGCCGGAAACTGAAGCTGCAAAGCTGAAGCTGCGAACCTGGAGCTGTAGAGCTAAGAAGATCGCCGCGTAGGCTAAACGCTGGCTACTGGAAAGCCGTCGCCTTGGAGCGCTGACCTCCACCGGACGGCTTTTCATATTTGAAGTCATCAGGGCGCGAGATTTCTACGCGACGCGGGTAGCGTTATGCCGCTTTAGATTCGCATCTTTTATGCTCAACCATAATCTAAAATGGGAAAGATAACCCGTGAGGATACTTATGCGTTTGGGTGCTGACAGGATCGCCTCGGCAGTTCTTTTGTCTCTTCTTCCTATCGCCGCGTTGCACGCGGCCGATCAACCGTTTCACGATGCACCGGCCTCGGCGAAAGCTCAGAAGAATCCGTATGCGGGATAGGCGTCCGCGGCGGGTGCCGGGAAACAAGTGTATGCGCGGAACTGCCTGGCTTGTCACGGAAAGGCGGGACAGGGTCATGAAGAGCAGGGCAAGCAGACCGAAGGAAATATAAGCGATCTTGCGCGACGGATAAATTCAAGAGATATTTCTTGGCCCCTCGGA
>PLBY01000084.1 GCA_003134655.1 Acidobacteriaceae bacterium
TAGGCACGAGGAGACTCGAACTCCTGACCTCTACCGTGTCAAGGTAGCGCTCTAACCAACTGAGCTACGCGCCTACATTTTTTTCAAGCACTCGCAGCAACTGACGTTGCCGGCATGGGGCCACTTGGGGCTAATAAAGATTTTACCACGCGGCCTTGGGCCTGGCGCTTGGTTGGCATCAGCTCTGGCGTGTAAACATCCAGTGTGATTCTGCTGTTCGCGCGGCGCAAGCTCTCCTGCACAACCTTCAAGTCCTCCCCATTCCCTTTCAACAACGTTGCGAACGAATGACACCATATGCCACCCGACGTGTTTGACGATCGACCGTTCCTACGACAACCTTGCGTTTGACGCGGCCCTCTGGCCTTTGTTCTCGCCAACGGAAGATCCAGTCATCGGGGCCGGCTTTTCGCTCTTCACGAATCAAACTGCCTCGCTGAATAGCGCGGCCGTTTGATTTTACACGAAGCCAGTCATCGAGTTCACTCGCACGACACCGCCAGAAGCCACCCATGCGATACGCTGGAACCTCTACCTTATCGCCCCAGCGCTGCGGGCGCGAAGCGCATGGTTAAACACTGCCTAACTCACGACGGGCGTATTGGAGAGTCTGATGGGGGCAATAAGAAATATGAATTGGACTCGATTCACGCCTGCCTTTACTGTCTGCGCATCGTTCGAACCCGATCCAAGTCTGTAGAACAAAATGATTAATTCTGGCGCTCTGCGATGTCGCATAGAAAGTCCTGGGTCTGGGAGCGGCCATGTTTCATTTTCGAGGGCAACGGCAGCTACGCAGTCAGGCCCCGTGATTAGAGGGTTAGGATCGCAAGAAAGCTAGTCGTGACGGCACGAGCAGCGCATGAGACAAATCTACAAAAACTGGCCCTTCCTCATTCGCACTGTAGTCGGCTGTGTTCTGATCGGCCTGATCACGTTTGTCTGTTATCGCCTTCAGCTCAATTTTAGTGTTACTGGTTTCATCTACCTGATCGTGATCGTGCTGCAATCCCTGGCCGGAAGTTTCGCGTCATCCGCTGTAGTCTCGGTCGTTGCAGTTCTCTGTCTCGATTTCTTCTTCACAGCTCCGCTCTTTTCTTTCGAGGTTACGAATCCACTGGACATCCTGGCGCTGATTTCGTTTTTGACCACAGGGCTGGTCATTACCCGACTCACCACCCGAGTGCGCAAGGAGGCGGCGATCTCGGATGGTCAGCGGCGTCAGGTGGATCGACTGTACCAGCTGGCGCAAAAACTCCTCGCCCTGAATCCCGAAACGACGACCTACTCTACGTCGACCAAGCTATTTCACGATGTTTTTGGTCTTCAGGCGGTTTGCCTGTTCGATGCTGCCACGGGAGAAGTCCACTGCACGGGCGATCAATCCAATGGCCTCGCTGAGCAGACTAAGGCCGCATACTCCTCCCGCAAAGATCGCGAGGATGGAGGTTCCGGGATCCTAATTCGATGTTTACATGCCGGGGGAAATCCAATTGGAGCGATTAGCTTCGAAGGTCTGCGCGACCCGGAACTAACGGCCGGACCGCTTTCAGCGCTGGCCGCGGCCATGCTGGAGAGGACGCGCACCTTTCGCCACGCAAGCCAAGCGGCAGCAGCCGCCCACGCGGAACTATTTCGTGGGGCCGTTCTGGATGCTCTCGCCCACGAATTCAAAACTCCCCTTGCTACTATTCTCACCGCTGCCGGAGGTCTACGGGAGGTTGGCCCGCTCTGCTCAGATCAGTCGGAGTTCGCTGAGATCATAGAAACGGAGGCTGCCCGCTTGGGCGGACTAACCTCCCGCGTGCTCGGAACGAGCCGGTCGGATAGTGAAGACGTGAAGCCACGACTCGATCGGACCGACATCACCGACCTGGTCGTGAACTTGGTGGACCAGTACTCCCGCGAGTGCACTGACCGGCGTTTCTTTGTCACCAAGGGAACTCGTGGGACTGAAGTGCTGGCAGATAGCGACCTACTCCAACTTGCGCTCCGGCAGATGCTGGACAACGCCTGCAAATATTCCCCGCCGGGTTCGGCAGTCAGGGTGAGTCTGGAACTGCAAAACGAGAAGGCAGCCGTGCGCGTGCTGAACAGCGGGCTTCCAATTCGCGCGGATGAACGGACGCGGATTTTTGAGCGCTTCTATCGCGGAGGGGAAGCGCGGCGTCTGGCTCCGGGTTCCGGTTTGGGTTTGTATTTCGCGCACAAAATTGTTCAGGCCCACGGGGGCTGCGTGGAACTCGAGGAGCGAACCGCCGCAAGCGGCGAGGATACCGCCTTCCGTCTCACGCTGCCTCTCGCGCAATCTGCTCTCTGAGGATCGTTTCGCTATGTCTACTGAACAGCTGAGTGCTTTGCTCGTTGACGATGAGCCGTCGTTCCGAAGAGTGTTGCGGACATCGCTGGTAGCCAGCGGGTTTGCGATCGAAGAGGCTCCCAGTGGTGAAGAGGCAATCGCGATCTTGGCGCAACGCCCATTTGATCTGATGCTGCTCGACATGAACATGCCGGGAGTCGGAGGAGTGGAGACCTGCCGCGAGGTCCGCTCGCTCTTGCCTAAGATTGGGATTGTTATGGTCACTGTGCGCGATGCGGAGAATGATATGGTGAGGGCTCTGGAAGCCGGTGCGGACGACTACCTCACCAAACCCGTCCGCTTTCGCGAACTGGTGGCGCGCCTGCGCGCTGTATCGCGCAGGCTGCACGTTGAAGATGCGCTCGAATCGCTTGTTCTCCGGGTGGGCGATCTTGAGCTTGATCTCAACCGCCGTTTGCTCTACCGCGATGGTGAATCCATCCATCTCACTCCGACCGAGTTCCACCTGCTTGCGCTCTTGATGAGGCATCAGGGGACCCTCGTCACTCACGCCCAGCTGTTGCGTTCGATCTGGGGGCCGGAGTATGGCACCGAGCTTGACTATCTGCGCTCTTACGTGAAAGCACTGCGAAAAAAGATTGAAGAAAATCCCTCGCGGCCGAAGTACCTTCTGACCGAACCCTGGGTTGGGTACCGGCTGTGCGATCCATCTCAGGAATACTCCGCCCCTCTCCGCTGACGAACGCTCCATGAGTCTTCACTTTATCTGTACGGTCCTCTTCCGGAAGACCGCGTTCACAGGGTTCGCTCGCCTCATAAGAAACGCTTATCCCGCCCAAACAAATTATGAATCCTGGTCTTCACGGATTCTTCACGCCCTGCACTGTATTGTTCTCGGACCGAGAGAGCGGTGGATGCGCAGCCGAGGGCTCGACGGCAACCTCGCAAGCACACTTTACTTGTGCAGATCTGCAGGCCTTATGTACTTCATACGATTGTTTTATGCGATCTTTACGACTTTCTGGATGTAATTAGCTTTACCCAGACCGCCAATGGTAGGGAACATCGAGTTCTGCTCGACTGACTTTCAGTCTTCGGTTCCGCAAGATGCAACAACAAACTTAAATCAGCAGGAGATTGGGGCGTGATGACCATGAGAATTCATTTCTATCGGATGTTGACCGCTGTAACTTTGCCTTTTGCCCTGGGAACGATTCTTGTCTCGGCTCCAGGGGCGCGCTGTCAGGCTCAAGGGAAGGATCAGGCCGCGTCTGGAGGTCGGTCGACGGTAGCCGCTCTACATGAACCGCCAGCCGCCGGAGCGCCCCACGACGAAGGTGCGGCCAGCAAGCCCGCACCGAGCGGGACCGCCGCCACGCCCGACCCGGAGATATCACCCGCGGTCGCGAAGCAACTCGCCGCCATGCAGGCCGAAATCGAAGAACTCAAGGCTTTGTTGAAGAGCAATGCAGAATTGCAACCAGCATCCGCACGCGCGGTGGCGCCAGCTCCGACCCTGGCGCAACCCACACCCACGATCACGATTGCGAATCCGGTTGTCCCGGTGGCGCAGGCTGCGGAGACGACCATCAAGCCGGAAAAGCCGGAGGCGACGGTTCCCTTTGCCTATGCAGACTGGACGTGGCTGAATGGGAACCCACGCAACAAAGACGCGGTCTGGGATTCGAAATTCTTCACTCCAGAGATCCGTATGGACATCCACTACATCCAGGATCTCAACCATCCGAAGGACGATACCATGGGCGGTTCCACTGAAATTTTCCGTTCGAACGAATTTCAGGTGGAGCAAATCAGCTTTGGCGGTAACTTCCACTGGCAAAATGTGAACGCTCGAATCTTGACCATGAACGGAATGTTCGGCGTCACCACGCCGCGCAATGACGCCAGCGCCGGACGCGGGCAGTGGGACCTCCGGGGCGCGTACAAATACGTTTCGGAGGCCAATGCAGGTTATCACTGGGACGTAAACCACGGGCTCAATGTCGATGCTGGAATTTTCGTGTCCTACATTGGTCTCTTTAGTTATTACAACTTCGACAACTGGGCGTACCAACCGTCCTACGTGTCATCCAACACTCCCTGGTTCTTCAACGGACTACGAATTCAGTGGTTTCCCACCGAGAAACTCAAAATTGAACCCTGGATCATCAACGGATGGCAATCCTACGGCCGAATGGGCGGCAAGCCTGGTCTGGGTGGCCAAATCCTGTATCGCCCGAAGCCCTGGCTCTCTCTCGTCTTCAACAACTACGGCATGGGTGAAGACACACTGGGCGCAGGAAACGGCCAATTCGGCCGCTCGCGCATCCACACCGATGACAGCATTGAGGTCAAGTACTACGACCATCCCGAAAAGACCTTGGACAAGATGGCGTTCTCTTTTACCGCCGATCTCGGCTGCGAATACGGCGGAAGCGGATCGTTCGTCAGCGCGCAGGGTCGAACCATCAACAACAACGTGAATTGCCATCACAACACGGCTACCAGCAGCAAGCAGAGCTTCGCGGGCTGGATGCTCTACAACCGCTTTTGGTTCAAGAAGGACACATACGGACTCACCATTGGCGGAGGTGTCATGGACAATCCAGGTCGTTACCTGACTCTACTTCCACCGATCAATGGCGCTGACGCCATCAGCGGCACGCCCTATTTCACGCAGAACCCCGGTGATCCCTACAAAGCCTGGGATGGTTCGATCACCTTCGACTGGATGCCCAAACAGTACATCACTTTCCGAACGGAGTACGGCTATCGTCACGCGAACGTGCCTTACTGGACAGGCCGCGGTGGAATCACACCCGGCACCAACGGCTTCCCCAGCACGGTTCCGAACCCGGGTGCCGGATCGGTGGTGGGAAACACTACGTTCGTACCAGGTCCCTCCCTCTCGGCCACACCTGGCTTCACGTGTGTGGCTGGAAGCTCGGGTTTCTGTCCCGATCTGCGGAAAGATGAACCCAGCATGAGGTACGCGATCATGGTGAAGTTCTAGTTTCGGCGACGAAGGAGACGAGACGACCATGCGCGACATGAACCGGGGCAACGTTCGACAGTTATTGCCAATTGCGGCGTTGCTCCGTTTCCTCTTTATTCTTTTTTTGCCTGCACTGTTGGCGACGGTCGGCTGCAACGCGCACGCCGACCCGGCGGCAGAAGCGCCACCTGCCTCCACCGTCGTAACCGATACCGACGTCAGTCTCTTCTCGGTGGACCACCCGGCGCAGTTCCCCCTTGCTGCGGCGGTTGCGTACGCTACCGCTCCGAAACTCGTGGTGACGGGTACGGTGGCTCCCGATATTTCCCGAAACGTTCCCGTTATTTCCCTGGCCACCGGACGTGTGGCAGCGATTCACGCGCGGTTGGGTGACACCGTTAAGAAGGGACAATTGTTGCTGAGCATTCGCAGCGACGATGTCGCCAGCGGTTTTTCCGACTACCGCAAGGCTTTAGCCGATGAGGTTCTGACGCACGCGCAACAGCAGCGTGCGAAAGACCTGTTTGATCACGGCGCCATGTCGATGAACGATCTTCAAGTGGCGCAGGATGCAGAAGACAAGGCAAAAGTGGACGTTGAAACCATGGCGGAACATCTCCGCTTGCTGGGCAACGATCCCGACAAGCCCAGCGGGGTCGTGGAGGTGTACGCGCCCATCGCCGGCGTGATTACCGACCAGCAGGTCACCAATGCCGCGGGAGTGCAGGCGTTAGGTTCAAACCCTTTCACGATTTCAGATTTGTCCTATATCTGGGTGGTTTGCGATGTGTACGAAAATGATCTACCCAACGTCAGCGTCGGCGAACCGGCTGAGGTCCGGCTGAATGCGTATCCCGACAAGGTGATTGCTGGGCACATCAGCAACATCGGCGCCATTCTCGATCCCAGCATTCGGACAGCCAAGGTTCGCATCGAGGTGCCGAACCCCGGAGTGATTCGCTTAGGCATGTTCGCAACCGCTACTTTCCACCGCCAGAAGAAGGAGACCTACACTGTGGTTCCGGCCAGCGCGATATTACACATACACGATCGCGACTGGGTTTACGTGCCCGCGCCAAACCAGAAATTCCGTCGCCTAGAAGTGGTCAGCGGAGATGTCATGCCCAGCAACATGCAAGAGATCAAGTCGGGGCTGGCGCCCGGACAGCAAGTGGTCGCGAACGCTTTGATCCTGGAACACACGATCGAGCAGTAAAGAAAGCTGTGACCGCGGTATGCCACCGGGAACAAATTCATAAACAATGATTCGCGCCCTCGTAGATTTTGCACTCAACAATCGGTTCGTGGTGTTGGCGATCGCGATTCTAGCGCTCGGTTGGGGAGCCGTCTCGTTTCATAACCTGCCCGTCGAAGCGTATCCGGACATCGCGGACAACTATGCAACCATCATTACGCAATGGCCCGGCAGGGCGGCCGAGGAGGTTGAACAACAGGTCACAATTCCGATCGAGATCCAGATGAATGGGATTCCTCATCTCACGCATCTTCGTTCCGAATCGATTTTCGGCTTGTCCTTCGTATTGATGATCTTCGACGACGCCTCGGACAATGACTGGAACCGGCAGAAGGTCATGGAGCGAATCGCCCAGGCTGATTTGCCTCCGGGACTTCAGCCCTCCATGGGGACCGACTGGAGCACGACGGGACAGATCTATTGGTACGTGCTAAGAAGCACCAATCCTCAGATTGACGTGATGGATCTGAGGTCGATCCAGGATTGGACCGTGGTGAAGGAACTCAAGTCCGTCCCGGACATCGTTGACGTCAGCACTTTCGGGGGCACGACGCGGGAATATCAGGTGCGCGTCGATCCCAACAAACTAGTATCGTACGGCCTGAGCATCGGCCAGGTCGAGCAGCAGCTTGCGAACAACAATATCAACGCTGGCGGTAACTTCGTGGAGACCGGCTCGCAGCAGATGAACGTCCGTACGCTCGGGCTCTTTACTAACGTGAAGGACATCGAGCAGACGGTTCTGACGACGAAGTCCGGGACACCCCTCCGCGTCAGGGATATCGCGGAAGTCAGCCAGGGAGCGAAGATCCGACTGGGCCACGAAGGAAGGGCGATTCGCCGGGAAAATGGCAAGATCGTAGACAACGACGATGTCATCTTCGCCCAGGTGATGATGCGCAAGGGCGCCGACTCGGGACCTACGCTCGAAAAACTTCACGCCAAAGTGGACCAACTCAACCGCAGCGGCATACTTCCTCCGGGTGTGACGCTGGAGCGGATGATTGACCGCAGCGATCTGCTGGGCTTCACCCTGGACACCGTATTGCACAACCTGGGAGAGGGGATGATTCTGGTGACCATCATCCTTTTCCTGTTTCTCCTCGACACTCGCGCCGCCCTCATCGTCTCGTTGACCATCCCGTTCGCCCTCTTCTTTGCTTCCATCCTGCTCGACCTGACCAAAGTTCCAGTCAACCTGCTCTCGCTCGGCGCGCTGGATTTCGGGATGGTGGTGGACGGTGCCGTGGTGATGGTCGAAAACATTGTGCGCCGCATGAGCCACCGCAAGAATGGTTCCTCGACTTCCGGGCACGATATGACGACAGAGCAGGCACCCGGACAGACCATTCGCGAGGCCGCGCACGAAGTGCAGCGCCCGGTGTTCTACGCCATCCTCATCATCATCACCGCTTACATGCCCATCTTCACTCTGCAGCGAGTGGAGGGCCGGCTGTTCCGGCCCATGGCATGGACGGTCGCCTTTGCCCTGCTTGGAGCGATGACATTTTCGATCCTGGTTGTCCCAGTGCTTGCGAGTGCGCTGTTTCGCAAGGGCGTGACGGAGTCGCGTAACCCGGTCTTGTCTTATCTGACCGAGCGATATCGGCGCCGTCTGCGCTGGTGCGTGGAACATCGCACCATCACCGTTGGCGTCGGAGTAGTGTGCCTGCTGGCTACACTGTTTCTGGGTTTCAGTGGAGTCATTGGCGCGGAATTCTTGCCTCACCTGGATGAAGGATCGATCTGGGCTCGCGGCACCCTGGCGCAAAGCACAAGCCTCACCGAAGGGACGCGCTTTATGAACCAGGCGCGACTGATTTTTGCGTCCTTCCCAGAAGTTAATCAAGTCATCTCCGAAATCGGCCGGCCGGATGACGGAACTGACACTGGTGGGTTCGGAAACACAGAATACTTCGTTGATCTCAAGCCCAAGTCGCGATGGCGGCCCGTATTTCGAGAAAACAAAGAGGAACTCATCGCTGCCATGAATCGAGAGATCTCAAAGGTGCCGGGGGCGACCTGGAATTTCTCTCAACCCATTGAAGACAACGTCGGAGAGACTCTTACGGGTACCAAGGGCCAGCTTGCCCTGAAGGTTTTCGGAAACGACTTGAGAACACTCGAGCAAACGGGTGATGAGATCGCCGGCATTATGCAGCGGGTTCCCGGCATCGCGGACGTCAAGCTATACCGTGACACTGGTCAGCCCAATCTCAACTTCATCATCAACCGGCAGCAAGCGGCGCGTTTCGGAATCAACGTTACCGATATTCAGGATGTCGTCGAAACCGCTGTGGGCGGGAAAGCTGTCACCCAGGTACTGCCGGCGGGCAGCCCGGAGCGCTACGACGTGGTGGTGCGCTACCAGGAGCCTTATCGAAAGGATCCGCGGGCCATCAGCAACATTCGTCTGCTCTCCCCTTCCGGGGAGCGAGTCTCCCTGGCGCAGCTCACCACAATGGAGGTTCGCGACGGAGCTTATGACATCTACCGGGAAGGAAACAGCCGCTACGTTAGCGTGACCTTTAACGTACGTGGCCGGGATCTGAACAGCTCGGTAGAAGATGCGATGGCTCAGATCAGTCGGAAGGTCAAACTTCCGCCCGGTTATCACCTTGATTGGTCGGGAGAGTACGAAAGCGCAAAGCGGGCATCCGCGCGCCTTGCGGTGATCGTGCCCCTGACTGTCCTCGTCATATTTGTCTTGCTCTATACCATGTTCCGCTCGGCAAAGTGGGCGTTGCTGATTCTTACGGTTGTGACCATGGCTCCAATCGGTGGATTGCTGGCACTGTTGCTAACTGGTACGCACTTCAGCGTGTCGTCCGGCATCGGCTTCCTGGCGCTTTTCGGGGTATCGGTCCAGACGGGAGTCATCATGCTGGAATACATCAATCAACTTCGGGCTCGCGGCTACACCGTCGTGGACGCGGCGATCGAGGGTGCCGTGCTCAGGCTTCGTCCCATTATGATGACGATGCTGGTGGCCACGTTTGGACTGGTTCCCGCGGCACTTTCGCATGCGATTGGCTCTGATTCGCAGCGACCCTTTGCCATTGTCATTGTGGGCGGCTTGATCGCTGCGCTGGCGATGAGCCTTGTCCTACTCCCGACCTTATATGTTTGGATTGCTCGCGATGGCGACATACTTCCAGAACCGGAGGCAGCCCTTGAGTAACGTTGCACAGCTCCGGACGATCTGTGCTGAAGCGCTTGCATACGTATTGCTTTCCTGCGCACTGAGCACTCTGGCCTCCAGCCAAACCACGGGGCCGACAACGATCACGCTCGACGAAGCGATCCAGATGGCGCTCCAGCACAACCACAACATGCTGGCGGCGCGGACCACGATTCAGCAGAGCGAAGCCGAAGAGACCACGGCGAACCTCCGCCCCAACCCGACGCTCGTCGCGGATTGGGAATATTTGCCTCTCGGCTCGCCTTCGCGTCAAAACCCGAATCTATACCCAAATGTTTCTACAAACGATTACCTGAAGAACAACACGGAAGCCGATATAGGGCTCAGCTACCTGATCGAACGTGGCAAGAAGCGCCAGCACCGGCTGCAGGCGGCGAGGGACATCACCGCGCAGACGCGCTCCCTGGTGACCGACAACGAGCGTGGTCTTGCGTTCAATACGGCTTCGCTGTTTGTGAACGTGCAGCTTGCCGAATCTAGCCTCGAACTCGCCGACAAGGACTTGAAGAGCTTTCAGAAAACAGTCGACCTCGGCCAGTTGCGTTACGACAAAGGCGCCATCAGCGAGGACGACTACCTCAAGATCAAACTGCAGTTGCTGCAGTTCGAGACCGACTATCAGCAGGCCGAGCTGGCAAAGGTTCAGGCACTGTCTGACCTGAGGCAGTTGCTCGGATACGGATCTGTCTCTGCGGACTACGACGTGGCGGGACCATTCGACTACCAGCCGCTGAAGGGTAATCTGGAAGACTTTCAACTGAAGGCTCTGCAGAACCGGCCTGATCTCCGTGCGGCCCAGCAAGGTGTAACCGCGGCCAGGAGCCAGTACGAGTTGCAGCGGGCGATTGGCAAGCAAGACGTTACCGTGCAGAGCAACTATTCGCACGTCAACGGGATTAATGCCGCTAACTTCCTGGGAAGCATCCCACTCCCGATTTTCAATCGCAACCAGGGCGAAATAGCGAGAACTCGCATCGCTATCACGCAAGCGCAAGAACAGGAGAAAGCTACCAACGGGCAGGCCCTCACTGATGTGCGCGACGCTTACGAAGGATTGCGCGTGAGCGACCGCATCGTGCAGTTGTACCGCTCGGGCTATCTCGACGCGGCGCAAAAAGACCGCGACATCGCCGAATATGCGTATCAGCGCGGCGCGGTGAGCCTGCTCGACTTTCTGGATGCCGAGCGCAACTATCGCGCGACCCAGCTTGCGTATCGCCAGGCGCTAGCCTCATACTTGCTCGCCTTGGAGCAGATGCGGCAGGCGGTGGGTACGAGGGCGCTGCCTTGAGGGCAGCGGCAAGGTTTCGCGTTTCAAGAGTCCAAGAGCGACCGTAACAGCAGTCGCCCAGGAGCCGGATCGTTGAATAAGCAGGACGTACGGAGCCGGATCGAACAACTCGGGATCATTCCCTCCATTCGCGTGTCGACGACGGAGGACGCGCTTTTCGCTGCCGAGGCTATCGCCCGCGGCGGCATCCCCATTCTCGAAGTCACGCTGACCGTGCCCGAAGCGATCAAAGTCATTTCTCATGTCGTACAACATGCACCTGAGGTGATTGTCGGCGCCGGCAGTGTCCACGACGTCGAGACGGCGCGGCGCTGCCTGGATGCCGGGGCCAAATTTCTTTCGAGTGACGGCCTGGATCCCGAGACCGTAAAGTTCGCGGTGCAGCAGAACGTCGTTGTGATCCCCGGTACGCTCACACCAACGGGAGTCATCGCCGCGTGGAAACTGGGTCCGGATTTCGTCAAGATCGTGCCGTGTGGGCACATCGGAGGTGACAGTTACATTAAGGACCTCAAGGCGATGTTCCCTTACGTTCCGATGATCGCTGCGGGCGGCGTCAATCAGCGGACTGCGTTCAGCTTCATTGCCGCCGGGGCAATCGCACTGGGCGTCGGCGGAGAGTTGATCCCGAGAGAGGCAATTCGGCGACGCCAGCCTGATCGCATTGCCGAACTCGCGCGCAGGTTCCTGGAGTCGGTGAGCAACGCTCGTGACCGTTGAGCGGAGCACAATGAGAGATGGAGCCCCTTGTGGATCGACATCTTGGGTTGCTGTCGGCGAGCATAGCGACCTTCGCTGCCACGAACATCGATGACGCCTTTCTCCTGACCCTGTTCTTTGCCCGGCGGGTTCCGACGCGGCGCATCGTAGTAGGTCAGTACGTGGGGTTTTCGGCCATTATCGCCATAAGCCTGATCGGCGTCTGGTGCGCTTTGGCACTCCCCCATCGCTGGATTCACTTTCTGGGAGTGCTGCCGCTCGCACTAGGAATCAGGCGCCTGTTGCAGGCGCGCCGAACCGACGCGAGCCGGCCTCGCGTTATTACGGAGAGCGTCGCTTCCATCGCGCTGCTGACACTGTCGAATGGGGCCGACAACATCAGCGTGTATATGCCGTTCTTCGTCATGGGTCGAGCGAACCTGTGGCTCATCCTGATCGTGTACGCCACGCTGGTTGCGGTTTGGTGTTTCGTTGGCCGATGGCTCGGAAACCACTCGGTCATCCTGCGCTCCGTGGAACGGTGGGGCCATTGGGTCGTGCCGACGGTATTCGTTGGGCTCGGCATTTATGTCCTGATTTCTTGAACGGCAAACGCCAACGAAGGCGGCATTCCCTATGTCTCAAGATCTGAGTCAGACAGGAATGGCCGACGGCAATACACGCACACGTTGCAACCGAGGAGGCTCAAATGAAGCTGGTTAGGTTTGAGGACATCAACGGCAGGGAAACGTTCGTCAACCCAGACCGCGTGAACCACGTTAGCGATTACGGAAGCGGTACCACCGAAATCAACTTTGGCGATAAGCAGGCCAGCGTCTTCGTCGCGATGGAAGTCTCGGCAGTAGCCTCAACCCTGCTGAAAGCAGCGACACCCAGGTAAAACGGCTTTCGTCTCAGGATACGGCAGGCCTGCTTGCGACTTCAGAGGTCGTTGCTCCACGACCACAGACAGGGCTCAGGTCCGCCCACGGCGGATGCGGTCCCCGCATCGGGAAAAGCACCCATTCCTAACGCTCACTCCGATCGCTTTGATGCTGCTGCCTTGGTGCGGCGCAGGAGATCGGGAGCCTTCAGTCGCCGGCACTGGTCTTCAAAGGTCGTGAGCGGTCCTTTCCAGCGAAGGTCTTCGACCGTGTCGAACACGGGAACATCGAGGCGCAGGGTTGCCAGTATGCGAAATAACAGTGCGTCGTCCCATGCGCTGAACAAAGACTCAGACAGCGCGCGGGCCCTCTTTATCGATGGATCCCATTCCCGCCAATCTTTTGGAACGTCCTCGAGATGAGGGTACTGCGACAAGACAAGCGCGGCGGCCTTTTGTCCCCATCCCGCCACACCGGGGAAACCATCTGCACTGTCGCCGACGACGGCCAGGTAGTCTGGGATGGACTGCGGGCTCACTCCAAACTTGGCGACCACACCGGCTTCATCGCGAACCAGATCCTTCCTTCGATCCATTTGAACCACTCGCGTGCCTGCAACACACTGGCCTAGATCTTTGTCCGGTGTACAAATGAAGACCTTCCCGACGTGGCCATCCTGCGCGGATTTCGCGGCGGCAGAGGCGAGTGCGTCATCGGCCTCGAACTCAACCATCGGCCATACCACCACTCCCATGGCTGCCAGCGCTTCTTCGAGAATCGGGAATTGCGAGAGTAATTCCGGAGCTACGCCTTCGCTGGTTTTGTATCCGGGATACAGATTGTTGCGGAAGGACTCCACCACATGGTCGGTTGCGACCCCGAGGTGAGTTGTGCCCTTTTCGATCATCGACAGCACCGATGTCAGGACGCCACGAACCGCGCCGATTTCCTGACCGTTGACATCGTTCGCAGAAGGCACGGCGAAAAAATGCCGGAACAGTTCATACGTACCATCGATTAAGTACACATCCATGCGGTTGCGCCTAGAATCGCTTTCCGGACTACGCCTTCATTGTGCTTTGATTACTTGTCGCTGTCCATGGCCATGAACAGGTTGTTCAGCGACTCGGCTAGTGTGGGATGGGCGAAAGTACCGTCGCGCAATGCCGTGTAGGGCAATTTCCCCATCATGGCAATCTCGAGGGCGGACATAATTTCTCCGCCTTCGATGCCAAGAATTGCGGCGCCAAGAATCTGGTTGGTCTCAGCGTCGACGATGGCCTTCATGAAGCCGCGCGTTTCGTCGACTTCAAGAGCACGGGCTACATGCGTCATTGGCAGTTTCGCGACGCGGATGTTACGGCCCTGGGCGCGCGCTTCCGTCTCGCTCAGGCCGACTCGACCCAACTGCGGATCGATAAAGACGGCATACGGAACTTGGCGGTTCTTCGTCGAAGCAGGTTTCTTGTCGATTAAATTGGAGCGAATGATCCGGAAGTCGTCGTAGGAGATGTGAGTGAACGCGGGACCGCCCTTGATATCGCCTAACGCGTAGACATCTTCGGCGGATGTTTCCAACCGGTCGTTCACTTGGATGTAGCCACGTTCGTCAGTCTGAATTCCAGCGGCCTTCAGGTTGAGCGTGTCTGAATTCGGAACTCGGCCAGTGGCTACTAGGAGATGCGATCCAATCAGTGTGGTCGGGGCGTTCTGTGACTGGATTTCCAAGTGGGAAGTTCCATCCGATTGGCTCACTCGAGTTGCTTTCGCGTTCAGCGACACTTCAATCCCATCCTGTCGCAGGATGTTGGTAACTTCTTCCGCGACATCGGGGTCCTCGTGCGTGAGCAGTTGGCCCGCGGATTGAACGATCGTCACTCTGCTGCCGAAGCGGCGGAATAGCTGTCCGAACTCGAGGCCGATATAGCCGCCGCCCAGGATCAAGAGCTGATCCGGAACAGCATCGAGTTCCATGATGGAAACATTGTCAAGGAACGGCACGGTGTCGAGCCCTTCTAAGGTGGGTCGTGACGCGCGGGTGCCGGCATTGATGAAGATGTATTTTGCCGAAAGGGTGCGCTGACCGCCATCCTGAGTACGAACCGCGACGGTCTTGGGGCCGCTGAAACTTGCCTCGCCGAAAATCAATTCCAGGTTCGCAGTCTTCTCAATGCGCGACTGGCTTCCGTTTCGAAAACTGTCAACAATGTCGCGCTTGCGTTGGCGAACCTTCCCTAAGTCGATGCCGATCGTCCCGGTATGCACGCCGTAATCGGCAGCGCGGCGCGCTAGGTAGGCGACTCGTCCGCTGGCCACCATGGTCTTGGTCGGAGTGCAGCCTTCATTGATGCAGGTCCCGCCGACATGTTTGCGCTCGATGAGTGCGGTGCGCATTCCCGCTCCGGCAAGAGCCATGGCGAGCGGGTTCCCACCCTGTCCGGAGCCAATAACGACGGCGTTGTATTGCTGCGTAGTGGTCATGAGGGCAATTCAGAAGCGAGTAACCAGAAGCAGTCCCAACCCGATCGCCACCAGATCCTCAGGAATCGCGATCGTGAAATCCGGAACACGCAGGCTCCGCACCAACCCGACACGTGCCTGATATCCGCCGAATGCTCCGGCAACCCCACCGATCACGCCAGCGAGCGCTCCCAGCCAAACCGCCGCAGCGCCAGCCACGGCGAAGCACGCGCCAGTAAGTGCACCCGTGACAATTCGCGCGGAGAGTCCTACCGCGGCCGTTCGAGCAGGGGTAGAGGGAAGTTGATCACCGATGAACTCTACCAGGGCGAGCATCGTAAAGACGCCCACCGCCCACACCGTTCCCATGAAGGCTAGTGGGGACCCGTGAAGATTGATCCATCCGATGTGAGCGGCCCACGCCACGACCGCGGGTGCAGTCAGGCACCGCAGTCCTGCCACAATTCCGATGCCGAGCGCTAACAGCAGGACGAATCCGGAACTCATGCGCGTTCTCCATCACAGCGGTTGAGGAATCAGCCAGCGCTCTCCGCGAGCGGCAGCCAAACCTGAAAACGCGTGTCTCCAGGTTCGGATTGCACTTGAATATTACCGCGGTGCTTCTTCACTATTCTCTGCACCGTGTCGAGGCCCAGCCCGGTTCCCTCTCCCACTCCTTTCGTGGTGAAGAAGGGTTCAAAAATGCGGGGCTCGATTTCGGGCGAAATTCCCGGGCCATTGTCGGCAATCTCGACGACAGCACAATTGTCGTCGCGGTAGGCGCGCACGCGCAGTTCACCCTTCCCACTCATCGCGTCGATGGCGTTGTCGATGAGGTTGGTCCAGACCTGATTCAGTTCGCTCCCGAAGGAATTCACGAGAAGAGGAACCTTCTGATAATCGCGCTGTACAGTCACACCATGTTTGAGCTTGTGATTCAAGATGGTGAGCGTGGTTTCAAGTGTCTTGACGATATCCACGTTCTGCAAGGGCGCCTGATCCATGAAGGTGTATTCCTTGATGGCGCCCACCAGATCGGAAATTCGCGCAGTGCTGCTCTCAATCTGGTTGAGCAAGTCGGCAATCTCCACCGAAGACGAAATCCTCACCAGAGCGGCCCGCGCAGTATCGGCGTCGAGCGCTGCGAAGATTTGCTCTAGCGACTCCGGCTTGAAATTCTTCTTTGCGAGATCGGCCGCGAGTTGCCACAAGTCGTTTTGTCCATGACTGCGGAGCAAAGAGTCGAGTTGGTCCTCCAAGTCGCTGGCGGCGAGAGCATCGAGTGGAGGCCCATCCGTTTGCACCAGGGACGCCTCCAACTTTTCAATTTCTGCTTTTTGCGTGGGGGTCAAATCTCGCCTGCCCAGTTCAAGACTGGCATCGCGGACCCGCTTCAGAATGGCGCGAAGCTGGCTGGTAGCACGTTTCGCCGCTGAAGCGGGATTATTGAGTTCGTGGGCGAGGCCCGCCGAAAGCTTGCCCAACGAGGCCAGCCGGTCGCGTTGCTGCTCGAAACGAGTGGTTTCCCGGATCCGGTCCGACATCAGCCCCACGAGGCGCTGCGTCAGCTCGGGCATCTTCTGCACGAGTTCCGGAAACAGCGCCGCCGGAAATCGCAGGATGAAACTTTCAGTGATGGCGCGCCCGCTCAGGGGAAACAGCTTCATCCTCGAAAACGGGAGCTTCCCAGTGATGTCGCCCGCTTTCATTGGGATCACGATGGATTCGCCGCCCAACTCCCCGCGCGCTTCCAGTTGCCCCTCGAGGACGACAGACATTCTGTCGGCCGGATCACCTTGGCGCGTGTAGAAATCGCCGGGTTTGAGATGCAGTTCTTCCGATTGGCTGAGGAACCAGTTGATTTGGTCATCAGGCAATCCTTCAAATGTCGGGACACGACGCAGCAGGTCCAGTGTGTCGGCCATTTATACCTTGCTCAAGTACTGATGGATGAACTGTACCGCTACCGATCCTTCGCCAACTCCAGACGCCACTCGTTTGACGGAGCCATGCCGAACATCGCCGACGGCGAATATGCCGGGCACGTTCGTTTCCAGGAGGAAGGGATCGCGCTCGAGTGCCCAGCCTTTGGGATGCTCACCGCCTTGCATCACGTCGGGACCAGTTAGCACGAATCCGCGTTCATCGCGCTCGATCGTGCCCGCCAGCCAATCCGTTCGCGGCAGGGCGCCAATAAAGATAAACATCGCACTGGCCGGGACACGCTCCACCTTATTGGTGTCGGTGCACAGGACAGAGATTTCCTCCAGGTGCGTGTCGCCGTGAACCTCGGAGACGGAGGCGTGGGTCCACAGCTGAATGTTCGGAGTCTCCTTGATCTGATCGATGAGATATTGCGACATGGTGCTGGAGAGCGAATCGCCGCGGACGAGGATCACGACGCGCTCCGCGTACTTCGCAAAATTCATTGCAGCCTGGCCCGCAGAATTCGCACCACCAACAACGTAGACCATCTCACCCTTGCAGGAGAGTGCCTCCGTAGAGCCGCCGCCGTAGTAGACCCCAGCTCCCTGCAAACGGTCAACCCCGGGAGCTTCCAGCCGCCGCCATTGCACTCCGCTGGCAATCATCAAGGCATGACAGGAGATCTCGTTGCCGTCGGCCAATTTGATGATGCGGTAGGGACCCTCAACGCGGACGCCCACCGCCTCCTGCGGCGCCAGGATTTCGACTCCGAACCGCTTCGCCTGCACGACGGCGCGACGAGCCAGATCGGCGCCGCTAAGCCCGGCGGGAAAGCCGAGATAGTTCTCGATCCGCGAACTCATTCCCGCCTGGCCGCCCGGCGCTTCCCGCTCGACCATGACAGTGTGCAAACCCTCCGAAGCGCCGTAAACCGCAGCGGCTAGGCCGGCGGGCCCGCCACCCACAATCGCCATATCGTAGAAAGAGGTTTCGGCGCGCGTCCGCAAGCCAACCTTCTGAGCCACTTCGGCCGGCACGCTATTGAGTAGTTTTGTCCCATCGAAAAACAAGACGACCGGAAGATCCGTCGCGTCCGGCCCCAAGGCATCGAGAAGGCGCTTGGTTTCGGGATCGTTGGCTGCGCCTTCCACGTCGATCCACTGATACGGAACGTGGCTACGCGCCAGAAAATCCCGCAGTTCGTAGGAGCGCGGCGACCACCGTGTACCTAACACCCGGATGCCCTGAAAACCGGGATGGTAGGAAGCTCGCCAGTCGCCAAGGAGATCGTCCAGTTGGGGATACAGGTTCTCGGTGGGAGGGTCCCACGGCTTCATAAAAAAATAGTCGAGATTCGCCTGGTTGATGGCGCTGATGGCGGCATTCGTGTCGGCATAAGCGGTCAGCAACGCCCGCTTCGCTTCGGGAAATATTTGCCGGGCCTGCTGCAGAAACACGACTCCATCCATGTGAGGCATGCGCTGATCGGCCAACAGAAGGGCAACGCCGTCGTTACGGAGCTTGAGCGCTTTGAGCAGATCTAACGCGCCTTCCGGAGAATCGCTGCTGACCACGCGATACTCGGCGCCGTACTGGGATCGCAGATCGCGCTCGATCGCCCGCAGGACATCGGGATCGTCGTCGACAGTCAGCAAAATCGGCTTCGGCATGGTTGCTCTCAGCAGCTAAGGATGTAGCAGGCAAACCCGGACCCCACGTACCCCAATAATCCCATTAGATACAAGAACCCGCATTCGGTTGCGCGATTATCGCCGGCGCTCGAGGTGACAGGGTCAGGCACCGATTTCACCGGCCTCAATTTCATCCACATAACACCACACCCACGATTCCCCCGGCTCAACCGAGCGGATGAGAGGGTGCTGCGTCTTGTGGAAGTGCTTGGTGGCGTGTTTGTTCTTCGATGAGTCACAGCAGCCCACATGTCCGCAGATGAGGCACAGGCGCAAATGCACCCAGGTGTCGCCCATTTTGACGCACTCTTCGCACACGTGAGTGTTCGTCTTTGTGACCTTGATCTGGTTCAAGTGAGTGCATTTCGCGGGCATCGGTTCCTCCGGGAACAGGTTACGATTTCGGGTCAAGTGACTACAGTCATGTAACGAAAGGGCACAATCACAGTCAAGAGCCGCATCTTTCCCGCACAATGTTTTTTGGAGGTCTTCATCCGTGTTGCGGCTCGATTATTTATCTTGCGTATTGACCGTCGCGTCCACGGTTCTGGTAGGGCGGCGGTGTTGGGAAGGCTGGGCATTAGCTGGCATTAACAGCATCGTCGTGTGCGTCATAGGATTCAGAACAGCCCAAATGGGATTCATTCCAGCCAACATATTCTGCATGGTAATGAGCGCGATCAACCTGCGCGCATGGCGTAAGACCGGAGCGTCTTAAAGACGGCTCCGGGCCCACACTCACTCCGCAATGAGCAGGTTCTCGGCAAAAGGCCACTGCTCATCGATCCATTGCACTTCGCAGCGGAATCCGGCTTCGCGCGCCGTCTCAATCACATCGTCGGCCGAGTATTTGTGGCTGCTTTCCGTCCAAATGGTTTCTCCTGCGAGGAATTCGACCACGACCTCTGCCGCCGGAATGCTCACGATTTGCCGGCGCTTTGACTCGAGGTGCATCTCGACGCTCCGTGCCTCAGAGTTGATCCTGGCCGCATGAGCGAATTCGCGCAAATCAAAATCGGCGCCCAGTTCGCGATTCACCCGGCTCAGCAGGTTGAGATTAAACGCGGCCGTCACTCCGAGTTCATCGTCGTAAGCCGCGATCAATTGCGCACTGGGCTTCTCCAGGTCTGTTCCCAAAAGCAGGGAGTCTCCCGGTTCAAGAATGCGCCGGACGTCCGACAGGAACTTCAGTCCTGCCGGGCGGTCAAAGTTCCCGATAGTGCTGCCCAGGAACAGAACGAACAACCGCTGGCCGCTCTTGCGGTAGGCGGCCACTTCCAGCAAGCCGTCGAGATACTCGCGCTCAAAGCCCACGATGCTGATCGCATCAATGTCACTCAGTTCGCGTTCGCACATCACCAGCGCCGAGTGCGAGATTTCCACCGGATAGTACGACGTGCGCTGCCGCCGGCAGAGCGCTTCGAGCAGCCAGCGAGTCTTCTTGCCGCTGCCGCTCCCCAGTTCCGCTACGGCGACCGGCCCGGCAACCCGGTCCACGATCTCGTCGGCATGACGCCGCAACAATCGCTCGTCGGCCCGCGTGAGCCCGTACTCGGGCAGGTGGCTGATCACCTCAAACAGGGCCGAGCCGACATTGTCGTAGAGATATTTCGAGGGAAGTTCCTTCTGCCCCGTTCGAGTTAGTCCAGCCCGAACGTCGGCAGCGAATTCGTATGAGGCATCCGTGGGGATCGCATGAACGAGCATTTGCCTACTCCTTCGATCAGATTCTCGTAGATCAGTGATTCACGCAGCGGAATCCGGCATACACGTATTGGTAGTGAGCCTGAAACCAGTTGCGAAATGTGGGCCGCAGCATGCACGGAGCGGTGCGCGGCGAGCCGCCCTTCATAACGAAGTGTTTGCCATCAAAAAAATCAGCCGAGTAGCCCCGGTAGAACGGGAAAGGCTCGAAGCCGGGGAATGGGGCGAAGACGGTGGAAGTCCACTCCCATCCATTGCCCAACAAGTCATCAATGCCGAAGGCGCTGCGGCCGGCAGGAAATGCATTCACCGGCGTCGGGCTCCAATGCTGGAAGTCGAAATTGCCGAGGCTGGACGTTGGAGCTTGATTGCCCCAAGGATAACTTCTCTCGGTCTTCTCCTCAGTGCCGTACGCGGCGCGGTGCCACTGCTCCTCGGTGGGTAGCAACTTGCCTGCCCATCGTGCATATGCCGCAGCTTCGGCGTGACTCACATAGACCGGCCAGTCGAGAGGCAGAGGCACCTCTTCAAACATTGTGCGGTACTGCCATCCATCGCCGGCCTTGATCCAGAAGACCGGATGAGAGACCGCATGCGCGGACTTCCAGTTCCAGTCATCGTCGCTCCAGAATGCGCGCGTTTCATAGCCGCCGGCGGCCATGAACTCGAGGTATTGCCGGGTCGTTACCTCGTACTGGTCGATCTCGAACGCGGGTACGTGCACTGTGTGTGTCTCGTATTCGTTGTCCCAGCCGAAAGTCTCGCCTCCACGCGGGAGGCCTAACGTCGCAGTCCCGGCAGGAATCGAAATCATCTGATGATCCACGGGAAGAGCAACAAGACTGGAGAGATTTCCTTGCGGGACTTTCCGATCCAGCGGCAACTGATGCAGCATGTAGGCCAGAGTCTCGACATGCATCAAACGATGCTCAATCGCGACGTTGAGCAAGGTGTCGAGCGGAAAACCATCGCGGGTCTGGCCGTACGATTCGAGCCGTCCATCGGCCAACTTCTCGTCCAGCGCGGTCCGGATCGCAGTCACGTAGTCGCGCACTGCCTCAAGGGACGGCCAATCCGACGGCTGGTCTGAGGGCAATCTTCCGCCCACTGGGTCGATGCCGAACGCAAACAGCCGATCGAATTCGGTATGAAAGCTCTTGAGTCCGAGAACGTTTTCGTGAAGCAGGTTCCAGTCAAAGGCTTCAAGGTGTCCCACATAAAAAATGATGCGATGGCGCTCCGGGATGGGCCGGTCATACATCGAGTCGGAACGCACGATGTTGAAGAGCGCGTCACTTCGCCGCCGGGCATCGGACACCCGCTCCAGCAATTGTTGCCGCGTGGCGACATCGATTTGAGTGGCGAGCATTGGCCCTCCTGGCATGCCGGTTGGATGAAAGAGCAGAACTCAATCTCGAACTACATCGTGGGTGTGTGGCGCACCCACCGTCACGCGTCCTGGCAGTACCGCCCCGAACGGGCCTTTCGTCCTTCAGAAGACGAGGTCTGAGAGATTATCACCGCCACGCAACAGCTAGCAACTGAGGTCACAGACAGCCAGGATCCGTCATGCGAGCGACCAGTACAATCAAGCCGATGCGCATTCCGTTGTTTCATGTTGACGCATTCGCCACGGAGCCGTTCGCCGGTAATCCTGCCGCAGTCTGCCCTCTTCAGGCGTGGTTAGATGACGAGACGCTGCGGAAAGTCGCTGCAGAAAACAATCTTTCCGAGACGGCATTTTTCGTGCCGAACGCGAGCCATTATGAACTGCGGTGGTTTACCCCTCGCGGCGAGGTCAGGCTTTGCGGGCATGCGACCTTGGCTTCCGCATATGTGGTGCTCAACGTGCTGGAAACGGGGCCCCACACGGTGCAGTTTGAGACGCGCCACAGCGGAATTCTTACCGTTCGCAGGGACGGCGATCTCTTTGCAATGGACTTCCCGACGCTGTTTCCGAAGCCTTGTGAAAGTATACCGGACGGGTTGGTCGATGCGCTCGGGCCGGGACCTCGCCCGTTTGACCTTTTGGAAGTGAATGATATCTACCTCGTGATCTACGAACACGAAGCCGCAATCCAGAATATGCGCCCCGATTTTTCGCGCTTGGCCCTGCTGCATCCTGCGGTTGAGGCGGTCACCGCGCCCGGACAAAACGTTGATTTCGTATCGCGCTACTTCAAGCCGAGCTACGGCATGCCCGAGGACCCTGTGACTGGCTCGGCCCATTGCGCGCTGGCGCCCTACTGGGCTCAACGTCTGGGCAAATCGCAGTTGCACGCCCGACAACTTTCGGAACGCGGCGGTGAACTCCGGTGCCAGATGGCGGGCAACCGGGTCATCCTCAAGGGCAATGCGGTGCTCACCATGCAGGGGGCGCTGGTGATCTGAGCGGACACGCTCGCGTCTCTTGCTTCAGTGCACGAGTCCCTTGTTCCTTAGGAATTCGCGCACGACTTCTGCTGCATCCCGGTGTTGGCCATCGACCGCGTAGTTCATGTGTTGCATCTCTTCGTCGGAAATCTTTCCCGCCAACTCCGCGAGGGCCTGCGCGACCTCTGGGTGCTGTTGCACAGTCTGCGCCCGTATTACTGGCACCGCTTCGTACGGAGGGAAATAGTGGCGATCGTCTTGCAGCACGAACAAATCCAGAGCCGGAATCAGCCCGTCAGTGCTGTTGCCTGCGGCCAAGTCGATCTGGTGGTCTTTCAGTGCGCGCGCTAGCAGGCCGAGATCCATGATGCGCGGCTGCTCCGCGAAGTGCAGACCGTAGGTCGCAGCCAATCCTCGATATCCGTCGGGGCGCTCCATGAACTCGTAGCCGAACCCGGCGCGCCAGTGAGGAGCAAACGCCGTCGCCTCCGACAAAGTCTTGATGTTCAAGCGGCGGGCATCTTCGCCGCGGATTTCCATTGCAAACGTATCGTTGAATCCGAACGGCGGTCCAAGCGTGAGTTCGAAGCGATGTTCGTATTGATCTTTGACTCGGCGATACACGTCCTGCTTATTACCGCTGGCATTTTGCTTGAGGATTGCGGTGAGTGCCGTGCCCGTGTATTCCGGGTACACATCGATTCTCCCGGCGAGAATCGCCTGCTGGCAGATGTAGGTTCCCGCCAAATAAAAGCGCCGTTCCACCTTCAGGTGGGTGTGAGCCTCGATCTGCTGAGCGATCAGTTCGCCCAAGATAAATGACTCAGTGAAATTCTTGGAGCCCACTACGATGCGAGTCCCGTGAGACGGAGAGCAAGACGACAACAACACAAGCGTCGCTAGAACCAAGACGCAGAGGCTCGATCGACGCCGTGTCATCGCGGCTGGAGCCGCCTCTCCAGCCACCCCACGCCGAAGTCCGCGACCAGCGCCAGGATTGCCGCTGGAATCGCTCCCGCAAGGATGACTCTGTCGTCGACCATCGCCAGACCGCGAAAGATGAACTCGCCCAGGCCGCCCGCGCCAATTGCCGCAGCAATCGTCGCCAGCCCGACTGAAATGACAACCGCCACGCGCACGCCTGAGAGGATCACACTCACCGCGAGCGGCAGTTCTACTTGGAACAGAAGCTGAGATTCCGTGAGTCCCATGCCTCGCCCCGCCTCCACCACAGCGGGATCGACGTTGCGGATACCCGTATACGTGTTCCGGATGATCGGCAGGAGGGCATACAGCGTGAGCGCCAGGATCGCCAGCCTGTCCGAGCGCTCGCCCAACCAGGGTACGGGCAGCAGAAATCCGAAGAGGGCGAGGCTGGGAATCGTCTGAATAATATTGGCGCTCGCCAGCACGGGCTTGTTGAATCTCGGCCTGTGGGCAATCGCAATTCCTAACGGGATCCCGATCAGCATCGCGAAGAGCGTAGAGAAGCCGACCAGTCGAAGGTGCTCGAAGGTGAGTTCCAGTACCTGACCGCGATTCTGCAACATGAATCGAAAAACGTTCATGACGTGCCTCGATTGGCAGCCGACTCCAAACCTTCCCCAAAAGCTCGCACGTATGCAGCGGCCAAAGAATCGGTGGATCGTAGAAACTCGGCTGGCGAGAGAACCGTGACCAAGCGTCCCGCCTCCATCAACGCGATCCGTGTTCCCAGCCGCAATGCCTCGCGCAGATCATGCGTGACAAATACTACCGTCTTATGGAGTCTCCGCTGCAGCAAGAGAAATTCCCGCTGCAACTCGTCGCGGGTCAGTGGATCGAGCGCGCCGAAAGGCTCATCCATAAGGAGTATTTCGGGGTCCGCCGCCAACGCCCGCGCCACACCCACCCTCTGCCGCTGCCCGCCCGATAGCTGATGCGGATACCGCGATGCCGTACCCGCCGCGAGCCCTACGGTCTGCAACAACTCCTGGACACGCGCGCGAATTCGATCGTCGGTCCACCCTTCGATTTTCGGAACCAACCCAATGTTCCGCTCCACGGTAAAGTGCGGAAACAATCCAACATCCTGGATCACGTAGCCAATACTGCGACGCAAGCGGATGACGTCGGCTTCGTTGTTTGAAACGCCCTTCACCCGTACGTCCCCGGAAGTGGGGGACAGCAGGCGATTGACCAGCTTGAGCGATGTAGTCTTACCCGAACCACTGCGCCCCAGCAGCACAAGCGTCTCGCCGCTCTGAACCTGCAAATTGAATCCGTAAAGTACTTGTGTGTCCGCGACACGGTAGGCTACATCACGGAATTCGATGACCGGACTGGAAGCCGCTGGTTCCATGTCCGCCAAGCATACCGGAGTCCGCTGTCAAAAGTGGAAGCGGATTTTCGGCCGAGTGCTGGGGCATTTGCAATGCACGCCTCTCCCGGCGACAATCTTATTGTGCAAAACGACTCGGCAATCAGTTCTCCAACCGCATCGGCTGAGGCGCGCGAACCGTTTGTGCCGGGAGCGCTTGTCATTGCGACTTTGTGCAATCCGCGGGAGAAGTTCTGGGGGATGATCCTTGCTCTGGCCGCCGAGGGCCTCAGCCTGAGCGGAGCGGAACTCGCGTCTTTCGAGGATCTCGCCGTGATGGTGCGAGACGGCGAGCCCTTCACGCCGGCGGTTGTTTTCTTCCCCATGCACCGCATTGAGCGCGTCGAACTGGACTTGGCCGACGGCAGCCTGCCTTCTCTCTCGCAACGCTTCTTCGCCAAGACAGGGCTGGAGCCGTCAGTCGCGCTCACCCCGGGGAATCAGGGCAACGACTCTCACGATTCCGGATCGCATGCTTCAAAGGAGCGTGCGTGAAGCTCTCTCAAATTTTCACTGCCCCCAATCAACTCACATTGCTGCGGATGATCTTCGTTCCGTTCATTGTGATTCACCTCGTGGAAGGGCGCTATCTCTGGGCACTGGTCGTATTCGTGATCGCCGGGTTTAGCGATGGACTGGACGGGCTACTGGCCCGCACGCTTCATCAGCAGACTCTGCTCGGACAGTATCTGGATCCCATTGCGGACAAGCTTTTGCTGAGCACCATGTTTTTGGTGCTCTCTATCTTGCATAAGATCCCGTGGAAGTTCACGGTGGTGGTGTTTAGCCGCGACATTTCGATTCTTGCTGCCAGTGCAGTGCTGTTCGCGATCGCCGGCCTGCGCAATTTTCGCCCCAGCATTTTCGGTAAAGCCAACACGGTGTCGCAGATCGCGGCCGTGTTTTTCGTTCTGCTCTTTCAGATTCGCCCCACGCGCGGGATATGGATCGCGCGTACCGAGTTTCTGCGGGCTACTTTCATCTTCACCATCATCTCTGCGCTGCATTATGTCATTCTGGTGCAGAAGCGTTTGCGCGAGCACACACATGCTCTGCCCCCGGCCCGGAATTCGGCTGTCTGACGGCGATTTGACCCACTCTTGCGCCGAACCTAGAATCTTAAGTTCGTTTCCTGGTGCTCGAACTTCCTATGGCACTTCGTCTTTTTAATACCATGTCGTCGCAGATCGAGGAATTCCACCCGCTGCGCGACCGTGAAGTCCGCATGTACGCCTGCGGCCCAACCGTTTACGACTACGGACACATTGGCAACTTCCGCACCTTCGTCGCAGTCGACCTTCTGCGCCGGTTCTTCCGGCAGAGCGGATACACCGTGCGCCACGTCATGAACATCACCGACGTCGACGACAAAATTATCCGCAACGCGGCGCGCGACGGCGTCAGCGTGCAGCAGTACACCGCGAAATATGAAAAGGCATTCCTGGAAGACGCCGCCATGATCGGCATTGAGGAGCCGACTCTGGTGCGCGCGACGGAACACATTCCGGAAATGGCGGCCTTCGTCGCCACACTGGTGGAGCGAGGCATCGCCTATCGCACCGACGACGGCTCCTATTATTTTCGCATCGCCAAATTCCCCCAGTACGGCAAGCTCTCGAAAAAAGACTTCAGCGGCATGCTGGACGGCGCACGCGTTGACGTCGACGAATATGACAAAGTCAGCGCGCGCGACTTCGCGCTGTGGAAGGCGCCGAAGCCGGGCGAGGCTTCGTGGGATACCTCGATTGGGACGGGGCGTCCGGGCTGGCATCTGGAGTGCTCGGTCATGTCGATGGGGGCACTGGGAGAGAGCTTCGACCTGCATGCGGGCGGGGAAGACCTGATCTTTCCGCATCATGAGAATGAGATCGCGCAGTCGGAATCCTTTACCGGTAAGCCTTTCGCGAATTTCTGGTTCCATGCGCGCTTTCTGCTGGTCGAGGGCGAGAAGATGTCGAAGAGCCTGGGGAACTTCTTTACGCTTCGCGACCTGGTGCTGAAAGGGCATAAACCGTCGTCGATCCGATATTTGCTGACCTCTGTTCCCTATCGGAACCAGTTGAATTTCACGTTCGACGGTTTAAAGCAGGCTGCAGTTTCCGTTGAGCGCTTGCGGAGTTTTCGTCTTCGCTTGAGTTCGGGTACTTTTGCGGACGGCTCCAACTCCGAAATGAAGGCTCTGGCCGCGCAGGCCGTCGAGCGCATGACCGCTGCCTTGGACGATGACCTCAACACCGCTCAGGCGCAAGCCGCGATCTTCGAGATGGTTCGGCAGGCCAACGCTGCGTTCGACATGGGCGGAATCAAGAAAGATGATGTCGCACCGTTGTTGGCGGCATTGGCGAAGTTCGACGAGATATTCGCCGTGCTCGACGACGACGATGGCCCCAAGATGAAGCGCGTCCTCGAGTGGGCCCAAGCAGAAGGCCGTGACAAAGAAGTGAGTGACGCATTGCGCGAAGCACTGCAATCAGGACAACGCTCGGATGCAGACATCGAGAAGAAGATTGGCGACATGAAGGACGCGCGTAGCGCCCGCGACTTCAAGACTTCAGACGCCATCCGTGCCGAACTCGCTGATGCCGGCATCCTCGTGGAAATCACCAAAGACGGCATCCGCTGGAGAAGAAAATGACGAGGCGATGTTAAGCTGAAAGCTGACGGCTGATAGCTGACAGCTTTTCCTGTGAAATCCCTCGACGAATATCTCCGCGACGCTGAACAGGCCCACGGACACATCTGTGCCGGGCAAGTCCTGGGCGTGCGCCTCGCAATGCTGGGCCTGCAGAAACTTGGCGTTGATGATCCGCAAGGAAAAGACAGAAAGCGCCTGGTGACCTTCGTCGAAATCGACCGCTGCGCAACAGACGCCGTCGGCGTGGTCACCGGATGCCGCCTGGGCAAGCGCGCGCTAAAGTTCCGCGACTGGGGCAAGGTTGCGGCCACGTTTGTGGATGTCAGCAACGGCAAGGCGATCCGCATCGCGGCGAAAGAATCGTCAAAGGCTCTGGCTCGCGAGAAGCATCCGGAGATCACAGACAAGAACCAGCAGCAAATGCTGGCCTATCGCGAGATCTCGGACGACGACCTTTTCACTACGCAGTGGGTTAGGGTTGAACTGCCGCCCGAAGAATTTCCGGGATACAAAGGTGAGCGCGTAACGTGTGACGGATGCGGGGAAGGAATTAACTTCCGGAGAGAAGTTCGTCGCGAGGGAAAGGTTTTGTGCCGAGCGTGCGCTGGAGAGAGTTACTACGAACCATTAGCGGAATGAGCGCTCGTAATGATGTGCGACCCGAAGAATGGTCGCTTCGTCGAAGTGCTTTCCTAGAATCTGCAACCCGATAGGCAACTTCTCTCTCGTCTCACCGCACGGCACCGAAATCCCCGGAATCCCCGCCAGATCTGCGGTCACTGTATAGATATCGGCCAGGTACATCGCAAGCGGATCATTCGACTTCTCGCCCAGCCGGAACGCTGCTGTCGGACTCGTGGGCGTCACAATCGCGTCCACCTTCCGGAAGGCTTCATCGAAGTCGCGCGTCAGCAGCGTCCGCACCTTCTGTGCCTTCAGATAATACGCATCGTAGTAGCCAGCGCTGAGCGCATACGTACCGAGTATGATGCGCCGTTTCACTTCCGCTCCGAAGCCTTCGTCGCGGCTACGGCAGTACACTTCCGACAGCGTCTTCACTCCGCGCGCCCGATGGCTGTAGCGCACGCCGTCGTAGCGAGCCAGATTGGACGAGGCTTCCGCCGTCGCAATCAGGTAATACGTCGGAATCGCGTACGGCGTATGCGGCAGTGAAACCGGCACGATCTCGCAGCCCAGGCTCTTGAGCTGGTCGATCGCCGCTTCCACGGCCTGCCGGACTTCGTCGTCCAGGCCCTCTCCGAAATATTCTTTCGCGACGCCAAGTTTCATTCCACGCACAGGCTTGTCGAGTTCGGCAACATAATCGGGCACCGGAACGTCCGCCGAGGTGGAATCCATGGGATCGCGTCCGGCAATCGCGCGCAGCACAATCGCCGCGTCTTTCACGGTTTTCGCCAGCGGTCCAATGTGGTCGAGCGACGATGCAAACGCGATCAGTCCGTAACGCGAGACGCGTCCATAGGTCGGCATCAATCCGACCACTCCGCAAAATGACGCTGGCTGGCGGATCGAACCGCCAGTGTCGGAGCCGAGAGTAACTACGGCCATGTCCGCGGCTACGGCCGCGGCCGAACCGCCGGAGGATCCTCCGGGCACGCGGCTCAGATCGCGCGGATTGCGCACAGGATGATAGGCGGAGTTTTCATTCGACGAGCCCATGGCGAACTCATCGCAGTTCATCTTGCCCAGCACCACCGCGCCTGCCCCTTCCATGCGGGCGACGGCGGTGCAGTCATAGGGAGGAATGTACTTCTCCAGAATCTTCGACCCGGCGGTGGTACGCAGGCCGCGCGTGCTCATCACATCCTTGATTCCGACCGGCACCCCGCCCAACGGCGGCAGCGTCTTGCCTTCCGCCGCCATGCGGTCGATGCGATCCGCCTGCTCGAGAGCACGCTCTTTCGAGAGGGTCAGGAATGCACCGATCTGGCCGTCTTCCTGCTTGATGCGGGCGTAGTGCGCCTCGGTCAGTGCGAGCGCTGTCGTCTCCCGCTCTTGTACAGCGCTGCGGGCGGCGTCGATCGTGAGTAAAGTCAGGTCCATCTGGGATCTTCGCGGATCTTGGATCTATCGCTCAATTACTTTCGGGACGCGGAAGAAATCATCGTCGGCATCAGGCGCGTTCGCGAGAGCCTCTTCATGCGGCAAAGACTTGCGCAGTCCTTCGAGCACATCTTCGCGGCTCGCGTACGCGAAACGCGCGCTTCCCTGCTTCGCCTCATCCACTCCATAGCGATCGGAAACCTGCGCCATCGGCGGCACCTCAGAAGTATCGAGTTCGTTGAGGCGGTCAACATACTCGAGAATGGAGTTCAGATCACGCAGCATTCCCGCACGCTCTTCCTCGGTGAGTTCCAGATTGGCCAGGTCGGCGACGTAGGCAACGTCTTTGTCGGTAACTTTCATGGGAGTAATGAGCCGGAATTCAGCGCTGGTTTTTGTTCGCGCTCTCCGCGGGCGCAACTACGAACTCAATTCGGCGAACTGCCTCGGTCGTGTACCGGTTGATCATCGCCAGATAGCGCGGCGCGAGAGCTTGCAGTTCAGCTTTCCATCCCTGACCAGCGACTTCGACGCGCAGCACGCCGTCTTCGAAACTCAACGCGCGCGTGCGCTCCGCCACGGCTGATCCGCAGACGACGGGCCAGGCCATCAGCGGCGCTTCAGCCCGCGGCGCCAGCCGCAAAGACTGCGCGACGATTTTTTCCAGCCCCGACCCCGCTTGTTCCAAGTGCAGTTCCTCGCCTCGTAAGTGCTGTCACCAACCTGCGAGACAACGATTTTAGCATTGCTCTCGCAGGCAGGCTGGCCACCCCCGCAAAACCTCAAACCGGGAATTCGCGGCGCACGAATTCGAGTGCCGCATCCCGCGAAGCCAGCCGCCCTTCGAGCTGCGCATCTTCCACCGCGGTAAGGATCTCGCGAAATTTCGGCCCAGGCAAATGCCCCGCGGCGATCAGGTCATCGCCGGTCACCAGGGGCGCAGGCCGCATCTTCTCCGCCGGAATCTCCGCGCGCTTGTGCTGGATAAATTCATACGTCGCCAGGTTTCGGTGGCTGGCTAGGCAGTCCGCGCGGTGCAGGGCGAGATGCTCATCGAACGCGGGCATGCGCAAAAATCGCTTCAGCGTCGATTCCTTCATCCGCGTGGCGTGACCAAAGCGCATGTGGTTGTCGACGAGCGCCAGAATCTGTTCGGCCTCGTCGTTGGAAAATCGCAACTCCCGGCAGATTTTCTCCGCCATCTTCACGCCCACCTCAACGTGCCCATCGAACCGGATGCGATCGGGCGCCACCCGGAACGTCGCCGGCTTGCCCACATCGTGCAGCAAGGCTCCCCACGCCAGCGTCAACAGACAAGGACTCGGCAGGTTGTCTAGCAACAGTAGTGTATGCACGAACACATCGCCCTCGGGATGGAATTCCGCAGGCTGCTCGACACCCTTCATTGCCGAAATATCCGGCAGAACATGATCGAGCAAACCACTTGCATCCAGCAGCAGAAACGCGCGCCGCGCATGCCCTTCGGTCAGCATGCGGGTCAGCTCGTCACGCACACGTTCGCGCGAAACAACCTGTATCTGCTCAGCCAGTTTCTGCATGGCGGCGAAGGTCGCGGGCTCGATCGTGTACTCCAATCGCGCTGCAAAGCGCACGGCTCGCAGCATGCGCAGTTTGTCTTCGCCGAAGCGCTGCTCGGGATCGCCAATGGTGCGAATGATTCCCAACTTAAGGTCAGCGCGACCGCCTACATAATCGAGCACCTCGCCGCTGACGGGATCGAGCAACATCCCGTTGATCGTGAAATCCCGCCGCGCCACATCCTCGCGCGGATCGCGGCTGAACCGCACTTCATCCGGATGGCGGCCATCGGAGTAGCCAATATCACTGCGAAAAGTGGCCACTTCGACGGCATGCGATTTTGAAGACATCTCCACAGCGACGCCGCTTGCGGCATCGCTGTCCGGTGCCGGCACAAGCACCACTCCGAATTGGGCTCCCACCGCATACGTTTCCGGGAAGATGCCCATTACCTGCTGCGGCGTCGCATTCGTGGCCACGTCGTAGTCCTTGGATTCGCGCTGGAGGAGAAGGTCCCGCACGCAGCCGCCCACCAAATAGGCCTGGAAGCCATGCTGGCGCAGGGTTTGCACGATCGAGGCGGCGAAGTCCTTCAACATGGGCATCGCCTTCCATGATATCGCCCATCGCTCCGAAAAAACCCCTTGACACAAATGTAAAGCGTGCTTTACATTTCATGAAGTCAAGCATGCTTTACACATGACACTTGTCACGCCGGCCACGTGACGGTTTGTACTGGCAGCAGCAAACCCGACCCAGGATGATTGGCACGTTACCCGACGTGGGACCGGTCAATCGGCACATGAGCGAGATCGAGTTCCACACTTATGGAGATGACGATGAAATCCAAACGATTTGCCTCAACTCTCAGAGTCTTTGGCTGGATGGCGTTCTATCTGCTGCTGTCCGCGCCGGCAATTATCCTCGCCGATCAAGACCACAGCGGTAGCTTCGTAATCCGCGGCGCACGTGTGTTCGATGGCCACAAAGTGCTTGAGCAAACCGACGTCTGGGTTGAGGGCGGCAAGATTAAGGCTGTCGGCAAGAACCTGAAAGTCCCGTCGAACGTGAAAACAGTCGACGCCGCAGGCGACACTCTCCTCCCCGGCCTGATCGATTCGCACACTCACGCCTGGGGCACCGCTCTGAAAGAGGCCGAGATCTTCGGCGTCACCACCGAACTCGACATGTTCACCGGCGTGAAATATGTGCAGCAAACAAAGAAGGAGCAAGCTGAGGGCAAGGACCTCGATAGGGCGGACCTGCGATCCGCCGGCACGCTGGCGACCGCGCCCGGCGGCCACGGGACGGAGTACGGCCTTGAGATTCCTACGCTCTCGTCGCCCTCCGAGGCGCAAGCTTGGGTCGACGCCCGCATTGCCGAAGGATCGGACTACATCAAGATCGTGATTGACGATGCTAGCGCGTACGGAGGCCATTGCCCGACCCTCAACCAGAAGACGTTGAAGGCTCTGATCGAGGCTGCTCACAAGCGCGGCAAACTGGCTGTGGTCCACATCGGCACGCAGCGGGATGCCCGCATTGCGATCGAGGCTGGAGCCGATGGGCTGGCGCATTTGTTCGCGGACACTGCCCCGGAACCTGACTTCGCCAAGCTCGTCGCAGCACATCACGCGTTCGTGGTGCCAACGCTGGACGTACTGGAAAGCGTAAGCGGCACAGCGAGCGGCGAATCGCTTGCGACCGATCCTCGACTCGCGCAGTACCTCACGGCCGAGGACGTGGGCAACCTGAAGCGGTCGTTTCCGAAGTTCACCACATCGCTGAGTGAGAAATATGCCGAGCAGACCGTCGCCCAACTCAAGGCACAGCACGTTCCGGTGCTGGCTGGAACGGATGCGCCCAATCCCGGCACCTCGCACGGCGCAAGCATTCACCGCGAAATGGAACTGTTGGTGCGTTCGGGGCTCACGCCGCCGGAGGCGCTCGCTGCAGCAACGTCAGTTCCGGCCGCCGCATTTCATCTCGACGACCGCGGCGTGATTGCTCCCGGAAAGCGCGCCGATCTGCTGCTCGTGAAGGGCGATCCCACGCAAGACATCACCGCCACCCGCGACATCGTTTCCGTATGGAAGCTGGGCGTGGAAGATGACCGGGCAAGCTACCGCGCTTCGCTCGAGAAGACAAAACTGGACGCGGCGACCGCACCCAAGCCCACAACGCCCTCGAATCCGGCGGTGGGCTTAATCAGCGACTTCGACGACGGCGAGCCCAACGCCAAGTTCGGCACGGAATGGATGCTTTCGACTGACAGCATTGCCGGCGGCAAATCCACTGGAAACATGAAAGTCGTCGATGGCGGCGCCAATGGAGATAAGCACGCGTTGGATGTTTCAGGCCTGATCGACGGCGGCCTGCCCTACGCGTGGGCCGGCGTGATGTGGGCGCCGGGGTCGCAACCATTTGTTCCGGTGGACTTGTCGTCGAAGAAAAGCATCTCGTTCTTCGCCAAGGGCGACGGACAAACCTACCGCGTGCTTGTCTTTACAACCAGCGGAGGACGCATCCCGGCACAGCAGACGTTTACTGCCGGCCCGGAATGGAAGAAGACGAGCATTCCCTTCTCTGCGTTCAGCGGAACCGACGGGCATGACATCTCCGCGATTCTCTTTGTGGGAGGCCCAGCGGCCGGCAAGTTCGACTTCCATGTCGACGAAATCACACTCGAGTAGGGGGCCTCAAACAGAAGGCGTGGGATGCCCTCGGCAAGTTCTAAGCGGCGTCCCACGCTTTGCGATAAGAATCCGTCAGCAGTCGCGAGATCGAGGCACGATCCACTCGCTCCGGCAGCGGCGAGGATTTGGCCGCTGCCTCGCATTCGGAGAAAAGTTTCTGCGCCATGGCGACGACCTTGTCCATCGAGTACTTGCCAGTCCGCACGCGTATCAGAAAGTCCCGCTCGGGACGAGGCAGTGTGATCGTTCCCTCGGACAGAAGTTCCTTGCACTCATTCAGCAGCCGCAGTGTGTGCATGGCTGCTTTCACGTCATAGCCAAACTTCGCTTCGATCTCGGGCCGCTGCCCCTTCTTGCCCCGCCCTTTCGTCCCAGTCATCCGTTTGAGTTGATCGTCGGCGAATCCCAGGAACGGCTTCACGAAGGTGCGTGAGAGAAAAACGCTCCGGCTGCGCGCAACGTCTTTCCAAATCGCGTTGCGAAGAACGCCTTCAGCGAACAGGAAATGCAACGCCGTTGGATTTCCCTTGCCCGCCAGACTCGCCCATTTCTTCAGCGAGTAAAGCGTGACGTCCACATCGTGCGGGCCGTTGCGGACGTCGTTTCCGGCGGTCGACCACACGAAATGCGGCATGGATTCTAATCCGAGAACCAGTTCCGGCGGCTCGATGTAGATGCCATAGATGTCGAGATCGTCCGTCCCGTGAACCTTGGCGCCGTGCAATTCGGAGCCGCCGACAAACAAGTGGATCAGCCGATCGGGGAACGCGAAGCCCGACTCCCGCACGTGTTGCAGCAAGTCCGCCATCAGACTTCGAATAATATAGGAATATGCCCGACGCCTACATCCTCGGTATCGAGAGTTCCTGTGATGAAACCGCGGCGGCGGTGGTGCGCTCGGGCGAACAGCTCATCTCGAACGTCGTCGCGTCGCAGATCGCGACCCACCAGCCGTATGGCGGCGTCGTGCCGGAACTGGCTTCGCGGGAGCACCTGCGGGCCATCGTGCCTGTCGTGCGACAGGCGCTGGCCGAGGCGAAGCACACCTACGAATCCGTCGATGCTATCGCGGTGACTCAGGGCCCCGGCCTTGCTGGAGCGTTGCTCGTGGGCATCAGCTACGCCAAGGCGCTGGCCTTCGCGCTCGACAAGCCGTTGATTGCCGTCAATCATCTCGAGGGCCACATTCATGCCGTGCTGCTCGAGGAGCGACAGAAGGGCAACCACGATCTGCAGTTTCCGGTGCTCGCGCTGGTCGTCTCCGGCGGACATACGCATCTATATCTGGCTGCGCAGCAGGACGATTCCTGGACCTACGAGAACATCGGCCACACCCGGGACGACGCCGCCGGCGAAGCCTTTGACAAAGTCGCCAAGCTTTTAGGCCTGGGATACCCAGGTGGCCCAGCCGTGGATCGTCTCGCTCCGCACGGGGATCCCCGAGCCGTGAAATTTCCTCCGGCCCAAATCAAGCATCGCGACCGCCGCGGCCGACACGACGGCAGAGTAGTCGATGAAGACGATAACCGTCCTCGTTTTGATTTTTCTTACAGCGGCATCAAAACGGCAATCCTGCGGTACGTTGAAGCGCACGACATGCGTGCGACCGTGGAAGCGCGGCGGAAGGCCTTGTTGAACATTGCAAAGCCAAAGCTGGAGGATTACCTCGCCAACTGCGACAAACTCACGCTCGACCTCGTCGCATCCTTCCAGCGCGCTATCGTCGAAGACCTGGTCGGAAAAACCCTGACGGCAGCCCGCGCCTACGATGTCGCCACACTCTTCGTCACCGGAGGTGTTGCTGCGAACCAGGAGTTGCGGCAGACCTTCGAGCGCGAAGGAGCAAAGCAAGGCCTGCCCGTGTATTTCCCCTCGCGTCCGCTGTCGACCGACAACGCGGCCATGATCGCCGCCGCGGCCTATCCTAAATTTCTGTTGCGAGACTTTGCTGCGATGGATTTTTCCGCCGAGGCTGGATTGCCCTTAAGGTAAGTAACCCGCCGGCAGGAGCTATTTCCCGGCTGCGGTTGCCCGACTCGCTTTGCCCAACACCGCATCCAGCGCGTTGGCGAGCTGCGCGTCGATGTCGATGTCTTTGTAGATGGCGAAGTTCGCGCGCTTCTCGGAGTTGTCGAAGCCGCTGGCACGGCCCGCGACAATAATGATCGGAATTCCAGCCGTCTCCGTCCTGCTCTTCAGCGCGGTGATCAGTTCGCCGCCCGACATCTTGGGCATCTGCATATCGGTCACAATCAGATCCGCGCGCACACGAGAGAGAACGTCGAGCGCTTCCGCGCCATTGGTGGCAGACTCGACCGCGAAACCGCGCTGCTCCAAAAAGCGGCACACGGTATAGCGGATCAACATGGAGTCGTCGACGACTAGAGCCACCATGGGCATAAGAAGCGGAGGCCGGCATCCACACGCCCCCCGGGTCCGACAGTAGCAGGGCCATTTTGGACGGAACAAGGCGAAACCGCCCAGCGCGATTACCACGGTCACGTCGCGCCAGAACAGGCGTCAGAGTTCGCTTTCCTGGGTGCGTTCTTCGAGATTCATGTCTTTGAATTCGCTGGACTCGAAGATCTCGCCGCATTCCTTGTACTCGACGAATTCTGAGTCTTCGTCGCGGCTGACGATCTGCACGCGTGGGTGCTTGCAAGGCAGCTTCAGGTCACGGCTTTGGGCAGGAGGGCTCGGCTTTGAGGTCATAAATCCGAAGCGTTTCCAGCGAAACTAGATCAGGGGGCTGTTTTCGGTGGAATTTCCCGTATTTTAGACCGGCTTGGCGGGTTGTCAAGTCCCCAGGCGTTACGCTGTCGTGAATTCGTAACAGACGCCGCACAGGGCAGAAGGATCTTGGATTCGGCCGCCATCTCTGAATTCCGACCAAAATCATCGCTTAATCATAAGCCATTCAGTTCTGGATACTTACCGTTAGGAACCGTTTTTCGGCAACTGCCTGAGAGGACTTGCCCGAACGGAAGAAAGTGACGTAGAATGAATTGCGACAGAAAAGGTCGGAATTAACCCCGACTCTATTGGTCGGGTTTTACACAGGATCAAACAGTGCTCAAGCTGACCAAAAAGGCTGACTACGCGCTGATGGCGATGAAGCATCTTGCCGAGCACTCCACCGAGGGCTCGCGCAGCGCGAAAGATGTGGCGGATGCCTATGGCATTCCGCCCGAAGCTCTGGCGAAGATTCTGCAGCGCCTGGCCAAGGCCGGCCTCTTGCAGTCGCAGCACGGTACCAATGGCGGTTACACACTGGGACGGGCGGCGCATACGATTTCGGCCTTCGAGGTGATTCAGGCCATCGACGGCCCGCTGTTCATCACGTCGTGCTTTACTGTTCGCGGCGAATGCGACCAAAGCGACCGCTGCAACATTCGCGAGCCGCTGCGCAAGGTGAACGAGAGTATCGAAGCAGTATTGAGGCGCATCAAGATTTCGCACATGCGGGAAGAACCGGAAGAAACCGGAAGTCCAGCTCCCAAGGCGGCCGAGTTAGTGACGCTCGGCTGAAGCCTAGACGACAACAGATTCATCAAAGACATTAACGAAGCAGGAGAGCAATCAATGAGCACGGACGTCAAGATCCCCCAGGCACTCACACAAGCGCACCACACCGAAGCCAAGGGTGTGAAGTTGCCCATCTACATGGACAATCACGCCACCACCCAGATGGATCCGCGGGTGTTGGAAGAAATGCTGCCCTACTTCATTGAGAAATTCGGCAACTCCGCCAGCCGCAACCACTCGTTCGGATGGGCTGCTGAAGAGGGCGTCGAGACGGCGCGCGAGCGCATCGCCAAACTCATTGGCGCGACCACGAAGGAAATCATTTTCACCTCCGGCGCTACCGAGAGCGACAATCTCGCCATCAAGGGCGTGGCCGAGATGTACCGCGAAAAGGGCAACCACATCATCACCGCAGTCACTGAACACAAGGCTGTGCTCGACACCTGCAAGCGGTTGGAGAAGTATGGCTACCGCGTCACGTATCTGCCGGTCCAGAAGGACGGCCTGATCGATCTTGACGACTTGAAGCGCGCCATGGATGACAAGACCATCCTGGTCAGCATTATGTATGCCAACAACGAAATCGGCGTGCTGCAGCCGGTTGCTGAGATCGGCAAGCTCTGTCACGATCGCGGCGTAATCTTCCATACCGACGCGACGCAGGCCATCGGCAAAGTTCCGGTCGATGTGATCAAACAGAACATCGACGTGATGTCGATCTCCGGTCACAAAATGTACGGGCCGAAGGGCGTCGGCGCACTGTACGTGCGGCGCAAGAATCCTCGGGTACAGATTTCCGCCAGCATCGACGGCGGCGGCCACGAGCGCGGCATGCGCTCCGGCACATTGAACGTTCCCGGAATCGTCGGCCTAGGCAAGGCCTGCGCGATTGCGCAGGAAGAAATGGCGCAGGAATCCTGCCGTCTGGCGGGTCTGCGCAACCGGCTGCGCGACCGCATTATGAACCGTCTGGATGAGGCTTACATCAACGGCTCGATGGAACATCGACTGCCGGGCAACTTGAATATCAGCTTCGCATACGTCGAAGGCGAGTCGCTCCTGATGGGCATCAATGACATCGCAGTTTCCAGCGGTTCGGCCTGTACCTCTGCGACGCTGGAGCCGTCTTACGTATTAAAGGCATTGGGAACCGGCGATGACCTGGCGCACAGCTCGATTCGCTTCGGCATCGGCCGCTTCAACACCGAAGCTGAAGTCGATTACGTTGCCGACCGCGTCATCGAAACCGTCGAGCGTCTGCGCGAACTTTCTCCGCTCTACGAAATGGCAAAAGAAGGCATCAACCTGAAAGATGTGAAGTGGGCAGGAGAAGCATCGCACTAGATGTGAAGTTTCAAGGTTGCAACGTTTCAAGGTTTCAAAGCTGAACTCCTTGAACCGGACCGACGACCTTGAAACTGTGAAACATTCAGACTCTGAAACTCGATTTGGAGAAAACATGTCATACAGCGACAAAGTGATCGATCACTACAACAATCCCCGCAACGTCGGCTCCATGGATAAGCAGAGCACCGACGTGGGCACTGGCTTGGTTGGCGCGCCCGAGTGCGGCGACGTCATGAAGCTGCAGATCAAGGTCAACCGGGAAACCAACGTCATTGAAGACGCCAAGTTCAAGACCTTCGGCTGTGGCTCGGCCATTGCCTCGTCCTCGCTCGCCACAGAGTGGGTCAAGGGCAAGACCGTGGACGAAGCCCTCGCCATCAAGAACATGGACATCGTGAAGGAGCTTTCGCTTCCTCCGGTGAAGATCCATTGCTCGGTGCTGGCAGAAGACGCGATCCGCGCCGCGATTGGTGACTGGAAAAAGAAGCAAGAACAGACCAGCCCCGTCGCCGCAGAAGCGAAATAGTTGCGAGCTTCGAGCAAACGAGCTACGAGTGTTTGCTCGAAGCTCATAGCTGACTTATGACAACTGCGACTGAAGAACGGACCAAGCCCGCCGCACCGGCCAAAGGCATTCTCGTCACCGAGAAAGCCCTGGCCAAAGTGCGCAGCGCCATGGCCAAGGAAGGCATCTCCGCCGAGCAGGGCGGTCTGCGCCTCGGTGTGCAGGGCGGTGGATGTTCGGGCCTGAGTTACAACGTCCGGTTTGACACGCAGCCGCGCGAGCGAGACCGCATTTTCCAGTTCAGCGACATCCGGGTCTTCGTCGACCCAAAGTCGTTCATCTACCTGAACGGCATGACCCTGGACTACCAGGAAACACTGATGCAACAGGGCTTCGTATTCGTGAATCCCCAGGCATCGAAGTCGTGCGGCTGTGGGACTTCATTCTCCGCCTGATGCGATGATTATGTGGCGCGGGCGCCCACGCCCGCGCGGCCAGCACCCGGGACTATCTGCCAGGTTGATCACCGCCACGTTTCTGAGCCGCGAATGCTGTTGAGGAAGAGCAATGACCAAGTCTGCGCTTACCGTGATCGGCGCCAAGCCTCTGCCGGAGGACACACACTCCTGCTGGTCGTGCGGATCCATGCGCGCCGCACACTTCTGCGAATCCTGCGGTAAAGTGCAGCCTCCCGTTCCGGTCGACTATTTCTCGTTCTTCGGACTGCCGAGCAAGCTCAACGTCGATGTCCCGGCCTTGGAAAAGAGCTTCTACGAACTGAGCCGGAGATTGCATCCGGACCTGAACGCGCGCGCCGGCAGCCAGGAACAGGAATGGAGTCTGGAACAAAGCTCCTTGCTCAATGATGCGTACCGGACGTTGCGCGATCCGATCAAGCGCACGGAATACCTGTTACACCTTGAAGGAGTGGTGTTGGAAGAGCAGTCCAAGAGCGCCACCGAGCAGGCTCGCGCCACGGGAGTGATGAAAAAGCAGATCGTCCCAGCGGATTTGCTCGAAGAAGTCTTTGAGTTGAACATGCAACTCGAAGAGCTGCGCATGAACAAGAAGATGGGCGAAGACGATCCGGCATTGATCGCAGAGATCGGAAAGCAGAAGCTGTCACTCGAAGCCAAACACGAGGCACTCCTGCAAGAATTGCGAACGTATTGGAAGAGTTGGGACGACTTGGTTGATCGCGGCCATGCCGCGACCGAAGAGCGAGTGCAAACAACTAAGAAGATGGTGGATGTGCTGAACCGCCGCAACTACATCCGGAACCTGGTCAGAGATGTAAATGCGGCGCTAGAGGAGTAGCAACCAAGAAATGGCATCGGATCGCATCGTCGGCATCGACCTCGGCACCACCAACTCCCTGGTGGCATTCATGCAGGGGGATAACCCTGTCGTGATCCCCGGTGACGATGGCTTGAATCTGCTTCCCTCCGTGGTCGCGCTCGACGCGAACAATCAACCCGTCGTCGGCAACGCCGCCCGCAATTCTTTGATCGAAACTCCGGAGCGCGCCGTCTACTCGATCAAACGCCTCATGGGACGAGGCGTGGAGGACATTCAGGAAGAACTGAAGCTGTTCCCTTTCCGCCTCGCCGACGATATGCAGCCAGGAGAAGTCCTGCGCATCACGCTGGGCGACAAGACGTTTACTCCGCCAGAAATTTCCGCGCTGATTCTTCGCCAGCTCAAGCGCAGTGCAGAACGCTTCTTCGGCGGCCCGGTCACGAAGGCGGTCATCACCGTGCCCGCGTACTTCAACGACGCGCAGCGTCAGGCCACGAAAGACGCTGGACGCATCGCCGGCCTCGAAGTCTTGCGTTTGGTGAACGAGCCGACGGCCGCGTCGTTGGCCTATGGCCTCGACAAGAAGCAGAACGGCATCGTCGCGGTCTACGATCTCGGCGGTGGTACCTTCGACATCTCGATTCTCAAGCTGCACGATGGGATCTTCGAAGTCATCGCCACCAACGGCGACACGCACCTCGGCGGCGACGACATCGACAACCTGCTCATCACCATCGCGCTCGACGATATTAGCGGCGACCTCGGCCTCGACCTTCGCCGCAATGCCGAGGCGGTGCAGGCGATCCGCAAAGCGGTCATCGAAGCCAAAATCGCGCTCTCTTCGCAGCCTTCGGTCAAACTCGACATCGAATTGCCCGGTGGCAAGCACTACAGACGCGAGATTACCCGCGAGCAATACGAGGAACTGATCCAACCGGTCATCGATCGTACAGTCGGCCCCTGCAAACAGGCGATGAAAGATGCGGGCCTCAAGCCCGAACAGATCGACGAGGTCGTCCTTGTCGGCGGATCGACGCGCATCCCCAAAGTTCGCGCGCTGGTGAAAGACCTATTCCACCGCGAACCGCACACCGACTTGAATCCCGACGAAGTCGTGGCGCTCGGCGCGGCCGTGCAGGCCAACATTCTCGGCGGCGGGTCAGAAGCGACCGAGAACATGCTGCTGCTCGATGTGACTCCCCTCTCGCTCGGCATCGAAGTCGCTGGCGGAGTCACCGACAAGATCATCCTGCGCAACTCGACCATCCCAGCGTCGGCCACGCAGTTCTACACCACGCAGATCGACCGCCAGACCAACGTCGCGATCCACGTGTTGCAAGGCGAGCGCGAACTGGCGAAGGACTGTCGTTCGCTGGCGCGCTTCGATCTCAAAGGAATCCCGCCCATGGCCGCCGGCATTCCGCGCGTCGAAGTTAAGTTCCTGATTGACGCCAACGGCATTCTGCACGTTTCTGCGCGTGAACAACGCAGTGGCAAAGAAGCGGAGATCCAGGTCCAGCCCAGCTACGGACTGACCGACGAGCAGGTCGAGGGCATGATCCTCGACTCGTTCGATAACGCCGAAGAAGATTTCCGGCAACGCCAGCTTATCGAGGCACGGGCCGAGACGTCGACGATCCTCGCGGCCCTCGAAAAAGGCAAGAAGAGCGCGGCCTGGGGACAGCTCACCACCGACGAAAAGAAGCAGATCGCGAAGATGGAGAAGTCGCTGGTCGCGGTGAACGCCGAGGAGGATTATCAGGCGATCCGCAAAGCCATCGACGCGCTGAATCAAGGCACGATGCGTTTGGCTGAACTGATGATGGACACCGCCGTATCATCGGCGCTGAAAGGCAAGAACATGGACGAGACGGATCTAGGCGAAGGCCCAACCGCCCCACATCCCATGGCGAAAGCAGAGTTTGAATGATAGGAGCTTGTCATCCTGAGCGGAGTGCGACTTCGCGAATGCGAGGTCGCACGGAGTCGAAGGATCCCTATTGGCGCCGCACATCTGAAGGGGCGAGTATAGGGATCCTTCGACTACGTGGATTTCTCGCTTCGCGCGAAATCCTCTTCGCTCAGGATGACAACGCGAGATATTGATTGAGAGTTAGAGGTGCGCAAATGGCTGAAGAAAAAACACAAGGAGCTGGCACGTTGACCGAAGACGCCCCCGGCGAAAAAACGGTACAGGTCACCTTCCTGCCCGAAGGCAAGACCGTGCAGTTTGAACACGGCAAACTGCCCTATGAATATCACGGCAAGGAAGAGTCGATCCTTGATGTAGCGCTGAACCATCACATCACGCTCGATCACGCCTGCGGCGGCAACAACGCGTGCACGACCTGCCATATCTGGGTGAAGGAAGGCGCCGAGAATCTGTCCCCCATGGACGATGACGAGGCTGACCGGTTGGACATGGCCGCCGATCTCCAGTTAAACTCGCGTCTCGGCTGTCAGGCGCAGATCACCAAGCCCGGCAAAGTGGTCGTCGAGATTCCCGCATGGAATCGCAATTACGTCTCTGAGGAGCACTGAGGATGGCAAAGCAACTGACGTGGGACGACGCCGAAAGCATCGGCATCCTGCTCTCTGAAACTCACCCCACACTCGATCCGCTCACAGTTCGCTTCACAGACCTGCACCGCTACGTCACCGAGTTGCCCGATTTTGCGGGCGATCCGAAAGCCTCGAACGAAGGCAAACTGGAAGCGATTCAGATGGCTTGGAACGACGAAGTCCAGGATCGCACGCAGGGCTGATCTTACTTTTCGTAGCGCCGGCGTCTCGCCGGCTGTCGCGAGGCCATCTTGGCCTCGCACCCGGGTACGAATTCTACTTCCCTGCCTCCGCCAGCTTCTTGTAGAACCTCTGCAGCGTGTAGAACGCCAGCTTCCGCTGCCCCCGATTCGAAATCAGCCCCTTACGATTGTGATAATCCTGCACGCCGGGAAGCATGCGCGCAGGAGAGCGGAAGTCCATCAAGACCCACGGGCTCAGCCCGGCTAAGTTCGGCATGCGCTCGATCATGCCCAGCTGGTGCTGGTACAAATTCTGCTGATATTCCTCGGTCCAGATTTCATCGGCATCGCCGTGTCGCCCGTACGGCGCCCCGCCGCCAAACTCGCTGACGATCAGCGGCTTGTTCCATGTCGATTTCCACTGCATCTTGTCGGCATCTTCCACGTGCCCCCAGTACCAGCCTAAGTATTCGTTGATGCTGAGAACATCCAGCACTTCCCCCAGTGGATCGCTGATGGTGCGCACGTCGGCACTCGTATCGTCAACGTGGTTCATCGCCGAGGTAATCAGCCGCGTTGAATCGAGTTCGCGCGCCTCCTGCGCGAGTGCCTTCAAGAATGTCAGTCTCTCGGGCTTCACCGGAGTCTCATTGGATAGCGACCATAAGATCACAGCTGCGCGGTTATGATCGCGAGCGATCTCATCGCGGAGTTGCGCCTCGGCATTCGCCAGCGTCGCAGGATTCGACCAGTCGATGTCCCAATAAACCGGAATCTCCGACCACACCAGCAGCCCCATGCGGTCGGCGAGACGAACCTCATTCTCGTTGTGTGGGTAGTGGGCGAAGCGCACGAAATTGCATCCCAGATCCTTCACCCATCCGAGAAGAATCTGCGCATCCTCGGGGCTGAAGGCGCGCCCCTCGCGGAACGGCGCCTCCTCGTGCATCGAGATGCCTCGTAGAAAGATGGGCTTGCCATTCAGCAGAATGTTGGCCCCCTGCACTTCAATCGTGCGGAAGCCAATCTGATCGTGGATCGTATCATCGCCGCTCTTGACGGCCACGTCGTAGAGCTTGGGATGCGCGGGAGACCACAGCTCCAGCTTCGCTGCGAAGTGAAAACTCGCGTGGCCCGTCCCATCGGCGGTGATCGTCTCGTGAACGCCAGCCTCCGGAATTTCCAGCGTGATCTTCTGCGGAGCCTGTGCTCCGTTCAATTGCACCCATCCCGCAATCTCGTTTTGCGAGCCCCGCGCCAGCTGCACGGAATAATCTTGAATGAAGACTGTCGGCACTTCGACCAGCATCACGTCGCGCGTAATTCCGCCATAGCTCCACCAGTCGAACTTCAAGGCGGGCACGGCGTCGGCACGGCGCGCGTTGCTCACCTCAACAATCAGAAAGTTGTCGCCGTCGCGCAGGACTGAAGTTGCGTCGAAATTGAATGCCGTGAATCCACCTTCATGCTCCCCCAGCTTCTCTCCATTCAGGTACACGGTGGACTGGTAATTTGCCGCGCCGAAGTAGACCAAGACGCGCGTGTTCGCCCGCTTGTGATAACTGAACTCGTGCCGATACCACACCGGCCCTTCATAGAACATCAGCGATTCGCGCTGGGTGTTCCAGTCTCCCGGAACGTTCATCACGGGCGATGCGTCGAAGCTGTATTCGACGCGGTCACCCTTGGTGCGCGGCTTTTCATTGCGAAAGAAACTGGACTTGCCGTTATCGAACGGGTCTACGATGGTCCGCCACGCCCCGTCGAGATTGATCGTCGTCCGCCCGGGTACGTTCGCAATCAGCGTGGAAGGAGCAGGGGAGGCAAAGGCCCATCCCGCGAGCAGGAGCACCAACAAGCAGCGTTTCATGGGGAACCTCAAAACCGGCCATACTAGTGGTCGAGAGGACGAGACGTCAATGAACTGGCGCACACCGCCGAGACTTTCTATTCCCAAAACTTTTACAACTTCGTGACAAACTGCCACGCGCGCCTGCTTATCCTGCCTTCATGAAGGGCCCCCGTGAGAATCACGTCCCTTCACTCTCTCTAAGGCCCAATTGCGAAGGGCACGGCATCCCGCCGTGCCCTTCATTTTTCTTCTGAACGCGATTCTTCAACCTGCGACTTCCACCTACCCAACGGAAACCGGCGCGGGCTCTTCCACGTTCGCCTCACGCAGGAACTTCGCCGCCTCTTCCGGCGGGGTCGGATTGATATAGAAGCCAGTCCCCCATTCGAATCCAGCGGTCTTGGTCAACTTGGGCATGAACTCAATGTGCCAGTGATAGTGATCGTTCGTCGGATCCTGCACCGGCGAAGTATGGATCACGAGATTGTAGGGTGGGTTGTCGAGCACCCGGTCAGCGCGGCTGAGCAGATCCTTCATCGCCCGAGCCAGGTTCTCGAACATGTGCGACGACGAGTTCTCGAATGCCGACTCATGCTGCTTGGGCAGAATCCACGTCTCGAAGGGAAAGCGTGGAGCATACGGCGCCAGCGTAAGAAAATTTTCGTTTTCCGCCACCACGCGCGTACCGCCGTCCATCTCCTGCCGAATGATGTCACAGAACACGCAGCGTTCCTTGTACAGGAAATACTGCTTCGCCCCCTCGAGTTCCTGCACGACGTTAATGGGAAGAATGGGCAGCGCAATGAGCTGGGAGTGGGCGTGCTCCAGCGACGCTCCCGCCGCCTCCCCGTGATTCTTGAAAATCAGGATGTACTTGAACCGGCGATCTTTTTTCAAATCGAGAATGCGGTCGCGGAAAGTCCACAGAACATCTTCGATTCTCTTGGGAGGCAGCGTCGCGAGGCTCGCCGTATGGTCGGGCGTCTCAATGATGACCTCGTGCGCCCCAATGCCGTTCATGCGGTCGAACATGCCCTCCGCCTGGCGGTTCAGCGTGCCTTCGATGCCCAGGGCTGGAAATTTGTTGGGGACCACGCGAACGGTCCATCCAGAAGTATCCCGTTGCGGCGCCGGACCGCCATTCGGGTTGGGACGGTACGCCTGGATCTCGGGAGGCGTCTTGCTCTCGTTCCCATAGCAGAAGGGACAGAATCCCCCCTTGATCTTCATATTTTCGCGGACAAAATCGGTTGGGCGCTTCGCCCGGTCCGTCGAAATGATCACCCAGCGGCCAACGATCGGATCTTTTCTTAGCTCAGGCAATTACTGAATCCTTTCACCGGGATCGCGCAAACCGAATATCTTACGCCGTCAAGGAAGCGTTGCGAAACACTTCGATCTGCGGGCGGGAACCAAGATTTTCATAGTATACGCCTACAATATCGAATCTCCACTGGCACGTTGGTGGCAACCGCCTCAGGTATTCCCGTGCCACCTGGGCCACCTCGCGCCGTTTGTGCCGGTCCACGGCTGCCTCGGCGGTCTTCACGTCGCGCGACGTCCGCGTCTTAACCTCAATGAAACAAAGAACATCCGCGTCCCAGCCGATCAGGTCGATTTCCCCTCGGCAACGCGGCGAACGAAAATTGCGTGCCACCATCACATAACCCAGCTTCCGCAGGTAGAAGAACGCATCTTCTTCCCCGTGCGTCCCGGTGCGCTGATGCTGAGGCCGCGGGTCTGCCTGCAGAGTCCGGTGCGCAACCCAATCCAGGCTATGAATGATCGATTGCGTGAGAACGGCCGGAAGCATGGGAGGTCAACTTCAATCTACCGAAGAAGACCCTCCCGAGATGTGATCCGCCTCACATTCACAAAATTGGCATCGAGTCTTTTCCCAGACGGGGAAACGGCGCCAGACTTCGCGGCTGTCTCTTAAACATGCGGGTTACCGCCAAAGAAAAACAAGCCCGCGGACAACGCCGCGAGCCCGGTCGCTATCCTCCCCCCAAAGAAGGCAGCAACAAAATTCGATCTTTCGAGACTCGCGCCAGCGCAGCCTCTCGCGCGTACTCTCGCCGACGCCCGGTCAGGCGTCAATTCACGCCTCCTGCAAACGTAGTTCACGCGCTAAGTCCAGTTTTTCCAGGACAATGCAATGACCTCTCACCCGGATGAAGGTGGTGGTGGCATAGCACGAAGTGGCGATTCTTCAGCGGAACTGGCGATGCTAGACTCCCCCCTGAGCCAGAAGCGCATGCAACCAGCCCGACGATCGAGCGCGTTAATTCGTTTTGGAGTGTTCGAGGCCGACGTGTACTCGGGCGAGCTTCGCAAGGGCGGCGTCAAGGTCAAGATTCAGGATCTTCCCTTTCGCGCGCTGAGGCTGCTGCTCAGTCACCCTCACGAAGTCCTCAGCCGTGACCAGTTCCGCCAGGCACTCTGGCCCGAAGGAGTGTTTGTCGACTTCGATCACGGCATCAGCAGCGCCATCAACCGCCTTCGGGACGCTTTAGGGGATTCCGCCGACAATCCCGTCTTCATCGAGACCGTCGAGCGCCGCGGCTACCGCTGGATCGCGCCCACCCACGTCCCGGCACCGCTGCCGCATCCGCCAGGCCCGGTATTGGTCAAGGCTGCTCCCGACGCTGCGGCGGCTAAGCCGATTGCGGCACCGTCTCAAGGATGGAGGTGGTCGCTGGCCTTTCCCGCCGCTGCCCTTCTTCTGGCTGTCTGGAGTTTTTGGCCGGCTCACCGCTCGGCCAGAGCAGGAACTACGAACATCCCCCTTGGTGACCTGCATAATTCAGATGCGGCCCATCATTCCTCCAACGCCGAGGCGGAGCAGTTCTATCTGAAAGGCCGCTTCTATTGGGAAAAGCGCACCCCCGATGGATTGAACAAAGCGCTGGACTACTTCACCCAAGCCATTGTCCATGATCCCAATTACTCTCCGGCTTACGTGGGCCTCGCCGATTGTTACAACCTGCTGCGCGAGTACACCGTGATGCCAGCCAGCGACGCCTATCCCCGCGCCCTTGCGGCTGCGCAGAAAGCTGTGGAACTCGACGATCAGTCTTCCGAGGCGCATGCCTCGCTGGCTTTCGCCCTTTTCTACGGCACGTGGGACGCCGCCGGAGCCCAGCGCGAATTCCGCCGCGCCCTCGACCTGAATCCCAACAACGCCGTCGCGCACCACTGGTATGCCACTTACCTCTCAACCATAGGCCGCCAGACAGAGGCGGTGGCAGAGATTGAGCGCGCACAAGCGCTGGATCCGGCATCGAAATCAGTTCTGGCCGACAAGGGAAGTCTGCTGTGCGCGGCCGGACGCCGCGAGGAGGGCGCCGCACTCTTGAAACAACTGGAAGCCACCGAACCGGATTTCGTCTCTCCTCACCGTTACTTGAAGAGCGCCTTCCTTGAGAGCGGAGACTATTCCCACTATCTGCAGGAGTGGAAGACGGAAGCTGTTCTGATGCGAGACAACTCGAGTCTCAAACTCGTGGACGCAGCCGCAAAGGGCCTCGCAGCCGCAGGCGCCCAAGGCATGCTGCGCAATACGCTGGCGTTGCAGAAGAAACTCTACGAGAGCGGCTTACAGTCGCCGTACTTCGTTGCACAGACCGACTCACTCTTGGGGAACAAACAGGAAGCTCTGCAGTACTTGAAGGTCGCTTACGACAGACACGACGATTCCATGGTGCACCTGGAATCCGATCCCGCCTTCACCAACCTGAACCACGAGCCAGCCTACCAGGGTCTGGTAGCGAAGCTGGGATGTCCCACCAGAAACTAATTCACCACGGAGACACAGAGTCCCAGAGAAAAAACATTTCTTGATTCGTTTTTCCCGGTGTCTCTGTGCCTCCGTGGTGATGTCTTTACCGTCCGTTACGCGCCTTTGCCAACCGAGGCAACGCACTCTTCGAGCACATCCACCGCGACGTCGGCTTCTTCCTTCGTGACCACCAGCGGCGGGCAAATCCGCACCGTGCTCGGCCCACAGCCCAGAAACAACACGCCGCGCTCGAATGCCATCTCCACAATGCGGTCACGCTCCGCATTGCCGTATTCCTTGGTGACCTTGTCTTTGACAATGTCGACGCCGATCATCAGCCCACGACCGCGCACATCGCCCACCAGTTTCAGCTTCTTCGGCCAGTCGGCCATGCGCTTCATCATATGATTGCCCACGCTGGCTGAGTTCTCGAGCAGGTGTTCCTTCTCAATCACATCGAGCGTGGCTAGAGCAGCCGCGATCGCCACGGGATTGCCGCCGAAAGTCGAAGCATGCGAACCGGGAACCCAGTCCATCACTTCCGCGCGCGTCATCGTAACGCCGAGCGGCATGCCCGACGCGATGCCCTTCGCCATGCAGACCATGTCCGGCTCAACGCCAGTGTGCTCGACAGCGAACCACTTGCCCGTGCGGCCAATGCCACTCTGCACTTCGTCGACGACCAGCATGATGCCGTGACGGTCGCAGATGCGCCGCAGTTCCTGCATAAAGATCGTCGGTGCCACAACGTATCCGCCCTCACCCTGCACTGGTTCGACGAAGATCGCCGCAACTTCTTCAGGGGCCAGGGTAGTCTTGAACAGCTTCTCTTCAATGAAGCGCGCACAACCGAGCGCAAAGTTGTCCGGATCCTGCGTGCCGCCCACGCAGCCGCGATACACGTCGGGATAACGCACATGCGTCACACCGGGGACGAGCGGAGCAAACCGCCGCCGCTGTTGCGGCTTCGACGCCGTAAGAGACAACGCACCCATCGTCCGCCCGTGAAATGCGCCGAAGAAGGCGATCACGTTCTGCCGCTTGGTGTGGTAGCGCGCCAGCTTCAACGCGCACTCAATCGCCTCCGCTCCGGAATTGCCGTAGTAAATACGGTGCGGGCCGGGCATGGGCGCAATCTTCGAAAGCCGTGCCGCCAGTGTCACCATGTTTTCGTAGTAGAAATCGGTGCCCGACATGTGGATCAGTTCGCCCGCCTGCTTCTGAATGGCGGCAACCACCTCGGGATGGCAGTGGCCGGTCGAGGTCACGGCAATGCCGGCGGAAAAATCAAAAAACTCGTTGCCGTCGACATCGGTCACCACGATGCCGCGCCCGCTCTTGGCCACCATCGGGTAGGAGCGTGTGTAGGACGGCGAAATATATTTCTGGTCGCCCTCGAGCACGCGCTTGGCATTGGGCCCGGGCAGGGCGGTCTTGATCTTGGGACCGATCGTCGAAGAAACGTCAGTTGCGGTCATGGTCTTCGTGGTCATGAAATCCTCCGTTAGCAGCCGTCAGTAGTCGGTTGCCCGTTGTGGGGAAAGTCGGCCTCGAAGCACGGGAATCCTGGTTCGGACGCACGCAGTCCAAAGCGAATCAAGCAGAGGATTGAGAAGTTAGTCGCTACCGAAGAGGCTGGGACGCAAACGCGACGGCAAATTCGCCCGATAACGCCGCGGACACACCAGGCAGTGTAGCCAGCACTCGGGCAAGTTCGAATTTGGATTTTTCCGCAGCATCGCAAACCGTCGACGTCACTAACCCATTATATCTGGAAGGTTTGAACGGCGGAACCCCCTACGGTAACAAGCATGTGGGGACAGCCGCCTTCGGCTGTCCGTCGAGCGAAGCTCGACTGCCTCATGACCCGGCTATTCCCTGCGTCCGGATCCCTCCCAATGTTGCATATTTCTTCATCTTGCCAAGACGTTTTTCCCTGAATACCATTTAGCGCCCGGTTCCTCGAGGCGGATGGCGCAGTTTATCAGGCGCTCTACGAAGAATCTCCCCCCGCACCACCTAAGGAGAAGATATGTGTGTTCGGATATTTACTCTCAGAAAAGCTCTCCTGATCCTGACTGTTATTGCGCTCAGCGTCGTAGCGAACGCGCAGACGATGAACACGATTTACACCTTCTCTGAGACCACCAGCTTCTGGCCGCAAGGCGCTCTGCTCGAAGATGGATCGGGAAATCTATACGGCACCACCCGCGGCGGCGGAGCCTACGGAGTGGGAACGGTAATGGAATTATCCCCACCCGCGGTCTCCGGCGGCGCCTGGACACTGACCACGCTCTATAGCTTCGTCCCCTACGGAACCGGCGGATACGTCCCGGTTTCCGATCTCGTCAAGGACCAGGCCGGCGCGTTTTACGGAACCACCTATTTAGGCGGCGATCCCATCTGCAATTGCGGTGTGGTCTACAAACTGATTCCGCCCACAGTGAAAGGCGGCACGTGGACCGAGCAGCAGCTCTATGCTTTCAAGGGAGGCTCGGACGGGCGCCTTCCAGCAACGGCGGCATTGGCCCTCACCACCACGGGAACGCTTTACGGTGTAACGATGCGGGGCGGGACGTGGGACAGCGGCGTGCTCTACCAGCTTACGACCAAGAACGGCATCTCCTATACCGAAAGCGTCTTGTACACCTTTGGCGACCTCGCTGACGGCAGCACACCGAGTGGGCCGGTCATGCTGGACTCCACCGGAAAGCTGTATGGCGTCACGTCTTTCGGCGGCGCGTACAACCAGGGCACGCTGTACAAGTTCGTACCACCCACCAGCACCACGTTGGGAGTGGAGTCGATCCTGTATTCGTTCGGCGCCTCTACGACGACCGGAAGTTATCCCAACGGTAATCTGCTTTTCGATGCGGGCGGAGACATCTACGGCGTCACCAACGGCGGGGGCGATGCGGCCGGCGATGGAGTGGTGTACATGCTCGCTCCCACCAAGACCAGTTATACCGAAAGCATCATCTACGCATTCAGCACAAACTACGGTACCAATCCGATTGGCGGACTCACCTGGAACCACAAAACAAATCAGCTCTACGGCACCACCAGCAGCAAAAACATGCACCCCGCAGGCGACGGAACGGTATTTAAGCTATCGCCTCCAGCAGTGAAGGGCGGAGCGTGGACGGAAACGACTGAGTTCCAGTTCACCTACAAAATAAACGGCGGCTACCCAACCGGCGCTGTCACTCTCGACACCAAGACTGGAGATATCTACGGCACCGCCATCAACGGCGGCGTAACCAGCTGCGATTTGTTCTGCGGTGTGATCTGGCAGATCGTAAGCCCTTAGAAAGTCCGCATTAATGGCGGTAAGGATGGGGTGCTGCATCACCGACTTCGGGCTCGAGTTACTTTTGACTTCCGCCCTCTTCGGCCTTAGCATGGCTTGACCCAAGGGCGGGGCCACTTCCTTTGCTCGATCAGACTATTTCCCATTACCGAATCGTCGAGAAGCTCGGTGGCGGCGGCATGGGCGTGGTCTACAAGGCCGAGGACACGCGCCTCGGCCGCTTCGTCGCCCTCAAGTTTCTTCCCGACGACCTCGCGCAAGACCATCAGGCGCTCGAGCGTTTCCGCCGCGAAGCCAAGGCCGCCTCTGCCCTCAATCATCCCAACATCTGCACGATCTACGACATCGGCGAAGAAGGCGGCCGCACCTTCCTCGTCATGGAGTTCCTCGACGGCTCCACGCTCAAGCACCTGATCGCCGGCCGTGCCATGGAGTTGGAGACGATCCTCTCGCTAGGTATCGAGATCGCCGACGCCTTGGACGCGGCCCACGCCGGCGGCATCGTCCACCGCGACATCAAGCCCGCGAATATCTTCGTCACCAAACGCGAGCACGCCAAGATTCTCGACTTCGGCCTTGCCAAGGTGAAGGCGAGTCCGTCGTCGAGCGCGCAGATCGCCGACGTCACAGCCCCCACGTCCGTTGTAGTCGAAGAACATCTCACCAGCCCAGGCTCCACTCTCGGCACGGTGGCGTATATGTCGCCCGAACAAGCCAAGGGCAAGGAACTTGATCCGCGCACTGATCTGTTTTCCTTCGGCGTCGTGCTCTACGAGATGGCCACCGGAACCCTGCCGTTCCGAGGAGAAACATCCGCGCTGATCTTCCAGGCCATTCTCGACCGCGCTCCGGTTTCCTCGGTCCGTCTGAATCCCGACCTGCCGCCGAAGCTCGAAGACATCATTAACAAGGCGTTGGAGAAAGACCGCAACCTGCGCTACCAGAGCGCCGCCGACATTCGCGCCGACCTGCAGCGTCTGAAGCGCGACACCGGCAGTGGACACTCCGTCGCCCACAGCTCCGGTTCAGTGCCGGGTGCCGCAGACTCGGGACGGTCCGCAGTGGCTGTCCAGGTCACACCGCCTTCGGCGTCCTCACCAGCGGTCGCGGCATCTTCGCCTGCGGTCAGCGCCGTCACCGCGCCGAAGAAGCCGTGGAAGATTCTGGTGCCTGCAATCGTGGCCATACTGGCGCTGCTGGTCGCGGGCGCATGGTACTTGCGTTCCAAGCAATCCGCCAAGCTCTCCGAGAAAGACAGCGTCCTGCTGGCCGATTTCATCAACACCACCGGCGATGCCGTTTTTGACGGCACGTTGAAACAAGCGCTGGCCGTTCAACTCGAGCAGTCGCCTTATCTGAATATTTTTCCCGAATCCAGAATCCAGCAAGCGCTCAAGTTCATGGGCCGCCCGCCGGATGAGCGCGTCACCAAAGACGTGGCTCACGAAATTTGCTTGCGCGAAGGCGTGAAAGCCATGCTGACCGGCTCCATCTCCAGCCTCGGCACCCACTACGTCATCACCCTGGAAGCCGTGAACGCGCAGACCGGAGACTCGCTCGACCGCGAACAAGTCGAGGCCGAGAGCAAGGAACAGGTCCTGAAGTCGCTCGACAAGGCAGCCTCCAGCCTCCGCGAAAAGCTGGGCGAATCAATCGGCTCAGTGCAGAAGTTCACCACGCCGCTCGAAGCCGCTACGACTTCGTCCCTCGAAGCGCTGAAAGAGTTCAGTATCGGCCAGGACGCGCACTCCAAGTTCGACGACGACGCAGCGATCCCCCATCTGAAGCGCGCCGTCGAACTCGATCCGACGTTCGCCATGGCGTGGGCCGTGCTCGGCATCTGTTACAACAATACCGGCGACACCAAACAAGCATTTGCGTCTTTGCAAAAAGCTTTCGATGTGAAGGACCGGGCGAGCGAGCGCGAAAAATTCTACATTTCTTCCCACTACTACGGGACATTCCGCGGCCAGCTCGACAAGCAAATCGAGACTCTGGAGCAGTGGATCCAGGCCTATCCCCACGACGCCGTCCCTCTGGACAATCTGTCCCTCGCCGAGCAGGACTCAGGTCAGTTGGACAAAGCTCTCGCCTTCGCCAGCGAGGCCATCAAGCTCAGCCCCAAGGATCACTACGCTTACCAGAACCTCGCCGCGTCCTATCAATATCTCAACCGTTATGACGAAGCCAAGGCGGTGGCCGATCAGGCGGTCGCGCAAAAGATCGATCCGTGGTCGGTGCACATGGTGCTTTACTGGACTGCATTCATTCGCGGTGACGAAGCGGCCATGCAGCAGGAACTCGCGCAATCCACGGGCAAGGTGCAGGAGACGATCACTGTTCTGCTTCATGCGCAGGGTGAGTGCGCGCAGGGCAAGATCAAGAAAGCGCGCGAAAGCCTTGCCCGTTCCGCCGCTGCCGCCCAGGCTCACGGGATCAAGGAATGGGTTGCACTGAGTCTGGCCGGCGAGGCGTACTGCAACGCCGAGACCGGCTTTGTCCCGGAAGCGCGCCAGGCCATGAATGCCGCTCTGGCTGCTTCCGAAACCGCAGAGTCGCAAGCCGATGCCGCCCGCGTATTTGCCCGCACCGGAGACACGGCCCGCGCGGAGAAGCTGGTTGCAGATCTCGCGAAGGAACATCCCTTCGACACCCTTCTCAACCAGGTGAGGCTCCCCACGGCGCGAGCCATCCTCGACCTGCAACGTAACCAGCCTGCCCAAGCGATCGCGGCGCTCGAACCCGCCAAGCTCTACGAATTGGGCGCGGATCGGCGGTCTCTCAGTACTTACCAGGCGATCTACGTCCGCGGAGAGGCCTACCTTCACTCTCACGACGGGGCCAATGCGGCACTGGAATACCAGAAGATTCTTGACCACCGCGGGGTTCAGCCCACTAGCCTGTTTCTTTCTCTGGCAAAGCTCGGATTGGGTCGCGCCTACGGGCTACAGGGCAATACGGCAAAAGCCAAGACGGCTTATCAGGATTTCTTCGCCATCTGGAAAGACGCCGATCCCGACGTCCCTCTTCTTAAGGCGGCAAAAGCGGAATACGAGAAGCTGAAGTAGCTTGAACGGTCCGCAGGCTCGCTCAACTATCGAGTCAATGAGCATCGGGCAAAGCGTGTGATGGCCTAGTTTCGTCAACAATCTGGACCCCGTTCCTATTTCAGCGTAAGGTTCTGTGTTGAGTCGTAATAAATTCTATGACCGCCGCCGCTCAGGAAACGAATGCGTCGACCGAAGTTCCCTCGCTCTGGCCCGGCTGGCTGTGCTGCTGCTGTTTTGCACTTTTGGTTCTGCCTCTGACCGGCTGCGATCGAGATAGCGGACTGAAACTCTTTGGCTATGATCGTGCCAGCCTTCTGAAGAGGTACACGCCGCAAGATGACGAAGCTTTGGCAATTCGTTACGTTAATTTGCTTCGACAAAGTCAATTTGAGCAGATCGAAGACCGTCTCGATCCCAGCATTAAGAACTCTGAAACGCGCGACACGCTGACGAGGATGTATTCCACAATTCCTACTGGCGAACCAACGTCGATAAGAGCTGTCGATTCGAGTGTTGTCCATAGCAGGAATAGCTCTATCAGCAGTATCACTCTGGAATACGAGTTCGAGCCCCATGCGGTCCTGCTAAACGGAAGAACAGAGGTTTTTGGGACATGGCTTATAGCTCAGGTTGTTATTCAGACGAAAGAAGGTGTCAAAACTATAGCTGGACTCCACGTTGCGCCAAGTTCCGAATCCTTTGAGGAGATCAATGCGTTCACTCTTGCAAACAAGGGCATCTCCCAGTATGTGGGCCTGTGCCTTGCCGTCGGAGTTGCAGCATTTACCTTGTACGCTTTCGTGTTGTGTGCGCGGACCAGGTTGGGCAAGAAGAAATGGATTTGGCTGATTTTGATACTAGTCGGAGTTTTCCGGCTTACCGTGAACTGGACGACTGGAGAGTGGTCGCTGACGCCGTTGACCGTTCAAGTGCCACCCGTCACGTGTTTCTCGACGTTCTACGGCCCGTGGATGGTCCAAATAGCGGTTCCTTTGGGGGCCATCGCTTTTCTGCTGTGGCGAGAAAAACTCACATCTGAAGCTGCTTCGTCGCCTCTCCAATCACCTGCTTCAGGCCAATGAAATGAAGTGCGCGTCCGTGGTTGGCGAAAAATCCCCATATCACCCGTTAACGTTCCTCTCCGCAATTCTAGAATCCAACCCCTCGCCACACGCGTCTGATATCTTTTAACTTCCCCTGATTCTCACGACAATGCATTCTGCTCAGCGCCCAAGCCGGTGGATGGTGATTCTTGCCTTTGGACTCGTGTACCTGTTCTGGGGCTCGACCTATCTCGGTATCGATATCGCCGTCGAGACCATTCCTCCGGCTCTGATGTGCGGGGTGCGCTTTTCCATAGCGGGCACCATCATGCTGGCCGTCTGCGCCGCGACCGGGCGGAAGATTCTTTACTCGCCCAAGCAGATCGCACTAGCCGCAGTCGTAGGCCTGCTGCTCCTGATGGGCGGTAACCTTACGCTGTCGTACGCGGAACTCACCGTCTCCTCGGGCTTGGCCGCGCTCATCATCGCCATCACCCCGCTGTGGTTTCTGGTGCTCGATTCCCTGCTGCTTGGCGACCACCACATCTCCGGACGCGGCAAGGCCGGACTCATATTAGGAATCTTAGGACTACTTGTTCTGGTATGGCCGCAGCTGCGATCCGGCACCATGGGACATCGCGAATTCTGGGCCTCGATCAGCCTGATCGCCGGATCGTTCTCCTGGGCGTTGGGATCGGTGCTCTCGAAGCGCTGGCAGTCCGGCATGGACGTATTCAGCTCCACCGGCTGGCAAGTCACGGCAGCCGGCGCGGGAAATTTTATCTTTGCGTTATTCAACCGCGATCTCGCGCACGTCCGCTGGACCGCCCGCAGCCTCAGCGCCACCATGTACCTGGTGGTGTGCGGCTCCTGGATCGGCTACACGGCATACATCTGGCTGCTGGAACACGTTCCCACGTCCAAGGTCTCAACCTACGCGTACGTGAATCCGGTGGTGGCCGTGTTCCTGGGCTGGCTGATTCTGCACGAGCGCGTCGACCGCTTTATCCTGGCGGGAAGCGCGATTGTTGTACTCTCCGTCATCCTGGTCACCAGCGCGAAAGTAAAGGAGAAGACGGTCGCCGAAGAGCTACCGGCGGTAGAGGCAGCGGGAGACTGAAAGTCGGAAAGCAGATTCTGAATGGCAAATTGCACCAGCTGCGGACGTGAATTACCGGCATTCTCTACTGGCCCACTCAGCACCTTGTGCCGTGATTGTCAGGCGAGAGAGAATTCTCCTTCGCCCCTCCCTTCAGTCACTCCTTCCGACAAGCGATCTCCCGCCATTTCGCTGACGAAAGTTCTCGTCGGAATCAACGTTGCGGTTTTCGCCTTGATGACGGTCGCGGGTGCATCCTTCCTATCGCCGACAAGTGCCCAACTGCTGAAATGGGGAGCCAACTGGGGCCCCCTTTCGCTTACGACGAAGCCCTGGCGGATATTGACTTCGAACTACGTGCACATCGGAATCATCCACATCGGCTTCAACATGTGGTGCCTGCTCAACCTGGGCGCACTGGCACAGCGTATTTTTGACCGGTGGACTTATCTTCTGATCTACACGGCTACGGGTATCGCCGGAAGCGTTGCCAGTCTTTGGTGGCATCCCACCGTGGTCGGAGCTGGAGCCTCGGGCGCAATTTTCGGACTCGCCGGAGCTTTAATTGCATCCCTCTATCTGGGCAAGCTGCCTATTCCAAAACAGGCCATCCAGTCCACGATGAAGAGCCTGCTAATGTTCGCGGCCTACAACTTGTTCTTCGGGTTGACTCAGGGCATCGACAATGCGGCCCACATCGGCGGGCTAGTCTCGGGATTGGCGCTCGGCGCGTTCTTTGCCAAACATCTCACCGGATCTGCGGAGGTTCGCCAGCAGTGGCGCAACCTCGCCTTTGTGCTCAGCGTTCTGCTGCTCAGTACCGGGATGTATTTCGTTCGGCATCAGCACCAGGAGCTTACTGCCGTCGTCAACCCGTACGACTACTTTGACCAGTACGAGAAGGCGATGGACGCGTTCCGGCAAAAAGACTATGCGAAAACGGTCGAGGCCTGCCAGAAGATGGTTCAGTCGAATCCGAGCTCGGCCGAGGCTCATTTCTTGCTAGGTCTTGCCTACGAGACCGCTGAGAATCCGGACGGCGCGATTCCTCAGTTCCAGGAAGCTCTGCGGTTGAATCCGAAATACTCGGAAGCAGCCGCCGGACTGGCCGAGGCCTACAAATCGAAAGGCATGGATCGCGAGTCGAAAGAAGCGGCGCACAAAGCGGTGGAACTCAAAGGCGGTCACTAGACCCGGGCCTACTTCGAACCTTCCTCATCCTCCTCCGCATCATTCACCAGATCCACCACATGCCCCCGGATGGCAAACGTCTGTCTCGCTCCGGCCGCCAGCTCAAAGCTGACCCGCACGGGGCTGCGCTGCCAAGACGGCACCGGACACGCCGAGTCCGGTGCCGCGTCCTCTGCCACTCCGGCGTTGGACAATTCCTTCTTTAGCACCGGCTTGCGCCGGCTGAGTTGCGCCACCATGGCGTACATCTTCTTTCCATCGTCCGCCACGCCGCAATACGCAACATAGTCCCGGTACCAGCTGGCGCCGGAATAATAGGCATCGAACTCGGGAAGATTGATCGGGGCCACGCGGCCCGTCACGCGATCCACCAGCAGCCATCCACCACGCTGCCACTGCCAACGTGGGGCGGAATCTTCGGGAAGACTGTCATTCACCCGAAACATGCGCCGTACCACGAACAGCCGGTCCGTCACTTCATGCGGAGGGCCGAGCACATATTCTTTCACGCGTCCGTCTACAAACAGCGCTCGGATCTTGAGAGTCAGCGGCTTGTCCTCCGTTCCACCCGGAAACCACTGCACCGCCGTCCATTTTCCGAAGGCGATAACATGGACTTTCGCGGCTGCGCTTGCCGTAGTCGTCAGCAGCGCCGTTAGAATAAGCAAATGAAACAACACCTTTCGCACAATCCGCATGAGCCGAGAGTAGGCAGCCGACGAGACACACCGCAAGCGTTTCGGTCACATTCGTGAAATGATGGACCCGAAATGGGAATAGCGGAGTTCCGCAAACGGTGGTAGTGTTCAAAAAGCTGGCCTCGCCCGGCGGAAACTGCAAAATGGCGGTAAAATCAGGAGTCCGGTGAGCGGGTTTTGTCATGACTGTCCTGCCTCCGTCTCGTTCCATTTCGCGGTTGGATGCGCGGACAACTTCGACGACCGAAGCCGCTTCTTATAAAGAGATGGGTGACCTTTTACCACGACGTCGCGCGCCGCGAATCCTGGTCGTCGACGACCAGCCCAGCATTGCTGGCCTGATGAGCCAGTTGCTCTCCATGCGCGGCTACGACGTGACAACAGCGTCCAATGCCGAGCAGGCCGAGGCCGAAGTGCGCCGGCAACTGCCGGACCTGATCCTCTCGGACGTAATGATGCCGGGCAAGTCAGGATACGAATTCTGCCGCAGCTTAAAGGAAAACCCGGCCACGCGCCTGATTCCTTTCGTGCTCATCACCGGACTCAGCGATAGCAGCGACAAAGTGCACGGCATCGAGGCTGGCGCCGACGATTTCCTCAACAAGCCGGTTCTCGCTGAGGAACTGATCGCCCGCGTGAAATCGCTGCTCCGTTTGAAGGAATTCACCGACGAGTTGGAGACCGCCGACTCCGTTCTCTGCACCCTGGGCCTGATCGTCGAAGGCCGCGATCCCTATACCGAAGGCCATTGCGAACGCCTGTCAGTTCGCGCCGCGGATTTGGGCCGCCACCTCGGCATGGACGAGGATTCCATCATCGCCCTGAAGCGAGGCGGATACCTGCACGACCTCGGCAAGATCGCCGTGCCCGACGAGATTCTGAAAAAAGGCAGCGACCTTACTCCCGCGGAATGGGCCGTCATGAAACTTCATCCCATTACCGGCGAGAACATCTGCAAGCCTCTGCATTCGCTGCGCCTGGTCCTGCCCATCATCCGCCACCATCATGAGCACTCGGATGGTTCCGGCTACCCTAACGGCCTGATTGGATCAGAAATTCCGGTACTCCCAAGAGTGCTTCAAGTCGTAGATGTATACGACGCGCTCCGCACCGCCCGCTCCTACAAACCGCCGCTGACTCACGAACTAGCAGCCCAGACCATGCGCGAGGAAGCTGCCCGCGGCCAGTGGGACGCCGAATTGGTCGGGGAGTACTTCTACATGCTCGAGCAGCAGCGACAAGTAGCGTAGAGCAGCTTCTAGCTTCTAGCTCCTGGCTTCTAGCTTCTAGCTTCTAGCTCTTGGCTTCAAGCTCCTAGCATTCACCTTCACCTATCAAGAATCGCTTTTGGGTGGCGCAGCGCTTCGAGCGCTGCGATCAACTTCTTCTTTTTCTTACGGGCTTTAGCCTCAGAGGTACCTCAACCGATTTCCGAAATCTTAAAAGCCCAACGTACAATGAGCAGTGCTTTCCATGCTGGCCAGCTTTCGGCTCACGGTCGCTCAGACTGAGAACTGAGAACTGGCAACTGAGAACTGCTCTTGGACCCCACTTACAGCATCGTGATCCCCGCCTATAACGAAAGCGCGCGCCTGGGCGCGACGCTCGAGAAGGTGCTGGCCTACGTGCACGCTCAAAGATGGGATGCGGAAGTCATCGTCGTCAACGACGGCTCCCGCGACAACACTGCAGACATCGTTCGCGCATTCGCGACAAAAGATCCCGTGCTGCGCCTGGTGGAAAACCCCGGCAACCACGGCAAAGGATACAGTGTGCGCAACGGCATGCTCAACACGCGCGGGCGGATCGTTCTATTCAGCGACGCCGACTTGTCCTCGCCGATCGAAGAAGCTCCCAAGCTCCTTCAGGCGCTGGATGACGGCGCCGACATCGCCATCGGCTCGCGCTGGCTGCGCGCCGAAACCCAGACCCAGCGCCAGCCTTTGCACCGACAGGTCTTCGGCCGCATTTTCAACCTGGTGCTACGCCTCACGCTCGGTCTGCAATTCAAAGACACGCAGTGCGGCTTCAAAGCCTTCAAACAACCTGCGGTTCAGGCAATCTTCCCGCTGCAAAAGATTGAACGCTGGGGCTTCGACCCGGAGATTCTGTTCCTGGCAAAAAAGCTGAAATTCAAAACGCAGGAAGTCTCCGTCGCCTGGGGACACAGCGGCGGAACCCGCATCAATCCCCTGGTTGATGGCTCACGCATGGTGATGGAAATGCTTCGAGTCCGATGGTACGACCTGACCGGTAGATACAACAGCGCCCCCGCACCAGCCACCAAGCCGCTCCCCACCCCCCGCGGGCCCCAAACCTAGCGTTGTCTCCCGGAGACACGCGGGGAGAAAGATAGTCTGTCATCCTGAGCGGCGTTTTTTGCCGCGAAGGATCTATGCAACTTTCTCGCCGCGGGCAAATTGCATAGGTCCTTCGCTTCGCTCAGGATGACAACGCATATTAATGTGACGCCGCCTTGACGGCCTCGGCAACTCTCTGCCCCATCTCCGTCGTGGAAACCGACGCATGGGATTTCCCCGCGAGATCCGCCGTCCGCGCACCTTTCGAGAGCACCGCCGAAACCGCCCTCTCAACGCACGTCGCTTCCGTCTCCAACTGAAACGAATGCCGCAACAACATCGCCACCGACAAAATCGCTCCCAGCGGATTGGCAATTCCCTTCCCCGCAATGTCCGGCGCCGAACCGTGCACCGGTTCATACAGACCAACCGGCCCTCCGATGCTCGCCGAAGCCAACAGTCCCAAAGATCCCACTACCCCACCGGCCTGATCCGACAAAATGTCCCCAAACATGTTCTCGGTGAGCAGGACGTCGAAATCCCTAGGCCGCTGCACCAGCAACATCGCGGCCGAATCGACATACTGATGTCCCAGCTTCACCTCGGGATAATCCTTCGCCACGCGCGTCACCACGTCCCGCCACAGCCGCGAACATTCCAGCACGTTAGCCTTGTCCACCGACAAAACCTTGCGCCGCCGCTTCATCGCCAACTCAAACGCCACACGCGCGATGCGCTCGATCTCCGATTCGCCGTACCGCATGGTGTTCACCGCGACCCGCGATCCCGGCGCACCTTCGATCGACCTTGGTGATCCAAAATAGGCTCCGCCCAGCAACTCGCGCACGATCATGATGTCAGTCCCGCGCACCAGTTCCGCCCGCAGAGGAGAACAATCCTCCAGCGCAGGAAAAAACACCGCCGGACGCAGGTTGGCATACGCCCCCAACTCACGCCGTATGCGAAGCAATCCCGCCTCAGGGCGAAGGTGACCCGGATTGTGATCGAACGCCGGACTCCCCACCGCCCCCAAAAGCACCGCAGAGGAATCCAGACAGGCCTTTACAGTATCCGCAGGCAACGGATCGTTCACCGCGGCGAGCGCCGCTCCGCCGATGAGTTTGGTTTGTAACTGAAGTCGATGCCCAAAGCCTTCAGCCACCGCTTGCAGAACGAGAACGGCCTGCTCGGTCACTTCCGGACCAATGCCGTCTCCAGGGAGAATCGTAAGTTTCAGAAGCATTGGGATGATTGAGTACTTGGGAGATTTAGCACTTGGGTAATTGAAAACCCTGTAATTCTATCGCGTAGGCGGGCGAACGTGGCTGGGCGGTTCGTGAAATCACTCAATCACAAAATCCCTCAATGACTCAATTCTGCTACACGCCCCAGAGGTAGTCTTCCTGCTGCGTCTGCTCGTGGTGGGCATCCCCGTGAACCGGCAGCGGCACTCCGAACGCATTGGTCTGCGGACCAACCGGAAACGGCTTCGACGGCTCGGGCGTGGGTTCGGCAACGGGCGCGTTAACCACAGCCGCCTGCGGCGGAACGATCTTCTCAATCAGCGGCGTCGCCGATCCCGAAGGCTTGTGCGTGTCGCGGATCAGTTCCAGCAAGTGGTGATCTTCCACATGCTTGATCTTGTCGGCCAGCCGGACAAAGCGTCGGTAGATGTCGTCCAGCGCCCGCCGGTCGAACTGGTAGCCCAGTTGTTCGCAGCGAATGCTGAGAGCGTGACGTCCGGAGTGCTTGCCCAGCACCAGCTTCGAATCCGGCACGCCCACCGACTGGGGCGTCATAATTTCGTAGGTCAGCGGATTCTTCAACATGCCGTCCTGATGAATGCCCGCCTCGTGCGCAAATGCATTGCGCCCGGTAATCGCCTTGTTCGGCTGCACCGGCACGCCGGTGATCTCGCTCAGCATCTGGCTGGAAGCAAAAATCTGATCGCCCACCACGCCCGTCTCGTACGGATACCGATCCGGACGAACCCGCATTGCCATCACAATCTCTTCCAGCGACGCATTCCCCGCCCGCTCCCCGATTCCATTGATCGTGCATTCGACCTGCCGCGCTCCCGCGGCCACCGCCGCCAGTGCATTGGCGACCGCCATGCCCAGATCGTTGTGGCAATGCGCGGAAATGATTACGTTCTCAATTCCCTTCACCCGTTGCCGGATGGTCGTAATCAGCGCTCCGAACTCGGATGGTACGGTGTAACCGACGGTGTCCGGAATGTTCAGCGTGGTTGCTCCGGCTTCAACGACAGCCTCGAGCACGCGGCACAGAAACTCCGGCTCGGTGCGAGTCGCATCTTCGGGGGAAAACTCCACGTCATCGCAAAGAGACTTGGCCAACCGGATCGCTTCGCGCGCCTGCTCCACACACTGATCGCGCGTGATCCGCAGCTTGTATTGCAGATGAATATCGGAAGTCGCCAGAAACACGTGAATCCGCGGCCGCGCCGCATGCTGCAAAGCCTCCCACGCCCGCTCGATGTCAGGACGGCACGCACGAGCCAATCCAGCAATAATAGGACGCCGTACTACCGAAGCAATCGCCCTCACCGACTCGAAATCGCCATCCGAGGCGATAGGGAACCCGGCCTCGATCACGTCCACTCCCAGGCGGTCGAGCTGATGAGCCAGGCGCAGCTTTTCCTGCTGGTTCATGCTGCAGCCCGGCGACTGCTCGCCGTCGCGAAGAGTGGTGTCGAAAACCGTGATGCGGGCTCGCTCTGCGGTCATGGATCTCCCTCAAAACAAAACTGATCCCCTATGGTAAGGGCGATTCGCCTAGAAGCAAAACTTATAATTCTTCAGCAATCATTAGCTGCGGTTGTACAATAAGTTTTGCTAATGCATTTCTGAGATTTGATTAAGAGGCCCGCATGGAACTTTCCCAACTCGAAGTCTTTCTGGCCGTCGCCCGCGAGCACCGCTTCTCTCGTGCCGCCGAGAAACTCTACCGAACCCAGTCTGCTGTGAGCCAGACCATCCGCAAACTCGAGGACGAACTTGGCGAAGCGCTATTCGATCGCTCTTCGCGCGAGGGTGTCCTCACCGACGCCGGGAAGGTCCTCTTCGAATATGCCGAAAAACTCATCAATCTGCGCGCTGAGGCCTCCGAATCTCTGACCGAACTGCGGGAGCTGCAGAAAGGCAAGCTGGTCATCGCGGCCAACGAGTTCACTGTTCTCTACCTGCTCCCCTTGCTGGCCGAATTCCGCCGCCTGCATCCCATGATCAAGGTCACGGTCGAACGCGCTCTGGGCAGCCACATCCCTGACGACGTCCTGCGCTACAACGCGGAGTTCGGCGTGCTCTCCTACGAACCCCAGGAAGCAAGCCTGCACGCCGTGGTCGTGTACCTCGACGAACTCGTTTTGATCGTTCCCCCGAAACATCCTCTCGCGTCCGCGCCGCAGGTCAGCATCCGGCAGTTGGGCGCGGAATCCTTTGTAGCGCACATCGTCTCATCGCCCTACCGCGAGAAAGTCATCCAGTTGTTCAAAACCCACAAGACGCCCCTGCACATGGACCTCGAACTGCCCACTCTACAGGCCATCAAACAATTCGTAGCGATGGGCCACGGAGTGGCGCTGGTGCCTGAGATCAGCGTCGAAACAGAACTCTCCCGAGGGGAGTTGGTGGGAATCCCGGTGCGCGAACTGCAGTTGAAACGCAAGCTGCGCCTCATCTACCGCAAAGACGCGAACCTGTCGCACGCCGCCCGCGCCTTTCTAAAAGTAGCCGAAGCCGTAGCCCTCGACCGCAAAGGCCGCTACCGCTTCCAGCGCGAGAGCTGATCGGGTTTAGACGCACTCTAGGCGAAGATGAACTCAGAACCCGAAAATGCTCCAGCCGCGGAGCGGCGGCATATATTAGCCTAGGACGTAAAGTCCTGGGTGGGATTGGGAAGGATAGAACCGACTCTCGGAGAGACGGCACAAACCAGTCGCCAGGCCGCACCTAATTAAAACATCACCACCAAGGCAAAAAGGAGCAAGGCGGACCTTGCTCCTTCCACGCTAAGAAGTTCCAGACTCAGCAGTCCACCCACACCCGCTCTTCCCGGAACGACGCCACCGCCTCATCCACCGAGGGATGAACCTCCAGCACCGAATCCAGATTCGTCAACTCCAGCAGCGTGCTGACCAGCGAATTCGGCCCGGCACACTTCAGGCTTACGCTTTTGCCCTGCGCCCAGTTCTGCAGCAGGACCAGTTCTCCGATGCCCGCACTGTCCATCGCGCTCACTCCACTGAGGTCGATGACCAACTTCCGCGCCTGTTGCAGGACTGCTCCCACCACCCCAGACAGGGCGGCGGCCTCATCGCGATACACCAGCCGGCCCTGGCAGTGCACGATGACGACATCGCCGCGATTGCGTGTTTCCAGACTGAGTTTCAACTTCAACTCCTTGGGTACGTCAAAGGCAGCCACAATTCCCGGCTGCTCGCCTATTTGCCAATTCATGTCCATTGGTTGCATGCTAGTAGATAGACGCAGGTGCGTTGGTTTTGGCACCATGAATATCTGGTAAATTTTCATCCATCCTGCGAGCCCGCATCCCGGCCCTGGCCTGGACAAATTTGTGTAAACTGGGACATCTTGGGCATCCAGTACACTGCATCTAACAGATTTCGTTGATTAAATTGCACTTTTTGCCGGCGCAACCGCCGGGGAGGAATAATTCGTGTCCAAGTCTGCTGCCGCGGCGCTGGCATTTTTTGGCTTCCTGCTGTTCTCGATTCCGATGTCGGCACAATTTAACGGACTTCTTCCCAATGGCAACGTCTACGGCGGCGTTTCCTACGCCCAACTCACCAACGTCACCAACCAACAGAGCTATCACGGGTGGAATGGCTCCTTCGAGGCTCTTCCCTTTACGCGCTTCCCGCGTCTCGGCCTGGTGGCCGATGCCAGCGGGTTTTATCGGCAGGGCGTCACACAATACAACTTCGTGGGCGGGCCCCGTTTGTCGATGAACTACGGAAGATGGCGGCCTTTCATCCATGGCATGGTCGGCATCCGCCATCTGACCTCTAGCGGCTTCGTTTACAATCCCCTCGAGATCGACGTGGGCGGCGGCGTCGACTACAAACTTCCCTTTAAGAACTTTTCCTGGCGCTTTCAGGGCGATTACATGCACACCCATTACTTGAGTGCCACTCAGAACGATTACCGTGCCTCCACGGGAATCGTCTGGCGCTTCTAATCTGCCCTAACGGGTATTTTTTCTGTCAACCGATTGAGCTTGAACTGAATCTCTTCTGCATACACCCAAAACTTTATCGTGACATTTGGGTTTGGATGGATGCCAGGAAGGGAGAATCTCCTCATGTTCAAAGCTGCGTGCATTACCGCCGTGCTGTTCCTCTTCGCGGGATTCGCGAATGCGCAAGTTCCAGGCGGAAACATATTTTTCGGGTACTCTTACGAGAGCACAAACACATCAGCGTTCGGCCCAAGTCTGGTCGCCTCGACCGTGACCCGGCCCAACTTGAACGGGTGGGAAGCCTCGTTCGAGGGTAAGATCCTGCCCTTCGTCGGAATCGTGGGTGACGTCGCTGGGCATTACGGGTCACAGAACTTGACGGAAATAACACCGAACGGCCCGCAGACGATAAGCGTCACCGGCCATGAGCAGGAGTACCTCTTCGGCCCGCGGCTCTCCGTACCCGTGGGCCATTTCACACCTTTTGCCGAGGCCTTTGTTGGCGTAGCACATATCCACACCGGTGGCACTTTGCCCACCCCTTCGAATACATCCTTCGCATACGCGTTCGGCGGCGGCCTCGACTATCGAATAATTCGTCCGATTGCTTTGCGTGTCGAAGGCGACTATCTGCGAACGCAATTCTTCAGCACCAATCAAAACAACTTCCGCCTGGGCGTGGGTGTTGTCGTTCGCTTTTGAAGCGATAATTCGGATCCCTCCCAAGCAAAAGCAGGATTCAGCTGGTTGGCTGAATCCTGTTTCTTGTGGCCACGACAAAACTCGTTGAAAAAAGCGCCGGGAGAACTAGGCGCGGGGCACGCTATCCGGTTCTGTCGCCCAATACTTGTGATCGCGCAGGAAGAACTTCTCGTTCCAGAAGTTCATCATCGTCCACAGGAACAACCAACCTACGCGCAGGTGTCCCATCTTCTTGAACCGCCGGTTCGTGGTATAGACACCACCGCGGACGATCGCGAAGCGTTTGCGTTCAACCTGCTGGCTCAGCCGGTAGTCTTCCGCGAACAGGATCTGTTCGTGAAATCCACCCAATTCCCAGAATTTCTTCCGGTCGAAGAACATGAACATCCCCGTCGCAAACGGACGGTGCAGGTACGACAGATATTGAAAGAAGTCATTGCCCGCGTAGAACGCCCTGTCGAGCCAACTGCCTTCGTTGCACAAGATGTTCGTCGTTACGCAGTGCAGTTGCTTGGCCTGCGCCTTCTCGACGCAGCGCCGCACCAGCGAGCGGTCGGCCAGTTCAATGTCCGCATCGAGAAACAGCACATAGGGAGTCTCCGCCTGCGCCGCGCCCAGGTTGCGTCCGACGGAGGGCATCCCGCCTCGAATCACGCCCACGTTCAGCCGGTCGCGGAAACTCATCACGATCTCAGGCGTTCCGTCGGTTGAGTTCGCGTCAGCGACCAACACTCTCGTACTCGACATCTTCGAGTAGTCCTGATTCGTCAGCGAAGTCAGCAAGCCCGGAATCAGTTTCGCCTCGTTCTTCGCTGGAATCACGATCGTCAGCTCGTTCGCTGTAGTCATGAATTTCTACCCCCTGTTCATCAATCGTCAGGTAAGTGAGCCGCGAATCGACCCACCCACCAGAGTTGTAGTAATGCACGCCGTCCTGCTCCACCTGAATCGCTTGGTGGGTATGCCCACAAAAGATGCGGTCCGCGCCGTGCTGCCGTGCGTAGCTCAACGCGCCCGACGCCACCTTCGGCGACATCCGCAGCCAGCGCGTATTCAGCCGGTCAATCAGCCGCGTAATCGGCTTGCTCTTAAAATCTAGTTTCTGCAGCTGTAGAAACAGCGACGTGCCCCACTGGCTGAGCCGCACCCGGTTCACCTGAAACCCGTCGAACTGGTGACCGTGAATCGCCACATGCCGCAGCCCGCCGTATTCCCACGCATAGTCCTGGTACACGCGCACCCCGACCAGATGCGACATGATGTTCGTCAGCCCGTGATCGTGATTGCCCTCCACCCAGACCACTTCAATGTTGCGCTTGGGATTCGATAGCTTGCGGATGTACCCGAGAAACTTCCAGTGTTCCTTGGTCAGGCGGGCAAAATTGAGGTCGGCGAAAATGTCGCCCAGCAGAATCAGCCGCTGGAAGCGGTTTTCCTTGAGCACCCGCGTTGCTTCACGCGCATGACTCGTCTCTGCACCCAGGTGCAGGTCGGAAAGGATCAGCGTGTTGTACACGTGCAGATCCATATCCCTGTTCTAGCAGTCGATTGTTACGGGGTGATGAAACCTGCATCAATTTTGGTGCATAGGTAACTATCGAAGTAACAGGCGAAACGCCCTTGAAAACTCAGGCTTCGGAACCTCGCCGGGGCTCTATTTACCCACGGCTGGCGCCGGGTATTCGGGCAGCTTCTCTTTGTTCTGGTTGGCGCGCTTCACTTCGAGTTCGTCGAACAGAATCGCGGGCGCCACGATGCTGTGCGGAATGTTAAGCGGGTGGTTGTCCACGTAAGGTGCGTCTCCGGCCGCGATCAGGTCGCTGCGCAGGGCGCGAATGTCCAAGTCTCCGAAGGCCCCGCCCCGTACCAGTTCTTCGTGTCCGTCCTTGACCCACACTTTATAGAGAAGTCGTGGACTGAGTGCCGGTCCAAAGGTCTCGACATAATAGCCGTAGGGTAGATCCCGCTGCTGGCACAAGTCGATGAGTTTCTTTTTCAGTTCCTCTTTGGAGAGCGGCTGGGCAGAGGTCACGATCACGTTGCCGAGACTTGGCCCGGCGGGATTCGTGGGAACTCGCGCGCGCCCGTGGCCGTTGGAGGTCGGAAAATCGCGGATCGGTTCGCGCCCAATGACGTAGTTCACAAGTGTGCCTTTTTCAATAAGTGAGACTCGTTGTGCGGGAACGCCCTCATCGTCAATCGCATAGTGCCCCAGTAAAGCTTGACCGGCATACGAAGAGATCGTCGGATCGTCGACCACCGAGATGAAATCCGGGAGGACGCGGGTCTTATAGCTGGCCGCAAAGGCTCCCGTGGTGCGCGAGTTCTTCCCCACTTCCGGTTTGCGGCCCAAAACGTTTTCGCCCACCAGATCGGCGAAAACGGAGGTCGCCGCATCTGCCGAGAACAGCACCGGGCCGCGGTACTCCTCTTCGGTTACGAGCGCTTCGCGCAGTTCCTTTAAGCTGATTGCCAGTTTCTTGGCCCTTGCGACGAAATCTGAGGCCGACGGAAGCTCTTTAGCGCTGGCCACAACGAACGCGTTATCGCGGGCCAGGCTCATGCCGTCAGTGGCCTGCGTACTGGCTGCAATCACCATTTCGTAAAGGCTCTGGCCGCTGCGCACGACCGTGCCCTCCGAATTCACCAGATACCGGTTCACTACCTGAAAGTTCAGACGCGATTCAAACGACTCGATCGCCGGATCCTCTTTGTAAAGCGACGACGCATCCTGGAGCATCCGCTTCCACGGTGCCGGATCGAACTCGAGAGCGGCCAGCGGCCCGATCGACTGCACCGGATCGGCGTGCGCGAAATCGTCCGCTGGCTGGTCGACGGTAAGTTGTTTCAACTGCGCTTGCTTGGCGGTCAATGATTCCGCCGCCGTCTTGTAGGCACGGTCCGTGGCGAGCCAGAGCTGGTGACGCAGCGCCAGCATGTCGTTGTCGAGCGGCATGACGTCGAGCGTGCCCTGCCCCTGGCCGACGTAGCTGTCCTGTTTGTAATCCCCGATGCGCACGACCACGCGAACAAAACGGAAGCGCGAACGCACGTCGAAGCGCAGGGCGCCGAACGCGGCGTCGGCAGAATATTGATCGCCATCGAAGATCCGGTATTCGATGTAATAGGGTGCAGCCACCTGCTCCATTTTCAGCCGCGCCTTGGACCGGTCCAGTTCGGCGCGCATCGCGCCTAGAACAACATCGTCGCTGGCCTGTGCAGCTTTCTGCTGAGCGATCCCAAGCGGGATCAGCGCGCCGAATGCGAGTAGCGGCAGCAGGATGCGTCTTGCCAGTCTGTTTGTCATGATCGCGGCCTTCGCTGTCGCCGTCATTGTTTTGCCCCCGATTTCGCTCCTGCATCTTTCCCGGACATCCCATCGTCGATGGAAGGAGATGGCAGAATTGGCGGGCGATTCAGGGAATGCGCGCGCTTTTGTACTTCGATCTCGGAGAACAACATTGCCGGCGCCGCTGCCGCAACGGGAACCTGCCCAGATTCCGCGCCGCAAATCCCATTAAAGATTTCCGTTTTTTCGCCCGTGATCAGAATTCGGTTCAGCGCGGCCAGCGGAGTACCCACAATGTCGATGCCGCGTACAAGTTCGTCAGGCCGTCCGTCGGCATAGACCCGCCATACCAGAACCGGCAAAACCTGGAATGCCTGCGGCATGGACCGCTGCGTGAGCGTGAAGCCGCCCTGGATGTCTTCGAAATACAGTCCGTAAGGCTTGCCTTGCTTCTTGACTTCGTCAATCAGCTGCTGCCTTAACTCGGAGTCCTTCACCGTGTGGGTTGAAGACACGATCAAGTTGCCCTGCCTCCCAGTCGCCATAAGACCAGGCTGCGAACGGCCGTGCCCATTGGAGTTGGCAAAATTCTTGATCGGCATGCGCGACATCAGAAAACTTTTCAGGATGCCATTCTTGATGACCTCGACGCGGGTCGCGGGCATGCCCTCGTCGTCATATTCATACCAGCCGCCCAGATCCATCCCGCTAATCTTGCGTACCGTCGGATCGTCGACCACGGTCAAGAATTCCGGAAGCACCGACTGGTCCACCTTCTTGGTAAAGGTTTGCCCTTCCTGCTCCCCGCGCTGCCTGTGACCTTCGAGGCGGTGGCCCAGCACCTCGTGGAAGAAGACTCCCGCGGCGCGCCCCGAAAGCAGCGCCGGTCCATCGAACGGCTCCGCCAGAGGAGCTTCCCGCAGGGCTTTCAGATCGGACGCCATCTTTTCCACGCGGGTTGCGATTTCGGACTCCGCCGGCAAGTGCTCGAGACTCTCGGCCTGAAAGGTTTCGACGCGCATCAGTTCCATGCCATCGTCGGCCCGGGTTTCCGCTTGAATGGCGACTCGGATAAAGGCGCTGGGAGCGACCACGTGATTTCCTTCGGTCGAGAGAAAATGGAACAGCGTCTTTTGCGAAGTAATCAGTACCGTTGAGGAATAAATGTAAGGGTAGTTGCGGAAGTGCGCGGAATATTCCCTGACCAACTTCTCCAGCACTCGCTGGTCAGGCGTCGGAGCCACGTCCTTGTAGTCGACATAGGTCGGCGGCTTTTCCTGAGAAAAATCCGGAGACGTATCTTCTTCCTGGGCGTGCACCTGAGTATTGGTTTTTACATTCAGATAGGCCTTCGACGCCTTGCGATATTCCTGGTAGGTCACTCGCCAGAGTTCGCGAGCAATGGCATTGCGATCATCTTCCAGCGGTAGAGATCCGGAACTCTTCGCCGAAGCGCGGTTCTGAGCGTGAGCATTGTCGAGTGCGGGAGTGCCGATCCGCATGGAGACATCTACGGCACGACGGCGGCCATGCATGGAACTGACCAGGCTACCCTGGCTTCCCACCGCCAGAGAACTGGTTTGGTCGTAGACGGAATAGCTGAGGAAGTAGGGAGCAGGATCCAGATTGCCCAGGCTCGTTTGGGCGCGTTGCATCTCATCTTGCATAGCCGAGAGCAGCACATCAGTTTTGTCTTTGTCCGCTGGAGTAGAAGCCGCCCACGTGTGCGCGCTGGCAGCCAGAGCAATGACGAGAATCCATCCCTCAGGACGATTCCCAGATCGATTCTTCATGAGGAGGCGATCTCTCCCAAACTGCGCGGAGTAACCCGTAAGCTTAGCAGATCGATCTCGCAACTCCCCAGGCATGGGGTCAGGAAGCAGGAGTGAACCTCACGTTGATGAAGGCCTCACGCTGCAACGGGCGATCCTTGCGCTCGGCCGGCAAGTAAGAAGAGTGCCAAACCACGTCAAGCGCCGCAGCCGCCAGCGCGGGGTCTGATGTCTGCACGACTTCAGCGTCCAAGACCTTGCCTTTCTGGTCAAGAATCGCGTGCACGATGACGGGTTGGACCACACCGTTGTAGCCTGCGGGCACTCGAACCGACTCAGGAAAACGAAAAGGTCCAACCATGATCGCTCCCGCGCCATGGGAGATCATTTTCTTCGTCGGAACAAACTGCTTCGGATCGTTGTTTGCATCCTGGATATCGTCGAGGTGAATCTGCAGCACGCTGGTGCCGCCTTCCACAATCGTGGTCTGCCGCGGCAGGACGCGTCCGTGGAACTCAATGCCACCGTTGTAGTCGTAGACGGAATAAATGCCGGGCGCTTCGGAATGTATCCGCAGCAGGCCGGTCTTGGGATCGATGCAGAATTCGTTTTCTTCCCAGCGGCGTCCCGGCGTATCCGTCGCATCGTTGCCGCCTCGTGACATCAGAATGCACGCAACTTCCGTGCCCTCCCACTTCGCAGTCGCCATGCGGATCAGCGCCGGAGCGAAGTTGCCCACGACCGGCCAGAAGACGGAATTGCGCACCATCTGCAAACGCAGCGGCATGTGCCCGCGGGGCTTGTCGTCATACGCAACGCCCTCGTAGAAAATCCTGAGCTGCGAATAATCCCCCAGCCGCGCCGACCAGCGCCACGTCTGGCCATTCAGCCAGGTCTCCTCAAGCTCGCCGTAGCCCTGACTGTGCGAATCTCCTCCCGTGGAGTTGAACGATACCTTGATCGAGAAGGGCGCCATGCCGGGCGTGTGCATCGCGCTGTTCTGGCGCGCGCGCTCCAGCAGGTTCAGGAGCACCGCACGCTTCTCCGGAGTATCCGGAACCACAGTAGGGCCCGTTGCAAGCTCCAACGGATCGTACGGCAGAGGTGCAACCTTGGGCGCGGACTGCGAGAAAGTCGTGGCGACAAAAAGCAGGATGAACAGCGCTAAACGCGGGGCCCGGATGGACATAAGCCACTCTCCAGCGGACGAGAAATGCTAACCCGATCTGGTCCGAATTCGCAAGCCGGTTCGCGTCGCTTCCGGCCTCATTCGAACCGCAACGCAGTCACGGGATCGACCCGGGTGGCGCGGTAGGCCGGAATCCATACAGCCAGAAGCGCAACCGCGCTCAGCATCAGAGGTGTCGCCACAAAGGCCGCAGGATCCCAGGCTTTCACTCCGAAGAGAAATCCTGCGAGCAGCCGAGTAAGCCCCAAAGCGCCCCCGATTCCAATGACCACGCCGATGCCCGCGAGAACCATCCCTTGACGCACGACCATGTTGCGGATATTCGCCCCCTGCGCGCCCAGCGCCATGCGGATGCCGAGTTCCTGCGTCCGCTGTTGCACTGAATAGGCCATAAAACCGTAGATGCCGATGGCCGCCATGAGCAGGGCCGATGAGCCGAAGATGGTCAGCAGCAGCATACTGAAGCGCTGCCGCGAGATAGTGGAAATGGCAATCTCACTCATCGTCCGGACGTGACCCACCGGCAGACCTCCAGTGGCTTCGCGCAAAGCAACAGCCGTGGGTTTGATGAGCGTACTGGGTTCCACGCGGCTGCGGACGATCCACCACAACGGCGCAACGCGGGAGTTGAGCGCGGTAACTTTGTCGGACATCTGCGCGATCGGGATGTACATTGTGGGAGCAGGATCCTGATTGACGCCACCATTCCGCATGTCGCCGGTGACTCCGATGATCTGGCGCGGCGGCTCCACAAAAACAGGACCCGCGCCGACGCCGATGAGCAGGCGGTCCGAGAGCGGATCGCCCTGGGGCCAGTATTCCTTTGCCATCGCCTCGTTGATGATGACAACTCCGGGAGCCGAGCCGTCGTCATGCTCGGTAAAATTTCGTCCGTGCACGACCGGAACCTTGAATGTATCAAAGTAGCTCCATGACACCGTTAAGATACCGGCTCCGCCCGTGTAAGGGTCGTTCCCCTTCGGACGGCCAACGATGTCAAAAGTCATGCCAAAGCCGCCCTGCAGCGGAAGGCAGCAGGCGGCGGCAGCGCTGGTGACGCCGGGCAGCCCGGTGAGACGCTCGGTGCCGTCACGGACGATCTGGGCAACACCCGCGGTCTTCTGAAAACGATCCGCGGTGATCGACATGGCCATCGTAAGCACGTTATGCGTGTCGAAGCCGGGATCGACGGCCTGGAGATTCCGGAAAGTGCGGATGAGCAACGCCGCTCCCACTACCAGAATCAGCGCCAGCGCCATTTCGCTCACGACCAGCACGGACCGCAGCCTGCCGCTGCGGAAGCCCACGCCCGAACGGTTACTGCTTTCGTTCAGCGTCGCCGCAAGGTTCGGCCGAGATGCGCTGATGGCAGGCACCAGGCCGAACAGGACTCCAGTGATCACAGAGATCGCGAAGGTGAAGAACAGGACATTCAGATCGAGCGTGACAGCAGATCCGTTCTCTCCGATACGCGGGATATCCCCCGGACTGATGGCCAGGAGCATTCGAACTCCGACAATCCCAAGAAGCAGACCAAGGATACCGCCGGTAATCGACAGCACAAGGCTCTCCGTGAGCAACTGCCGGATGATTTGGACACGGCCTGCCCCGAGCGCGGCCCGGGTGGCCAGTTCGCGTTTTCTGCCCGCGGCGCGGATCAGCAGCAGGTTACCGACATTGGCGCAGGCGATCAGCAGAACGAATCCGACGGACCCCAGCAGGACCAAAAGCGACGAGCGCGTGTCGCCGACAATCGATTCCTGCAAAGAAATAACTCCAAAGCTCCCCTGTGGGCCGAGCGCATTGGGATAAGTGTTGCGGTACTGGTCGACTGCAATCTTCAACCGCGCGTTAGCCTGTTGTAGCGTGATTCCCGGTTTGAGACGCGCCGCGACGAAGAAGTAGTTGGCCCTGTCCTGGGACGTCAGGTCGAACTGGTAGGGCAGCCAGAGATCGCCTCCCGACTCCGTGACGAAGTTGCGTCCGATGACTCCGACCACGAGGAAAGGCTGGCCGTCCAGTTGGATACTTGTACCCACGATATTCGGATTGCCCCCAAAACGGCGCTTCCAGAGCCCATAGCTGAGGACGACGACACGGCCTCCGTTGGGGCTGTCCTCGGCAGCGGTGAACGTGCGTCCGGCGAGCACGGGCGCCCCAAACAGGGGAAAGAAGTCGGCAGTAACGTGGACACCCTGCACCTGCTCCGGATTGTCGCCGCCGGTTAAGTTCAGTCCAGCGCCGCCCTCGTCATATCCCGCGACGTGCTGAAAGATGCTGGTTTGCTGCCGCCAAATGTTGAGTTTGGGCACGCTGGCAGCGGCATCCGTTCCTTGGGGGTCTACATTCACCAGTTGCACTAGCGATTCCGGTTCGGGATAGCTGAGAGGCTTGAGCAGTATCGTGTTCACGACCGAAAAAATCGCCGTATTCGCGCCAATTCCAACGGCCAGCACAACGACGGCTGTGGTGGTAAAGCCCGGAGTCTTGGCAAGCGAGCGCAGCACGAATCGAAGATCGCGCCATGTGTTTTCGATCCAGTCGGAGAAGAGTCGAATCATGGGATCCCCCAAGGCGCTCGGACGTTAGCATTTCGTAGAGTCGGAACGAAGCATCCGACCAATCTTGCAAGTCGAAACGGGGATCTCTGTGTCCTCCGTTTCCTCTGTGGTTAGTCCTGAATCTAACCACAGAGAATACGGGTGTCCCGCTACTCGCTCGTGAAGTAATCCACCGTGACGGGATTCTCAAACAACGAATAGTCGCGAGTCACCACGGTGATGCCGCTCTCCGTCACGAAATACCGCTGCCGGTCAGCCTCGGCGTCGTAGCCGATCGTCGTGCCTTCTGGGATATGCACGTCGCGGTCGAGGATCGCCTTGCGAATGCGGCAACGCCGGCCGACGCTCACATGCGAGAACAGAATGCAGTCGTCCACTTCCGAGTAGGAATTGACGCGCACGTCCGGCGAAAGCACGGAGTTCTTCACCTGCCCGCCAGAGACGATGCATCCATTGGAGACGATGGAATCAAGCGCGGTGCCGGTTCGTCCCGCCTCGGCGAAAACAAATTTCGCCGGCGGATACTGCCGCTGGTGCGTGCGGATCGGCCACTCTTCGTCGTACAAATTGAAGATGGGCGACACCGAAACAATATCCATGTTGGCTTCGTAGTAGGCCTCGAGCGTGCCCACATCGCGCCAGTACAGCGCTTCCTTCTTGTTCTCATCGACAAAGTCGTAGGCGAAGACGCGGTAGTCGTCGACCATCTTGGGCAGAATATCTTTGCCAAAATCATGGCTCGACTGCGGATTCTCGGCGTCCTTGAGCAGCACCGGAATGAGCACATCGGCGTTGAACAGATAAACTCCCATCGATGCTGCAACCTTTTCCGGATTCAACGGCGAACGCAGGGTCGTTATCTTCGGCTTTTCCTGAAACCCGTTGATGCGCCCGTCTTTGTCCACGTCGACAACGCCGAGCTGGTAGGTCTGCGAGGGATCGCTCTGAATCGTCGCCAGCGTAATATCGGCCGCCGAGTCCATGTGCTGCTTCATCATCTTTCCGTAGTCCATCTTGTAAATGTGGTCCCCGGAAAGAATCAGAACGTGTTTGGGCTGCTCCGAGCCGATCGAATAAATGTTCTGGTATACCGCGTCGGCTGTCCCCTGATACCACTGGTCGCTTACTCGCTTCATCGGAGGCAGCACTTCCACGAACTCGCCCACCTCGCGCCCCAGAATGTTCCAGCCTTCGCGGATGTGGCGGTTCAGCGAGAGCGCCTTGTACTGGGTGAGGATGTAGACGCGCCGCAGATCGGAATTCAGGCAATTGGAAAGGGTGATGTCGATGATGCGGTAGATGCCGCCAAACGTGACCGCTGGCTTGGCCCGGTCGCGAGTCAAAGGATAGAGTCGCTCACCCGCACCACCTGCCAATAGAACCCCGAGAGTATCTTTCATTACAACCCCTCAGATTCCGTCGCTGTACCGTTCGCCCCAGCGGAATCTCGCTTCCCGCACGGCAGATGCGAAAAGAAAACAGTAGATGTTAGCACAGGTGAGGGAGGTTGCCCTCTCAGTGATACGGGGCAGGTACGCATAGTGCTCCACGACACTTGCTGGCATTCGAACGCTGCAGGCGGATTGCGAAGAAAAACGATCTTGCAGAACAAGGAACTGCGGCGGTACGAAGGACGGCATCCTGAGCGGAGCCGCTTTTCAGGCGAAGGAAAGAGCCTGACCTGAGCAAAGTCGGAGGGAACTCGATCGGATCAAACCCAAACGTTACTTGTCCTTATCCGGCTTGTCCTTCTCCATCTTCTCTTCGTCAATCTTGATGCGCAGCGACTTCAAGAACTTCAAATCCTGATCGTTGATCTTAAACTCAGGATTCGTCGAAAGGGTGGTCACGAGCGAAGTCTTATCCGGCGACTTCTCGCCCTGCTTGCTAACGCCAATGGTCGCTTCCAGCACCAGGAAGATATCGTAGCCACCCTCCTTGATGCGGGACACAACTTCAGAAATCTGCTCGGAGTCGGAAAGAGATTCGTTGATCGCGTCGCCGAGTTCTTTCATGAGTTGCTTCAGTTGTGGATCCACCGCGTCCCCCTGAACGAAATCACTAGCCTACTATCTTTAGATGCAGCCGCCGCGGGATCGGTTCGCCAGTCTCCGTTCGCCCGCGTTGCGTCATTGTAGCGCCGCAGGCTGTTAAAATCGAGGCTGTGAGCAAAGTTTCTACCTTACGAAAGATAGGTGCCGTAGCGCAGGTCGCCGGGCGGCAGGCCGGACGCAACCGCACGCTCAAAGCCGTCATGAGCGGGGTTCGCACCACGGGCCGCTCCGTCGGGCGCGCCGCTCACCAGTTGTGGCTCGAGGTCACGGGATTCTTCTTCCTTATCATGACCCTCGGCTTTGCCACGGCCACGGCGAGAGAGTACGGCAAATACCATGCCGGAAGCGCCGGATTCAGCCGCTTGGCCATCGCAGTTTGTTGCACACTCACGTTTGGCTGGTTCGGGCTGAGTTCGTTTTGGAGAGCACGGAGGAGGGGCCAGCGCCCTTGAGCGACACAAGTTCTTGTCATCCTGAGCGGCGTTTTTTGCCGCGAAGGAGCTATGCACTCCCGGCAGGTTGCATAGGTCCTTCGGACTGCAAAGAGCGCAGACCTCAGGATGACAACGGTCTGGCGAGTTGTCTATCCCGCCAGTTTTCGGCTTGGTGAAAATCGATGCAGGAAAAAGCAAGATCGGGTCCCGATACTTCGAATGAGATTGAGACTTCCTCCCATATTCCAGTAAATCCGCTCTACACTCCCGCCGACCTCAAAGGCTCCGACTACGAAAGCGAAGTTGGATACCCCGGCGAATATCCCTTTACCCGCGGCGTGCAGGCCACCATGTACCGCGGCCGCCTCTGGACGATGCGCCAGTACGCCGGTATGGGCGATGCCGAGGAATCCAACAAGCGCTACAAATACCTGCTGGCAAATGGCACGACGGGCCTGTCGGTAGCATTCGACTTGCCCACACAGATCGGCCTCGATTCCGATCATCAGCTCGCGGCGGGCGAAGTCGGCAAGGTCGGCGTGGCCATCGACTCCATTGAAGACATGCAGCGCCTCTTCGATGGCATCGAACTCACCAAGATTTCTACATCGATGACCATCAATGCCACGGCCTCGATCCTCCTCGCCCTATACGTAGCCGTCGCACGCCGTCAGGGCGGCGACCCGCGCAGGCTCTCGGGCACCGTGCAGAACGACGTGCTCAAGGAATACATCGCCCGCGGCACCTACATCTATCCCCCGCAGCAGGCCATGCGCGTCATCACCGACATGTTTGCCTGGGCCAACGAGCACGTCCCTGACTGGAATACGATTTCGATCTCCGGCTACCACATGCGCGAGGCCGGATCGACCGCCGTCCAGGAAGTAGCCTTCACTCTAGGCAACGGCATGGCCTATGTGGAAGCGGCAATCAAGGCCGGCCTGGACGTGGATCAGTTCGCCCCGCGCCTGTCCTTCTTCTTCAACGCGCATAGCAACTTCCTGGAAGAGGTCGCGAAGTTCCGCGCCGCGCGCCGCATGTGGGCCCGCATCATGCGCGAGCATTTCAAGGCCAGAAATCCCAAGTCGTGGATGCTCCGCTTCCACACGCAAACCGCCGGATCGACGCTCACCGCCCAGCAACCGGAAAATAACATCGTCCGCACGGCGATTCAGGCGATGGCGGCCGTGCTAGGTGGAACGCAGTCACTGCACACAAATTCCTACGACGAAGCGCTTGCCCTGCCCACCGAGCAGGCAGCCCGCATCGCCCTGCGTACCCAGCAGGTGATCGCCTACGAGTCAGGCGCTCCGCAAACCATCGATCCGCTGGCAGGATCGTATTATGTCGAGTCCCTCACCAACGAAATTGAAAAGCGCACGGCTGAATATCTGGGCAAGATCGAGGTCCTCGGCGGGATGCTGAAAGCTATCGAGCGCGGCTTCGTGCAGCATGAGATTCAGAACGCAGCTTACGAATACCAGCAGGCCGTAGATCAAGAACAAGCAATCGTGGTCGGCGTAAACCGCTTCGAAGTGGAAGAAGAAAAACCGATCCCGATTCAGCGCATCGACCCAGCGCTCGAACCGAAGCAGGTAGAACGCCTGCGCGCGTTGCGCGCAAAGCGTGACGGGGGGCCGTGGAAAGCTGCTCTGTCAGGCGTGGAAGACGCAGCGCGATCCGGCACAAATGTCATGCCGCGCATCCTGACCGCAGTCGAAGCATCAGCCACCGTGGGAGAAATTTCCGACGCCATGCGTCGCGTCTTCGGCGAATACAAAGAAGCAGTCGTAATCTAGCGGGGATTGCGAAGTCCTAGAGACCGGGGTGGATTTCCTTCGTGAACCTTACGTGTCCTTAGTGGTTAATGATTTTGAAGAGTGTTCACACAGCCTAGGCGGGCTGCGCCTGCATCTCCGCCACAACCGCGTCCAGATGAGCCAGCGTCTCGTCCACCGTCAACGAATACATCTCACGTCCAAGCCCTTCACCCGCTTCTAGAGCAGTCTTCAAATAATGCCCCGCAATCTCCTGGGCCAGCGAATCAGTAATGATCTTGCCGGTGCGCTTCTTATATTCCACCCAAGCCGGATGCGGCAGCGCCACCCACACCTTGCGCCCATCCACCAGAAATTTGATGTCCACCGCATCCGCGTGCCGCGTAGCAATCGCGACGATCATGGCCTGATACACGCAATGCACTTGCTTCTTGGTCCACCGATCGGTGGCGGTAAAGTTCGCAAACATGCATAAAACTATAGCGGACAGCTCGCAGCCGTAGCAAACCGCAAATACTAGCGGTCATTCCGGAGCGTCATCCTGAACGGAGCCGTTCTTCAGGCGCAGTGAAGGATCTCGCGCGTTCTTGACCCCGCGCGGCACTCGCTGCTAATGTCTGCCTTCGCCCAAGAGACTCCTATGCTCAACAAGATCCTCCCCTGCACGATGCTCCTGCTCTCCGCGATTCTTTCGCAGGCCGCAACCGCCAAGCCTTCCGGCCAGCGCTTCGAAGTTTCCTTCCCCAAGGAAATGAGTGCCGCCCCGCTCGACGGCCACGTCCTGCTGCTGATCTCCAACAACGACACAAAAGAGCCCCGCTTCCAGATCAGCTTCATGACGGCAGAGTCCCAGCAAGTCTTCGGCATCGACGTCGACGCCCTCGCCCCCGGCGCACCCGCCATCATTGACGCATCGACCCTCGGCTATCCCGCCGAAAGCCTCAATGACGTCCCCGCCGGAGACTATTGGGTGCAGGCGGTCCTCAACCTCTACGAAACCTTCCACCTCGCCAACGGCCGCACCCTGAAGCTCCCGCCCGATAAAGGCGAAGGCCAGCACTGGGCCGTGAAGCCCGGCAACCTCTACAGCAAGCCGGTCAAGATGCACCTCGATCCCAAGTCCGGCCTAACCGTCCGCATCTCGCTCACCGAAAAAATGCCCTCGGTCGCAGACAATCCAAAAGGGGTCGACTCTCTCTTAGGATGGTCCGGCGCCAACGAAGATCACTCCATCGTCGACAACAAGTGGGTCAAGCACGTCCGGATTCAAAGCGATTTGCTCACCAAGTTCTGGGGACGCCCAACCTATCTCGGCGCCGTCGTCCTTCTCCCCGACGGATGGGACGAGCATCCCGACGCGCACTACCCACTCATCGTCGAGCAGGACCACTTCGCCCGCGACCTCCCCGGCGTTGTCGCCTTCCGCACCCAGCCGCCCGCAGAAAACTTAAAAGGCGGCGAGCTGCGAGCGGCAAAGAATGCCTACAAGCTCTATCAGGACTGGACTGCGGGCCGCCTGCCCCGCGTCATCGTTCTCACGATCCAGCACGCCACGCCCTACTTCGACGATTCCTACGCCGTGAACTCCGAAAACGTCGGCCCCTACGGCGACGCCATCACGCAGGAACTCATCCCCAACGTCGAAAAGCAATTCCGCGGCATCGGCCAGGGATGGGCCCGCGCCGTCTACGGCGGTTCCACCGGCGGCTGGGAGAGCCTCGCCTCACAAGTCTTCTATCCCGACTTCTACAACGGTGCGTGGGTGTTCTGTCCTGACGTCGTCGACTTCCGCGCTTACATGACCATGAACCTCTACGACGACAAGAACGCCTTCTGGATTGAGAGTCCCTACGCGCGTGTGCCCCGGCCCTCCGTGCGGGAACCCGACGGCCTCCTCCTCTCCACCATGGAGCAGATGAACCGCTACGAACTCGTCCAGGGAACCCACAGCCGCTCCGGCGAGCAACTCGACACCTGGCAAGCGGTCTTCAGCACGGTCGGCGACGACGGATATCCCAAACCCATCTTCAACAAGCGCACCGGCGAAATCGATCACGAGGTCGCGAAGTACTGGAAAGAGCACTACGATCTCAGCGCGATCATGCAGCGCGACTGGAAGACTCTCGGCCCCAAACTCGCCGGCAAGCTGCATCTCTACGTCGGCGAGGCCGACACGTTCTACCTCGACCGCGCCGTGCACCTGCTGAAAGATTTTCTGGAGTCAACCACGGATCCCTACTACCACGGCACCTTTGACTTCGGCGTCCGCAAGCCGCATTGCTACCCAGGAGAATTCGATCCGGCGGTGGGATTGAACCAGCACTATTGGCCAGAAATGGTGAAGCACATGGAGCAGACCGCTCCAGCCGGAGCAGACCTCAAGAGTTGGAAATACTAGATCGAGACGAGGTTAGGAAATGCTAGGTCGGGACAAGGTTAGGAAAACCAGATTGAGAGAGGTTGCGGACAAACGACGAACGCCTGCGCAACCGTGGAAGAGCGGCCCTTCAGGGCCGCGTTGAATGACGTGGATCAGTGTGGGCTTTTAGCCCCTGTGGTCGATTTCCCTGGTGCTGCCGGAGCAGAGGAATCCTTCCTGTAACATAGACGAGTGCCAACCCGGGCCCCAATTAAGTCGAAGCTCACCATCCTTCGCGCCAAGCACCTGACTCAATTCCCCTGGCTGGTGCACGGCTTTTCCACCCGCGTCGGAGGATCCTCCCGCGCCTACCGCGAGGGAGATCTCAATCTCGGCCTCACCAAAGACGACTCTCGGGCCGCCGTCGAACGAAACCGCACCGCCTTTCTCCACGAAATCGGAGCCATCACGCGCAAACGTCGCGGTTCAAAGAACTCATCCCGAAACACCGGTTCCCTCTGGCCTCTGATCACTGTCCGCCAGATTCACTCCGACATAATTCGCTGCATCGATTCGATTCCTGGTTCGACCGGGCAAGAGCCCCTCAGCGGCGATGGCCTGATCACCGCAATTCCAGGCCTCCTGCTCGCGATTCAGACCGCCGACTGCCTGCCCGTCATTCTGGTCGACACCAAGCGCCACGTCGTCGGCGTCTTTCATGCCGGATGGCGCGGCACCGTGAGCCGCATCGTCGAAAAAGGTGTGGGCGAAATGCACCGCTGCTACGGCACCAATCCGCGCGACCTCAAAGCCGCGATCGGCCCCGGAGTTGGGGGGTGCTGCTACGAAGTCGGAGAAGAAGTCCGCATCAAGTTCGAATCGCAGTTCGAATACGGCGCCAGCCTCTTCCGCGAGGTCAAAGATTCCGACCCAGTCCGCGAAAAATATCCGCTCCTGTTCCTCACCGCCCGCGCCCCCGGACACAGCGAGTTGCCCAAGAAGATCTATCTGGATTTAGTGGAAGCGAACCGCCAGCAGTTACACGCCGCAGGCGTGTCCAAGAAGAGCATCGAGACGTCCCCGCTCTGCACCAACTGTCACCCGGAGTTGCTGTTCTCCTACCGCGCCGAAAGAGGCAAAACGGGGCGCATGATGGGAGTGGTTGGAATCCGGGAGTGATCTTCGAAATATGATGAATCAGCCCCGATTTCACTGCTTGAACTAGTTGAATTTCCTTATCAACCCGGACTAACTGCGAATCGGCGGGATACTGCTGCGGTGCTCGATCGAGCGCCCCTATTTCGGCAGCAGAACCGACGCTACCGGAGCCACGGTTCCGATTTTCTCAGCCGCTACGCTGGCTCCGTCGTTCATGGCGCTCGATGTCAATTTCCGAGCCCCTAGAAAACGTACTTCAGCGACCGCCTCCATGTTACTGAGCGTCCATATTCCTCGCGGGCAGTCGAAGTCAAACCGGACATGGATCTTCTTTACCCACATCGAGGGCGACTTCGCCGTGCCCTGAAGACGACGAATCAGGAAGGATTGCTTATCGACCCACATCTGTCCAACGATCAGTTCGGCCTGTTTCCGCCTCGGATTAATGCTCAGAAGGTAATACGACTGGCCGTCGAGAACAGCTTCCCCAAGGTAACTGAATAAATAGTTCTCTCGCGTTATGGCAGCAGACCGTGATTTCTGACTCGAAACAGCGACGCCAACCTCGTGCTCTAAAATTCGTTTCACGACGAGCGCGCCCATGTTGCTACCCGACCGTTTCTCGACGACATATTTGCCGGGTGGCCGGAAATCAATTTCCGCGATGACTTCGGAATCGACGGTGGTACTGTTGCCGCGACTCAGCCGGTAATCACGTTTCACATGACTGGCGATACTGACGGCAGCCTGGGCTCGCTCCATCTTCTGAACAATCATGAGAGGAGTGAGTGCCGGATCCGCACTCGAACTGCCGCGAGAGAGCGTAGCGGCGAGCACAAGCAGCATCGCAAATACAATCCGCATCCGCATAAGCTCACCACCTTGTTTCCATGATAGGGCCGGGAGAAACGGATATCTGATCACATTTGACCTATAGCAACTCGCTCACGCATGTATTAAAGGAGATGCCTCAGCCAAGACTTTATTGACCACGGTGGCGAACTTGGCAATTTGGCCCGCCGCCGCATGCCGATTCATGCGCGGCGCTTCTGCCGTGTGCTATTGTGTCCAGTCGCCAGGACTTTAAGCCTTTCGAGGACTCTCCATTTGAAGCTCAGACTTGGGGCAACACTGTTCGCCCTCGCACTCGCCCTTTGTGCAGCAACGGCCTCCGCCCAGGTTTCTCCCGACCAGATCGACGCCGTCTTCGCCTCTCTGAAATCCACCACCGCCCCCGGTGCCGCCGTCCTCGTCATCCGCAACGGAAAGCCCGTCTTCCGCCGCGGCTACGGCGTCATCGACCTCCGCACCCGTCACCCCATCGACGCAAGAACAAATTTCCGTCTCGCATCCTTCACCAAGCAGTTCACCGCCGCGTGCGTCATGCTGCTGGTGCACGACGGCAAACTCCACTACGACGACCACCTCACCGACATCTTTCCCGAATTCCCCACCTACGGAAAATCCATCACCGTCCGCAACCTGCTCAACCACACCTCCGGCCTCCAAGACTACGGCGACCTGATGATGAAGCAATACCCCAACACTCCGGAGGAAAAAGTCCCGCAGATTCTCGACGCCGGCGTTCTGAAATTACTGGAGCAGCAGACCAGCGGCGAGTTCGCGCCAGGCACGAAGTGGGAGTACAGCAACTCGGGCTACGCGGTCCTGGCGATGATCGTAGAAAAGGTTTCGGGCCAGCCCTTCGGCCAGTTCCTGCGCGACAGAATCTTCGTCCCTCTGAAGATGACGCACACCCTGGCCTATGAGAAAGGTAAGAACGAAGTCCCGCACCGTGCTTACGGGCACACTAGAGAAAAAGGCGTCTGGCACGAAACCGACCAGAGTCCGACCTCGGCCGTCCTCGGCGACGGCGGCATCTACTCCTCACTCGACGACCTCGCCAAATGGGATCGTGCCCTGCGCAACAACACACTGGTTAGCGCAGCCGAAATGCAACCGGCCCTGACTCCCGTACAGCCGACGGACGGCCCACCGAAGTTCCCCGACGGCGAACCGCTGACTTACGGTTTCGGATGGTTCCTCGATCCCTACCAGGGCCACAAACGCATGTCGCACGACGGCAGCACCGTCGGCTTCCGCACCACGATCCAGCGCTTCCCCGACGACAATTTGACCATCATCGTGCTAGCCAATCGCGCCGACATCAATCCCGACGTGGCGCTGAAAGTTGCCGACCTGTATCTAAAAACCAAACCATAACGAATGGAAGTTGAATGTGGGGACAGCCGCCCTCGGCTGTCCGCCGCGCAAAGCGCGGCAGATCGCTATCCGGATCGCCTCCAAAAAGAAAAAGAGACGTTGCAAAGCAACGTCTCTTGGATAGATAGAAGCTGAAACGCTCTACGCCGTCGGAGGCACCGAACTCGTTGGCGCCACTGGAGTTGCTGCCGGGGCCGCCGCAGCCGATTCATTCACCAGATCTTTCAATTCCTTGCTGGGCTTGAAGAATGGAATCTTTTTCGCCGGCACTTCCACCCGCTCCCCGGTTTTGGGGTTGCGCCCCACGCGCGGCTTGCGCTGCCGCGTACGGAAACTGCCAAAGCCGCGGATCTCGATCTTGTCGCCCGCCCGCAGCGAACGCACCACGCTGTCAAAGATCGTCTCCACGATCACTTCACTGTCTTTCCGCGTAAGTTCCGCCAAACGCGAGACTTCGTCAATCAGATCGGCTTTGGTCATAGGCCCTTCTTCGTTCTTCCGTCCGGTTGTGTCAAAAACTCTGATCCGGCCCGAGATTCCGGAAACATCGACGCCCGCCAGCTGCTCCAAGCCTCGGAGCCAGCCGCTGCATCCTCCATAACCTTCTCAAATTTCAGGGGGTTAATGCAAGTTACGGGGTGGATACGCCATCCCCCAAATATCGCTCCCAAGCGGCAGGCGGCGCTGCAGCCATTATTTCCACAGGTAATAAAATCCCACCTGCTGCTCCAGCATCTTCTCCCGCCCCGGCAGGAACTGCGAAACATCGCCGAGCAGCAGATCCATCAGTGTCTTGCGCTCGTGCTCCGGACGTACCAGGGTCGGCTCACCCTTAATTCCCACCGACTTCGCGGTGTCTGCCACCGCCGTCTCAAAGTCGCCCACACCGTCGATCAGCTTCATCGACATGGCCTGCTCGCCCGTCCAGACTTTGCCGTTCGCGATCGACTTCACATCTTCGAACTTCATCCCGCGCCCTTCGCTCACCGCCTGCACGAACTGCCCAAACATGTTGTCGATCAGGGCCTGCATGTAAGCCTGCTCGTTCGGAGTCAGATCGCGCGCCGGATTCCCCGTGTCCTTGAACTCGCCAGTCTTGATCACGACGTCTTTCAGCTTGGCCCACTTCAGCAGATCGCCATAATTGACCCACTGGGCGATCACGCCAATCGACCCCACAATGCTGCCCTGGTCCGCATAAATCTTGTCCGACGCGGACGCCACGTAGTAAGCCCCGCTCGCACCCACGGTCTCAATCGAGACCACGATGCGCTTCTTCTTCTCGCTGCGGATGCGCTTGACCTCGCGGTAAATCTCTTCCGACGCAGCGACGCCTCCGCCCGGCGAATTCACGTGAATGATGATGGCCTTGATCGACGAGTCGTCGCCAAACTTCTTAAGCTGTCCTACAACCGGCTGCGGCGACAGAATCACGCCGTCCAAATCCACCACGCCGATCCGGTCGCCAAAGCTGGTGATGCCGGCATCGGTGCCGCCCGCGTGCAGAGTCATGTACACCAGCGTAAATACGGCCAGCACAAAGAGGAAAAAAGCTCCTCCCCCAATCAAAATCCAAAGCAGTGCGCGCGAGCGTCCTTCAGGCATGCAGAAAGTTTAGCACTTAGCGGGATTCGCCAACGAGCCACGCTGAAACCCACACTTTTGGGTGGCGTAGCGCTTTCAGCGCTGCGATGAGGACCTTTTTCTGACGAGGGCTTCAGCCCCTGAGGTGGATGGAGAAAGCCTAGAGGGTTACTACCTTCAATGCGCCGTCATGCACGCCCACCTCAACCGGCGTGCGGCACACATATTCCCCATCCGCATAAACATCAAGCGGATGCTCCGTCTCCACCCGCACCCGGCTGGCCTGAAAGTACTCCACTTCCCGGATGCTCAGATGACGACCCGCGTAGACGGTCGGAAACATGCAAAAAAGCTTGAACGGATCGACCGCCCCAACGATGCAAACATCGAGCAGCCCATCATCCATCTTGGCCCGAGGCGCGACCTTCATCCCGCCGCCATACACCGGAGTATTGGCAAACGCGGCCAGAATCGTAGGCTGATCGCTGCGAGTGGCCCAGCTTGCGCCGTGCTCCGCCGAAGTCATAACCTTCATCGGCAAAGGTGCAAACGTCAAAATAGTCTGAGGCACGCTCAGCAAATATCCTCCATGCCCCCGCAGCCACCGTGGCAGCCGGTTGGCCCGCTGCGATACTTCCCCGTCCAGCCCCACGCCCGCCACACAACAAAAGTATCGAGAACCATGTGGCGCGGGCGCCCCGCCCGCGTTCTCGAGTGGAGCAATCACTCCCAAATCAATAGCGCGCACATTTTCTGCACGAACACCGCCCGCACCGCCGCAGAATTTTCGCCAAGCCTCCAGCGAATCCCGCACCCGCCGCAGTCCCAGCGACCGCGCAAAGTCATTTCCACTACCCGCCGGCACCACCAGTACCGGCAACCCCAGCCGCACCAACTGCCCCAGGTGCCGATGAACCGTCCCATCGCCACCAAAAAGCAGAACGACATCGGCGAGCTCACCCGAGGCCGGCACACCCATGACCCAACCGACATTCTGCTCAGATTGAAAAGGCTTCAGCTCTTTCGGAGAACATCCCAACCCGAGAATGGCCGCCGCGCGCATGTCGCGGGGAGAGAGTAGCAGAATCGCTTATGTAGGGACAGCCGCCTTCGGCTGTCCTCCGGGCGAAGCCCGGGACTGCAGTCACCGTCACAAAGCAGAGGGATTCACCGAGGGTTTCTCCAACGCCACCTCACCCCCACTTCCCCAATCCCACCAACTGCTGGCATGATGGCCACAGCCGTTGATTCTTGGGAGGTCCTGCTGTGCAATTCGGTTGGCCCAATCGTGTTCTTTGCTGTCTTCCCCTTGGCCTGCTTCTAGCAGGCTGCGGCGGCAACAGTTCGATGGTGACAAGCGCCGCAGCTCCCTCCATCACAACCCAGCCCTCGAACCAGACGGTCACCGTCGGGTCAGCAGCAACCTTCTCCGTCGCGGCAAGCGGCACCACTCCCTTGACCTACCAATGGCAAAAGAGCACGACGCCAATCACGGGCGCGACCGCGGCGAACTACACGACGGCTGCAACCACCTCCTCCGACAACGGATCGCAATTTGAAGTGGTCGTGACCAATTCGGTCGGCACCATAACCAGCAACGCGGCCACGCTTACGGTCACTGCAGTGGTCCCCTCCGCCACCGACGTGTTGACCTACCACAACGACATCGCCCGCACCGGACAGAATCTGAATGAAACCATGCTGACCGCAAGCAACGTCACATCGGCAAAGTTCGGCAAACTCGGCTTCTACTCTGTCGATGGCCTGGTCGACGCCCAGCCCCTTTACGCCTCCAGCGTCGCAGTGCCGAGTAACGGTACCCACAACCTGCTGATCGCCGCGACGGAGCATGATTCGGTCTATGCCTTCGATGCAGACACCGGCGCAACGATCTGGCATACCTCCATGCTGAAGTCAGGCGAGACAACTTCAGACAACCGCGGCTGCGGCCAGGTGACGCCCGAGATTGGCGTTACCTCGACTCCTGTTATTGATCGTACGGGCGGGGCGAACGGAGTTGTATACGTCGTCGCCATGTCCAAGGATGGCTCGGGCAATTACCACCAGCGCCTCCACGCTCTCGATCTCGCGCTGGGTACGGAATTGTTCAGCGGCCCCGCGGAGATTCAGGCTACGTATCCCGGAACGGGCGACAACAGCAACGGCGCCAACGTAGTCTTCGACCCCGGACAGTACGAGGAGCGGGCCGGGCTGCTTCTCATGAACGGCGTCGTGTACACGGGCTGGGCCTCGCACTGCGACATCCGTCCCTACACCGGATGGGTCATCGCCTATGACAGATCTACTCTGGCACAAACCAGCGTGCTCGACGTGACTCCGAACGGCAACGAAGGCGCGATTTGGATGGCAGGCGCCGGACTGGCCGCGGACACTTCGAGCAACATCTACTTCCTCGACGCCAACGGCGACTTCGATACGACGCTGAATTCCAGCGGCTTTCCCGCCAACGGCGACTACGGCAACGCCTTCATAAAGCTCTCGACCTCCAGCGGACTCGCTGTGTCCGATTATTTCGAGATGGACAATCAGTCATCGGAGAATGGAAGCGACACCGACCTGGGATCCGGGGGAGCCATGGTCCTTCCCGACCTCAGCGACGGAGCCGGCCACACGATGCACCTCGCGGTGGGCGCAGGCAAGGATTCGAACCTATACGTCGTGAACCGCGACTCGATGGGAAAATTCAACGCCACCAACAACAACAGTATTTACCAAGAACTCGCTGGGGCGTTGCCGGGCGGCGTCTGGGCCATGCCCGCATACTTCAACAACACGGTGTACTTCGGATCGGTGGGAAGCCCGATTCAGGCGTTCACGATCACGAACGCAAAGTTGTCGACCAGTGCCACAGCCCACACCGCCAACAGTTTCGGATATCCCGGAGCGACTCCGAGCGTCTCGGCCAATGGCACCAGCAATGGGATTGTGTGGGCCGTTGAGAACAGCAATCCGGCCACGCTGCACGCCTTCGACGCCAGCACACTGAACGAACTCTACAACAGCAACCAGGCCGCCAGCAGCCGCGACAATTTCGGCAACGGCAACAAGTTCATGGTGCCCACAATCGTGAACGGAAAGGTCTTCGTAGGAACACCCAACGGAGTAGCGGTGTTCGGCTTGCTACCGTAAAGCCAAGCGGATGTAGGCTTCGAAAATGTGGGGACAGCCGCCCTCGGCTGTCCGCTGGGCGAAGCCCAGCTGATTTTTGCGGTCACCGAACGAGCGTAAAGGGATTCACCAAAGCCTTCGTCCACAGCCAAGGATACTGCTTCCACTCCTGAACCAAGCCTGCCCGCACAGGGTTCTCGATCAAGTACTGGATCTTCGCGTCAAGCCCCTCCGACGACCGCAACACATGATCGAAGGATTTCGCCTGCCACACTCGCCCCTTGCGTCCGAGCGCCCGATTGATCTTGTGAGCCGCTGCACCCTTAATCGCATCCATGATTTTAGCGAGTGAGTAGACTTCCATTCCTTGGTGATCGACCAGCGGTGTGAAGATCAAATGAACATGATCCGGCATCACGACTGCGACGCGCAGGTCGTACTTCGATCGATTGTCGCGCAAACAGCATTCCAGCACGATACACCGCACGCACTCGGGCAGTATCCACCGTTGATCAGTGCAGAAAGTCACAAAGTGTTGCCGATCATCAACCTGAAGATGAGGAAGCTGCCTTCGATAAAAAGCCTGCGGCATAAAGTTTTGATTTATGTGGGGACAGCCGCCTTCGGCTGTCCGCGAAGCGAAGCTTCGCGATTTTGATTCTAGTGCCACATCTGTTGGGGGGCTGAGTGTTTTCGGTGGAGTTGGAAAGAGGAGATTCCAGTTCGGGAATTCAGTTCCTGGCGAGCAAGGCGAGCTTCGCTCGCCGGACAGCCGATGGCGGCTGTCCCCACATAAACTCACGTCGACGAAGACGGCAGTTCTCTAAGGCTCGATCAGAGCGGCTATCATTTTCTTGCCCACCCTAATAACCACCCGTGCAGGAGTCCCATGAAACACAACGGGAAGGCCTGGTGTGGTCCATGTTTCCCCCTGCGTGCCATCCGATCTTAGAAGATAGACCGACCCCGCTTTAAGTTTCCTGCCGGCATCCGTGACGGATTCGGCCAGCCCGCAAATGACCAGCAGTCGGTCTAGTCGGACCCATAGGTAGCCGTCGCCTGCGCCAGGTGGGGCGCCATCTAGTCGAATCTTCTCGTAACTAACGCGAACCTCATCGATGTCGTTAGGAAGATTGTCCGGACGAAGCTCCCTCTGTCGGTGCTTCGCCCAATCCCCCCCTGCCTTCTCCGCCGCCTCCGCCGAATGAAAGTCCGCCACGATCCTCCGCGCCAGATCCTTCTTCGCCGCCATCGGATGCGTCGCCGTCTTCATCTTCTCGATGTCCGCCACCTGCACATCCGTCAGCAGTTCGTAGTAACGCCACATCATCCCGTCAGAGATGCTCATGATCTTCCCGTACATCTCCAGCGGCGGCTCGTGAATGCCGATCGCATTCCCCAGCGACTTCGACATCTTCTGCACGCCGTCGAGCCCTTCGAGAATCGGCGTAGTCAGCACCACCTGCGACTCCTGCCCGTATGAGCGCTGCAACTCGCGCCCCACCAGCAGATTGAACTTCTGGTCGGTGCCTCCCAACTCAACATCGGCCTCTAGCGCAACCGAGTCATACCCTTGCACCAGCGGATAGAGCAGTTCATGCACGGAAATCGGTTTCTCTTCCTGAAACCGCTTGTGAAAGTCCTCCCGCTCCAGCAACTGCGACACCGTGTACTTCGCCATCAACCGCACAAAATCATCGGACGTGAACGCGCCCATCCACCGCCGGTTGAAATCGATCACCGTCTTCTTCGGGTCAAGAATCTTGAAAACCTGCGCTTTATAGGTCTCCGCATTCTGCTCAACCTGCTCACGGCTGAGCGGCGGACGCGTCGCCGAGCGCCCCGTCGGATCGCCGATCATCCCGGTGAAATCGCCAATCAGAAAGACCGCCGTGTGCCCCAGATCCTGAAAGTGCTTGAGCTTCCGCAGCACCACGGTATGCCCCAAATGCAGATCGGGAGCAGTCGGGTCCATCCCCAGCTTCACGCGCAAGGGCTTGCCTGTAGTCCGCGACTTCTCCAGCTTGGCGCGCAGTTCGCCCTCGCGAATGATTTCCGCGGAGCCCTTCTTGAGATAGGTTAGCTGCTCGTCGACAGGTGCGAAGTTTGACATGAGAAAGGACATTATAAGGAATGGCCTGCGAAAGGCCGAATCGGAGCGCTAGAATGTTGGACTGCTGAACCCAGAAAAAATGCCTGTCATCCTGAGCGGCGGTCCTTGCCGCGAAGGATCTATGCAGTCCCAGCCAGTTGCATAGGCCCCTTCGCTGACAAACCGCCGCTCCCTATGACAAAAATGGATGCTTAGCGGGTGAGTGTGCAAATCAGAAAGGCCGTAGCCGCCGACGTCCCCCGGCTGCGGGAAATCATCGAAGCGTCCGTCCGCGGACTCCAGTCCAACGACTACTCTCCCGCCCAGATCGAAGGCGCGCTCCGCTCGGTGTACGGCGTGGACAGCCAGTTGATCGCGGACGGAACCTATCTGGTCGCAGAAGAAATATCTGAAGCCGATCCCGTAATCGTCGCCTGCGGCGGCTGGAGTAGACGCAAAACGCTATACGGCGGCGATCAGTATTCCGGACGCGAAGACTCCCTGCTCGACCCCGCGCGCGAAGCCGCCAAAATCCGCGCCTTCTTCGTCCACCCGAAATATGCCCGCCAAGGCATCGGCAGCCTGATCCTCCAGGCCTGTGAAGATGCGGCGAGAGCCGCCGGTTTCACACGACTGGAAATGGGAGCCACGTTAAGCGGCGTAGCCTTCTACAAAGCGAAGGGATATGTCGAAGTTGAGAATCAGACGGTCCCGCTCGCAAACGGCGAAACACTTCCGATTGTGAAAATGACGAAGGAACTCACATAAACGTCGACCGCAAAGTAACTCACTCCTGCATTCTGACTTCTGCCTTCTGGCCCGCCACGAGCCGTCGCCCGACAACTTCGAACCTTCCAGCCAAAACGATTTTGATCGCTTCCGTGTAAGCGATATGTTCTTGCTCGAGAATGCGCGCCGAAAGCGTGTGTTCATCATCGCCATTAAGCACGGGCACCGTCTTCTGCACGATGATCGCCCCATGATCAAGCTCTTCATCCACGAAATGTACCGTGCACCCGGAGACTTTCACGCCGTAAGCGAACGCCTGCTCCTGCGCCTCCAGCCCCGGAAACGCCGGCAACAGCGACGGATGAATATTCAAGATCCTGTGCGGAAACTGCTGCACGAACCACGGCGACAGCAACCGCATATACCCCGCAAGACAAACTAACCCGACGCCATGCTGCTTCAGCGCACCGACAACCTCGCGGTCGTGTTCCTCGCGCGGCCTGCCCTTGGAAGGAATCACCAGCGCCGTCAGCCCTCGCGCGCGCGCAGTCGCGATTCCCGGCACGTCGGCCTTGTTCGAAATGACGACAGAAATCCGCGCATCCGGAATGCGCCCCGCATCAATGCTGTCAGCAATGGCAACGAAGTTCGACCCGCGCCCGGAGAGAAGTATGCCGAGGGATTTCATTCAGGCAACATCATAATTCACCACGGAGACACAGATGCACCGAGAAGACTGCGGAAAGAGACCGTGAAAAGGACGCGACAGTTGGAAGTCGAAGAATGAAGATGGAAGTCGAAGAATCAAAAGGCAAGGTTTTCTCTGTGTCTCCGCGCCTCCGTGGTGAACGCTCCTAGCTGTACGTGACCTTGCGCTCGCCCTTCACGATCCGTCCGATCGTGTAAGCCTTCTCGCCCACACGCTCCAGCACCGACTGGGCTTTCTTGAATTTCGCCGAAGGAACCACCAGCAACATCCCAAGGCCCATGTTGAACGTCCGCAGCATCTCGTCCTGCGGTACACTCCCCAACTGCTGCAGATGCTCAAAGATCGGAAGCACCGGCCACGACCCCAATTCGATCACCGCAGCCGTCCCGCGCGGCAACACGCGCGGCAAATTCTCGGTGATACCGCCGCCCGTAACATGCGCCAGAGCCGCCACGCATTGCCCGTCGATCAGTTTCCTCAGCGCCGGCCAGTAGCTCTTATGCGTGCGCATCAACTCGTTGCCGACCTTATTCTTCACCTCGTTGACGTACGTATCGGCCGAATAGTGCGCAACCTCGAACAGCAACTTTCGCGCCAGCGAATATCCATTGGTGTGCAGCCCGTTCGACGGCAGCCCTAAAATGATGTCGCCAATCTGCACGTCTTTCCCGGTGATGATCTTCTCGCGCTCCACCACGCCCACAATAAATCCCGCCAGATCATACTCTCCATCCGGATAAAACCCTGGCATCTCGGCCGTCTCGCCACCAATCAGTGCGCACCCATTGTGCTTGCACGCGTCGGCAATGCCTTCTACAACTTTCTCCGCAATCGACGGATCCAGCGTCCCGGTCGCCAGGTAATCCATGAAAAACAGCGGCGCCGCTCCCTGCACCGCAATGTCATTGACGCAGTGGTTGACCAGATCGGCCCCCACCGTCGAGTGCAGGTCCATCTCAAACGCAATCTTCAGCTTCGTGCCCACGCCGTCGACGCTCGACACCAGCACCGGATCGGTGTACTTCGTCTTGTCCACCGCAAACAGCCCGCCAAACCCGCCAATCTCGCTCAGCACGCCGCGCGTAAACGTCTTGTGCGCCAGGTACTTGATGCGCTGCTTGGTGCGGTTGGCGCGGCTAATGTCCACACCGGCATCGGCGTAGGTGATCGGCGTCGGGCTGGGTGTGGGAGTTTTGGCCACAGATTTCTTCCGCGTGTTTCGTAATCCTTGCGTGGGGTTAGCGCCGGGTGCCGAAGCAGCAACCTAAGGCCGCTCATTGTAGCACGTTCATAAAGCGGCTTGGGGACCAGCAGGTGAGCTTTGAATTATCGAACAGAAAACCTTCAGGTACACTCCATGCGCATTCCGCGAGCGCGCACGCCCGTTCGCCAGCGCGGGCCCGGACTAATGAGAGATGAAGTCCGAGAAGAAGTAAGCCAGAACTCCGAACAACGCGAGACCAGAAATACCGTAGGCTGTCAGAACCCACGCTCCGCGGCCTTCATGTTGCCGGATGGCAGAGGTGGGAGTAGAGGACTGCTCCGTAGAAGAGACGACAGGGGCCCGATCTTCCATGCAAAAACCTCCAGCGGAAAGATCGTGGCGCAAGTACGTTATGCGTCACGCCTGCCCCGCGTCATGGCGAGGCAAGACTATCTGAGCGGAATTCTACCCCGGATTTACGCGGGTCGGAGAGAAAAATGTGATCTAAATCACGGTATTTATATGAACAATAGTTGTCCTATTAAGAAAACACGCCGCGCTGTGACACCCCGATAGCCCGTCTTTCCAGCGCTTCCCCACTTCCTTCCTTGGTCACCGTACTCTCTTCCGAACCCGCCATTCTCGCCTGCCCCGCGTGCTGACCCCTGCATGGGATAATAGCTAGGGTTCCTAACCAACTTATGCGTAATCGTTGCCTCGTCCTTCTTTTTTCATGCTTGCTCGCCGCCGGCGCAAGTTCCCAGCAGCCCAACCCATCGCCGTCGCAGTCAGCGGATCCCGCGAAGAACTCCCTCCCCGTGGAGCCCGCCAAGCAAGCCGACAAAACCGCCGTCGGCGATGCAGCCGCAAAACTAGCCGACGCGAAGTCTCCCGACTACGCCCAGGAGTCCTTCGTCATCGAGCAGATGCACTCGCACTACCGCTTCGAGGCCGACGGCACCGGACGCAAAGAGACCACCGCCCGCATTCGCGTCCAAAGCGAAGCCGGCGTCCAGCAATGGGGACAGATCCAGGAAGGCTACAACTCCGCCAACGAACGCGTCGAAATTCCCTACGTGCGCGTGCTGAAAGAAGACGGCACCGTGGTCAAGGCTGGCGACGATGCCGTGCAGGATCTCAGCGCCCCCGTCGAGCACGAAGCTCCCGTCTACACCGACTATCGCCAGAAGCACATCACCGTGCCCGGCCTGCGTCCCGGCGAAGTTTTGGAATATGACATGGTCACGGTGATTCACACCCCACTGGCCGCCGGACAGTTCTGGGCCGACTACGAATTCGACAAGAGCAACATCACGCTCGATGAAACCCTCGACGTCGATGTCCCCGCCGGCCGCACCCTGAAGCTGAAATGCAAGCCCGGCATGGATCCCATCATTACCGAAAAAGATGGCCGCCGCATCTATCACTGGTCGGGATCGCATCTCGCACGCGACGACGACTCCGCGAAAGTAAAAGAGAAAGACAAAAAGAAAAAGCGGCGCCGTCCTGACGATGACCGCCCCGACATTCAGTTAACCACGTTCGAATCCTGGGAGCAGATCGGCCGCTGGTACGCCAGCCTCGAGAAGGACCGCCGCGCTCCCTCGCCCGAAGTTCGCGCCAAAGCGCTGGAACTCACCAAGGGCCTGAACACCGATCTGGAAAAAGTCGAAGCTCTCTACGACTACGTCGCCAAGAATTTCCGCTACTTCAGCCTCTCCCTCGGAGTGGGCCGCTACCAACCGCACGCCGCCTCCGAAGTGCTTCACGACCAGTACGGCGACTGCAAAGACAAACACACGCTCCTAGCCTCCCTGCTTGATGCCGAAGGCATGCACGCATGGTCCGTCCTCATCAATTCCAGCCGCAAGCTCGATCCCGACGTCCCATCGCCTTCGCAGTTCGACCACGTCATCACCATGCTCCCTCTGGGTAAGGAGCAAGTCTGGATGGACACCACCGCCGAGGTCGCTCCCTTCCGCCTGCTCTCCTACACGCTGCGCAAAAAGCAGGCGCTGGTGATTCCTCCCGCCGAGCCGCCATCCTCAATCGCACCTCATCTCGAAGAGACGCCCGCCGACACTCCCATGCCCGACACCGAAGTCTCCGAGATCACTGGAAAGATTAACGACATCGGCAAGCTCGAAGCCCACGTGCACTACGAGTTTCGCGGCGACGAAGAACTCATGCTCCGTTCCGTCTTCCGCCGCGTGCCGCAAGCCAACTGGCAACGCGTCGTGGAAAACGTCAACTCTGGACTGGGCGGGGACGTCACCAATCTCAAAGTCAGCGATCCGGCGGCCACACGAGAGCCGTTCACGATGTCGTATGACGTCTCCAAAACAAACTTCCTCGACTGGTCGAAGAAGAAAACTGAAATCGTTCTCCCCCTAGTGCAGTTCAATTTGCCCGACGTCAATGTCGACGACACCGACGCCGACGCCGAACCCATGAAGCTGGGCCCGAAGGCCGACTACTCCTACAACATCAAGCTGGAGTTGCCCGCCAAGTACACCGCTCATGCGCCGCTGGCCTTCTCGCTGAAACGCGACTACGCCGAATATCAAGCAACGTACAAGATTGATGGCGGCGTCTTCACCGCCGGCCGCAAACTGACGATGCACCAGGACGAACTCCCTGTCGCCCGCGCCGCCGATTACGAGTCCTTCCGCCGCGCCGTCGGCCTCGACCTCGCGCAAAAACTTTCCGTCGAAAGTGCGGTCGCCGGGGCCCCCGTCCCACCGCCCGACATGAAGGCCGACGATCTGGTCGACAGCGCCCGCGCCGCCGCCGACAATGGCAACCTGCCCGTCGCGCTTGTACTTCTGAAACGCGCAACCGAAGTCGATCCCAAGAACAAAGTCGCATGGAACAATCTCGGCCTCGTTTACTTCCAGATGCGCGAGAACGATCAGGCCATCGCCGCCTTCGAGAAGCAGCTTGAGGTCTATCCCTACGACCAGTACGCCTACAACAACCTCGGCCGGGTCTACGTGACCGAACGCAAATACGAAGAGGCCGCCAAGGCGTTCAATAAACAGCTGGAGAACAATCCGCTCGACGCGTTCGCGCACTACAGCCTGGGCGCAATGTACTCCGAGTGGCATAAGTACGATCTGGCCGTCGTGGAACTGGAGAAGGCCGCAGCGCTGGTTCCTGACACCGCGCCCGAGGCCGGTTCATTGCAGGTGAGCCTCGGCGATGCCTACCTGAATCTTGGCCAGGACGAAAAAGCGCTGGCCGCCTTCGATCACGGCGTCGAACTTTCGGCCACGCCGCTGGTTTGGAACAACATCGCTTACCAGCTCTCGCTGAAAGATTCTCATCTCGACCGCGCCCAGCAATACGCCGAATCCGCCGTTTCGGCCACGGCTGCCGCTCTGCGCAATGTTTCACTCGATCGTCTCTCCAACAAAGAACTCCCCTTGGTTTCATCGCTCGTCGCCTACTGGGACACTCTAGGCTGGGTACACTTCGGCGAAGGTGATCTCAGCAAAGCGGAAAAGTATGTAGCGGCCGCATGGGAACTCGGCCACCACGGCGAAGTCGGCGACCATCTTGGACAGATCTACCAGAAGCGCGGCGAGAAAGATCTCGCTCTGCGCACCTACGCGCTCTCCATGAACGGCCTGCGCCCCGCTCCCGAAACCCGCGGGCGTCTGGCCTCTCTGGCCGGTGGCGACGCGAAAGCCGACGCCGCCGTCGCACGCTACAAAGAGGAACTCCAGCACCAAAGCACCATCGACCTCGGCAAGGCCACGCAAACCAGCAACGCCGATTTCTTCATCCTCTTGAGCGGCGGCGGAGGTTCACCCTCGAAGGTCGACTCGGTGAAGTTTGTCAGCGGAGACGAGAAACTGAAGTCGTACACTGCCGCACTCAAAACCGCCGACTACCATCTCACCTTCCCCGACGACACTCCGGTAAAGGTGTTCCGTCGCGGAACGCTCTCCTGCGCCGTCGCCACCGGCAAGTGTGAGTTCGTACTCACTCTGCCGGATGACGTCACGTCAGTAGACTGAGGCGTGCGCGGAGCGACGAGAACAGCGAAAGAACTCAAAACTCCGATTCGCATGGTCAATGAGCGCTATGGCGATTCTGCAACAGCAACCTTCTTGAGACATTGTTAACTCCACGGCCTTCATTGACTTGGCCGTCTCACACACGTAAGATTCGCGCCAGTGATCGGCCAAACCATCTCGCACTATCGCATCGTGGAGAAGCTCGGCGGAGGAGGGATGGGCGTCGTTTACAAGGCCGAGGACACCGAGTTAGGCAGGTTTGTCGCGCTAAAGTTTCTGCCCGAGGATCTGGCGCGCGATCTGCAGGCTCTGGAGCGCTTTCGGCGGGAGGCCAGAGCCGCTTCGGCGCTGAACCATCCCAACATTTGCACGATTTACGAAATCGGCAAGAGCGGCGAGCAGTCTTACATCGCGATGGAGTTTCTTGAGGGCCAAACCCTGAAGCACCGCATCGCAGGACAGCCACTCGACAACGAAACACTTCTTTCTCTAAGCATTGAGGCTGCCGATGCGCTGGACGCGGCGCACGCGAAGGGTATTGTGCATCGCGACATCAAGCCAGCAAACATCTTCGTCACCGAGCGCGGACACGCCAAGATTCTGGATTTCGGTCTGGCCAAGATGCAGATGGCCGGCCGTGCCAGCAGCTCCGATAACACGCTGACGCGCAGTATCCATGACCAGCAATTGACGAGCCCTGGTTCGACACTGGGCACGGTGGCTTACATGTCGCCGGAGCAGGCGAAAGCGCAAGAGCTGGATGCGCGCAGCGATTTGTTCTCGTTCGGGGCGGTGCTCTACGAAATGGCGACGGGCGCGTTGCCATTCAGGGGCGGGAGTTCGGCAGAGATCTTCAAGGCCATTCTTGATGCCACGCCGCCGCCGCCGACCCGGCTCAATCCGGATGCGCCCGCGGAATTGGGGCGCATTGTCAGCAAGGCGCTGGAAAAGGATCGAAATCTCCGCTACCAGAGCGCCGCCGACTTGCGCTCAGACCTGACACGGCTGAAGCGAGACCTGGACTCGGGCCGGGCGTCAGCCATTTATGCGCCCGTGACCGCGGAGTCGGGCAGCCGGACTTCGGCTCAGATTCCTGCTGCGTCGCCCGCAGCGTTGCCCGCCACCTCGCGCAAGCTTCTGGTCTTTGGACTGGCTGCGGTTGCGGTGGTCGGGGTAATAAGCACAGCGCTGTACCTGATGCGCGGCGGGTCAGGAGCACAGAAGATCGACTCGGTTGCGGTGCTGCCCTTCGTAAACGCAACCGCCGATGCGAACGAAGAATACCTCAGCGACGGATTGACTGAGAGCCTGATCGGTTCCCTGTCGCAGGTTCCGGATCTCAAAGTAATGGCGCGAAGCACAGTCTTCCGGTTCAAGGGAAAGGACGAGGATCCGCAGAAAATCGGGCAACAGCTGCAAGTCAGCGCGGTTCTGATCGGCCGCATTACCCAGCATGGCGATGAAGTGGGAGTGCAGACTGACCTGGTGAGTACTACGGACGGGAGCGAACTTTGGGGATCGCATTACGAGCGAAAGGCGGCGGACATCACCCAACTGCAAGGCGACATTGCGCGCGACATCTCAAAGCGCTTGCGGGTACAGTTGAGCGGAGAAAAACAGCAGCGATTAGGCAGTGCCGGGACTACGAATCCGGAGGCTTACCGGCTGTATCTGGAAGGCCGGCAACTCTGGTACGGACGCACAACGGAGGGGTTGAAGAAGAGCATCGATTTATTTCAACAGGCGATTACCGCCGATCCCAACTACGCTCTTGCTTACGCCGGGCTGGGCGAGACCTACGACGTGATCCCGAGTTACCGGGCGGGCATTACCTCGCGGCAGGCGGGATTGCTGGCGGATGCGGCTACGCGCAAGGCGCTTGAATTGGATGACGCCCTGCCGGAGGCACATGTATCGCGCGCTGATTTCTTAACTTGTGCCTGGAAATGGCGCGAGGCCGAGCAGGAGTATCGGCGCGCCATCGAGTTAGACCCGAACAGCGCCGCCGCGCATTATTTGTACGCCTTTAGCCTTCTCGTTCCCGAGAAGCGATTCGATCAGGCGTTCGAGGAGTTCCGTGTCGCACTGGCGCTGGACCCTCTTTCTCCCATCATGAATACGAACTATGCAACTGCGTTGATGGATGCGCACCGCTTCCCGGAGGCGCTCGCGCAGTTTCATAAGACGATCGAGCGCGATCCAACATTCGGACCGGCGCATCACAAGCTGTCGGAGTTGTTAGCCGCGACCGGCGATTTCACGAATGCAGTGAGCGAGTTGAAAAAGTTCGCCGCTACACCCGGATCGTGGAACGGGGACGCGAAAGGTTTTCGTGATCTGGCAGTCACCGCTTTCAATCAGCCGGAACAGACTACCTGGGCGGCTTTGGCTCTCTCGGTTACGGGCGACCGGAACCGGGCGCTCGACTATCTGGAGAAAGCGGTTTCCAACCAGGAAATTGAAGTGATTCTCTGCCTCCGTTATCCGTCGTTTGACCCGATCCGTTCCGATCCGCGATACAAGGCCCTGGTAGGGAGATTGGGCCTGCCGGAGTAAATGGATCTTCCGATGCCGAGGTGGGCGCAGAGCGTTTGACTCCTCGGTTAGGCGGACCGTCAGTTTACGAAACCAAGGCCTTAGCGGTCATTGACCGACCGTCAATAACCCAGCCCAGCCTCACGCACCTTCCTAGCCAACAGCGATCGCTTCGAGACCCTCGCCACGCCCTACCATCCTTCTAGAATCAAAAGCAGAGAGATCAAGAAATGAGAAGTCTTCTGCACCTGCTGCTAGTGATGTGCGTGGCCGCAGCCGCTTGGAGCGCCGACAGCGCCGCCAAAGCTCAAGCTCGCGTCAAATCGGCGGGAACCATCCTGCAGCAAATCCAAGCCGCGCCCGATCACGGCATTCCGGAAAAGGTGCTCGCCTCGGCCGCCTGCGTGGCCATCGTCCCCTCCATGCTCAACGGCGGCTTCGCTGTCGGCCTGCGTTACGGACGCGGCGTTGCAACCTGCCGCACCCCCAAAGGCTGGAGCGCTCCTGCATTCTTTGTCGTCGAAGGCGGCAGCTTCGGCCTGCAGTTCGGCGGGCAAGCCGTCGATTTGATCATGCTCGTAATGAACAATGACGGCATGGTGAATCTGCTCTCCAGCAAATTCAAGCTGGGCGGACAAGCCAGCATCGCCGCAGGACCGGTGGGCCGCCAGACTGGCGCAGAAACGGACTGGAAAATGCGCGCCCCTGTGTTGACTTACGCCCGCTCTCGCGGTGCCTTTATCGGCGCCACGCTCGAGCACGGCAAGATCAAACAGGACAAGGACAGCACCCGCGCCTTCTACGGACACATGGTTCGTCCCAAGACTTCCCTCACGGGAGAGATCGACGCGCCCTCCACCACCTACCCGTTCCTCGAACCCTTGTCAGAGTGGGCGCAAGCCGCGGCAGGAGAATAGATCGCATCGTCACTTGCACACCGGCGTTCCGTGTCTTGTCGCCTACTCGGGGCGCCGCCTCTTGTGCCACGCCGTCGCTTGCTCATAAGCGTAAGCCACTCGCAACACCAAATCCTCGCGCCAGTGCGCCCCCGCGATCTGCAAGCCGATGGGCAGCCCGCCCTGCGTAAATCCGCAAGGCACCGAAATCGCCGGCAGTCCCCACACATTGAACGGCCTCGTGTTCCGCAACAGCCTGAGTTCGGCGGGACGCAGCGCGTCCGGATTCGCTTTCAACTCGGCAATCGCCGGAGCTGGCATCGGCATCGTCGGTGTCACCAGCACATCTACATCAGCGAAGATCGCGCGAATCCCGCGCCGCCCCTCCTCCAACTCGCGTCGCCGCTGAATATACTCCGCCGCGGAAACTCCCTCCCCTGCCCGGATGCGCCGAACGGTCTCCGGCAGGTACAACTCCGGACTCTTCGCAACTTTCTCGGCGTGAAACGCATAGGCTTCCGCCGTCTGCAGCACGCGGTCGGTCGGCACCTCCAGTTGCACTTCTCGTAACTCTGCACCCAGGCTCTGCAATCCCGCCAGCGCGTGCTCCATGGCCGCAGCCACTTCCGCATCGAGATCGTCAAAGAAATACGCTCGCGGCACGCCCACACGCACGCCCTTCGCACCCTCGCGCAGCTCGCCGACATAATCCGTCACCGGAACTTCTGCCGAAGTAATGTCCGCCGCATCGTATCCCGCGATGGCCTGCAGCACGATGGCCGCATCCTCCACGGTCGCCGCCAGCGGACCCACATGATCGAGTGACGCCGACAGCGGAATCACTCCTCGGCTCGACACCCGCCCGTACGTCGGCTTAATTCCTACACACCCGCACAGCGCTGCCGGTTCGCGAATCGAGCCCGCCGTGTCGGTACCAATCGCTGCATAAGCCAACCTCGCGACAACCGCTGCCGCCGATCCGCCCGACGATCCCCCCGCGACCCGCCCCACATCCCACGGATTGTGCACGTCCCCAAAGTAGCTGACCAGCGAACTCCCACCGTAAGCGAACTCATGCAAATTATTCTTCCCAACGATGACCGCCCCAGCCTGCCGCAACCGCCGCACCACATCAGCATCCTCACTCGGAACCCGATCCTTATATAGTGCGCTCGCCGCGGTGGTCCGCACACCCGCCGTGTCGATCAAATCCTTCAACGCCACTGGGATGCCGTGCAGCGCCCCGCGCCACTCGCCGCGCCCAATCTCAACCTCCGCCTGGCGCGCCTCAACCAGCGCAGACTCCGTCATGACCGTAATGAACGCGTTGAGCAAAGGGTTCAGCTTCTCGATGCGAGCGAGGCAGTCACGAGTAATCTCCACCGGAGATATCTCTCTCCGCCGCAGGAGTGGTGCGAGTTCCGCAATAGAAGTGAAGTCGCTCATAGCCGAGCCCAATTGTAAAGGCAAAGCAATTCTCCTCTGTGTTCTCCGTGTCCTCTGTGGTTCTTGGTTTTCCTTAGTGAACCTTAGTGCCCTTCGTGGTTTCCGTTTTATCCCGATGCCGACCATCTCTGTCACCATAACCGAAAAGTCCTATAATTAGAAAAGTCGGTTTGCTGGGGGCCAAAGAAAATTTATGTCCGAAATGACGATCGCACCCGTTGCGACGCACGGTTTCTTTGTGGATGGCCGGTGGCGGGAGGACGGCGACGTCGTCGAGATCCACGCCCCCTACGACAACAGCCTCATCGCCCGCGTAGTGCAAGGCCGCCGCGAACACGCCGAGGCCGCCATTGCCGCCTCTGTCAAGGCCTTCGGCACCACTCGCCGCCTGCCCGCCTTCGAGCGCCAGCGCGTTCTCCGGCAGATCGCCGCTTTCATGATGCAGCGCAAAGAGGAATTCGCCCGCACTCTCGCGCAGGAAGCCGGCAAGCCCATCAAGGCCGCGCGCACCGAAGTCGAGCGCGCCATCTTCACCTTCAACGTCGCCGCCGAAGAAAGCACCCGCATCTACGGCGAATATCTCCCTCTCGACTGGCAGGAATCCACCGCCGGACGCTGGGGCATCGTGCGGCGCTTCCCTCTCGGCCCCATCGCCGGAATCACGCCGTTTAATTTCCCGATCAATTTAGTCGCGCACAAAGTCGCCCCCGCCATCGCCGCGGGATGCTCCATGGTCCTGAAGCCCGCGCCCCAAACCCCGCTCTGCTCGCTGCTTCTCGCCGAATGCGTGCAGCAGGCCGGATGGCCCGACGGCGGACTCAACGTGCTCCCGCTCTCCAACGACGACGCCAGCCTCCTCGTCACCGACGACCGCATCAAGCTCATCAGCTTCACCGGCAGCGCTCCCGTCGGCTGGGACATCAAGCGCCGCGCCGGAAAAAAGAAAGTCGTCCTCGAACTCGGCGGCAACGCCCCCGTCATCGTGCACAGCGACGCCGATCTCGAATACGCCGCCGAACGCTGCGTCACCGGAGGCTTCGGCTACGCCGGCCAGACTTGCATCTCCGTGCAGCGCATCCTGGTCGAGCACTCCGTCTACGGCAGATTCACCGACATTTTCGTCGACCTCGTAAAGAAACTGAAGACCGGCGATCCTCTCGATGAATCCACCGACGTGGGCCCACTCATCCGCAACAGCGACGCCGTCCGGACCACCGCATGGGTGGAAGACGCCGTCAGCGCCGGCGCGCGCTTGCTCTGCGGCGGCGGACGAAAGGGACAAGTTGTCGAACCCACGGTCCTCACCGGCACCAAACCCGATATGAAAGTAAACTGCCAGGAAGTTTTCGGCCCCGTCGTCACCGTCGAGCCCTACAAAGATTTCGATCAGGCCCTTCGCCAGGCCAACAACTCCGCCTATGGCATGCAGGCCGGCGTCTTCACTCGCGACGCGAAACTCCTCTTCCAGGCCTACGAAGAACTCGAAGTCGGGGGCGTCATCGCCGGAGACGTCCCCTCTTTCCGCATCGATCAAATGCCCTACGGCGGCGTCAAAGATTCCGGACTGGGCCGCGAAGGCCTGCGCTACGCGATTGAAGAAATGACCGAACCCAAATTGATGGTCATGAACTTGCGTTAGCCCGTAACCGTTTTCGATTTCCTTCGTGAACCTTAGTGCCCTTAGTGGTTGAGGATTTTAGGTTTTCGCCCGCGCACAGTTGCAAAACTCAACATTTTTTCAGTAACGTTCCCGTCGAAACTTTTTTCTTTTCCGAAACCCAAAAATCCGCGACAAATTCCGGCGAAATATTTATAATCTGCAGTTTCACAGACAACTCTGAGAACCAGTGGGTGGTTTTCTCTATCGCTGTACCAAATCAGTGTTCAACCGATTCGCGGACGATCGAACATAGGACGATCCGCCGGGTCTCTTAAGCCAGATCTCATAAGGGAATGTCGCAGATCTTTCATCGCAGTACGAATACCCTGTCTCGCGCCACCATCTTTGGCGCGGTATTCGTCGTTGCTGCCCTAGGCTGGATGGCCATGGAAATCCAGCGTTCCCCCTACGTTACCTACGCCGGAGTCCGCAAGCCGCAGCCCGTCCCGTTCAGTCACCAGCACCACGTCACCGGACTCGGCATCGACTGCCGCTACTGCCACACCTCGGTTGAGACGTCGAGCTTCGCCGGTATTCCCCCAACGAAAACCTGCATGAACTGCCACTCGCAGATCTGGACCAACGCCCAGCTTCTCGAACCGGTCCGCGCCAGCTACAAATCCGGAGAATCGCTGCAGTGGACGCGCGTCAACCAGCTCCCCGACTTCGTCTATTTCAATCACAGCATTCATATCAATAAAGGAGTCGGCTGCAACACCTGCCACGGCCCGGTCGACCAAATGCCGTTGATGTACCAGCAGGAAAGCCTGCAAATGGAATGGTGCCTGAGCTGCCACCGCGCCCCGCAGAATAACCTGCGCCCGCGCAGCGAAGTCTTCAACATGCGCTACCAGCAGCCCACAAGTGCGAATCCAGTAGTAGTCGACGGCCAAAGTTTCACGGATCAAACGGACCTCGGCACAGCCCTTGTAAAGAAGTACAACGTGCGCAACGTGAAAGACATCACGACCTGCAGCACCTGCCATAGGTGAAGGGTGACGGAGACCTTGGGGATGAACAGGCTCAGAGCTTTTGGGTGGCGCAGGCCTTCAAGGCCTGCGATTGCGAAGGTCTATATAGAGGGGCTTTAGCCCCTGAGGTACCTCGGCGGCTAAAGCCGCCGCTCGGAAGTCGGTGGATCGCAGCGCTGAAGCGCTGCGCCACCCAAAAGGCTTGGCAACCAAAGAATTGGGCATGACGAACGACGAAAAAAACACGGCCGGTCTGATCCAGATCAAAAAGCGCGAAGACGTCTGTCCTTCGAAAAAACTGGACCTGAACGACGTCCGCGAACGCATCGACGCCGCCACCGCCCACGACGCCGCCGAAAAAACGGGCCCCGAATACTGGCGCTCACTCGAAGAACTCGCCGGCACCGACGAATTCAAAGAGGCCCTGCACCGCGAATTCCCCAAAGGCGCCTCCGAATGGGTCGACTCCGTCTCGCGCCGCGGATTCCTCAAGGTCATGGGCGCCTCGCTCGGCCTCGCCGGCATGACCGGATGCGTCCGCCTCCCGCTTGAGCCCATCGTCCCCTACGTGCGCCAGCCGGAAGGCGTCATCCCCGGCCGCCCCATGTACTACGCGACGGCGAGCACGCTCGGCGGATACGCCAGCCCGCTGCTCGTCGAAAGCCACCTCGGACGTCCCACAAAAGTCGAAGGCAACGACCTGCACCCGGCGTCGCTCGGCGGCACCGACATCTTTGCGCAAGCCTCGCTCCTCTGCCTCTACGATCCCGACCGCTCCCAGACCGTCATGTCGATGGGCGACGTCCGCTCGTGGCAAGCCTTCCTCGGCGCGATCCGCGGCCCGCTCAGCGCGCAGAAAGCACTGCAAGGCGCGGGCATTCGCATTCTGACGCCGACGATTTCTTCGCCGACGCTCGCCGACCAACTGCGCAACTTCCTGAAGATTTATCCGCAGGCCAAGTGGCACGTCTACGAGCCGGTGAATCGCGACAACGTCCTCGAAGGCGCCAAGCTCGCCTTCGGACAGCCCGTCGAAACGCGCTACGACTTCTCGAAGGCCGACGTCGTCGTCTCGCTCGACGCCGACTTCCTCTACGCCGGATTCCCCGGCAACACCCGCTACATCCGCGACTTCGCCAAGCGCCGCAATCCCGACGGCGGCAACATGAACCGCCTGTACGTCATCGAGAGCACTCCGAGTTCAACGGGTGCAAAGGCGGATCATCGGTGGCCAGTTCGAGCATCGGGTATCGAGGAGATAGTTCGCGGTCCCGGTTGGTGGACAGGCATTAACGGGGCGCCAGATCCGCTAGGGCTTGAGAAGGTTATCATTGATGCCGCTGTCCATCACGGAACAAGTGTGATTGTTCCGGGTGATCATTTGCCGCCCGCGGTCCACGTGCTCGCGCACGCCTTTAATAACAGGTTAGGCAACGTCGGCAAGACCGTCTTCTACACCGATCCAGTCGATGCGAACCCGGTCAACCAAACCGAATCCATCAAAGAACTCGTCGCCGACATGAATGCCGGGAAGGTGGATCTCCTGATAATCCTCGGCGGCAATCCGGCCTACGATGCACCGGCCGACCTGAACTTCGCCGACGCTCTGAAGAGCGGCAAGGTTCCTCTGCGCGTCCACCACGGCCTATATCAGAACGAGACTGCCGAACTCTGCCAATGGCATGTGGATCAAACACACGAGCTAGAAGCTTGGGGCGACGCCCGCGCCTACGACGGAACCGTCAGCATCATTCAGCCGCTGATTGCACCTCTTTATAACGGCAAGAGCTCATTGGAATTCGTAGCACTGCTGTCCGGACAAGCAGACGCAACCGGGTACGATCTCGTCCGCGCCTACTGGCAGAAACAGCACACCGGCGCCGACTTCGAGCAGTTCTGGCGCAAGTCTCTGCACGATGGATGGGTTGAAGGTACGACCCTCGCTCCCATATCGGTTACCGCGAAATCGGTGATACCTGGCTCGGAAGTTAAGGCCGATCCCAACGCCATCGAGCTGAACATTCGCCGCGACTCCACCATCTACGACGGACAATTCTCCAACAACGGCTGGCTGCAGGAACTCCCCAAGCCGATGAACAAGCTCACATGGGACAATGCCATCCAAATCGGTCCCGCGATGGCGCAGCGCCTGAACATCAAATCCGAAGACGTCGTTGAACTCGAACTGAACGGCAAGAAAGTCACCGGCCCCGTCTGGATTCAAGCCGGCCATCCCGACAACTCCGTCACCGTCACCCTCGGCTACGGACGCAAGCGCGCCGGACGTGTTGGAACTGCGCAAGGTTTCGACGCCTACGCCCTGCGCACCACCGCCACCCCGTGGATCGCCACCGGCGTAAAGATCCGCAAGACCGGCGACACCTACAAGCTCGCCTCGACCCAGGGCATGCAGAGCATGGACACGCCCGACGGCGGCCATCGCCCCCTGGTCCGCGAAACCACGCTCGAGGAATACCGCAAAGAGCCCAACTTCGCGCAGGAAGACGAAGTACCGAAAGACCTCACGCTCTACGAACCGTATCCTTACGACAAAGAAGACTACGCCTGGGGCATGACGATCGACCTCAACTCCTGCGTAGGCTGCAACAACTGCATGATCGCCTGCCAGTCGGAGAACAACATTGCCGTCGTCGGCAAAGAGCAGGTCGTCATCGGACGCCACATGCACTGGATTCGCGTCGACGCCTACTATCAGGGCGACCGCGACAATCCCAAAGCGTTCTTCCAGCCCGTTCCCTGCATGCAGTGCGAGAACGCGCCCTGCGAAGTCGTCTGCCCGGTCGGCGCCACCAACCACACCACCGAAGGCCTGAACGACATGGTCTACAACCGCTGCGTGGGCACGCGCTACTGCTCCAACAACTGTCCGTACAAAGTTCGCCGCTTCAACTTCCTGCTCTTCCAGGACTGGGAGACGCCGCAATACAAGATGATGCGTAACCCCGACGTCAGCGTGCGCAGCCGCGGCGTCATGGAGAAATGTACTTATTGCGTGCAGCGCATCAACGAGCGCCGCATCGATGCCGAAAAAGAAGATCGCAAAATCAACGACACCGAACTCCAAACCGCCTGCCAGCAATCCTGTCCCGCAGGCGCCATCGTCTTCGGCAACATCAACGACCCAAACAGCAAAGTTTCCAAGCTAAAAGCGCAGTCCAGAAACTACAGCCTGCTAGGTGAACTAAACACGCGTCCACGGACAACGTACCTGGCAGAAATAAGAAACCCGAACCCAGAGTTGAAGGGATAGAACGAACCATGTGGGGACAGCCGCCATCGGCTGTCCGCCGCGCGCAGCGCGGCCGAGATGTAGAAGACAATTTCGCAGAGCAAGACGTGGAAGAGCGGCGCTTTAGCGCCGCGTCAACCGAGCAAAATGAGGTAGGGCTTTAGCCCCTGAGGATTTCGCAAGCCGCATGCCTGAGCAATACAAATCGGCCACCGAACTCGATCGCGCCCCCGTCATCGAACCCGGCCACACCTTCGGCACGGTCACGGAAAAAATCAGCGCCATCGTGCTGACCCGTCCCGCCTCCAACGGATGGTTCCTCGGCTTCGGCATCGCCTTCATGCTCACGATGATGATGCTTTACGCCATCGGATACCTCGTCCTCAAGGGCATCGGCATCTGGGGCGACACCACACCCATCGGCTGGGGCTTTGAGATCGTCAACTTTGTCTGGTGGATTGGTATCGGCCACGCCGGCACTCTGATCTCCGCCATCCTCTTATTACTCCGCCAGTCGTGGCGCAACTCCATCAACCGTTTCGCCGAAGCCATGACACTGTTCGCCGTTGCCTGCGCCGGAATCTTCCCCGCAGTTCACGTCGGCCGTCCCTGGCTCGCCTACTGGCTCTTCCCCATTCCCAACACCATGGGCGTATGGCCGCAATTCCGCAGCCCGCTCATGTGGGACGTCTTCGCAGTCTCCACCTACGCCACCATCTCGGCATTGTTTTGGTTCGTTGGCCTCATCCCCGACTTGGCCACATTGCGCGACCGCACCGACAACCCAGCGCTGAAGATTGTTTACGGCATGCTCTCGTTCGGATGGCGCGGATCGGCCCGCCACTGGCACCGCTACGAGACCATGTACCTTCTTCTCGCCGGATTGGCCACGCCTCTGGTCCTCTCGGTTCACACGGTCGTCAGCTTTGACTTCGCTGTCGGCATCGTCCCCGGATGGCACACCACCATCTTCCCGCCCTACTTCGTCGCTGGCGCCATCTACTCTGGCTTCGCCATGGTGCTCATGCTGGCTATCCCCATCCGCAAGATTTACGGCCTGGAAGATTTCATCACCGAGCGCCATCTGCAGAACTCCGCCAAAGTCATGCTGGCGACCGGATTGATCGTCGCCTACGGCTACGGGATCGAAGCCTTCATCGGATGGTACGGTGGCGACCGCTACGACGCCTTCACCCTCTGGAACCGCCTGCACGGCCCCTACGCCGTCTCCTATTGGGCGCTGCTCGTCTGCAACATTTTCGTCCCGCAGGTGCTCTGGATTCGCAAGCTGCGCACCAGTCCGATCGCGCTCTTCTTCATTTCCGGCGTCATTCTTGTCGGCATGTGGCTCGAGCGTTTCATCATCGTGGTGGTCAGCCTGCAGCGCGACTTTCTCACATCGTCGTGGGGCATGTACTACCCGACCCGCTGGGACTGGATGACCTACATCGGCACCATCGGCATGTTCCTCGCCGCCATGTTCCTGTTCCTGCGTATCCTGCCCGCGATTTCGATCTTCGAAATGCGCACCCTTCTCCCCGAAGCGGAGGTGAAGGAATGATCGACCCAGGAATGATCGGACCAAGAGTGACGGGACCACTCTCCGGATGGCGTCATCCCGAGCGGAGCCGCATTTCAGGCGGAGCGAGGGATCTCGTGGGGAGCGCGAGGTTCACCCTATGAAACGCGATCCCATCTACGGCATCATGGCGGAGTTCGACTCCGCTCAGGCTCTGGTTGACGCGGCGCACACCACGCATCAGGCCGGCTACCAGAAGATCGACGCCTACAGCCCCTTCCCCATCGAAGGCCTGGCGGAAGAAATCGGCTTCCACCACGACGAAGTTCCCTTAGTCGTGCTGATCGGTGGCATCATCGGCGGCCTGAGCGGCTACGCCATGCAGTACTGGATGGCCGCCGTCGACTACCCGCTGAACATCGGCGGCAAGCCCTATCATGCGTGGCCCGCGTTCATCGTGATCACGTTCGAAATGACGATTCTCTTCGCCGGCATCTCAGCAGTCTTCGGCATGTTAGCCCTGAACGGCCTGCCCATGCCTTACCACCCGGTATTCAACGTCCCGCGCTTCTCGTCGGCCTCAAAAGATCGCTTCTTCTTAATCGTGTTCTCGTCCGACAAAAAGTACGACCCCACGGAAACGCGCAAGTTCCTGGAAGCGCTGTCCCCTCGCTCCGTCTCGGAGGTGCCCAGCTAAATGAAGCACTTCCAACAGACCGGGTGGCCCATCCTTGCGCGTTCTTTGCGCAAGGGTGGGATGCCACAAACGTTCGCACGATGGGCCTTCCTTAGTGGACCTTCGTGTCCTTCGTGGTTAAAGGTTTTTGCAGCGATGACCGCGATCACCCTAACCACCGCCTGCCGCATCGACATGCACGTGCAGCCGCGCCAGAATCCGCTCTCCCGCAGCGACTTCTACTCCGACCAGCGATCGGCTCGTCCGCCCATCGAAGGCACCGTGGCCCGCGGACAGCTCCACGAAGACACCTATTTCTACACCGGCAAGATCGGCAACAACCCCGGCGACGTCATGCCCTTCCCCGTCACCAAAGAAGTCCTGGCCCGCGGCCGCGAGCGCTTCAACATTTTCTGCGCTCCCTGCCACTCGCGCCTCGGAGACGGCAACGGCTTCGTCCCCTCCCGCGGATTCGCCCGCAAGCCTCCGTCGTTCCACATCCAGCGCCTGCAAAAAGCGCCCCTCGGATATTTCTACGACGTCATCACCGAAGGCTTCGGCATCATGCCCGACTACGCCTCGCAGATTCCCCCGCAGGATCGCTGGGATATCGTCGCCTACGTCCGCGCCCTGCAGCTAAGCCAGAACGCTACCAAGGCGGACGTCCCCGATGGCCAGCCGGTTCCCTCCGAGCCGCCAAAATTCCGCGATCCCGGAACCGGCGCCAGCCTGCCGGTCGTAGCACCGGCAACGAATTCGAAAACTGAGGAACAGAAATGACGCCGCCCGTAAAACAATTCGATCCAACGCCCCCGCCAGTGGTCAAGACCATTGCGCAGAGATCGTTGATCGTCGGCGTCGTCTTCGGCATCGTCGCCGTCATCCTCGCCTTCAAGAATCCCGACGAGTTCTACCGCGCCTACCTGCTCGGCTTCATGGCGTGGCTCGGCGTCGCCCTCGGCTCCATGGCCATCCTCATGATCCGCCACCTGACCGGCGGCGGCTGGGGAGTCGTCATCCGTCGCATCCTGGGCGCGGCCATGCGCACCGTGCCTCTGCTCGCGGCCCTGTTCATCCCCATCATCCTCGGAATTAAGAGGCTCTACATCTGGGCGCAGCCGCTGGCAAACATCCAAGACAAACATCTGCGCGAGCACCTCGCAGACATCACTCAGACCTATCTCACGCGGAGTGGATTCATCTGGCGCGCCGTGTTCTACTTCGCGATCTGGAATCTCCTCTCGTTCCTGCTGTCGCACTGGTCCAAGCAAACCGACCGCGCCGGCGCTCCCGACAACACCGACCGTTTCAAAGCCGTCTCCGGTCCCGGCCTCATCCTCTACGGATTCACCATCTCCTTCGCCGCTATCGACTGGGTCATGTCGCTCGATCCCAGTTGGATCTCCACCATCTTCGGCCTGGTCATCCTAATCGGCGAAGTCTTGTCCGCCATGTGCTTCGCGGTCATCGTCGAGCGCATCCTCTTCAAGTACAAGCCCATGTCGGAAATGTTGACCCCCGACTTCGTGCACGATCACGGCAAGTGGATGCTCGCCTTCACCATGGTCTGGGCCTACTTCAATTTCTCGCAGTGGCTCATTATCTGGGCCGGCAACCTGCCCTCGGAGATCACCTATTACATCCGCCGCATCAATGGCGGCTGGGGATATGTCGGCCTGTTCGTCGTGATCTTCCACTTCGCCGTCCCCTTCGCGATCCTGCTGTCGCGCCCCTTCAAGCGCAACATCTACAAGCTGGTCTGGCTGGCCGCGTGGATGATGCTGATGCGTTGGGTCGATCTGTTCTGGATCATCGAACCGAATTTCTCCAAGACTTTGAACGTAACCGTCGCGGACATAGTCGTGCCCATCGCCATCGGCGGCTTCTGGCTCGCCTACTTCTTCCGCAACCTGGGCACGCTGCCGCTGCTGCCGGTCTACGACCCGTCAGCGATAGAGGTTTTGCAACCGCAGCATCATCATCCGGAAAACGCGTGACCTGCGAAAAATGAGCAATCAACCCAATCCCGCGAATTCGAACGGCAATGGCGGCTACGAGCGCAGCGACATCGGCGCCGCCGGCGTCCTCTATTTTCTATTGGGCCTCGCCGTCGCCGGATTCCTCGTCTACTTCATCGTGGACGGCCTGTACCACTATCTCGACAAGCGCTCCGAAGCCGAGCAGGCCCCAGTGAATCCGCTGGTGACGAACGCTCCCGCGGACACGCGCCGCATCCCGAAAGATTATCCGCAAGGCGCATTCCCCAATCCTAAGCTCGAAGAAGACGAGCGCGGCCAGTTGAACAACGTCCGCCTCAAAGAAGAAGAGACGCTGGCCTCCTACGGCTACATCGACAAGAACGCCGGCACTGTCCGCATCCCGATCGACCGTGCCATGGACCTGATCGCCCAGCGCGGCCTCCCCGTGCGCTCACAATCCGCAACCGGAGAAGCGCCCGCAGCACCGTCGAAGCCTGCGCCAGAAACAAAGAAGGGACCCAAGAAGTGAGCAGTCAGAATCACAATTCGAAGCTGGCAATGAAAATCGAGGGCGTCATCCTGAGCGGAGCCGCTTTTCAGGCGAAGCGAAGGATCTCGCGTGCAGCATCGCGAAGCCTCGTGCTCCTCCTGCTCGCATCCACCGCCTTCGGACAAGCCATGTCCAAAGGCATCATGTCCCCGCCCGCGAACGTCCGCCCGCCGCACCTGCAGAATGTCGGCATCGAGCAGCATCTCGACGGGCAAGTGCCCGCCGACCTCACGTTCACCGACGACACTGGACGCCCCGTCAAACTCGGCGACTACTTCGGCACCAAGCCCCTGATCCTGAACCTCGTCTACTACAACTGCACCATGCTCTGCGGCGAAGCCCTCGCCGGACTCAGCGGCTCCATGAAAATGGTCAAGTTCGACGTCGGCAACCAATTCGACGTCATCACCGTCAGCTTCAATCCGCAGGAAACGCCGGCCATCGCCGCCGCCAAGAAGCAGGAATACCTCAAGCGCTACGGCCGTCCCGGCGCCGCCGCCGGCTGGCACTTCCTCACCGGCTCCGCCGAGTCGATCAACGCGATCACCAAAGCCGTCGGCTTCCAGTATCAGTACGATCCCAAGATCAACCAGTACGCGCACGCCACCGCCATCATGGTGCTCACGCCGCAAGGCCGCATCTCGCGCTACTTCTACGGCGTGGACTATCCGCCGAAAGACCTGCGCATGGGATTGGTCGAGGCCTCGCAAGGCAAGATCGGCAACGCGGTCGATCAGGTGCTGCTCTACTGCTATCACTACGATCCCGAGACCGGAAAATACGGCGCGGTCATCAACAACATTCTGCGTCTGGGAGCTGGACTCACAATTTTGCTGCTGGGCGGTCTGCTGTTCATTCTGTTCCGTCTGGACAAAGCCGCTACGCGGAGGATTGCGGGGCAAGCAAGACCGAATCACGCAGCACCGGGTCACGCGAGACTGAGTTAGACAAGATATGTTCGATAATTTTCCATTATGGCCCGACAGGGCCTCCACCGCGGCGGGCAACGTCGATGCCCTGTTCATCTTCCTGATCATCGTCTCAGGAATGATGACGGCGCTCATCTTCACCGCGGTCATCTACTTCGCCGCGCGCTACCGCCGCCAACGCGGTGTTCTCGCCGAGCAGATCGAAGGTTCCACTCCGCTCGAACTGACCTGGTCGATCATCCCCCTCGGCGTCTTCATGGTCATCTTCGCCTGGGGCGCTGTCGTCTACTTCAAAGGCCGCACGCCACCCCGCGATTCCACCGAAGTTTACGTCGTCGCTAAGCAATGGATGTGGAAACTGGAACATGCCGAAGGCCAGCGCGAGATCAACGAACTGCACGTTCCCGTGGGCCGCGACGTCAAGCTGATCATGACTTCCCAGGACGTCATCCACAGCTTCTACGTCCCCGCGTTCCGCATGAAGCAGGATGTGCTCCCCGGCCGTTACACGGTCGCATGGTTCCGCGCCACCAAGCCCGGCACGTATCACCTGTTCTGCGCCGAATACTGCGGCACGCAGCACTCCGGCATGATCGGCTCCATCGTGGTGCAGGAGCCCGCGCAATACGAAGCCTGGATGAGCGGCGGCACCACCGGCCCGCTCTCCGCCACCGGAGAAAAAATCTTCGCCGAACTCGGCTGCGTCACCTGCCATCGCACCGACACGCAAGGCCGCGGTCCGAATCTGCAGGGAGTCTTCGGCAAGCCCGTGCTGCTCGAAGACGGACGTACCGTCACCGCCGACGAAAATTACGTTCGCGAATCCATTCTCGATCCCGGCGCAAAAGTCGTCAAAGGATTCAAGCCGGTCATGCCTACGTTCCAGGGACTGGTGAGTGAAGAACAATTGAACGCGCTGGTGGCATACGTGAAATCGCAGTCGCAACCCGCAGCAGCCGGGCCCAAAACTGCCGTCGCCGCGCCGCAAGATACGCACAAAGCAGGAAGTCAGGTGCAATGAGTATGGCTACAGCAACTGCTCAACCCGTTGAGCGCGAAAATTATCTGAATAAACACTACGGCGTCGGCTCGTGGCTCTTGACCACGGACCACAAGCGCATCTCGCTGCTCTACCTGCTCTCCATCACGTTCTTCTTTTTCATCGGCGGTTTCTTCGCGCTCCTCATCCGTCTCGAGCTCTTGACCCCCGCCGGCGACCTCGTCCAGGCCGACAGCTACAACAAACTCTTCACCATGCACGGCATGGTCATGGTCTTCTTCTTCCTCATCCCGTCGATCCCCGCGGTGCTCGGCAATTTCCTCGTGCCCATGATGATCGGAGCCAAGGATCTCGCCTTCCCGCGCATCAACCTGCTGAGTTGGTATCTCTACATCATCGGCGGCGTCATGATGCTGCACTGTATGCTGACCGGCGGCGTCGACACCGGATGGACCTTCTACACGCCCTTCAGCACCGCTTTCACCAACACGAAAATCGTCGAGGCCGGACTCGCTATCTTCGTCGCCGGATTCTCCTCCATCCTTACCGGACTGAATTTCATCGTCACCATTCACCGCATGCGCGCTCCCGGCATGACCTGGTCGCGACTGCCCCTGTTCATCTGGGCGCACTACGCCACCAGCATCATCCAGATTCTCGGAACGCCCGTCATCGCCATCACCATCGTGCTGGTCGCCGTCGAACGCACTCTGCATCTCGGCATCTTCGATCCCAAACTCGGCGGCGATCCCCTGCTCTTCCAGCATCTGTTCTGGTTCTACTCGCATCCTGCCGTCTACATCATGATTCTGCCCTCGATGGGCATCGTCAGCGAGATCATCGCCTGCTTCTCGCGCAAGCGCATCTTCGGCTACAACTTCGTCGCGATCTCCTCCATCTCCATCGCCGTCTTCGGATTCCTCGTCTGGGCCCACCACATGTTCGTGGCCGGCATCTCGGTCTACGCCGCCCTCCTGTTTTCGCTGCTCAGTTACTCGGTCGCCGTGCCCTCGGCCGTCAAAGTCTTCAACTGGACGGCCACTCTATACAAAGGATCCATCCGCTACGACGCGCCGATGCTGTACGCGTTCGGCTTCCTCGGCCTGTTCACGATCGGCGGACTCACCGGACTCTTCCTCGCCTGCCTCGGCATCGACGTCCATGTCACCGACACCTACTTCGTCGTCGCGCACTTCCACTNNTGCATTTCTGGTGGCCGAAAATTTCCGGCAAGCTCTATCCCGAAGGTTGGGCGCGCCTCGCGGCCCTCATCGTCTTCATCGGATTCAACCTGACATTCTTCCCGCAGTTCATCCTCGGCTACCTCGGCATGCCGCGCCGCTATTATCAGTACCCGCAGGAGTTCCAGGTGCTGAACGTACTCTCGACCGCAGGCGCCACTGTGCTCGGTATCGGCTACCTACTCCCGATGATCTACTTCCTGTGGTCGATGCGCTACGGCAAGCCCGCGCCCGACAATCCGTGGAACGCCGCCGGCCTCGAGTGGAAGACGCCATCACCACCCACAACCTTCAATTTTGAGGAAGAACCGATCGTGACTTGGGAAGCTTACAACTACGAGGAGTTGGACGCGCCTCACAAAGAGGAGGTTCCCGTTGCACGATAGCTCGACAACTGCCGTCCACGGCAACGTCCACGGCGAAACTCACGGCGCCAACCCGGCCCTTCTCCACCACTTCGCCACCGAAGAGCAGCAGCGCGACTCCGCCAGCCTCGGCATGTGGATCTTCCTCGCCACCGAAGTCATGTTCTTCGGCGGCCTGTTCTGCGCCTATCTCATCTACCGCCTCTGGTACTTCGGAGACTTCGCCGCCGCCAGCCAAACTCTGAACTGGAAACTCGGCGCTACCAATACCGCCGTCCTCATCTGCAGCAGCTTGACCGTGGTCCTCGCAGTCTGGGCCGCGCAGCATGCCAAGCGCGCCTTGCTGTTGGGCAGCCTCGCGCTCACAATCATCCTCGGTTTCGCCTTCCTCGGTATCAAAGGCATCGAGTATGCCGAGAAGTTCGAGAAACACCACGTCCCCGGCCCCAGCTTCCAGTTCGACAACGTCAAAGTCCCGGGACACCCTGATCAGCTCGCCAACCCGCGTCACGCGCAAATCTATTTCGCGCTCTACTTCATCATGACCGGGCTGCACGCTCTGCACATGATCATCGGGCTCGGCCTCTTCACCTGGCTGCTCTACGCTGCCTGGCGCGGACGCTTCACCCCCGAGTACAACACCCCCGTCGAAATGGGCGGCCTGTACTGGCACTTCGTCGACATCGTCTGGATCTATCTCTTCCCCCTGCTCTACTTGATCGACTTGCATAAATGATCGACTCGTATAAATCGATCTATTAATGGCTCTGTATGAATAAAGAGGCTGGCATGTCCGAACACTCTGAATCGTCGCTGACCACCTACGTCGTAATCTGGCTGACCCTACTCGCCGGAACCGCGCTCACGGTATTCGCCGCCCGAATCGATCTCGGCCCATTCAACGCAGCCGTGGCCCTCACCATCGCCACCGTCAAAGCAATTCTCGTCGCCCTCTTCTTCATGCACATCCGCGGCGCCAGCGAAAAGCTCCTCAAATTAGTAGTAATCAGCACGGTATTCTTCCTCTTCATCCTCCTCGCCCTCTCCATGGCCGACTACGGCACCCGGCTCTGGAGCTAAGAGCCAAGGATTATGTGGGGACAGCCGCCTTCGGCTGTCCGCCGAGCGCAGCGAGGCTCTTTTGCAGTAGCGCCGGCGTCCCGCCGGCTGTCGCGGGGCGGGGCCGTCCCGGCCACGCACCCTCGACCGCAACCCGCAGCCGAAGCTTTCTCCACACTGTATGCGGTATACTCGCGCGTCAAGCTGAAACCTCACCACCCACGAGGTGATCTATGGCATTCTGCAATTCCTGCGGCGCAGCCCTAACCGATGGCACAAAGTTCTGCAACAAATGCGGCGCCGCCACCGCCGCTCCACCTGCTCCCGGCATGACCGCACCTCCGCCTAGCCCGCCTCCCACCGGCGGCAGCAGCGCTCTCAAAATCATCCTCATCATCATCGCCGTGGTCGTCGGCCTCGGCATCCTGAGTGTGGGAGCCTTCAGCTTCTTCGTCTATCACATCGCCAAGAGTTCTCACATTACCCAGGAAGGCGATCACGTAAAGGCGGAGACTCCCTTCGGCTCGTTCGAGAGTTCCAAAGACCCAGAGCAAACCGCCAAAGACTTGGGCGTCGATGTCTATCCCGGAGCGCAGGTGCAGAAGAACGGCACGGCCTCCGTGACTCTCGGAAACATGCACACCGTCGCCGCCAATTTTGAAAGCAGCGACTCGGTGGACAAGGTTTGCGCCTTCTATAAATCCAAATTCCCCAATTCCACGGTCAACACTTCCGATCAGAACCACTGCACCATTGTCTCCAGCGACCAGAAGAATATGATCACCATCAATGTCCAGGCCAGCGGCGACACCACAAAATTCCAGATCACCAGCGTGAGCAAGAAGCTGGCGTCGTCTAACTGAGCTCGTCCAAGGAAGCTCGTCCAAGTAAGTTCGTCGAACTAGGATCGTCCAGCCGGCCCATGCCAGATCGAGCGCCAGATTCCGTCGCAGCCCCGAAGTCATCGCTGCTCGACGCCGCGGGACTAGCCGAGTCTCTGCGCGTTCGTATTCGTGGCGAAGTCCGTTTCGACCAAAGCGCCCGCGCCCTCTACGCGACCGACGGCTCGAACTACCGCCAAGTCCCAATCGGTGTAGTCCTCCCCCACGACATCGACGACGTCCTCGCCGCAATCTCCGCCTGCCGTGAATTCGGCGCTCCGTTACTCTGCCGCGGCGGAGGCACCTCCCTCGCCGGACAGTGCTGCAACGTCGCCGTCGTCCTCGACTTCTCGAAATACATGTCCCGCATCCTCGAGATCGATCCCGTCCGCCGCATAGCCCGTGTGCAGCCCGGCGTCGTCCTCGACACCCTCCGCAACGCCGCCGAAAAACATCACCTCACCTTCGCCCCCGATCCCGCCAGCCACGACCGCTGCACCCTCGGCGGCATGATCGGCAACAACTCCTGCGGCGTCCACTCCGTAATGGCCGGCAAAACCGACGACAACATCGAAGAACTGGAAGTAGTCACCTACGACGGCACCCGCCTGAAAGTCGGTAAAGGTTTTATCAGTAGCGCCGGCGTCCCGCCGGCTGTCGCGGGGGCGTCCCGCCCGCGCACGCCGGAAGAGGGACGAGTGCATGTAGGGACGGACGCATTCGTCCGTCCAGGTTTGCCAAGCCGCAGCAACGATCGTCGCGATCAACTCCACAACGCCCTAAAGCAAATCGCCGCCCAATACGCCGACCAAATCCGCCAAAAATTCCCCGCAATCCCCCGCCGCGTCTCCGGCTACAACCTCAATTACCTGCTGCCGGAAAACGGATTCCACATCGCCCGCGCTCTCGTCGGCTCCGAAGGAACATGCGCCACGGTCCTCGAAGCCACCTGCCGTCTAGTCGAGAGTCCGCCAGCACGCGTCCTGCTGGTCGTCGCCTACCCCGACATTTATCAATGCGCCGACCACATCCCCGAAATCATGGCGCACAAGCCCATCGGCCTCGAAGGCTTCGACGACCTCCTCGTCTACTACACCCGCACGAAAGGCATCAACTCCGAAGGACTCGCCCTGCTCCCCGAAGGCGGCGGATGGCTCATGGTCGAGTTCGGCGGCCAGACAATTCAAGAAGCCGAATCGCAAGCGCACCGCCTCGTCGAAGCGCTCAACCGCAGCGCCACACCGCCGAACATGCGTCTCTACTCCGGCCAGCAAGCCAAGCGCATCTGGGACATCCGCGAAGCCAGCCTCGGTGTCACCTCGCACGTCCCCGGCGAACCCCTGAACTGGGAAGGATGGGAAGACGCCGCCGTCGCCCCCGAAAAACTCGGAGCCTATCTTCGTGCCCTTCGCAAAATGATGGCCGCCTTCAACTACAAAGGCTCGCTCTACGGACACTTCGGCCACGCCTGCGTGCACACGCGCCTCAACTTCGACCTGCAATCCAAAGAAGGCATCGCCAAGTTCCGCCGCTTCGTCGAAGAAGCCGCCGACCTCGTCGTCAGCTACGGCGGATCCCTCTCCGGCGAACACGGCGACGGACAAGCCCGCGCCGAACTTCTTCCCAAAATGTTCGGCCCTGAGCTGATGCAAGCCTTCCGCCAGTTCAAGTCTGCATGGGATCCGGACTGGAAGATGAATCCCGGCAAGCTCATTGGTTTACCTGGGAAGACGCCCTACAAACTCGACGCCGATCTCCGCCTCGGCCCCAACTACGCTCCGTGGCAGCCCGAAACCCGCTTCCAATTCCCCGCCGACCACGGCAGCCTCGCGGCCGCGACTCTGCGCTGCGTGGGAGTCGGCAAGTGCCGCCGCGAAGAAGGCGGCGTGATGTGTCCCAGCTACCGCGCCACCCACGACGAAGAACATTCCACCCGCGGCCGCGCTCACCTCCTCTGGGAGATGACGCAGGGCGAAGTCATCCGCGACGGCTGGCGCAGCGAAGAAGTGAAAGACTCTCTCGACCTCTGCCTTGCGTGTAAGGGATGCAAGAGTGACTGCCCCGTCAGCGTCGACGTCGCCACCTACAAAGCCGAATTCCTCTCTCATTATTATGACGGCCGCATCCGCCCCCGCAGCGCCTACGCCTTCGGCAACATCGACCTCTGGGCGCGTTTAGCATCGAACGCTCCCGGCCTAGTAAATCTAACGACGCAACTCCCGTTCCTGCGAGACATAGCAAAACTCGTAGCCGGAATCCCGCCCCAACGCTCGATCCCAGCCTTCGCCCCCGAAACATTCAAGCAATGGTTCCACCGTACACGTAGCGGCGGACGCATTCGTCCGCCCAGCGAAGCGAAGCAAGCGCCGTACTCCGAAGGGTGGAAGAGCGGCCCTTCAGAGCCGCGTCAAGCGGCAGAAGAGAATCGGGCTTCAGCCCCTGAGGTCCTCCTCTGGCCCGACACTTTCAACAACTACTTCCACCCCGCAGCGGCCCGCGCCGCCGTCGAAGTCCTCGAGGCCGCCGGCTTCCACGTCACGATACCCCGCGCCAACCTCTGCTGCGGACGCCCTCTCTACGACTTCGGCATGCTCGACCGCGCCGAACGCCTGCTCCTCGACATCCTCGACCAACTCGAGCCCGAGATCGAATCCGGCATCCCCGTCATCGGACTCGAACCCAGCTGCGTCGCCGTCTTCCGCGACGAACTCCTCAACCTCTTCCCGCACGACCAGCGCGCCCAAGCCCTGAGCAAACAAACGTTCCTCCTAAGCGAGTTCCTCGAGAGCAACGCGGGAAACGCTCCCCTCCCGCAACTCCACCGCAAAGCTCTCCTCCACGGACACTGCCACCACAAGTCGATCATGAAGATGACCGCCGAAGAGTCTCTCCTGCACCGCATCGGCATCGACTTCCAATCTCCCGCGCCCGGATGCTGCGGCATGGCCGGATCCTTCGGCTTCGAGCGGGATAAAGATAAGTACAACATCTCCCAGGCCATCGGAGAACTCGAACTCCTCCCCGCCGTCCGCAAAGCTCCCGCCGACTGGCTTATCATCGCCGACGGATTCAGCTGCCGCGAGCAGATCGCCCAAGGCACCAACCGTCACGCGCTGCATCTCGCCGAAGTCCTCCAAATGGCGCTCGACCCGTCAGCCGAGTCCAACGATCCCTACCCCGAATCCGCCCGAGTCCGCGAACGCGAATCCGAGATCAGCGACTCCATGACCCGCGCCAGCCTAGGCCTCGGAGCCCTCGCCGCCGGCGGCTTCCTGCTGTGGGCGGCAACTCGCAAGTGGTAGTCGGCGCCCGGAAGCCCCATCCTGTCAGCCACTTACACACCTCTACCCCAATCTCCCCACTTTCTGGGACAATAGAACCAGAGCACGGACTTCCTCGCTCGTCTCTTTCGCTACTCAGCACAACTGAGTACTGAGTACCGAGTACTGAGTACTGCCATGGATCGCGAACTCACCACCGACCTCTCCACCGGCCTCTCCAGTCTCGTCAGCGCCGAGAGCCCTCGCTCGACCTCAGCTCCGCCGTCCCAAGAGTCAGCCCTGCTGCGCGGCTCCGTCCTCGTCCTGATCCAGTTCGACGTCTGCGAAGAGATCCACCTCGACGAGCTCCGCACGATCTTCGGAGCCCGCACCGCCGACGCCAGCTTCAAGCAGAAAGCTCCCGGATACGTCCGCTACCAGCGCACTCCCGTCGAAGAGAGCCTCGAGCCCCTGATCCTCGAAAGCGGCGAGCGCCTCGAAGGCCAAATCAAGTACTACGACTACGGCGTCGTCAGCCTCGTCTTCGAACTCCCCTTCACCGGCGACTGGGACACTCTCGTCCAACTCTCCTGCCGCTGGACCTCCGACACCAACTTCGAAACGCTCGCCGGCCGCATCGTCAAGCAGAAACTCGAACGCGCCGCGCCCGCGCTGGTCAAGCCCTATACCGGAGAGTGGCTGCAAGAGGACTACTTCATCTTCTATGTCAGAGAATTAAAGCTCGGCGACATCGAAGGCGCGCCCTCGGCCAACGCCCTGCTCGCAGCCCACGGAGATCAGATCGCCCAGGTCGTCCGCGGCGAAATGTCCATGCTCTCCGACGGCGAGCGCCAGGAGATTCTCCAGTCCCGCATTTCCTACTATCCCAACGACCTCGCCGTCATCGGATGGAACGCCGCCTTCATCTACGACACCGACGCCGGCGCCGAGACCGCCATCCAGCTTCTGCAATACGCCAACTCGCAACTGCTCGAGTTCCGCCACTACGACGAACTCCTCACGAAAGAGCTGGAGAACGTCTACGACTTCCTCGAAGTCGGCGGCACCGGATGGTGGTCGCGCTGGCGCACCGCCAACGCCGCGTCTAAACTTCACACCGTCCTGCTCGACGTCAACGAACTCACCGAGCGCGCCGATAACGCCATCAAGTTCCTCAGCGA
>PLBY01000032.1 GCA_003134655.1 Acidobacteriaceae bacterium
ATCCCACTCTCTCCGCCAACTCCTTTATAATCAATAAGTTGGAGTGATTTTGTGGTCTACTCGTAACCCACTCTCGGCTCTAGTTTTCATCTTTAGAATGAGCGACATGCAGTTTCGCGCGGTCAGAAAACGTTCCAATAAGTCTGAAAGCGAGAAAGCGACTGATTCAGAATCCGTTGAGTTTCAGCCCTGTTGGACCTTAAACTACTGCTAGCTCCTCATTCGAAGTGGTTGCTGCAATGGAGATCAGGAAAGTTGCAACGACAGTCGTCACACCGCTGTTTGATTCCATAGTCAGATTCCCACCAGGCTGGGAGACACGCTCCCGCATTCCCCTAAAACCCAGGTGAGCATTCGTGCAGATCCCTTCCGCTATGGCGACTTGCACTAAGACTTATCGGTGCCAACTTCCTCGAAGCCCGCTCATGGATAGCTTCCGGATAGCCGACAATTAATTCCCAATGGTTGCATCCGCACAAAGTGCTGGGCAGGACTATGCGCGCACAGATCGCCCTCACTCCTGCAGGTGGGCGATTGCGTTGTCCGGAGTGAGGTTGCCTGTGCGGACATGGTAGAAGAGTTGGCGGATCGATTCGGCGTTCAAAAGGGGCACTTAGCGGTCATCACCGGCATTCAACCGGACGAGGGTTAGATTAGCATTTCGCGAGGTCGCGAGTTCCGGACACCGCAGGAAGCGAGGACGCTCGAATACTCTTTCCAGGGAGGTCTCGTTACTGTGCCTGCACCGCACCGGGCGGTTCGCGGCGGTCGAGTCGCGTCAGCCAGACCATGGTGGCCAGCGCTTCCAAGCCTGCCAGCATGCCGCTCAAGACTCCTGGCACGAAGGCGTGAGGAGAGGAAGAGTCCCTCCAAGAAGAGGGCCACGATATCTACGATTACAAGAATGACTCCGGGAATCATGAGCAGTTCGAAAACGCCACGCACCAGTTTCTGGACCTCCAGTTTTCGCCGGGCGTTTCTGGATAACTTCCGGTTGGCCGACAATCCACGAAGTGACCTGATCCAGCATTGTGAGGGCATGGCGATTTGACGCCAGCTTTGCATGCCAGGGCAGAGTCTGCCAGTACAAAGGCGGTTGGACTAGCGGCGAGCGGCTTCACGTGACGCCTAACGCCGGAGTTGTCAAACGCAGGAAATGCAGCCTAACAAGCCGCCAACGATGAGGCTGCGGCGCCCAGCGGTTGTGGCTTGGCGCCCTTGATCAGGAGCCACAGCATGATCGCCAGTTCTCCGAGCATGGCGGGGAAGGCGCTGTTAAAGACCCTCGCCTCGTATTGCGGGAACAGTAAGCCCATAAAGCTGACCGCCAGATAGGCGAAGCAGTTGATGATCAGCCAGACACCCAGGATCCGGGGAAGGAAGCGTGACCGGTACACCAGCAGGCCGAAGGGAAAGAGCCATAGGCCCCAAAAGATTTCGTTGGCAACGACGCCACCGTGATGCAGACGGAGGAACAGCATGGCGAGGGCGTCGCGCTGCGGTTTGTCGAATACGGAGAGGAAATCGGCGCCACGCACGAGCAGGAGGGCAGCGACGTCGTTCAGCGTGTTGAGGAAGTAGATTGGCGTCACCATCAGACTCCCCAGGATCACCATCAGTCGAGCGAGGTCCTGGTCCACTCCCTTGAGCAGCCGGTACAGAGCCAGGGTGAGGAAGATAGCCATGGTCCCGGTGAGCAGGTCGCTGACGATGCCAAGACGGAAGAGCGTCTCGTGCGCCGCGATGTTGTTGGCCGTCGCGGTCGCGTTCCCGGTCACGAACAAAGTGTTGGGAATATAGATGAGGCGGAGGGGAGCGCCTAACAGTGATAGATAGAGCAACCCTGCGACTCTCCCTGGATTGTGGATCGAGCTCATGTTCCCTCCTTTTTGTAAGGGGCTAGTGTAAAGGTCTAGCCGGAGATACGGCGAAGGCTGTCAAATAAAGTTTCGCCACACGACGAAAAGGGCGATCGCGCCCGCAACGTCTGCAACCAGGTCTGGGCCGGATTCTGGTCGGATGACGGACAAACCTGAAGTTATCCGAAGCCGGACAACTGGATCGCATCGGTGGTTTTCGGCCAGCGAGACGTGAAGTTGTCTCGAAGTCGCGTTCGGGGACATCGCCGCTGATCGCCTCGAAGCCCGTTTCTGGACCGCGTCAAAATTTGTTTCCAGTGGAAGACCACTCGAAAGCAAGGTGTTCCACGCTTCCCGACACCTCTACGGCAGCGGTGTTAGAAAACCTTAGAGAGGCTGTTAGGGCAGCGATATTCGTTGCTCGCCCGACCTTAGTGGATAAGATCTTCCCTGCCACACCAGGACGCCGTGCAGGGCTTCGGGCAAGGTTACCGTAGCCTTGGTTCCCGCTTGTGTCCGCTCATACTTGACCGTGATCGTGCCACCGCGCGGGTAGGGCATTGAAGCCTCAGCCCACTGCAGGTCACCGAGAGCAGGCTCGATCTGCACCGTTTCGAAGCCTGGGGATTCCGGTCGAATGCCGGCGACAAGCGTGGGCAAATCGAATGCAGGGTGCGCGCTCCACGCATGTGTGTCGGAACGGGTGGGATCGTCGAATTCGGGGGTGGTGGTAAGGCCCTTCGCCAGCATTTCACGCCAGGGTTGCAGCAGTCCAACATACCGATCCGCCATGCCGGCATGCTCGAGTGCTCGCGCCATATAAAACTGATAAAAGAAGCTGGCTTTCATGAGCTTGGGAGAATCATCTTTCGCATGGAGTCTGGTGTCCAGAATTCGCTCCAGAACCGATTTCTGGTCTGCTGTGGGAATCACGTCCAACAGCACGGCAGCGATGTTTGCGTGCTGGCTGTAAGAGTCCTTTCTGGGATTGTCCGCCAGAAGGCCAAATCGTGGATCCCAGCACAGCTTGTAAACAGCCTCTCGCGCTGCTCGTGCCTGGCGCCGGTAGCGTTGCGCCAGGACGGAATCCCCTAAGGCTTGCTCAAGGTCGGCGGCTGCTTCGAGCGCCGAAACCAGTTGCAGGGTCACGATCGCGGAGCGGCCCTCTTCGTCTTCCGGGGGAAACTTCTCCACATCACGCACCCAATCGATGAAAACCCATCCGGGGATAGACGAAAGCATTCCATCTGGCCGCTGTTTTGCCAGAAACCACTCCAGGACTGCTCTCGTTCCAGGCAGTAGTTCCTCAACAAACTTCCGATCTGGACGATACATCCAGTAATCGTGGAGCATATTCACATACAGCATAGAAAACGGAGGGATGAACTGGGCGAGAGAGTCGGGATAACGGCTCTGGGTAATCCCTTCAGGAATTCGAGAGTCATCGAAGGCCTGAAGAGCCTGGCGTGCTAAACGATCGTCGCCACTGACCACATAAGAGATCAGCGCTTGTATGCGTGTATCTCCGATGTACTGGAGTTGCTCCCAGTAGGCCGTATCCATGTAAGTCTCATGTGCATCGACTCGGGCTGTGCGCCAGCAGATCTCGCGAATTTTGGCCAAATCCGGGTTACTCGCTGCAAATTTGCCGCGTTCTTCGAACGGGTAAGCTGTGTAGTAGGTGCGGAATCCGTCGAGCGTAAGCGACTCTGCCCCAGTAACAATCTTGAGCTCGACATAACGCCACGTACGCCACCACAGTGGTCGGAACGTTCTGTGCTCGCCTCCGTCCGGGAGATACTCGTCGGTCAAACCCACCACTACGCGGTCGGCAATTTCGTTTCGGTTGCCACGTTCTTGCTTCGAATCATAGAGTGCTTCGGTGAATGCCATACGAACGACGGCATCCTTCCCACCGCTGACCTCCAGTTCCGGGTACGCCGACAGCACCGTTGCGTGGTCAATCAGAATCGTCACCGAAGAATGTGCTGGTATTGTGACGGGCTTTGCAGGGAAATTCTTGGTGTCCTCCAGATTCGTGCGAACTACGCTGCCCGTGGGAACTTGTTTATACTCCATCGGCGGAAGCAGGTCAGGACTGAGCAGCCATTTCGTACCGGCATCCTCAAGGCGGAATCCGGGTATACTCCGTTGGGGATCTGGCGATTCTCGAATCGCACCAACTGCTCGCATCCAATGCGCGTTTGGGGACGATCCTGCTTCTTTCCAAGCCCAGTCATATTTGCTGCCGTCAATCCGTTCTCCCGGTCCAGCAGCCCAGTACGCCTGCATGGCTTCCGGCATGGGAGGAATGACGGTATGTCCAAGTTCCTCCTCCACTTCCCAGCTTGCGTCGGTGTTCATGATTCGTTCCGCGCTTGTGTCCCCCTCCAAAAGGAAAGCGAGGCGATCGGAAATCTGCGCGACCGGAGCGTAGATGCCGTACTGCCACACTGTGGCCGCGATCACATTGTCACCGCGACCGAGAAAGGGCGCGAGATCAACGGTTTCGTAGCGCCAACGAAAGAAATTGCCACGTGCAGGTCCTTCTCCAACTCGCTTGCCATTTACGAAGAGCGCGAAGCGGTTGTCCGCACTCAGGTGAACCACGAAGTGCTCCGGCGCGACTGGTAAGTTGATGACCTTGCGAAAGTGGAATACGCCAGGTTCGCGCAATGGGGCGGTGGGATGAGAAATCCACTCCGCTGACCATTTCATCCGGACGGTGGGTTCAGAGAAACTTTGGCAGACGGCTATATGCCCAGTGGCGAATGCAATCAGCAGAATCGAAGATATGTTAAGTGTCCGGTTGGTCACGTTTCATATCCTTAATGCAGCCCGCTTCCTCACGTCGTTAGCTTTCGATGCTATCTTCCGGAGGAGACGCATCACAGAACTGGTGAGCTCCAGCCATGCAGGTACGCACCGCGACGCAAAATCGAGCTGTCCCTAGCGGTTCCACGGACGTATGAGTGAGCGTATCACAAGGTTTAATGTCAATCCGCGAGGGGCGTCGAGGTGACCATGGAGAGTGTTCGCGATCTCTCCCGTTCTGACGTCCAAATCGGAAGTTAGCCGGGCTAGAAGTCGGCTTCGGGGAGATCGCGATTGATCTCCTCGAAGCCCGTTTCTGGACCGCGAGGCGAAGCGCCGCAAGGGAACCGGATTACTTCCGCAGTGCGGTACACGCAGACGATGTGCATACGAATCGTATCCCTCCCAGCCGTTTCCCGTTCCGGCAAGTTCGATGCGAACCGAACGCCCTCGGCATAATGGAATTCAATTAAACTTCTCTCCATATAGGAGAAGGTGGATGCCCACCACTGGACGACCCCTTTAGGGACGGGAACCGTTAAAATGAAATCGCTTAGAAATAAGGCAGACGTAGCGCAGCGGCGGCGAATCGCCCAGCGGCAGTTGTCGACCGACTTCCTGGACCACGCCCTTGAGTGGCGGCGCATCTTCGCAGAAATCTGGGGCACGTTCCTGTTGGTCGTGGTTGCTGCTGGCGGTGAAGTTGTCGCTCCTAGAAGCGGCGGGGCCGTAACTCCTCACATCGGAAGTCGCCAGTCCTGCTATGAGAAGGCTATCCAGTCCGCGGTGGGGTCGCACGATCCATTTCAGAAAATCATGGGGACGTGGTTAATTCGCCGCCTCTCGCCTGAATCAAATCCCATTGAGATCGCCGACTTGCCCGAAGAGCGCGACGAAGAAACGCTTCTCTATGCCATGGGCTCTGAAGCCGCGAATGTTCACTTGGGAAGCAAACGGCAAGTCGCCAACATTCTTAGGGACCTGCGGCGCAGAAAATCAAATTGGTTGCGTTCTGCTGCTCGGGGTATGGCCAAAGCCATGGAAGGTGATTGGAAGAAATACAGGGACTCTTGAGGCCAGTTCGCCCTCAGCTGTTTGCTCTGGACACTCGGCCATCGGCGACGTGGCGGCCAAAGACCGAGGCGCCGAGCTTCACAAGCGATATCGTGCGGTCGTCATTCAAACTTCAGCCGTCGCTCCACATCGTCCGGTCGCGTACTTGAGTTCCCGCCAAAGTGAGCGCTTTTGAGCAGACACGCCCCGAGAGAGTTTTTACTCTGGCTGCATTGGAATTCCAGACTGGAAGCTCTTGGGTAAACTGTCAGCCCACTCGGGATTCCAAAATGTGTCTGGCTGAATTCTACATAACGTCAAAAGCGATAAGGAGAAACCACATGAACCCGAGCACGAAGGACGAAATAAAAGGCAATATGCATGAGGCGAAGGGCACCGTCAAAGAGAAGGCGGGCCAGGTCACCAATAACCCCAACCTGACTGCCGAAGGCCAAAATGAAAAGCTCGCCGGCAAAGTTCAAAAGAAAGTGGGGCAGATTGAAAAGGTGTTGGAGAAGTAAATGAACGCGGTGCAGTGGCGCTCATTGCTAGCATCGTGCTCTGCGTATCGGGCAAAAAGGAATGACTTCCGCCGCGCTGCCGTTTTCGGGTTAACGTTCAGAGGAAAGGAAGATCCAACATGTTGATATTGATTATCATCTTGGTGTTGGTTTTAGGGGGCGGTGGAGGGTACTACGGCCATAGCCGCTGGGGTTATGGCGGCGGTGCAGGCATCGGGTTGGGCACAGTATTGTTGATTCTCCTCGTAGCCTACATGTTGGGGATCTTCCACTGAGGCGAAGCCCGCCACCCGACGTTCCACGAAGGTCCAGTGCTCATTTGTGGCCCAAGTTAAGACGGAGCTGCCCTCGTTGGAATTGTAGTGGACCCGTACTGTGCATGACAGCGCCAACCGGCCGCTCCGAGTTTGGTGCGAATATTCGACGCTCGCTCGATCGACGCAAGGCTCTCAGCTCCGGCTCTTCACGGTGCCCCGTCCAACTTCGCTTGGGCGGGGTTTTTATGTGGCATGGCCTCCTTTTTTGGAAATCTGAAAGCGGTAAACTGTAAATATCGCGATGCACTAACGATCCTCAATTGGTGCAATCGCCTGTTACAGAGGACGGTAAAAACGAGCATGTCTGCGCTGAGGACATCGTTGTTTATCGGGAGTCTCGTACTTTTCATGGCAAGAGCCACAACATCGCCTGCGCAGGCCGCCAAACCAGCCCCGCCCACCCCTATCGACCTGAAGAAGGCGGAACTCGGTGGGAGGCCTTGGAACCCAGAATGGGACCAGATCATCGAGAAGGCGCTGCCGCCCGAAATGCTTTCTTCGCAGGCCCCCAAGGGCGTCCGTCGATTCTGCCCGCGATTTTACGAGATGGACTCAGCAGACAAACGCACATTTTGGGCTTACTTCTTCCAGGCGCTTGCAGGCGCTGAAGCCGGCTTGAATCCGAACACGAGCGTCCGTCACACCGAGCCAGAAGTTGGATTGGCCAAGCGAAGTGAAGGATTGTTGCAGCTTGCGTATGCAGACCAGAAGCGTTACGGCTGCGATTTCAATTGGCAAGTGGACCGAGCTCTGAAGGCGAACGATCCGGCCAAAACCATTCTCCAGCCGAAGAATAATCTCGAATGTGGAGTGAAAATTCTGTTCAATCAGACCATCGTGCAGCACAAACCCTTGCTGACCCGGTCGTCATACTGGTCGACGTTGCGGCCGGGCGGACCGAGTTACCGAGTCTTCGCCAAGCAGATGACAAATCCCCCCTCCGCATGTGGCCTGTCCACCAAGTCGAGGATCAACAAGTCGACTACGACGAAGTCCGTGCAGGACGCCGCGAAACCGGGTGAAACTCCTAAATAGTTTGCGCTGACTGTCCTGTGAGCCACCCCTCCGATTCCGCAAATCGACGAGCCCCCTCTTCTCTGTGGAGTATCTTTTGATGCGGCGCTCCTTCTCGGGTCAGCCGTTGCACTTTTCGCTCCGAGAGCTCGACTTGCTCCTCTTACGGGGAGCAACCCGGAAACCGTCGGTTGTCCGTTCTCTCCGGTGGATCAACTCCGTAACCCTTATTGCGAAGAGCTGGCCTTCTGATTCTTAACCTGCAGATCATTCACGACCTGCTTCACGTTGGGCACGCTCGTGGCTACCTTCTCGGCATGGTCGCGCTTGGCCTGCGAGTTCACCTCTCCGGTCAGAGTGACTACGCCGCTCTTCACGTCGTATTTCACGTTGTCGTGCATCCTGTTCTGGATCAGCGCAGCGTCCAGATTCTTTTCAATGCCTTTGTCCAGATCGGAGTTCACCGCCTTTGCTTCTTTTTCTACGCCGCTGGGAACCACAGCAATCTGATTCGCGACAACCTGGGCGCCCGCGACGGATTTAGCAAGGGATTCGGCTTGTGACTTGTCGTTGTCGCTGGCCACTTGCCCGCCGAGGGTCACGATTCCCTTGTCGCGATCCTGACCGACGGTGACGTCCTTGAAGCCTGCTTGATCCAGTGATTTGCGAATACTGTCGGAAACGTCGGGTGACTTCGTGGATGTATCTGAGCATCCGGTTAGAATTCCCACGGCGAGCACCGCGAGCATGGCTACTGACAATCTGAGCTTTTTCATGTTTCTCCTTTGATGAAGTCGAAACGGAATCTCAACTGATAATGAAACGATGGCTAGTGCGTCTTGCCTTTGCATCCGGTGTGTGGGCACGCACAAGCGATCTCCGGCGTCTTTTCCGTTGCCTCACACTCGGCGCTGCAGTACTTGCCCGACGTTGTCACGCACGAACAGAGCGGGTGTGCACACTTCTCTGCTTTCTCGGAAGCCACTTTCTTTCCCTCCACTTCGGATCAAGAGCGGATGATCCAAGTCCAAATGCTAATCTCCAGGAAAGAGTGTTTCTGTACAAAAAAGAACACGTTGCGAATCGTGGTTCGCACAGTCGCAGCTAGGGGACAGGTTTGTCCCCCTAGTTTGGCCGAGCACGTATCTGGCGATCTTCGGGCCGACTTTTTCAAACTCCAACGCTCGTTCGATCTCAGAGAGAGAATTATGATGATGCGCCTTCTCTCGCGTTCAAACTCCTCGGGGTGGCACTTGAACAATTCTTTCCCACGGTCGTGTCGCGCCTTGCGCCGGTTCGAAACGCATGTCAACCTCCCGGGACCTTGGTTGGCCACCGGGTGGGCTGCGACTTGCGTTTCTTGCCGTGCGCTTCTCTCCCGGAATAAGACTCGAAACCCGGGAAGCCATCGCACATAGATTTGAATTTGATGTGTTAGCAAATGAGTAAATAGAGCTTTCCGTTGAGCTCCATCTCCAGTAGGGGCAGATGGTCAAAGCCTTGATTCGTTGAGGGATAGGGGTAGGGGTTGGACCTCTGGAGGTCGAAGGCTCGCGACCGGTCTGGCTCTCATTTGCGTACTTTCGCAGCAAAAGATTTTTTTGGGGGAGGTTTTCGGCGTTTTTTACGGGATCGATCCCGCTCGGAAGGCCCGTAAACACTGCTTATCTCATATCTTTTGCTTTTGCTTTCTCTTTTGCTTTTTGCTGCGGGTGGTCGATTTTCCGTCTGTTCTTTACATCAGGCTTCAATCGCGAGTTGCTTCGCGAATCCCATGCCTGCCAAGGATGCCTCGCATATAAGCGAAGCTGGCGATCACGCCCGGCATCGGATCGTCCGGATGAATCTCATACTCCAGATCGACGAAGCCTTGGTACCTCGTTGCGATGAGCGCTTCAAACATCTTCCGCACTGGCATGATGCCGTCTCCCACCGCGACCTGACTCTCCTTGCTCTGGAAATTCGTAAGATCCTTCATGTGTACGTTGAATAGCCTCGGACCTGCTTCGCGGATCGCCTGAACGAGATCCGTGCCGGCGCGAATCGTATGCCCGACATCGATGCAGCATCCGATTCGCGGATCCATACCCTTCACGGCCCTCAGTACATCCAGTGGCGAATGCCACAATTTATCCTCGGGGCCGTGATTGTGGATCGCGATGCGGATGTCGAACTCCTTTACGAACTTATCAATTCGCGGCAAAGTTTCCGGTGCGGGGTCGCCCGCGACAATCACGCCAATACCGGCTCGCTTGCAGTATTCGAATTTGCTCCGGATGTCAGTGTCTTCATCTTTCGCGAAATAGATGGTCCCGGCAGCGTGAAGCTTGATGCCCGCCGCGGCATAGTCCGCCAGCGCGGCCTCCTCAGCCTGTGGATCCATCGGAAGATGATCTTTGACGTCCTTCGCGTTCAGCGCGAACACATCGAGCTGCTTCATGAAGCCGATCATCTGCGCGCGGCTGAAGTTACGAAACGTGTAACTGGCCAGGCCCAATCGAATCGGCAATGCTTCCTCGCCCGCTGGCGGCTCGTGTGCCAGTGAGAGGAGACCACTCGGAGCGGCACACCCTGCCGCAACCAGTGCCCCTGAGCGAACAAAATCTCGACGAGAAAAAGTGCCTTTCTTAAACATGCGGCGCCCAGCCTTTCTCGTACTCGCGGCCCCACATCTTCATCGCTTCCGGGTCGCCCTGGATCCGTCCATCTTTCGTGTCGAGATGCAATTCGCGGTTCACTTCCCACGCGACGTTGGAAAGCTGCAGCATCGTAACCGCTACATTGCCGACAGAGATAGGAGCGTTTAGTTTCTCGCCCTTACGAATTCCCGCAATGAAGTTCGCGAAGTGAGCGGCGGTCATGGAATCGCTGCCGATCAGGTCGGCCGATGAACTGGTATTTCCGGCCTTGAACTCACTCGTCTTGTTTCCTTTGAGATCATATATCTCGTATCCACCGCGATCCACCAGTACCATCCCAGTGGTTCCCATAATTGTCGAACCACGATCGCGCCCGTAGAACTTCATTCCCTGGCAGCTCTTACCCTCCCACGAAATCATCTTGTCTTCGTACTCGAAACTTGTTACCAGCGTGTCATAAAACTGCCAGTCGTCTTTGAACTGGTATCTGCCACCTGATGACGTGACTCGCTGGGGATAGTCGACGCCAAGCGCCCAACGGCAGACATCGACCTCGTGTGTGCCATTATTGAGCGTCTCGCCGGTGCCATAAATCTTGAACCAATGCCAGTTATAGGGATGCACGTTGTCCTTATACGGACGGCGTGGCGCTGGGCCCTGCCACAGGTCCCAATCGAGCTGCGGCGGCACGGGGACTTCTTTGCCTGTGCCAATTGACTTCCTCGTATTTACGTACCAGGCTTTCGCAAAGTAAGGCCTGCCGATAATTCCTTCATGAATTTTTGCGATGATTTCGACGGTGTGGGGTGAAGAGCGCTGCTGCGTTCCGATCTGCACCAGCTTGCGATACTTCTGCTGTGCTTGCACCAGCATCTCGCCCTCAGCAGGATCGTGGCTGCACGGCTTCTCCACATAGACATGCTTCCCCGCCTGCAATCCGGCGATGGCCATCGGTGCATGCCAATGGTCGGGTGTGGCAATAGTGATGGCGTCAACGTTTTTCTCTTCGAGTATCTTGCGAAAGTCTTTCTCTGCCGCCGGAGGCTCGCCCATCTCCTCTTGAGCGCGGTGGGCGAACTTTTTGAGAATATTGCTGTCCACGTCGCAGACATGCGAGATGCGGGCAGCGCTCCGGTTCGCCTTGAGCGACGCCAGATGAGCGTAGGCGCGGCCATTAAGACCAATCACGGCAAAGTTGAGCCGGTCATTCGAACCAAGAATCTGGCCGTAGCTTTTTGCCGTGGTTCCTACGGCAAGGCCGGCCGCTCCTACGGCGAGGGCGTCGAGAAATTCACGTCGCGTAACCATAAGTTCTCCTATAGCAAGATTCGTGTCGTAGGCATCCGTTCCCGAAGTCGCGAGCTGTTGTTCGTCGATGGTCGTTAGTCGTTTAGCCACTTGTCGCCAACGACCAGCGACAAAAGACTAACGACGATTAAGAGATAGCTTCCGATCAGCATGAAATCCCAGATTTCGTGAGCGTCTGCTTCAGTCCTTCCATGCCGATGCGTGCGGACTCTTCTGGCGTGCCTGCGCCGCGCCAGTGGGTTTCGAGACTTAGCTCGTAGCGGAAGAAATCACGCCGCAAAGCCTGAAGTTGCCCAACCCAATCCACGATACCTCCCCTACCGGAGCCCAATCGTAAATTTGTGATCCGCCTTGCGCTCGCACCCATCAAGACGACGATCATGGGTTGCGCCCCAGCAACTAACCGCAATACGCCCACAGTCCTAACCCGGGATTTGGAATAAAGAAGACCTCTTCGCCAACACGGTTGTTGCCATAGCGAAGGGTCTGTGGGTTATAGCGCGTGAGCATGGTTTTCAGATCGCCAAACTCAAAGCCCACGCCTTCAATCTCTTCCTTGCTCAGTTGACCGGGGCACCACCTGATTGTGAAGCGGCCTTCAGAAGAGCCGTGGATGAGGTGAGCAGCCGCGCCAAGGTCGTTGGCGAGATCCGCGTTGGTGTCCACCGCTTTGAGCGTGGCAGGCGTTCCGCGATAGCCGTACTTGCGGATCAGCGCGTCGATGGCCCGGTCTTCGCCAAATTCCTTTACGCCCGGCGCTAGGATGACCAGCTCTGCATCGTCGGCCAATGCCATGCGTGTACGGTAGATCGCCTTGTTGCCCAACCATGTGCTGTGAAATTCATGCGGATCAAGATAAACGACAGCCTTCCGGATGGGCGCGTCCAGCATCTCGAAGTTCACTTTCAGGCTGAGCGCGGCGGCGCGGTGAAAGCACTCGGCATCGTCGCCGATGAAAAGCCCGCGCACTGCCAGGCAGTCGTCCGCAGTGCGCCCGATGACGGTAAGCACGTAGACAATGGGCAGATGTCGCAGGAAATGATCCGCCGCGTAATTGAGAAGGTTGCGCACGGGATTCTCAGCGCGGCCCATGATGCGCTCCATCCCATAAACCGCGCCCAGGTAATGGCTGCGGTTTATTGAGTCGCGGCCTCCGGTGCCCACCAGAATGTTCTTGTTGTAATTCGCCATACCTATAACTTCGTGCGGGACGACTTGGCCGATCGAGAGAATGAGATCGAAGCCGCCATGTGAAATGAGCCGGTTCACCTGCGCCGGCCACGAATAGTTCAGCTTGCCTTCCGATTGCTCGTGGATGAACTCGGCCGGGACCTCCCCGAGAGTCTCGACGTCGGTTCGCCAGTTGTGGATGCGAAAGAGTGATTGCGGCATGGGACCAAACATTCGTAGAATCTGATCGGGCTGCATGGCCGCATGCGTGCCAAGAGCAGGTAGAACCGCTTGCAACCGGTCGCCGTAATACTCCCACGCGTAGCGCGTCAGGTCGCCAGAGCGGGAATGCACGCGGCTTTGATCAGGAGGTACAACGAGCACGCGATTTCGTTGCCCCAGCTTGGCAAGACTCTCTGCAAACAGATCTTGCAACTGTGGAAGCAGATCACTTTCGACGCCGCCTGTGGCGCAGTAGAGGCTCATGCGGCGAATTCCACCTTTAATCCGGAAGCGAGCACGTACAGAACGATCAGAGCCAACAGATAAGCGCTGGAGGCGACCGTCCACGCCCAGCCTCGTAGTTCCCCCATTGAGACGCCGGCGCACTTCAACCACGTTTGATCGAGGTAATCGAGATAATCGTCGGGCAGACCGGTGTGAATCAGCGCCGGAGTCACGTCGATGGCGCGCCGAAGGTAGTCTTCTCCTTGTCGGAAGACATCTTCCGCGTTCGCTCGGTCCGAGGCTTGCGTCGGCTGGTTGGAACCGTCCCCACTTGATCCCATGGCGCGAATTATATCGTTTACCAAGACGCTCTTTCCTGACATCGCGGATAGGTACTGGTAAACGCGCAAACAGGAAGTTGGCCGCTAGGGAAATGGATCAATAGCGACAAACACCCATGGAGCCGCTCACTTTCCCATCCATCTGATCCTGGAATCGTGGCGCTACCAATCCGGCAAACTTCCTCGAAGCCCGTTTGTGGACCGCGTAACGTTTGTTTCCGAATTGGGAGCGTGAGAACGTTCGCCTGTTGCAATGAGAAAATGTCGTATTAACTGCAACGAGACT
>PLBY01000100.1 GCA_003134655.1 Acidobacteriaceae bacterium
GATCACGGTAGGGACAACCATCACTGGTTGCCCCCCGTACAGACCCGGACGAGCGCTCATTAGCGCATCCGGTTCTTATCGCAGATAGTTGGCGGCGAAGCGAACGTCGGGAAAGGAATGGAGCACGCGGGGTGGAGGTAACCAACGCTGAGCCAAAGTGAGAGTGCGCATCCACGAGATCCGATGTTTCTGGCTACGGCGTCGAAGAGCACGTCACCAGAGCACAAGAACCCGATCCCGAAACACCCCTAGGCTCGTAAGGTTTCCTGGCACCGCGTAGTAGTTGAAGTGGCCTTGTACGACCGACTGGAGCCAAGCGCCGGTTTGGGGCACGGGATCGTGCATGCGCTCGCGAAGTTGCTACAACGGGAAAACCAGGCTGGGAGAGGAGTCTGGACAGTTTACGAAAACAGGCCATAGCGCTCATTGGGAATTGGCCGAGATCCGGGTCAATGAGTGCGATGGCGAGGCTGCGACGGTGAAGAACTTTGTATCTGGGCTGGGGCGTCAATCTAAACTGAGCTGGCTTGGGACATGCCTTTGCCCTTGGCCATCAGTTTACCCACGAAGAGAGCGACCAATTCGAGTTGCCGTAGATCGTCGAGAATGAAGTCCGGTCCCGCCGCGGCTGGCCGAGGAGCCTTGCGGGAGATTTGAATCACGCCAATCACTGTGCCACCTGGAGCCAGAACGGGCGCTGTCATGAGCTTCTGGATGATCTGATCGTCCAGTCCTGTTTCACCCAGCTTGACGAGTTCAAAGATGCTGGAGTGTTTTACTTGCGTGAAACTATTGAAGAGCTCCGCCTGCCTGGACCGCGCGGTGCGAGCAGCCACGGCCGAACTGGAAAGCGGAATCGCACCCGCCGTTTTCAACTCGGCAGGGTGCAGGAAATTCAGCATACTTCCGCCCAGCTCCAGCAGCGCGACTTCCGTCACTTTTACCTGGAAGATCTTGGCCACGCAGGCGCAAATCGACTCGGGAGTGCTGCCCCAAGAGTCCAAGCTCGCAAGCTGTTCGATTTGCATCATGTTACTGGAGCATGCCCGAGCGGAGGACGATCTGCAAGATCACCAACGTGCCCCCTTCTCCCGTTCATTGATTTCACACACAACCAGGTCAAGAGCCCTATCGCGATTTATCGCCAATTGAGACGATTGGCTTGCGGGAAGGAACTGATGAGAACCTCTCAGAATCACGTCAAAATCCGTTCCGATTCAACTGACCAGGGAATAATCCTTCGCGCCGTCCTTCCTTCTTGCCGCCACTATCTTTCCCCCAAGTCCAGTACATGCCCACGTATGCGTAGTTCTCCGTCTGTCCGGCGACGGAGTGACCGTAGCAGAACAGGAACTGCTCGCCGGGATGGTGCTTGAAGTGGTAGTAGCCGCCCACGTCGACCGTGGTCGAGGCCTCGGTTTGCGCCGCTGCGCTCCCCTCGCGGCCATGAGCGAAGACCTCCGCACCCAACTCGAGCCGCTCACTGAGTTCTTTCTTCACCAGCCAACCCGTGTATGGAAAGTTGCGGAACCCGTCTTGCGGCACCACCTGATAGCCCGCGCCGCCGTCAAACGTCCACTTGCCCACGTTCTTTTGTAGCCAGATCGGTATCTTGTACCAAACCTTGCCCACGCCTAGTCCTTTGTCCGCGTTGCCAGTGGGGATTTCGAACATCGTGAACGTGCCGATCTGTGGGACGTGTTTACTCTCTTTGATGAAGGCGATCTTCGCGCCCAACTCCATGTCCGTCAGTCCGAACTCAGTCGGCCCAATCCCGCTGGGCGCATACACCGGATTATTACGCGGCGCTACCCCCCCGAACGGAAGTATCGCGTGGAGCTGCACGCGAGGCAATGCGCCCCAGTTAAACTCGAAGGCCGGCCCGACAGAGTCCATTTCCACCGGTGTTCGGTCCGCGGCGCCAAATACGTAGAACTCATAGTGATGCAGGTCGACTGGTACAGGATCGTCGGTCTGATACGGTGGCCCCTGCGCCCACGCCTTAGGTCCACTCAGAATGACGATGACAAGAAGGGCTGTGACCGTAACCGACGCGAGAGCCTGCCTCGAAGCGGGTGCATTCGCCTGAAAAGCTTGGGTGTTGGCTGTCACTGATCGGAAATTCTATAGCAGTCGGAACGTAGCTGGCGAAAACAGGCGATTACACTCAATTGAGAATTGCGCCTCTCCGTCCCCGGCACCCACAGGCTGCACAGTCTGCAACAACGTGTAGAACATCGTCTCACGCTGTGGAAAACTGCCAGACCACCGACGCTCTGAGACGAAATCGAACGATGCCCTACTCGGTCTCGGCCAGAGTCTAGAGGTCGAATGGAGGTGGTCGGGACGGTGTTGGGACGCCGGACGACCGACCGCAGTTCGATGCCCTCCGCGTATGGCGAACGTCCTAACGAACGCTGAAGGGACGTTGTCCCACAGCGTTCCACATAGTCCAACCCGGTTCCACGGCGTACACGACCAGCAACGATTCAGTCCCGTCTGTGAAACAGCCCTCGTCCAGCAACGTTCTATTCAGGTTGAAGGACAAACGGGTGGATATTGTTTGGACGAAGTAATTGGCAGACTTGGAACCCTAGGAAAATGGGAGGGCCACTCGCCCCCCCTCTAAGCGCCTTAACGGTTGCGCTGGTCTTGCTCTCGTTTTTCCCGTTCCGCTCTCTGCACGGACGTTTCGTTTGCAGGAGGGGAAGGGTTCGGGTTTGTGGGATACGGTGGTTTGGTCGGATTCACTGGATTCGGATTTGACATGTTTAATTCTCCGTTAAAATCTGACCCTTTTAGACTACGGCTGAGTTCAAGCCGAGTCTGTTCACTAGTGATCATCTCTAGCTGCTCCTGTGATGTGTGAATATACCCCGGGCGAACAACTTTAAGAGAGTTAATGAAAACATGCTGAAACGATATGCCCAAACTGCGGCGGACGCTGTCCGCCAAGGTCGTTGCATGCCCTACTATGGCTGCACGGAGTGAAAGACGAAGTTTGGATGGGGTCAGGACCGAGTTGAGAAGCGGCGTATCCTATCACCAAGAGGTTTAGTTCATGAGCGAACATCCCATGCAGGCCCAGTCGCACATAGACTCGATTGTGAGGCAGGAGGAAGAAGCGCTAGAGCGAAGGTCCAGCTCAGAACGTCTCGCCGACGCGGTGGGAGTTTTCGCGGGAAGCTTCTATTTGTTGTGCTTCACCTAGGGCGGTGCCTACAGGCGCAGCGCAGCCCAACAAGTTGACCAAGGTATAATCTGATTGCTTACCCCGGCGAGAAAGGGCAGCCGATCTACATGGCACATGGTTCCTCCCCGTTGTTCTTCAGTCGCCTGTTGCGTTTAGAGTTTCCCGGCAGCGAGGCCATCCGGCAACTGTGGCGCGTAGCGCCGCCGTTTGTCGCAGCTGTTTTTTCTCGGGAAGGCATGCTCGCCCGGGAGGGGCGGGTCCTGATCCGCGGCAAGTTCCGGCGCTTGTTGATTTGCTCGGTGCCCGCGCTGGCACGGCACTTGGGTGCCCACTATGGGCTTCAAGGCGGATGTAACAACTGCGGCGCAAGCTGCAACCTACTGTTTCGTTGCCCGTACTGGGATACGGACTCACGCCTGTGCACCGTCTATGAATCCCGGCCACTCGTCTGCCGCACGTTTCCCATTACGCCCACCGACCTGCGGGACCGGGACCTGTTAATACGGCACACAGTCTGCGGTTTCCACTTCGCTGCCGAAAAAAGGACACCCGCCCTTTGCTCGTTAGTCCGGAAGTCTAAAGAGCAGAGCTCCTAGCTTGCATTATCCGACCCTAAAGCGTTAGCCGAACGGTCTGAGACTTGTGCTGAGTCTTCGCGAGGCTTGTAGCGGATACTTGATGTAACCAGGCCGTTACACTCAAAATCCCTGCTCCCGGGCATTCTGAGTGCTATGGCGATATTAGTGCGCCGGGATAAACCGGCATGAAGCAGAGAATGCAAAATTCTTACGAGAAAGGACTAGCGATCTACTCGGCCCCGAGTCTTGCGCTGCTACCGCGAGGGACGCAGTGAAGCGTAGACAGGGGTATAGGCGGGGTGGGCGATTGAGCTGCGAAAACATACAACCCGGACGCTGACGCGGTTAATATGCGCGGAAGGCAACATGAACAGGGGCGATAGCGCGAGCCCGTGTTCAGACCGGCGTAGTCGAAGACCCCAGGCACGCCTAGAAACTTCATGCACGAGAACCGGGAGACCTCGGAGACACCTGCGGTCCAACCAGGCAGCAGGTCGGCGGGAGAAGGCTCAGGCCATACGGCCCGCATGCACGTCTGCGAGGAGTCACACGGCGGCGTAGTACCGATGAATCATTCGAACAAAGACGGAACATCGTTGGAGGAGAATGAGGAGGGAAGGCCGCTGATCAAGGAGAACGCCGGTCAACCTAACACGTGCCCGACACAGAGCGGGGAAGGATGCGTGTCCCAGGGGCTGACAGGCGTGCGGAAAGCAGTACGGGACAGTAATAAGGAGACGAGGTTCACTGCCTTGCTCCATCACCTGACCGTCGGCCTACTGCGGGAAAGCTTTTACTCGTTGAAGAGGAAAGCCGCCCCCGGAGTGGATGGGGTCACGTGGCAGGAGTATGAGCGCGGCGTGGAGGATCGAGTGGTCGACCTTCACGGCCGAGTTCATCGAGGAGCCTATCGAGCGAAGCCATCGCGAAGAGTGTACATAGAGAAAGCCGATGGGCGGAAGCGTCCATTAGGGATAGCGGCATTGGAAGACAAGATCGTCCAACATGCCGTGGGCACCATCCTCAACCAGATCTACGAGGAGGACTTTCTCGGCTTCTCGTATGGATTTCGCCCGGGGTGCAGTCCGCATGATGCGCTGGATGCGTTGTCCTACGCGCTCCTGAAGAAGAAGGTGAACTATGTGCTGGACGCAGACATCAGCAGCTTTTTCGATACTCTCGACAAAGGCTGGCTGGTCAAGTTCGTCGAGCATCGCGTGGCTGATCCCCGCATCCTGCGGCTGATCCAGAAATGGTTGAAAGCCGGAGTGATGGAGGACGGCAAGTGGTCGGAAGCGAAGACAGGGAGTCCGCAAGGCTCGGTGATTTCACCGCTTCTGGCGAACATCTACCTGCACTACGCTTTCGATCTCTGGGTGAACGCCTGGCGCAAGAAGTGGGCGCAAGGCGAGGTGGTGGTCATCCGATTTGCGGACGACACTATCGTGGGATTCCAATATCAGACTGACGCAGATCGCTTCCTGGAAAACTTACAGGAACGATTGGGAAAGTTTGGAATGGAACTCCACCCGGATGAAACGCGCCGGATCGAGTTCGGCAGATTTGCCGAACAGAACCGGAAACGTAGAGGAGAAGGCAAGCCGGAAACGTTCGACTTTCTAGGCTTCACGCACATCAGCGGGAAGAATGGATTGGGGCGATTCGCAGTGCGGCGCACGACCATCCGCAAGCGCATGCGAGCCAAGCTGCGACAGGTGAAGCATTATTTCTGTTTGCCCGTGCTCCACCCCCAATCGCGGGAGGTACATAATCGTGATTGTCGGCTGTTCCCGTTCAAATCAATTCGGGAACCGGGGCGGATGTGGTTTCGCCCCGGTTACTGTGCTGTAGCGACTCATCTCTGCGGCTTATTACCCAACAGAGCGAACTGCTGCCCAGGATCCTTGCTCGCCAGTTCGATTTGGCGCTTTGACTTCGGCAACGTGCGGCCCACCTCCTGGCCAGCGATCCACACCTGAGAGAGGAAGCACTCGCCAGAGTAGCAATCGAAGATCACTCTGCCGTCCCGTTCGGGTATTCTTCGGTCCTGTGCGCCGGTCAACAAGACGGCAACGTTGCGGCCGCTCGCTTCCTGGACCCAAACCTTGTCGCGTGATGAAAAGAAAAAGTAGTCGCCGGAGGACAAAGTCGTTCGTTGAATCACAAATGGAAATGGCACAGTCACCTTTACTCCAGGGGCGCCCTTCTGGCCGTGCGCTGATCCAACCACGAAGCCCCACATCATCAAGAGCGTTGCGATCGTTCGTACGTGTGTCATTGCCATCCTCCTGCATTCTCTGACTTGGGACATTGGCCGGCCCATTCGGCGATTTGTTAACGCACAATCGCCCGGCACGCGATACTATGGCAATGCACTGGGGGTGGTCTGTAGGAGATCGGCTCCTGACCCTCTATCTTGCTGATAACTAAAGATGTTCGGTGGATGGGTGACCTGATTTTGCTGCGTGCAACGAGCTCAATTGTCCGCTTGTGAGGTAGAGTTGTGCCGGAATCAACGCCGAACACAAGGGTGATTCAGTTCGGGGTCTTCGAAGTTGATCTACAAGCCGGTGAGTTGCGCAAGTCGGGTCTCAGAGTCAAGCTGCAAGACCAACCCTTCCAGATCCTGGTCCTGTTACTGGAACATCCAGGAGAGGTGGTCTCTCGGGAACAATTGCAGCAAAGGCTGTGGCCGGCCGACACTTTTGTGGATTTTGAACACAGCCTAAACAGTGCAGTCAAGAAGCTCCGCCTGGCGCTGGGCGACGATTCAGATAATCCGCGCTTTGTGGAGACTCTTCCCCGTCGCGGTTACCGGCTCATCGTGCCGGTAAAAGATGCAGTTCCCTCCACCGCCCAAGTCACAGAGGTTCCGCCCGCCACCGTGGGTACCAAAGGAAGACCCAAGTATTACAGACCGGTGATACTCGGCGTGGTGATCTTCACGGTTGCCGCTCTGGCGCTATGGAAGACAGTCATCCGGGCTCCGAGCGTGCCAAGAGTCCTGCGCTTCACAGCGCTGACGAATGATGGCCAAGCCAAAGACGACGCGATGGCTAGCGACGGTACGCGAATCTATTTCAACGAGACGTTGCCCGGCCAGCGCTCGGTCATCCTTCAGGTGCCGATCAAGGGTGGAGAAGCCGTTCCCCTTCCGGTGGCGCTCAAGCAGCCTCGCGTGCTTGATCTCTCGCCAGACGGAACCGAACTTCTGGTAGCGAGTGAGTTGCTAACGAATGATCCGGGAACCGGACCCTGTTCGCTTTGGGTCCTGCCAGTAGCTGGAGGATCGCCGCGGCGCGTCGGGACGGTGGCCGCAACGGAAGCGGCCTTCGGCCCGAACGGAACGAGCATCATCTATGGGAACGGGAACGACGTTTACTCGGTGAACCGGGATGGCTCATCCCCTCGAAAACTTCTTACAGCCGACAGCACGCCTTTTGGCTTCCGATTTTCGCTGGACGCTCGGGTAGTCCGATTCACCCAGTATGACTACCTGAACGATTCTATGGAAATCATGGAGGCCGCTGCGGATGGGACGGGACTCCATAAAATCCTTACCGGAAGTTGTGGCGAATGGAATTCGGACCGGAGGTTTTTCATTTTTCGAAACAGGACCGACTCCAGACTGGATCTCTGGGCTTTGCCGGAAGAGAGACATTTCCGCTGGCGGAAACGAGATGAGAAGCCAATACAGTTAACCGCAGGACCTCTGAACTTTTCGTGTCCGTTGCTGAGCAAGGATGGCAAGCAGATCTTCGCCGTCGGTGGTACCAGTCGAGCTGAAGTAACCCGCTACGACTCGCGGAGCGGCGAGTTCGTGCCCTATCTCTCCGGGATCTCCGCCGAAGGCCTGGCATTCTCACGGGATGAGCAATGGGTTACCTACACTTCCTTCCCCGATAACATGCTATGGCGGAGCAAAGTGGATGGAAGTGAGCGCCGTCAGCTCACCTTTCCGCCCGTGCGGGTTCTCTTGCCGCGGTGGTCGCCTGACGGCAAACAAATCGTCTTCAATGCAATTCGGCCCGGTGAGACCTGGAACATCTACCTGATCTCGAGCGAAGGCGGCACTCCGCAGCCAGTACTCCCGAGTGAGCAGGGTCAGACAGATGCGAATTGGTCACCCGACGGAAAGTCATTGGTCTTCGGCAGTCTTGGAGTGGCGAACATGCCGATTTCTATCATTGACCTCAAGTCCAAACGCATTTCCACACTGCCCGGCTCAAGTGGACTCTTTTCCCCTCGATGGTCGCCAGATGGAAGGTACATTGCGGCCATCACGTCAGACACAGCGTTGAAGTTGATGCTTTTTGACTTTGTCACTCAGAAGTGGACGGAAGCGTTCGGCTCAGAGATTGGCTACTTGCTTTGGTCCCACGATGGAGAGTACATCTACTTTCAGGACACGCGCAATGCGGAGCGCATCGTCCGCCTTCGCCTGAGCGATCGCAAGCTCGAAAACATCGTAGATATCAAGAATGTCGGACGCCTGACCACGGGAACGTTCGTGGACTGGTTTGGACTTGCGCCCGACGACTCTCCTTTGTTTGCCCGCGATATCAGCACCGCGGAAATCTACGCGCTCGATGTCCAGTGGCCCTAGGATTCTCCAGACTTCCGAGCCCGATCCGGTACCAAACCAAAGCCGAATATGCGAAGGTGCGACCTTTCCCACTCAGAGTGGGGAACGAAATCGTGTCATCTAGCCGTAACGATAGCCCCTAACCCGTGGCTTTCCAGGAGGTTCGGAGGTGTGGGTGGCTGCCTCTGACCGAGTGGGAAGTCACAAAGAGAGGGTTTAGCGGGATGGTCGGCAACCCTGAAGTTATCGGAGCCGCCAGGGTCGGCAATTGTCTCAACTGTTGCAACATCCCCATTACAGTGCGCCGTGAAAAGGCGCT
>PLBY01000126.1 GCA_003134655.1 Acidobacteriaceae bacterium
AACTGGAGCAGATTCAATTCTTATTCGGGCATGCATCCGTCCAGACAACGGAACGCTATCTCGGTTGCAAACAGAATCTCGGACATCCGGTAAACGACCTTTTTAACCTTGGAAGCGACGTCCAACCTCAGGAAGCTGACTGCGAAGCCGAAGCGCCGAAAGGATTCACCTCCGTAGAAACCATGTGTGGCTCAGAGATAGAATGTCGGGACGGAGGATCAGCCTATGAGCAGCCCATCCCAATCTCCCATCCATTACGGGTATGCCAGCGCGAGCGATATGACGTGGTCGAGGTCAGAGAAAACGATCGCACGCAAAGCCTTCGACGCTGCTCTGAAACGGGAGCTTCACGAGTTGATGCAGGAAGCAAAGGAGATCGCCGGCCAGATCAAGCAACCGTCGGACCTGTGGGACTTGCAGGAATACCTAACCCAACGACGTAAAGAGATCGACCGCAAGTACGACTATAGGTACTCGCACCTGACGCAAGTGTTTGGGAGACTCTTGTACGAGACCCGAGTCAGTGAAGAAGAGCTACGCGGTTTCAGTAAGGACAAGCTGAAGACGATCCGTTCTCTCGCCAAATTCTTGGCAGAGGACAGGGCCGCTTGAGACAGCCCGAAACCCGCGTGGAAGTGTACGTCATCAAAGTGATCCTCCTAGGCACAAGCCCGCCTGTCTGGAGGCGCATTTTAGTTCCTCGTGATATTACGCTCCAAAATTTGCACCGGACCTTGCAGACCGTGATGGGGTGGACGAATTCCCACCTTCATCAATTTGTTCTCCAGAGACAGGGGTTCTCTCATACCAGGTCTAGAGGTGAGGCCAAGGTTGCAAATGAGACGGGGACCAGGCTCGGGGGGTTGATCTGGGCCGTGGGGGCGAGCTTAGTGTACGAGTATGATTTCGGGGACGGCTGGCAGCACTAGCTGCTTCTTGAAAAGGTCTTGATTGGAGACGAATCGTTTCAACAGATTTGCGTGGCAGAAAAGCGATGTTGTCCGCCCGAAGACTGTGGTGGACCGCAAGGATTTGCAGAGCTTCTACAAACACTCCAGGACACCAATCATCCCGGTCACGATGAGGCCTGTGAGTGGCTCGGTGACTATGTTCCTGAATCCTTCTCTGCAGACGTAATCAACCGACGACTGCGCCGCAGGAAACACTGACGCACACAAAAGCCCGGTCAATGAGCGTTGTGGCCTGGTTTCGCCAGTTGGGCCGCTACTCAAACGGGCCTGTATGGTTGCCCCTCAGGAAAATGAAGCAGAAACTGACTAAGCTCGCACGAACCGAATATGCTAGATGCGCAGTCTCCGGCGCGCACTCCCGACGAGAATTGCCAGCCCCGTCCCCAGCAAGCCCATAGTTCCGGGTTCGGGAACAGTCGTAGTGCTGCTGCAACCGCCTCCGATGACGTTATTATCCAAGGTCACTGCACCATTTCTCGCCAAGGCGCTTCCGCACCCGATGCTTGCTCCGCTGTTCAGGGTGATGCTGGTGAGCGCGAGAATATTCCCCTGAAACGACGTGCTTGTACCCAGAGTTGCGGAACTGCCCACCTGCCAATACACGTTCTTGTCAGTCAGACTATTGCTGAAAATCACCGACGACCCGCTCGCGGTGGTGAGCGTGCTACCGATCTGAAAAACGAACACAGCATTCGGGTTACCCAGGTCGTTGAGCGTGAGTGTCCCCGTGAGCTGAGCCGAACTCGCAAAGAAATATACGCCTGGAGTGAGGACCAGCCCTCCCAGGTTCTGGCCAGTAAGGGTGGCCGTGGGCGACATGCCCATCGCCGCGTTGTACGCTGTGGTCAGATCATGCTGAGCCTGGGCTGCGGCCGCGTCTCCTGCGTGGATGATTCCCCCCACGACGATCCCGGGGGGAAACCCGGTCACCGCCGTACCGGGCCAGACGCCCAAGTTGCCATGGAGAACGCTGGAGCCGGTATTGGTGACGGTGGAGCCAGCGAGCACTGCATAGCTGCCGGCGGTTCCCAGATTGACCGAGTTGTCCGACTTGGCAAAAGCACCGAGAACAAACAACGGGAGCGGCAAAAACGAGAGAGCGAACAGACGAAGGCCGCGCGATTTCATAGCTTTTCCTACCCTTCTAATTCCTCTACCAATAAAAGTGACAGCACTTTGGCCACCAGTGCGCTCCCCGCCAAGGCAGCGCTGATAAGCTGTTCTCGCTTCAGAAGCTTAGTACCCGAAAGACTTGCAAGAAGTCAAGAATCAACCCCCTCAAGAACGTCGATCATTTGCAACTTAATTGCATAAAAACACGCATCTCTAGGTGACCGAAAAGATCAATTTGAAATCCCACACGCATCATGCAGGACAGGCTTCCAAAAAAGAGAAGAGGTGGCAACACCGATTCCCTTGAGTGCGCCACTAGCCAGGACCCTCGATGACTCTGATGAAATAGTCCGCGACTACGACGGAGTGAATTGCCAACTGTCGCAAAAATCTCCATTACGCTCAAAATGCCCGGAGCAGGGATTTTGAGTGTAACGACCTGTTTTCAACATCTACTTCCGAGAAGCCGACTCGGGAACATCACTAAAGGTAACAGGGCGAACCACTCTTCGGAGTCCTTCGCATGCGTTTACATGTGTTTAGACCCGGACACGCATAATAGTCGCTGAAGACTCCTGGCTTACAAACCGAGTGTTTCCGCAACCTGCTAACGAGATAATTCGGAGTGATGAGCAATTGTGAACAGCCCTGGCACACCGTTCCGTACTAGGCTGCTTCGGCGGCGACGAATAGATGTTCGCCTAAGGAGTGAAGATAATGAAGATGACAGCGCGTACCATCCTGGCCCTGGTTGTGCTGCTCGCATCGAGTACTTTCGCCAAATCCACTGGCGCGAATGTGACAATCGATCTTGGAACAGCAGCAAACTTTGGGTTGCTTGCCGGCTCGGGGATTACCAACGCGTCGGCTGCAACCAGCATTACTGGGGATGTAGGCAGTTCTCCTACACCAACCGTAACTGGACTCACTGCGTCGCAGGTGAAGGGCATTTTGTATACCTCTTCCAACGCCGCGACCGCCCAGGCTCAAACGGACCTCACCGTGGCGTACAACCAAGCAGCCGGAGCAGTTTGTAGCACAGACTTGACCGGCACGGACCTTGGGGGCTTGACGCTTGTTCCCGGTGTTTACTGCTTTTCGTCTTCGGCAACGTTAACGGGCACTCTAACCCTCGATGGTCAGGGCAACGCCAACGCCCAATGGGTGTTTCAGATTGGCAGCACCCTCACCACCGCAACCAATGCCACGGTTGCGCTCATTAACAGTGCGGTTAATTGCAATGTATTTTGGCAAATTGGCTCGTCGGCGACCATTCAAACGAACAATACTTTCAACGGAAACATCATCGCCCTCACCAGTATCACGCTGGATGGCGGTACCCTGAATGGAAGGGCACTGGCCAGAAACGGTGCGGTTACAATTTCCGCTCAGGAAACCGTCGTCGCAAGTGCATGTTCCTGCAGTGTCATGGTGAGTAGTTACTCCGCTGGAACCGTGACCAAGATTCCGTTGCCCTACACTTGGAACTCCGCCGCAACCATCATCGCCAGCGGTCTTACTTCGGCCGAGGGACTGGCCTGCAGTTCCCAGCGCCTTTACGTTGCCCAGAGTGGAGTCTTCGGGGGTCCCATGCGAATCGTGAGCCTCGACCAGCTAGGCCTGAACCAGGAGACGCTCGTGGACTTCAGTAAGGCCCCAGCACTTAGGACAAGCGGCGGACCTGAAGGCTTGAGCTTTTCAGGCCCTGCGCTATTCTTTAGCACCACGCTTGCCCAGGGACTGTCAAACACCGGCGTGTGGCAAACCTCCACAACCAAACCGAAACCGATTCAATCTGTTCTTCCTTTTGCACCCAATGGAACTTCCAATGGGGGAGGAGCGACTGCGTTTCTGACGACTGGACTCTATAAGGGAAATCTCCTGGCAGTGGACGAAGCAAACCGCAGGGTGATTCGCGTTCCCCCTCCCTTTAGAGTGGACCAAGCGGGAATCGATTTCATAACCAATCTAGCCGGGCCGGTCGGATTAGCAATCAGCAAGGAAGGAAATGTCTTTGTAAGCAATACCGATGGAACCATCCAGCAGTTTGGGCCAGATGGAACTTCATTGGGCCTGTTTGCGACTACAGGTTGGCACAACATGAGCATTGCCTTCTTCGGACCGGACTTAATGGTAGCCACCAAAGACGGTCCGGTGATCGAGATCCCGCCGGATGGGATTCAGGAAATCATTGGCACTGTCGTCGGCGGCGACGGGATCGCTCTCTGCAAGTTCTGAGCGACCGTTGTGCCGGTGCCCCACCCTTGCGCGTTTGCAAGGGTGGGCACCCTAATCCCTGCGCCACAAGAAGTCGGACCACCTTTTGGCGATTGGGGCTGGCCCGGCCTTGACCAGACATTATTCTGGAGGGGGTCCCCGTCCTTGCCTCTCCGTTCTTTGGAGCGACAGGGCGGGGGCCTTTGATTGCGTGGGGCGGACACTCCTGTCCGCTTTGATTCTCTCCCTTTCGCGCGCGCCCCACCCTTCTCGAGCTATGTCTGTGAAACATCGCAAGTCAACGAAAGGTGTGAATTTACGGTGTCTCAAAGGGATAGGTGGCGAAAAATCCCGATTACACGCAATATA
>PLBY01000056.1 GCA_003134655.1 Acidobacteriaceae bacterium
ACTGAGCTACGACACAGACTCCTACGGGACAACCTTCGCCCACTTCGACGGGCCGTCCACGGTTGGAAACCGACGCTTTCCACGCTCACACGTGCTGAGAAACTGACAGCACATTCCCGTCCGGATCCTTAAACCACGCCACTTTATCCCCGGTCGGCGCGGTCCAGATTCCGAGCTCGTCTTGCTTGAAGAATCCGAAGATTTCGAAGTGCACGCCCTTTTTCCCCAGCGCACGCACTATGTTCTCGATGTCTGACACCTGCCATCCAAGAACAGTGAACTGCGCTGGAGTGAAATCCTTCACCTTTGCGGCCCGGATCATAATCCCATTCGCATCCAGCACCATCGCGAAGCCGTCGTCCTTAACAAAGCGCAACCCCAGCACGCCTTCATAAAACGCCCGCGCTTTCTCCGAATCCCTAATCGGAATAAAAGCTACGATGTTCGTCGATCCCAGCATGGCGCCTTCCTCCCCGACGATTTCAAACGCGAGAGAAAGCCTACGCCATTGCGCGGCTTCCTTCACTACGATATTGTGACAATAAATGTCGAAATCACGACAAGCCGTTCACCTCTGTCCGAAGCTGCCTTCGCCCGTCACAGCACTGGCTTTCGAACTCGGTCACGGCCAAGTCATCCCCGAGCATATGCACCCGGAGGACCAACTGGTGTACGCGTGCCAGGGAGTTATGACGGTGCGAACCCGGGCAGGGACATGGGTCGTTCCGGCCCAGCGCGCCGTCTGGATACCTGCCAGAACTCCCCACAGCATCCTGATGTCCGGTGCAGTCTCGATGCGGACGATTTACTTGCGCGCTCGAATGGCGCGGCGTCTTCCTCGGGCCTGCTGCGTGGTCAATGTCCCTCCACTACTGCAACATCTGATCCTTCAACTGTGCACCCACGAGAAGTTGACCCGGAGATCAAAAATCCATGCTCACCTGATCGACGTTGTTCTTGATCAGTTGGAGACTGTGCAAGCCGTTCCTCTCCAGCTCCCGGCTCCCTCCGATGCCCGGGCAGCGCGTGTGGCGGCAGTTCTACACAGAAACTTAGACGATTCTCACTCGCTGGAATGGGCATGCGAACAGGCAGGAGCGAGCAAGAGGACCATCGAACGGCGATTCCGGCAGGAAACGAAGCTATCGCTTGGAAAATGGCGCCAGCAGCTTCGCCTCCTGCGCTCACTCGAACTTCTGGCGGCGGGAGAAAAAATCAGCCACGCGGCTCTCGAAGCCGGATACAGCACGCCAAGCGCGTTCATCGCCATGTTCCGCAAAGCGCTCGGAACCACGCCGCGGCGCTATTTCGAAAATTCCCGTACCCGCTGAAACGAACGCCTAGGAATCGCTGAAGTCGATCATGACGGGCGCCGAACGGAACCAGTTCGTCTTGTAGCCCACATAGAGGATTCCGACTGCGAACCAGATGCCGCCTACGGTCTTGGCCAGAGCATTGAGATTCCACCAAAAATAGCTGCACACCACGAAGCCGATGAGCGGTAGTACAGCGTCGGCAATAAGTCGGCGTCGATATCCAGCCCGCACCCTAACCGAGAACTGCCAGAAACATGCCAAGTTCACGCCCATGAAGGCCAGGAACGCGCCGAAATTGAGCAGTTCGGCCGCGTGCTCGTAGGCATTGCCGATGTGATACAGGAGGACGGCGCCCACAAACGCGAGACCGCCAATGAGCAGAATGTTGTTGGTCGGAGTGCTGGTACCGGGCTTGAGTTTTCCAAAAAACTTCTTGGGAAGGACGTTGTCCCGTCCCATTCCAAACAGCAGGCGAGCGGCACCGAGAGTACCGGTCAACCCGCTGCCAAAGGCCGCGACAATCAAGATCGCGCCCATGGCGTTGAACAAGAGCTTCCCGCCGACGCGACTGCAGATATCCATGAAGGCCGTTTCAAAGTTGGGAAAGGAATGCCAATCGGGCCAGATGCGAGCGCCGAGGTAGGCTTCGATTCCGCTGCAAACGCCGGCAAAGATACAGGTCAGCACCACAGCCAGCAGCACATTGCGTTTGGGATTCTCCACATCTTCGGCGAGGGTGGTCACGCCATCGAAGCCAATGTAGGTCAAAGCTGCGAAGGAACTCGCCTTCAGGATCTTGTGCAAATCGAAAGTGTTTGGATCGTACAACGGCTGGAGGGAAAACAGTCCAGCCCATCCCTGCCCGCCATACAAGTACTTCAGAGCCAGCACAACGAAAGCGACCACAACGATCGACATGATCCCAAGGAGCACTTTGTTTGCGTTTGCAGAAGCCTTGACCCCAATCAGGTTCAAGACCGTCATGATGCCTGCGATCAGCAAAGCCCACACCACAAACGGCACCTGGTGCACATAGCGCTCATGCAACGCCGTCGAAATCCAAACTGTATTGATGAGCGGCTGCAATAGATAATCCAAAATCATCGCCCATCCTGCGAGAAATCCGAGATGCGGGTTCAGTCCCTTGCCGACGTAGGTGTACGCCGATCCTGCCGTTGGATAGAGTGCGCCCATGCGCCCATAGCTGACTGCTGTAATGAGCATTCCGACAAGCACGATCAGAATGATGGTTACGAAATGACCGTCTGAAAGCTTCTGGGCGATGCCATAAAGCGGAACGGGTGCGATGGGCTGGATGAGGACGATGCCGTAGAAAATCAGATCCCAAAGCGTGAGCGTGCGGCGAAGCCGGGGCGCAGAGGAAGACGCGGAAGTATTTTCCATGGGTCCGGCTATTGGATTATGGCAGGGGCGAAATTGTCAATATTAAAACGTTTCCGTATCCACCTTATCTACGCTCGCCGTAGTCGAACCAGTATCCCCGCTGCTCGTTGCCCGACATGCTTCGCGTGTTGTATTCGAGCAGATACTTCAGGTGCGCGTCGTCGAGTGGGAACGACTTCTTCGGCGTGTACGGGTACTCTCCCATGCTTAGGAACGGCAGCGGGGCCACGTAATTCCCTTCCGCGGCGTAGAAGTCCATGTCTTTCTCATAGCCGTTGGCCGCGAAAAAATAGTCGCGCACCCATCCCTTGGGAAGCGCGGGCAGATCCGACGGATCGAAGTCGAGCCGCACCTCATCGCCCGAGCCAAACACGGCCAGTTGGTCGTCGGTCGCGGTCAGCAGGGGCAGCACATCGCCATAGCGAGTGTAGGTTCCGGCTGGACGCGTATACGGGCCGGTCGCACTGACTTTCTCGTAGACGTACTGCACGTTGCCGGCGGGCTTGCCCTCGATCTTCAACGGATAGCCGTGAAATTCGAGGTCAGCATGCACCAGCGGAACATCCGTAACCTGATAGTCGTAGCGCCGGCGACTCGCCGGCTGTCGCGTGGGCGTCCCGCCCACGCTGCCCGCATTTTCGCGAAACTCTTCGATTTCCATCTGCTCCCCGTCGCGGCGGGCGAGACGCCCACCGGACAGCCGCCGGGACGGCGGCGCTACCTGCTCAGTGCGGTCGATCAGAATGCTGTCCCAATAAACTTGCAGGTTCGTCGTGATGCGAATCTTCCGCGTCCCCGGAGGCAGTTTGCCGGTGAGATCCGCAGTCATCGTCCGCGGACCGCCCGCTGGAAATCCCATGTCGTCGATCACACGCTTCCACTGCCCGTTGTCGTCGAGGGCCTCCACATAGGGCGCGATCGCTTCCACTCCGGCCTGCGACGCCGCATACATACTGTTCGCCGAGAAGTACTCGACCTCGCCATGCAGCAGCAGCCACAGCGGCCCACCTCGGTATGCCTCACCCAGATCGAGCGTGAGGCTGTGCGGCTTGGCGAATCCCTGAAACTGCGTCAGCGCAAAATCGCCAAAATAACGATGCGCCAGCAAATTCGGCAGAACGTCGTGCCCGTGCTCATCCCACGCCCCCGCGGGCGGCCGCGAGTCGCGGCTCACCACCACCTTGAACGGCGGATACGGCGGGTTCGACGCGAAATACTCGTTGGGATATACGTCGACGTTCGCCGGATGATCGATCGCCATCAGCCGCACCTGATCGAGGTATACGGCTTCTTCCAGAGGCTCCATGAAACGGAAGCTGAGAGTCTTCGTCGGGCTCCCCATCCTCTTGTCATCCTGAGCCGCAGCGTTTAGCGGCGAAGGATCCGTGCAACCAGCGGAAGAGTACATAGATCCATCGCTTCGCTCAGGATGACAAGCTCCCTTTGGCTGGGAATTTTTCTTCTCCCGAATCATACTGCGGTCAATCTTGATGAACTCAACCGGCCGAGGCACGTCGCGCTGGTTGGGGCCCACCCAGTGCCCGACCACGCCCGCCCCCAGCATATCGGCAACAAACTCGTAACGGTCTCCGTTCCACACGAACAGCGTTGGACACGAACTGCCGCGGCGGTCGATCTCGAGGAAGTTCTGCTGCTTGTCGCCCGCAACCTGGATTTCGTCCTCTAGGACGCCCGTGGGCCACAGCATGCGCACGATGTCGGCTTCCTTGGAATCGCCCAGACCGACCACGATGTCGGTGGAATTCTGTCCCAGGTAGCCGTTCGACCCAGCAATCTCAAACTTCTGCCGGTTGCCACCCGAGAAAACTTCAACCTTGGTGCCGATGGCTGACTTGTTGTCGGCCAGTCCCTTAAGCGAGAGCCGCAGCCAGTGATTCTGATTGCCGCCTTCATTGCGCAACAGCACCGTAGGCCCGTGATTCTGCGTGATGAGCAGGTCGGTGGCGCCGTCGCCATCGTAGTCACCGGTGATGATGGCGCGCGGATCTTTGAGCTGAATTTTGTCGAGGCCCACGTCGGCAGTGACGTCCTTGAATCCGTCCGGGCCAAGGTTGCGGAAGAGCTTGATTTCGCCCTTGCCTTCTTTTGTCTCTCCGACCGCGACGAGATCGACCCAGCCGTCATTGTCGTAGTCGAATGCGGCCACGCCCCAAGCATGCACCCAGTTAGTGATGGGGAGCGAGACGGGATCGAACTTCCCGCGGTTGTTGCGCCACAAGGTGAGGGCCGGCGATCCCGCATGGGTGAAGGCAAAGTCCATCCAGCCGTCGTGATCGAAGTCGAGAACCGCAACCCCGAACGTTGGAGGCACATCGGGGACGGGTTGCCGCAGGTTGAACATCCCTTCCCTCGGGTTCTCGAAAATCTTGGGACCCTTTGCCGACGCTACGACGATATCGACGGCGCGGTCATTGTTGTAGTCGGTGCCGATTGCACCAACCGCGGATCCACTCCCCTCCAGACCCGTCGAGTCGGTCACATCGGTGAAAGTGCCATCCCCATTGTTCCGCCACATGACATGGCCGGCCGTGTTCTTAGCGAAGAACGACACGCCGGAGTCAGAAGAGAGCTGATGATTCCAATTGAACCGCGTGACATAAAGGTCCAAGTCGCCATCGTGGTCATAGTCAACAAACGTCAGACCGAGAACTAGAGCATCCGCCTGAAGGCCAGAGCTTGCGGTCGCATCCTTAAATGTGCCGTTCTTCTCGTTGTGCTCAAGTAAAAGCCGTCCATCCAGTCCAATGACAAGATCTTCGAAGCCGTCGTTGTCGTAGTCGCCAGCGGTACAGCTTGTCGCGTGAAGAGTCGAATCGAGTCCGGCTTTTCGCGTGACGTCCTCGAACTTGCCATTGCCTAGATTGTGATACAGCGCGAGACCACCTCCCTTACCGCGGTCCGCTACAAAAAGGTCCGGGCGGCCATCGCCGTCATAGTCGAGAAAGCACGCACCGTATCCAACCAGATTGGGAACGGTGCCAGCCATGTCCAGCGGAGACTTGGGATCCGAGGTTGTCGTAGTAGCCAGGCCTGCCTCGGCACTGACATCCACAAACCGCACCTTGATCGGCGCCGGTGCCTTCAACACTGCCGACGGCGATTCCACCGCGCGCGAGTACTGGCCCTGCTCGCCGTAAGCCAGGCTCATGGGTGCGCTGATTTTGTTCTGCGTGAGGTACTGGAATTTCTTCAAATGCTCGCGGGCGTGCTCAGTGTCGGAGGACTGCTGGTACGCGCGCGACAATCCGAATTCCGCCGAAGCATGAATCGGGTTGAGTTGCAGCGCGTGCTGGAACGATTCAATGGCCTGAGGAAACTGCTTGGCCTGCACATACGCTGTGCCGAGAAAATACCAGGTGTCGGCGTCATTCGCATCGATCTCGATGACGCGCTTGAATGCATCGATCGCCGCAGGCGCTTCGCCGGTGTTCTTGGCGAGCATCCCGAGGCTGTACCAGGCATTGGGATTCTTCGGATCCTGCTTCAGCGCATCTTCCAATGCAGCCTTGGCTTCGTCCACTTTTTGCAAGTTCAGGTACGCGACACCCACGTTCAGACGCGCGATCGCGAGCTTAGGATCGGCCTCCGCGGCCTGCTGAAACTCTTTCAGCCCCTTCTCAAAAAGCTGCTGGTTCATGTATGCGACGCCGAGATTGTTCAGGCGCGCGGCCTCGATCGGGTTCGGTTTCGACTCGGAAGAAAGCAGGCCGAAGGCAACGAGAAGGGTGACAATGAAAGCAGCAGAGATTCGAGAAGTCATCAGAGGAATTTAACCACAAAGGACACGAAGGATCACAAAGGAAACCGATTCCGCGTAAGGTCCGTCTTTCCTTCGTGAACCTTCGTGCCCTTTGTGGTTTCTGTTTTCTTGGGTCCGTAGGCTCGCTTCGCGATCACGCCCTTCCCTTCCTGCACTGTAATGGTCTGGCCCGAATCGATGTTTGAGAGTTTATCGACTTGTCCGCTGGGCCACTGGATCTCAACGCTGTCAGCCTTCCTGATCGTGCCCAAGCCAAAGGTCAACACCAGTTCGCTCTGCGCCAGATAGCTCGACCCAGACCTCAGCATCTTCCACTGCTTGTCAGCTCCAGCAGTCACGCGGACAACCGCGCCGATGCCGTCGCGATTCGACTTCGTGCCTACCAGTTTGATGCGCAGGCTATGGTTCGTCCCGCCTTCGTTGTGGAACAGATACGCCGGCCCGGCGTTCGTGGTAAGCAAAATGTCGAGGAAACCGTCGTTATCGATATCGCCATAGGCCGCGGCCCGCGCTACTTTTGGCGCGGCGAAGACGCTCCCCATCTGCGCCGTGACTTCTGTGAATTTTCGGCCGCCAAGATTGCGGAACAGGTGGGGAGGCTCGGCATAACTCACGCGCTTCTGCACGCGCTCGATCTGATCTTCAATGTGTCCGTCGGCGACGAAAATATCCTGCCAGCCGTCGTTGTCGTAGTCGAAAAAGAAACAGGCGAAGCCCAGCGTCACCAGACTCGCTCGGCCCACCTCCGACTGCGGAGCCTCATCGACGAACAGCCCGTTGCCCTCGTTGTGATAAAGCGAGACCATCTGATTGGCGAAGTTGCTGATGAGGATGCTGGCGTGACCGCTGCGATCGTAGTCGGCGGCGTCGGCGCCCATGCCTGCCCGCGCAATGCCGTCTTCGCTGAACCCGATGCCTGCCGCGACGCCGCGCTCCTCAAACGTTCCGTTCTGCTTGTTGAGGTAGAGCTTGTTAGGCTGCGTGTCGTTGGCGATCACGACGTCGGGCCATCCATCGCCGTTGTAGTCGAGAATCGCAATACCAAGACTCTTCGAAGTCGGATCGCCCAATCCGGCCTTCTGCGTAGCGTCTTCAAACCTTCCGCCCCCCAGGTTGTGCCACAGTCGCACGGACGTGCCCTTGTACGATTCCGGAGTGCAGTAGGACTTGTGCGCTCCGTCCAGCGTGCAGTAGAGATCACCCTGCTCGCTCCACTGCACGTAGTTCGCGACGACCAGGTCGAGTTTGCCGTCGCGGTCGTAATCGACCCAGGCGGCGCTGGTTGAGAACTCGCTCGGCCCCCACATTCCCGCGGACTTCGTGACGTCGGTGAAGGTACCGTTGCCGTTGTTGTGGAAGAGATGGCTCTGGCCCAGAGCGCTGACGAAGATATCGTCAAGGCCGTCGTTGTCGTAGTCGCCCACCGCGACTCCGAATCCGAACATGGGAACGGCGAGGCCGGCTTTGCGCGTGACATCTGTGAATGTGCCGTTGCCGTTGTTGTGGTAAAGCTTCAGCGTAGTTGCGCCGCCGTGCGTGTGCCCCGGGAAATCATCGCCGTTGATGAGAATGATGTCGGGATAGCCGTCGTTGTCGTAATCGATGAAGGCGCAGCCCGGTCCCATGGTCTCCGGCAGCCATTTCTTGCCGAACGCACCGTTGTTGTGGGTGAAGTGGATTCCCGCCTGCGCGGTGATGTCGCGGAAGTGAACCTGTTGCGCTTGACTGACTAGAGCGAGCGACAAAACCACCAACCACGGAGACACGGAGGCACGGAGGAAACGAAAAAAAAGGATCCTTTGTTCTTCTCGGTGTCTCCGTGTCTCCTTGGTGAATTGACCGAAAGGAACGCGCATTTATCTGGAGGCTCCGGCGGATGTGCCCGGCTGGACAGCCGAGAGCCTGCCCTGAGCCTGTCGAAGGGCGGCTGTCCCTACATGTTTCGAGTTGATCGCTGACAACGCCACCGAAACATGCTCATGCACCGCCTGCCGTTCGTTGTTATCTTCGGGATGAATCTGGCGGTACGGCCCGGTGATCGCCTGCGATGACTCGTCTGCTTTGAATCGCATATAACGCGCCTCGTGCGCCTTAGCTAATTTTTCCTGGCCGAGGCCGTTGTAACACAGCATCAGGTTGTAGTGCGCCTGCAGGTCTTCGGGGTCAATGGCCAGCACCGACTGCAGAGTCCTCACCGCCTCATCGTATTCGCGCTCCAGGAACAGAATGCGTCCCAGATCATTGATCGCAACCCGGTCCCGGGGATACTGCGCCAGCACAATCCGCAGTCGCGCCGCCGCACCCTCGTAGTTCCCGTCTGCGCGAAGCACCTTGGCATAGAAGAAATTCGCCCGCGCCAGTTTGGGAGACAGGGCCAGAGCCTTCTCCAGCACCGTGCGCGCGCGGGCCATGTCGCCTTCCTGCACCGCACAGCGTCCAATGTTCACCCAGCCATCAGGATTATTCGGATCAGCCTCAGTAATCTTCTGGAAAGCTGCAGCGGCGCCTTTCAGGTCGCCCTGCAGGAATAATCCGATTCCGTAGTCGTTCCAGCGCTGCCATTCTTCCTTGCGGACGATGGTCTTTGGTTCAGCCGCGGGCGCGTTATGCGCGACGACCGGAAGCGTCACTTCGTTCTCGGCGATGGCAACGATCGGCAGGTCGGGAATCTTTTCTTCCTTCGCCGAAACTCCGCTCAGAGACGCCGTGAACACGGTCGGCCGATCATCGTAGTCCGGCGCAACCGAGTTCGGCTTCGTCGGGTCAGGCATTCCGGCGAATGCCTCATGCGTTCCATACCACGAAAACTTCCGGTAACAGAGCCGCGCGTGCAGCGTGATCTTGTTGCCCACATTTTGCGGGATGAGCATCCGGTAGTGGACCGTATCGGCCGCGCCCGGCGGGATCAGCCTCACATATACGACCGCCCGCGTCGCCCAAGCATTGCGCTTGTTGATGGGGTTGCCATGCGCGTCGATCTGCAACGAGCGGTAGAAGTGCGCTCCCTTTTCCACCGGGCCATGCCCGTTATCCTCGACCATGCCGCTCCAGAAGATGGTCTGCCCCTTGTCGTCGGTGCCTTTCAATTCGAGCCACGTGTCGTAGGCGTCGACCGTGCCACCGGGGAAGAAGTGGCCGACTTTTTTCGTGCGCACCACTACGTCGACGCGCACCGTATCGCCACGCCGCACGGCCGGTTGCACCAGGTTTAACGGCGCAGTCACCGGAGCAACTTCGCCAGCGGTTTCGGCGGTCATTTTGCTCTCAGCTTCTTCTCCTACCGCGAACGTCGTCGAAAGCTCCGACTGTGTCGTCGCACCCGGCTTGAGCGGAGCCTGCGCCGGTGACAAAGCGAAGATATCGACGGTCAGCGCGCCGCTCTTCAGAAAGTCTTCGGTCAGCTTGAGCTGCGGCGCGTCTTCGTTCGCCGTGGGAACAGCGGTATTCGCACCAGGAAAGCGATGCGAATGCACGAACCCATTGACGTTGCCTGCGTCCTTGGAAGCTTCGGCCGGCATGTGGCAATCGGCGCACTGCTGCGCCTTGGGCGGATAGTAGAACGACCGTGCTCCCTGACCTGACACCCCGCTGGCCTGCCAGTTGTCGTACTCGTTGAAACCCCGGAACCAGCGGTAGTTGTTGACCGGAACATCGAGGTGCACCTTATGGCACGATGAGCAGAACTCCGCCGTCTGGCTGCGCATGAAGGGCTTCAGGAAGACGCGACGATGAGGCTCCGGATTCAGCCGGATCAGAAAATCATGCAGCGAACGCGCTACCGGATTCTGCGTGGCCGCCAGCTCGTGCAACTTCGGATACTCCAGATAAAAATCGCCCTGCCCCATCGTGCTCTTCACGTCGGCGATGGAGTGGCACATCATGCAGCCGAGCCCGGCCTGGGCTTCGGGCCGGTGCACGATTTGCTTGATCGGCGTGTCCATCAGTCCCGCGTACAGCACCGCGGGATCGTGGCATCCCCCGCACCATTTCGACGGCTTGGTGCCGACCGTGTCCTGCATGTACTCAATCGACTTGCGATACCACTGGTTGTTGAACGACGAAAAGTGGTGTGCCGAGCTGAACCACTGGTTGTAGACGTCTTCGTGGCAGCGCTTGCAGGAGTCCGACTCCATGAAAAACTTGCTGGGAATTTTCTGCTTGCCGTACACCTGCGCCGAACTCGGGAAGAACGCGCCGTCAGGCCCGTCGCCTTCCCCGTTCATGTTGTCGGGCGGCATCGTCGGATTTTGAATGCGTCCGCGCGTCTGCCAACTTCCGCGGACGTATCGTGCACCGTAACCGATGCCGGCAATCAGCGCCAGACAGATCGCAGCGCGCACTGCACCCGCGACAATCCTCGATCCAGGCGGTGCCGGATCGGATGACTCTCGGCTGCCTAGCCATCCAGCAATCAGGAGCGCGACACCGGCGAAAGAAATTATGATGTGAAGATAAAGCTTGTTCCACTCCGTGCGCGGAGTTCCCGTCTTGATGAGGATCAGTCCAAAGACCGCTCCTGCAGCAACCAGCAACCATCCCGCGTGAGAAGAAAGACTTCCCGTGCGCATCAAGCGAACGAATGCCGGAATCAGCAGGATCGCAACCAGTACGCCGCCGAGCGCGTGCAGCAGCACTACCGCCGCATAAGGAATGTTGGGCTGCGGAAATGTGTAGAGGTATGCGGCGGAAACGACGAGAAAGGGCACCAGCCAAGACAAAGCTCGACCGACGAATCCCCCAGATGTAGGCATTTCCCGCATGGGCAGACGTTCAACCGCGTGACGGACAAATCAGCCCCACAGTGACCGAAATCCCGTGCAGATAAAGTTATACAGAGCTGGCGGCAGGCGGAATAATACAAAAATACTATCGAGAATAGGCTGAGGTTCAGCTGATCGGCGGGATTCTCCACGCGCTACATTCCTGCTCGAGCGCGGCTGCGACCGCCAGCACCTGCTCCTCTTCCCACGGTCGGCCGACGATCTGCACACCGATTGGCAGCCCCTCGGCGGAATGGCTCACGGGAACCACAGCCCCCGGATTCCCCAGCAGATTGAACCACTCGGTAAAACTCCACGCATCGAGGTACCCGACGGTCTTGCCATCGATCTTCCAACTGCGCTCACCGTGGCGGAAAGCGGGAATCGCGGCCGCCGGACACAGGAGAATGGGATACTCCCGCATTTGCGCCAGAAACTTGGCGCGCAAAGTGTCGCGGCCGATCCATGCCTCAAGCAGAGTTTCAGCAGTGAGCGGCGACTCAGCCGCGGACCACGCCAGGAACTGCTTCAGCATCGGACTTAGTTCGTGTTCGCGTTCGCGGAACATGGGGCGAATCAGCATTCCGCCAGCGGTGACGAAGAATTTCTTCCACAACACGCGCGCCTCTTCGAGACCTTCGGGACGAAATGGCTCGACTTCGAATCCTGCTCTCTGCAGGGCTTCTGCGGCGGTCCTGACGGCAGCGCGAGTTTCTGGAGTAACCGGTGTGCGGCCGTCATCTTCGAAATAGCCGATCCGAAGCTTCTTAGTTTCGCGCTCGGTCGGCCAGCGTACGGGCACTGGTGCGGCGCAAGTGTCGCCGTCGTCCGGACCTTGCATCACTTCGAACAACGCCTTCAAGTCAGCCACGGTGCGCGCCATGGGACCGACCACTCCGATCAGCGCAAATGGCCCGCCCGATGCGGGAAAGTGCCCGGTCGCCGGGATGCGCCCGGGGGTAGGCTTGAGGCCGCAGATGCCGCTGAAGTGTGCCGGCACTCGAATCGATCCACCGCCGTCGCTGCCCACGCCACCGGCCGACATGCCCGATGCAATTGCCGCCGCTTCCCCACCACTGGAGCCGCCCGGAGTACGTTCCAGATCCCACGGGCTGTTTGTGCGGCCGTATAAGAGATTGTCCGTCTCCCACGCCATCAGGAGTTCCGGCGTGTTGGTCACGCCCAGCAGGATCGCGCCCGCATCGCGCAGGCGCACGACCAACGGCGCATCTTGGATTGCGATGTGTCCAGCGCGCAGCCGGGTGGCCGATTCGCATCGGAGCCCTGCCACATCCAGAGAACTCTTGACGCTGATCGGAATGCCGTGCAGCGGTCCGAGAGCATGGCCTTTCATTACCTCGTCTTCGGCCGCGCGGGCCTCGCGGCGAACCCGCTCCGCGTCCACGTGCACGAACGCGTTCAGTTCCGGATTCAACCGTTCGATCTTCGCAAGATGCGCATCGGCGAGTTCGACCGGAGAAATCTTCTTCTCGCGGATTTGCTGGGCCATGATGACAGCGGGAAGGAACGTCAGGTCGGTCATGAAATCCTTGCCCGGAGTGCGCGATCCAGCGCACGCTTCTCGTCTTTCGTCAGAGCTCGAAACGCACCCTTCGCCAGGTCCCCCAACCGCAGCGGACCGATGGCCACTCGCACCAGCCTGAGCACTTCGACTCCAAGCCCATCCAGCATGCGCCGTATCTGCCGGTTCTTCCCTTCGTCGAGCGTGATCTCAAGCCAACAGTTCTTCTCTCCCGAGCGCAGCACCGCGGCCTTCCGGGCTCTCAGCAACTCACCCTCGGATTTCACGCCGCTCACCAGCGATTCGATAAGGCTGCCGTTTGCCACGATGGCGATCTGTACGTGGTAGATCTTTTCCAGATGGGATTGAGGCGCGGCAATTCGGGCGCCCCATTCCGAGTCATTGGTCAACAGCAGCAGTCCCTCGCTCGCCTTATCCAGCCGCCCCACGGGAGCAACCCAAGGCTGCGATTCCCCGGCCCTCTCCAGCATGGTATACACCGTCTCGCGGCCTTTTTCATCGGAGGCCGTGGTCACCACGCCCCGCGGCTTGTTCATCATGAGATAGATCTTCGTCTGCGGATCGACTGCCCGCCCCTCCACCGTAATGCGGTCTTGTCCCAAGCGGGTCGGCATCTCGGGATCACGTCGCACGCTCCCGTTCAACTGCACCCGGCCAGCTCGAATCAGCTCCGCCGCCTGCGAGCGCGAGCAGTATCCGAGCTTCGAGAGAGCACGCGCCAGACCGATCTTGCGGGATGTTTGCTGCGCCGGCACGCGTTCATGCTAATCGAAGCGAGCGCCAGCCTGCATGCACAATCTGGGTGCCGCAACCGCGCATGGCTTGGTACTATGTTGGGGCAATGACGCGGGCACCCTGACTGCTCCCGGCCATTGCAGCTGTGCAAAGGAGTTTCATGGCCCACCAACATCCTCCGCGCTTTCTCAAGATTGTGGACGACGCCAAGACCCGCGTGCGCGAGACCAACGTCGACGCGGTCAAAACCAAGATGGATCGCGGCGATAAATTCGTTCTTGTAGACGTGCGCGAGGAAAGTGAATTCGCAAAAGACCACCTTCCCGGCGCGATTCATCTCGGCAAGGGCATTATTGAGCGCGACATTGAAGTTCGCGTGCCGGAACTCAACACGGAAATGGTCCTTTATTGTGGCGGCGGATTCCGCTCTGCGCTCGCGGCTGACAATCTGCAGAAGATGGGCTACACCAACGTCATCTCGATGGACGGCGGCATTCGCGACTGGCGCGAGAAGGGTTATCCGCTAACCAAGGGGTAAGAACAGTTCTCAGTTCTCAGTTCTCAGATTTCGGATTTCCGCTCCACCCACTTATGAATGGTCGCATCTTCTTCTGGTCGCTCACCTCGGCGCTCGCCGGATTTCTTTTCGGCTTCGACACCGTCGTGATTTCGGGCGCCGAAAAAACAATTCAGGCACTTTGGGGACTGAGTCCGGGACTGCACGGCATTGCCATGGCGTCGGCCCTGTACGGCACGGTCGTGGGTTCCCTCCTCGGAGGATGGCCCGCTGACCGCTACGGACGCAAAGCGACGCTGCTGTGGATCGGCATTCTTTACTTTGTCGGAGCGGTCGGCTCGGGTCTAGCGAATAACGTAACGATGTTCATCGTCGCTCGCGTCATTGGCGGGCTGGGCATCGGGATCTCGACCGTGGTCGCTCCCATGTATATCTCGGAGATCGCGCCGCCGAAACATCGCGGACGACTGGCCGGAATGTTCCAGTTCAATATTGTTTTCGGCATCCTGATCGCATTCGTTTCGAATGCCCTGCTGGCCGGCATCGGAGAAAACGCCTGGCGCTGGATGCTGGGCGTGGCCGCGTTTCCGTCGTTACTTTACGCGGTGTTCTGCTTCGGACTTCCCGAAAGTCCGCGCTGGCTGCTGAGCCGCAAGGGCGACCGCGAAGCCGGATTGCGAGTCCTGCAGCGAATCGAGCCTGACGTTTCGAGAGCAGAAATCGCAGCTCAAGCGGATGAGATCATCGCCGCGTCGACGCAGCAGGCGTCGTCGGGAAGTTTCTGGACCAAACGGCTTCAAAAACCGATCCTGCTCGCCATCTTGATCGCCTTCTTCAACCAACTCTCCGGCATCAACGCAATTCTGTATTTCGCTCCCCGCATCTTTGAGCTAACCGGCCTCGCTGCAAAGGCGGCGCTGCTGCAATCCATCGGGATCGGTGTCACCAATCTCGTCTTCACCTTTGTCGGCCTCTGGCTGATTGACCGGCTGGGCCGCCGCACTCTTCTTTATATTGGTTCGTTCGGCTACATCACCTCGCTCGGCCTCGTGGCCTGGGCCTTTTTTAGCAATCATCTCTCGATCGTGCCGGTGTGCATCTTCGCCTTCATCGCTGCCCACGCGATCGGCCAGGGCGCCGTCATTTGGGTCTTTATCTCTGAGATCTTCCCGAATCGCCACCGCGCCGAAGGACAGACGCTGGGCAGCTTCACGCACTGGATCTTCGCCGCCCTGCTCACAACCTTCTTTCCGCGGATGGTCGAGTCCTTCCCGCCCGGATACGTTTTCTCATTCTTTGCCGGCATGATGGTTCTGCAACTCATCTGGGTGAAGACGATGGTGCCGGAAACGAAGGGTGTGCCGCTGGAGCAAATTCAGAGGCAATTGGGAATTGAATAGGTTGTACCTGTTGACCTCTGGTCTTTGACCCCGTGGCAGGGGATTTGAGTGTTAAGGCTTGATTTCAACCCCTACGGTAGATTGCCTCAGTAGACGCCTGCTTTGACGATGCCGTCTTGGTTTGGAACGTACGCAGAAATCACATCAGGACTGTCTTTCAGCCATTGCGGGTATTCGCCGACAGAGCGGACGCGACTGCCACAAGGCATAGAACAATCCAGAGGCCAAGCCGGGTTCGCATGGGCGGGAGAATTTTCCGATTATATCTGAGCCCTGTCAGCCTTGGTTCCACCGGCCAGACACTCAAACTCATCGCCTGTATATTCGACCATAGCCTTGGCTCTGAGATCGTATGACTCATAACCATCAAGGGATACTGGTTGAGGTCTGCGTAGATTCTGTGGCCTCCGCGATCGCCGCGGGGCGCGGCGGAGCCGCGCGCGTAGAACTGTGCAGCAGCCTGATCGAAGGCGGAGTAACCCCCAGCGCCGGACTCATCGAAATGGCCCGGACCGCAGTCTCTATGCCCCTGCACGTCATGATCCGCCCGCGCGGTGGCGACTTCTGTTACGAGCCAGAAGAATTCGAAATCATGAAGCGCGACATCGCAGTTGCCCAGCGAATGGGCGCGAACGGCGTGGTATTCGGCATCCTCGACGCGAATGGAAATGTCGACGTCGCCCGCACCCGCCAGTTAGCGGATCTTGCGCGTCCCCTCACCGTTACCTTCCATCGCGCTTTTGACATGACGGCCGACCTGTTTCGCGCGCTCGAAGACGTTTGCACCGCAGGCATCGATCGCGTCCTCACTTCCGGAGGCGCACCGACTTCTCTACTAGGACAGGACACGATTGCACAATTAGTACGCAAGGCTGAGCACAGAATCGTCGTTATGCCTGGCAGCGGCATCAGACCAGAGAATGCGCGCAGTCTCGTCGAGCGCACTGGCGTCAAAGAAGTTCACGTCGGATTGCGGAGCGTCCTACCGAGCCCCATGCTGCACCGCAACCCGCGAGTATCCATGGGAGCGGTGGAAGGCCGCGAGTACCAGCGCTACGTCGTGCTCGAAGAGCAAGTCAGAAAATTGTGTAGTGCGTTAGCGAGCGCGAGCTGACCTCGTCAGCTGATGCCGTAAATATTCAAATATCCCTCCGTGGTGGACGTGTTACCCGTTGTTCCCACATACACCTTTCCGTTCGCCACACCCGGGACAACGAACTTCACGGCGATCCCAGACGGGACATCTGTGGAAGGAGCCACCACGTCGCAGGCGGTCTTTGAGGCTTGCTGATTCGTCGTGTAGAGACAACTCAGGGTGGTGGCATCAAAGGCCCACAGGGCAGAGGGACCTTTGCTCGCAGCTCGGCGCGTATCCACGACCCAGACAATCGCCTGCGGAGACGAGATGCTGGGAGACGACACAGTGGGGGTCGGCGCAGGCCAACCGAAGGTAAAGGCCGTTGAAGCAGTCGGCGTCGTGCAGAATCCAGCGACCACACCGGTGTTAGTGCAGGTGCTCCCATTGGGATAGAACTGGAACTGCATTAGAGGGAGGTTGGCGCCGGCAAAGAAAGCGTAGCCGGTTGAACTTCCGCCGCCGGACGTAGTGGACCAGAAGGCCCCACTCCCGATCACGCCGCACTCCACGGTGGTGTTGTAGCAGAGCACATGCGGCAGCGCCTGCACGGTCGAGTCCGAAACGCCGTTCCCCGTAAAGCCCCCCAGCGTGCCCACCGGAGAGGTCTGCGCCAGAAATATTGTGCCTTCTTTCCCCGCTTGCACCAGCAGGTTCGCCGGGTTCCCACCAGTCTGGACGGGCAGCAACATAATGCCGCCGGAACCAACATCATAGTTGTCGGTATTCCGCGTGACCCAGTCATAGGCGGTAAAGAAGTCCAATACGGAAAAGGTCTTGCCTGACAACTGCATTTCCACGATTGAGTTGCCATAGTCACAAGGGAAGGTCGTGCACGATGTCGGCGCATCATTGGGAGGGGTGCTCACCTTGACGCTGGTGTCTCCGTTCCCTGTGGCGACGAAGATGTGCCCGCTGCTATCCGCGACCGGGCCAGCGCCTCCTCCCCAAATTCCGCCCTCATAGCTGTGTTTCGCAGGGACGCTCGTCCAGACGGCGGTTTGCGCCAACGCAGTCTGAGCAGTGTTCAGCTGGTAAGCCATAACCCAGCCGTTATAGGGAAAATTCACATGGTCGCAATTGCTTCCCCATGCAACCACGATCTGCGGATTCTGTCCCGCGACCGGGACTGCGAGCAGCGAGGCCCGCTGATTCTGCGTCAACGCATAGGGCGCCGTCGTTCCGATCACGCCCTCGGTGAACGTGATTTTGTTGAAGGTTCCACCAATATCGATGGATGCAACGGGCGCCCCGTTGATCACGCTTACAGCAAACAGGGTCTGCTTGTAGCTATACGGTGTAGTTGTGGTTTTCAGCTTGGCGACGGCGTACAGAACCCCGCTGGTGATGGCTTGCCCGCCCTGATTCCCGCTGATGTCAATCACCGGCGTGCCTGTGATCCCGATATATCCGGGCGCCGGCAGAATGTTGGAACACTTCAAGTCCGTACCCACCAGAGGGATATAGCCGCTGGGAGCGAGATTGGTCGACCAGAGAATGTTTCCGGTATTGCCGTCGATCGCATATACCCAATCCTGCTCCGTAGCCACATACGCCACGTCGGCATAGGTAGTGCCATTGATGGTCACGTTGGGAAGCACCAGAGGCTGGGCATAGATTGCGCCGTCCACGGCCACAGAGAACTGCTTATGAAACTTGGGACCTGTCGTCGCCGTGATTGCTGCTTCTGTGAGTGCCGGCTCGTTGGAATCGAAACCGAGGTGGTTCGTTCCACCCTGATACGTCGTGAGGCACACGCTATTGCCCGTAGTCGTGGGACAGCCCACTACCTGGGCTGGGGCAGTAGCTGCCAAGCCGGCTAAACCAAGGCAAACAAACAGAATTTGAGGGATCTTGACTACGGAAAGACTGGCTGGCAACTTCGCCTCCAATGGGGGAAGGCCAGAAAACTTTACACCGCAGCTCCCAAAGGGTCAAGGATGAAAGATTCCGCACCATCCCTGTGCAAATCTGGGCGGAGAGGCCCGCTAGGCTCCTAAATCGCGCTGTCTTTTAAGACCCGGCTCCGCAAACGTTAGTGGCGTGCGACCACGACGATCATGAACGTCCCCGGCTTGGCTTGCGGACGCCCTGTCGCTCCCGGTTTAGGTTCCTCAAATTCCGCTGTGGGCAAATACACCTTGTGCATCTCGGGGTCAATGTCCATTGTCTTGGCCCCGACTGGGGTAGTCACGGTTTGCACGATCTCGAATTTTCCAGGCGCGCTCTCGGCGGCAACTTCGAGCTTGCCGTCACGGCAACTCGCGAACGCCTGGTGGCCGTCGAACTTGGTTGCATCCACTCCGGTGCCGATCGGCATATCCGCAATCACCTTGCCGTCGTCCGTGCTCATCACGATCAGCTTCTGCGGATTTCGACACCCAATAAACAGTCGCCGCTTCTCTGTGTCGATGGATAGCCCCACCGGTGCGCCGCCCGGAGCGACAGGCCAGTGCGCAAGGACTTTCCTTGCCTTGATGTCGACCACCGCAACTTCGTTCTTGTCCACCAGATTGATGTAGACCTTCCCTGCTCCGTCGGACGCGAGAAACTCCGGTTTGCCCCCCAAGGCAATGGGAGCTTCGATGGCTGCAGTCTTGGGGTCCGCATCGGGCTTGAGCAACATGAGAATGCCGTCGTCACCCGAGACGGCCAGCACCAGCCCGCTGGCTTTGTCGAAAATGATGCCGTCAGCGTCAGGGTGTGCTGTAACCGTGCCCAGTACCGCATTCGTCTTAAGATCAAAAATAACGATCGCTCCGGCGCCGTCGGTAATGAATCCTCGTCCCGCCTCAGGAACAAGCGCAACCCCGTGGTTGTGCTTCTGGCCGGGAATGTCCGCGACCGTCTTACCCGATTCGGCATCGATCACCATCGTGTGGGTGCTGCGGGGAACGTAGAGAAGGTGCGACTTGGCATCCAGGGTGATGTAGTCCATTCCCCCGTCGCCACCAACGTGAAAGGTTTTCTCGACCGCCCAGCCTGCCTGCGCGGCAGCGTTTGCGCTAAAGGCGAAAGAAACGAGTGTCATCAGAACTGCGACAAGCAATGCACTCCGAAAGCGCATAAGACCCTCCTGGAAATGAGCCGGCCCAGCAACGGTGCGAACCCACAATCGTCGGTGGTGCCGAGTTGTTCGAGGGGAATGTACTGGGCGGCTTCTAGAACGCGGTCACGAACTTCCTCCGGTGTATCTACTCGCGGGTCGATGGGGGAAACCACTCCTACAAACACGCGCTGCTCTGGCTTGAGATACTCTCGAATAATCTTCAGAACGCGCCCGCGATCTTTCTCTCCGGCGAGCGCTACGTAGAAATTTCCGGCACGCAATTCGAACAAACTGGGCAATAAATCGGCGTAATCGACATCCGCGCTGTGGGTCGAGTCGAGGTCGCCCCCCGGGCAGGTATGCACACCGATGCGTTGCCGTTCCTCAGGGGTGAATCGCGACAGCGCCAGATTGTTCAGTCCAATGAAGCCGTTCAGAAGATTTCCAGAAGGATCCAGCTTGACCGCCAATCGGCCTTCCGTGAAATCGATTTGGACTTTTTGTGCACCTTTCTCGAAACATAGGCGAATCTCCATTTCGTGCTCACGCAACAGGTCGTCGATGAACTCCTGCCGCGAGTAGCCAGGAATGTCTTCTGCCGGATACATGAGACTGAGCGCAGAGGGCGAAATGACGGCCTGCTTCAGCGGTCTATGCGCGTAGCGCTTTGCCACGTCGAGATAACGGTCCGCGTAGATTCTGTAATGAAAAGGTCCAGCTGTCAGCCGCGGCATGCGCCGGACGTGACCGGCAGAGAATGGAATTTTGAAACCATCGGGCGCTGTGTTCTGCGATCCGTGCACGGAATAAGTCCAGAAGTTGTGATACTTGCGCTGCTCGCCGTCGGTGATGATCGGAGAACCCGTCGCTTCAAACGCTTGAATCGTGTCCTGGATCGCAGCTTCATAAAGGGCGTCTAACCTGGGATCAGCGAAATCCCCAGCCTCGACGATTGCTTCGATCAACGCCAGCGGTCTCGGAATGCTTCCGATGGGCTCTGTCGGAATCTTCATGACAGCACGTGCTTTCTGACTGTCGACTCTTCCTCGCCTTGCCGTTTCTAGTGAGATTAAGAGTCTCATCATCCAGTAAGGCCGATCCTATACAGTGTTTACTGTATGCAGCCGTGCTTCGCCGATGGCTACGTGCCCTTCAAAATGCCTCGCACACGACTACTCTTCGGCCATCTCCGCACAGAAGGCTTGTTGAGGCATTGCGATAAAAGCCGGAGGCACTGAGTGTACCGCTCCCGCGCGGCGCGCCGACCGCAGCCCCCTTTCTAAGAGCTACCGTACACTACAAATTCTCACTTGACGAAAACCTACGTCTCTGGGTATTTTTTAGTCGGTTAATTTCATGCCTTCGGCAAGCTCAGGAGGTGTTTTGTGGAAGCGACTTACCCCGAAATGAAATGTGCGTTCTGCAATTCGCCCGTGCTTATTGAGACCGCGAAAACTAACGAGCGCGGACAGCTTATCCATGAGGACTGCTACGTGCAGTCACTGCGTACGAACCGCGATCCCAGTGCCAACTTTGCGCCCGATTCAGATTGAAGCCCCCTTCCCCGCCCGCTTGCGGGAGAAGGCGATCGAACTGCCTGAGACATGACGCAACGGAAGCGAAGGGTCTACAAAACAACTACAATGACCCGCGCCAAGGCCTCTGTCGCGAAAGACCGCGCTGTTCGATCCGCTCAAAAGAAAGCCTCACGCGAAGCTCCCCGCAAGGGTTAGCTCGGGTGTACGATCTCCGTTATGCCAAAGGAAGACCGTTCAGCGTCGTTACGAAATGAGATTCAAGAACTTCGGGCGGAGGCAGCCGCGCTAGCGGACAGAGCCAAGAAAACCGCCAGCCAAGCAGAAGTTTTAGCCAACCGAATCAAAGACTTAGAAAAAGAAGTGGCAAAACATTCCTAGCAGCGCACCCATAGGGCTACACCTCCCGGTAGATGTCGCTTATCCCAAGGCAGCTTATTTTGGCCGAAGTGGTTCTCATTTTGAAACGCTGAACGTACCTACGATTCCTTTGAACACGCCCGCCGCATTGTGCATCGGAGTTCCCTGCACATCGACCCAAACAGCCGAGCCGTCCTTTCGGCGCAACTTGAAGTGAAACGGCCTCGCATCGCCACGGGTCTTCGAATCGAACAAACGTTGGGCTGCGTCTACATCTTCGGGAAATACATAGGCGAATGACGCACGCCCGACCATTTCCGACGGAGATGTTCCGAGGATTTCAGCCATTCGTTCGCTGGCGTAGGCGGTCTTAGCATCCGTGTCGATGATCCATATGCCGTCGTCTTGTTGTTTTTCCATCTCAACCCTACCTAATAATAGCTCCGGGGGTTGCCAGGGGGTGCGGATGCGCCCGTTCGTAGGCTGCCATCATCAGGCGGGTTGAAACTGGGGCGCAGTGAACCGTCACGTCCAGATTTGGAGGAGCCGGTCTGGTCTTGTGCAGCAAAATAAGCGCTACTCTTTGCGGACCAGCGAACGCGCGGGAGCATTGGACGCGACTTCGGCTTCTCCGTGGAAATCCAGAATGCGTGAGGTTAAGGTGTGAGGGCCAACAATACGCACATCAGCTACGGCTTCCATACTGGTCTGCAACCAAGTTCCCTCGATTTCGGCGAATGCGAGCTTCACGCGAACGCTTTTCAGCCACCAGGACGGGATCTTTGCTACCTCCCCCTCAACCTGGCGGACGAAAAACGAATGCTCGTCTATCCAGGCTTCTCCCGAAATCAGTTCCTTCTCTTTTCGCTTCGGCTTCAGTCCTAATCGATAACAGGGTTGGCCATCCAGAACCGTTTCGCCGATGTAGGTGAAATCGTAGTTCTTTCGAGTAAGGGCAATTCGGGCTTGATTCCCGCTTGAGGTCGCTTCGACCTCGTGGTCCAGCACACCCCGTACAACTTGCAGGCCTCGGTTACTGCCTGACGCTTTCTGAATCCTATAACCCGGACTGGCAGGTAGTCTGAAATTTACTTCCGCTACCACGTCAGAATCAGCCTTCGAATTGTTCGCGCCGAACAGGCGATACTCACGAATCACCTGGTAAGAAAACTCCGCTCCCTGCGTCTTTTCGAGAGCGTCAACAATCGAATTAAGGGGCATCGTTCCCGAGCGCTTAGGTCCCTGAGCACCCACGAAGCAGCAAGCCACTGCGATCGATGCTCCAGTCGTCAACCAGCGCTTCGCAACCCGCACATTATTTCTCCCGCTCCTTGGATGCAGAGAGCACGTGCTGTGCCAAAAGGAAAATGCGGTTAGTAGTCAATTATTCGGCAATCGCTTGCGCCGTCCGGGTAATTTGCGCGCCCAAGACTGCAGATTTAGCCTACTGCGAATACAGTATGGGAAGGTGGCCAAGAACAAGACAATAGATGAAGTGTTTCCTGCGACCGCATGGACATATACTGTTGTTTGGGACCGAATCAAAGAGATTGTGAGCGGCGGGATGTTGGAGAATCGACGCAGATACGCACGGGTTCCGATGCGGGCACAGGCGACATGCATAGTGGATTCCCGAACGATGCGCGGAGTGACTTGGAACCTCAGCCAAGGGGGAATGCAGCTGGACGCGAGTGACCTGCAGCTCAGAGATACCGTCCAATTGTCATTCCGACTACCCGGTTCTGGTGTAGCCGTTGACGCAGTCGGTGCCCTGGTCTGGGAAAACGAAAAACGACACGGGATCCAATTCACGAACCTGGGCGCCCAGAGTCAAGGGTCGATTCGGCACTACATACTCGAATTGGAACGGAGACTGGGCCGCGGAACTATGCCCAATAGGTGAGCCGCACCCCTCTAGGAGAGCATTAAGTTGTGCGGCTCGCTGGCATCGGCACTTCCAGGCTGGCGCTAGAAGGGTCCCCGCAGACGTTTTTGGAACGCCGCTGTGCGATGCGGTGGACCGTGCCAACACCAAGCCCCGTCTGTTTGGCAATTGCGCGCCAGGAAGCCCCAGATGCACGAAGACCTTCGATCTGGGATTCCCGAACATCGGCTCTTGGGCGTCCTAGCTTCTTCCCTTTCGCGCGGGCATTCCGCAAGCCGGCCTTGACCCGTTCCACGATTAGGCTGCGCTCGAGTTCTGCCACGGCACCCAAGACCGTGAAAATCATCTTCCCAGTCGGTGTACTGGTGTCGACGTTCTCCGAAAGGGATATGAAATCGATTCCCAGTGCCTGAAATTGCTCAAGGGCTCTCAGTAGATGTGACACCGATCGGGCGAAACGATCAAAACGCCACACGACGACCACATCGAAGCGCCGTCGTGCAGCGTCGCTCATCAGTTTGTCCAGTCCGGGCCGAGAGTTCTTCGTGCCGGAGACGCTATCGGTATAGATTTCGGTCAGTTGCCATCCGCGGCGCTCTACGTATTCGCGGAGTTCGCGGAGTTGGACTTCGGAATCCTGACCCCTGTATTCGTGGTCGAGCGCGTTGTGGTCAGGCTGCCGTTTTCCGCATTTCTCGCACTTCGACGTGGACACTCTGGCGTATAGGGCGATTCGCTTTCCTGATGGGCAGGTCATCTGGCGACTCCTTATCGAGGGGATGGGAATTGCAGCACCTCGGCCGTGGCAATCGTGCCAATGTCGATGCCAGTGAGGAGCGCAGCCATATGGGCGATAAACTCCCCAAATGAGGAAAGCACCCAACGGGGACCGTCGAGGCACGGATATTCAATCACCTTCACGAACTGTCGCTCTTGTAACTTTCGGAACAGGAGATGTTGCCTCGCCGTGCAATCCGATGGCCGGGGTGCAGAAGCGCACAGCTTTAGAAACGACCACTCTTCGATTGTCAAACTACAGATCTGCTGCAGTAGCCGGGCGTCGGGGTCGTCCCGTACGGGGATTACCGAAACTGCGGTTGCGTTTTTCTTAGCCATTTGTTGCCTCCTTTTGAACATCCGTCTGGCCCAATATCCGAAAACGTGTGAGTAGCCTAGGAAATTTGCGGGGTTACTGGAAAGCGCATGGACATCACAGGCTTCGTCAATCCTGCTGCGAAAGCCGGATTCGGCTTCACACGGATTTGTGTGATGGGCTGTATCGGAGCGGACGCCTCAACTTCGATCTTCCACGCGGCCGCTTTCTCGATCCCATAAACCTTTGCGGCTAGCTCCAGAGCGTGAGTCTTCCAATCGACCGTGCAGCGCTCCTGGTCGACGAAGGCCAGCACGTATGGGGAATCAGTCTCCTGTTCGGCGCCGGCCGAGCGAAGGATGAGCAGTTCTGAACGCAGAGCTTTCTGCTGAGCTTCGAGCTGGGAAACGAGAGCAGAGAGTTCCGCATACCGGGAAATATCTTCTGAGGTGATGGTGAGAGGTGTCCGGCCTTGAGTCGGAAATGAATGGATGGTAGCTTCGTGAGTAGCCATTTGTTGCCTCCAGTAAGGCGACTTTGGTTAGGGCTGGGTGAGTGTTGATAGCACTCATTCAGCCCGTTTTGTTTTACGCGCTCATCATGGGCCGCTTTCGGCCTTTTGTCAAGGTTAAAAATGTGATGCCGGTGTAGTTCTACCCAGTATACATAGACTATCTACCTTACGCCTACGGTAGACAGTAGCGGCCATAGTGCAGACAGTAGAGGTTCTACCCTAGAGGGTAGGTGTCCTACTTCACTAAATTCGTAGCACCTTACCCCTATGGTAGTATGACAAGCATGAAGCACATGATTCGCCTAACGAAAGCTCAGAAGAAACTAACCGAGGAACTCGGGCGCATTGGCGGTCAGACGCGCGCAAAGAATCTGACACCAGAGCGCCGCGTGGAAATCGCCCGAAAGGCTTCGAGGGCCGCGGCGAGAGTACGAACGCAAAAGGCCGGTCAATCGGAGAAGTCCAGCAAATGAAAGCAGTGGCAATAAAGAAAGGCCAGACCCGAGAGAAGGAGCCCGCGGGCTTCCAAGAGATGGGCACCCTGCGGTGTGACGGCTGCGGCGACGAGTTCGTTATATGTCACCAGCCGGCGTTTGCGAATAAATGGAGCGCTGATCAACAAGCACGCTGGCTGGAAAGGGTATTAGCGGAGGAGCACGAGGGCGACAAGAAGCACGCCGACCGGATCGAGTTGCCCGACTGATCGACGTGAGCTATCCCCGGAACGGACGATGGATGCTGAAGCGGACGGACCGCTAGAGTCGTGGATCACAAATCAATCGGACGGTTTAACAAGTCGTTGGAGGCTCGCCGCCTCATCTTGGCCCAAACCCAAGGAAAACTGCTCTCTACGCCGGCTGATTACGGCAAGGATGAAGGCGATCGTGCGAACAATGCTCTGGCGAGAGAGCTCGACCTTGAACAGAAATCTCGTGACCGAGCTCTGCTGACTTCGGTGGAGGCCGCATTGTCGCGGATCCATGAGGGCACGTTCGGCCAATGTCTCAACTGCAGCCAGGAGATTAACGCTAAGCGACTGGAAGCGATTCCATGGGTTCGCTACTGCATCACCTGTCAGGAGCTGATTGACGGCACAAAAGAAAAGTAGGGAGCTTGCGGACTCGGCAGGAGGATGCTTTTACAGTGAACTGATGAGGGGTGTCGATGATGGCGGTTTGGTTTGAATTTCACGGGGTAGCAATCCACTCCGGCCTGTGGGAAACTGTCCGCATGGCTAATAAGCAATTCGTCCCCGTTTCTGGCCAACTCGTAGTCTCTCTTCACAAGCGCGGAGTATTCAAGGTGCTCGCAATCTCCCACGGCGGACAGACAGTCGCTATCCAATCGTTCAACATTTCCAAGCAGCAACTGCTGGGCCAGCCTATAGAGGACATTCCCTCCGATACCCTGCTTCCGTTTGAAGAGGATGCCAGCCAGTCCGCTGCACGGATCGCGAGAGAAGCGACCGAAGGCAAATAGACCGACGACTTCATCAGTGGGGGATAATAGCGTCCCCTTTGACTGGAAATGGATCGGCAAGGCAAGAGCCTTCACGGATTGCTTCGGGTTGGGAGATTGAACACCATGCGCCGGTCTGAGTTCGTCGACCTGGTCGCGATCGTGGATAAGTTGATGGTGAACCTTACTGATTTCAATGTGTCAATGGAGGGCCGGGGGAGGAATCATATAGAACGCCATACTCCTTCGACGGGAACCAGCGCACTCGATTCGAATTTCAGATCAGGGCTGCACTCTGACCTCTGTGGCGCCGAGGATGTACTTGTCGAAGAAGCGATCCGTAGTCTCTAGCGCGCGTATCTGGTTTTCCGTCTTGGAAAAGCCGTGCCCCTCGCCTTCGATGACAAGGTATTCCACAGGCGCGCCCCGCCTGCGCAATGCGTCGACCAAACGGTCCGACTGGTCCTTCTTTACCCGGGCATCGTTGGCGCCTTGCACCACCAGCAGAGGTCGCTCGATTTTGTCGACGTAATTGAGTGGGCTGCGATCATGCTGGTACTGCGCGTCTTTCGGATCGTTCGGATCGCCGAACTTCTGATAGATGTACGTCGCGGAGGACGCCCAGTAGGTCGGGAAGCTCTGTACCAGCGATCTAAGGTCCGAGGGGCCAAAGAAATCGGCGTGTGCAGCAAACTCGGTCGGCGCAAAGGTTGCCGCTGCAAGCGTCATGTAGCCCCCGTAACTTGTCCCCATGATGCCGACACGCTTGCTGTCAACATGCGCGTTCGCGACCAGCCATGCCTTGCACGCCAGCACGTCCTTCAACGGACCTCCGCCAAAGTCCTTGTTGTCGAGCTTGGTATATGTCTTACCGTAGCCCACCGAACCGCGCACATTGGGCACCATCACAACATACCCTTTGCTCACCAAGTACTGAGCGAAGACATGGAAAGTACGGGCCGACTGAGCAGTCGGCCCACCGTGGATGTCGAGTACCGCCGGGAACGGGCCCGCACCCGTGGGCACGTAGAGAAATGCCGGCACGTCGCGACCGTCGAATGTTTTTACCCTCACCAACGTCGCTGCCGCGAAGGTGTGGCCCTGGAGCGATTTCGGCAATGGATCGAAGAGTTGGTGCGCCGAGCCGGCTTTCAGATCGAGCAACCAGAGAGCGCGCGGAGCGACATCGCCGTCGAGGCGCGCAGCTAACCAGCGGTCGGACGTCGAGAAGGCAGTTGGTATCAGAAAGCCAGACGAGCCGGTCGGAGGAAGCACAACTGGCTTCTTGCTCTTGACCTCAGTGAGCGTAACGTCGGCCGATCCATCAGCGTCGACAGCAGTGAAGAAGTATCTCCCACCGCGAGAGAAGCGGGCGGCAAAGACATCCCATTTCGGCGATAGCACCAGGTTCGATTTCTTCGTCGCGAGGTCCATGGCATAGAGTGCTGTGAACTCGCTGGCCTCGTCCGACGTGTAGTAGAGCAATTTTCCGTCAGGACTGAGGTCGGTCGCCGTGTAGGTGACCTCCGATTTGTGCGGAGTGAGGAGCACGGGCGTCTGGTCGCCGCGCTTGATCATATAGAGGTTGGTATCGACGTCGGAGACTTCCTCGTTGAGGACGAATCGGTTGAGATCGCGGCTGGCCAGCGCGAACTCGAGCTTGTCGGAAGCCTGCCACAGGAGCGTCGACTTCTTGTTCGCCAGGTCGTACTCGTAAAGGTCCATGTGCTTTGCATCGCGGCGGCTCGACGTGTAGAGGAAAGTCTTGCCGTCCTCAGCCCACCGCACAAAGTCGGAACGGGATGTTCTGGGATCTTCGGGGAACAGCGCGACCGGCTCCTTACCCGTTGAGTCCGTGAAGTAAAGCTGCATCAGCTCGTCCCCGCCCACATCCGCCGCGAACACCAGCAGATCCTCGTTCGGAGAAAACTCGAACGATTCGATCAGGCCCTTGACGTGCGTGAGTTGCTTCGCGGCTACCCCTCCCACGAGGGGACGGGCCCAGATGTCCATCCGCCCGCCCTCATCCGAAGAGTACGCGATCAGCGACTCGTCGAAATTGAACGACGCACCCACGGCGCGGTGGATCTTGAAGTACTCTGCCAGGGGGATGGCCGGCGGTGCGCCCTGCGCTTTCAGGATGGGAACTGCAAGGACGAGACATAGGGTCCTCAGGATCGTGGCCACTGTCGGAATTGCGACCGTCCTACGAGATTGTTGAGCCTGGACGAGATTCAAGAGACGGAACCTCCACGTGCGCATAAACTCATCGCGCGCACTAGCGAACCTTATGCTGATCCCCGCCACCCGATCTTGTCACTTTGATCGATTTGTCAAAATCAGCCGACGGCTCAGGTGGAGGAAATTTTGCGGTACACGGCTGGAGTGAGACCCGTGACACGCCTGAAGGCCTTGGTGAGCTGGGCTTGGTCCGCAAAACCGGTTGCTAGCGCAATCTCGGCGAGAGGTAAGTCACGCCGGCGCAGGAGCTCTTCGGCCCGGGCGATCCGCCTGCGTCGCAACATTTCGCCAAGCGAACACCCGAATGCCTTTCGAAACGATCGTCCCAAAACCAGGGGCTGGACGTCCACCAACGAGGCAATCCCCTGCACAGTCAGCTTGTCACGATAGCAATCCTGGACTTGCTGGAAAGCAATCCCCAACCACGACGCAGAACTCCAGGTTCGACGGGTGTCTTGGCGCGCGACGTTGGCCAGTAGCTCCAGCGCCAGCCCCTCGATCACGATCGGTGAAAGCTCGTCACAATCGCGAAGTTCCCGGCGAAGCCTGCTCCCTAGCCAAAGGACTTCTCCACCAGAGAACCCCACTGCGCGCTTTTCAAAGACACGATTATCCCCAACGCGGTCCATTACACCCGGAGCAACTGACAGCGCTAGAAAGCTTCCTCCACGGGTGTGAAATCGATCACGGTGTGTAGTACCGGCCGGATTAAAGATCACGGCTGGCGGACCACAAAGGGCATCCAATCCCATGGCGCTCGTAATATACAGGCCCTTCAAGAGGAACTGGAAGTGGGTGTCTTCATGCGTATGCCGGGTGATGGTGTCTTCTGGTCGGTCGACGAACTCCGCTAACAAGAGGCCATTGAGATCAATACTGCTGCGCCGTTCGCCGTTGAATATACCGAAAGGTAGCGTTTTCATGTCCCTTCCAAGTAACAAAGCACCACACGAGAAAATGATTATTGCACGGATATTTTCAAGAGCGAAAGGGCACTCGCCTTGTGGCTCCTCCTCTGACATCGGCCGTCACTTGTCGAGTGGTCAGCTTCCCGGAAATCTGACCCACGTATCGGAACGCCGTGATCCTGCGACACAGAAGAACCTCCACGGGTCAACAGCAGTCACACGGCTTTCCTTTGAGAGCCTGCCAACCCTCTCTCATAACCAGCGGTATCAGGCACAGGGCAGCCACTGGATCGGCCCAGGTGATTCCCCAGAAGGCGTTCGCAACCAGGCCTGCGAACGCGATGATCGACAAGTAGCCACACAGGGCGGACTCCGCTGCATCTGCTCTCAATGCAGCACTCGCAGTCAACGCGGACAGCCGCCGCGCTAATAGCTGCTCAGCCATAAAGCCATGAAGGCGGGTCCCACTCTGCGCTTCGGTGTGTCAAACTATCTACGGAAATAATGAAATAACCTATGGTAATTCATACTCTACGCTTTCCTACGCTTTATAGAGGCCCCCGGCAATGGGGGCTTTGTTAGGCCATGCAAGAAAAAGGCCCCGATGTTCAGTCGGGGCCTAGAAGCTAGTGCGCCAAAATTATACGCCTACTTGTTCTTCGTGCTGAGGGTTTGGAATGTTTTTTGGGTATCCGCTAAGACTTCCTCGTAGCGCTTACCGGATAGCTTTGGTTCGTGCCCGTACTTGCCCATGATCTCGGCAGAGTCCCGGAGGCGTAGAGAGCAAGACGGTTCGTACCCATCACGCAGCCCCCTCTTCGCTCGTCGCCAGTTGAGACCGCAACAGCTTGTCGACTGCATGGTCGACCTCATCCTGATCGGCATCGAGGATCGGGTCGGGTATCCAATCGGGCGTACCGTCGTCATCGATGCACACTACAATTGTGTGGCTTTCGTCGTCGGCCAATGAATCGAAAGACTCACATCCCCGTGCCGACTCTGCATCTCGATCACGCACCTTCACAGGTATGAGGGTCGGTCCTTCATAGAACACGCTCTCCACCAACTGCAGTATTGCGTCTATCCCTGCCGAGTCATCTATCTCATCCTTTCTGTCGACCGCGGCGATAAGACCTAGTACGGCGCAGAGCCTTCCGCAGTACGGCTTTCGATCCGCGATGACGCGCTTAGTGATGGGTCGCTGACAGTGATTGCATCGTTTTTCGTGGTTGGTGGGCGGGTGGAGTATACGGCCTTGAGCCGGAGATGGATGGGTGGTAACTTCTGGTGTAGCCATGTTGCCTCCTATGTAGGCTATGTGGTCAGCCTCGTCTTGAGTGTTTCAGCACTCTGACGGGGCGCTTTCATTTTCCTGTCAACTGTAGGCTCGGTTTCCCAACTCTGTCAATCGAAAAACATCAATACAATTTGATTTTGTCCTGTGTTTATGCTATTTTTACCCTACGCCGTAAGATGTCGACGGATGACCATAGAATTGCTCAGGCGATAGGAGTTTCAAGCATTGAAAAAAATAACCCTCACTTTGACGAAGGAACAGAAGGAATTTTTCTCGGAAACCGGTCGCGCCGGGGGTCAAACTCGCGCGAAAAATCTCTCGTCCGCACGCCGATTGGAGATTGCACGCAAGGCCTCGAAGGCCGCAGCGAAAGCGCGAAGCCAAGCCGCGAGGAATAGCCGATGAATCATGCCTTTTACAGACCCGTGGAGTCGAAAGGCTCTTGTCCTCATTGAGTTATCGGGGCTATGGTAGCAGCCGCCAAACAATGCCAGATCCAGATCCCATCCGATGTTCATATTGCGTGCAGGCCGACGGCTTCATGCCGATGTTGCAGATTTCAAGTGCTCTTGTGGGAAGTGCGGGTAGTGGTGCAGTTTGAAGTTGATCGCAAAAATAAAGCCCGCCGAATGGCGGGCTAATTGCTGCGATTTCAATTGTCACCCATTCACGGCCTCGACAGGTTTCGGCTCCGGCTTTGGCTGTGGCGTTGGAACCACCCATCGCAACAATGGAACTACGAGCGGCGGCAAACCCATTCTTGCGACCGTAGTCTGGACCAATTCCCGCCAATAAGGCCAGCAATTCATCAAAGCATTTGTCTCAGCGAATGCCTGCATTTCTTCAGGAGCGGGAATTGGATTCGTATCCTGCGGGAACGAGTAAACCATCTCGAAAGTGGCATCGATTTGGACCTCCGGTCCTTCCGTTCCCCTACGCCCATGAATAGCATGCCCAAACAGCACCCTGAAACGATTCGTTCCCTCCACGAGGTTTACAGTCGTAGAGGGCATCTCCTTCTCAGCCACGATTTTTACGGGACAACCTGGAGCCGTCATGTGCGCAGCGCGAACATGAATGAGCCGAATAGTCTCAAGAGAAGCAATCGTCATTAGACGCTTCGCCTGATTTATCTGCTCAGGTGTTACATGCAGGGCCACACCATTCACGCTGCGATGTCTCCATAAAATTCTTCCGTAGGTGAGTATTCATTAGCGACAACGTGATTCCCCGCCTGTTGTGTGACGTTCCATTGCCTTGTCAGCACCAACCCTGCCCCTGCTGCCATTGGTTCTGCTACGACAAGCAAACGATGATTAAGCGCGAAAAAAGCATCCGCCAAGGTCTTGAGGGTTAGATTCTGGTTGCCGCGAAGAATCTGCGTCACGTATGCCTTAGACTTGCCGAGTCTTTGCGCAAGTTCGGTACGCTTCGTGCCCGTCGTTTCCATCACGGTAGACAACAGTTCCGTTGCATCCACCAACAATCGCTCCTGCTCGTAAATCTTCCTGTTTTCCGGGTTCGCAATAAACTCATCCAATTGTGTAAACATCATCTGCGACTCCTCTCTTTTAAAGCAATTCGATCCTCGTATTCGGCCCGGATATTTCTCGCCCTCTCTGATTCAGACTGTGGAGCAGCCCCTTCCCGTTTTTTGATGAAGCCATGTGTAATCACAACCCGTTTCCCTGGCCGAAAGTAACAGGGCATTCGCACCTGATAAGCCTTGAACTCGAAAAAATCATCCACTCCAAATTTATTAAACTGCTCCTTGTTTCTGATGATGCCCGTGTCGGCAAGTTTTGAATAGAGGGTGAGCAGTCTGGCCTTCCATCGGGGTTCGAGGGCGTTGAAGAAATCCTGCCCCGGAACGGTCGCGTCCTTCCGAATCGCATACTCAATGGTGAACCGAGGACCGCTGTGCGCGACATTGGTTTCCATCCACTGTTGAGAAGTTAACATATAGCTTAACGAGACGCAAATCCAGAAAATCCAGTAGAGGGAGTCAATTCCTGAGGGTAGGGGCCGAAACGGGAACGGGAATGATCCTACATCAGGCTGAGCAATTCCTCTAGTGCCCATACGTGATCTGTCAGTCCGGCTTCCATTGCGGGTGTAACCCTTAGTGTTTTGTGCACTCTACAGAAGTTGTAATGCATGAAATACAGCGCAACCATGTGGCCGTGGTTCTCTAGTTTCTTGCTGAAAGCGTTCGTGAGGCGCGTGAATCGACGCATTCCCATTCTCATCGAAAGATTGCTTCGCACCACGTGGGAAGCTAAAGATAGGCGATCTGGAACTGGAATGTCATGTCCTTAACGATCTAAGGATTTGCTCCTGTGATCCGGGCCGCGGAATCGCGAGGACCGAAAATATTGACAAATGTTTACTTTCCAGGCGTCTTAAGACAGGTGCCGCGCTGTTTATAGGTAGTTTATTAACTTTATCCCAGTGTGATAAACTAACTAAAGTCGCTAGAGGGGCTGATGGATCCGATAAAAAATCCTTACTCGCCTGGAGCAGGTTCGCCTCCGCCCGAGCTTGCCGGGCGAGATAAAGTACGCGAGCAGGCTCATATTGCGATGGCTCGGATCCAGATTGGCAATCCTGCAAAAAGCGTTTTGATGGTCGGACTGCGAGGGGTAGGCAAAACAGTCTTGCTCGACAAGATCCGACGGGATGCGGACGCTAGGGGAATGCAAACCATAAGCATGGAGGCGCCGGAAGGACGTTCTGTCCCTGCCCTTCTAGCTCCGCAACTTCGGATTGCCTTACTGAGATTGAGTAGGATCGAGCACGCCAAAGCAGTCGCCGAGAAAGGATTGAGGGCTCTTGCGGGGTTTGCAAAAGCTCTCAAGTTCAAGTTTGGGGACATTGAAGTTGGGATTGATTTCGATCCCGAGCCAGGTCTTGCAGACAATGGAGACCTGCAGGGAGACTTGACGGCACTACTTGAGCAGGTCGGGAACGCGGCCAAAAGCGCAAACACTGCACTCGTAATCTTCATTGACGAACTACAGTACGTTGCGCAAGACCAGTTCGCTGCGCTCATCTCCGCGCTGCACAGGTGTTCGCAGTCCAGCCTTCCGCTGACGTTAGTGGGGGCTGGACTGCCCCAGCTGCGGGCGTTGGCGGGCGAAGCCAAGTCATATGCGGAAAGGCTGTTTGATTATCCTATGATTGGGCCGCTGAGTGATGAAGATGCGGCATTGGCGATTACCAAGCCGGCGCGTGAGCAGAATGTCGAGTTCACGGATCGGGCAGTCGCCGCGATCATCGCTCACAGCCATGGGTATCCTTATTTTCTGCAAGAATGGGGTAAACATTCTTGGGACATTGCGCAGACCAGTCCAATCACTGAGCAAGATGTGCTCGAAGCTTCCACCCAGGCCGTTGCAGCTCTCGATGAAAGTTTCTTCAGGGTACGCTTTGACCGGTTGACCCCAACGGAGAAAACGTACTTGCGCGCCATGGCGGAGCTCGGCGCTGGACCTCACCGCTCCGGGGATATAGCAGACGCATTAGGCAGACTAAGCTCTTCTCTTGGGCCTGTTCGCAGCAGCTTAATCGCAAAAGGAATGATTTGGAGTCCAACATTCGGCGATACGGCTTTCACGGTTCCCCTGTTTGATGAGTTCATGAAGCGAATCATTCCGATCTGGAGCAGACCTGCTCCAAAGGGATAATGAGAGCGGTCTAAGGTCAGCCACTTCTGCGATTCTCCTGAGGGATGAACGGCTATCGCCTTTTGCCCCGCCTCGTTGCCAGTGTGGATTTGCCGCGGTCGTGAGTTCGTTTGGCTTTTCGCCTCTGCTTACGCACAGACCCGATATGACCGCATTCCCATTTGCAATACTAACGAGATAACCTGTGGAAACTCATATTCGGTGCTTTAGGCAGGGGCGCCATTCCTGGATGGGCCATCTTGCTAGCGATAGGGGTAGAATTGCTTGGCATCGCTATGAACCGAGCGCGACGTATCGTTCTGGCTCTATACTTTCTTACCCTCGCCTACTGCTTTGTCTGGATTCCTTGGTCCGTTACAAACTCTGATCGGTACGGCACTAGCCACCAGCGCCTTGGCTACGGATGGCTATGGGCAGGGCCGCGGCGCCCACCGGGGTCGAACCGGAAGCAGCAAGGCCAGTTCTCGCTGTGTGATCTGGACCCGGCCACGCCCGATTGTTCCAGTGTCGGCGATTCTAAAGGCCAACAATCCGAGCGATGGGACGCTGCATCTCGACAGGCACTTCCAGATGTGACCATCATCGCAATCCGCGTCATCGCCATCAGCCTAATTTTCGCCTCCACGCTAGCGCTGGTCGGCTTTCGTAAAAATTAGGCGAGTTGCGATTACCTGGGTATTGATTATTGAGAGTGCTAACTCTGGCGTAGAGCCCGACTCGAGTCGCGCACTGGCGCGGGGGGACTATTCGCGGCTCGGCTTTCGCGCGACGCGAGGCGTTGTGCACGTTCCGTTCTTTGCTTTTGATCGACTCTATATCGACGCATGTATTCCGCTCTCTTCTCTTTCTGTCTTGGCGTGGAAGCAAAATACTTTAGCTGGCACGCCAAATCGCAATATTTCTTGTGGGAGGGATGAGCATAGATCCATTTCTGGCAGGTGAGGCACTGCCTGACCCTCTCCAAGAAACCGTAGGAAGCGAGGCGCAGGACTCCAAAAACAGCGTCACCTTCATAGATTCGGCGTCCGTCGGCCCGCGTTAGTTTGTAATCTCCCGCCACTGGGTCACCGGTCAGATCCAACCACCAGCGGCGCCGGCCAGACATCAGGAACATCAGTCTGGGATGAAAGACATATCTCTTCACCGCGACATCAATAGGCTGAAGCAGCTTATCGATCTCAAGACGTCGTTGGGTTTTTTCGAGCAATTCTTCTCGCGTTCCCACGTGGACGAACGCTCGATCACGGAGCGCTGCATCCCCAACCGCGGTCGCCGACAAGATGCTGTGAATCAAGCGACTCACTCGAAGGTAACTGTTCGAGCCGATGGCAGCATTTAGCCACTCGATGAGCACGATTCGATCTTCTTCCCCTACGGCCGTATGGGACAGATGCTGCCCTTCGTCACCCCTCCGCCTCGCCGCTCTAGATTTCATATCTCTTCCCTCTCTCGTAACTCATGGTACGTGACCAATACATATTAATCATTAACACTTGTTACGCTCTCGTGTCAAAGGGTAGGATACACCCAATTACTCGCTACTAAATGGTGAAACTGGTCTATCCGAGTTGACCTAGATCTTGAAATTACTCGGGCACGACAATCAAAGCCAGAGGTGTTTCTTGCCCTATCGGTCGTTCGGAAAAGTCTGCGTTCTCAGCCCATCGGAGGCTGAATGCCTCGAGAAAGATGGCCAGGTGCCAGATTGCCGCAACCATCGGCATGTGGGGCGCCGTGCTGCCGAGGAATTTGTGTCGGCACCCACAGACGGAGGCCGCGGAGCGGCACGATCGGTTGTTCCTCCCTCAAGCGTCCGAGCGAAGCCGGCGATCTCTTTCAAAGTCGCCGCAAATTGGAAGCCCAAAGCCACGTCGGACCAGGACCTTCGGCCTCTAGCCGGCGGTCCGCGGTTCAAGAGTCTTCAACTAGTCCGATAACAAAGGTCGAACGGAGGAAACGAATGTCAGCGATTGCAATTGCTCCTGAGGTAACGGGCTATGTGCCCATCGCGCTAGAACCGCTGCTAAAGATTGAGGATGCAGCGCGGCTTGTAGGAAGGACTCACTGGACGCTGAGGCACGACGTCAAAGCAGGGCGGTTGAAGTGTGTCCGGATCGGCCGGCGAATCATGATTGAGCCTTCAGAGATTCGAAGACTCATTGAAGAAGGTAGGCGGTAAGAATAAATCAGCGGCGAACCCCCGTCAGGAAAGTCGCCGCCAAGAAGGATAAATCTGATGTTCGAAACGAAGATTACTCCGCCGGGTGGTCAGAAGTCAACGGTTTCAACATTGCATCGCGACTGTTGTGTTTCCGGCCTGCAGTTCAAACTGCTCGTCCAGCGCTATCGGTCTCGAATGCTTTTCACGAATGAGGAGCAACCGCTCGACAGTATTCTCGCCGAGTTGAATACGATCATCAAGCAACTAGCCGCCTTTTCTCATCGAGAAGACGCTGTTTTCCCTGAGCACATTAGCTCGACCGTGCCCGGAGTTTTGGCTCAGATGGCTGCCGAGCGAAGTGTTGAGGGGACGCGATGACATCGCGGGCCTCGCAACGTGAGCGCATCCTAGAGCTGCTGTCGGCCGCCCGCGGCAATTGGGTTTCACTGCCCAAAATCACGGAGTGTGCGGCGCAGTACAACGCGAGAATCTTCGAACTTCGGCGCGGTGGCTTCCGCATCGTGAATCGAATCCGAGAAGTGAACGGACAACGCCATTCTTGGTTTCGGCTCGAGTCCCGACCGACGCTCCCCATTAACCATGACTGCAGAGAGTCAGTGAAGTATGCAAGCGCTGGTTCGTTCCCGGAGTTCGGCGTCTTGGGCAAGGAAGCGGGGTACCCCGATTGAAACGACCAAGCTTTCAGTTCTATCCCGGCGATTGGCTGCAAGATACTGCGCTGCGTGCCTGTTGCCTCGGCGCCCGCGGATTGTGGTCAGACATGCTTTGCTTCATGCACCAGGGAACACCCTACGGCCACCTAACACTTCCCGCAGTGTCGGAGGACGGGAGGAAGGATATCCTTAGACCCATCCTTCCGGCGGTCCTTGCACGTATGGTTGGTGGTACCGCGGAGGATGTCGAGCGATTACTGGCCGAGCTCGAGGATGCCGGGGTGTTTAGCCGAACTCCTGAAGGGGTCATCTTCAGCCGGCGTATGGTCCAGGACGAGAAACTCAGGGAAACCCGCGCCAGTGGCGGGGCAAAGAGTCTTAACCATCCAAATGTTCCACAGCCGAAAGCCAGTTCGAAGGATACCTCAAAGGGGTCCTTGGGGGGATCCTTAGGGGAGTCCTTCGGGGGGTCCCCTTCTTCTTCATCTTCATCTTCTAAAAACATTATGTCCGAACCTCAAAACGGTTCGGACATAGAAATCGCTCCCGCCCAAAAGAGACTGGCTTCCGTTCCCTCTCAATTGGCTTGCCGGTTGGCCGCCCTTCTAAAGGCAGAAATTCGCCGCAACAAACCGGACTATCGGATTACACCTTCCCAAGATCGTAGATGGGCGGTCACGGCTCAGCGAATGTTGGACATTGACCAGCGCAATTCCGAAGCGGTTGCGAAGGTGATTCGGTGGGTGCAAGGCGACGCATTTGAAATGGCCAATGTCCTCAGCATGGATAAGCTTCGCGCGCGGTTTGACCAGCTCGAACTGAAGGCGAGAAAGGCGAACACAGGAAGCACACCCACAACCTACGTTTCGGCTAGTGACCGTATTCTCCAAGAGCGCAACGCTGACCGCCTTCATGTTGGAGGTGTCCAGTGAACACTTTGGAGTATCAAATCGACAGCTTGCCGGCGAATGCGGATGCAGAGCGCTCGATCCTCGGGGCAATTCTCCTTGAATCGAAGGCGTATGACGAAGCTGCCGCCCACGGCTTAGCTTCTGCCGATCTGTCGCTTGATTCACACCAGCGGATTTATTCAGCCATGCAGTCCGTTGCTGAATCCGGTCGCCCGATCGACACCGTCACTCTGCCTGCTGAACTGGACGGTCGGCGGGAACTCGACAGAGTTGGCGGGTATGCCTACATCGCGGACTTGGTGACGGGCGTTCCGGATCGCCCCAGCATCAAGCATTACATTCGAATCGTGCAGGAGAAAGCAGCGCTCCGGAAGCTCATCCATGCCTGCAACTCTACAATCGGTTCAATCGGGGACGGGTGTTCATCTCAGAACGCCATCGAAGAACTCGGCGAGCGGATTCTTCAGGTGCAAACGGGCTCCGACTCGGCGCCAGCGCAGCGCGTTATTTCCTTCTCCGACCAGATATACGCCGAGTGGGAGCAGCTTGCCGAAGGCCACGGCGATCTGATTGGTCTGCCCACGAGTCTGGAATCGTTGGACATCGCAACTACGGGGATCCGCAAAGGCGAACTCTGGGTGATTGGAGGCCGGACCGGAGATGGCAAGACTGCCTTAGCCCTGCAGATCGCAGCGGCAAACTGCCGCAACGGTACGCCAGTCGGTTTCTTCTCGATTGAAATGGCGAAGGGAGACCTGCTGCAGAGGCTTTGGTCACACGAGGGACGAATCCCATTTCAGCGGATCCGTTATCCGCGCAATCTAGACTCCGACACGCGAGACCGAGTACAGCGCGCCATGTGCGACGTTGGAAAATGGCCGCTCTTTGTCGTGGAGGATAGTTCACTATCGATTCAGAAGCTGGTCGCAAAAGCGCGCCTACTGATTCGGCAGGAAAAGATCCAGCTAATCATCGTTGACTATATGCAGCTAGTGTCCGCTCAGGCCAAGGAGGAGAAAGAACGTTTGACCAAGGTTTCCAATGCCCTTCGAAGCCTTGCGAAAGATACCGGCGTTCCGGTCCTCGCCATCAGCCAATTGTCGCGCCCCAAGGATGGCAACCAGAACTTCCGGCCGAATAAGTTTGCCCTAAAAGAGAGTGGAACGGTGGAAAACGATTCGCACGTGATCATTATGACGTACCGCCCGGTCGACCAGGTGGGCGATCCAACGGGTGAAGACGAATTGATCATCGCAAAGCAGAGGCACGGCCCAGTGAGTAACGAACGAGTCTTCTTCGACCCAAAGACACTGACATTTTATAAACGGTGAGCAGGGGCCAAGGTGGCGAATTGCGCAGTTCTTCGACCGAACAGGCTGTGCGAATAACAGTTCAGCAACCGACCAAGAGTCAAATTTGCCTAATGATTTCGGTAAATCCTACGGAGTGAAAAATGGGTGGTTTCGGTAGCGGACAACGCCGGTACAGCAAAGCGACGACGTCTGATTACGGTCGGTTGGATGTACGAACCTGGCAGCGACAGGGGCTCCTCGTGGCCGGTCGATCGTTTCTTTGCTGGCTATGGGACGTCGAAGTCATTGCTTCCGTGAAGCGTGACGAACCCAACATGGTGTGTTTGTATCGCCGGAACGGATCGGACCAGCAGCACGCGCCGTATCCAGTGTGGCTTGAATGGACGCCCTGCAACTATGGCGGAAAGAGGGGATGGTTTGTCTGCCCGAGAGGCTGTGGGCATCGCGTAGCGATTCTGTACGGCAACAGCACTCTTGCCTGTCGACACTGCCGACGGCTCGCCTACGACAGCCAGCAAGACTCGGGGTGGAATCGATCACTGCGCCAGGCTCGGACAGCTCGAATGCGGCTCGGTGGCTCCGCCAGTCTCGTAGAGCCTTTGCCCGGGAAGCCCAAGGGAATGCACTGGCGCACATACAGAAGGCTGTATCGACAGGCTGCAGCGCGCGAACAAGTGTTCTTGACCAGCGCAATAACGATGGTGAACTCGCTGGCAAATTCTCGATTCAACGGAAGGAGCAAATGACGCAGAAATCTGGCATTCGCAAATCTCCTAAACAGGACATCGCTAAGGTGCTCCAACAGATGGACGACTGGATGCGCCACCAGACGAGGTTGAGCTTGTTGATCGACCCGTCCTTGTTCGCCCTGTGCCTACGCGGCCGGATTGTCGGACGTCAGGAGCGCCTCTTCTTATTCGACTCCTACAGTGAAACCTGCAGAGTCACTCTGAAGCCGGAAAGCTTTGACCGCGTAATGTGCAATCAAGAAGGCACGGCCTTATCGGTGGAGCTTATTTCTGCGGAGCGGGGTCAGATGACGATATTCGAGGACAGTCGGGAACCGAGGATCGAGGAGATGTGTGCCGATTGGTTTCGGTCGAACCTGGAGCGAGACGCAGACTCTTCCGGGGCCGACGGGCAAAAGACTCCTTGAAGCAGGCGGCCAGAGCGTTCCAATAACCCAGCGCGTGAGGCGTTCGTAAGTTGCTCAGCCACAACACGCGCCGGTCAGTAAGAAACGTGTTCGAGAAACAGATGATTTCGGAACAGAATCCATGACGACGTTTTGTATTCTTTGCCAGCAGCCCATTCCCGCAGATCGTCAGCGTCGGGGAGCGGTAACCTGCTCCTCTGAACATCAGCGGGAATATCGCCGTCTGAGGCGCTCTGACCGTGCGCTGCGGTTTTGTCGGCTCTGTGGTAGGAAAGCAAGGAAACTGGAGACCACGGAGCATGTGCTCATGGAGCACAGCGAGATTTAAGTGAGCAGCCATGACTAACCAGACCAGCCAACCCGAATGGCTCGACCTCAAGGCGCTTCAGCGCTACGCCTGCGTATCCGAACGGACGCTGCGGGAGTGGGTTCATAGGCCGGTCAATCCGTTGCCGGCCGCTCGGGTCGGAACAAAGATCCTCGTACGGAGGAGCAGTTTTGATCACTGGTTAGAAAATCACAGGCTCAAAACCATTGACGTAGGCTGTATTGTGGATGAACTCGTAGCCGGAGTGACGGGAACGAACTGATGGGCGTAAAGATTCGCAAACGCGGGGGTAAGTGGTACGTGTTCGTGAACTACCACGGACGCCGGAAGGCTAAGTGCGTCGGCACAAGCCGAGAATTGGCGGAACAGGTGAGGCGCCAACTCGAAGCGAAGCTTGCCCTCGGGGACCTCGGGTTTTTGGCCGAAGCTTCAGGGCTTACGTTCGAGCAATATTCTCAGCGCTGGCTGAAGCAGCACGCTGAAGTGGAATTGAAACCGTCGACCGTTGCGAGCTATGCCCAGCTCCTTCGGCTGTATGTCCTACCGCGGTTCGGCGCTCTCCAGGTAACCGCGATCGAACGTGGTCAGGTCAAGTCCTTCCTCGGAGAATGGTCAGCTAAGGGCGAACTCTCGCGCAACACACTGCGACTCATGCTCTGCACTTTGCGCGTCATACTGAACCACGCAGTGGAAGATGGAGTGATAGACCACAATCCTGCCCAGAAACTCGGTAGGTTCACGAAAACCGTTAAGCCGAAACACCAAGCGCAAGCCATGACCCGAGATGAAGCAGAGTCGTTCCTCAATTCGGCCGCGGAATTGTGCCCAGGCCATCACCCGCTGTTTCTGATGGCCTTCCGGGCAGGCTTACGCAAGGGCGAGTTGCTCGCGGTCACATGGGGCGACATTCAGTTCGGCGTTAACGAGGACGACTCCAACCGGTACATTTTGGTGCAGCGCAACTTCGTCCAAGGCAAGTTCACCACGCCGAAGAGTAAGAAATCGCGACGTGTAGACCTCTCTCGCGAGCTGCGACGGACTCTGCTGGAACTGCGAGACAAACGGATGCTTGAGGCGATGATGGCGGGGCGGCCCAACATTGCA
>PLBY01000023.1 GCA_003134655.1 Acidobacteriaceae bacterium
ATCCCTTTTTATAGAACTCATCTGGCCTTGCGCGGGGCACTTGAGTGTAATTGATGCCTGTTAGCGTCAACTGACGCTCATGCGATGATCACAGCCAAAGGTGATCCTAGATTCCACCGGTCGGCGGCAAATCGGTATTGAAAATATCCAGTAGCACCTTCCAAGTGCCGTCCTTTTGCTTCTTCCACACCGTTACGTATTTCCCCTTATCTGAGAGGGGTTTCCCAGTCGCATCCTTGAAAGGTCATTTCATAGGCTCCGCCGAAACTGGAGATTTTGGAGAGCGACGATTGCAACACCGCGAGGAGGCGGAGAAGTTTGCTAGCGTCGTTACATCCCTTAAGAATGGCACCATCACTAACGAACAAGCCGGGGCAGCGGAGCAAACAGCGCTTCGGTAATTCGTAAAAACCAACTTCTGCTCCCACAAAACTGGCGCCATCTTCGATGTTTTCAATCTCCACGTTCATTCGTACAGCACGTCTACAGACCTCGCGCAAGACTTGGCCGAATCTGAACTGGTGCGATTGGCCATGACCGCCTAACGCTATTCCTTGGTAGCTTCTCTCAAGATCCGTGCGATCGTCTTCAGATCTCGAATCATGCCGCAGCGAGTCTACGCGGCATATCTCTTCGTCGCACATGCGCGACCGGCTTCTCGTGTAGTAGCAGTTCAGTTGCCTGCACTCGCCGCTCGGCGTGAAACCACTTCTGCACAACATCGTCATTCAAAAAATTGGCCAACGCCAACAGGCTCATTCCTTGATGGTGGGCCATCCAGCACTGCACTAATTGCGGGCGCCTCCTCCAGAATTTATGCCTGGTGGAAGTAAAGTCTGCGGCTTCGTAAAAGCCGTGGCTCCCAAACCACCCCATATCGGCCATTTTGTGCAGATTGCGCACCGCCCCCACTGGGTCAGTATTCAGCGCGAGGAATGTTGAATAGGGGGATATGACGAGTGTATTTGTCTCTCGTGCCCGCAGTCCGAGATGGGGAAGGCCAAAAGCGTAATACTGATAATTCCCAGCTTCGTCCAATTTGAAATACGCGGATTCGGAAATACCCCAAGGAACGCCTTTGCGCGCAGCATAGGTCTGCTGCGCACGTACGGCGGCCGTGCGCGAACGCTCTAAGAGCGTATTGGGGTAGGTGCGCATCCAAAGCGAAGGCATCAAATACTCAAACAACGTTCCGGTCCAGGAAAGCAAGACCGGCCGTCCGCCATCCAGAGTGTGCGCCCGGCCAAGCAGGAACCAGCTCTCCTGTGGAATATCTTCCTTGGCAATAGCGACAAACACGGCGGTGCGAGACTCCGTTCCGAGCAGGTCATAGCAAGCAGGGTGAAGATGGTGTGTCTCCACATCGAAGCCTACGGATATCAGTTTGCGGCGGTTGTCGAGCAACACCTCGAAGTCCATTTCATCGGCCAGCATCCCCGCCCTGTTTGCGATCGTTCGAATATCCGCAATCAAGCGCTCCGTGTTCGATTTTGCTTCCAGGAGCTGGTCGCGAAGGCGTACATACCGAAGTTCCTGCCCCTGGGTTGTGGATTCGAGGCCCCGCTCGATTTGGCCGATCAGTTCGTCGATGAATCGGGGCAGTTCCTGCAACGCAATGCTGTCCATCAATTTGATGTTGACCGCGGCGTCATCACGCAAAGCTGCAAAATCGGGCGAAGACCACGGCGAATATTCGCTCACTGCGTGCTGAATGCTCCGGAACCGCAACGCAGCCTCTTCCGCAAACCATTCGATTTGGGAGGGTCGTTTGGACTTGGCAATAGTTTCGTTGGCCTGCTTGAAAACTGCCTCGGACAAGCCGAGTATCGACTGCAACCAACTATCCGTATTGCGCAGCCGTTCGCAGCTCAAAAGCAACTTTCGCGGAAAGGCACGGCCGGCAGACAGTACACGAAGATAATCCAGGAATCCTTCCGACAAACACGGCTGCAATACCGGCTGGCGTAACCGTTCCATGCATCCTTGCTGCAGAGTCCAGAGCGACGCCAGCAAGTTACCGCTATCCACGGAAGAGACGAAAAGGGGAGCAAGTGGCTGAAGCGTACGCGTGTCGTACCAGTTCAACAAGTGGCCGTGATGCTTATTCAAGCTCTCGATCGTGGCTAATGTGCGAAGAGTCTGTTCGGCAAATTCCGGCACCGTGAGATATCCGAATTCACAGGCCACCTGCCTCGCGTTGAGTAGAAACCCGATGTTGGTCGGTGAGACCCGGGCCGCCACAGCAGCAGGCTCTTCTTGAACGTTGTCCGGGATCAACCAGTGGTGCTCGGCGGTACTGTACTCGGCGAAATATCGCCAGGTGCTCAGGGAGGTACGCCTGAGAAAAGCCACGTTCTTTCGGGAGGTTCGATTTCGGGCCGTGGCCGGAGCCCGACCAAGCCAGCCGGAAACCGCTTTACTACAGGCCCAAAGCGCTAGCATCGGCAGCGCGGTCGGAAGCGCCTGGCGCCGCACCGCCCACACCAAAAAACCCAATACGATCGCAAGCAGAGGCATCCAGTTCAGATACGCGTCGACAGGTGTGCGGCCCCGGGTATTGAGCTCCGATTCGGCGGCCGTTTCCCATTCCAAGAGCCGGGCTTGCGTGACAAAGCGCCGGACCAACGATCGCGCGACCGCATCCAGCGCGAGCATGGTCTGATGGGGGAGGAAGATCAATGTGAAAAGAAGATTAACTTTAGCGGTGTAAAGTGCATTGAACGCATCGCCGACGATGGTCAGATCAAGAGCGAAAATGGCGCGGAGCAGACTGAAGCTAAACTCGACCCAAGCGGGTATGAATAAAATGCACAGCGTGGCCAGAGTCCATAGCCACGGCTTACCGGGTAAGAACCATCCAGCCACGAGCAACAGAAATGTTGCCGGTTCCACTAAGCTGCGGCGAAGGTTGTCGACAATCTTCCACCACGAAATCAGCGAAATCGGATTGGCAACGCGTTGCACCGACTCGTCCGGCACAAAACGGAATAACCACTCCGCGATCTGCCAGTCGCCTCGCAACCAGCGGTGTTTCCGCCGATTGTAAGCGCTGTAGTGGGAGGGGTAGTCCTCGATTATCTCGATGTCACTGGCCAAGCCCGCCCGCGCATAGGCTCCTTCCAGCAGATCATGACTGAGCAGAGAATTTCTGGGAAAGCGCCGGTCGAGGACCCGATGGAGGGCGTCCACCTCGTAGATTCCCTTTCCCGTAAAGCTGCCCTCGCGATACAAATCCTGATAGGCATCGGAAATCGCACGAGTATAGATATCGAAACCAGTTTCTCCCGCGTAGATGGCTGCGAGCCGCGAGCGGGCTGTGCTTTGCACGCTGACGCCGACCCGCGGCTGCAATATGCCATATCCGTCAACCACAATATTCGTTTGTGGATCGATGATGGCCTGGTTCAGCGGATGCGCCAGAGCTCCAACCATGCGGTGTGCCGCGCCCCGTGGAAGCTCCGTATCCGAATCGAGCGTGATCACAAACCGAACCCGGGGTAGGATCGACAGCTCGCCAACTTTCACCGGGAAACTGTCGTACTGCCCGCGCAGCAGTTTGTTGAGGTCGAGCAGTTTGCCGCGCTTACGCTCCCATCCCATCCACGATTTCTCGCGCGGGTTGTAAACCCGATGCCGATGAAATAAAAAGAAGGAACCCGCGCTCTGACTCGCGTACTTGTCATTCAATTCGCGAATCAAATCCGAGCACAACGTAATGAGCGGATTGTCCTCCCGAGCCGGTTCACGAGAATCGGCCAAGTCGGTCAGGAGTGCGAAATGAATATTGGGATCATGGTTTCCCAGGAAGCGCACTTCCAGGCTCTCAACTAGCTCTTTTACTTGTTTTTCACCCAGGAGCAGAGTAGGAATTGCGACCATGGTTACGCAGTTGTCAGGAACCCCTTCCGTGAAATCGAGTTTAGGGAGAATCTCGGGAGGCAGCAGCAAACTGACCAGATAGTTCATGAGCTGCACGGCGCTCTGTGAACTGGGCAACAACAGGATCAGCATCGAGAACAAAATAAGCGCGGGCGAATTGAACGAATCAGTGAGAAGCACCACCGCCACGGACATGATGGCAAGCGCCAGAAGGTGTATGCCCAGCAAGAAAAACTCATCGGGATGCTTACGCACAAGTGCCTGAATCTTCTGGCCGAATGGCGGATGGAAGCGGACCTTCTGCCAGAGAAGAGAGCATCCCTTGTCCACCAGGTAGTAACCGACATGCGATTCCCGGAGAGCGACGCGTGGCTCGACATAGCTGCGTTGACTGGCCTGTTGGGCCAATGCCACGACCGCCTCCGCGGTCTCCAACTCGGAACAATCAGAATGCTCGGCGATGTTTGTGATTCGGTTTCGGTAAAGATCCCGGCTTTCGAAATCCATCCGACCGTAGGCGCCGGCGGGGTCCTGCCGTAACACACCGTCGATCATCATGAGCGGCTCAAGGACATCCTTCCAGGTGGTTTGTCCAATGTCCCGCAGACTCCGTACCAAAATGCTCACACCGCTGGAATCATCCTCGGGATTGTCCAGCAGACACCTGCCTCGCTCGGCGATCTCCTCTAGAAGAACCAGCTTAAGGGCCGAGCCAAAGGACCACAGCTCACGCAATTGCAACGCCGTGGTTTGCTGAAATACTTCCACAAACAAAGTAAATTCCTGTTCACTGAACTCGTAGGAAACCGCCTCAAGAAATCCTTCTGCGAGGGCCAGAACTCGGGGAATGATCAGGCCAGCCGGGGTCCGCACGTGTGCAATTTTGGCTTGGGACTTGAGCGTTCCCACCGCATTCTGGAGTTCCGAATACAGAAGGCGGCTATTGTCGTGAAGCCAGTGGAAATCGTCGGAGGTCGGCGATTTCGGCGCGGGTCGTTCCAGGCCAGCAAATATGGGCTTGAAATCATGGGCGAGAACGTGGCTGCGCTCAGCAAAGGTGCGCGATGAAGGAGCGTTGGGCAGCCAGGTTAGACTGCGCGCAAGCGCCGCTGCTTTGTCATGAATTACTTGCGGATCCCGGGCCCGTTGAGCGGGCTCCGGCAGGCGTTCAGCGTCTGCGCTGACGGCCTCTAAATGTGTGTTCTTCGGCATTGGATATACGGGCTCCTATGGATGAAGTTCTATCGGTAGTTGGCAGCTTGCATCTCAAACATGCCTGCGTAGCGCCCCCCGAGATTCAATAGAGTGTCGTGATTGCCATCCTCGGCAATCCTTCCCTTGTGCAAGACTACGATGCGGTCTGCCATTCTTACGGTTGAAAACCTGTGTGAGATAAAGAGGGCGGACTTTCCCGCGGTGAGCTCGGCGAACCGCTGAAACACTTCGAACTCACTGCGCGCGTCGAGTGCGGCCGTAGGCTCGTCCAGAATGAGCACTTGCGCATCGCGAAGATAGGCGCGCGCGAGTGCGATCTTCTGCCACTCGCCGCCCGACAGATCCACCCCGTTCTCAAAGCGGCGGCCTAACATTTGATCGTAGTCGCGGGGAAGTCTTTCGATGACTTCGTTGGCCATGCTCTTATCAGCTGCTGTTTTGAGGAGCGGCAAATTGTCGATCTCATCGATCCGTCCGACCGCGACGTTTTCGCGGGCGGTCATCTCATAACGCATGAAGTCCTGGAAGATGACGCCAATCTCCCGGTAAAGATCCTCCAGGTTGTACTCTCGAAGATCTACGCCATCCAACAGAATCTGGCCTTCAGCCGGATCGTAGAGCCGCGTCATCAACTTCACCAGGGTCGTCTTGCCTTCGCCGTTTTCTCCAATCAGCGCGACCCGCTCCCCTGCCCGAAGATGGAAGTCCAAGCGGTTCAGCACGAGCCGGGAGGTTCCCGGATAGCGGAAGGAAACGCTGCGAAATTCGAATCCCCGCATGATCGGTCGAGGAGCTGGCAGCGCGTTGGGCTTGGATTTGATGGTGGGCTGCATTTCAAAAAATGCGAGCAAGTCAGTGAGGAACAACGCTTGGTCCGCAATGCTGGAGAGGCTGGAGAAGATTTGCTGGATATTTCCACTCGCCTGCATGATCGCGCCGGTCAGAAAAGTCAGCGTACCGATCGTCAGCGATCCGGTCACGGTCCGCCAGATGACGTAGACATAGGCGGAGTAATAACCCGCAGTGCCGATCATGGAGAGGAAGGATCCTGCGATGAGTCTTCGGCGGGCGAGATCAACGTTCTCGTGATAAATATCATCCGAAAGACGCGTGAACCGCTCGATGAGGAAATCCTTCAGTCCAAAAAGCTTGAGTTCCTTGGCGGCTTCCCGGCTTCCTCCCAGTACGCGGAGGTAGTCGAGTTCCCGGCGGATGGGGGTTTGGCGGAAGTTTCTGGCGTATCCAAGAAACGCGAAGTGGCTTTCTCCGAGGAACGCCGGAAGAATACCGGTAATCAGCAACAGCAAAAGCCATGGCGAGAACAAGAGAATGGAAACCGACAGGGATGCAGCGGTAATCACCTGCTGCACCAATCGCCCGATGGACTGAATCATGCCGAGGCGGTCGGTGGCCTGTACCCGTGCGCGTTCGAGCCGGTCATAGAAGACCGGATCTTCGTAGGTGGTGAGATCCAGTTCGGCAGCGTGCTTCATCACCTGAATGCTGATGTGGCGGGTGTATTTGTCCGCCAGTAGAGCATCGAGATAATCGATAGTCCGGCCGAGAAAGCTGCCGAAAATGGCGATGGCGAATTCTGCCGCAACCAGCCACCAGAACACTGGTTTCACGGGCTGATGGCTGGAAACGGCATGCACAATGCCGTCAATAATGAGTTTCGTGATCCAAAGGGCCGCGAGCGGTATCAGCGAACTGACGAGCCGGAAAACCAGTCCCAGGGCGACGACAAGCGGGCCCGACTGCCAAACGATGCGGAGGACTGGGGGAACGTTGCGAAGCGCTGCGAGGCGCTCTCTCCAACCGCCCCAAAAACTCCTCGTCTCGGCCATTTGGTTATTCCCCTTGGACGGTGAGCAGATTAGATGCCCAACCCGCATCAGAGGTTTAAGTTTACAGGCTGGGATTTAGAGAACAGAGCAATATTGGTCACTTCTTTTTCGATCCTTCCCCGGTCATTTTCTAATTTTGTGCCCGGCAAATACGAGATACGAGAGAAATTGATGGGTCGGACGCACGATTGTCGCGAAAATACAGGTAAATTGAGCTTTTTGAACTTCACGCCTGGTATTTCTTGAAACCCGCCCGCCGCATGCCGCGTTGAGCCGCTTCGTTCTTCATAAACGTATTCCAAACAAATCCAGTGCGCAAATTCTCAGCCATCAGCAAGGTGATCCCAGTATCGATCCCGATCACGTCGCTGTCGTACCAGCCGGTGAGCGGGTTGAAGGCGTTCACAAACCCGTACTTGCTCCAAGCCGCGGGATAGCGATCTTTGATCGTCCGAAGAACGCGCGTCACCGGTTGGGGCAGGAACGGCAGTGAACCAGCCGACGCGCTCGGCACAATGGTCCCGTCGATCGGCCCGACAGCCGGCGGGCCGCCCCAAATCACGTAGCCATGGGGGGAGTCCGAAGCGGTGATTCCCCATAGGTCCTCCCTATAGCTGGGAAATTGCTTCGCCAACTCAAGGCAGAACCGACGATGAACCTCGGTCGCTGTAATCGAATTCTGGAAATAGTCCGCGTACTTATCGCGCTTCCCGCGAAAATCAAACCAGGCTTGAGAATATTGATGAACAAAAAGCGGGGCAAACGAGCCGATATAGCGCAAGCCGTCATACTCAAACGTCAGACGCTTCCAAGCTGTCCAGGCTTCCTCGCGAAGCGGAAAGGTAGTAGAACCGAGCCCCAGGAGATACATCATCATCAATTCGCTGTAGTTGTCCCAGCGGTAGGGAAGAAACCCCATCTCCGGAGTCCAGCCGTGAGGCAGGAGAGCAGTATCTTCAGACAACCAGGACCATTCCACTCGATCAAAAATGGCATCAGCCAACCCTTGGATCTCTGCCGTCGGGAAGTACTCCCGGCACGCCAAAACCCCGCAGAGCAGGATGGTGGTGTCAACGGAAGAAACTTCGGCGTCCCAAACACGTTCGCCAGTATTGATATTGGCCCAATGGAAGAAGAATCCGCGATGATTCGGCAGTTTCGCCCAAAGGCACTCGAGGGTGGCCCGGACCCGCTCCTGCGCCGGAGAGCGCAAGACAAATCCACGTTTTTCACCGATGCATAACGCGGTCAATCCGAAACCGGTGGCGGCAATACTGCCGACAGTTCCGCCATCATTGACGTGAACGTTGCATCGGTCTCTGACCAAGCCTGTTTTTGGATTGGCCTGTTCCCAAAAATATTGGAAATTGGCTTTTTCCAAGTCATTGAGGAATCGATCGTCCTCCGGCGAAATCGAGTTTGAACCGGTCTTCGCGATCGAAACCCCGCGCGAACCGCTCAGCTGGGAAAATGCCAAGCTCGCGAACGGCAGGCAACATCCCGTGCCGAGGATTTGCCGCACAAAATCGCGCCGCGTAGGTTCTTTGGAATTCATCTCTTTCATTGTGTCACGCAAAGCACCCGAATATGGCGTAAAACCTCAAAGTGGACCACTTGCTTCGGCGCAGCCTCGACCCGTGGATTCGAATACACATTATCAAGGATACCGTTTCCGCTGCGTCTCTCATAAAATGCTTGAAGACTATTAGATGACGATGGCAAGAAAAAGCTCGCTTTGGATCGTGCTAGCCCTGGTCGCAGGGCTGATTTTCGTGGGCGTATTGATTCGCCGACAACATTGGAAGCCGTTGACCATCAAAGGTGCGGTCACCATCAAGGATGCGGATCCCAGAAAGCAATTGCCCATCGCAGATGTGGAAATCACGGTCGCCAACAATGCAGGCGAGCCGCCGGCTAAATCCGATTCGTCCGGGTTTTTCAGCCTGAAATTGCGCAAAGGCCTGCTACGGGGACAAGCGCTGACGTTGAAGTTTCGGCATCCCGATTATCTCCCTCTCGACCTTCCTGAATTCGCGGGCGACAAACTCTACATCGCTCAGATGGTCCCGTCGTTAAAAAATACAGACACGGTATCCAATCGACCGGCCGTTGCAGTGGGCAATGTCCGCGTTCGATATTCAATTATGGAGATCAGAACGGTCAACGTAGGCAGTGCCGTAAAAACGTTTCAGGTGGAGAATGTCGGCAACGTTCCGTGCAAGGGGCGGCCTCCGTGCTCGCCAGATGGCAAATGGAAAGCCGCCATCGCTTCCACTTCGTTGGATGCAGGCGTGGGCAATGAATTTCATAATGCCCGGGTCTCGTGCATAGCGGGGCCCTGCCCTTTTACGAAAATCGAGTCCGATGAATTTGCTCAAAACAGGCAGGCAATCAAGGCGTCTGCCCGGGACTGGTCAGATCCGGCGACTTTCCTAGTGGAAGCCGACGTGGTCCACACCATGCAGAGTCCGATCGATCACCAGTCTTATCCCGTCATCTTTGGTGCGGCTCTTAGTTTTACCTTACCCACCGACGCTGAGGGGGTAAGCCTGGAGGCGGATATAGCCGGAGAAACAGTAATCTTCCCGCTCGGGCCAAAGCTTTTCTTGACCTGGGCGAATTGCAATGCCAGACTGAACCCGGACCGCACGAGTGTGTACCGTTGCGAACTCAAGCCAGGATACCGATTTCAATAGCGATGCTGAACCATGGCGGAAGCGGTCAGCACGCCCTCGGGGCCGAGGTAAACGTCCAGCAATCGCAGGCCGTCGTAGGTGAGCACGAATTCACGAATCTGGCTGGAATGTTCCATTCCTCTCGATTTCAGCACGCGGCGCGTGCGGTTCCACTCTCCCCCGACCTCGATGTTTCTCGGCAGGAGCCAGGTGCCCATGAGGGAGGAAACGTCCGCCTCGCTGGCTTCCGGAGCTCCCGCCGCAGTCAAACTGGTAAAAATCGCGGTGATCTTCTGGCTCTTCACAAGAGCAAATCAGAATCGGATAGCGAGTTTACTGGATGGACGGTGCGGGTCCCACCCCCTAAAACGGAATGAGTGGAATGCTTCAAGAAAGAAAGTCAACCGACTCGGCCTGCGCCGTTGGCCGATTTGCGGCAGTTCTTCCCGAGTGGCTGCAGCTGAAAATGATAAAGTGCTATGCAGATATCCGGAAAATGCTACTGACGCTTGTAATCTTAGCTCCGACTTCTGTGCTCCCTATGTTATTTCCGATCGGCCAAGCTGAGGTGCCAAGCATGTTGTCTGAGAACGCTTGTTTCGCAGACTTTTCGAGGGGCCAGCCAATGAACAATAGTGATAGTGATAATGATAATTTGCGCCAGCTTGCTTACAATCTCGCCGACGCGTACGGGAACGCCCTCATGCATGACGCGCCGGATGCAGACTTGGAGGCAAAGGACCTACTTCTAGAGAGTGCGTCAATACGACTCTCTTCCCGCATGCTTTACGAAATCACAAAAGGCTCTTGCCAGCCGAATGAGCATGCCATAGGAGCCTTGGCTGACCGCACATGTGCTCTAGACGACGAATCTGTCGGTCTAAGAGGCTTGACCGACATGCTTTCCCATGCCGCGTATCGACTTGAGAAACTGGGCAGGTCGGCGCCTCCCGCAGATGGCACAAACGGCCAGCGTGCTCTCGTCTTGGCTCGGATCGGATCGATGGAACATCTTTATCGAATGGCCGTCTCACTCTCGAGGATCTATCTCGATAGATCGCAGAGTGGCGTGTACTTGGAGGCGGCACTCGGGCAGATCAGATTGGCTCGCAAGCACATGGAAATTGAACGTAGCCTTTGTGAATTCAGTGACCATGAGCACGCAGCGCGGTTGCAGGAATTGTCCGAGATCGAGGACCAGCTAAATGACATGCGGGACGACGTTGCGCGACCTTGAATCGAAAATCTTGAGTTCAAACGAACAGCCCGCCGAAGACATGGGGCTGAATTAGGCACCGATCACGGTCATGGTTGAGAACTACAGGACCGGTCTTTTGTGGAAGACCTTCATGTCGAACCCAGAGATCACCGAGATGCTACGCAAGCTTGACGCGTTAACAGCAGAATAGCGGGCAGGCGCGCCCATACAATGGCTAGTGGCTGTGGGGAACAGCCTTTGTACAGGCTGATCTAATACTTAAGGAGGTACCGCCGTGGAGAAAGATGATTTTCCTTTATCGCTCCATTCTCTGCGCGTCCGGACATTTTCGGCTGTTGAATCAACGCATTGTAAGTTTGATCGAACACGATGTGTGCCTCGGGCTGGCTGCGAGAAAGGGTTTGACGATGCGAGCACATAAACTTCTGCTGGTTCTGTTCTTATTGCCCGTCGCGACCCTAGCGCACGGGTTGTTTGATCGAACGGCTTTCGACAACAGCTTCAGTTACCGGTCCTTCTACGACAGCGAGGGTGTTTTCGTCTCGCCCAGTGAACTGGAACTTATCAACCACAAGGTTCCCATCGATGAAACTCATTATGTTAGTCCGCCCAACTCTCTACGCCTAAAGTGGCGGTCGCAGACTGGCGGTGACTGGGCCGTAAGTCTGAGGGTCAAGGCTGGTGATGACACTGGTGGCTCTTCAGGCAGTTCATTGTTTTTCTGGTGCTATTCGGAAACTGATCTTTCTACCGATGAATCACCCCTGATCTATTTGAAAGACGCGGATGAGGAAGGCACCCCCAGCATCCGGCTCATCGGTCACCTCGATAAGCTACCGGCCCATACGTGGATAAGAGTAAAGTTGCCATTCGATTCATTCGTGGGGACTGTGAGAGAAACACGGGTGCCTCGGTTCAATGCGCGCCGCCTTGCACGGATAACCATCGCGCAAGGGCTCGACGACGGAAAGCCACACACGATTTATATCGATGAGATCACGATTGGCGATGAGGTTGCGAACAACAGTAAGAACTCTGCGGCACCCTCAGGCCTCACTGCGAAAGGATATGAGAGGCACATAAGTTTGACTTGGACTCCCAGCAACGGTGCTGGTTTAAGGTATTACAAGATCTATCGCTCATTCGACGGGATAACCTACACCCCAGTCGCTATCCAGAAAGGGAGTCAGACGCGCTACGAGGATTTCCTTGGTGAAACCGGCAAGACTTCCTTCTATAAGATCAGCGCCGTAGGCGCCAACTACGACGAGTCACCACTTTCCGCGGGAGTAAGGGCGGCCACCACCGGCGCAATGAGCGATGAAGAACTTCTCACCATGGTTCAAGAAGCTTGTTTTAGATACTACTGGGACGGCGCGCACCCGACAGCCGGCATGGCGCTCGACATCTTGCCTGGTGATGAAAACCTGGTTGCAGTCGGAGCTTCCGGTCACGGAATCATGGCGCTCTTGGTTGGTGTTGAGCGCGGTTTTGTAACCCGGGAGCAAGGTGTCGTGCGAATGTTGAAGATCACGCGCTTTCTGTCGAAGGCGGATCGTTTCCATGGCGTATTCCCGCATTTTTTGGACGGCAGAACCGGAAAAGTGATTGCGCGCTTCGGGAAATTTGACGACGGCGGCGATCTCGTCGAAACGGCATTTCTTATGCAGGGACTCCTAGCGGCGCGCCAGTATTTCACGCGGCATAATGCTGGAGAGCAGGAGATTCAGAGAACTATAACCTCATTGTGGCGGTCAGTCGAGTGGGACTGGTACCGCGGTGACCGCAGCAGCACTTTTCTGTACTGGCACTGGTCACCCCGCTATGGCTTTTACCTAAATCACCCGCTAGTCGGATGGAATGAGACGATGATCGTTTATCTGCTGGCGATCGCGTCGCCCACTCATTCCGTCTCAGCCACGATGTATCACAGCGGTTGGGCGGGGCAGTCGGAGCGGGCTGTCCAATATCGGCGCTGGTGGAGTCAGACCACCCAGGGCGATCACTACGTCAACGGAAATAGTTATTACGGCATCAAGCTCGATGTCGGGGAGGGAAATGGGGCAGAGCTTTTCTTTACACACTACTCGTTTCTCGGCTTTGACCCTCGCGGCAAGAAGGATGCCTACACAAACTATTTCAAGAATAGTCGCAATATCGCGCTGATCAGCCACGCTTACGCCGTCGCTAACCCCGGAAAGTATGTTGGCTACGGGGATGACTCGTGGGGACGTTCGTCTGGCATCAATGCGGAGGGCGGGCGCGCCTACCCGCGAGACGACAATGGAACAATCACCTGCACGGCGGCGCTCGCTTCGTTTCCGTACACCCCTGTCGAATCGATGAAAGCGCTAAAACATTTCTACAGGGATCTCGGCGAAAAGCTGTGGGGAATTTATGGTTTTCGAGACGGCTTCAACCTTTCGGAAGACTGGTTTGACGACGTTTATTTGGGGCTGAATCAGGCGCCCATTGTCGTGATGATCGAGAATTACCGGTCAGGCCTCCCTTGGAGCCTATTTATGTCGAATGCGGAAATCAAGCCCGCTCTCGATCGAATCGGTTTCCAAGCTGATTTGGACCAAGCTTCTGCGAAGCCATGAGCCCCAGGAGGTATCAAGCCCCGGCGTTGTTGACGTAACAGTGCGCCGTGAAAGGCGCTGGACTCCAGCGGGTGCAACTCCCGCCCGGGAACTGGTTCGCTCCACCCGGTAGCAATCGAAGCCGCAGCCGAGGCAACGGAGCTGTCGGAGCTTTCGGTGTAAAGGGTCGCTTGGCGACTCCGCGAGCGTGCAGGCCGTAACGCGAGTGAACGCTGAGCAGGCCTCGAAAAAATAATTGCAGGAGCCGACCTTACTGTTACGCGGGGAAGGCCGCTGGCAATGGAGACAGACGAGCGGACAAGCTCCATTGAACCTGCCGGGGTAATGGCGACGGCATGTACGCATAGGAGACCAGAGGCAACACGGGAAGCCCCAGCGGTGATCGCGGTCGAGATCAACTGGCAACTCGCGAGAGACAGGCCGGGCCGTATGGGGTGACGGAGAGGCTCGCAATATTGGAGCACTGGTATCCTGACGGACAGCAGATTGCTTTTTCCGGGCTCAATCCCGGCAAGGTTTGGAAGGTCTTTTTGATTTCAAAAGATGGTGGCACCCCACAGGCGGTGACAGCAAACGACGTCTCCGAAAGAGACCCTTCCTGGTCTCCGGATGGCAAGACCCTCGCCTTTGGGCACGTCGATTTTGATCACGTCGAGCAGATGTTCATTGCAGTGTTCGACGTGAAGACTCATCAGATCTCCGAATTCCCTGGTTCGCGGAAGCTTTTTGCTCCGCGCTGGTCACCAGATGGTCGTTATTTGCTGGCCGAGACTGTTCCCGAAGACAAGCTCAGACTCTACGACGTACCAAACAAAACGTGGCACTCTGTGGAGGTCCCGCGGTCGATCAATGGTTTTAGCTACTTGGCATGGTCCCACGATAGCGCGTTTATATATTTTGACGCGGACGTAAGTAATGAGAGCAAATACTTCCGCCTGCGAATCAAAGACTTGAAGGTGGAACCGTTGATCGATGTGAAGGGAAACATTACGCGGAGGTTTCCCGCCCAGTTAGGTGGGTCATGGTCCGGCCTTGGGCCGGGCGACACTCCCTTGTTTGTCCGCGACATCAGCACGCAGGAAATTTACGCGCTCGATCTGCAGCTCCCGTAGGGCCTGCTTCGCTCCAAGCCCTGGTCCATTTCTTCTTGCGTCTCACCGACGATGTTTGTCTTAACTGTTTCAAAAGGCGATTACACTCAAAATGCCCATTCTCACCACCCGCTCCGGCCCTCATTCCGCGTCTCGGAGCTATTTGGCGAAATGTTTCTCGAACAGCAACTTCGAGCGCTTCACGCCCTCATCCGTCAGCACTACGGATTTAGCCTTGGTAGCGGGATCGTCAATGAAGCCCTTCTCATATAGACGATCCAGAACATCCCAACTATGGCTCTTCCAGGCTCTGAATCCGAACTTGTCCTTGAATGTCGTCAGATACAGTAGCGCAAGCGACATCTCATCGACCTTTTGCTCATTGATTTCCATCCGGCCTCCCGCAGGTAAGTGATGTGGCGTTCGGAATCAGACTATTCTAGACACCTCGGACGTTAGATGGAACCGCACGTCGGCGAGCCAACTGAGTCGCTGGGCATCCTTGGCTGGGGAAGGGATTTTGAGTGTAATGGCCTGATCTATATAAGGGGATGTCAAGAACATTTTTCTCCCTCCGCCGGAGGCGCGGGTTTGGTTCGCGACATCCAGCCCCTCTGAGCATCGAAGACGCTCGTGTGGTTTCCTGCCCCGGGTTATTCCATCTCAGCAGCTGCATCTTCGTGAGTAGCGACGACGCCGATCAGTTTCGAAACGGAATCAAGCCGTGCGGTTGTACGGTGTCAACCATGGGTCTATCTGAGGCTCGTGGCCTAGTGCTTTTTCGGGTTATCCGAGGGGGCATAGGGGTTACACGGAGACTGGGTGCCACAGGCACCATCTCGACTACAGGCCATTCTCATACTCACCCTCGAACCCGAGCGTCTCCAGAACCGACTGGCCACCACCGAAAAGATCACCGGAGATGGAAGGGC
>PLBY01000031.1 GCA_003134655.1 Acidobacteriaceae bacterium
GCCGCTCTCTCATAATGCATTGACCCCGTTGTGGTTGAATTAGGCCGACAGGGGCACGCGGGAGTGTCAGGGGACGATCCGCCAGGCTGCGCCCAGCGGGACGGCCGAAGGCGGCCGTCCCCACATGAACCGAGGCGGCTCTTGCTACATAAGTCCTAACTTCATCCTTCCATCGTTGAGATGTCGCCAGCGTCTACGCCTGCTTCTTTGGCTTTGAGGAAGCGGCGGAGGATCTTGCCGGAGCGAGTTTTCGGGAGCGACGTTACAAACTCCAGCGAGGACGGCGTGGCGATGGGACCCAGTTCGCGTCTCACGTGTTCGATCAGGGCGGCGGCCAGCGTGTCGGACGGAACATGGTCGGAGCGGACTTGCACGAAGGCTTTGATCGTTTCTCCCTTTAAAGGATCGGGAACGCCGATGGCGGCGGCTTCGGCGACTGCGGGATGCGAGACCAGGGCGCTCTCGACTTCGGCGGTGCCGATGCGGTGTCCGGCAACATTGAGGACGTCGTCGGAGCGGCCGAGGACGGCGATGTATCCGTCTTTGTCTTTCATGGCGACGTCGCCGGTGACGTAGCAGCCGGGGAAGAATTGCCAGTCGCGCTCATATCTCGCGGGGTCGCCCCAGACTGTGCGCAGCATGCAGGGGAACGGGCGTTTGAGCACGAGACGTCCACCGACTCCGGGAGGGACGGACTTGCCGTCCTCATCGAGAATGTCGGCTTCGGCGCCGGGGACAGCGACTCCCACTTTGCCGGGACGCATCGCCATGGAGGGCGGAGTGCCGAGCGCGGGTCCGCCGAGTTCGGTTTGCCACCAGTTGTCGATGACGTATCCCCATTTGCCGTCGCCGGCGAGATGGGTCTGCGCCCAGCGCCAGGCTTCGGGATTCAGCGGTTCTCCGGCGCAGGCAATGACTCGCAACGTAGTCAGATCGTGCGCGGCTGGATAAGTTTCGCCATAGCGCATGAACATGCGCAACGCGGTGGGAGCAGTGAACATTTTCGTGACGGCGTAACGTTCGACGATTTCCCACGCGGTGCCCGGGCTGGGGTAGTCGATGGCGCCTTCGCGGAAGAGCGTGGTAACCCCGGCGCAGAGCGGGGCATAGACGATGTAGGAGTGGCCGACGACCCATCCGATGTCGGAGGTGCACCAAAAGACGTCGCGCTCGCCGACATCGAAGAAGCTCTCGAGATGATAAGTGGTGCCGATCATGTATCCGCCGTGAACGTGCACGACGCCTTTCGGCTTTCCCGTGGAACCCGAGGTATAGAGCAGGAAGAGCGGATCTTCGGCGTCCATCTCTTCGGCGGGACATTGCGGCGGGAATTTGAGCAGGTCGTTGAAATCGATTTCGCGCGGAGCGCGGATTTCGGTTTTGGCGCGCGAGTAGACGACTACTTTTTCGACGAAGTCGAGGGATTCGATGGCTTCGTCGACGATGGCTTTCAGCGCGATGGTTTTGCCGCGGCGGTAGCCGACGTCGCCGGCGATCACAATTTTCGCTTGAGCGTCAGTGATGCGGTCGCGGAGCGCGGTGTGTCCGAGTCCGGCGTAGACGACGGAGTGAATCGCGCCGATACGCGCGCAAGCCAGCATGGCCACGGCGCCTTCGATGGTGAGCGGCATGTAGATGATGACGCGATCGCCCTTTACCACCCCCAGAGATTTCAGACCGTTGGCGAAGCGGCAGACCAGGCGATAGAGCTGGCCGTAGGTGACGATGCGCTCGGCGCCGTCTTCGCCGAGCCAGATGAAAGCGGCGCGGTTGCAGCGCTCGGAGTTGGCATGACGGTCGAGCGCGTTGATGGTGATGTTGGTCTTCGCGCCGGTGAACCACTGGTGATGGACGCCATCCCACTCGAGAACCTTGCTCCACGGATGCGACCACTCGAAGCGGCGCGCGTAGTCGGCCCAGAAGACTTCTGGATCTTTAAAGGAGCGCTCGCGCTCGGCGTTCCAATCTTTTTGCAGGACGTTGTCGGCGACGATCGCGGGCGCCGCATATTCCTGATCGAGATTGAGCAGGTTGGAGATGTTTTCCGGTTTGGTCAGGGGAAGCGCGCTCATGCAAAAAACCTCCGAGAGCGAAGGGTCACGACTTGGGGACGAAGAGGATTCTGCTGCGGCCTCGATTCGCGAGCAGTGATTAGGATCACAGGCTGGTGTGTTTTTCCGCAAGTGGGAAAAGCGAAGTGCGCCGTGAGCGAGTCGCGGCGGTGCGAATCCCATCCATTCAGTGACAGTGCCAACCACCGCACAATCAGGCTGCATTGTCGATTTCTTTCTTTTTCGAAAGTCGTACCTGGCTATGTACGGTCGGTGCACTGCCGACGGAACAGAGTGATGTGAATCACAGCGGTCGGTGCGTTTCCGCACATCCTCGCACAAGTTCTGCCCTAGTGTCACTTCCCATTACAGCCGAGAAAAAACGGTCTCGGCGCAGGCCCCTCAGTCCCACAACGGGACGCCGGTGGCGCGGGAGCACGAAATTCCAGCTGCGCTCTCCGGTTGCAAGACGACAATATGCCCGTATGCCCGTGATGGCACATGAAAGCGAAACTGCTCCCGTGAAGGAGGAGAAATCAATCATGCAGAAGTTGAAGCAATTCATTTGCTGCTCGTTACTCGTAGTCGTATCGGTCGCGCCCGCCCTGGCCGGGGCAAAGGACGCCACCGACGCGAAAGCATCCGCCGAAACCACCGCCAAGTCAGACTCTGGTAACCCAGCCTCAGGTAACCCAGCCGCGCAGCCGGCAGCCGCTGCCAACCCGAACATAACCCCTGTGGCAGGGAATGCCAATGTGACGGCTTTGCTGGGAATACTGGTGATGAAGGGAGTGCTGGCGCCGGGCGAGGCGAATGCGATTCGCAACGCGGCTCCGGATGCGGAGCTTCAACTGCTGCTCGAGGCACTGGCCCGCAAGGGGGTGGTGAGCGCGGCCGACATGTCCGCAGAAGTTGGGACGAGTCCCGTGGGCCCGGTTGCAGGGGCACCGGTCAAAGCCGCTGTGGTGGAGGCTCCGCAGTCTTCCGCGCAGGCTGCGAAACCGCCCGCGCCCAAGGTGATTCCCGCAGTGGCGCCGCTTCGGGTGCTGCAATTGGAGCCGTCCGTACCCGACGGACTGATTCCGGACTTGAAGCTGGGTAGCGGTGCGCGGCTCAAGCTTTATGGCATGGTGAAGACCAGCGTGATCTACGACACGTCCTCCCCTTACGGTACTGACATGCCACTGCCGGGATTCATTACCGCTTCGGGCACCTCGTTCGATCCAGGACCAACCCGCAGCCCAGAGTTCCACGCCAAAGCGCGTTTCGCGCGCGTGGGTACGAACTTCGAATGGCCCGACATGGCCGGCAGCAAAACCGCCCTCACCGGCAAATTGGAGTTCGACTTCGAAGGCAACTTCTCACGTGCGCTGAACCGGAACATTTCTACGATCCGGTCGAGCATGGCGTCGATCCGCCTGGCGTATGGCCGCGTGGATCACAAAATCAGCGACGATACGAATATTTTCGGAGTGTTCGGACAGGACTGGACGCTGTTCGGGTCATCGACGCTGCCCAATCTCTTCGAGACTACGGGCCTCGGACTCGGCTTTGGCACGTTGTACGAGCGCGCTCCGCAATTCCGTTTCGGAATTGGGCACAAGGTGGGTGGATCGCGCAACGTTTTCATCCAACCCGAATTCGCAGTGGTCATGCCAGCGTACGGGAATGATCCGTCCAACGTTGCAGACCAACTCGGCTACGGTGAGAAGCAGGGCGCCGATTCTGGACGTCCGGAGGTACAGGCGAGACTGGTATTGCAATGGCAGCTGGATAAGGCAGCGGGAGTTGCTCCGGCTCAGTTGATCTTCAGCGGAGTCCAGGGCGACCGGAAAGTAATGGTGCGGGCTACGGATGTTCCGCTTTGCACCAATACTGACCTTCTGATTTGTCCGGATCCAAAAGTGTTCCAGAAAGCATTCCCGCACGGCGCACAAACGACCTCCAACCGGGCAGGCTGGACTGGAGAACTGCAACTTCCAACTCGCTACGTGACGGTGATCGGCAAGTTCTGGAACGGGTCGGACCTGCGTTTCTACTTCGTGGGCAGCCTGGATTCGAACTTCAATGACACTGCGGGCTTATCCAAACTCTGCGGGACGGACGCGGATCCCGCGTTCTGCGCGGGTCCTTCGAACGATGGTGCGTCAAATCTGCAGTTTGGTCTGAGCGGTGCCGGGAATGCGGTGTTTGCTCCGCAAAGGCCGGTACGTTCCATGGGCGGATTTGTGAACGTTGGATTTCCGCTCGGTCGCATCTTCCATGCGGATCCCGCAGGGCGAAATGCTGGATGGCAAATTTATTTCCACTATGCTTTCGACCAGGCGAAGACCAGCGATGTGTTGCGTCTCGGCAACCAGCGTTCGAAGAACGATCTGGCCGCCGCCACGCTTTACTGGAAGATGAACAATCTGGTTTCGTTCGTGCTGGAGGAATCGATGTATCGAACGCGGATTGCCGATCCGAATCTCGCGGACTCTACGACCTTCCCCAAGTTTGAGGGTATGCCGGCGCGGGAGTGGCACGATATCCGTTCCGAATTTGGTCCAATCTTTACGTTCTAGCGAAGGACGAGCGGGTGGCGTGTGCGGTGGCATGCGCCAAAAACTGGCGGGGACGGATTTACTCCCAAAACGGCTGAAACGGGAGTAATCTGTCCCCCGTCAGTGGAGCCCCATCCGGAACCGCATTCCAGAAATGTGGCACGTTTAATTGCAAGCCACGAGGAGAAGCCTATGGCAAACGCCCCAAGAAATTTGAAAGTCGTGCAACCGCAGCAGTATCAGGCATCGCAGTTCACCTGGGACAAGATCGCCGAGAGCAGGGAATTCCAGGATTTGATGGCGACGAAGAAGACGTTCATCGTGCCGGCATTCATATTTTTTGTCGTGTACTACTTTGCCCTGCCGGTGCTGGTGGGATACGCGCCGGGGTTCATGTCCACGAAGGTGATCGGGAACGTGAATCTCGCCTATCTGTTCGCGCTGTCGCAATTTTTTGTGGCGTGGATTATCGCTGCGCTGTACGTGAAGGCTGCCAACAACTTTGACCGGCTCGCAAAAGACATTCTCGACAAGGCCGAGGATGCAAAGGGAGGCAAGTAAGCCATGGCGAATATTCCACTGATCATGTTTCTGGTGTTCATTGCGATCACCCTGGGCATCACTTACTGGGCGTCGAGGAGATCTGCCGGGGCGAGCGCGTATTTTGCGGCGAGCCGTCAGATCAAGGGTTGGCAGAACGGAATCGCAGTGGCCGGCGACTATATGAGTGCAGCGTCGTTTCTGGGGATCGCGGGCATCATCGCGTTCCAAGGCTATGACGGGTTTCTGTTTTCGGTGGGCTGGCTGGTGGCGTATCTGACGGTTTTGCTGGTGATCGCGGAACCGCTGCGAAACGCGGGCAAGTACACGATGGCCGATGTGCTGGCGTACCGGCTGAAGCCGCGTCCGGTGCGGGCCATGGCCTCGCTAAGCACGCTGGTGGTCAGCACCTTTTACATGATCGCGCAGATGGTGGGAGCAGGCACTCTGGTGAAGCTGCTGCTGGGCGGAAAAGTGACCTACAACCAGGCGGTGATCGGAGTGGGACTCCTGATGATCGTGTACGTGGTGTTCGGAGGGATGCTGGCGACTACGTGGGTGCAGATCATCAAGGCAATCCTGCTGATGGCCGGGACGTTCCTGCTGAGCGTTCTGGTGATGGCGCACTTCCACTTCAGCTTCGGCGAATTTTTCGGAGCGATCTCGCATGTGACGTATCACGATGCGAAGGGGGCGGTGGTGGTGAAAGACTTCCTGCAACCCGGGCTCCGTTATAAGCCGCCGTACGGGCCGCTGGATTTGATCTCGCTGGGACTGGCATTGATCTTTGGCACGGCGGGACTGCCGCACATTCTGGTCCGGTTCTATACCGTGCCCGACGCCAAGACGGCGCGTCACAGCGTTGTGTGGGCGATGGTGCTGATCGGCAGCTTCTACATTATGACGACGTTCCTGGGCTTTGGAGCGGCGACGATTGTGGGCCCCGACTTCATCAGGACTCACGGCGGCAACAACATGAGCGCACCACTGCTGGCCAACGCTCTGGCCGGGTCCATCTTCTTTGCATTCATCTCGGCGATTGCGTTTGCTACGATTCTGGCCGTGGTAGCCGGACTGACGATCAGCGCAACGACTTCGTTCTCGCACGACTTCTGGACCAACGTGATCCATAACGGCGTTGAGCGGAAACCGGGCGAAGAAGTGATGGTCGCGCGCATCTCGGCGTTTGTGGTGGGCGCGGTGGCGATCGGGCTTGCGATTGTATTGCAAACAGCGAACGTGGCGTTCCTGGTGGCGCTCGCATTTGCGGTGGCGGCCTCGGCGAACCTGCCGGTGATTGTGATGTCCATCTTCTGGCGGCGGTTCAATACCGTGGGCGCGGTATCGGGACTCGCGGTGGGTCTGCTGGCCTCGATCGGGCTGATTCTGGTGAGCCCCAGTTTGATGGGGATCGATCCGCCGACCGTGACGGGCGCGGCGCGGCACTTGATTCAGGCGAAGGCGTGGTTCCCGCTGGAGAATCCCGGCATTCTGAGCATTCCGCTGGGATTCATCGGGGCGATTATCGGGACACTCGTCAGCAACGAACCGTCGTCACAAGATAAGTTCAACGAACTGCTGGTGCGGTCGAACACCGGCCTCGGCGCAGAAAAAGCAACCGCTCATTAGAGGGGCGATCATGAACCAGGTGCCCCATTTCTCGCGCGTACTTTGCGCGAGAAATGGGGTCTTCCGTTCTCGTGGCCAGGCAGGTTCCCGCTTCCGGCAGAGCATCTTACGAAATCGGAGTTGCATCCCACCCCTAGCAACTCTCCAATTCACTCCAAGCTTAGGAATCAAGAAGGAGGAAAGCATGGGGCGTATCTCTTCTGTGGTGGGCTTCGTTCTTCTCTGGGCCGCGTGCTCGGTTGCGCAGGCGCAGCATGTTTCCGTCTTCGCCGGATATTCCTACATCAACCAGGATTTCTCGTTGACCAAGCCATCCGGCGGCTTTTCCGGCTGGAATGCGGCGGCGACATTCAAGATGGCACACTACGTGGGCTTCGTTGCCGATTTCGCAGGCTACTACCCAGGCTACAATTTCGGGTGCACCGGCTGTGGCCAAAGCGCGAAGATTCACACTTTTCTATTCGGACCGCAGGTCTCGGTCCCCATCGGCCGGATCACGCCGTTCGGCCGCTTCCTGTTTGGCGACACCCACCTGACCACCGCAGAGGACGGGATTGGGAATGTTCAAACATTCATGTCGAACAACTCTTTCACTTACGGTGCCGGAGGCGGAGCCGACGTCGGCCTGACCCATCACTTCGCCGTGCGCGGCCAAGTCGACTGGCTGCACAACGGGTTTCAAACATCGGATGATCAGCGGACCCGGGCCGAAATTCACAACATCGTGCGCATCTCCACCGGCATCGTCTTCCGCTTCTGATTCGGCGATGGCGAACTCCTGCTTCCAGCAGCGGCAGCGCCGAGCCCCGGGCCTGCGAATATGCTAGATTGAGTTTCGTGGGCCTATAGCTCAACGGTTAGAGCAGCAGACTCATAATCTGTTGGTTCCAGGTTCAAATCCTGGTGGGCCCACCAACTGCTTAAAGGCCAATCGCGAGACGGGCCGGGTGCGACCGGCCCATCCCGATCGGCTGCGCTCAAGGCCCAGACTAAGGCAAGGTCACAGTCTCTCCGGTGAGGAGATTAGCGCATTGTGAAGTAGGAACGCCCGAGAGGTTCGCGCTGCCAGTAATCGTCGAGTTCGGATCGCAGAACAAATCCACGCTGTTCCCGCCGACGAGCGTGAGGTTCGTGCCCGCACTCACGTCGATGCTCGACAGATTTGCCGCCACCAGGCCGCCATGGCTTCCCCCCGTAACGGTTGCGCCGGTGACAGTCGCGTGTGAGTTGTTGAGGGCCATCACGCCCTGGCCATTGCTACCGCTGATTACAAGGTATCCAGTGGAAGCAGCCATCGCCGAGCTGTCTGAGATGAGAACTCCTCCCGTTGTGCCGCCCCAGGTTTGCCCGGGCTTGTTGATGACAAGCTTGGCGCCGGTCACGTTGAGCGATCCGCTGCCGTCGATCGACACCCCGTTGTAGTTCGTTCCTGCGGGGCTATTTATGACTACATCGGTCGCCCCCCCAGTCGAATAGTAGGTGGTGAAGGTGAGCACGTCGATAACGGAACCGGCATACCCCTCGATCCCCACCTGCATATTGCTGATGGTGGTGCCATACATTGTGATATGGGACGCTCCTACAAACAGGCCAACATGCCACAGCGCTCCGGTTGAGTCCTGAAACAGGCTGCGCTCAAGGTGGACATCGGACATGTCATAGACGCCGAGCGTAGCGAACCCCGGGTCCTGCGCCGTAACATAGGCGATGGATACTTGGCTTTGCTCAAAAATTGAGATTCCGGAGCCGCCGCCCGTGATATTCAAATGCCGCAATCGAATGTCGGTGCTGCCATGACCGATTGCGACCGCCGAAACACCCGTCGTGCCCGCCTGGATGCTGAACCCATCGAGGGTAACGCTGCGCGAAGACCCAATGAACAGGAGGCCAAGCTGATTGGTCCCCGTGGTCGGCTGCAGCAACGTCGCTCCGGACGAGCCCTGCAATGTCAGGTTTTCGAAGCCGATGACCTGAACGTATTCGGTGCAAGTCCCGCTCACCGAGACGGTGGTCGGCCCCTGCTTGTTCAACTTGGACAGCGTGGCATTCAACGACTGCCCGCTGTTGCAGTCCACCGTAGTCGACGGTGTCGATGTCTCCGCCACTGCGAGCGAAGCTACCAGAACCAACAGAATCAGAATACCCTGGTTCGTCCAATTCATAGAATCTCCTCTCGAATGTTTCGACTGCGGGCCCATGCTTTTGCCAGATCGCTCCCACTCGCCGGCAGAGAACTCCACCCGCGGACCCTACTTTGCCGGTCACCCATCTTCGCCCGGCGATTTTCGCGCTTCTTCACTCTGCCCCCAGTAACGGTCGCGATTGTGGCGCCCGTATTAACCAGCGGATTTTGAACCTGCCCTGTGCTTTCGACAAGAGAAAAGAAACGACACTGGCACTTCTGTCAGAGTTTGTCGTGAGCTTCTACCTGTAAATCCGACCTACCATGCATTAGGCTGCCAAATTTCCGCGTGCCAATCGTGGTGTCTCCTACATGCGGTGAAAAACCTTGGGATTAGACACGCCTAAAAGACACGATGCAGACCGTGGTTATACCAGCAGACCTATAGCCCATTGGTCCATGGTCCAATCCGTTCATCCTTCTGGTCCCACTCGTTGACACTGCTCTCACGCGAGAATTAGAGTTGCGTACGTTACTCACTCGACAACAGGTAGATTCTCGGGAGGCGGGCCATGCGGTCGAAGCTATTCTGGGCGGGCGTATTTCTGTGTCTGGCGACGTCGTTCGCGCCGGCACAGGACCCTACCAAGGTGGAACCGAAACACTACAAGCTGGATTTTGAGAATGAGCACGTGCAGGTGGTGTCGGTTCACTACGGGGCTCACGAAAAATCCGGACTGCACGATCATATTGGCGGCGTGGTCGTAAGCCTGAACGAGGCCCACCTCCGTTTTACCGATGAAAACGGGAAGGTGCGCGAAGTGTACTCGAAGCCGGGCGAAGCTCGCTGGTATCCGCCTTTCAAACACAGAGTGGAAAATTTGGGCGACACTTCCTACGAGGCGGTTTACATTGGAGTGAAAGGCAAGATCGCAACGGGCGCGAACGGCTCTGCCGATCCCACGACTGCGATGGACGAAGAAACAAAGAAGATCGTCGCAGCACTTTTGGCGGCCAGCAAGCCGTGAGTGGAATAGTTCAGGGAGCCGTCGCCTCCACGGCACGGCTCCGAAGCCTGAGGGCGTTTTGTTGTAAGCTCAGATAGTCCAAGCTCAACCAATCCAGGCTCAGAAAATCCAGGCCCAGAAAATTCGATGAGCTCCCTCCCAGAAAGTTCTTCTTCTCATCGCAAAGCTGCAATCCTGCTGGGGCTGGTGGCATTTCTCTCGTTCAGTTATTTCTATGAAGGCGGCGGGTGGAACCAGAACTCGCGCTTCGATTTGCTGCGCGCGATTGTCGAGCGGCACACCTTGAAGATCGATGCCTACCACCAGAACACGCAGGACAAGGCACATTTCAACGGACACTACTACTCCGACAAAGCTCCGGGGCTGGTGTTTCTAGCCGTGCCGTTTGCGTTGGCGGCGAGGCCCGTGCTGCGCATTGCGGGAGTTGATCCGGAGTCGCCGGAGGGTGAGGTCGCGCTGTCGTACGTGGTGAGTGTGGGCGCGGTGGCGCTGCCGACTGCGCTGGCGGCGGTATGTCTGTTTTTTCTGGCCTTGCGATTCGGAGGCGGTGCGGGCGGGGCTGCGTTTTCGACGCTGGTGATGTGTCTGGGAACTCCGATGTGGGCCTATGCGGGACTGTTTTGGGCGCATGCGCTGGTGGGGGCTTGCCTGGTATTCGCGTTTGCCGCTTCGTTGCAACTGCGCGAGAGTTCGAGCGCGTGCGGGGACTTGCTTTGGGCGCTGGCCGTGGGATCGGCCGCGGGGTGGGCGACGGTGACGGAATATCCGGCGGCTCCGGCGTCGGCGATGCTGGCCTTTCTCGCGCTATCGCAGGCATGGTCGCGCGGAAGTACGGCGCGCTGGCGAGTCGTCGCTGGCGTGGGAGTGGGTGCGGGCATTTGCTTGATGGTGTTGATGGCGTATTTGCACGCGGCTTTTGGAGGGTTTCGTCCGAGCTATTCGTATTACGATCCGAATTCGTTTTCGTTTATGCAACAGCAGGGGTACATGGGGCTGACGTATCCGCATCCGGACCGGCTGCTGAAGATTCTGTTTGGATGTTCGCGCGGGCTGTTGTTTGCGTCGCCGGTGCTGGTGGCGGCTCCATGTGGATTGTGGCAGTTGTGGAAAGGCAAGACGTATCGCGCGGCGGCTTCGGTGGCGGCGGGGATTGCGGCCTATTACTTCTTGTTTAACGCGTCGTTCTATTGGTGGAAGGCGGGGCTGGCGTTTGGTCCGCGGTATGCGGGGGCGTGTATTCCGTTCGGGTGTGTTGGACTGGCGGTGGTGTGGGGACGCGCGACTGTGGGCTGGCGGCGGGTACTGATTGCGTTGGGTGCGTGCAGTGTCTTTCTGGCTTTGACGGTGGTTTCGACGACATCGCAATTGGCCATGCAGGATCGTTGTCCGATTGTGCATTCGACCGTGCCGGCGTTCTGGTCAGGGCAGGTGGCGGTGAATCGGGAATCGATGCTGACGGTAGCCGAATCCAATGGACGTTATGGCGCATTCAACCTTGGTCAGATGATTGGGTTGCGTGGGCTTGCGAGTTTGATCCCGTTATTTTTGATTTGGGGATTGGCGGCGCTGCTATGGTTCGGGCTACGGCGAAGCAGCCATGAGAACTCCGTGTAAGATAATTGTCCGGGTGTTTTATGGCGGAAGTCCAAGCTGTAGCGACCGAGATCGAGATGCTGCAAAGGATGTACGCAGCGTTCAACCGGCGGGATATCGAGAGTGTGATTGGTTCGATGCACGCCAACGTCGATTGGCCGAACGGAATGGAAGGCGGGCGCGTGCTGGGCAAGTCGGCCGTACGGGAGTACTGGAAACGGCAGTTCGAAATCCTGGACCCCAACGTTGAGCCCAAGAAGTTTACAAGAGAAGCCGACGGCCGGATTGCGATTGATGTGCATCAAGTGGTGCGCGACAAGGGCGGGAAGCTCGTCGTGGATCAGATGGTTCAGCACGTGTACGAATTTCGCGGTGGGCTGATTCAACGCATGGAGATTCGGTCTTAGTTACATAAATTCGATATCCATTTATTCAAGAGGAAGGTTATGGCGCACACTGTTTTTTGCGTGAAGTTNNCACTGCAAGATGCTGCTGAACGAGTACCGGCTGAATCCGGCGCGGCGCGAGGATCAGGAAGTCATCGTGAAGCAGTTGGAGCAGTTTTTCTTCGGGGAAGGGTCGGCGAAGCCGAAGGAGTACGTGCCGCCGGCGAAGTAGTGGAGAGGTGACCTCAGACCTCGGGCTTCCGGCTCGGCTTCCGCCTAGCGCTTTATGCTTCAGTGCGTGCGAGGCTGTTTGTCTCACGCAGGAATGGCAAAGTTCCTATCAGCAGGGCGAGCGCCGGGAGCACGACCCAGTTGAAGATCGTGAGTGCAAAGTAAGAGAACGGAAAATCCCTCAGCCGATGCGAGTCGACTACCAGGCTGACCGGCAGAACCAGCGCGAATGCACCTAATACGGCGAGAGCCGGAGACAACCCTACAATTAAGCGATTCACGAAGCGAGCATGGGCGCGTTTCGCCAGAAAAGCTCCGAGTGCGCCGAAAATTGGCAGCGCGACGAGCCAAGGCAGATAGAGGACCATCGCCATATCTCCGATCCATAGAACGCGAGGTTGTACGGCGAGTTTTTGAAGGATCATGAGCAGGCCTGGCGCTACGATCAGGTTGGCCATCGCGGGAAGCCACAGACTGCGGGTGCGGTTGTTCATGGGGTTCTCCTCCGATCTTGCGCGCTGAATCCTTGCAGCTAGAGCATGCCAATCGTCGACTTCCTGCAACGTAAATTCGACTGCTGATTTTTCAGTCAAGCCTTGCAAGAGCGAGGCTTCATACGCTTCTTCGAGATGAGCGGCTAACTCTGAGACAACTTCTTCGCGACTTGCCGCAGCCAATGCTGACGACGCGATATGCTCGCGGACGAGTTTTTTCCAATCAGGCATGGCTGACTCCGGCCAGGCTGTCGAGGGCCTGGAAGAAGGTGCGCCACTCCGCGCGCAGCGGAGCGAGTTGGCGGCGGCCGCCGGGGGTGAGGCGATAGTAGCGGCGGTCGCGGCCGGCGCTGTTGGCCTGCCAGCGGCCTTCCACCCAGCCGCGCTTTTCCATGTCGTAGAGCAGTGGATAGAGCGATGCCAGCGTAAATTTCAACGCGCCGCCGGTGCGCTCGCCGATCTGTTTGGCGATTTCGAAGCCGTAGAGGGGTTGCTCGGACAGTAAGGAGAGGATGGCCAGTTCGCCGCTTCCCCGTGAGATTTTGGAGCGAATGCGTTGGGTCATATCAGTTCCGGAATCGCAGTATAGGATTCCTATGTTTGGAGTATAGGAATCCTATATAGGAGGGTCAACGTTACGGTGGTACCGGCCCAGGGACGTACCTGCAGTGTGGGTGCGTGTCTTTCTTCCCTCCGGGGCTTGGTCATTTCCGGCGCTCGACACCCATGGCTTGCGCCGTGGTCTGGACATTCTTTCGCCGCTTCGCGGCTGGAGTCGGTTCTCCCAGACCAAGTTTTTCTGCGCAAGGCTTTTGTTCACGGCCGTTCTCTGTTTTGTTGCTGGGTTCTTCCAGCACGGAGGGCGTGTGATGAAACATCAAGCGGGATTTACCTTGATCGAAATGCTGGTGGTGGTCGCGATCATTCTGATTATTGCGGCGATCACGATTCCGAGCATGACGGCGGCGAAAGTCCATGCGGACGAGGCTTCGGCGGTGGCGTCGATCCGGGCCATCAACCAGGCGGAAGTCTCGTACATGGCCGCTTACGGCGGATATGCGGAGTCTCTAGCCAATCTGGGAGGGGCCGAGCCTTGCACGAGGTCGTCCACCACAGCGTGCATCCTGGATGAGAGCCTGGCCGGAGGAGAGAAATCAGGATACAACTTTGCGGCGGTGGGAAGTAATCCATCGGACGGGATGAGTCAAAGTTATTTCGTGGGAGCGGCGCCGGTCGTTTTCGATCGCACCGGCAAGCGCCTGTTTTGCTCGTCCGACAAAGGCGTAATTCGCGTGGATCCGAACACCACGGGCAGCACGATTCCCCCGGACGCGGAGCAGTGCGCGGGGTTCAAGGCGCTGCAGTAGGGATTCGGCTTCGCAACAGCGTGCCGTCCCTGCCCGTCCGGGCTTTCGCGTGCCGCTGCTTCGCGGCTGGAAGTTGGTTGTTCCAGGTCAACGCTCTCGGTCCAACTTCGCGCTAGCCGGGATCGCGAACATTGTTAACGCGTCTTGGCGTCCGCGCTGGTTTGCGAGAGCAACTCCTGCGCCTGGCTCGCGATGAGAAGGGCTCCGTGGGCCCGGGCGTCTTTTTCGAGGGTTGCCAGATGGGCTTGCGCCGATGCTGAACCCGACCACAATCCGATTTCGCCAATCGCGAGCCGGGCTTGATATTCGTAGAGGCGATAACCGAACTTGCGCGTGGAAGAGAGTGTCGCATCCAATTCACTCACAGCCTCGGAAGTCTTACCCGACTTGGCTTTGACCCGCGCGTCGGCAAATGAAACTTCGTATCGAAAGGGCTCGCCATTGGACTTCCGGACAAGGGCTGACGCTTTCGCCACTGCGCTCTGCGCCTCCGCCAACTTGCCGGCCTCCAGCAGGTTTCGCGCCAGAATGGCCTGGGACCAGGCACCAGCGCCTGATGAATTGGCCTTCTCGTAACCTGCCACTGCCTGCCGCGCCAGAGCTTCGCCGTCGGCATACCTCTTCTCATATAACGCGATCGACGCCAGAGATACCTGGATCTGCGCTGTGAAATCTTCGTCATCCAGTTCCTTGCACAAGGCGAGCGCCTGCTCGTACTGTTTTCGCGCACCGGCCAAGTCTCCCTGAGCGAGAAGAGCGTCGCCGATGCCGCTGATCGGATATGGCTCACCCAGCCGGTAAGCGATCTCCCGGCTTGTGGCGAGAGCCTGCTGGTAGTATTTTTTTGCCTCCTCCAAGTTTCCGACTTCCACCATGAGGTTGCCCAGATTGTTCTGGGTGGCGGAAATTCCACGACGTTCCCCAATCTTCTCGTAAACCGCGAGCGACTCCTGGTGCATCTTCAGCGCGCCCGGCAGGTCGCCCAACCCATCGAGAGCATTGGCCAGATTTCCGTAGTCGCCGCCCAGTCCGGACGGATCGTCGATCTCACGATCAAAGCTGAGAACTTGCTCGTAATAGTTCTTGGCCTCCCGCATGTTTCCCTGCGAATAGAACACATTTCCGATGCGTTCGCGGCAGGCCCGAACACTTCTCTGAGCACCGATTTCCTGAAACACCGGAAGCGCCGATGCAAACTGCTTCTTGGCGTTCTCGTAGTCGCCGCGGTCGAACAGCACGTCTCCCACGGCCAGCACTGAGCGAGCCGCTCCCCGGCGATCGCCGGCGGAATCAAACAGAGTTCGCGCCTGGTTCGAGAAGCCGATCGCCTGCTCGGTCTGGCCCATGTGTTCGCTGGCATGGGCTTCGCTTTGCAGTGCCCGTGCCACCAGCAGGTTGGCGCCCGCCGCCCGGGCACGGTTGCACGCGGTCTCCGCCGTCGCTTGCTCCCGTTTGAAATCGCTCGACAAAGCCGCGATGCTGCTTTCTGCCAAATCAATCCGCGCCGCGTCCACCTCCGAGACAGTCAGCTTGCGCAGGTCTGCCAGCGTCTTTTCCGCATCGCTCCCGTGCCCTCCCGCAACTTGGGCCCGAATCAGAAGCAATGCATAATCAATGTTGTCGGGGAAAAATTCCCAAAGAGCGCGGTAGCTCTCGATGGCTTCGGGTTTCTCATTGAGCATCTCGTGCGCCCGGCCTTCAATGAACAATCGCTCCTCGCGCGAAGACCGAGCCGAGAGTTCGAGCGCGCGTTTCGCCTGGTCCATCGCTTTGGATTCATAGCCTGAAAGCGACCAGGCCTCGGCCAGCGCCGCATGCGTGGGCGCATGGTTGGGATCGAGAGCGGCAGCCTGCTCCAACGATTCACGAGCCGAGCGCGCATCGAGCAAACGCAGCTTCAGGAGTCCAACTGAGTACAAGCGCGCGGCTTCGGGATTCGAGGGCAAGGAGGCCCGCACCATGGCAGATTGCGCATCGGACAGCGCACCCACACCAAGCTTCGCGCGTAGTTCGGCGCCCGCTTTGCTTACAAGGTTGTCGATTTCGGACTCATTTCCCTTTTCCGATACCGAGGCCAGCGTTTCGCCGGCCACGGCGTCCTGCAGCCGCACATCCAGACGAAGCAATCCATTTCCTAGCGAAAGATAGGAACCCAGAACCACGTCATCGCTTCCGAGATTCTGCCGAATGCGCGTTAGAGTCTGCTGGCTGAAGCTGTCGGCATCGGGGAGGGCAAGGCTCATCTTCATTTGCGCGACGCTCTCGCCCGGAATGGCGCGCAACTGATCCCCCTGACTCAGTTCCGTCGTCAGCATTTCCGAGATCGCGGTGGAAAGCCATGCTTTCTCGGCGGTCGCGGACAGATTCTTGAAACCCAGCACGGCCACTGACCGGCGCCGGTTCACCGTTGCGGACGATGAGGCGGAGGAAGCAGGCCGCGGATAGCGCTCCACGACGAAATATCCCCCGATCGCGGCTAGAAGGATGACCGCCGTGACAGCGTAAATCCAGCGATGCGGCCGGGGCGCGGCGGAAATCGGAATTGCCGCTGCGGCAACCGCCATCGGACGGCCGAGATCGGTTGCCAGTTCAGTGGCCGACTGGTAGCGTCGCGAGAGATCATGCGCCAGCGCTTTCAGAATCACCTCGTTCAAGACGGCCGGGACTGCGGGGTTGAGCCTGCTCGCGGGTTCCGGCGTCTGATTCAAAATCGCATTGATCAGAAGCGCTGGCACACTCTGTGGGAAGGGACGCTTTCCCGTGGACATTTCGTAGAGCACCGCGCCCGCCGCCCAAATGTCGCTGCGTGCATCGACCGCCTCACCGCTCAATTGCTCGGGGGACATGTAAGGCAGGGTTCCGCTGGTTTCCTGCGATCGTGTGACAGTGGCGGTCAAACCCAGTTCGCTGGCGTGAGGCGTCAACTGGGCCAGACCGAAATCCAGAATCTTCAGGCGGCCCTCGGGAGTCAGGCGCAGATTGGCTGGTTTCAGGTCGCGATGCACGATTCCCTGCTGGTGCGCCGCCGCGAGTCCTTCCGCGAGTTGCACTCCGAGACGCGCAACTTCCACCGGAGGCAGAGGTCCCTTGGCGAGCTTGGCATCGAGAGTGATGCCCGGAATGTATTCGGTTACGAGGAAATCGATGCCGTCCTGGCTGCCGAACTCGTGCACCGTCGCGATATTGGGATGGTTGAGGCGCGCGAGAGACAAGGCCTCTTTGCGAAACTGTTTGTGCGCAGAATCGTCGGCAAAAGAACCGGAGGGCAGGACTTTTATGGCAACATCGCGATCCAGTTGCTCATCGTGAGCGCGGTAAACCACGCCCATGCCGCCGGCGCCGATTCGCTCCACGATCTTGTAGTGTGAAAGCCGTTCTCCGACCATTTCCCGTCCCGCGAGTGGAGGAAGCATAACAGCTTACTCAATCGTGAAAAAGAGCCACCGAACATTGCTTTCTCTATTCGCTATGCTTTCGTGAATATGCCGAAAGGCTGTCGTTCGGTATTCCCCGGAGCTTTCTCTCGCCATGCTGAGTCCTCTCTCCACTGTTACAATTCCCTGTTTCGTCGATGGTTACGCAAGTCAGCGAACTTCAACGCCCACAATCACGTACTGTCTATTGGGCAGGGCTTGGAGAGTGTCTCAGCAGTCGGATCGTCCAAGTTAAGTCCAAGCCGCAGTCTCAGGTTGTAAGCAGGTTTCCGGGGAGCGCAAGTGGAAGACGTCCAGGTCGTCGCGATGCTGGTCCGGCGGTGTATTGCCGGCGACTCCGCCGCCTGGGAGGAAATCGTGCAGACCTATAACCGGCGTATCTACAACATCTGTTACCGCTTCGCGGGATCGGGCGACGACGCCCAAGACCTTACCCAGGAAGTCTTCATCAAGATGTACCGCACTCTTCCCAGCTATGACCACACCAAGGGGGCGTTCGTCACCTGGGTGACGACCATCACCCGGAACCTGCTGGTGGACCATTTCCGCAAGACCAAGCAGGACCGGATGACCGACTCCATGGACACCGCTGCGTCGGACCACGAGGACGCCCAGCCGCTCAGCGAGCAGATCCCGGACCAATCCGCTCCCCCGGACGCGCACGTACGCAGCCGGGAGGTCAGCGAGACCGTCCACACGGCCTTGTCCAAGCTGTCGCCAGAGCTTCGGGAAGCAGTGATTCTAAGGGACTTACAGGATATGGATTACCGCGAAATTGCCGGCGTTTTGAAGGTTCCGGAGGGTACCGTGAAATCGCGAATAAATAGAGGGCGGGCGGAACTTGCCAGGCTCTTACAACGTACCTATAGGCAGGTGATGTGATGTCAGACCAGACCAGAAACGGAATGCAGTGTAACGAGTTCGAACTCCTGCTCACGGACGCCATTGACGGCGTTCTGACCGGGACCGGACTCGACCGCTTCCAGGCCCACGCCCGGGTATGCAAGGCGTGCGGTCCGCTGTTCGCCGAAGCTGAGGCGGGCCGCAACTGGCTGAAGAGTCTCACGGAGGTGGAGCCTCCAGCCAGCCTGGTCAACAACATTCTGGCATCCACAACGGGCGTTGACACCCAACGCCTGCGAGTGACTGTACGCACTCCGCAACCACGCATTTCGTGGTGGGAGCGCATGCAGGCCTCGGTGCTCGAGCCGATCTGGGCAACGGTCCGCCAGCCGCGCTTTGCCATGTCGTTTGGCATGGCATTCTTCGCGCTGTCGGTGGGCCTGACGGTTGCTGGGGTGAAACCCAACGACCTGCGGCAGATCAGCCTGCGGCCCTCTGCGATCCGGCACACGTACTACGCCACGCAAGCCCGTGTGGTGCACTACTACGAGAACGTGCGGATCGTTTACGAAGTCGAGTCGCGCGTGCGCGAAATCAAGCGCACGGTGGCTCCCGCCGAACCCGGCCGGAAAGAATCCCGGCCGGCCAAACAGAAAGACGACAAGAACGACACAACACAACAGCCCGAGCAGAAGCAGGAGCGCAATTACAGCCAGACGGATAACCATCTAATTCTGGCTAGCGCTCCTCTGGGTCCATCTGTCATTGATTGGTCAAATCTTGATCCGTCAAGTCCGGATCTGCCTGTAGTGTCGGTGACCACTGACAGGAGGTTCGTATGAACTGCGCCACACACAGCGATATTGCTGCGGTGGCTTTCTGCCGCACTTGCGGCAAGCCACTTTGCAACCAATGCACCCGCGATGTTCGCGGAGTGATCTACTGCGAGGCGTGCCTGGCCGCACGCATGGAAGGCACCCCCCCGGCGCCGGGATTTGTGCCGCCCGAGCAAACGGTGTATCCGCCGGTCGGCGGGCCGTCGGTCGGATATCGGCCTCCCGTCAACCCAGGGCCGAATCCGACAGTTGCCGGAATTCTGGGCGCGATTCCCCTCGGACTGGGCGCAGTGTACTGCGGCCAGTACGCGAAGGGGTTGGCTCATCTTGGCATCGTTGTCCTGGCGATCGTCGGGTTGTCTTCGGATCTGCCGTGGCAGGCCGACACGGCGCTGGGAATCTTTCTCGGATTTTTCTGGGTGTACCAGATTCTGGACGCAGTCCGCACGGCCAGGGCAATTCAGGCGAACGAACCCGTTCCTGATCCGTTCGGCCTTGCGTCGACCTTCGGCACGGGTGAGAAGTTCGATACCACGAAAGTTCCCGCCGCGGCCGCGATCCTTATCGGCCTGGGCGTGCTGTTCCTGATTAACACGGTGTTTGACTTCAGCCTGCATCGCTTCTGGCCGATCATTCTCATCGTGTTAGGCGTGTGGCTGTTTGCCAAGCACTGGGGACTGCTGGGAGGCTATCGCCCGTACTGCGTCTGCGAACAGTGCCGCACCCGCAAGCTGATGGGGCCCGCGATGCTCGTCACCATCGGCGTGCTGTTTCTGCTCGACAACGTTGGACGATTGGAGTTTCACAGAACCTGGCCCGCCATTCTGCTGGTGATTGGAGTGGTGAAGTTGGTGCAGAGCAATTCGTCATCTGAGGGACACATCGGCCCATTGCCTCCGGGCATGCCGCCGATCGTGCCGCCGGGAGGCTTGCAGAACGTTACGCCGCCACCGGCGCCGCAGAGCCCGGAGCAGTCAGCTTCTTCTGACGAGGTGAAAAATGTCTAGCTCGGTTACACCTCCAGCATTTTCGCCGCTTCCTCCTCTGCCGCAGCGGCGTCACCGTTCGATGGCAGGCGCCTTCGTACTGATCGTGCTCGGCGTCGTGTTCCTGATGGGGACGATGCACATCCTGTCGATTGGCCGGTTGGCACACTTGTTCGCCAGTTACTGGCCGTTGCTGCTGATTTTCTGGGGCGTGATCAAACTGCTCGAACATCAGCGCGCGCAGCGGGAAGGCACTCGTTCCTCCGGGATTGGCGCAGGCGGAGTTTTCCTGGTGGTCATGATCGTCGTTTTTGGTTTGATTGCGACCCAACTGGAACGCGTCAACTGGTCCGGATTGCGCGACAATATCAACATCGACGACAGCGACTTCAACGGCATCTTCGGCCAGAGCTACAACTTTAACGATCATATCGAGCAGGCCTTCCCTGCGGGAGCCAGCCTGAAAATCATCGACACGCGCGGCGCGGTCAGCGTGCACGCCTCGGATGACAACAAGATCACGGTCGTCGTCCGCAAACGGGTAAGCGCGGAGAACCAAGGCGACGCCGACAAGTACGATACCGAAACCAAGCCCACGATTACGACTATCGGCGGCCTGGTCACGCTGGACGCCAAGGCTGAGGGAGCAGGCGATCATCCTGTCGAGACCGATCTCGACGTTTCCCTGCCGCGCAAAGTGGCAGTCTCCATCACCTCCCGCCGCGGAGATGTAAACCTGGTGGGACGCGATGGCAACATCGACATCTCTGCCCAGCATTCCGACACGAGCGTCGAAGATGTGAACGGCAATGTCAAAGTCAGCCAGGAAAAAGGCTCGGTGAAGATCGAGCAGATCACCGGCGACGTGCACGTGGAAGGCCGGGTCAATGAAGTCTCGGTCGCTGACGTCAAAGGCGCGGTACAGCTCGACGGCGAATTTCAGGAAAGCGTGAAGCTGGCGCGCATCGCGAAGACCGTGACCTTCAAGTCTTCGCGCACCGACATGGAGTTCTCGAAGATTGAGGGCTCACTCGATCTCGATTCGGACGAACTCCACGCGGAGCAGATCACGGGCCCGCTGCACTTGACTACCCGGTCGAAAAATATTCGGCTCGACGACGTCTCGGGCGACGTCCGCTTGCAGAACGATAACGGTGCAATCGAAGTAGGGATGCGCACCCTGGGCAACGTGCAGATCGACAGCAAGAACGGCGACATTCAGTTGAGTCTGCCCGATAAAGCGGGATTCCGCCTGGATGCACGTACGCGCGACGGCGAGATTCAGTCGGACTTTGGAGAACTGAAGGTGGACAATGGCGAGCACGAGGCGAAAGCGAGCGGCAGCGTGGGCAACGCCTCGGCGCACATTGTGCTGAACAACGAGCACGACGGCATCGAGATTCGGAAGGCTAGTTCGCAGCCGCCGAAACCACCGGAACCGCCGAATCCAGCCAAGGCGGGGAAAGCGCTGCCTGCGCCGAAAGTGAAAGTGGAGCCAACAGAGAACTGAAGAAGGCAGGTTTCAGAGTTTCAAGGTTTCAAAAGAGACTCATGTGGGGACAGCCGCCTCGGCTGTTCCGCGTGGGCGAAGCCCCGCGGCGCTGAGATGCACTCGGCCCGATCAGTGATCGCGTTTCTGATTCACCAACTCTTCCACCCGCGCCAACACTTCGTCCTCGCTCAAAGAAGTCGAGTTGATCACAACGGCATCGGATGCCGCTACCAGAGGAGACGCCGTCCGCGTGCGATCACGACGGTCGCGCTCGCGCAGTTCTGCTGCCACGCTCGCGGCCACATCTCCTTTGATTTTCTGCTGCTCCATGCGGCGCTGCTCGCGCACCACGGGATCTGCATCGAGAAAAATCTTCAAGTCGGCGTGGGGAAAAACCTTGGTGCCAATGTCGCGGCCTTCCATCACTACGCCGCTGCCGGTTCCCATTTCGCGCTGGCGGGCGACCATCCACTCGCGAACCTTGGGATGGATGGAGATGCGGGAAGCCGCCTCCGTCACATCGCGCTCGCGAATGCGAGCTGAAACATCCTTGCCATCGAGCAGCGTGCGGTTCCCGCCAAGCGTGGGCTCGAGTTGAATGCGGGAGTTTTCGGCCAGTTTAACCAGCGCGTCTTCGTCGTCGAAGGAGGCGTCCCGGTCAATGGCCTTCAGGGCCAAGGCGCGGTACATGGCGCCGCTCTCCAGGTTCACGTATCCCAGCTTGCGGGCAAGGCGTGAAGCGATCGTGCTCTTGCCCGCTCCTGCGGGGCCATCAATAGCGATCGTCAGCTTGCGAGAGGAGGATTCGTTTTTTCCGGTGTCGGTCATTTCCTGCTGTTGTTCAGCGAAGCTAAAGATTGTACACGCTGGTTGTGAGAGTCGCGGTCATACTAGATCGGAAAACAGCCGCGGTCGTGGAGGGCGCAGCGGAGCTTCGCTCCGCATGACCGGGTCTGAGACCCGGTCCCACATACATCAAACTCATAAAATCTCGCTCGCCCTCACCTGTTCGGGAGTCCATCCTAATTCTCGCAGCTTGCGAATGCTCAATGAATCATGGCGCTTCGCCAACCGCACGCCTGAGTCGTCTCGAATCAGGTCGCAGTGATAATAGTCCGGCGCTGAGAGGCCGAGCGCGCGGAACAGGAGAATTTGGCGGGCCGTCGACTTCAGTAAGTCAGCGCCCCGTACGACTTCGGTGATGCGCATAGCGGCATCGTCGACCACGACGGCGAGTTGATAGGCCGGGACATCATCGCGTCGCCACACGATGAAATCTCCGAAATCCCGCCCCGCAATCATCCGCTGCGGCCCGAGGTGCAGATCGGTGAACGAAATCTCCTCGCCGTCGGGGATGCGAAACCGCCAGTTCACACCCTTAGGCTCGGCGTATTCCACGGCACATGTGGAGACGGCCGCCTCGGCCGTCTCGCGAAGGCGCAGCCGAGCGGCCCCGTGCACGGCGTCCGATGGACGACACCGGCCGGGATACACGGGTTCGTCATCCAAATCATTGGGCGCGCCCGCAGATTGCGCCACATCCTTTCGCGAACAGGTGCATGGATAAATCATGCCGAGATCGCGCAGCTTCCGCCATGCTTCGAGGTAATATCCCCGGCGTTCACTCTGAGTATACGGACCAGCAGCTCCGCCGCAGTCGGGGCCCTCCGCCCACTCGATCCCCAGCCAGTTCAAATCTTCGAGCATCGCCTTCACAAACTCAGGCCGACGGCGCTGCGAATCCAAGTCTTCGTTGCGGAAGATCAGCTGGCCGTGATGCTCGGCAGCGCGCTGCGCGGCCGTCCAGAAAGTACGCGCATGGCCGAGATGGAGCAGGCCGGTGGGGGATGGTGCGAGGCGTCCGCGGTAAGTCTGGGGATCCGTCGATGAGTGTGCAGTCACGGCGATCTATGCGACAGCCAACTTCAGCGGTTGCACAATGGATTCTGACGCAGCGTACTCGATATGCAGGACTCGTCTTGGCATTTCGATCTGCGACTTCGACGACGCATGGACAACCAACGGCCTCATCGCGACGACTCCGCCCTTGGGGACTACGCAATCCACAGGAGCGATCCGTATCGATAAATCGTGGAGGGCGTCATCGCTCAATACCGCCAGCGTATGTGTACCCCGCAAGACGCGCAGGGGACCATTGACCAAAGTCGAATCGTCGCAGCTTACACGCAGAGCGAGCACCTGACTCAGAGCGGCTGATGGTGCGTGCGAGTAGTCGATTCCTTCTTTCACCGACCATGGACCCCAGGCTGGCTGGTCGATTCGCTCGCGCAGCGGCAAGGCAGTGTCCTGGTGCCAGACCACGAGCCAGTTTGCGGTGGGCGACTTGTCGAAGAGCGTGGCACGAAATGGAAACGCTTCGGGCCCTAAAACCTCACGCGCCAATTCGATCATTTGCGGTTCACGGGCCATTGCCATCACCGCAGACAGACTCAGAGCATGCCGAATGCCGGCGCGGCTGCGACGTGGCGCTGATTCATCGATCTCTCGCAAAAGCTGGTCCAGATACTCGTGCGAGAAGAGCGCAGGCAGAATCGCAAACCCTGCATCGCCGATGGCCTTATCCCATCTCACTTTCTAGTCCGAGTCACGTGACGCGGTTCAGGGGCAGGAGCCGTGACGACTTTCTCCGGCGTGATCTGCAGCATCGATTGCCCGCTGACGTGCACGAAGCTTAGTTCGCGGGCGGCGAGGAGGGCGTTGACGGCGTCCTTCACCTTCGAGCGTGCGATGAAGTTTCCGAAGAAGATTTCGAGGTCTGCCTGCCCGATCGCGATGACGCAGTCGATATATTTCGAAAGCAGCGCGGTGAGCGCCTCCTGCACTGAGAGTCCCACGCCTTCTTTCACGGCGTCTGGGGCCCAGCGGTAGAGGACGTCCCAAACCGAGCCTTCGCTGGCCTTGTAATCGACGCGCGTGATGCGCAGCTTCGACCACAACTCGCCGAGCGCACTGTCGAGCGCCGGGAACGAAACGCTCCCGCCCAGCACTTCCTGCATCTTCTGCTTCGAGATGGGCCCATCGCGGCGGATCAGCTCGAAGGCGTCGCACGCCAGCGCAGAGTATGGGGAGCGCGATCCCGCCTTTGGCGCCTGCTTGGGATTGCGCTCCCCGATCAACGCATAAAAATATGGAAACACCGACGCCGGTACCAGGAACCCGTTGTTCTCGTCGAACAGATTGGCTTCGAACGCCGTTCGCTCGCGCAGCAACCGCACCATCAGTTCCGTCGCCTCGGCTGCCCGCGGATCTTTGAATGCATGCTGCCATCCGGGCAAGCGATCTTCCGAACCGACAAACGCGCCAATAAACGTCGGCACCAGCAGAGCCGGCCGCTTCGGATACATCAGGCAGAAGCCCACTTCCTCCAGAAATGCGCGAGCTTGTTCGATCGTCCGAATGGGCTTGCCATCCAGCCGCCACTTCTCGCGCCGCAGTTGCTGTAGTTCCAGGTCAGTCATAAGAACAGCTGTCAGCTATCAGCCGTCAGCTCTCAGTTACAGCTGGCTCCGTTTTGCTGAAAGCTGAGAGCTGACAGCAGAGAGCTAGATTCTCTTAAACGCCTTCTGAATATCCTTCACAGAATACCTCAGAACCACCGGCCTGCCGTGAGGGCAAGACATTGGGTGGTCGGTTTTGGCTAGTTCTGCGAGGAGCCACTCCATTTTGTTCTGCTCCAAGGGCATGTTTACTTTGATGGCGGCGTGGCAAGCGATCGAGGCCGCGATGCGGGCGCGGATCTTTTCCAGATTCAGCGACTGCTCTTCGCGGGAAAACTGGTCGAGCAATTCGTGAAGCATGTGCTCGACCGCGGATGCTTCCACTCCAGCGGGGGCGACCTTCACCGCCACGCTGCGCGCGCCGAAGGGCTCGGCTTCGAATCCGTTGTGCTGGAGCTCGTCGGAGATTTCGGTGAACACCGCCTGCTGCGCGGGGGACAACTCCAGGACGATCGGCATGAGCAGGCGCTGGCTTTCGACTTTCTGGACTGCGCGCTGCTTCAGAACGCGTTCGAATAACACGCGCTCGTGGGCGACGTGCTGGTCGACAATCCACAGGCCGTCTTCGTTTACCGCGAGGATGAACGAATTTCTGATCTGGCCTAGCGGCTTCAGCGTGCCGAGTGATGAGAGGGTGGGCTCCTCTTCGCTGACATCGAGCGCCGGCGCGCAGCCGTTATCGGGAATCGCTTCCAGACCGCGTGCGACGGGGATTGCCGCGTTGGCCTCGACCGCAATTCCACCTTCGAATTGGAAGCGCTGCGAAATCGGCGGGGGCACGGGGGCCTGCAGCGCGAAGCCTCCGCTGGCTGCGGGATCATACGTCGCTGGCCAGTTGGCTGGAACGTCGACTGCGGATGCCACGACAGACGCTGGTTCCCAGTCGTGGGCACCGGGAGTAATCGCCCCCGGCGTTAGCGATTGACTCGCGGTGGCATGGGCTCGCATCTCCGTCACGAACTGGGGCACGGGGCGGGCCTTCATCAGGGCTGCGCGGACAGAGTCGCGAACGAAATCGTGCATCACGCTCTGCTGGCGGAAGCGGACTTCGGTCTTCGAGGGATGCACATTTACGTCGACCTCGGCCGCCGGCAGTTCCAGAAACAGCAGAACGACCGGATAGACGGTGGACGGAATGATATTTCGATAGGCCTCGGTCAGCGCGTGCTGCACCAAGCGGTCGCGGATGAGGCGTCCGTTGACGAAGACGAAAATGGAATTGCGATTCAGCTTTTGGATTTCGGGTTTCGAGACGAAGCCGTGGAGGTGCATTTCCCCCAACTCCTTGGGCGCGCTCTCCTCGCCATCCTCTTCTTCCTTGCGTCGCCACGGAGGGGGCTGCGGCAATCCCACGCGCTCCAGCGCTTGCCGCGCCGCTATCGGAATCAACTGATCCAGCGTTTCCTTGCCGAAGACCTGGTAGACGCGTTCACTGTATCCGGCGACCGGAGGGGCGACCAGCATGGCGTTCGCCGCCGAGTGCAACTCGAAATGCTTTTCGGGATGGGCCAGCGCGTAGTGCGTGACCAGGGACGCGATATGCGACAACTCGGTCGACTCGGCCTTGAGAAATTTCTTGCGTGCGGGGACGTTGAAGAAAAGATCGCGCACGGTGATGGAAGTGCCCAGCGGCAGTCCGGCTTCTTCGACCCGCGCGATTTTCCCTCCGTTGATTTCGACCACCGTGCCCGCGGCTTCTTCGGCGGCCCGCGTCTCCAGGCGCAGGCGCGAGACCGATGCGATCGAAGGCAGGGCCTCGCCGCGGAATCCGAGAGTGGCCACGCTCAGGAGGTCTTCGGCATTCTTGATTTTCGAGGTGGCGTGGCGCTCGAAGGCCAGCATGGCGTCGTCGCGGACCATGCCGCATCCGTTGTCGGTGATCTGGATAAGCTTCTTCCCGCCAGCCTCGACACTGATCTTGATGCGGGTGGCGCCGGCGTCGAGGGAGTTCTCGAGCATCTCCTTGACCACCGAAGCGGGGCGCTCGACCACCTCGCCGGCGGCGATCTGGTTGGCGACGGTTTCCGAGAGTACGTGGATGCGGCCCATGGAGAGTGAGGAATGGCTCGTGGTCAGTTTCGCAGATGGGAGGAGGGGAAGGCAAAGAGGCGCGGCCCGCATGACACGGAGCGAACCTCAGCGGCTAAGGCCGGTTTGTGTTGGCGGGCTTTACGCGGCCCTGGAAGGGCCTCTCTTCCACGGTCGTCCACGACGTTTGTAATTCGTCCGCTACCTCGGAAGTCGTGGCCAGACGCGGGCGGGGGCGCCCGCGCCACATACTTCGAAAGTCAGAGGCAAAGTCAAAACCTGGACGGACAGGAGTGTCCGTCTCACACGGGCTTAGTCCCACACGGGCATTTCCCACAAACTGTTGACAGAAAGAGAAGGCGCTCCGGGATGAGCGGAGCGCCTGAGGGTTGGGTTGGCGTGCGGCGTTATTGCACGACGATTGTGAAGGTGGTGGGGGTGCCGGTCACGTTGCCCGAAGTGGCGTTCACCGAGATCGTGTAGGAGCCCTTCGGCGTTCCCTGATTCCCTGGATTAGTGCTGCTGCTGCCGCCGCAAGAGGCCAGCCACAGGGTGGAGAATCCCAGAGCCATGATCAGGCCCAGGAAGCGCATGCCCCGCAGCGAGCGCCGACGGGATCCTGCGGTAAACATGATGCCGAGCAATCCCGGTAGGAGCATCGCGTAGAAGATTCGCGTGCCGCGATCGGAAGGACGGCGCAAGGATGCGGTCGGGCCCGTGGTTGTGATCTGAAAGCTTACCGTGACTGGGGTGCTGCTTGCGTTGGTGTTTGGAGGCGGGGTGCAGATTGATTCCGGCGCGGGATCGGAGCACGTAAAGGTGAGAGGCCCGGTAAAACCACCGTTCCCCGTCACAGTGACCGTCGGGTTGGCGGTGGCACCTTGCGTCACGGTGAACGATGGGGCGGTCGCAGCGAGAGTAAACGCCTGCGAGAGGGTCAACGCAATGGCCGCCGCGGGATGACTGACCTGGCTCAGAACGCCGGTGGTCGCGGTAATGTCGACAGTGGCTGTGGTTGCGGAACCACCCGTCTGAATGGTTGCCGTCGTCGTGACGGGCGCACCGCTCGGAGTTACAGTCGGAGGGTTAAATGAACAAGTGTTGCCAGCGGGAAGTCCGGAACAGGCGAAGCTGACCGAGCCGGTGAAGTTGTTGATCGGGGTCACGGTAATTGTCGCCGTACCGCTCTGGCCAGCGAATAGGGTTAGGCTGGTCGTGGGTGAACTTGCCGAAAAATCGGGCGGAGCGGCGAGAGCGAGGGCGAAGTTATAGACATCCATGGAGCCCAAGCCAGTGGCCAAGTCGAATCCGGTTCCGGCGGTATAGCCGAGGACTCCGGTCGAAGGACACCATAAAGCCGACGGTTGAGGGGCTCCCGGACTGTTCGCTTGACACGCTACTTTGTTGTCGGCGCCGTTTACATCATTGAATGCCCCGGGAGCCGTCGCGGCCAACTGGTAAAGCGAAGGATTGATGTTGCCTTGGGCGGCGCCCATGTACTGGTTCAAGACGGCGACGATGCCGGCGAATACCGGGGCGGATACGGAGGTTCCGCCGATGAGAGAGAAGTTGGTGGAAACCGCGGTCTCGATTCCGTTCGCGCAGCTACTGGTTGTACCTGTGCCGCCGAGTTCCGACGCCGGCGTGCAAAAAATGTAGCCGGGGAAGTTCGGAGTCGCCAGAAAAGAAACATCTGGTGAGAGGCGAGTGGTCTGTCCGGAAACCGTTACGGTCTGCCACGACGGCTTCGGGAAGCCGGACACGCAAGCTGAGAAGTCCGAGGTTTGAACCGAGCAGTTGCTGGCGCCGCCGCCGGTGGACGAGATGCCGATGTTCTGCTGCGCCGTGGCAGCGGACGTAATCGGGACCCAACCTTGCTGGCCGTTTCCCGTGCTACAGAAGGTCCCCGGGTTTTGCTGGCAGTACTGAAAGAATTCGGCGTCGTCATTCCAGGCTTGTTCCGGAACGTACCTGATGGCCGTGCCGCCATTGGTGCCGTTGCTCTGCCCCCAGTAGGTGGACGATGGGGGGACTATATATGCTAACTGCACCGCGGTTCCACCGACACCCGTCACTTCCGGGCTGCTCGCGGGGTAACTTACGGCTACCCCTTGGGTGGCAAGGCCCGTACTAGTGACGGTCCCGTTGGGGTTGTTAACGTCGCACTCCGCCGCTCCGCTGTCGCCGCTGGAATTCACGAAAGTAATTCCCTGCAGGCTCGCTTGCTGGAGTGCAGGCTCATGCGTGGTTTGAAGGAAGTTGTCGTCGAACTCGCACTGGCCGTAGCTCAAGCTGATCACTGGGGCGACATTCGCGCTGATCGCGTAGAGGAAGGACGTAAACGTATCAGTCGAATTCACATAGATGATTTGGGCCCCGCGGGCGACGGCCCCGGACCATTCCAAGTCCAGATCAGCTTCGCTGATATCTCCGTTCACCGAAAGCCCGGGATCAGTTCCATCCAACACATATTGAAAGTGGGGATCATTGCAGGGACTAACGATGACGCCGCTGGAGTTCGTGGTGCAATTCGTGGTTGATATTGTAGTAAGGCCGAAACCGCTGCGGAAGTCGTTTAAGTCAGCGAGATAGATGTCTGTCCGCCCCATAACGGCCAGCTTCTGTCCGGTGCCGTCGAACCCGGCGGTGTAGAGCGCATTGATGTCGTAAATCGTGGCGATATCGCCCGGCGCTATGAATTGCTCTTGAAAAACTGAACTGTAGTAATTCGGCTGGGGCCGGTGGCTCATCCGCTTGGGCAGGAAGTCGTGCAGTCCCGTCAAGCCGGAAACCACACCGCTGAGGGCCGTCGGAATCTGCGGAGCCGAGGTGTTGGCGTAGTGCAACTCACCATTCACGCTGAAATGGTGGATTTCAGCACCGAACGCGTTCTGGACTTGGGCCGCTGTGCCGGTGAAGGAGATCCAGTTGCGGCTGCGGGCCTGCTGGATCATCGTGAATCCCTTCGACTTGAGCCAGGCGGCCATCTGCTGCATGTCGTTCTGGCTGAGGCCGAAGCGGTCGGCATACTGCTCGGGTGTGATCCACTTGTGGTAGTTCGACGATTTCCGGTCCTGCTGCTGGGCGAGGAGTTGATTGATGGCCTTCTGCTGGGCGGGGGTGGGCACCGTCGCCAGGGTGATGGTTCCCAAGCGCATGGCCGGATCGACCGGGCCCTGATCGAACTGGGGCTGCGCCAGGTGATGAACGTTGCCTCGGAGCGGCACGGTCTGGCCACTGGTCAGTGCGCCCGAGATGCGGTCTGGTGCGGCGGCGTAGCTCAAGCTGGAGAGAAGGCTGGAAATCACGAGCACGGGCAACAACGACTTCAGGATTCGCATGGGGGCTCCGGGGCCGGTCGGCAGAACGGTTTGCTTTCTAAGCTTATAACGGGTAGTCCCCTATTCGATCAAGACAGTTGGATAGAAGGTTGTATGGGAGACCGAAAGTTAACAACTATTCGCCGCTCAAAATTCAGAATTTGATGCAGCACTATCAGCACTTGGGGCGTTCCAAGGGCAATTCGCGGTGGAACCGGGCCAGACCCGGTGCAAGAGGCGTCATAGCCTGAAAGCACGGAACCTCGGTGCACTGCCGTATACTGCGGTGCGAATCCCAAACTGCGCATGACCCTGCCAGACAGCGCAAAATCCCGGCTTGCCTACATTGATTGGATGCGGGGACTGGCCTGCGTGCTGATGTTTCAGACGCATTGCTACGATTCGTGGCTCAACCCCCAGGCGAGGCAGAGCCGCTTTTTCATGTATTCGCAGCTGGGGGGGACGTTTCCGGCACCGCTGTTTCTGTTTCTGGCGGGGATTTCGTTTGCGCTGGTCACGGAGAAGCTGTGGCGGAAGGAGGTCCCGGTGGGGCAGATTGCGCGCACGACCATCTCGCGTGGCGCGGAGATTCTTGTGTACGGACTGCTGTTCCGGCTGCAGGAGTATGCGATCGCCTGGGGATGGGCGCCGAAGAGCGATCTGCTGCGGGTGGACGTGCTCAACACGATTGGGCTGTCGATGATGCTGATGGGGGTGATGTGTTGGGCGGTGCTGGCGGGCGTCTCCCTCGCCGGGCTGCGCCCGGCGGGACGGGCGAAGGCGCCCGTCCCCACACAACCCTTGCTCCCCACGCAGCCTTTGCTCCCCACACAACCATTGGTCCTTGCACTCCCTTCGGTCCCCACAGAGCCCTTGGCTGGCTGGCGCTTGGCTTTGGTGTTGGCTGCTGGCGGGACTGCCTTGCTGATCTCGCTGCTGAGCCCGCCTTTGTGGACTACTTGGCGCCCGACATGGCTTCCTTGGCCGCTGGAGTCGTACGTGGATGGCGTGCACAACCTCGGCGTTCCGCAGGCTGGGTTGTTCCCTGTTTTTCCGTGGACGGGGTTCGCGTTTGCTGGGCTGGCGGTGGGATTCATTCTGCAGAGTCAGTGGGCGCGGGCGATCGAGTGGAGAGCATTCTTCTCGATGGGACTGGCGGGTGCGGTGCTGATTGAATTCGCGCGCTGGCTCGACCGGCAACCGCGGCAGTTTTATGCCGTCGACGATTACTGGCACACCAGTCCGAGTTTCTTTCTGATCCGGGTGGGGATGTTGCTGGTGATTCTGGCGGGGAGCTACGCATGGTGCCGATGGGGCGCGGGGCAGTGGGGGTTCAGCCCGCTCATCCAGTTGGGGCAGGCGTCACTGCTGGTGTATTGGGTGCACCTTGAATTCGTGTACGGACGCGTGTCGATTCTGCCGAAGCACAGGATGGGGATCGGCGGGGCGTCGGCGGGACTGGTGGTGATTACGCTGGCGATGCTGGCGCTGGCCTACGTTCGCACGAAGACGAAAGGGCGCGGAGTGGAACTGATGCCGTGGCTGCATCGTGCGCCTGCGCGGGCAAGCTGAAGCCATCTCTCGCGCAAACTTCTCTCAAGCAAATTTCCGCGCAAACTCCACGACCTCGCGTTCGGCCCAGCGGCCATCGTCAGCGGGATTGCCGTTGCGTTCGCCGAGGAAGGCGCAGTGGCCGCCATCGGCGGTCTCGACATAGGTGATGTTTGGATTGGCGGCAACGCGGCGCAACGTCTCCGGCTGCATGCGGATGAAGGGATCGTTGGCCGCGTGGAGGATCAGCGCCGGAACTGCGATGCGGTCGACCACGTTGGCCGCTGCGGCACGGGCGTAGTAGTCGTCGGCCCCGGTGAACCCGCAGTAGTAGGCGGTGATGCGGTCATCGAACAGGCGCAAGCTGGTAATGCCGCGCAGGCGCGATACGTCGAACTTTGCGGGGAAGAGGCGGGCCTTGCGCCGCAACCTGCGGAACAGCCGCATCAGGAAGTAATACTCGTAGATGCGGTTGGCGGGTTCATGCAGAGCGTCGGCGGAGGCGGCGAGGTCCACCGCAGGACAGACGGCGGCCACTGCGCGAAACTGCGGGGGACCGTCGCTTCCCCACTCTCCTGCGAGTTTCAGGACAAGATTTCCGCCCATGGAAAATCCGATCAGAGCGAAGCGGCAGACGCCGTCGTTCTCGAGGACGCTGCGCACTACTGCGGCCACGTCGCCTGACAGGCTGGAGTTGTAGAGTGTCGGCGCAAAGTGATCCATGCCGCCGCAGTTGCGCTGGTTCATGAGGACGACGTTCATCCCCGCCGCCAGGCCATTGCGCGCTACTCCCAGCATGTACTGCGAATCGGAAGAGCCCTCGAGGCCGTGAACGACAATTAACGTCATCGGCTTTGTGCGATCCTGCCCGTGCCAGTAGCACCAGCAGCGCACCTTGATGCCGGGTGCGACCTCGACCAGACGCTCTTCCGGCGGGGGCAGTTGAATTTTGCGGGGGAGCAGAAAGCTGGCAATGGTCTGCATATGGCCGCCGCCGAGCCAACGCCGTGCCCGGAACGGCGCACGGGCCGTCCAGACAGCTTGACTCGGAGGGCCTGGAGTTTGCGAACTGGGCACAAATTGATTCTAATAGGATCTGGAGTCGCCCATGCCCATCTTCGAGTACATCTGCAAGGAATGCCATCACCAGTTTGAAGCGCTCGTCTACGGCAAGGAAAAAGCCGAGTGCCCGAAATGCCACGCCAAGAAACTGGAACCACAGCTGTCGGTCTTCGCGGTGTCGGCAAAGGGCTCATCGCCTTCGGCTACCCCGACTCGCGGTGCGTGCGGATCCTGCGGCGATCCTCGGGGCCCCGGCGCCTGCTCCCTCGGCGACATGAACTAGAGCGTCCTTCGATCTCACGCGGCAACCACACGGCCAACGCTAAGGCCAATCGGCTCCTTGACTGCCTGAAGGATGCTGTATATAGTCTCACGCGCGCTAGGATACCGGCTTGTCCCGCCGGGTGAAGATCCGCTTCGGATCCGCCTCCCCATCGAAGCAACTCTCGGCCCCATCTAATGAGGAGGTCCCATGTCCAGTTCCAACAAATCTGCCAACCAAATCTCACGAGATCGCCACTCTTCGATCACCGCTGCGCTCCCGCTCTTGCTGGCGTTGCTCATCGGAATTGTCGCCCAGCCGGCCCAGGCGCAGACGAACTTCAAGCTCCTCCATGGCTTCACGGGACCAGCAAGCGACGGCGCCCTGTCCTACTCGAACTTGACCCGCGATGCGGCCGGCAATCTATTCGGGACCACATACAACGGCGGCAAATTGAACGCCGGAACCATCTTCCGTGTAGATCCTCAAGGCCGCGAATCGATCATTCACAGCTTTAACGGAAACCCGGACGGGGCCTACACCTACACAAGTTTGGTGCGCGCTGACAATTTCTACGGGACCACCAACGCCGGGGGCGCTTATGGCTTCGGCACGATATTCAAGTTGAGTTTCGCAGGCGTGGAATCAGTGCTGCACAACTTCACCGGCGGGGCGGACGGAGCATATCCCTACGCGGGTTTGATCCGAGACGCTGCTGGCAATCTCTACGGCACCACCGAATATGGCGGAAGCTCCAACGTCGGAACGGTGTTCAAGTTGGATTCCACTGGTAAAGAGACTCTGCTTTACAGCTTCAGCGGCGGCAGCGATGGTAAGTACCCTGCTGGAGGCTTGGTGCGCGATGCCGAAGGAAATCTATATGGCACCACTGGGAACGGGGGGACGAACGGAAATGGGGTCGTGTTTAAGGTAGACCCCGCAGGCACGGAAACCGTGCTCCACCGGTTCACCGGCGTGCCCGACGGGCAATATCCTTTTTCGACCTTAATACGCGACGCAAATGGGTACCTGTACGGGACGACCACATTCGGCGGCGCGAGCGGACAGGGAGCCGTGTTCAAGGTGAGTCCCGACGGCAAAGAGAAGGTGCTCTACAGCTTCACCGGCGGCGCAGATGGGAGATACCCTGGCACTGGTGCCCTCGCCTATGCTGGCGGCACTTTCTACGGTGTCGCCAACAACGGTGGCGCGTATGGCCTCGGCATCGTCTACAAGCTGGATTCGACCGGCAAGGAGACGGTGCTCTACAGCTTCACCGGAGGCGCGGACGGGGGACAACCCGCCAGCGGCGTGGTGCGCGACTCGGCGGGCAACCTCTACGGCACGACCTCCAATTATGGGGGCACGTGCATGTGTGGGACCGTCTTCGAACTGACTCAGTAACCCGGCGTGCCCGCGGCGAGCGTACCGCGACCGGTTTTGCTTTCTTGGTTCGCTTATAGGATTGCCGTTGCCTCGGAGGGCCTCTGGCTTTATGCTTGTGGCACTGCCTGACTGGGGCTGAATCCCATCAGGCGCAGGCCGCGCCGTAAACTCCCCAATGAAGTTCAGCTTCCGAAAATCCGTTGCATCGCTATGGTCGCGCCCGGACCCGGTTTTGGCCCGAGCGGCGGTGGCCGGGGAATTGTTGGTGGCAAAAGTTCGCCTGGGTCTGGCGACGCTGCTGCTGGTGATCCCTGTCATCAATTCGCTGTTCTTCCCGGTGGAGCCCAAGGAGGCCATTGTCGGCGTCAGCCTTACTGCCGCGACATTTCTGGTTGCGCTCACCGTCTATTTCCTGATCTCCCGCGAGTACAACCCGCCGTGGTTCAGTTTTGTCAGCACCAGTTTTGATGTCACGCTGGTGAGCAGCGCGCTGGTTCTTTTTCTTTTCATGAATGAGCCTCACACTGCGGTCAACAGCAAGGTGGTGTTCGAGGGGTACTTTCTGGTCATCGGAGCGACCAGCTTGCGTTACGACAAGCGGGTTTGCATCACTACCGGTTTGCTGGCGTTTGGGCAGTATTTCGCGATCGTGTACTTCGCGGCTCATCACTGGGATCTCAACAACGTGGAGTATTCGCCCTACCCCTACGGGTTGTTCAGCTGGTCGGCGCAAATCTCGCGGCTGATCATCATGATGACGGCGTCAGCGTTGAGCCTGGCACTGGTTTCGCGCAGCCAAAGGCTGTTGCAACTGGCGACTCGCGATCCGTTGACCGGTTTATTCAGTCGGGGATACGTAGACGACCGCTTCGCGGTCGAACTCAGCCGGGCACGGCGCTACGACAAGGTGCTCACGGTTGCTGTGATCGACGCCGATCGCTTCAAACTGCTCAACGATACCCACGGCCACCAGGCTGGGGATCTCGCATTGCAGAAGATCGGCGCGCTGCTGCATGACACGTTCCGGCAAAGCGACACCGCGGGTCGCTATGGAGGAGAGGAGTTCGTCGTGATCCTGCCCGAAACTGACATGACAGCAGCACAACAAAAGATGGAATTTCTCCGAGAGTCGGTGGCCAACACTCCGATCTCGGTGGCCACGTCAGCGGAGAAGGTGCAGGTAACGATCAGCGCAGGCTTGGCGAGTTTCCCGCAAGATGGAGAGAGTGCGGCGGAGTTATTCGCCCTGGCGGACGAGAGAATGTTCCAAGCGAAGGGACAGGGCCGCAATCGGGTGGTGGCCGGCGGTGAAGTGGTTCTCTCGTAAAGACTCCTCCGGCTTATTGCCTTCCTCTCTGCTCTAACACCCGCGCCGGACCGTAAGACCGCCTTCATCTGCTATAATAAGCACTGGGGGCGGTTACGTTTTTCTCCTCTTTCAGGTCAGCTGACCTAAGCCAGTCCATCTGAAGTTCTCCCATCTTAGGCTTTTCAGCGAGTGCGCGGTTTGCCAATGCCGCTGGTAGCAACCTTGCGCGACGTCGATCAAGTCCGCAATGCCCACCGCGGATTGAATGACTGGCTCGGTCGATGCAGTACTTGCCACGAAGGGTCGCTTCTTATGAACGCAACCAGTATTTCGTTCGGTCTGCTGATCGTGCTGTTCACGATCCTGCTGCTCGCGCGGATGCGCAGACTGAAACCGCAGACCATCGGGTTTCGATCTCAACGGATGTGTCCATCTTGCGGATTGATCACATCTCGACTGAATCCTCGCTGCCTGGAGTGTGGCGTAGCTAGCGTCCCAAAGCGGTAGGCGGGGAAATGAAGAAACGGTTCGCCGCTGCATTGCCATTCTCTGATCTCGTTTTTCACTTAAGGAGATAAATATGAAAAACATTAAGTTTCTTGTGAAAGTAAACCGCGGCGGTGCACGTGCGCCTCAATATGTGCAGCGAGTGGATTCGTCACCTATCCAAATGACAACCATCCGCAAGCTGGCGCAGGTGATGGGGAGATTCACGGCTGAAGACGCCGTCAAGTCGCTGCAAAACTCCAGGGGCATCGCGGAGTTGGAGTCAGTGCAGGTGAATGCCTAGCATTTCGCGCTGAGAGCGCATTGGCGCTGCTTGCGATGGGTAGGCGGCAACGGCTCCGCGCCGTCGGCTCTAGGGGATGGGGCGAGATGATCGCCTTACGGACTAGTTCGAGGAACTTTACTGCGGCGGGACGGATGGAACTCTCTCGGGAGCTTTGCTGAGAATTAAGACCTGAAGGGAGTGATTGAGAGAAAAAAGCGGGGAGGGCGGGGGAAGGCTGAAAGCCCGCGCCAGTCGGGGCATTTCGAGTATGTCGCGAATGCACTGCTCACGCAACAGAAAACGCCTTTCGACGCGTGCCTGCAACCCGCTTGGCACGGGATTTTCACTTTTCATGCAGGGGAATCGTACAAATCTTGCAAGTTCTGTCACCTGCTTTTAGATGATGAAGCGAGGAGAGGTTATTTATCAGTAAACCCTCGCTAAATCGGAACGTCCGGCCCGGCTGCTACACTCCCTAAATCATGCGTGTGAAGATCCTAGGGTCCGCTGCTGGCGGAGGATTCCCGCAGTGGAATTGCGCCTGCCCCAACTGCCGCGCGTTGCGTAACGGAATCTTCCACGGCAAGGCCCGCACGCAGGCGCAAGTTGCCGTTAGCGCCGATGGCGTCACGTGGTTTCTGCTTGGAGCTTCTCCTGATTTGCGCTCGCAAATCGAAGCCACTCCCGAACTTCATCCGCGCGAAGGTGTGCGCCAGTCGCCGATTGCCGGTGCGGTTCTCGCGAACGCCGACATCGATCATGTTCTGGGACTGCTGCTACTACGCGAGTTGCAGCCTCTGCACGCGTATGCGACCAATTCCATCCGGCGGATACTTACGGAAGACAATTCGATGTTCGGCATGCTGCAGCGCGTTCCGGGGCAGGTGACTTGGACGGGCCTCACGCCAGGAACGACCTTTCCATTGCTCAATGCGGCAAACGAAGATTCCGGCTTGAGATGCCGCGCGCTCTCGCTGGGCGCACACTTCCCGGCATTCGTTTCTGAGCGCAGGCAACCAGAACTCAAGTCCGGCGAAGCGTCGTTAGGACTGATCGTCGAGTCGCCCTCGGGCAAGCGCCTTGCATACATGCCTGCTGTGCCGCAGATCGACGATTCGCTGATGAAAGAACTTGAGTTCGCCGACGTGCTGCTGTTCGACGGGACGTTCTGGAGCAACGACGAGTTGATTCGGATTCAAGGCAGCGGACAAACTGCGCTGCAGATGGGACACGTTCCGGTCTCGGCCGCCGAGGGCAGCCTCAACAGGTTGGCGGGACTGCGCCGTCCACGTAAAATCTATGTGCACATCAACAACACGAATCCCATGCTGAACGAGGCTGGCCCGGAATACCGGCAGGTGCGCGAGGCAGGATGGGAGATCGCGGAGGATGGATGTCAGTTCGACCTTTAGATGCAAGCGCGGCCGATGCAGGGCTGCTCTCGTTCGATGGTCTGCGGGCGCAACTGCGCGGAGTGGGCGAGGAGCGGTATCACCACCAGCACCCGTTCCACCTGATGATGCACGAAGGCCGCTTGAACCGCGGACAGCTCCAGGCCTGGGCGCTGAACCGCTACTATTACCAGAGCATCATCCCGATCAAAGATTCGATCATTTTGTCGCGCGGTCTTGATCCCGCGTTTCGGCGCGCCTGGCGGAAGCGCGTGGTCGATCATGATGGAGACGCTCACAGCGACGGAGGTATCAAGCGCTGGCTGAAACTTGCGGAAGCCACGGGGCTCGACGCCGAGCAGGTTCGCGCGGGAACTGGGACTCTTCCGGCGACCCGTTTCGCGGTGAATGAGTATTTAAATATCGTGCGCAGCCGGAGTCTGCTGGAAGCGGTGGCTTCGTCGCTGACCGAGTTGTTCTCGCGCGACCTGATTTCGCTGCGCATGGAGAAGATGCGGCAGCATTATCCCTGGCTGTCGGGAGGGCTGGATTACTTTGAGGCGCGGCTGACGCAGGCTCCGGAAGACGCCAAGTTTGCCATCAACTACGTGTACGAGAATGCGAAGACGCGCGCCGAGCAGGAACTCGCGATCCAGGCGCTGCGCGACAAGTGCGACATTCTGTGGGCGCAGCTCGACGCGCTTTATTTTGCCTATGTGCAACCTGGTTGGCCGCCGCCGGGCGCGTTTCTGATCGAGGGAGCCTAAGGATGGCGCCGCCGTCAGACACAAGCCAGCCGCGGCTCGCCGCCGGATGCCGCTGGGGCGGGACGGAAGAGGATCGCGTGATCCTTTTTCCCGAAGGCGCCATCAAACTGCAGGGTACCGGACGGCAAATCCTGGAGCGGTGCGACGGCCAGCGCACGTTCGGCGAGATTATTTCCGGCTTGCAGAAGGAGTTCGGCATGACCGACCCTGAGAAGATTCGCGCCGACATCGGCATGTTTCTGGAGCAGTTGCAGCGCAAGCGGATCGTGGACTATTAAGACGATTTAGTGCCCAATGCTTTCGAACCCTCTCGCTCTCATCGCCGAAGTGACGCACCGCTGCCCGCTGCACTGCGTCTATTGCTCCAACCCTCTGGAATTGGCCGGCACGAAAGCAGAGCTCTCCACCGAAGAATGGACGAGCATCTTCCAGCAGTGTGGCAAGCTCGGCATGCTGCACGCGCACTTTACGGGTGGCGAACCGCTGGCTCGCACCGATCTGACTGAACTGATCGCTGCGGCACGGGGTGCGGGACTCTATACCAACCTCATCACGTCGGGCCTTGGGCTCAGCGAACAGCGTTTGCAGGCACTCGTCGACGCCGGACTCGACCACATCCAGATCAGTTTTCAGGACTCGCGGGAAGAAGCCGCGAATTGGATCGCCGGCGCGAAGGCGCATGCGCACAAGATTGAACTGTCACGGGCGATTCGAGGACACAAGATCGCGTTCACCGTGAATCTGGTCGTACACCGGCAGAACCTCGACCATTTGGAAGAGATGATTGCGTTTATCGAGCAACTGAATCCCGAGCGCGTCGAAATTGCGCATACGCAATACTACGGATGGGCGCTGGCCAACCGCGCGGCGCTGATGCCGACGCACGCGCAGTTGGAGAAGGCGGTCGCGATCGTCGCTGAGGCCGAGAAGCGGCTCGCTGGGCGGATCCGCATCGATTCCGTGGTGCCAGATTATTACGCGAAGTATCCCAAGGCCTGCATGGGAGGATGGGGACAAAGATTGATGCTGATCAATCCGGCAGGCAAGGTGCTGCCTTGTCATGCGGCCGAAGTGCTGCCGGAATTGACGTTTGAGAATGTGCGCGACAAGACGCTGGCGTGGATCTGGCAGGAATCGCCGTCGTTCCAGCGGTTTCGTGGCGAAGGCTGGATGCCGGAGCCCTGTCGTAGTTGCGATCGCCGCAGCGAAGATTTCGGAGGCTGCCGCTGCCAGGCTTTCCTGCTGGCGGGCGATGCAACAGTGACCGATCCGGCATGCTCGCTGGCGCCGTCGCATGGCATCGTCGAAGCGGCCGTGCGCGAGGCGAATTCTGGGGCGGAGGTCGCTCGGCCTACGTCGGCATCGTCGTTCGTGCAGTTGCAGAAGCAAACGACGGATTTGTGGAGTTACCGCACGAATCCCGAGTGAGCGGGCCCAGGGGCTGAACAGTTCGGTCCGGGCCACCTCAGGGGCTAAAGCCCTATCAGAAAGGAAACGCTTTATCGCAGCGCTCAAAGCGCTGCGCCACCCAAAAGCAATTTTTCAGCACTCTGTGAAGCCCCACATCATTGATGCATGGCTTCCGCGGTTGTGCACGCGTTAGTAGGTTTCCGCAACCTCTGAAGTCGTGCCGTGCCCTTCCCTGCTATCCGCTGTACAGATCGTCACCAGCGCACGCCCACGGTAATTGGGCGCAAGTCGGTGGTGATTCCACTGCGTTTGCCGTGGAGATAGCGGAACTCGGCGTAGATCGCCATATTCGTGCTTATCTTGCGGGTGATGCCGCCGCCGAAGTTTTCGCCGAATTGGTTCAGGCTGGAGTTGAGAAACCTTCCACTCAGAGGCAGGTTGTTGTTCGTGCACGGTCCCCACCAAAGGAAAAAGGCGTTGCAGGCTGATCCTGGAAGAGCGGTCGAAGAACTGAGTTTGCCGGAGCGATGAAAGAAGGAACCGCCACCCAGAATGTAGCCGCCCCACACCTTGGTCACGGGAATATTGATGATGGGATCGAGGTGAAGCGAGTAGACGTGACTGGTCGCCGACGGCGCTTGCGCACTTTGCAGGGCCGAAGTGCGCAGAGGCAGGTTGTCAAACTGGAAATCGAGGCGGAGTCCGAAGTACTTGCCGTAGTTGCGGGCGACGCCGGCGGCTGCGATCCCGCCCCCGCCGCGCACAAATTTCGCAGTCGTGCCGTTGGTGAGACTCGCTCCGCCGCCTACATTGAACACCCAGTTCTTGTAGTCTTTGACCTTCGGCTTGCGCCCTGGGATTTCTTCGGTAGAGGCTTCCTGAGTGCCCGCCTGCGGGTTCTCAGGCTGCGGTTGGGCCGAGGGCTGCTGGGCAGGTGGTTGCTGCGCCGCAGGCTGCTGGGCCGGGGTTTGTTGGGCATGGACGGATGTGGCTCCCGCCAGAATCGTCGCCAAAATCAATGTCAGAACGATTCTGCACAAGGGAACCGTCGCGAACTTTTGAATCATTCATTCTCCTCCCGCTGCCGGGCGTGGTTGCGGACGACCTAGCGCTCGGGCCCTATACGTCGGCCGCATACCTCGTCAAAGAGAGGCGCTTCTGAAAGATCGGCCCGCGATGCTCCCGCCGGGATAGCACTCGCAGCAGGCAGGCACCATGATACCAACTTTGATGCGGATTCCGCTTCCGCAGCAGCCCGGGGCTGCGCTTTGCAGTTTCCGAGAAGCGAAGTCGCACGTATGATAAGGAATCCCATTTTTCTGAACGAGAGAATCCTTGCCCAAGCGGACTTCAAAACCGGCGGCGAAAGCGGCTACTTCCAAGGGCCAGAACTCCGCGTGCCGCGTAGCCCTGATCGGCTTTGGGACGGTGGGCCGCGCGGTGGCAAAGATCCTGTGCGAGAGCGGCGACGGCTCTCTGCGGCTCACTCACATCTGCAATCGCAATGTGGAGAGAAAGAAGCAGCCTTGGGTGCCGAGCGACGTTATCTGGACCGACGACGTGCAGGCGGTCCTGAACTCGGATGTGCAGATCGTGATCGAACTGATCGGCGGGCTTAATCCTGCCGAGCAGATTGTGCGGAGCGCACTTGGGTCGGGGAAGTCGGTGGTCACGGCGAATAAGCAGCTAATTGCGCGGCACGGCCCCGATCTTCTGCAACTGGCGAGCAGTAAGGGATGTCAGATCGAGTTCGGCGCCTCGGTGGCGGGTGGAGTTCCGGTTCTTCCCTCGCTCCGAACGGGATTGTGCGGCGACAAGTTGCACGGCATCGCGGGGATTCTGAACGGTACATGCAACTACATACTGAGCCGGATCGAGAACGCGAGGATTCCCTTCAGCGAGGCGCTGGAAGAAGCGCAGGCTCGCGGGTACGCGGAAGCCGATGCGTCGGAGGATCTGGATGGTGGAGACGCTCGCGCCAAACTGGCCATTCTGGCTCTGGCGGGACTGCACTCACGGGTAGCGCCGGAATCGATCCGAGCGAGGACCATTCGGGCGATCGACGCGGTCGACTTCGATTACGCAGCGGAACTGGGCTGCACGATTCGCCAGATTTCGCGGGCCGATTTAAGAGCGGATACTTTGTTCGCGGATGTTGGACCGTGCCTGGTTCCAACCGATTCGCCTTTCGGACGCGTGCAGAGGAACCTGAATCTGGTGCTCACTTCCGGCCAGTACGGCGGAGATATAGCGTTCTTAGGGGCAGGCGCGGGCGGCGATCCTACGGCGGTAGCTGTCGTCTCTGACTTGATGTTTGTGGCCCAGAGCCTGTCTGCAGGTGGGGCCAAACGGAGTGCTGCCAGCAACGTCTCAACACCTGCGATTAGCAATGATTTCGAGACGCCCTGGTACTTGCGGTTTTTCGTGCGCGATCAGCCGGGGATTGTGGCGCGGCTCGCGCAGATTCTGGCTGCGCACCGCCTGAACATTGATTCCCTGCTGCAGAAGCCGGGCTTTGAGAAGAGTTCCCTGCCGTTTGTGATTACGCTGGAGCCCTGCCGGGATGCGCTGCTGCATCCGGCGCTGGAAGAGATGGCGGGGCTGGAGTTCGCGATCCGGCCGTGCTTGTGCCTGCCGATCCTGCTGTAGGTGATGTTGTGAGGGAAACAAACAGCGCCGGTCGTTGCCCTACATCTGCGCTGCAACGATCCGGCGCCTGCCGAGACTAATTCCAGAATGGATTCTTGAGACCCGCCGGCGCGAGAGCGCTGTCGGTTTTCGCTTCCGTGCCTGATTCGTCCGAGATTTTCTCGTCGATGAAGCGGGACGGCGGCGGCGCGCTGAATTCGTCTTTCTTGCCGGGCGTTGGATTATAAGGATATTCAGATTTCATTGGGGAGCGACCTCCTTGTTTATGATCTAGGTTCATTAAACACCCCGGAGGAGGGGTGGGAGCAGCGAAAGTTTGGATGGCTCGCATCGAAAAAGCCGGGGCCGAATGCTTTGGGGCGTCACGGCTGAAAGCGCGGCGACGCTGGCAATGGCGCGTAGAGCTCCCGCGAGATGGCATAGAGCTTGTCCTGCGACGAGCCTCCGGCGGACGGGGCTACCATTCGCTCGAATTTCAAACCTGCCTTTTGCATTACGCGTTCCGAACCCAGGTTCTCGAGAGGGCATCGGCCCTGGATCCGAGTCAGCTTGAGATCGCCAAATCCGAATTTCAACGCTGCCTGTAAGGCCTCAGTGGCCAGCCCGGCGCCGCGGTATCGGGGGGCAACGTAATAGTTGATTTCTCGGCAGTATTCGAACGTTTCCGGGGCGCGATCGTACCCGATCCGGCAGAAGCCGCAGTTGCCGACGAGCGCTCCGCTGGCTTTGAGCAGCATCGCCCAGGGGCCCATTCCCCATTCCCGATAGGATCGGAAGCAAAATTCAAGAAATTGATCGGCATGAAGCGTCTCTTCCCAACCGACCACGTCGGGGAGATCAGCCGGCCGAAATTCACGCAAATGCAAGCGCGCGGTCTCAAGATCGGTCATCTTCAGCAGCATGGATTGGACTCGTGAACGCGCAGAACCGGGCCCGACGGCTTGGAGTTATCATACTCAACGGGTTTCGGCCCGGGAACATTACAGACTGGGACATCGCTAGTTCATAGAAAGGCCTTATGAAATACCGCAAGCTTGGCCGTACCGGATTCGAAGTGAGCGACATTGCCCACGGGTTGTGGGGAATGAGCGGGTGGAGCGGCTCGGACGATAAAGAGTCACTGGCCGCGATGCAGTTGGGCGTGGATGAGGGCTGCAACTTCTTCGATACCGCTTGGGCGTACGGCGAGGGCAAGAGCGACGGGTTGCTGGGCGAGATCATGGCGCGCAATATAACGCGCAACCCAGGGAAGAGGCTCTATGCGGCTTCGAAGATTCCTCCGGCGAATGATCGTTGGCCGGCGCTTCCCGAATACAAGTACAGCGATGTTTTTTCGGCGGAGCACGTTTTCAAGTATGCCGACCTGATCCGCAAGCAGCTGCGGGTGGATACGATCGATCTGTTGCAGTTTCACGTGTGGGACGATTCGTGGAGCGGGGAGAGTGCGTTCCGCTCCACCGTCGAGAAACTGAAGCGCGACAAGTGGATTCGATATTTCGGGCTGAGCATTAATCGCTGGCAGCCGGAGAACGGGATCAAGGCTCTGCAGACGGGACTGGTGGACGCGGTGCAGGTGATCTACAACGTCTTCGACCAGGCGCCGGAAGATGAGCTGTTCCCGGTTTGCCAGGAACTGAATGTGGGCGTGATTGCCCGCGTGCCGCTGGATGAAGGCAGCCTCGGCGGAAAGATGACGCTGCAAACCACTTTTCCAAAAGGTGATTGGCGCGCGGGATATTTCGGTCCAGAGAATCTGGCGAAGACAATCAAGCGGGTCGACAAGCTGAAGGAAATTCTTCCTGCCGGAATGACACTGCCGGAGATGGCCCTGCGCTTTATCCTGTCGCATCCGGCGGTGAGCACGACGATTGCCGGCATGCGCAAGCCGGAGCATGTGCGGCAGAACGTTGCTACGAGTGACGCCGGGCCTCTTGATAAGAGCCTGCTTGCGGAACTGAAGAAGCACCGGTGGGACCGGACGCCGCAGCGGTGGTCGGATTAAGCAGCGATTGTCACGAGAGATCCTCAAAACAGTGCGCAGGTTTTTGCATTGGCGACATTCCTACGACTGCTGGTAGTAGGGCGCTCGCTCAAGATACTCTCCCTGTCTAGCCCGCGTTAGTCCCATGGTCCGAATGCCTTTCTCTAGCAAATCAATCCTTGTCTGTGTGGCGCTCGCTGCATTGGCGACCGTGCTTCAGGCCCAAAACCCCAGAGGATCTCTGCGCGGGACCGTTCAGGACGTGACCGGGGCCCGCATTCCTGCCGCGCAGATCGCGGTGGAGTCGGTCGATTCGTCGATGCGGCGCGAGGCCGCGAGCGAAGACCGCGGCGAATTTCGGCTGGATGATCTGCTACCCGGCGCTTATCGCATCACGGTGAATGCTGCGGGATTCGCGCCGGCACATGCGGATGTTTCCGTCGCCGTGAGTTCGGTGCGGGAAGTCACGGTCACGCTGAAGGCGGCTGCTCCAGGAGAAACGGTTTCGGTGCAGGGGCAGAATTCGTCGATCACGACCCAGCCGATTGATCTGGTCAGTGTGGTGCATCAGGGAGTGGTCAGCAGTCAGGACTTGCAGACGCTTCCGCTCGCGGCGCGCAGCTTTGCCAACATCGCGTACCTGGCTCCGGGGACCGAACCCGTGGAACCTTCCGATCCGACGAAGGCGCGGATTACGGCGGTTTCTACCGGGGGGAGTTCCGGGCTGAACAATGATCTATCGGTAGATGGCGGGGATAATTCGGACGATTGGATCGGCGGGTTTCTGCAGAACTTTTCGCCGGATGCGATCCAGGAATTCGCGATGCGGACCGCGAGCGAAGACGCTGACACGGGGGGCACCACGGCGGGGTCGGTGGTCATCACAACCAAGCGCGGGACCAACGAGTGGCACGGGAGTGGAGCGTTTTACGAGCGGGCGGCAGCGCTGAATGCGCGCTTCCCGATTGAAAATCCAGCACCGAATCCCAAGCAGCCGTTCTCGCGGCAGAACTATGTTGCCACGCTCGGCGGGCCCATCGCGCGCGACAAGGTCTGGTTGTTCTCTTCGTTGGAGTACGTGCGCGAGAATGCCAGCATCGCCTACAGCCCAAACAGCCTCACTGAGTTCAACGCACTGGCGCAACTGGCTTCGGATGGATTGATTCCCGGAGTGCCGTCGATTGCGGTTCCGCCGAATGTGCCCATTCCGTTTCGCGACTACATTGGATCGGTGCGCTTCGATTGGGCGCAGTCGGCGAAGTCGCAGTGGTTCCTGCGCACGTCGGAAGACAATTATCTGACGCACAACAACTTGGTGGCGCAGGCGACGCTGCCCTCGACGGGACTGACCACGCACGATGTTTATTGGAACAACGTGATCAGCAATACCTATAGCTTCAGTCCAACGTGGCTGGGCACTTTCGTGTTCGATGCCAGCTTGCTGCATCTCACCCAGACGCGCACTTCCACGCTCGGCTTCGCGCTGGCGTTTCCGTTTAGCTCTACGACGCTGACCGTCTCGGGATTCGAGACGTATGGCGACAACCAGTTCGCCACGCCGATCACGCTGTTTCCATCGCTGCGCGATCAGCAGAAGTATCAGTTGCGCTACGATGTCGGACACGCGACCGGTGACCATTCGTTCAAGTTCGGAGCGAACTTCATTCACGAACCGGTACTGGGAGGAGCGTTCCCGGGAAATCAGGAGACGCTGTACTCGTTTCCCAACGACCCGACTTATTACACGTTGAACGCAACGAACCTCGCCCAGTTCCCTATCGACTATGCGAACGGAGCGGCGACCGCTCCAGCCAATAACGGCAGCTTTTCGCAGAGCGTTCAGCGTCTTGGCTTGTACGCGCAGGACTCGTGGAGGCTAACTCGGCATCTGACTTTGGACTACGGACTGCGATATCAGACGACCTTCGGCCTGTTCACGGCTTCCGGACACAGCCAGACACTGAATCCCGCGCTAGTGACGTTGCAGGCGCTGCAGATCCCGCTGGTTCAAGGCGTTCCGCATGACGATCACAAGCAATTCGCACCGCGTCTGGGGATTGCGTATTCTCCCGGCAAGGGTGGCAATACCGTATTTCGCGCCGGGTTCGGCCTGTACTACAACGACCTCGCGCAGAACGGATGGGCAACGGCGTTCCAAGGGGTGAACTCTACGAACGTCGCCACCGGACCGTGCGCTCTTACGGGCACAACCGGGAGCTATTCGCTGACGGGCGCGGGCTGCGTGCAAGGAGGGGCCTCTGCGGCCGGCAATCTTATCGATTCCAACTACAAGACGCCGTACGCGATCCACATCACCGGAGGCGTGCAGCATGCGTTCGCGCGCAACTGGACGCTAAGCGCCGACTTTACGCACGAACAGGGCAACCATGGTTATCGCGGCTACAATTTCACCAGCGACGTCAATCTGTTCACGCCATCGATACCTGCGTCAGACCCGAACTACGATCTGGATCAGCAAAGCGTCGTGCCCAACCTGAATCTGTTCAAGTCCGACAATCGGTCGAGCTACAACGCATTGATGTTTGTGGCGCGGGGAAATGTCGACAAACGCTTCAATCTGATCGCGCACTACACGCTCTCGAGCGCCAAGACATGGGGATGCGTGTTGGGCGAGCTGTTTGACTATGTGAATGGAGTTTGCAATCCGCTGAACCCGTTTGGGCCGGGCGACTACGGGCCTTCGGGGGAAGATATCCTGAACCGGTTTGTGATCGCAGGGACGATGCACATTCCTGGCGGTTTCGAACTGTCCACGATCACGCAACTCGAGTCTGCACGGCCGTTCACCATCACGACAGCAGATAGCAGCCAGCGCATCTCTGTGAACGGCAAGCCCACGGCTCTCGACGCGTTTCGTGGCACGCCGTACATTCAGATGGACCTGCGGGTGACGCGGCCGTTCAAGTTGGGAGAGCGCTGGGAAGTACTTCCTTTCGCCGAGTTTTTCAATCTCTTTAACCGCAACAATCCCGGCGCGAATTTTGTGGGTACGATCGGGGCGCTCCCGGTTCCCGCCAGCGACGTTGCGTCGGGCAACGCCACAAACATTTGCCTCGACTTTCCCACCTGCAATCAGCTCCGGCCTATCACCAGTTTCAAACAACTGGAGATTCCCGCGGGCGGTCTGGGGGACTTCTTCGGTCCGGGCACGACGGTGGGGATTCCGTTCGCGGCGCAGTTGGGCGTTAGGGTGAATTTCTAGAACTTCAGAAGAACGAGAGTCTTACCTTACCAACCACTCGGTTGCGGTGTGTACGCGGGCCAGTAGTTGGCTGTAGGTAACGGCGAATACCGCGACCGTGGCCAGAGCCGCGCCCAGTCCGTACCACGGGGAGGATCTCCGCTGCGATGCCAGACGGTCGTCGCTCCAGGCGATCAGGCGCTCGACGCGGGCATTCATGACAGACGCGGGGCTGTGAACCAGTGCCGTGGTCAAATCGGAGGGAGGTTCGACCGGTCCGAGGCGCGAAAGTTTGATTAGGGCTGCGGCCAGATCGAGCGCTTCGCCGGCATTGGAGACTGCGGCATCGTCGGCTGCCATCTCGGTGGCTTCGAGCCAGGCGGTTTCCAGACCGGACATTCCGGGGAAAGCTACGAAGCGCAGCAGGAGCTTTTTCAGATTGTCGCGGCGCCGGACGTGGGCGACCTCATGATTCAAGGCCGTGTGCAGCTCGCTGGCCGTGAGCATAGATTCCGCAGCGGCGGACAGCAGGACTCTAGGACGAACGATGCCTGTGGCCGTCATCGCTGGAACAGCTGGGGAAATTCGCAAAACCGGAATGTGAGCGCAGGACTCGAGGGGCTGCGCGGCGTTCGTCCACGTCGAGATAGTGCGAGAGGCTCGGCGCATGGCCAGGCCGGCATTCACGACCCCGAATAGACCCAACGCAGCGCCGAAGATCCCCAAAGCCAGAGGAATCTCGCCCAAAGGCTCTTCGATGGCCCGCGGCTCGAGCAGCACGAAAGAGGGCACGGTGAAGGCAGCCGTGATTACGACCGCGGTGGCCAGAGGAAACATTCGCAAGGCGAACAGCAAATCCGCAACTCGTCGAACAGGAAAGCGTGCAACCTGCGACTGGACGGTACGCCAGGCGAGGCACACGGCGAGCGAGAGAACGCAGTACACCATCACGAACACGGACAATGAGACGGCGATGCCGCGGGCGGCGAACATCAGGTTTTGTCCTCGGGCTTGGTTTCGTTCCGGGCTTCGCCAGCGCGCAACTCGCGGCGCTTGGCATCGATGACCTGTCGAAGGTCATCGAGCAACTGCACGTCACGCTCGGTCAGGATTTCCACCAGATACGAAAGCGGCAGCGACGATGCGGGGCTGGCGTCCAACAATTGCCGGAAGGCCTCGCCAGCGACTTCGCGGTGCAGTTCTTCGCGGGTGAATCGCGGAGTGTACCGGAAGGCTCGGCCTTCGGCTTCGCGCGACAGCAAATTCTTTTTGAAGAGACGGTCGAGGGTGGTCATCACCGTCGTATAGGCGAGATCCTGACAGGTACCGTCGACGAGGTCACGGACGGTCGCATTTCCGCGCTGCCATAGGGCTTCGAGCAGACGCTCCTCCAAGGGGCCCAGTTGGGAGGAAGATGCGCGGAAGTGGAAGATGCGTTTCATGCCTGCCAAGTCGAGGGTGAATTTTATCCCAGGCGGAGGGCTCGCGCCACAATCGTTTTTGGCGGCAGGTCTGTCGGGCTCGCACTCGACGGACAGCCGAAGGCGGCTGTCACTACATGACCCGGTGGTCAGGAATGGTGGCCCCGGAGGGGCTCGAACCCCCAACCCTCAGTTCCGAAGACTGATGCTCTATCCAATTGAGCTACAGGGCCGTGATTTCGGTGACGGGAACGGGTCGCCACGCCGGACGGGCTGCCACGTGGGACAGCCGTCGGGCGGGTCTTACCAAAATCTGGGGTGGGAAACGGGAATCGAACCCGCAACCGTCGGAGCCACAGTCCGGTGCTCTACCAGTTGAGCTATTCCCACCACTCCTCATGATTATAGCAACTGCGGTACGGGGATGTTAGAGGTTAGCTGGAGCGCGTACGGAAAGCAGTGATGAGATTTGAGAAGGGCCACGAGAAATATATATCTGGGGGGGGAGGGGCCGATTATGGGTGCGCTGGGCTTCGCCCTCGCTTGGACCGCGGCCGTCCCCACATGTGTTGTGAGCTTATCCGCGGCCTACGCCTACGTATTCGAATCCCAGGGCTCGCAGGCGAGTAGAGTCCAGCAGGTTCTTAGTATCGACGATTACAGGCTTCTTCAGGAGGTGCTTGATGCGGTCGAAATCAAGAGCGCGAAACTCCGGCCAGCCGGTGCCCACGACCAGCGCATCGGAACCTTCCGCGGCGGCATAGGCGGAGTCGCAATAACGCACCGTGCTGTTGAGGCGCGTCTTGGCTTCGGGAATGGCGACGGGATCATAGGCCCGCACATGCGCGCCTTTCGAAACCAGGCTTTCGGCCAAGCGCACGGACGAAGATCCCGCGATGGAGTTGGTGTTGGGCTTGAAGGCCAGTCCCAAAATGCCGACTTCTTTGTTCTCGACGGAATTCAGGACGACAGCGATTTTTTCGACCAGGCGATCGGCGAGGTAATGGTTCACGTCGCGCGCGGCGCTGAGCACTTTGAGCGGCACGCCATGCGCCTGGGCCAGTTCCGCGAGAGAGTCCATGTCGGACTCAGCGAAGACGCCGCCCATGCCCGCTCCGGGCTGCAGACAACGGGGAGCAATTTTCTTGTCGAGACCGAGCGCAAGAGCGAGATTCACGGCGTCGGCGTTGACGCGCTCGCAGAGTGCGGCAACTTCGTTGATGAAGGAGATCTTGGTGGCCACGAAAGCGGTGGCGGCCTCGCGAACGAGTTCTGCGGTCGCTTGGTTGGTCACAATCACCGGGACGCCGCGCATGACCAGAGGATGAAAAATCTGCTTCAGCATCTGGACGGCTTCGCTGGAAGTCGATCCCAGGATCAGGCGGTCGGGCCAGTTGAAGTCTTCGACGGCGCAGCCATCGGTGAAGAACATCGGCTGTGACACGATGGTGGCCTGCAGGCCCGCGTCTTTGATGCTCTTTTCCAGAGCGTTGGCGGTGCCTACGGGAGCCGGAGTCACGATCGTTAGAATCGGAGGCTTCGCAGCGAGTCTGGCGATGCGCATGGCGATGTCGGCCAGGCCCTCGGCCTTGTCTTCGGCCAGGAAAATCACTTGGGTCTTGCGGGCAAAGGATTCGATGTCGGTGGAGTAGGCCAGCCGGCCGGCACGCACGTTGCGGCGAATGATCTCTTTCAGGTTCTTCTCGAAGAACGGAATGTTGCCCTGGGCCATCTCGACCATACGGGAGCGGTCAGGATGACAGCAAGAGACTGGAGTGCCAAAATCCGCCAGGCAGGCCGAAATCACCGTTCCCAGGTACCCCGAACCGTAAACTCCGATCTGCATGTGCTCTCCCTGTTTCGAACCGGAAACCCGCGTCAGAAGTGGCCTTTGATCGAGATCGCCGGATACTTGCCCTACTCTTTATCTACAGCCATGGGCGCGGGTTTTCAACGCACGGGAGGGAGATGTACCTAGGGCCACGTGCGCGCGACGAGAGTAACTGGATCAGGTAACAGGGTGGGGATTACGAGCGACTATCGCGAAACCAGAGTACGGCCGAGGACCACGGAGGCCAGATCGACCCAGCAGTTGAGAGCACCGTCGCGGATGTCTTCGCGCACAAAGGTGAGCCTTTCCAGCAGGATACGCCGGCTTCCCGAGTAGTGGGACCAGCGCTCGCGAGCCATCTGAAAGGCCGCCTGGGCGGGCGGTTCGGCGCTCATCTTGACGATCGTGAGGTGCGGAATGTAGGGCCACTCTTCCTTGAAGGCCAGAGCTTCGGTATTCAGCTTGCTATGCAATTCGCTCATGTGGGCAGCACCAGAGTCCACGCGGATATACACCGTGGGGGTGACTGGGATGAAGGTCTCGACATCGCCCAGGGTCACTTCGAAGGGCTCCTCGTTACCACAGATTCGCTCCAGGACTTGGACGGCCGAGTCCTCGGAACCCTGTAAAGGACGAGGGGGCAGGATGGTCAGGTGCGCCGCCAGGTGGGGAAGATCGGGGTGCAACTCGCGCCGGAGGTTCTCCACGAACTCTCCTGCGGGATTTTTGAGATACGCCACCAGCGCGTAACGGGGCTTCTGCATACTGGACGAAAATTATACGCTGTCGAGGCCCAGGCACGGCCTGAATCGAGGCGAGTCGCACAACTTGCCCAGCCGCGGCGAATGAGAACGATTCCGGTAAGGTCGGAGGCGAAGGGTACCCCGTGATCTCATTTATAATTGAGATGTCGGGGCGTAGCGCAGCCTGGTAGCGCACCTGCCTTGGGCGCAGGGGGTCCGCGGTTCAAATCCGCGCGCCCCGACCAGTACCACCCCTCTGCACCAACAAACCCTGGATTGCCCACGGAAGAGCGTGATTTTTTCGAGAATAGGAATGCTGCGACAGCTGTGCTAGCATCAAGGAAGGGCTTGATTTCCGCGCTTTCGATTGAACTTGCCACTGTAGATTTAGCCAGGTTCCCTTCTCTCTATACAGAGGCACCGAAGAGGCATTCCACTTGGCGATAGATGGGACGAAGAACCGACCGATGCTGATGAACCGAAAAACAGAAGTAGTCGACGAAGAGGTAGCCGATTTGTTGCCGCACGATGCGAATTCCCCGCAGGACGTGGACGATTTGCTGGGATCCATTGGCACGCGCGGCCTGGATGTAGTGGAAGGCGAGCCGAATTCGCCGTTCGCCACCCTGGAACAGAAACTGGCGCAGGATACCGAGGAAGTCGAACTCGACTTGACGCCGGGCGCGCCGGATTCGGCCAGCGACCCGGTGCGGGTTTACCTGCGCGAAATGGGCGCCTCGCCGCTGCTCACCCGCGAAGAGGAAGTGGAGATTGCCAAGCGCATCGAGCGCGGACAACTCACCGCGCTGAAAGCTCTCTCGCGCTCGCCGATTGTCATCCAGCAGGTTCTGGCTCTGGGCGAGGATTTGAAGGGTGGACTGCGCTCGATTAAAGAGATGGTTGTCTTCGACGAGGAAGAGATTACGGATGAGATCTTGCAGAATCGCGTCGACGACATTACGGGCCGCATCGACAAGCTGAACAAGCATTACAAGACGGCGAACCGGCTAGCCGAAAAGCTGGCGACGATCCCGGCGAAAAAGAAACCTCGCGAATACCGCCGCTGCCGTGGGCAGTTGGGCCGCGAGATGGTGCGGATTTCGCTCATCATCCGGAATCTGGGGTTGAACCATGCGGAACGCAAGCGGCTGATCGAGCGGGTGAATAAGACCATCGAACTCATGCGCGTGCTGGATCGCGAACTGGTGAGCCTGGAAGCGAAGATTTCGGGTACGCGCAGTGAAGAACTCAAGAAGAACTACCGCGCCGCGCAGCGGCAGCATCGCGTCGAGATCAAACGGCTCGAGGACGAGGCCGGAATGACATTTCCCGACCTGCAGCGCACGCAGCGCAAAATGATCCAGGGCGACATGAACGCCGAGCAGGCCAAGCGCGAACTCATTGAAGCCAACCTGCGCCTGGTGGTCTCGATCGCCAAGAAGTATGGGAATCGCGGGCTGCAGTTCCTGGACCTGATCCAGGAAGGCAACGTCGGCCTGATGAAGGCGGTCGACAAGTTCGAATACCGGCGCGGCTACAAATTTTCGACGTATGCGACGTGGTGGATTCGACAGGCCATCAGCCGGGCCATTGCGGACCAGGCACGCACGATCCGGCTGCCCGTACACATGATCGAAGTGGTGAACAAACTGATTCGCACTTCGCGGCAACTGGTACAGGCGTCAGGGCACGAGCCGACTTCGGCCGAGATTGCCAAGCAGATGGACATCCCCGAGGCGATGGTGCGCAAGGTGAAGAAAATCATGCGCGTGCCGATCTCGCTGGAGACGCCCATCGGCGAAGAGGGAGATTCGCATCTCGGCGACTTGATCGAGGATCGCACCAAGATGTCTCCCGCTGAAGCCGTGCTGAACGTGAATCTGAAGGAACGCACCGCTCATGTGCTACGCACCTTGAGTCCGCGGGAAGAGAAGATTATCCGGATGCGTTTTGGAATGGATGATGGCTCGGAGCACACGCTGGAGGAAGTCGGCCAATCATTCGACGTCACGCGCGAGCGCATTCGCCAGATTGAAGCGAAAGCCCTGCGCAAGCTGCGTCATCCCTCGCGCTCTGGCAAGCTCCGGTCGCTGCTCGACGACGTTCAGGAATAATTCAACGGACGATCGGTTGGTAGAACCTGGCGGGGCAATTTCAAGGTGTCGCGATATCAGGAACGCTAGGCCGCATTCGCGACATGCGCATCCGGCAAATCAAACTCTTCGCCGCAGTCGAAACAGACCTTGTACGTCCGGCCTTTGATGGTGAACACGCGGCTCATGTGACGGTGGCGACAGCCGAACGCGAACTGGAAGATCCAACGCAGAGGGTTCATCGGTCCAAGTGTCTCCTCTTAGCTTCTCCTGGTTGCACCCCGCAAGACTGGTCAAAAGTGAACAGATCGCCTGCCAAAAACGGCCTATAGTCGGAATGAGGTTTTGTCCACGCTGCAGTTGGCGCGAGGGTTGGCTCCATGGGCGATCGCGAGAGCGCCTTTGCGATTGTGCTTCTTTGAGCTTTGCAAATCCTGTCCTACGGGGAGATTTCGTATGGCACCAGAGCCCGGTCCTAATCGGATGAACATGAAATTCACCAATGGCGGCAGAACCGTTGTCATCCACCTCGTACGCGGTCTGCCCCCTAAACTCAGCAGAGACAAGAAGACCATCACGATTACCTTCGCCGAGCGGGCGACGATCCGCAAGACCCACAAAGGGTAGAGTTCGGTTGCCTCGAATCTGCGGTTCGGCCGGTGCTGCGTTCCCTAGGCCTACGGCCCCCGATCATCGACTGGCGAATGCTAGCTTTTCCCTCCCTCTTCTCCTTGTATTCATGGCGCGTTTCTCAGCAGGAAGCTGACCAATCTTGAAACACCTGCTTCGGGAAAGAGCCTCTCTTTCTCGAAGGAACTGCTTAAATTCCTTCCCTTGGATGACCGATATCACGCCCACCTGTGATCTGAGTCACTGATGCCAACTCCGGAATAGAAGATAAACACTGCATTCGACTCGATTGGACTGACCAGCGGACCGAAAAGGCAGACCAAGAAGGGAGAACTTCGGAAGGCTTACCGGGATCAGGAACGCTCACTGGTACAACTCACTTCATACGTTTTCATATCGACCTCTCTACCAGATCATTCCCGACCAGTCTCACCGACAGTCTCCAGCGCAGTCGAACACCGAACTCTAGGAAGTAATGCAGGTTGCGGCGGCGCCTGATAGGCAAGTGCCGCGGCTATGGCAGACCTCATTCCCGAGACCGGGGCTCGATTCAGGATCACGGCGAACGCTGCCAAGGGGAGACTGTCCATGAAGACAGGCGAGAGAGACACAATTGCGGCACATCTGAAGAAGTGTGGTGTGTCGCGGCGCAGTTTTCTGCAACTCTGCTCCACGCTCATGGTGACCGCGCCAGTGGGCCTGAGCCTGACCAGCAAAGCCACTGCCGCACAGATAGCCAAGATTGTGGGCAAGGCGCGCAGGCCTTCGGTCATCTGGTTGCACTTTCAGGACTGCACGGGCTGCACGGAGACGCTACTCCGAACCTCGGCTCCCGACGTCGCGCATCTGATCCTCGACGTCATCTCGCTCGACTATCACGAAACTCTAATGGCCGCTTCGGGCGCACAGGCAGAAGCGGCACTCCGCTCCGCCATCGCAGACAACGCCGGAAAGTACGTGCTGGTGGTTGAGGGCGCCATTCCGACGCGGGACGACGGTGTCTACATGCAACTCGGCGGCAGGCCGGCCATTCAGTTGGCCAAGGAAGTTGCGACGCAGGCGGCGGCGGTGATTGCCATCGGCTCGTGCGCATCGTGGGGCGGAGTTCCGTCGGCCGATCCGAATCCGACGGGCGCGGTGGGCGTCGACTCCGTGATCTCCGGAAAGCCGATCGTCAATCTGCCGGGCTGCCCGCCGAATCCTTACAACCTGCTGGCGGTGGTTCTGGAATACGTAACCATGGGGCGCCTGCCGGAGCTCGATCCGTATGGCCGTCCGAGATTCGCTTACGACCGCGTCATCCACGAGAACTGCCCGCGGCGCGCCCACTTCGACGCCGGGCGATTCGCCGTTGCGTTCGGCGATGAAGGACATCGTAAGGGATATTGCCTGTACAAGTTGGGCTGCAAGGGTCCAGTGACCCACGCCGCTTGTGCGACGCGGCACTTCAACGAGATTCCGGGCGTGTGGCCGATTGGGACGGGCGTACCGTGTATGGGCTGCACGGAAAAAGGCGTGATCTGGCAGATGGGAACGTTCGAAACGGTCCCAATCCATCTGGCGACACCACCCGATACATACCCTCCGATCTTCAGCACGGCGGGCCAACTTAAGGTCGGCGCCGCGGCGCTGGTCGGAGCGATCGCCGGGGCCGTCGGGGGAGCGACCTGGGTGGCCTCCCAACGGTTCCACAGCAGCATGGAGGCGGGCGTGACGCGAATTGCCGCGGACCGCGCGCATGCTGAAAAAGCAAAACAGCCAAGCGAGAAGCCAGCCGGCAAGAAAGAGGACTGACGTGTCCATCACTCGGCGACAACTCTTCACTGGCATCGCCAAGGCGGGAGTCCCGGCCGCGGTGGCCATCACGGTCGGCACGGATGTGCTTCAAGCGGGAGAGTACATTCCCGTGCCTAGCGCCGCCGTCGGATTGCTCTATGACGCCAGCGTCTGCATCGGGTGCAAGGCCTGCGTGGCAGCCTGCGCCGAGGCGAACGATACACCACCCGATACGCGCGGCGACCAACTGCACCAGGCGCCATCGGACTTGAATGATCTGACCCGCAACGTCATCAAGCTTTACAAGCCGGAAGATGGATCCGCGTTCTCATTCGTGAAACGGCAGTGCATGCACTGCCTTGATCCGGCGTGTGCGGCGGGTTGTCCGTTCCAGGCGCTGCACAAGGATCCGCAAAGCGGGATCGTCAAGTGGGACGCCGACAAGTGCATCGGCTGCCGCTACTGCACTATCACTTGTCCGTATCACATTCCGCGCTTCCAGTGGGTGGGCTTCAATCCGCGCGTCACCAAGTGCGAATTGTGTAAAGACCGCCTGGAAAAAGGGTTGAAGCCAGGATGCACGAGCGTGTGCCCGACCGGCGCTGTGATCTTTGGACCGCGATCGGTCTTGCTGCTCGATGCCAAGGAGCGCATTAAGAACAATCCGGGCCGCTACTACCAGAATCGCATCTACGGCGAGATCGACAACGGTGGGACGCAGGCGTTGTACCTGTCGAGGGTTCCGTTCGAGAAACTCGGCCTGCCGGAGCTTGGACCGGAATCTGTTCCGGCTCGAACGCTCCGCTGGCAGAGGCGTTTCTATCAGTACTTCGCGCTTCCTGCTCTGCTGTACGCGGGCCTGGTGCAGCTGATCCGCAAGAGCCTGAAGGGCCATGAAGAGGAAGCGCACGAGCGCGAAAAAGAAACCGGATTGAGGGCGCAACTATGAGTGCCACAACGACGACTAGCGCAACGGCAAGCATCGATCGCGCTCCAAGCAATCGCTGGGAACGGAACGTGCCCGTATACGGCTTCCCGGTGGTAAACGGATTCTTTCTCGCCCTATCAGCGCTAGTCCTGGTGGCGTTCGCGTTGAGCGCGTATCGCGAACTGGCCGGACTGGGCCCGGTCAGCGGCATGAACGACGCCTATGGCTGGGGGATCTGGAAGACCTTCAACCTGATGGTGCTGACCGCGCTGGGCTCGGGCGCATTCGCGGTGGGGATTGCGGCATGGGTTTTCCGGCGCAAGCGTCTGCACTCGCTGATGCGGATGGCGTTGCTGACCAGTTTCCTGGCTTATGCGTGCGGGCTGCTGCTGCTCGGCATTGATGCCGGACGTCCGTGGAACTTTTACTGGATCGTTTTTCCGTGGAGATGGAACATGCACTCGCCGCTGGCGGAGGTGGCGATCTGCATGTCGATCTACGCCATGATCCCGCTGGCGGTGGAGAACATTCCGCCGGTGCTGGAGCGGCTGTGGTATTTCGACTCCCGCCTGCGGCCAGGTGTGGAGCTCATCGAGAAAAGGCTGCACTATTTCTACCCGTGGATTATCGCGGCGGCATACCTGCTGCCGGGCATGCACCAGTCGTCTCTGGGAGCGTTGATGCTTCTCGCCGGAGAGCGCGTGCATCCGCTGTGGCAGACTCCGTGGCTGCCAGTTCTCTATCTGGGGGCGGCAACGTTCATGTCCTTCGGATGCGTCGCCGGAACCACGATGCTGTGTTGCCTGGTGTGGAAACGGGCAATGGACATGGAGGTTCTCGACGAAGCGGCACGCATTACGTCGTGGCTGATTTTCGGGTGGATGGGACTGCGGCTGGTCGACATTCTGTTTCGCGGCGCGCTGGGGACGGCGTTTCACTTCGATCGGTTCGCCGGGGTGTTCTGGCTGGAAATGATTTTGATCGCCGGCGGCGGATTCTTGCTGCGGCGCTCGGTGCGGAACCATGACCCGCAGCCGATGTTTATCGGCTACATCCTGAGTTCCCTCGGCGGGATGATCTACCGCTTCAGCCCGACGACGCTGGCGTTCCGGCCCAATCCGCAGGCTCTGTATTTCCCCGCCCTGATTGAAGTACTGGTGTCGCTGGGATTCATTTCCCTGGGCATCGTGGGCTTCCTGATCGCGGTGAAACGGCTGGCGATTCTTCCCGCGCCGCTGAGCGAGTGGCACGACATGGCGAGTTATTTCCGGTTCCGGCGGCCCTACATCCGGTGGACGGGCTATTTCAAGTACGGACATTTCGGCGAAGACGAAACGACAGAAACTTCAGGCTCCGACTAACAGCAGGATCTTATGGCGAAACGAATCACAATTGATCCCATTACTAGAATTGAAGGCCACCTCCGCATCGATGTGGAGGTCGAGAACAACGCGGTCAGCAACGCATGGGCTTCGTGCACCATGTGGCGAGGCATCGAAAAGATTCTTCGCGGCCGCGATCCGCGGGACGCGTGGCTCTTCACGCAACGCTTTTGCGGAGTGTGCACCACGGTGCACGCTATGGCCAGCGTGCGCTCGGTGGAAGATGCGCTGAAGCTGGAGATTCCGCTGAACGCGCAGTACATCCGCAATTTGATTTTGATTGCGCATGCGCTGCATGACCACATTGTGCACTTCTACCAACTGTCGGCGCTGGATTGGGTGGACGTGCTGCAGATTCCGAAGGCAGATCCAGCCTCGACTTCGAAGCTAGCGGAAAGTCTCTCGCCCTGGACCCGCAACTCACGCAACGAACTGAAGGCGGCGCAGGATCGGGTGAACGCCGTTGCCAGCAGCGGGCAGCTTGGAATTTTCGCCAACGGGTATTGGGGACATCCGGCGATGCGGTTGTCGCCGGACGTCAACCTGCTGGCGTTCTCGCACTACGTGCAAGCGCTTGAGTACCAGCGGAAGGCGTTGCAGGTCGTTGGCATCCTGGGATCGAAGACGCCTCATATTCAGAATCTGACCGTGGGCGGAGTCGCCAATGCGATTGACCTCGACAGCACGTCTGCGCTCGGCATGAGCCAGTTGGCAATGATCGACACGCTCCTGCAGGAAGTTGTTCAGTTCGTGCAGCAGGTGTATTTCGTGGATGTGTGTGCGGTGGCGGCGATGTATCCGGAGTGGTTCAAGATCGGGAGTGGGGTGCGCAACTATCTTGCGGTTCCCGACCTGCCGTTGGACAGCCGAGGATCTTCGTATGACTTGCCCGGCGGCTACATTCGCGACGGTGATCTTGCCGGCGTGAAGGGATTCCAGACAGCGTCGGATCCGATCTTCCGGCAATCCGTCACCGAAGACGTGATGCACGCTTACTATCAGGCCGATAAGCCGCAGCATCCGTGGCAGGGAGAGACTGAGCCTGCCTTTACTGGATGGGACGGAGATCAGAAATATTCGTGGGTGAAAGCGCCGCGCTTCAACGGCGAACCGATGCAGGTCGGTCCGCTGGCGCAGGTTCTGGTCGGCTATGCGCAGGGACATCCTCTTACCCGCAAGTACACTGACATGGCAATCGAGAAGATTGCCGCGATCGGCGGAGTACGCGCGACGCCTGCAGCGTTGCATTCCACGCTCGGCCGCCACGCGGCCCGCGCGATTCGCGCCTGCATGCTGGCGGAACTGGCGCAGAAGCATCTGCAGTTGTTGACCGATAACATCGCGAAGGGCGACTACACAGTGCACAACCAGCCCGTGCTGCCGTCGCATGAAGTCGAGGGTGTAGGAACTCACGAAGCTCCGCGCGGAACGCTTTCGCACTGGATTGTGATCAAAGACGAGAAGATCAAGAACTATCAGGCCGTCGTTCCGTCGACGTGGAATGCCAGCCCGCGTGACAAGAACGGGGCGCACGGCCCGTATGAAGCTTCGCTGCTGCACACGCCGCTGGCCCGTCCAGAGGAACCACTGGAAGTTTTGCGGACGGTGCATTCTTTCGATCCGTGCATGACCTGCGCGTGTCACGCATTCGATGCTTCCGGCCGAAAAATCGGGGTGGCGAAAATCCTATGAGAAAAGCGCTGATTGGCGGCATCGGGAACGTTCTGCTCGGCGACGACGGCGTCGGTCCGTACACGGTGCGGATTTTGGAGTCGATGTATGACTTCGAAGCGGGCGTTGAGATCATCGATCTCGGCACTCCGGCGCTGGACCTAACGCATCAGATCGTCGGCCTGAAAGCGCTGATCCTCGTGGATTCGGTGGCGAGCGATGACCCTGCGGGTACTCTCGCGCTTTTTACAAAAGAGGACATACTGCGGGACACGCCGGCCGAGCGGCTCGATCCGCACTCTCCAGCGCTGGCGGAGTGCCTGATGACCGCGTCAATGCTCGGTGCCATGCCGCAGAACGTGCTGCTGGTGGGAATCGCGGGCAAATGCTACGAGCCCGGTCACCCGTTGAGCGCCGCGGTTCGTCAGTCGGTGGGGCCAGCCATTGAGGCCGTGCTTCAGGAATTGCAGCGGCTGGGATTCAAGTACCAGAAGAAGGCGTCACCCGACGAGCCCGGGATCTGGTGGAGTGATCACGAGTATTCCGGTCCGGTCGAAACCCTCGGATAACGACAGCCCCTAGTCGCTGGGATCTTTTCCCGCAGCGACTTCCAGCCGGCCGTAGGAGAGTTGGTAGCTGTAGCGCGCGGTGACGACCTGGGCGCCTGCCGTAGCAGCCAATAATTCCGCATCGGTCAATTCAATAATGTTCCCCACTCCGGCCGAGTAGCGGCCCTCGGCGAACGCCAGATTCTCCCGCGCTTCCTGATCGGCTTTCGTCGCCAATTCAATTTGCTGTTGAGCGACCGTCGTGTTGGCGTAGTCGGTGTAGACTTCGCGATCGACCTGCAGCATGGCGGATTTCAGATTCGACTCTGCGGCGCTCTTGGCCTGTTCGGTTTCGTTGAGATAGGCGCGATTGTAGCCGCCCGAGAGCAGCGGTTGCAGCAGACTCTCGCCGAATCCCACATTCCAGATCAGGGGAAACTTCAGATTTTGAAAATCGGCAAAGCTCGAGAAATTCAGGCGGGGCTTGAAGTTCGAACGCGCGGCCACGATGTCCCCTTCGGCCGCGTTGATGGCCTGGCGGAGCGCCCGCAGATCGGGGCGCAACGTCCGCGCATCGGTAAGATAGCCATCGACCACGTCGAGCGCCTGGGCCGCACTTAATATATCGACCAGTGTGAATGTATTCTTCACCGGCAGGCCCATGGCTGTGGCTAATGCCGCCTGGGCAACAGTGAGATCCGATTGCGCCTGCACCAGATCGAGTTCCGCGTTGGCCAGTTGCACCTCCTGCCGCGTCACATCGATCTTTGGCACGCGCCCCACCTGGAAGAATGCATTGATCTGTTCGAGGTGCTTGCTCTGGTCCTGAACCGTTGACTGCCGCACTTGGACTAACGCCTGTGCCGCCAAGACGCTGAAGTAACCGTTACGCACGTTAAGCAGCGTCTCCTGGTGGACGCGGTCGCGATTCTCCTGCGCCTGGGCCAATTCCGCTTTCCCGCGCTCGACCGAGCCGCGCGTGAGGCCGAAGTCATAGATGTTCTGGCTGAAGTTTAGCCCGGTGTAGTAATAAGGAGAATTCGACCATCTCTCGCCGTTGAATAACACGGAGGCCACGGTGGGGGAGGTTCCCGGGGCTGGCGCGTAGTTATAGGTTTGCTGGTTGTGAGTGGCGCCGAAGCTGAGATGCGGAAAGTACGGCGAACGGCGTTCCTTGAGGTGGGCCTCGGACACGTGGACTTCAGCTTCGGCGGTCGCGAGATCCGGCTGATTCTGCTCGGCAAGACGATAGCAATCGGCGAGCGAGAGCGGCTTGTCCTGGGCCGCGGCGAGGCTGCTGACTACCAGCAAAGCTAACGCCGCAAATCCCGCACGACTATATTTTGGCTGTCCCATGTGGATTGAAGGTATGAATGAACGAAGCATCAGCTCCCGGGCCGCGCGACCGGCTGCACTTTGCCGCCCTCCGGCACACGTTCACCAACACTCCGGGCGACGCGCTCGCCTTCCTCCAACCCGCTGAACAGGCGCGCGGTTTCGCCGGTCTGCTCCGCAACGGCAACTTGCGTGAACTTGATGGTGTTGTCGGCGGTGACGACGGCCACGAACGTCTGCGTTCCGCGAATGATAAGCGCGTCGGACGGCACCTCGACATAGCGCGGCGTCTGCACCTTTAACTCAACCTGCACGAAGCTGCCGGCGAGAATGCGGTTGTGCGGATTGTCCACGTCGATTTCAACCAGCAGCGTGCGCGTCTTGGGATCAATCGCCCCGCTGGTGCGAGTGACACGCGCCACCACCTTCAGACTCGGGTTCGCCTGATCGAGAATCGTGACAGCATCTCCGTTGCGGACGAAGGGAGCGTGCGCCTGGTCAACATATACGTAGATGCGGAGCCGCGAAGTCTCCGAAACTTCGACGAGGGGAAGCGCGCTCGTCTGCGATGTGGCGGCATTCTGGATGAGCGCCCCGGGATCGGAATAGCGCGCTGTCACCGTTCCGCTAAAGGGAGCGCGCAAATCTTCATATGACTTCAAGGTGCCGATTTGCTCCAGGTTCGCCTTGGAGACGGCCGCGTCGGCCGCTGCCTGGTCCGCATCCTGCTGCGAGATCATTTCTTTCTTGACGAGCGTGGCAGCGCGGTTGGCGATGAGTTCTTTGTTATGCGCATCGGCGACAGCCGCTTGGTATTGCTTGTCGGTCTCCGGGGACTCGATGACCGCGATGATCTGGTTCGCGCGGACGAAATCACCCTTGTCCACGCTGATGCTGCGCATGTAGCCGCTCACTTTCGCATACAAGATTGCCGACTGGTAGGCATGCGCCTCGCCGATTAATCGCATGGTGTTAGAACCTGCAACCTTGTGGGCTATGGCAACTTCTACTGACGGTCCTTTCTGCCCTTCTGCAGTCAGTTGCTCGGTCGCGGCCTCTACGTGGCTGCGCTGGCGTGTGAACAGAAGGAAAGCCATCAAACCCGCCACCAGGACGGCGAGTATGCCGGCAAGATAAAGCCAGGCAGAGCCGCGGCGCCGGCCTTGCGATTCAAACATCAGTGTTCCTCCGCTTTGAACTCTTCGCCTCGCGCTTCGGCATTAAATTTAGCGTCGAGCAAATGACGCGTGGGAAAGTCCTTTCGCAACAGCGTATAGACCACCGGAACCACAAACAGGGTGACCACGGTCGCCACTACCAATCCTCCAATAACGGCGCGGCCCAGCGGAGCATTCTGCTCACCGCCCTCGCCCATTGCCAGCGCCATGGGAACCATTCCGATGATCATGGCGAGCGCGGTCATCAGCACGGGCCGCAATCGGGTCTTTCCGGCTTCCAGTGCCGCTTCCAAGGGGGACACGCCCCGATCCACTCGCGCGTCATTAGCGTAGCTTACCAGCAGGATCGAGTTGGAAGTCGCGATTCCCACCGCCATGATCGAGCCCATCAGCGATTCGACGTTGATCGTCGAGCCGGTCACCGCGAGCATCCACAGAATACCAACTAGAGCTCCGGGGACCGCAATCATAATGATGAAAGGATCGATCCAGGACTGAAACAGCACGACGATCAGCAAATACACCAGCACGATGGCGAGGATCAACCCCATCAGCAAACTGCGGAATGAAGAATTCATGACTTCGTACTGCCCGTGAATGCTGATGCGCA
>PLBY01000035.1 GCA_003134655.1 Acidobacteriaceae bacterium
GAGTTTTTCCGCAACCTGCTAGTATAGTTTGATCTGATCAAGGTCACAGTGGATAACTGCCCCGTCGGCAATGCTCTTGCGGAATTTCTGATTGGAAATCTGCCGATTATCTGGTGACCAGCCCGTGGCTGTCAGCCAGTTCCGCCCACTCCTGGCATGACCGACTGCAACGTTTGGAAAAAGGCTATAGACCCAAGTCGCTGAGGCCGGGATGGTCATCTGGGCGGCGACCCAGCGGCCAGTAATACTTGCGGTCTGATTCCGAGATGGGAAAGTCGTTGATGGACGCAAACCTCGACGCCATGAGGCCGTCGTCATTGAACTCCCAGTTCTCATTGCCATAGGACCGATACCAGTGACCCGAATCGTCGTGCCACTCATAAGCGAAGCGCACCGCGATGCGATTCCCCGTGAACGCCCACAGTTCCTTGATGAGCCGGTAATCCAACTCCTTGGACCACTTGCGTGTAAGGAATGTAATGATTTCATTTCGTCCGTTGATGAACTCCGAGCGGTTCCTCCATCGTGAATCGATCGCGTAGGCCAGAGCTACTTTCCCGGGATCGCGAGTGTTCCAGCCATCTTCGGCTAGTCGCACCTTTTGAATCGCACTTTCGCGGGTGAACGGAGGCACAGGAGGTCGGGTTGCATTTGTTGCATCTGTCATTGTTCTTCCTCTTCTACCACTTCAACACGATCGGTCGACGCGACAGCTCACTCGGATCAGCCGAAGGTGAACGAAGGAGCCTCCCGGCGGGCCGGCTAAAGTTGATCTCTTCGACTAGATGAGGATCTGCCGAGCGTCGAAACGCTCGGCAGATCCTCATGCAGTCCTGTCTCTTAAGCCGCTTCGCGCTCTGCTCTGCCGCCGTCCTCCCCGAGGAGGCTCTTGCGGAGCGATCTGAACCCCGCGCGGACCTCCTCAGAGAAAAGCTTTGGCTGTTCCCAGGCCGCAAAGTGTCCGCCTTTGTCGAGCTTGTTGTAATGAATAAGTTTGGGATACGCCTGCTCTGCCCAGCTCCGCGGGGCTGGATAGAGTTCGTCAGGAAAGACACTCACGGCAACCGGGATGGAGACGCCTTTGGCATTGAAATACCCGAGTTTGCCCCAATTCTCCCAATAGAGACGAGCACCAGAAAGCGCCGTGTTCGTCAACCAGGCGATCGTGATGTTGTCGAGGATGTCGTCGCGCGTGAGGCCTTCGGATTTTCCCTCAAAGACGCGAGAGATCAGCTCGTAGCTGCGCGCGTCGTGATCAAGGAAATAAGCCGCGAGGCCGACGGGGGAATCCGCGATTCCGTACAACGTATGCGGTCGGAGCCCCATCTGGAACCCGTAGGCGATTCCCTTTTGATATACGAACTGCAAACGCTCGTAGGCGACCTTCTCATCGGCTGAGAGCCCCGATGGCGCCGGCGCCCCGGAAAAAGCCGCCTTGTCAATGTCGTTTGGAAAGATGCCAGGCATGTTGGTGTGAATGCCGAACAATTCCGGAGGCGCATCCAGGCCCATCTGATCGACGATGACCGCGCCCCAATCGCCGCCTTGCGCCACAAATTTCGTGTACCCGAGGCGCTTCATCAGCACGACCCAGGCACGCGCGATGTGAGCAACATCCCACCCGGTGGTGGTCGGTTTTCCTGAGTATCCGTAGCCCGGCATTGACGGGATCACCAGGTGGAACGCATCGGATGCATTTCCGCCGTGTGCGGTCGGATTGGTCAGCGGATCGATGATCTTCATCTGTTCGTGCAGAAATATCTTCACGATCTTGACGCATGGAATGCGCTCTCCACCGAAGCGCAGGAACGCATCATCGGTCGCACCAAGCTGTCCGACATCGAATTGGATGATTCCGTCAAGCCAACCTCAGCGCACAGCGCGCTCACTACTATCGTCGAGGACGGAAAAGAGATTAAGATCTTGCGCGATAACATGCCCTTCGGCCGGCCCGCGCATGGTGAATTTGGCACCTATTTCATCGGCTATAGCCGTTCGCCACGCACCATCGAGCAGATGCTCGAGAACATGTTCGTCGGTCGGCCACCCGGCAACTACGACCGGCTGCTCGACTTCAGCCGTGCCGTGACCGGAAGCCTGTTCTTCGTGCCGTCAGCGACGTTTATCGAGAACGTGACCGAAGACCAAACTTCTGAAGACCAGCGTGCGGTTGCGGAATCCGCCGCACCGCCAGCGGTGGCCGAAACCTCTTCATCCATTTCACCGGTGCGCGATGGTTCGCTCGGCATCGGTTCTCTCAAAGGAGACATACAACATGAATAATCTCCATCGTGAGCTTGCTCCCATCTCCGATTCGGCATGGGCCCAGATCGAAGAAGAAACATCGCGCACGCTCAAGCGCTACCTTGCCGGACGGCGCGTCGTCGACCTAAAGGGGCCGGCTGGGACCGGCCTCTCTGCCGTAGGTACCGGCCACCTGCGGACGGTCACCGCCCCCGCGAAAGACATCGTCGCGAGGCAGCGCGAGGTGAAAGCGCTGGTCGAACTGCGAGTTCCGTTCGAGCTGGATCGACAAGCGATCGACGACGTCGAGCGTGGCGCGAACGACTCGGACTGGCAGCCGGCGAAGGACGCCGCACGGCAGATCGCATTTGCCGAGGATGCCGCCATATTCGAGGGCTATGCCGCCGCCGGCATTGGGGGCATCCGCCAAGGAACCAGCAACCCGATCATGACGCTCCCCGCCGACGTTCGTGAATACCCGGATGCAATTTCCCAGAGCTTGAGTCGGTTGCGTCTCGTCGGTGTCAACGGCCCCTATGCCGTGCTGCTCGGAGCTGACGCTTACACCGCACTCGCCGAGACCAGCGACCACGGATACCCGGTGTTGGAGCACGTCAAGCGGCTGGTTAAAGATCAAATCATCTGGGCGCCCGCCATTGCCGGCGCGTTCGTGCTGACCACTCGTGGCGGCGATTTCGACTTGCACATCGGTCAGGACGTCTCCATCGGTTATCTGAGCCACACCGATGCCGCGGTCCGCCTGTACCTGCAGGAGACATTCACTTTCCTTCTGCTCACGAATGAGGCCGCCGTGGCGCTGGCTCCTCCCGCGAAGGCGAAAAAGGCTTGAGGCACAGTTCGTCGAGTATGAGATCCCGCCCCGCGCTGTGCAAGCGCGCGGGCGGGTTTTTTCCTGTCTTAAGCGGCCGCTTGTGCTGAGCGCTTGATGAACGCCAGCAGGTCGGCATTAATCTCGTCTGCGTGGGTAGTGGGCATTCCGTGCGGGAAACCCGGATACACCTTTAGCGTCGCACCCTTCACAAGCTTTGAGGACTGCAGGGCCGCTGCGCCGATGGGCACGATCTGGTCATCGTCCCCATGAAGAATGAGCGTGGGCACGTCGAACTTCTTTAAATCTTCGGTAAAGTCCGTCTCGGAGAAAGCCTTGATGCAGTCGTAGCCCGCCTTCATCCCGCCCATCATCCCTTGAAGCCACCACTTGTCCCGGATACCTTCCGAGATCTTGGCGCCCGGCCGGTTATAGCCGTAGAACGGGAGAGTTATGTCCCGGTAAAACTGCGGCCGATTTTCTACGTACGCTGCTCGCAGGTCGTCAAACACCTTGATTGGCGCGCCCGCAGGATTCTTCTCCGTTTTCACCATCAACGGAGGCACCGCGCTGATGAGCACCGCCATCGCAACCCGCTTTGAGCCATGTCGCCCGATGTAACGGGCTACCTCTCCTCCGCCGGTGGAGTGGCCCACATGGATTGCGTTCTTGAGGTCGAGTTTTTCGGTAAGAGCTGCGAGGTCGTCGGCGTAAGTATCCATCTCGTTGCCATCCCAGGTCTGGGTGGAACGGCCGTGCCCTCGCCGGTCAGCCGCGATGACTCGATAGCCACGCTGGCCGAAGAACAACATCTGCCCGTCCCAGTCGTCCGCGGTGAGCGGCCAACCGTGACTGAACACTATGGGCTGGCCCGTTCCCCAGTCCTTGTAATAAATCTGCGTACCGTCTTTCATGCTAATCGTTGGCATTGTCTTCGTCTCCTATAGTGGTTGCGTTCGTTCAAATTTTCAGCCCGGCGAGTGTTGCGTCGCTGGGCGCATCATCCCGACTGTTAGTTCACTTTCCACCCTTAATCTCGGCTAGAAACCAGGGCCGGCGCATGCCCTCCGGAGCACTCAGTTCATCATTTTGATCATAATCTCGCGGCAGCGGCGCGCGATCTGTTGCTCTTCTTGCGTAGGGACAATCTGAATCTTGTCCACGGTGAGCCCGATAAATTCAAGCCCATCCGTTGCTGCCGCTCGGATGCTAGAACTGTGCTCCCCGATGCCACCAGTAAAGACGAGAAGGTCCGCGCCGCCCAGCAGAGCCATGTAGGCGCCGATTGTCTTTCGCACTGAAACGGCAAACACGTCGAGCGCAAGACGGGCCTTTGGATCGCCGGACCGGACCCGTTCTTCCAGCGTCTTCAGATCGCTCTCGCCGGATGAGAGAGCGAAAAGGCCGCTCTGATGATTGAGCAGTTCTTCCAGGCTGTCGGCGCTGAGCTTCTCATTGCGCAACAAAAACAGGATGACGCCAGGGTCGAGGTCGCCAGAGCGTGTCCCCATTGGAATGCCGCCGGTAGGAGTGAGACCCATCGTCGTATCGATCGACATCCCGTTACGAAGCGCACAAAGACTCGACCCATTACCCAGATGCGCGAAGATAGCTCGTTTGGGAAGCTTTGCGCCGAAGTGATGCACCAGTGATTCGTAAGAAATACCGTGGAAACCATAGCGGCGGATGCCTTCGTCGAAATAGCGGTGCGGGAGCGGAAAATGCGAAGCGATCTCCGGGATCGTCCGGTGAAAAGCGTCATCGAAGCAAGCGAACTGCACGGCCGAAGGGAATATCGATTCAGCAGTGGCGATCAGCGACAAAGCCTGCGGGATATGCAACGGTGCAAAGTGGGTGGCCAAACGCAGTTGATCCAGAACTTGTGGCGTGATGATTTGGTGTCTGCTGAGATTGGGGCCGCCACGCACTACCCGATGGCCTATTGCCACGGGTGCACTCTCAGTATGTTCCCGAATTGCCGTAGCGAGAGTGTTAAGCGCGTCGCTCTGGGACTCGTGAATGCAGTCCCGCTCCAAGAGCGGTTTTCCGTCCGAGGACCGAATGCGTAAGGATCCATTGTCGCGCCCAATGCCATCGGCGCTCCCGGTCAGCAGCGGCTCTTCATCGGTCGCCCCAGGCAGGTAGATGCCGAACTTCACCGAAGACGAGCCGCTGTTGATCGCGAGGATCGGACCATCCTTTCTAGCCAACTCGTTCGCCATTTCTACCCCGGCCACTTCCAGTTTCGAATTTCTTCTCTGTCGATGCCTTCGGCGTGAGCGTAGGCAATGCTCGCAATGATCTGACCCTTCAGCCATTCCTTGACGTGGGCGCCGATGGAGCGCAGACGCGGGACACGGTCGATGACGTCAATTGCCAAATCGAAGCGATCGATCTGATTGAGAATCGCAAGTTCGAGCGGAGTGTTTATGTTCCCCTTTTCCTTGTACCCACGCACATGTAAGTTGTCGTGATTCTTGCGCCGGTAAGTAAGTTTGTGAACGAGCGAAGCATAGGAATGGAAGTTGAAGATAACCGGCTTATCTGTGGTGAAGAGTGAATCGAAATCGCGATCGGAGAGTCCATGCGGATGTTCCGTCTCCGGCATGAGGCGGAAAAGATCCACAACGTTGACGAACCGCATCTTCAGATCGGGGAAGTGCTCCTTCAAGATTGCGACCGCCGCAAGGGACTCCATAGTCGCGATGTCGCCCGCAGAAGCCATCACGGCGTCAGGCTCTTCCCCATTGTCGCTGGACGCCCAGTCCCAGATGCCGATGCCCTTGGTGCAATGCGTCACGGCCTCTTCCATGTTCAGGTACTGCAGATGGTCCTGCTTGTCCGCGACGATGACGTTGACGTAGTCGCGCGAACGGAGACAGTGGTCTGTCACGCTCAGCAGACAATTTGCGTCCGGAGGCAAATAGATGCGAACGATATCCGGGCTCTTATTCGTGACCACGTCAAGAAATCCGGGGTCCTGGTGCGTAAAACCATTGTGATCCTGGCGCCATACCAACGATGTGATGAGGAGGTTGATCGAAGGTACTGGAGCCCGCCAGGAGATCTCTTTCTTCGATTTTTCCAGCCACTTGGCGTGCTGGTTGAACATGGAATCGATGATGTGGATGAAGGCTTCATAACTTGAGAAGAAGCCATGGCGACCCGTGAGAACGTAACCCTCAAACCAGCCTTCGAGCGTGTGCTCACTGAGCATCTCCATGACGCGTCCGGAGACATCAAGCTCGCCGCCATCTGCGTCTTCCGGCTTGTACTCGGCAAGCCACGTTTTCTTTGAGGCAGCATAGATGGCAGTCAGCCTGTTGGACGCAGTTTCGTCCGGTCCGAAGACGCGGAAGGAACTCATGTTACGGCGCATCACCTCAGCAAGAAAGTGTGCGAGCACATCGGTCGGCGGAGCGTAAGTCACCCCCGGCGCTTTCACTTGGACAGCGTAGTCACGAAAGTCCGGCAGTTCGAGCTCTTTTCGCAGCAGCCCGCCATTGGCGTGGGGATTGGCGGAGATACGGCGCGTCCCGGAAGGCGCAAGTTCCTGCAGCTCTGGCATCAGTTTTCCACTGGCATCGAATAGTTCTTCGGGCTTGTAACTGTGAAGCCAGTCTTCGACCAGTTTCAGATCTTTCCTATTCGTGGCCGGGTCGGACACAGGAACCTGGTGCGCCCGCCACGTACCCTCCACTTTGTGGCCGTCCACCTGCTTTGGCCCCGTCCATCCTTTCGGGGAGCGAAGTACGATCATGGGCCAGCGAGGGCGTGTCGCGTCGCCGGTTGAGCGGGCGTGCTGCTGGAGCGAGCGAATTTCCAGGATGCATTGCTCCAGGGTCGAAGCCATCTGTTGATGCATCGCAGACGGGTCATCACCCTCGACGAAATAAGGTTTGTGGCCGTATCCGATCAGCAACGCTTCCAATTCTTGATGGGGAATGCGTGCGAGGATCGTGGGATTCGCGATCTTGTAGCCGTTGAGGTGAAGCACGGGAAGGACAGCTCCATCGCGAATGGGATTCAGGAACTTATTCGAATGCCAGGAGGTGGCAAGCGGACCGGTCTCGGCTTCGCCGTCTCCCACGGTGACGGCAACGATGAGATCAGGATTGTCGAAAGCGGCTCCATAGGCATGAGAGATGGAATAGCCCAGCTCGCCGCCTTCGTGAATCGAACCGGGCGTCTCCGGCGTGCAGTGCGAGCCGATCCCGCCGGGGAACGAAAACTGCCGGAAGAACTTGAGCAGGCCAGCTTCATCACGACTCTTGTCGGGATAGATCTCGGAATAGTGGCCTTCCAGGTAGCAGTTGGCCAGCGTGGCCGGAGCGCCGTGACCTGGGCCCGAGATGTACATAACATTCAGATCATATTTCTTGATGAGACGGTTCAAGTGAACCCAAATCAAAGATTGCCCCGGATCCGACCCCCAATGACCAAGGAGCCGATTCTTGATGTGCTCCGGCCTCAAGGGCTCGCGAAGCAAAGGATTCGCGCGGAGATAGATCATTCCTGCCGATAGATAGTTGCAGGCATGCCAGTAAGCATCGATCTTTCGCAGCTCGTCTGGCGCAAGCGGCGCCAGGATGTCAGCCGAGACTTCAGTTGTGCTAGCCATTCTATGTTCTCCGGCAATTCAAGATTGTGGCCATCTCGGAGGATAACCTACTTGCAGCCTAGGGTCTGTGATGCGGCGGGCTTACCAAAGGACTTATGAATTTTCAGGTCCACACACTCTTTTGTGGCTGCGATTCAGCTACGAGTTCTTTGCTACGAGTTTCCGCGGCGGAACGTTCTGATTCAGCCGGAAGAAGTTATTGGGATCATAATGCGACTTGACGGCTACGATGCGGTCCCATCGTTCGTGATAAGCCTCAGGCACGCGATCCTGTTCATCGCCGCTCATAAAATTTATGTAAACTCCCGGTTTCATTGCCGGCCGAAGTTTGTTGAAGATTCCAAGAATCCAGGCAACATTGCCGGCGTCGGCGGATGGCTCCGACCAGTTCGCCAGCAAATTCAGGATAAAAGGAGCGCCGCGATCACCGAATGCGGTCTCGTCCGCGCCGATCCACGCCGCGGCGCCCCCAAGATAGGCTAGCTCAATCTGGGTTTCCGATGACGGAATCGTGGCGACTGCCTCCAGCAAGCGATCGATAGTGCTGTCGTCGAGATAGGTGAACTAACCGGATTTTGTGTAATAGCGACGGCCGTGGGGGAAATCGAAATCCGCCATGGTTTGCAAATTCAGAAACGACACAATCTTGCTGCTCACAGAATCCGGGCTGCACATCGCAAGCGCTCGCTGCAGATAAGGACGCCCGGCGTCTGGATCGCCTGTCCAAATCAAGGAACTGCTGGCCACGGGCCGTCCGCGAAGTTCAATGGGCACCTTACTTGTATGCAGGGCAAGGCGAAGATCAATGTTCCATTTTAAATCGACCGGCGCCGCTGCCATGAAGTCTCTCCAAACTTCAAGGAGGCGCCGAATGCCGGACTCGGGAGTTAAGCCTTCAGCCAGCACAACCGACGTAAGCGGATGCAGCTTCACTTCGAATTCTGTCACCACTCCGAAGTTGCCGCCGCCCCCGCGGAGGGCCCAAAATAAATCGGGGTTATCTTTTGAATTGCAGCTCACGACGGAACTATCTGCAGTTACGAGGGTGAACCCTTCGACGTTGTCGCATGACAATCCAAATCGCCGAGTGAGCCATCCGGTTCCTCCACCTAAGATCAGTCCGGAAGCTCCGGTGTGAGAGACGACTCCGGAGGGAAAGACGAGTCCTGCTTTCTGGGTTGCGCTATCGATCGATCCCAACAGGCAACCTCCGGCGATCCTGGCCCGGCGTGCCTCGGGATCAACCGTGACCTGTCGCATTCTCGAGAGGTCAATCACCAGGCCGCCATCGCACGTGCTAAATCCCGCAAGGCTATGCCCTCCACAGCGGACAGCAGTCAGAATCCCGGTCTCAGAAGCGGCCCGTACCGCGCTTTGCACATCGCTCACATCTGCGCAGCGCGCGATAAGGCCTGGTGTGCGAGCTACCATGCCATTCCAGATAACGCGCGCGTCCTCGTAGCCACTTTGGCCGGGGCGCAGCAACTCACCTTTGAAATGTCGGTGGAGCGACGAGTAAACCTCTTCGCTGGCTTCGATCATGGCGTGCTTTCCTTGCAGAATATTCCTCTAAACCACGAGGAACCGGTTTCTTAAATGGTGTTGCGCCGCCGGCGACGCATGTAAAAGAGTGAGATGAGGCCCAAGAAAACAGAAAATGCTGGAACCGACCATCGCAATCCGTCAACGAAGAAGGTTGTAACCGAGATCGCAACAAGTAACAGAATACCGACGACGGTGAACAACGGGTGGGCCCGCAGGCGCATGGGCAAGCTCAATAGCCGCTCGCGCGTGATGGCCTTGCGAAAACGGAGGTGCGTGTTGAGAATCACCAGCCACACGAAGAGCATTCCCGCTACTGCCGTCCCATAGAGCATGAGGAAAGCGTTCTTAGGCGCAACGATAGCCAGCAGGATGGCGGCAATGATCCCCGCGGTTGAAGCCAGCAGCGCGCGATGCGGCACCCCGTTGCGACTCACGGTGCCCATCCATTCTGGCGCATATCCTCCCCGACCAAGCGAGAAAAGCATTCGAGTAGAAAGGTAAAGGTTCGTATTCACGCTCGACAATGCCGCCGTCAGCACGACGAAGTTCATGATCGCAGCCGCGAACGGGATATGCGCGGCAGCGAATGCCGTTACAAAAGGGCTGCCAGAGAGCGTGGACGAAGCAATGGTCTGGTTCCACGGAACCATCGTCACCATAATCGCAATCGCCAGCACATAGAACAAAATGAGCCGCCAAACAATGCTTCGCATAGCGTGGGGAATCGTAACCTCCGGATGCTCGGCCTCTCCGGCTGTGACCGCAATAATTTCCACTCCCATGTAACTGGTGACTGTGATGGTGAGCGAAAGCCAGACTCCCTTCCATCCTGCAGGCAGGAATCCTCCGTGCTGAGTTAAATTGGCCAAGCCAATCGCGCCACGGGAACCAACGCCAAGAATCAAACATGTTCCGACAATGATGAAGGCGACGATGGCCGCCACTTTGATCGTTGCGAACCAGTATTCGAACTCACCCAAGCGGTTCACCTGCATGGAATTGAGTGCCACCAGAGCAGCCGAAACCAACGCGACCCAAATCCATTGCGGAACATTTGGAAACCAAAAAGAAATATAGATGCCGGCGGCGGTGACTTCAGCACCGATGGCGATGATCTGTGCGACTCCGTAGGTGGCTCGAACCGAAAAACCGGCCCAGGGATTGAGGTACTTCTCCGCGTACACTCCGAAAGCACCGGCGACAGGATGGACCACTGCCATCTCCGCCAGCGCATAAGACATGATCAGAGCGATGCCCGCCCCCAGAAGATAAGAAAGAATGACGGCGGGTCCAGCGAGGCGAATGGTTACCCTGCTTCCCAAAAACAAACCAACACCGATGGCGCCGCCAATGGCCATCATGGTGAGCTGCCGTTGCCCCAACCGGCGGTGGAGACCTTCTTCTTCGGGAGTCGGAGGCGTCTCACTGGCAAGCATGGTCTCCGCCGCTGAACGTTGTTGATCAGTCATAGCTGCCGACGCTGGCAGGGTCAAGGACCATAAGATCGATGTTCTTTTTGAGAACTTCCACGACCGCCCTTACATCGTCCAATATGTTGTACACGTGAAACGATATGCGCAGCCCGTCGTGGCGATTCGAGGCGACGATGTTGCTCTCGGCGAGTTTTTGCACGAGTGAAGTTGAATCTTTGGACTGCAATACGACCAGTGGCCCAGCGCTATCGGCGGGCGTTTTGGCGCGGATGCCCAGGTCGTGGGTGCAGTTCAATAGCGATTGTGCGAGTTTCTTGATGTGGCCTGCCACATTCTCCAACCCGATTTCTTGCAGCAGTTGGAATCCGGGCAGCGCGGCATACACATTGGGCACGGATGGAGAACCTGACTCAAATCTTCGCGCCGTAGGAGATAAGTCGAATAGTTTGGGATCGTAGGCAAACGGATTTGCTTGCGCAAACCATCCAGTGACTGTAGGGCTCAACGATGAAATGAGTTCCTTGCGCACATACATGAAAGCCAGGCCGGGAGGACCGAGCAGGTATTTGAGAGTTCCGGTTACGAAAAAGTCCAGATCCAAGGCTTTGACGTCAATGGGACGGGTTCCGCAATCCTGGTAATCATCGAGCATCACGAGAGCCCCGCAGCGGTGAGCGATTTGGGTTACGGCATTTACCTCTGACCGAAATCCATTCTTGAAACAAACGTGCGTGAGCGGCACAATGAGCGTATTCCGGTCGACCATTTTTTCGTAATTGGCGGCCGGAATGCGGTTGCCCTCTGCGGCCACAAAATGCACCTCGGCACCTCGAACACGTTGCCCCAGCCAGACATGGCCCATCGTCGGAAACTCGAACTCGCCCATCACGACTTTCTTCCGTTGCTGGAAATTCAGCGCGCTGGCGACTCCATTGATGCCGGCCGACACGCTGGTCACAATGGCAACTTCAGCTGGGCTGGCGTTGATGAATTGTGCAAAGGCGGTTCGCGCTGCCTCATACTGGTTTACCCAAAGCTCCCACGGCGAGCCTTGCTCGTGCCAGGTCGCCATGAAATCCTCCAAACCGGCCTGCACCGCATCGGATAACGGCCCCTGCGAGCAACTGTTGAGGTAGATTCTGTGTTTGAAGATGTTAAAGCGGGAGCGAATCTGTAGGATTTGCGTGTCGGTCAGCATGATTCTTTGATCTCAGACAGTACGCTTCCGAATCTGCGCACCTCTTGGACCGTATTGTAGTGGACCAAAGATGCTCTGACTGCCCCAGTCTCTTTGGGGAGGCCGAACCGCTTCATCAGCCGCGGCGAATACATGTGACCGTCGCGTACGCCGATATTCTGTGTCGCGAACTCTTCGGCGACTCTTGCGGGCGGCACGTTCGGCAAATTGAAGCAAAGCGTTGGCACTCGTTGACCGATGCGTTCTTCCTCCGACACGCCGTAGACGACGACGCCGCAATCCTTGAGCACCCGAAGCATTTCGAGCGAAAGCGATTCTTCATAGACCCGGATTGCTTCGAACGCACGTTGCAGAGCGGCCCGCCTCGATTCCGATCTCGCCGTTGCATCGTTCCCGCCCAACCTTCGGCCTAGAGTTTCCAGGTAGCGCACTGCGGCATCCATCCCGGCCACATTTTCGTACACAAAGGTGCCCGCCTCTATTTTTCCGGGTGGCTCGTCGGGGATGAAATCCTCACGGAAGGTCGGGAGGCTTTCCAGCAGTTCGCGCCGTCCCCACAGAAACCCCATGTGGGGACCGAAGATCTTGTAGCCCGAACACACCAGGTAATCGCAGTCAAAGGCTTGCACATCGATCAGCCCATGAGGGCCGAAATGCACGGAATCGAGAAAGATTTCGGCCCCGGACGCGTGGGCGACTCGTGCTGCCGCCGCGACATCCACAATCGAGCCGATAGCATTCGAAGCCAGCGTGCACGCCACAAGGCGCGTCGACGAAGACACCAGAGGGATGAGGTCGTCCACGTGCAGATTCCAATCGTCCCTCATCCTCCACCAGGAGAACTTCGCTCCGGCCCGTTCCAACGCCAGCCATGTGGCGACGTTAGCCTCGTGGTCCATGTCGGTTACGACAATCTCGTTCCGCTTATTGAGCGTTTGGCCGATCGCCAGACTCACCAGACGAATGAAGGAAGTGGCGTTCATGCCAAACGCGATTTCGCGTGCATCGCGAGCGTTCACAAGATCAGCGACGCTGTGTCGTGCACGCAAAATCATCTCGTCCACTTCACGGCTTTTCGCGTACCGTCCGCCCCGCTGCACATTGCACTCGAGGAGATGATGATTTACCGCGTCCAGTACGATCTGTGGAACCTGCGCGCCTGCCGCATTGTCGAAAAAGATGAATCCCGGAGTCCGAGTCAATGCAGGAAAAGCAGCACGAACGGCTTCAATGGGAAAGTCTGCATTCGATCCGGACGGAATTTCAGGATTGAGAACGCTTTGGAATTTGGCTTCCAAGCCAGTGCTCCTGTTACCTATGAAAAGTCAGCCCTGAAGTCTTGCAAAATGACCAGCGCCAAACCTATACTCCGCTGCAACAACTCGTCAACCTGAACGCAAACTCATGCCGGTATCCGCGATTAATTCCAAGCTGATCTACGACGTCTTGAAGGAGTGCGACATCCGCTTGGTCTCAGCTTTGCCGGAAACCTGGTTGGTACATCTGATCCGGTTGGCGGACGAGGACCCAGAGATGATTCTGGTGAGACTTGCAAAGGAGGAAGAAGCGGTCGGCATCTCGGCCGGAGCACACTTTGCAGGAGTCAAGTCGGCCATGCTGATGCAGAACCACGGCTTCCTGGCATCCATTAACGGTATCGTCTCTTTCGCACATCTCTACAAGATCCCTCTCTTGATGCTCATCAGCTACCGCGGTTCTTTGGGGGAGCGCGACCCATGGCAAACGCAGGGCGGCAACGTTACGGAACCGCTCTTGCAAGCGTTGCGGATTCCATACTTTGTTCTCGACGCGTTGGACAGCGTCAGAAAACGTATTCGGCAAGCGCAGACTCTCGCCGAAAGCAGTTTGCAGCCGGTCGCCCTTCTCCTGACGCGCGACCTGATGTGGGAGGAGTGATGCTCCGCCACGATTGTCTGCGGTCGGTTTATTCGCAACTCGAGAACTGTCTAGTCGTCACGATCATGGGAGCAGTCGCGGCTGAGTTGCACTCCCTCGGACACCGTCCCAATTTCTTTTACCTGCAACATGCGATGGGACTGGCGTCTTCGACGGGATTGGGACTGGCTCTGTGTCTGCCCGAACAGAGAGTGATTGTCTTCGATGGCGACGGCTCGCTCTTGATGAACCTTGGCAGCCTGAGCACAATGGCACGTTATCGCCCGAAGAACCTGGTTCACGTTGTTTTCGACAACGAAAGCTTGCTCTCGGTCGGCGGTTTCCCGACAGCAACGAGCACAGGCACGGACCTGGAAGGCATCGCCCGTTCCTCCGGCATTCCCCGGGTGACCACAGTCCGTAGTGTGGAGAGCTTTAAGTCCGCTGTGACCGACGCCATGCAGGGCAGCGAACTGACAACGATCATCGCCAAGGTCGAAGCCAAGGGTCCCGCCGCCTATGTCACCGACCTGTCATTACTGGAAAATCGGTTTCAATTCCGCCGGCATATCCAGTCGCTTAAAGCGCGATAACGGCAGCGTTCGGACCGCGCTTAGGCGAACATGAAGTGTCGGGCGAAAATATTCGTGAGGAGCCCCAATGTCTCTTGTCTTGGCCACACTGCTCGAGGAACTTACCGCCGGCCGGCTGCGGGTCGTGGATTTGACCCAGCCCTTAACTCCGCAGACACCGCTGCTGCCGCTGCCGTCGCAGTGGAACAACCCGCCTGCTTTCAAAATCTGGGAACTGTCGCGGTACGATGAGCGCGGTCCCGCCTGGTACTGGAATGCTTTCGAAACCGGCGAGCACACTGGCACCCATTTCGATGCGCCGGTCCATTGGGTCTCGGGGAAAGACCTTCCGGACAACACCGTGGATCGCATCCCTCCGAAAAAATTCGTNNGGCGCATGGGTTCTCTTGCGTACGGACTGGTCGAAGCGGACAGACCCCAAGGACTACATCAACCTGAAGGAGAATGGACCCCACACTCCCGGATTAGCCAAGGAAAGCTCTGCCCTCCTCGCCGAAGAGCGGGATGTACTGGGTGTCGGCGTGGAAACGGTCGGGACCGATGCCGGTCAGGCCGCCACCTTTGATCCACCCTTCCCGAACCACTACCTCATGCACGGCAGCGGCAAGTTCGGGCTCGCAAGTCTGTCGAACCTTGATCAGCTTCCGCCAACCGGCGCCATCGTCATCGCAGCGCCACTGAAAATCGTGGGCGGCTCCGGCAGTCCTCTGCGAGTCATTGCCATCACACCCTGAAGCACGGTGAGGATTTTAGAGGCCTCGGAGTAGTCTCAGGACGCGAGCGCCGCTTTCCGTATGAGCCTTGTGATGCATGTCACTCTGTTCTGTGATGCATGTCACGATGGACAACGTGCAAGGACCTTTCAGCACCTAAGTTGCGCAATGAAAAGGCATCGAGAACCTAACGCCCATCAATTGGTGTTATCCCTTGTTTTGAGCTTGGCCACGGGTTTATTCAGCGGGTGCGGATCCTCCGCAACTGCGCCACCTCCGTCGCCCGCGCCGACAGTCGCGTTGGCTGCTTTGCCCACCACGGTTACGGCTGGGTTGAGCACGACCTTAACTTGGACGTCGAACAACGCTGAATCCGCCACGATTAACAACGGTATTGGGACAGTCGCACCGGCCGGGAGCACAACTGTGACTCCCACTCAGACCACCACCTACATCATCACAGTCCATGGAAGCGGGACGGCTACGGCCACTGCCCAGGCTACGGTCACGGTCACGGTGACGCCTGTCGGTACACCTACCGTCACAATGAGCGCGAATCCCATGTCGATCACTGCCGGGCAGTCCAGCACGCTGACGGTGGTCGCCACGAATTCGACCAACGTAGTGATTACCGACAATGTGGATTCGAACAGCTATCCGCTGGGGACGAGCGGAGGAACGCAGATCGTTAACCCGACTACGACAACAATTTACACGGCGACTGCAACTGGAGCGAACAATCTGACCGCAACGGCCAACGCGACGGTGACGGTAGGTTCAGGAGGTGGAGGTGTCAATTCCATCAACCACGTCATCTTCCTGCAGCAGGAGAACCGCAGCTTCGATACCTATTTCGGCATGCTGAACCCTTATCGTCGGGCACAGGGTTGGAATATTGGCGACGACGGGAAAGACTATGAAGTGGATGGCATCGACGATAAGCTAAGTACGATCAGCAATATGGACGATGAAGGCGACGTCTATCCGCTTTTCAAGTTCACGAGCACCTGCGTCGACGATGAGACCTCGGCCTGGCTGGAAAGCTACGGCGACGTCAATCGCTTCGATTTCCTCACTTCCCGTCCAATCCTGATGGATGGCTTCGTTCACACCGCTGAAGGCTTCGCGAAAAGTTGTGTCGCTTCCGGCCATTGCTCGGGGAGTTTCACCGATCTGACCGGACGGCGCGCGATGGGATACTACGACCAGGGCTTCCTGAACTATTACTATTACATGGCTTCGCAGTTCGCATTGTCTGATCGTTGGTTCTCGCCGGTCGCGAGCAAGAGCATTTCCAACCGCATCGCAACCTTCACGGGCGGTACGACGCAGGGTCTAGTGAGGGACCCTGGCAACGACGACCACCTTAACCAGCAGCTCAATATTCCCACCATTTTCGAGAAACTTGACCAAGCGAAGGTATCGTGGAAGGTTTACTACACCGTCACCGACGGCTTTTGCCTCAACGATGATGAATGCTCGGGCTCGGCGGGCGCCTACTATCCGGCAACCACCTTCGCTTACTTAACTTACTCGTACCGATTCATGTACGAAAATCCAACTGGCGCGGCCTGTACCGGCATGACGCAGGCATCCAGCGTGGTGGGCGATACGACGAACTCATTCTGCATTGATCCGAACCACGTTGCTCCTCTGGAGCAGTTCCTCAGCGATTTGAGCACGGGCACACTGCCCAGTTTTGCCTTCATTGAAGCAGGGTACGGCAAGAACGACGAGCATCCCGGGTCAGGACAATCGATTTTGGCCGGTCAGACGCAGCTGGCAAACATTCTGAATTCTTTTATGGCCAGTCCTTCATGGAAGGATTCGGTCTTTTTTCTCAGCTACGATGAAGGCGGCGGCCCCTACGATCATGTGCCTCCCGTGCCCGGCCACTCGAACGACAACAGCGATGCGGCGCTGGGAGCGATTCCGGATATCGCGCAGATCGCGGTCAACGCGGATAGCTTCTTTCCGTGCCTGCCAAGCGGCGGTACGGCGACGACGCATTGCGATCTGAATCTGACCGACCCCGGCGCCACACCGGGTGATGCTGCGGCAGTTCAGGGGTTTGCGGCTCAACTTGGCTTCCGCTTGCCGAACATGATCGTCTCGCCTTTCACGCGGCGGCATTATGTCTCGCACACGCCCATGGACCACACTGCCGTGATCAAGTTTGTGGAGAACCGATTTATCGGCGGCACCGCGCACCTGACTCCGCGCGATGCCGCGCAGCCCGATTTGCTGGACTTCTTCGATTTCAATGCCGTGCCATGGGCTACGCCGCCATCGCCACCGAAGCCGGTCACATCGACGACCTCGTGCACGCCCGCAAACCTGGGACCGTGAGTCCGTGTCACCGGGTGACAAAGCTCCATTCACACCCGTCAGCGTCGCCTCGTTCTGAAGCAGGACTTGCCATTGCTTGGTCGCATTGTTGCCCTGCGACCCAAATATGGCAGGCAATGGGATGCGTATACGGTCGGAGGACTTGCAATGCGGGTCGAATAAGAGGAATGAAAATGGCCAGGCGTGTCACCGGGCCTGACCATGTCTTGTTCTACTTCTGCGGCTTCAAACTACTCAGTTTTGCGGGCTTGTGACAGTCACAGAGGTTGTGCTCTCAGTTGGCTCACGGGTGCTGGCCGCGTTACCAGATTGGCGCCGATTCGCAGTGCCCAATTCTCAAGCTTTGGTTTTGGGCGTCTCTTCGCGCCCGACAAGCCATCTCTGGCGGCCAACCGCGCCTCAAGCGTTGGCGCCAATAGCTCACGAAATCGCAGTCTCGCCTTGTACAGTTGGGACTTCGAATTTCCCACTGAGCAACTGAGCATCTCCGCGATTTCCTGGTGCTCGTATCCCTCCACCTCGTGCAGAAGAAAGATTGTCCTGTATCCGGCGGGAAGTTGTTCCATGGCACGCGCCAATGCGACGCGGTCGATACAGCCGGCCAGGTCCTTATCTCTAATTCCGTACTCGCGCCGGATCTTGGCGCCGTTCCGGTCGCTTTGCGGTTCATCCAGCGAAACCTGGTTCAGGGAATTCTTCCGAAAATGCATCAGTACAGTGTTGACTGCGATTCGATGAAGCCATGTCGAGAACGCTGAGTCTCCGCGAAATTTGTTGATTTTGCGAAAGACCTGCAAAAACGTGTCTTGCGTGAGATCCTCCGCTTCCGCTCCGTTGCAGGTCATGCGAAGACATACGGAGTAGATCCGCGACCTGTGCGCCTGAAACAGCGCGCCAAATGCGTCCACATCTCCTTGTTGTGCCCGCTTGATCAAATCCGTACCCAGAGGAGCCGTGCCAGTAATCGCAGAGACGCCGTTCATGACGATCTCCCTTGGGGCGGTCCAACATGTATCTGACATAACGAAGTGAAGTCTGTGTGATTCATGCTTGAGAGTAGAGGCGGAATGCGGGAATGGTCTATCCAGTGCAGTCAGTATGAGAATCCAATTGTTGCTGTACCGCAGGCATGACAGCAAAATCATTTTTCCGCCAGAAGTGAACCCTCGTTTGTGGAGAGAGCCCCCATCTCTATTCGTGAATCTTTGTCTGATTCCCTGATCGTGCTGTGCTTCCCCACCATCGCATGGCCGCGAATGAGGAGATCGAGAATAGCCCTAGAAAACGTAGTGGAACTCTGCCGGGCAAATACATACTGCGCACGATAGACCACGCAGGCACTACTCATTTATTCCTTAGGTCTGCCCCAACGCGAGGGGCGGAAGGTGGGCGTTGGCTCGAACCTCCCCGTTTGTCGCCAGCGCTTGCCTCCTTTTCCGCAATGCGATCTTAGGAATCGCCCTGTTGTTCGCGACTTTACTAGTCTTCACGGACCTGACTTCCAGGCCACCGGCTCCGCTCTGGATCCTGTCGCCTGCCAACCGGCTCATCCACGATTCCTACCTGCAAGGCAACAGCTGCAGCATGAGCAATACTGCTCAGACAGTATCCATCGATGTTGATAAATTAGCCTGAGTATGGGGAGGTTCTATGAGTGCATTTCGAGTTTTGGTGGCTGACGATCATCCGATATTCCGGTACGGTTTGTCCTCGCTGATTGGATCTCACGAAGGCTGGCAGGTCTGTGGAGAAGCCGTGGACGGAAGGGATGCGGTAGACAAGTGCAGGGAATTGAAGCCCGATCTCCTGATTCTGGACATCTGCCTGCCCATACTGAATGGCGTGGACACGGCGCGGCAAATTCTGAAACACAATCCCGCGCAAGCCATCCTCATCCTAACCGCCGTGGACTCCGAGCAAGCGATCCGCGATTGTCTGGAAGCGGGAGTTCGCGGTTGGGTTTTCAAGTCCGACGGGACGGAAGATCTCACGACCGCAGTAGAGGCCATGCAACGGTGCAAGAGCATCTTCAGCCCGCGAGTGTCAGATCTGATTATGGACGGCTATAAGCGGCACCGCGTTGATCCAGATGCGGCGAGAGTGCCCAAGTTATCGCCCCGAGAGCGCGAGGTTGTGCAACTCGTGAGTGAGGGCAAAGCCTCTAAAGAAGTCGCTACGATCCTGAACGTGACATTGGCAACGGCAGAAACGCATCGCAGCAATATCATGCGGAAGCTGAAGCTCCACTCGATCGCCGAACTGGTGCTGTATGCGGTGAGAAATGAAATCATCCACATACACTCTGCATCTGTTCTGCAGTTCCCCAGCCCGGGAGAGGAGCGGAGTCGTCCACGCGCAACATCGGACTATTCTCCCCTTCCCGCCGCAGTGCACGCCCGCGGGGACGTTGGGCGCCGTAGCTTTAACTGACAATCTGTTGTATGCGTTCGGGCGGACATGGTGTCGTTGAGCCTGCGGATCTTTCGGCCTTACGGACGTCTGCTTCGGCGGAACTGACGCTGATCACCCGCTATCCCATGCACTATGTTGGGCCAGCACCGAAGAGAATGGTGGTCGTAGCGCGCTGGATAGCAACCCGGAAAGACTCAGGTCAGTAGCGTCTGAAATCGTCCTGAACGAGTCCCTTTACAAGTTGGCTTTTGGCTCGACGTGGAGCGACACACCAGACACTACAAAACCACCACGGCCGTATGACCCCATCCAAGGCGAAGTCCCTCTGCCGGTCCACGACCTGAAAGCAGAATGATCGGCAGGCTGGCAAAGCGGCTCTTGAATCTCATGGTTATCGGGTCAAGATCGCCTCGAGCAGCCAGCGTATTCAGAAATGCCGGAGCGGATCCTTTGGCTGGTGGATGAATATGTGATGAAGAGTGAACTGCCGGAACGCCTGGTGCCAATCATCGAACGAGTGCATGCCCACGCCCTAGGTTCGAACCGGCGCCGCCAGCATGGCGGGGAAGCTGCGTAAAGTCCTCTTCTGCAATCACCCTGGTTTTCCGGCCACCGCAAATCCGCAGTTCCTGGTGTGAGCGATCTTGCTCAGACTTGTCCCTCCCGATCTGTCATTCTTCATTTTGCTGAGTTCTCGACCGAGCGCCCGAGTGTGTTGGTCAACCTCGGTCGCGGGCGCGACCGGCGATTGTCAGTGCCAGTAAAGGGGTCACAGTTGCGATCAGTAACATCCTGCGCGCCGAGAGAAGTCTGGGGTCAATTCAACAATTACCGGGCAAATGGCCTGGTGGTATCAGGGATAGTACACGTTGCACTGGTGGGCCTCATCCTTGCGGGCGCTGCCATTGGACATCAGGTCGTCGTACAAGCCAAGCAGCGAGAGGTCGTACTCCTCGTTGCACCTTCCCCTGACTCCTACATACTTCGGACGTCCAGCAAAGTGGTCGGTGGTGGTGGAGGCGGTGGAGATCGTGATCCTCTGCCCGCATCGAAAGGCAGACTCCCCAAGTTCGCGATGGTACAGATCACTCCGCCGCAGATTGTGATTCGCAACTTGGCGCCAAAGCTGACTGTGGAACCTACGGTCATTGTGCCGCCACAAGTGCATCTTGCCGAAAATCACATGCCCAACCTGGGTAATCCGTCCGCTACCGCTCTGCCAGGCGCCCCGCCCTCCAATGGATCGGGTTCTGGCGGCGGGATCGGATCCGGTTCTGGCGGCGGCGTGGGGGTTGGGCACGGTGCAGGTGTGGGTGCCGGGAGCGGTGGCGGCATTGGTGGAGGGGTGTTTAAGGTCGGTGGGGGAATATCGGCTCCGCAACCGGTTTTGACGCCTGATCCAGAGTACACAGAGGAAGCCCGCAGGGCGAAGACGCAGGGCACTTGCACGCTGTTTTTGATCGTCGACGCAGCCGGACAACCGCGCGACATTCGGGTCGTCCACGGGCTTGGGTTCGGACTGGATGCAAAGGCGATCGAGGCCGTGAAGCAGTGGCGTTTTGATCCTTCTCTGAAAGATGGGAAGCCTGTGAGCGTGCAGATTAGTATTGAAGTCGAATTCAAGCTCTTCTAAGCACGAGACTTCGGACATGCGTGACCACTCGGCGTGATCAGATGATGATCCGGGAACGTGTCATGCAAGGAGAGACGGCGCGGCCGAAGGGGGAGTGGATCATTGTGAGAACCCGACCGCGCCATCAGAGGAAACACGACCTGAGGCCGCGTCATTCCTTCACATCTCTTTCTGGAGAGGAAATTTACAACCCTGGCGATACTCGTCGTCTGTTCAAAATTGCTCATCCCCTGAAATAGAGTCCTGTTGACTGCCAGGTTCGCGATGTCTCTGCGCATCACGCAAGGAGAAGGCGGCAGGCAAGAAGCGGCCTGCGTGACTTGCGCCAACTGACGCTCTTCTCTGTCTTCGACTGTTTTCCTGTTCTTGCTTACGGTTGTCGCGCTTGGCGGGTTCCTCGAGATGCGGAGCCCGCCCATTCGCTCTTGGTTGAGCCAGCGCCTCAAGGGCAAGTACAGCCGGTAATTACATCGCTATCCAAGGTGACCGCGCCATTCCGCGCCAACACCCTGCCTTCCACATTCACGCCCGTGGTTACGGTGATGGATGTGAGAGCCATGATATTTCCCTTGAATACAGAGTTCGTTCCCAGGGTCGCTGAGCTGCCGACCTGCCAGAAGATATTGCAGGCCTTGGCACCGTTGGCCAAGACTATGTGGCTTCCGCTCCCCGTCGTGAGCGTGGACGAAATCTGGAAAATGAACACCGCACTCGGATTACCTTGCGCATCGAGAGTGAGGTCCCCGGAATTTGCCAGCGACGACGTCGAGGTGTAGACACCGGAAGTGAGGGTCTGCCCGACCAAGTCTCCGGCTACCGAAGTGCCGCCCGAGCGTCCCGCAGCGTCGATATAGCCAGCCGTCAAAGTGGCCTGGGCGAGGGATGCGACACCGTCCGCAAGATGGATCGTCCCGCCTGCTAACCCTGGCGGAAATCCAGTCACGGCTGTACCCGGACAAACTCCAACATCCCCAGACACCACCGTAGAACCGGTATTGGTGACGGTGGTTCCAGCCAGGACCGAGAAATTTCCAATGTTAGGACAAAGCGCTACCGGCTGCGTTCCACCGCTCTGGCACGGACCGGTTGTAAAAGTCTGTTGAAGTGGCGCGACCGACACTTCTCCCAAGTCCTTGGCTCCGGCGGTGATCATGATCGTGTATGTGGTGTTTGCAGCAAGGCTAGCCGTGGGCGTGAGAGTGGCTTTTTGACTGACCACGTCGTAGGTCACGGTGGCAGCCACACCGACAATGAAAAATGTGCTGGGATTGATGGTGAGCGAGTCCATCTGCTCGTCAAAAGTGGCCACGATCTTCTGGTCCTGTGGCACGCAAGTGGCGCCAGCGACAAGATTGACTGCAATGACGTACGGGGCAGAAGTGTCTGTGGTGGTGCGGGTCGTGAAGGAGAAATCGAAGGGCGCGGCCAGCGGAGTTCCGCTCATGTCCTTGGCTCCAACGGTAATGCTCGCGTTGTACATGGTATTGGTGGCGAAGTCAGAAGAAGGTTTGAACTCACCAATCATGTTAGTGGCGTCGTAAACGACCGTCCCGCTCACTCCTGCAACCAGAAAGCTGCTGGAGTTGATGCTGGCGGGATCCATGGGTTGGCTGAAGACCACCGCAATCGCACGGTTGGTGCCCACTCCGTTGGATTGGGGGACGACCATTGATACCGTGGGACCATTGGAGGCAGCCGGTTGCGTGGGAACACTACCGCAGCTGACGAGAAAAGCCGCTAACAAAACAGCAGACGAGAGCCTGGAAATCTGAGAGATTGACATACGACTCCTTTCCCAATATCCGTCGGCGGAAGCACGCCGGGGTAGCTGGAGCCACGCTTGGAAGGCCAACGAAGCTCGCGTGGGAACAAAACCTCGGAGCTCGTCGGAGGCGCGAGCCTTCCGTAGATTCGTTTCGCATTATGCGGCTTTTAGCCGAAGCTGTCTGGCCAGAATCGCTCACTTCGCTGTTTTCTACTCACGGACTGCGCCGCGCTGCCAGTGTCTGCAAATGAGTCTGGTGAAAATTAATCTTTTGTGAGCAGTAGTGACCAGCCAGATCTAGCCCTTTCTCTCATAATTGAAAGTGGCAGGATTCCCATATAAGGTCGCCCCTTGGTTAAGCGAAGCACAAACGCGCAAAGAAAAATCGATTTCAATCCCCATGCCTTTCTTTCAACGATTGGTAAGGGCAGAGATATGCTGTCTTTTCAAAAGAAAGATTCGATCTTTACTCAGGGGGATCCGACGGACGGGCTGTTTTTTGTCAAAAAGGGGAAGGTCCGGCTCGCGGTTGTGTCGGAAGCCGGAAAAGAGGCAACGCTTGGCATTTTGAGCGAAGGTGATTTCTTTGGAGAGGGCGGTCTTGCGGGTCAGCTCACGCGCATGTCGTCTGCGATTGCTGTGACGGACTGCGTTCTTCTGCATGTTGAGAAGAAGGCGATGATGCATACTCTGAGCCTGGAACCAAAATTGTCGGCCGTGTTTGTCAAATATCTGCTGAAGCGGAATATCCGATATCAGGATGATTTGGTCGATCAGCTTTTCAACTCCAGCGAAAAGCGACTGGCGAGAGTTCTTTTGCTGATGGCGCAATTCGGGCAAAAAGGAGTCTCCGAAATGTCGGTGCCGAGGCTGAGTCAGGAGACTCTGGCGGAAATGGTTGGGACAACCCGTTCGCGGGTCAGCTTCTTTATGAACCGATTCAGAAAGCTCGGTTTTATCAATTACGACATTGGAGACAATCTACATGTCCACAGCTCTCTCCTCAACGTTATTCTCCACGATGATGACGCTGTAAGCGCAACTTCGCCGGTCGAGAATGCAAGCAGCCGCGTCACGAAGAGTCTCGAACCACCTGCAGAGCCCGGCGAACGGCCCGACAAAGAACGTGCCATGAGGCCTCCGCTCTCTAGCCTCCGCTCACGCTAGCCTCCGCTCACGTCGATAGTGAGCGGATGAGATTCACAGGAAGCATCTGTCGGAAAGGCAGCCAGAGATCTTAAGAATCCATGGAAAGCATGCCGTGAAAAACGGCTGATGAGGTCCGGCACCAATGACTGCGAAACTAGCGACGGTAGACGAACGCATCTGGGCCAGCGTGGAAGAAGCAACCGTGATCCCCGACGGGAACGGGATTTCGCGCAGCACGACCAGCGCCCCCCCGGTTGGCGGCATGCAATTCGACCGCGGATATCTCTCGCCTTACTTTGTCACCGACCCCGAGCACATGAAAGTTGCCTTGGAAGACGCGTACGTTCTCATTCACGAAAAGAAAATTACCCGCAAGAAGGACTTGCTCCCACTCCTCGAGCAAATCACCGGGTGTGGCAAGCCTCTGCTCATAATCGCAGAGGATGTTGAAGGCGAGGCGCTGGCTACTCTCGTTGTGAGCAAGATCCGTGGCCCCTTGCAAGTCGTGGCTGTCAGAGCGCCTGGCATCGGAGATCAACGCAAAAGTATGTTGCAGGATATAGCGTTCATCACTGGCGGCAAGGCTATTACTGCAGACCTCGACCTGTCCCACGTACAGATTTCCGACCTCGGTCAGGCCAGAAAAATTACCATCGATAAGAACAACACAGTGGTCGAAGGCCGGGTTCAAGTACGCCCAGCTTCCGCAGCTACCGGTCTCAAGGGGGCCCCCGTTGGACCTCTCGCGCGCGGTGTGAATTAGCATTGTGTCCAGTCCGGCCGCCCAAACCACTCTCGGGAAATCGCCCTCCCCCGGCTGATCAAGCAACCCAGAGCCTGCTATCACCATCGAAACCGCGCCGAGTGATGAAACGAGCTGCTACCCCTATGCTCAGGTTGAGAGACCGTATCGTTTTTTTCTGTTTGATCTCGATATCCCTTGTTCTTTGCAGTTGCGGGGGAGGAGCAAACGGCGGCTCCACCGGGCCAGGTCCTGTTCAACTTAGTGTCCAAACCACCGGTGCTGGCGGAGGGATGATCAGCAGTAATCCCGTGGGCATCAATTGCGGAAAGACCTGCGATGCTAGCTTTTCGAGCGGGACCCAGATAACTCTCAGTGAGACTTCGGCTGCGGGCTCATCTTTCACTGGGTGGACTGGGAGCTGCAGCGGCAGCAACTCGACTTGCACATTGACGCTCAATGCGAGTGAGCAGGTCACTGCAAGCTTCAGCACTATTCAGAACGCGGCTGTGCTAACCATGAGCCTGGCGGGAACTGGCACGGGTACGATCGCAAGCAGCCCGTCCGGAATCAATTGTGCCCCAACTTGTAGCGCTAGCTTTGCAAGCGGAACCCAAGTGACGCTCACGGAGACCGCCGCAGCGAACTCATCTTTTACCGGATGGACAGGGGGCTGCAGCGGCAGCAACTCAACTTGCACATTGACGCTCACTGCAAGCCAGCAGGTCACTGCAACGTTCAACAGCGCCAAAAACATCACTGCTCTCAATCACATTATTTTCCTGGCGCAGGAGAACCGCTCGTTCGATCACTACTTTGGCGCATTACGAGGATACTGGGCCCAGAACGGCTATCCGGACCAATCGTTTGACGGACTACCGCAATTCAATCCAAGTTCAGGCGCACCGCCGCTGCAGGGGCCAGCCCCGGCCATTCCGGGGTGTGACCCCAGCGCTCCTCCGCCAAGTGATTGCGTCTTTGATGCCAATAATCTGATCACTTCATATCATCTGATTACTCAGTGCATCGAAAACCCGAGCCCTTCCTGGAATGAGAGTCATGTGGATTGGAACTACAACGACCAGGTTGGCCTGTATTCTGCCACTTTGAACGGGTTTGTCTGGGCCGCAGGGCATGATGCCAGAGCGCTGGTACCGCCGTTCGACGACGTCGATGGTATCCGCGCGATGGGGTACTACGATGGTGGCGACCTCAACTACTACTATTTTATGGCGTCGAATTTCGCGACCTCAGACCGGTGGTTTCACCCGGTCATGGCGCGCACTCCGCCGAACCGTCAGAATCTTATCGCAGGCACATCCCAGGGATATGCCTACCCGATCGGCACCGACAGCGCAGACACGGCTCTGTTGACGGCGCCGACGATCTTTCAGGAGCTCCAAACCGCCGGGGTCAGTTGGAAGATCTACGTGAATCCTCAGGGAAGCCCTTGTTCCGGTCCGCCGTACGATTCTGCCTGCCTGCTAACCCTGAGCTCGGTACAGGACTTTCAATGGAGCCAGACAATCCCGTCCCAGTATCCTCAGAACATCGCGCCCATCTCTCAATATTTCACCGACTTGCAGAACGGAACCTTGCCGCAAGTCGCTCTGATGGAGCCGGCCTCCGACGCCGGTTTCGATGAGCATCCAACAAACTCCGATTCGGCGCCGAGCGATATCCAACTGGGGGCCAATTATGTCTCCTCGCTCATCAATGGGCTGATGACCAGTACCTCCTGGAAAGACTCGGCGTTTATTCTCACCTTCGACGAATTCGGAGGCCTCTATGACCACGTTTCACCCCAGCCGGCCGTAAGTCCGGATGGCATTCAGCCAGTCGATTTGCTTCCAAACGATGTTTGCACGCTATCGACGGGCCCCACTTGTGATTTCGTATACACCGGCTATCGCGTTCCGCTAATCGTTGTCTCACCGTACACCAAGAAGAACTACGTCTCGCACTCGGTGGCCGATACGACTGCGATTCTGAAACTCATTGAAACCCGCTTCAACGTGCCGGCGCTGACCAAGCGGGACGCCGCCCAAATCGATATGACGGAATTCTTTGATTTCAGCAATCCAGCTTGGATGACTCCTCCGAGCCCACCGGCGCAAGTCACAAGCGGCGCCTGCTATGTGAATCAGTTGCCTTAATTTGTCGCGGGACATGCACGCCAATGACTTCAATGACGAACGATAACGAGTACAACGACAGCAGCGACGAGCGGGTTCCAGTGACCTTGAGTGGGTTCGTGCAGTGCTGCGGCTTGATGCTGGCCGGCATGTGCTTCTTCCTCACTCTGGTAACCGTTGAACTCAAGGGTCAAGACTCCTCTTCGATTCCGGCCTCCCCCATCGCGACCGGCACCGCGCAAACCGCTCCAGCACCCAACACCGAGCCAGCACCTCCAAACGATGGCGCGATGACGCAGGGGCAGTCGGCCGGAGTTGATCAAAGCTCCGTCTTCGTGTTCAAGACGCAAGTTCGGGAAGTGATTTTGCACGCTACGGTTGTAGATGAGCAGCGGCGCCTGGTTACCGACCTCGACCGGCCGGCATTCACGGCCTTTGAAAATGGAGTGCCACAGGCGACGACCTCTTTTCACCGGGAAGATGTTCCGGTGGCGATGGGAATCGTGATCGACAACTCCGGCTCCATGCGCGAAAAGCGCGACAAGGTCAATCAGGCCGTGCTCAATCTGATTCGGGCCGGCAAATCCAGCGATGAAACCTTTGTAGTCAATTTCAGTCAGGATTCGTATCTCGACCAGGATTTTACGTCTGACGTAGACCTGCTCCAGGGAGCGCTGCAGAAGGTCTCCGCGCAAGGCAGCACGGCGCTCTATGACGCCATCGTCGCTTCCACAGTCCATCTGAAGAACAACACCCGAGTGCAGCGGAAGGTTCTGCTGGTGATTACGGATGGCCGGGACAATGCCAGTCAGGAGACGTTACAGGCGGCTATGCGCCGGTTGCAGCAGGAGAACGGGCCGACACTCTATGCCATCGGTCTTCTTGGAGACGAGCTTCAGAAGCCGGACACCGGAGCGTTGCAGAGCCTGGCCGAGGTCACGGGCGGAGTTGCCTTTTTCCCAAAAAGCCTCGACGAAGTAGACGGCATCACGCGGGTCGTAGCGCGCGACATTCACAGTCAGTACACCATCGGTTATAAGCCAACCGACCACAGCAAGAACGGTGGATACCGCGCTATCGAGGTGAGAGCGCAGGCGCTCGGCCACCGCAAGCTGACCGTTCGGACTCGGAGTGGGTATTACGCGGGCGAGGCTGTCCACTGAGTCAGCCCCAACCGGCGGCTGCGGGTTGGCGGTCGCAGTTCAGGCAACGCAAACATCAAACTCCGAAAGCCTTTCGTTTCCCGCAGCCTTCCGCTTCCGAATTCTCCTCAGCGAGTTGAGCCGTATTGATCAGACACTGGAGCGCCAACGGTAGAAAGTAATGGGAGTGGGGTTCGTGGATTTGAATCTCGCGCTAAGGAGAACCACTTGCAACGTACCTACCGATTTCTCAGTTCCCTTCTTCTGACTGGCGTCCTTGCTGCACCAGTTGCCATGATGGCCGCTGCCAGCCCACAAGACGACCGGAAAGAAGAGAACAAACAAGGCGAGAACCACAAGCGCTATTACGACAAGGGCCACAAGGACTATCACAATTGGGACGCCAACGAAGACCGTTCGTACCAGCGGTACCAGACCGAACACCACCAAAAGCATGCTTTCGTTGAGCTGAGTACCCGGCAACAGACCAACTACTGGCAGTGGCGCCACAATAATCCAGACAACCGATAACGGTTCAGCGTATGTATTTGTATCGTTGCTAGCTGGGCGCGGGAGTGCGGCGTCCACTAGCCGAGGAGTGAGACTATGACGTACACCATGACGAAACCCTGCCCGATCTGCAAGCAGCAGTTAACGAAGCAAAAACCCACGGACAGTGTGCCATGCGCTTGCGGTCACCACATTTGGCAGGGCTAGAAAGCGGGAACGCACTTACCAACTGTCAGTGTTGGTTCGAATCGTTGGATTGCGGGACCGGGGCTACCAGATTCCCTTATCGCTTCCCGTGATCTTTTGCCCCACAGCGGCCGCGGTGGCCAGGCATGGCAACAAGCTAAGTCGGACGCTGTTCCTCAATTCCCGATGGAGCAGCAGAGTGGTGAGTTGTGAGCCGTACAGCTTGGCAGATTGCGGCATAATCGGGATACGCAAGAAGCCGCGGATGAAGCGTAGTTCATCGCCGCCAAATCGCGCTGAAACCCTTACGAATGGCGGGAGATCGAGACCTCTACCGCGGTAATGAGTCAGGTAGTCCGACACAATCGCCAGATAACTCGCCACGCCCTTCCAGATTCCGGCAACCTTGGCCGAAAAGCGCAAGTCTTCGTAATCGATGGTGCCCGTCTCCGACAGCCTGCCCGTGTCCACGATATCGCACAACCGAAAATAGAAATGGCGGTACATCCGTTGCATGGTTGAGATCATGAGACGGTCTTCGGCAGCTGGCACGCGGAACATGTGGCTCCCAAAAGGAGCGAGCGTGGCACGGCCGGCCAAGGACTCGGCGATTCCAACCTGCTCTCCGGTTTGACCCAAGCGGCCCATGTGGATCTCAACCGCCTCGGGTAATCCGGGGATGACGAAGTTCCATTTGCGTGCCAGGCGATCTCCCCAGCTGCGCGGCGCAAGTTGGGCCGCGAAACTCCGCGTCATAAGTTGGAGTACATCCGTCGGGGCCGCATTCGTGTACAGATCCAAGTCGCTGCCCAGATCGGGCCAGTGATCGAGCGATTTGATTACCGTGATGTCGTACCCTTCTGCCTGGAACGCGGCGCAAACTCTCTCCAAGAACAACATCGCGTTCTTGATCCGCGCGCCCTCGGCAGCGAGCGCGGTTGCAGCCCACTCCGCACGGTTGTCGTCCCCGGCCTGGCGCATGATCTGGAGAAAGGCATCGAGCCCGCGCATGACCACGTGATGTGAGCTGGCGAGGGCGAGCATATCTTCGAATTCTTCCCGGCTGAATTCCGCAATGCCCAAATCCAGCTCGCCAGCCGTGGGCGGAAGGCTTGCGTCGCCTCGGCTCGGCGGCAACAGAAGCCGCGAAAGGACGATGAGAGACTTGCTCGAACCGAAGGGAGAGGATGTCTTATTCATATTGGCCAGAATGCATCGGTGTTATTGGGGCGCCTGCGACCCTGCTGGTTTAGGAGACGCTGAGGACAGCGGCTCTTTTGGTGGCACCGTCGTTTCCATGACAGGCGTGTTATCGCGGTGTTTCAGTTCGATCGGACCGGACTGGCGTTGTCTTGCCTGGTTTTCAAAAACGATCTTGTCGCCAACCTGCTGCCCGCTATCGGTGATGACTGCAGAGAGGTGCTTCCCTTCGGCGGAGCGCTGGGTCGCTAGTCCAACCCGGTCGTTGGCGTGCTCGGCCTTCCGGGCTCTTGCGTAGAAGAACTGCGCGGTCTCGAGGTCGCCGTCCCTTTCCGCCAGATAACCGATGTTGTTGATTGAAAATGCGCTGTTTGGGTCAAGCGAGTAAGCCCGAAGGAAGTCCTGCTTCGCAGCAGGCCAATTATTTCGATTCGTCGCTGAGACTCCGCGCACCGCAAGCAAGGCAGCTTGCGCCTGGTCGGTGGCTGCATTTTGCATGCGTTCTGTCAGCTTTTTTGCGCTATCCGCAGCCATCTCGCTGACGGGTTTTCCTCTCCAAGCGTGGTTCAGCGTGACGATGACCGGTTCCGAGGAGTGCGAATCAGCAGCCGCCCTATAGTATGTCAGCGCCTGTTCGTAATCTCCTCGCGACTCCTTGGCAACGCCCATGTTGTTCAAGGTGAATGTATTCCGCGGATCCATGGCCAATGCCTGTTGCAGGAGGAGATCAGCCTCCGGCGTCCGGTTTTGTGATAAAAGCCGAATCGCCTCGACATTCATGCGATTGATCTGCATGGGAACGTCATTCAGGCCCCCAAATGCTTCCCGCATCGGCTTTCCTTCCAGGCGCTTGGCATTGGTTCGGTCGATCACCGCGTCGCTCGCCTGTTCCGACGCCAGAGCGTAGAACTTTTGCGCCCGATCCAGCAGACCCTGCAGTTCAGAAATGTAGCCCAGGTTGTTCAACGTGAAGGGGTCGCCGGGGTCGTATAGATACGCTTTGTAAAAGAATCCTTCAGCCTTCTCGTACTGTTGCTTCCGGAGAGCCTCAACCCCGTCGCGATTGAGACGCTGCACGAGAGTGAGTTCGCTTCGCTTGGGGAGCGTGAGTTTGAGGTCACCCGCCGAGGCATTCCGGGGTGCCCAGCCCACCGCGACGGCAACGATCGCCAGTAAGGTTATTCGTTTGCCAAACATGTTTGGTCCTTTGTGAGCGTGGGTTGGATGCACCGCGCGGGAATGCGTTGCCTAGCCGCCAAAAGCAACATTGTTGGCTGCGGAAGGAGCTTTGAGGCCACTGTTGATCACTTCCTACCATCAAAGAGACGGCGAGAATCTAGGCAGCAGGTAAAGGGTGTCCGAAATGGGTCGTCTTCTAGCGGTAGCCATTCTTAGTAGCGTGGCATTTGCTCAATCATCGTCGTCCGCCGGCTCGAAGCCAGCACAAGATCAGCGTGTTCAGGCTGCAAGCAGGCCGGAAAGCGCGTTCGGCAGTCCAACCGCATTGCCCCCTACGCCGCGGGGAAAGAGCACTGTAATCGGCGGCGCAATTCGTGGGGTGGACAGGGTTCGCGACCAGTTCACGCTGAATGTCTTCGGCGGGCGGACGCTGAAGGTCCTCTATGACGAACGTACCCAAGTCTATCGTGACGGCTTAAGAAGCGCGTTGCGCGATCTGCGTCCTGGCGATCATGTCTCGGTCGAGACGGTGCTGGACGGAACCACACTGTTTGCGCGCAGCATTCACCTGTTGTCGGCGGTGCCGGAAGGCGAGTGCCAGGGTCAGGTGCTCAGCTACAATCCCGGCGACCGTGAATTGACCGTGCGCGACGCTCTCTCTCGTCAGCCGGTCAAACTGCAGGTGCCTGCAGGCACCGCCATTGTTCGCCAGGGTCAGGCTGCTTCCGCCTCCTCGGACAGTGGCTTCCCGGGTCTGGCTACAGGGAGTCTAATCTCGGTCAAATTCCAATCCGACAACAAGGGTCACGGCGTGGCTAGCAAGATTGTGATCCTGGCGGTTCCGGGAGCAGCATTTGTGTTCGTTGGAAATGTCACCTTCCTTGACCTGCGCTCGGGGTTGTTGGTGCTGGTCGATCCGCGGGACGACAAACGCTATGAAGTATCCTTTGATTCGGCTCGCTTCCCAATGAGCCATGAACTCCACGAAGGGGCAGATTTGACCGTGACCGCGGACTTCGATGGCGCCCGCTACGTGGCGAGCAAGATTGCGATCAACTCGCCTTCTGACAAATAAGATCGACGATAACCGGCGCACCAGAGGGACAACCTCTACTTCGAACCGTACACATCCAACTCACCCCGGGGATTTAGCACTGATGCCAGATCGTGCGCGGTCCCAATGTAGACTTTTCCATTCGCAACAATCGGCGAGGTAAACTTGATTCCGTACCCCGGCGCATCTCCGGAATTCGTTCCACTGTTGTACAGTTCGCTGGTCAGATTTTCGGCATCGTAGGCGCGCAGCGTCGCAATCGTGGGCGCAGCGCCGTTTGGATTTTGGTTTTGAATCGGCTGCCCGTGGTCAATGATCCACAAGACTCCATTCGCAGTGCCATTGGCCGAAATGAAAGCCGTCGTGCCATTGCTGCCTACCTGTATGGCGGGAGCACTCATCAGTCCCGGCGTCAATGTCCCGGAATATTGAAACTGTACGATCCCGACGGGGATGACGGCTGCCGTGGGAGTTAATCCGATGTATACCGATCCATTGAAGTAGGATGCTGTGGCGAAGATTTCATAGGAGTTGACGTCAGCGGTCCATGTTCCCTGGCTGTCGGTGCAACTCGACGAATACGGATTGAAACCCAGATCGGACAAGAGACCTGGCACTGTTTGAGTTGCTCCCGCATCGTTGGCCTGCTCCTTTCCAAGATTCGCCGTGTTCACCAGATAGAGTTTCCCGGTCTTTCCTCCCGCTAGCGCCTGGGTGCTTCCTGGAATCAGCAACAAACCACCCGCTGCCAAGTCTGCGTCGTTGCAATTCATGTAGTGATAATCATCGGCCGTGAAGTAGTCGAGCATTTGAAGTAGCCCGTTGTTCGAGAACTTCAACACCGAATCGCCCCACGCCGTAAGCCCGTCCCACGGCCCATCCCCGGTGGTGATGTAGATGTTGCCGCTGTCATCGGCGACTGGGCCACCACCGCCCATCCAGATCGCTCCGGCGCCGGGATACGCACCCTCACCGTTCACGTTGGGACCCGCATTGAAGACGCCAGTCTGAGCCAGGGACTGGGCACCATAGGCTAGCAGCCATCCGCTATGACAATTGCCGAAACCGATGTAAACCGTGCTGTTCGCGAGGAGGAGGGCTGCCCGCTGTACACAGGATGTATCTAGATAGACCACACCGTTTATCGAAGTTGAATTCGTACCTGGCACCGAAGCCTGAATGGTTCCTGGCCCGCCGAATTTTTGTTTTCCGGTGGTGATATCCAGGGCATTCAGGCGGACGGTTGAGGCGCCCGTCGAAGTTAGCGTCTGGGCGGAGACCACATACATCGTGTTCGACGTCGTATCGATGACCGGCGTTGACGTAATGCCCTGATAAGGCTGAATGGGACCGTCGGTCATGGGAGTTTCGCCCGATTTCAGCAACGAAACTTGCCACAGCGGAGTTCCGTTGCCATAACTGTCGGCGTCAAAGGCATACACACTGTCCTTCTCGGTGGCGGCGAACACCACGTTGTGAATGCTTCCGTTGATGGTCAGGTTCGACACCAGCAGCGGCTGTGCATACTCGTACCCGTCCAGAAGGTAAGAAAACAACTTGCCAAACGTTTGAGGAGTCACGCTGGCTGGCGACAGCGACACCTCGTTCGGGTTCAACCCGGTGCGTTGAGCGTCGAAATGCCACATTACGACGTTCGCTCCTCCGCCAACGGTCGCCGTCACCGTAAGTGACGCGTTCCCGCTGACTCCGCTTAGCGACGCAGCCACAATGGTCGAGCCCACGGTTACTCCTGTCGTCAGTCCGCTCGAACTTGTCGTCGCTACTGACGCAGGCACGTCCGTCCAACTCGCCGTCGAACTCACATTGGCTGTGGAGCCATTGCTATAGGTGGCCGTGGCGGTGAACTGCTGCGTAGCTCCCACCGCGATGCTTACGCTGGACGGCGACACTGATATCGACGCGAGTGTCGGTGCTCCCACGGTAAGAGACGCATTTCCGCTGATCCCGCTGAGCGACGCAGCCACCATCGTCGAGCCCGCAGTAACTCCTGTTGCCAGGCCACTAGAACTTGTAGTCGCTACCGACGCAGGGGCGTTGGTCCAGCTGGCCGTCGAACTCACATTGGCCGTCGAGCCGTTGCTATAGGTTGCCGTGGCAGTGAACTGCTTCGTGGCGCCCACTAGAATGCTTGCGCTCGACGGCGTTACGGACACCGACGTGAGCGTCGGAGGCGCAGAGTTGCTGGAAACAAGCCCCCGGCATCCCATGTTCGCGATCAGGAGCGAGAGGGAAAACAAGCAAAAGAGGACGGAAAGCAACCGACGAGGACGAGCAGCCATTGGTCGAATCTCCAAGAAATGCGAGTCCGCAGAGACAGCAGGAGGGTGCCAAAAAAATTGCCGCGACGGAACATCATGGAGCACAGCGACATCGCCCCACCTCTGCGGAGGTGCCGTTTAGTTGCCAAATCTTTGTCGAAGGTTGCTCTGCGTCTGCCAGATTACGAACCCGTCAATCGCTGCCCAGGGACCGGGCACGAAAGGCGCCGGATACCAAATTTCAAGTTGAGCCTGTTCGCGTGCCCGGCCGCAAGCCTGCAAAAGGCTCGTAACCGTCGCCTCCCCTGGAGAACTGAGCAACGCCCTGTCTTTGCACCGTTCCAATTGGTTGTTGGAAGTCGGCGTTTCAAGAAGTCCCCCCTTGCCACGCCCGATTCCCAAAAGGGGGACGATGTACTTTCGATTGGAATGTCAAGGCTTTCTTTGTTGACCATACCCAGAACCCTGTATTACTGTCTGGGCAACATCAGAGAAACTCCGGATCGATCCGATCGGTCCAGCAAGGCTGTACAGGGGCAACGTCCCGTTCGCGTCGGGCCTAGTCCTCTCATTAGGCAATTTTTCAGAACTTGTGATTCCACAAGCACGCGTTCGAAAACATACTTCGGAGACCCCTGACGATGATGAAGACTGTTTCCCGCATTATCTTTGCTTTCATAGCGTTGGCTACACCTGCCCTGGCAAATGTGACGGTCAGCAGTCCAAGTAATGGCGCTACCGTTGGCTCGCCGGTGCCTTACGTGGCGACTGCGACCACGTCCACTTGTTCGAAGGGCGTAGCGTCCATGGGCATCTATGTGAACAACCAGCTGGTCTACGTCGTGAACGGAGCCAGCATGAATACACATTGGACCCTCGCCCCAGGTTCTTACAGCACCGTCGTGGAAGAGTGGGACTACTGCGGCGGCGCAACCTACACGACGTTGGCGATCACGGTCAGCAGCCAAAGTGGCGTATATGTGACATCACCCGCGAACAACGCCCAAGTGACTTCGCCAGTGAATTATGTGGCGTCGTCGACCGCGAGTACTTGCTCGAAGGGCGTGGCATCGACTGGAGTCTATGTCGACAACAAACTGACGTACGTCGCGCAGGGAGCGAGTCTAAACACTCAGCTGTCGTTGAGCCAAGGGTCCCACAGTACCGTAGTGGAAGAGTGGGACTATTGTGGTGGAGCTGCTTATTCCACGGTGAATGTCACGGTGACAAGCGGCGGAACGAAACTCTCCAACATCCAGGCCAATCAAGGCTGGAATAGCTGGGGTCAGCTTCCCCCCGCCTATGCTGACTGTTCACCCTGTTCCGGGCTCTCCTGGTCAACGAAGTACGGAATCAAGTCGCCGTCAAAAAGCGGAAATGCAACCCAATTCAATACCAGTGGAACTACACCTTACGGGGTTGTTCTGTGGTACAACCCGGTGATTGGCCAATTCTCAACGGAGGGACTGCCCGACCTGAATCACACGCTGATTCCGAGTCTCCACAACTTTACCTATGACACCGATTTCTATGTGACGAACCTCGCGGTGACGCAGGTATTGGAGTTTGATGTCAGCATGTATTTGGATGGGATCGGCATGTTCTTCGGCACCCAATGCAACCATTTAGGGGGAGGGGAATGGGATGTCCTGGACAACGTGACTCAGCAATGGGCTTCAACCAGCGCTTCTTGTAATCTTACTACTGGCTGGAACCACCTTACCCTTCAACTTCAGCGGGAATCGAACAATGACCTTCTGTATCAGTCGATCACTTTGAACGGTGTGACGGCCAACATCAACAAAACGTATGCCCCTTTCACCGTGCCATCCAGCTGGTATGGCATTACCGTGAACTACCAGATGGACGGAGACTACAAGCAGTCGGCAAACACGACGTACCTGGACAATTTGAGTCTGACCTATTGGTAGAGTGAGGGAGCCAGACGTTACGGTGTTTCTCCACCGGCAAGACTTTCCGCTGGGCAGTCTTGCAGAGCGTCCGGAGACCGACTGTGACCGTGGACTTCGATGGCGCCCGCTACGTGGCGAGCAAGATTGCGATCAACTCGCCTTCTGACAAATAGATCAAGAGTGCACCCCAAACGGGCCGAATCAGCGGGTGTACTCATGCAAGATGGCTCTCCCTGGTGAGTGTCGTTCTCATCGTATAGCCCGAAATGCGCATCGCTGGAACGTGGCCTCCCGCCTGGTGGCAGATCCGAATCTGCAAGGCCCTCCAATCGCCCCCTTCCTCCGTTTAACCTGCATAAAGCCCGCATCTCCTCCCCTCGATCGTGTCAGCGTTCCCAGAATCGAGGAATGCGGCAATTCCCCATACTCGATCGGCGCGAGGGCAGTGCACTTCCGAGTAAGATCCCGAGTCATTTCCTGTTGACCGTACCCAGAACCCTGTATTACTGTCTTGGCAACATCACTGAAACTCCAGATCGATCTGATCGGTCCAGCAGGGCTACAGGGGCAACGTCCCGTTCGCGTCGGGCCAGTCCATACATTCAGCAACTCAGAACTTGCGATTCCGCAAGCACGCGTTCGACACAAAATACGGGAGGCCCCGTCATAATGAAGATTTCTTTCGTCTCTATCTGTATGTTTCTAATGCTCGCAGCAGCCGCGCTCGCAAATGTTAGTGTGAGCAGTCCAAGTAATGGCGCTACGGTTGGCTCGCCAGTGCCTTACGTGGCGACGGCAACCACCACCACATGCTCGAAGGGCGTAGCGTCCATGGGGATCTATGTGGACAACCAACTGGTCTATGTCGTCAATGGCGCAAGCCTGAACACGAATTGGCCCGTCAGTTCGGGCAAACACAACACCGTGGTGGAAGAGTGGGACTACTGTGGCGGCGCAACCTACACGACCCTGACGATCACCGTCAGCAGCCAAACTGGCGTATGGGTGGCCTCGCCCGCGAATAACAGCAAGGTGAGTTCGCCGACGAATTACGTTGCAACCGCGAGCACGACCACCTGTTCTAAGGGCGTAGCTTCCATGGGGATTTACGTGAATAACGTACTCCAGTACGTCGTGAATGGAGCGAGCCTGAATACCAATTTGAGTCTGACTGCAGGAACCTACAACACCGTGGTGGAAGAGTGGGATCATTGTGGCGGAGCAGCCTACACTCCCGTTGCGATCACGGTGCAGGGTGGACAGGGCGGGAATGTACTTTCCAAACTGCAGGCTAGCAGCGGATGGAAAAGTTGGGGCGAATTGCCTCCATACTATGCGATTTGTTCCGCACCGTGTCCGGGGGTGACCTGGTCCATGACGCAAGGGATCAAATCACCCGCGATGAGCGGGAACGCGACGCAGTTCAATATCGGCGGTACGACACCTTATTCCGACGTTCTATGGAGCATCCCTCTGATCGGCCAGGGTTCGACTCAGGGGCTGCCCGACTCGAGTCACACGCTCCTTCCGACGCTGCACAACTTCACCTACGATGCCTATTTTTACCCGACGAACCTCGGGGCGACACAGGTCCTGGAGTTCGACATCAGCATGTACTTCAACGGGCTGGGATTGATTTGGGGCAACCAGTGCCGCGTCGCGGGTGGAAACGAATGGGACATTTGGGACAACGTCAACTCGCGATGGGTGCCGACCGGCGTCGCCTGTAATCCTGTAAGCAACTCCTGGAACCATGTGACGATTCAAGCGCAGCGGGAATCTGACAATTCGCTGCTGTTCCAGTCAATCACGCTGAATGGAGTGACGAGCAACATTAACCAGAAGTATGCGCCGGGCACTGCCCCGAGTGGCTGGTGGGGCATCACGGTCAACTACCAGATGGACGGAAACATTAAGCAGACGGCGAATACTACGTATCTGGACAACTTCAGCTTCACATACCAGTGAAGGCAGCGCACGGTTGTAACGAGGGTCCGGCTCTACTTCGACGCTGTCGGGACTGTGTAAACGAAAGTTGGGTACGATTGCAGGGCGTCGGGGGACAGTGCATTCAGTACTAGTTGCGACACCTGCTGCTCGACATCCTGAACCGGTTGCGGAGCGACGACCGTCATCCCGCTCACGAGTTCGCTTAGCGCCAGATATGACGCGCGGCTTCTGTGGAGAAAATCGAGCGGATACTCGGGCTTTCGTGCGCGAGCTTGGACCGGATCGGCATCCAGTACGAAGCTGACATCTGGTTGCGGAACGAACGGCAGCAGCAGTCGAACATACGCTCGCTCGATTCGATTCTGTAAGGACAAGTTCGCGAGTTCGTCGTAGAGATATCGGTCAAAGATGATAACGTCGGTATTCGTTCTTAGCGCGCTCGCTACTTCGATGCGAAGCGAGATGGCATCCACGAAGTAAAGGCCGAATCGCACCGCAGTCATATACCAAGATCGCACGTTTTTGTCTCGTCGGTTTACCGGCTGCGCCGGCGTTCCAACACCCTTGTCGCCCTTGAACAGGGTGTGGCCGGTCACTTCGCGGACCCGCGTGAGCCGCGCAACGTCGTCCCAGAAAGTAACCAACGAGACGCGGACACCGACGTCGTTCAGTCGGGCACGAAGAGCTTGGATTTGAGTGCTTTTGCCGGCGCCGTCAATGCCAGAGAAACTTACGAGTCTGGGGCGCCGGGGTTCAGAGGCTTTCCGAATCATGATTCAACAGCTTCCTTCCGAGTGCTCGCTGGCAACGGGCTAGTGTGGCCGGCTGGGGCTGGCACTGGCCAGGGCCACAACTGTACCGACCGCAACGCCAGCACCTGCGATGATGCCAACTTTGATCAGGATGGAGCGCGCTCGCCTCTGTTTTGCCGGCGCAATTGCTGCACCGGCTGGTCTGGAAGCCGCCACACCCGTTGTCTTTACAAACGTCGCCGCTGCTGTGCCCAGAGGCGCCTGTGCTTCACTTTGTGGTTTTGGGGAGGGCTGTTGCACACTGGACAGTTCGTCTTGCGAACGCACTGCGCCTGGACTGTTGGGCAGAGCTTCAACCTGGGATGGTTGGGCCTGCACATCAGTGGTGCCACTATCGGAAGATCTCGGCCGCGCCTGTGTGGAGGATGCGGCTTCGACCTGTTGATTGGGAGTCGCCTCCTGCTGCGGTGATGGGACTGCAGCCGCAAGTGGCGCAACGAATAACAGCACAAGGCAGCCAGCGATGTGCCGCCTCAGCCAACGCCCCGAGGTTCTCATCGTTACCCCCGACCCCGCAGGCTTCTCGCGCGAGTCAGACTGACCTATTTCAGAGCCTTTACTGCGCACTCTAGACGAAAGAGGCGAAGATCCCTGCCGAAGAGCTTGGTGGAACGGCTTTGTCGGCAATTGGTAGAAACTGTTGACCGCGTCGGCGGTGGTGTCAAAGGCCTCAAAGAGATGTTCTACCCTCGCGAGTTCCAGAATCGCCGCTGCTCCCGGAGGGATCGCCGCAAGTTTGACATCGCCGTTCCGCTTGATCGCCTCTTCCAGGCAACGTAACAATACTCGGATTCCGGCGTTGTCGAGTTGCCGCACTTTGGAACAGTCGAGCACCACACGAGGTCGATCTTCGTTCAAGCAAGACTCTACTTCGCGAAAGAAACTACGCCCTTGCTTAACACTCAATATCTCCGGTAGTTGTTTCACCTCTATAAGTCTTGCACTTGTCATATTCGGGATTCCAGGTTCCAACAATCTTCTTTTATCCGTATGGCGAAAGATTGCATAGGCACCTAATTCGGCCTATTAAACAATCTAGAGTGGCAGCAGCGCGGGGTCTATCCTGTCTTGTCAGTAGTGGGCGGACAGGTTTGCGCTAGAGATTAAATACGAGTTTCGGTCAAAATTGGCTTTACAAAAGCCGCGCGAGTTCGGCCTCGGGATCGTGCACAACGTGGGTTAAGAGGTTTGTCCCATACCGGAAGAGTGTCGCCACATTCGTGCGGTACCAGCAACACTCCGTCATCCTCGGCGATAGTCCGCACAAGAAGCGAAACTTCGATACGGTCTCCGGCGATGTCAAAATTGCCGCCACGAGACGGTGGTTTCCATCCAGGATCGTAAGTGGTTCGCTTTCGTTGAGACCGATGAGGAGCACAGCGCCCGGGTCGGCATCCTGTCGGAGCCCAGTACCCAGCGCTCCAATCTTCGATAAGAATGCTTTCCCGGCTTCACCATGGCTGCGAAATGTGCGGAGGCGTTCGGCAATAGCTGTGATGCCGAAATCCCCCCGTGCCAGTTTCCGCCATTGCGCCCGTGGAAAGACTCGAATCTGGTCTAGGTCTGCCATCCCGATTTCGGCCTCGAACCATTCGGTCCCCTCCGGCAGTTCTTTCCACAACGAAAAATGCCGAATAAACAACAGGGCACGTCTCTTTGCATTCTCGTTAGCATCGTCGAGATGCGGTGTCAGCACCAGTCCGCGCAGGGTTTCGTGGTACTCGTCGAATGCGGAATTGCTGAAATCGGTTCTTAGAAAGTCTGCGATGACCTCGTCCTCTGAAACCCGCCGAATCAACCTGATCGTCTTCGGAAAAATTGCCTCGTGCGCATCCTTTGCGCTGGCCATAGAGTGAATCAGGAACGGCACTGCGACAACGACGAGGAGAACCACCATCAGCCCAAGTTGTATCAAAATGACCTGCTGCAGAGACGAATGGAACCTGCAAATGCCAACGACGACAGCGCCACTGAAGGCCAACTGCACCCAGCTCGTATTGGCGATTTTGTATGACATCTCGTATGCAATGATCACAACGCTAAGCGAGTACACGACGGTTGTGGCAGCGTACAACGCCAGTAGATAGGGTAGGCCGTGTTTCCCAGCTATTTCGAACTGCGGGCCAAAGAACGTTGTCCAAATCCCAGCGGGCGCCAGGCGAAGACCAAGAGCCAACGCCGAACCGATAACCAACACCAGCAGGAGTGAAGTCAGCAGAACCCTGTGACCTTTTCTCTCCTCGTCGCGAGTGCCCGCAACAAGTGGAAACATCGTATTCACGACCGCTGAGGAAAAGGCAAAAATCACTCGCCCCACCAATGCCACAGCAGCGTAGAGGCCTGCCGCCGTTGAAGGGAAAAAGTGCTTCACCAGCACGATGTCACAATTGTTAATGAGCACCTGGCCCGCAAAAAAGACGATCGCCTGCAGTGCTTCGCGAAACGCATCGGGGATGTGGAGATCGTGGGGAACCGCGGCCGCGAGTTTAGGTGCGGCCGCGAGATAGGCTACCGCTACGGCGGCGGCGTTGGCGGCAATCACTCCTGGAACGCCCAAGCCCAGCATGATGAGCAGGAGAGATCCACCTAGTCGAACCACTCCCTCAAGGACAAGATTGGCTCCGAGACGATTGAAGCCGTAGGCGCCCTGGATGTAGCCACGCCGCGTTCCCAGCGGAACGTAAAACGCTACTCCAACTGCGAGCAGGACCACGAGCACCGGACTCGGCAAATTGAGGTAGTCCGCGATAGATTTCTGAAACAGCAGCAAAACAAGTGCGACGATGATGCCGCACGCCCAAGCGCTCCGGTGAAATCCTCGATAAACTGCGCTTTTCCCCTCGAGAGAACTCTGTTGCGCAACCACCTTTGCGGAAACGATTTGAAAGGAAAGCGTGACGGCCGATATCAGGATAAGAAGAGTGTAAACAGCCGTAGCGTGGCCAAACGCGGTAGGGCCAAGGAATCGCGCAACCGCAATGTTGTAGGCGAAGTTAATCGCAGTGGCAAGCCCTGAGGCGGAGAGCAATACGAAACTCCCCGACAATACGCGGGCTTGGAGAGTCTTCGATTTCGAATTCGAGTCAATCAAATTCTTGGGGCTCCGGCTCGCCAACCAGCGAAACCTGAACGGGGACAACTCCGTCATTGACAAGCGTGGCGCGTGAGAATGCGAAATGCTAAGTGACGGATTCCTACTGGCGTGGCAGCACTTCTGATGCAAAAACTAACGATCAGGCTGCTTGCAGCCCGGCCCACTCGGCCTTTAATTCCCACCTCGCTACAACCCATGGTGTTTGCGCCGCCTCTAAAGTCCAGAACCTTATGATGAATCGCTATTGGGTGATCTCTGCGTTGATGTTTCTGCTACTGCAGGGATGCGCCTATCCCGGCCTGCGTCAGGAACTGCGCCGGAGTGTGCCGACTGCCGACGCTTCACCGCGAATTCTCGCCATCTATGAGCCCTGGTTTGGTCATCCCAGGCACATCAACGTTGGCTATTCCTCGCAGGATCCGGCCGTGATTCGTAAACAGATGGACCAAGCCAAGGCACTCGGAATTTCCGGGTTCGTGGTGGACTGGTATGGGGATCGCGAGCCTTTTATCGATCGCAGCTACGCTCTGATCCAGACCATCGCGGCCGAAAAGAACTTTAACGTTGCGATGATGTACGACGAGACCGACGAAGAAGAAGCCGAGGCAACGGACGACGCTTTTGCGGCGTTCAACAAGTTCAATGAAACCTATCTTTCGCCAAACGCATCTGGTCGTCAGGCCTATCTCACCTACAATGAACGGCCTGTGATCTTCATTTTTCCAAAGGCAGGGCACACTAACTGGAATCGAGTACGGGCAGCGACCGACAAATGGGCCCACCCACCCTTGCTTATCTACGAAGATCGATCAAGCTCTTTCACATCTGCGTTCGACGGTTTTTATGCGTGGATCAATCCCGGGAAAAAGGGATGGGCAGCCGATGGCAGCAACTGGGGGGAGGATTACCTGGGAGATTTCTATCGCAAAATGCAGTCAAAATATCCTGACAAGATTGCCGTGGGAGCCGCGTGGACGGGTTTCGATGACAGCAAAGCCTCGTGGGGCCTGAATCGGCACATTTCCCAGCGCTGCGGCGCTACCTTTGCGGATACCATGAAGTTATGGCGGCAGTATTACCCCGCTGATCGTCCACTGCCCTTCCTGTTGGTTGAAACCTGGAACGACTACGAAGAGGGCACGGCAATTGAGCGTGGATTAGCCAAGTGCGAGTCTGGCTCGCAACCGCGACCGGGCCAGTGAAACTTCTACGCCACCCGAAATGGCTTTTTTCGATCCCCTACCCGGCGGCCCATGTCTACTTGATAGGGATTCTCCCGCGAAGCCTCGTACACCTTGTTGATGATCGAGAGAGGCCGGCTGCGCACCTCGTCGTACACTCGTCCAAGATATTCCCCAAGCACACCCACAGACAGGAGCAGGAGTCCGCCCACCAGAAAGACAGCTGCCGCGACACCGTAGCCTAATGGATTCACGGCACTCTTCGAAAAAATGGTGCATATCGCCAAAATGACAGCCACTGAGACTGCAAATCCCGCTAACCCGAAGCTGAGGCGGAGCGGCTTGTAGCTGAAGCTGGTAATCGCGTCCATCGCGTACTTGATCCGGCTCAGGAACGTGAGTTTGCCTTCGCCGCCTGCACGGTCCTGCCGGTCGTAGAGAACGACGCCTGTCTTGTAACCAACCCAGGCACGCAGTCCAGGCAGGTATCGGCTGCCCTCCCGCAGTGAGTTGATCGAGTCGACCGCTTGCCGGTCAAGAAGGCCGAAGATCCCCGCATTGAGTGGAATGGGAAAATCGGAGAGCGCTCCCAGCAAGCGATAGAAGATCGGAAACAGCTTGGCTAGAATTCGGCGCCGTTCTTGCCGGCTCCTTCTCACGGCGGTGACGACCTGTGCGCCATTCCGCCAGGCAGCGACCAATTCCGGCACAACCTCTGGCGGGTCCTGGAAATCGCCGTCCATTAAGACAACCGCGTCGCCACTCGCAGTCTGCAGGCCCGCAGAGATCGCCCCCATGTGCCCCCAGTTACGCGATAGGTCCACCACCACCACGTGTGAATCTTTGGCGTGCAGTTCGGTCAGCAGTTTCAGGGACGAGTCTGTGGAGCCGTCGTTTACATAGACGACCTCCCAGGCTTCTTCCTTCATGGAGTCCGTGAGAGCCGCATGAAATAGCTCTACGATTTCTTCTTCATTGAAAATAGGCACCACGACTGAGATCATCTAGCGGCTCCTTGAGTCGGTCCAAAAAACAGAACAGTGCTTGGTCTTCGTGCATGTACAGATTTGCAGTCGTGAAGAATTCGAGATCGAATTCGAAATAAGCAGATCATTCGGACTCAGCCTGGAAGATGCGCACCTTCCACCGCACTTCGGTCGGCGTCAATACCGCAACATATCGCGCTCGAACGTGTTGCGTTGTCTGGACCTTTTGGCCATCGAGGATTTGAACGTCGTATTCCACCGTGTCGACCAACTGAATAGAGAGTCCTTCTGGTGAGTAAAAAACCAGACGAATATCGTGCGCTGTGTCTCGATAGCGTGTATGAATCCCCAACTTTGCTTGCTCCCGAATCGTGTCTGCCAGTTTCTCTTTGGCGATGCCGGTAAACTCCCGATCGAGCAGATCGACCCGATTCTGTTCGAACGCACCGCTAAAACTGCGCCACGCCTGCAGATAATCACGAATCACCGCGGTCTCAGTTTGCTTTTCCAGAGGCCGTGGCCCGACCGAACCCGCAGGTTCAATGCGGACGGCAGGTGGGTCAGAGCCGAGGGCAAACATCGCCACGAAGAGTGAGCACACGACGAAGATGGGCCGTTTCATTGCTATTTTTCCCAGCGAATTTCATTCCCTATCAAAACTCCGGTCGCAACCGAGATTTTTGCCCCGCTGTAGGCTGGCATATCCGTGCGTGCGACCCCTCGTTTGAGGGGGACATCAACCGTGGATTCGCTGCCCTTATAGGTTTCCGTGAAGGTGACAATCGTTCCATCTGGCAGAGCGTTGCCGCTACAGTCGCGCACCGGCTCCGTTTCCACCGCAAGCCTCTGACCTGACGGCTTAGCGCTCATCCGTAAGTGGCAGGGACCGCCTGGAACTTGCTGTATCACGCGTGTGCTGGCAGCATCCCCAACTCGAGCTACAAACTGGGAAGCGCCTTCCTTGGCCGCGGAATTCATCTTTGTCCAAGCCACGCCATTGTGCGTGAGCGCCGTCCGCGTCTGCACAGCACCGGCAATGCCTGACAACTGAAACGAGACTTGCGCAGGCGTCAGGACCAGGTTCTGAAAAGTGTCAAAGACGTAAACGACGCCGCTGATGCCCTCGCGCAAGTTGACCGCAAGACGAGACGGCTTAGCGAGAAAGCTCAAAGCCGCCGGTGGACTCGCAGCGATAACATCGAACGCGCCGTCTTCCGTGGAGGACTCTCCAACCAGCGCGACTAGATAGTGGCCGGCATTGTGTAGATCTCCAGGAGCAAAGAGCGTCGCTTCTCCTAGTTGCACATTGCGTCGCAGAACCTGCTCCGGCCCCACGATGTAGAGAACCGCTTTGCCACTTCCGCTGCTTTGGACCGAGAACCCGCTACCCGCTTCGACAGTTTTGGGCAAGCGCAGGCCGCCGGTTTGCGCCAATGCTAGCGGCATTGCGGCAAGAACCAAACCGCCCAGCAAAAATGTAAATCTGGATTTCATTGGAACCGGCCCGAACTGTACGTAGTTGTGATCGCACGCTCACTACTGACTTTGACGGCGATGTCCGCCGGAACAGACATGGCAAAAGCAACCGGAATCTGGGGCAATAGTGCGCGGTCGACATATTCGTCCGCGACCCATATCAGTTGGCCATTCTTGTCATAGAACGTCCCAAGAACGTGCGCCACACTCACGGCCTGACCACTTTGATTGACGAGTTTTCCGATCAGCGACGCTTTGGGCTCCGGGCTCAGGCGCTGATCCTCAATCTCGATGACAGGATCCGCCGAAGCCGCGATCAAGGTTGACGACGGCTCCATGTGAACACTGTCCACTTCGGATAGCGCTACGTCGTGAAACGCAATGAGAAACGGAGTGACCTGCTTGGGCAAGAGAACGTGAGAAATCTTGTCGAAGCTGTCTTCTGTCGCGAGCGCGGACCCGTTTTTCGCCAGTAGCGTCGCTCTGACCGTCACAAAGGCGGGGACAACGTCCTCGTTCAGAAGTTCACCCATGATAACCACTCCTCCGCTGCGGTCCACGGGATGCATATCCACGATACGCACATGCGGTGCTTCTACGTCTTGAGATCCCCAGTCATCTTCCGCGCCGCGGTAGATCACGTCCCAGCGCAGGTACGTTACAGGGATCACCTGCGGCGGCACTCGAGGTTCTTTCACGATGGGCCACAACACGCCCCAACGGTCCCCATTTCGAACCACTCGCAGGTCGCGTGTGTCCAGGAACGCTCCTACCACGCTCGACCACCGCAATTTGAGCTGAATCTGGGCCTCGTCGGAGGACGCATGCAAGGGCCGGAGGTCGAAGCTATCGAGAGTCGCGTAAGTGCGAAGGCTAGGGTAGCTTCCCTTCAAATCGCGCACGAACTCCATTTCCGTGAATTCGCTCTTGTTGGCGAGACTGGAATACGCGTTTCCCCAAGCCTGGCGGCCGATATCGTCCGCCAGATTCTCGACAGCTGCTTGCGGTGACGAAGATGTACGTAACAAACTGGCCCCGGAACCAGCCATGGCTTTCGCGGACGGAACAGGCCAAACCGTACCCACGACGATGAGTGCCACTGTAACCGAGGCGATGACGATTGCGAGGAGGCGTCCGTTGTTCATGAGGCGACCCTTTCAAGGACGCGATTCTCACGGGCAGTGGACGGTTCAACCACCCGGCGTCTCTGCCATCGTCTCTCTGGAATCAGCACCACCAAAATCGCGAGAATGCTGCTGCCGATGGGGAGGATGCCCCACAGGAGCCCTTGCCACCGCGGAGGGATCTGTGGCGCGTTGACTGGAACCGCAGGTGCCACATCCTCTCTGCTCCAGATGGTGATTGTCTTGTCTTCAAGATCATCCACTCTGCGCCAGCCAGCGAAGACCAAGAGAGGCTCGTAGTATGGGTCTCTTACGAACACCCATTTCAAGCCATAGCGGTCGGCGTGATGAAGCATTGCGCTCAGCGCGTCGATGCCAGGCTTGCCAAAGTATTTCGAACTGGTGAGCGCTCCTCCGCCGAACTGAGTCAATTCCGGAAGCATGCGGCCGGAATTCCACTCTCCATCGACACTGCTGGCGTCCGTTAGAACCGCAAGTCGCGAAATCTTGTTGCCAAACCCCAGAGTGACATAGCGATAGCGATCGTGACCGTCTCGATTCAGCCAGGAAGCCACTGTGTCGACCTTGAAATCTGCGGCATCCGCCGGCCGATAGGTTGACCAGGCCACCGCCAGAGCACAACTCAGTGCTGCCGCCGTGGTTAAACCTGCGACTGCTCGCAACCGAAATCGGTCGATCAGTTCTGTGGCTAGAAGCCCAACAAAAGGTAGCGCGAGCAGCGTTGCCCAATAGCTGAAACGCTCCATCGTCAGTACGTCAAAGGCTCGACCCAACACGAGTCGGCCTACGGGTGTGGTTCCCCCGAGTCCCACCAGGAATGCCAGCCAGAAACCGATAAGCAACGGGCGGAGTCGAGTGATCGAGGAGCCTCGCAACAAGATAAACGGCAGGGCCAGAATCAAGGCTCCGTAAGGGACCACAAAGTAGTTCAGGCCCCACTGGGGACTCAGCAGGTAATTCGCGCGGCTGGGGTGTGGGATGGGAGTCTGAGTGACGGGATAGTGAATCAGTGCGATCCAGAACGGAAGAAGTACCAACGCAACCGCGGCACCGACAATCAGCACAATAATACCGGTGCGCAGAACGAACGCCGGAGCGGAGGTTCGCTCGCCATCTCGCCGGTCCAAGATCACCAGCGCTAGCACCGGCACTGCGAACAAGAAGGACCCGAAGAGCAACGTGGCATGATGCGCCGCGGCGGCAGCCACGAAGAGCGCTCCGCCTTTAAGAAACGCACGCCACTTGCCGTGCCGGACCCACTGGAATAGGTAAGGCAGGGCGTTCAGGTAAAGAGGCGCCGCAAATGTAGTCGACAACTGCCCTGCGGAATAGACCAAAAAACATTCTGAGCCGAGAAACACGCTCGCCAGTGCCGCGAATGCGGCCGCGCGCCGGTCTACCCAAAGCAGCGAAAACCGATAAACGCCCAACGCCAGAAGCAAAATAGCGACGAACTGAATCGCCATATATGCCATGTCCAGCCCAAGGACCCACGAGACTAACGCCAGCCACTGCTGCGGCAAAGGAGGATAGGTGGTCTGCGAGAAGCCCGCATACCACTTGGGGTTCCAGGGTTCGAACCAATTGTGCAGGTAGTGAGATGCGAAGAAGATATGAAAATTCGCGTCGTACGACTTCAGCGGCAACTTCATCAGCAGCAATGGCAAGTGAACGACAAGAGCCGCCAGAAAGATCATGCTCAACGGTATCGGCCCTGGTGCGGGTGCGACAGACTCAGTTTTCTGCACATCTCCCTTTCGCTTGGTGGGTCTTGGATTCGAGGCCGTCCATCCGGGTTGTATCGGTAGGGGTGGCCTTCGGGTCATGTGAGAACGCAAATCCCTAGCCCCTTCCAGCCAACGCAGAAGGCCTTTTGCGAATCGAAGACCTTGCAAGCAACTGATCCGGTGGTAACACTTTGAACTTCGCGCTGAGATACCCGAAGACCGTGTGCGTGTCTGTGCTGATCATCGCGTTTGCCTGCTCCGTCCGAGCGCAAACGTACAAGGTGGGGTCTGGTTCCCAGGAAACGCCCCCAGTCAATACCAATCCAAAGCCACCTCCGAGCAAATCACTCGGCTGGGGATCGAATATTCAAAACGCACGTCTTGCGGGAGCTGCAGAGCTAGCCCTGAAAGACGGGAATTATGCGGTTGCGGTGGACTATGCCCAACGTGCTGCGCAGGCAACACCCAACGAAGCCCAACTCTGGTTCCTCCTGGGATATGCGGCGCGGCTCAACGGGAAATTGCAGATCTCAGCGGATGCCTATAGTCGAGGTCTCCGCCTGAAGCCCTCCGCGCTCGACGGGATCTCGGGACTCGCTCAAACCTACAGCACGATGGGTCGGACTGCCGAGGCCGAGCGGCTTCTGAACCAGGCGCTTTCGGCGGATCCAAAACGAATCAACGATGCGGTGTTGCTGGGAGAGTTGCTCCTGCGATCTGGAGACTACGCAGCTGCACTCGACGTGCTGGGGCGTGCGGAACAGATTCAGCCCGGCGCGCGGTCGGAATTGCTGATGGCGTTGGTGTACGAACATCAGAAGCAGCTCGATATCGCAAGCCGCTACCTCGAATTGGCCAAGCGGCACGCCCCGGACAATCCCGATGTGCAGCGATCGTTGGCGGGCTACTATCGAGAGACTGGAGACTATCCGGCAGCCATCGCCGCTCTTAATTCTCTCCATAGCTCGAAGCCCGACGTGCAAGCTGAGCTCGCGTACACCTATCAGCTCAATGGCCAGCGAGATGAATCCGCAAAGCTGTACTTGCAAGCCGCTAACGCCGCGCCGCGCGATTTAGGTTTGCAGCTTTCCGCCGCGCAGGCCGAAGTGGCCGCCGGTTCTGTTGCCGATGCGAAGCCTTTTCTCCAGCGCGCTGCAGGCCTCGACGCGGAACACTACCGGTTGCACGCGATTCGGGGGGAAATTGCCCGACTCCAGGAGCACAATGCAGACGCTGTCCTCGAGTATAACGCTGCTCTGGCTCATTTACCCCAAAGCCCAGCCGAGGGGCCTCTGTACGGCATTCAGCTGCAAATGAATCTGGCAGGACTCTATCAGAGTTTGGGAGATGCAAATGCTGCTCACGACCATCTCCAAATAGCGCAGGGGCAAATCAGCGGGTTGGACGACAACGGCACAAGCAGGCCGCAATTTCTGCGCCTGCGAACTTTGATCAAAATGAACACCGGCGACCTCGACGGCGCCGGCAACGACATTAAAGAAGCGTTGGCGGTCAATCCCCAGGATCTCAGCAGCTTGCAACTCTATGGAGATCTTCTGACAAAACTCGGTCGCACCCAAGAAGCGATCGTCGTATATACGAAGATTCTCGCGATCGATCCAGTGAACCGGTTCGCTCTTATATCGATGGGTTATGCCTCCCGCAATGCAGGAGACGACCAGGAGGCCGAGAAGTATTTCGAGCGGCTGGCGGCAGCCTATCCAACTCTCTACGTGCCTTATCTTGCGCTGGGCGACTTGTACACAGCGCATCGAGACTTCGCAAAAGCTGACGCGGCTTACAGCAAGGGTTATGAACTGGCTCCAGGCAATAGTCTGATCGTGGCCGGAGGGATGAACGCTGCGATCGAGACGCAACACTTGCCCGTCGCGGCGGAGTGGTTGAGCCGCGCGACGAATGAAATGCAGCAGGAACCTCATCTCATGCGAGAAAAAGAGAGGTACCTGAGTTTTAAGGGCGAGTACCAGAAATCTGCCGACGTTGGCCGTGAAGCCATCAAGAAACTTCCCACGGACAGGGACGTAGTGGTCTATCTCGGGTACGATCTGCTTTATCTCCAACAGTACGAGGATCTGCTGCAATTAACTTCGGACTACGATGCAGTGCTCCCCAAAGAACCCGACATTCCGCTGTTAGCCGGTTATGCGCACAAACATGCCGGACAGCTCGAGGAGGCGCGAAAGGACTTCACTCAGACTCTGGACCGGGATCCCGAGGTGGTGACGGCATACGTGAACCGCGGATACATTTTGCACGACCTCCGCCGCCCGGAAGCCGCCGCCTCGGATTTCGAATCAGCCCTCAAGCGGGAGCCCAAAAATGGCGAAGCACATCTGGGACTCGCATATGCCAGCCTCGATCTGCATCGCCCTCTGGTAGCCCTGCAGCAAGTGCAACTGGCGCAGGAAGAGATGGGCGATTCCATGCCCATACACCTGATTCGGGCAACGGCCTACGGGCAAAACGGAATGTTGGTAAAGTCCGCCAACGAGTATCGCGCTGCGTTGAAGTATTCGCCAAATGACGCGGAGCTTCATCTCGCATTGGGGGACACGTTGTATGGACAGCGGCAGTACCACGAAGCGATCGAGGAACTGCAGCTTGCGCAGAAGCTCTCTCCCGACAACGGTGTTATCTATGCGCAGCTTGCACGCACCTATGCCCAACTGCAAGACCGTGAGGAAACGCTCCGATATGTGCAACTGGCAGAGCAGCCCGCAGATTCAAAGCAACTCACGGCAACGGATCGGAAGCCGGAGGAAAGTCGAGTCCTTGTTTCCACGGGACAGGCTTTGAGCTTGGTGGGAGACCAGAAGGGCGCTATGGAGCGCTTCGAGAAAGCGCTCGCAATGCCAGGAGGCGATCGTATCAGTGTACGTTTGGCGATTGCTCAACTCATGGCTGGCGAGGGTGAACTGAATGATGCGCGGCGACAGATTGCGCTAGCTCTGATGGAGGGTCAGACAGAAGAGGCGTTACCCGCTACCGGAGAGCAATTGATCGAGGCAGCAGACGTATTCCTCAGCATGCATGATTACCAACTCGCACAAACGTACCTCCAGCGTGCTCTGGTAGCAGGTGCATCCGAGACATCCGTGCGGATCGGTATGGCCAACACCTATCTCGCGCTAGGGGATACTGCCCGCGCACAGGACCAACTCTCCTTGTTCAGCAATTCAGCCGATAGCGAACCCGGTTACCAGTATTTGCTGGCCAAAGCCAACGTCCTTCGTCAGGAACATCAGAATGCCCAGGCGCTCACTGCCTTTGCCCAGGCCGCCAACGCCGCAGGCGAACATCAAACGGCGGAACAGGATCTGCTGCAGGCAGGAGCGAACGAAGGACTGAGGATCACTCCTAAAGTGAGCGTCCTTTCAGATTTCTCCGTGTCTCCTATCTTCGAAGACACGACGGTCTATGTTCTGGACGCCAAGCTGGACGTCCCAAATCCGTCTACCGGCAACGCGGGACTGCTGCCGCCGCCCCGTTCGTCCATCCAGACGCAATGGACCGGCGCGTATCATCTCCACCTCGGCGATATGCCCGACGCGAGCGGATTCTTTCAGATCCGGAACGCCCGCGGGACAATATCATTGCCGAGCGAGGAATCGATCGTCAATCGTGATACGACCGATTACTCGTTTAGCTTTGGTGTGAATCCTACCCTGCATCTGGGCACCAATGTGTTGAACTTCAACGTTGGCATTCAGGAAACAGTTCGCCGGGATTCTATATCTCCGGTGCAAATGAACCAGAACCTCTTTCGACAGTATCTGTATATGTCGACCAGTTTCTTCTTCAACTTGGTTTCAATGAGCGGATTTGTGATCCGTGAGGCTGGACCGTTTACCGAGAGCACCCAACATTCGCGGGATCTGTCCGGTGCGGTCAATTTTCGCGTCGGGCGGCCGTGGGGAAAGACTGCCCTGTTAACGGGATGGGGCGCCACGGACCAACAGTTCTCTCCGGTTATCAGCGAGGATTACTACACGTCCGCTTACATCGGCATCCAGCGCCAGGTTTCCCAGCGGCTCAACTTCACCGTCCTTGCAGAGGACCTGCGGGCATGGCGCGTCGCGGGATACACCTACGCGATTGCGCAAGCGCTCCGTCCGGCGGGAAGCGTTCAGTTTGCCCCAACGCATAACTGGAGTGTACAGGCGTCGGTCGCCTATTCGCGGAATATGGGCTCCCACGTTTACGACGCGGTCCAGAGCGGCTTCGCCGTCTCCTATGCAATGCCCGTCCACCGCGCGTTCAACGACGAAGGCAGGAAAGTCGAACTTCAATATCCGATTCGTTTTTCAGCCGGGATGCAACAGGAGACTTTCTTCAATTTTACAGGCGGGCAGAATCGACAGCTACGGCCTTATCTGAGCATCACTTTGTTCTGAGATCGGGATCCGATGAAAATTTGCTTAGTCACGGCCTTTCCTCCCAGCGCGCGCCAGCTGAATGAGTACGCGTTCTATCTCGCGGGGGAACTCCAGGGCAATCCGGACATCAGTCTGACCATTCTCGCGGATGAACTGGCCGACTATGAATTCGCTACGGATGAAAGCGGAGAGTCGCTAAACGGTCCAAAACACGCGGAACTGCCAGGGTTTGACGTGGTCCGCTGCTGGAAGTTCAACAGCCTGGCGACTCCGGTACGTTTGCTAAGCGCGATTCGCAAACTGAAGCCAGATGTGGTGTGGTTCAACCTCGTATTCTCAAGCTTTGGCACGCCCGAATTCCCGCTGGCGGCTTTTGCAGGGCTGTCGACGCCGGCTCTGACTCGAGCCCTCGGCTACTACACCCACATTACCCTGCACCACATCGTCGAACACGTCGATTTTGCCAGCGCTGGAGTGAGTCACGTAAAGCTATTCCGCCTGGCCTCAGAGGTGGCCACCAGAGTGTTGCTGAAAGCAAATTCGGTGTCTGTATTACTCTCGGGGTATCGCCGTACTCTGGTTAAAAAGTACTCGGCGCAGAACGTCCTATTAGGCACACATGGAACCTTCGCGCCCGACCCCAGCGCCCCGGATTTCACGAAGCGCGGCAATCCGGAGCACCGCATTCTGGCGATCGGACACTGGGGAACCTACAAACGGCTGGAGACCCTAATGGACGCGTTTCCTGCCGTCTTGAAAAAGGTGCCGAATGCCAAGCTGATCGTTGCGGGGGCAAATCACCACACGAAGCCGAAATATTGGGAATCGATACGCGAGTCCCTGTGCCCCGGCTCGGGCGTCGAATTTCGCGGGTATATTCCCGAAGAAGCCATTCCTGACCTTTTCCGGACATCCACGGTTGTGATCATGCCCTACGATTCCGCGACCGGATCCAGCGGCCCCGCTCACCAGGCGTGTGAGTACGGAGTTCCGATCGTGTGCGCGGACATCGCAGATTTTCGCGACATGGCTGCGGACGAGGATATGGCGATTGATTTCTACAAAGTCGGGGATGCGGTGGATCTTGCCGACAAGTTGGTCTCGATATTGCAGTCTCCGGAGCGACAACGGCAAATGGCAGAGCACAATTTTTCAGCAGCGCTGCACATGACCATGAGCAGCGTCGTCCGCAACTATCTTCGCTGGTTTGAACTCAAGAGATGCAAAAAGGCCATCGCTCCCTTGCCGTTCTTCGCAGGTTGGCGCACCTTTTGGCGGCGGAACGTCTCTGCGCCTCCCGATGCGTTTTCCGCAGGCGTGACTTCGCGCTCGGATCTCTTAGCCAAAGGAGAGGAGATCAAGGACAACGCCGAAGGCCTCGAATCAGCGAGGCAGTGAGATCGGCCCATCTTGTCGCGGAATCCGCGCGTTTGGGGTGGGCCTTCGCTACAGCGATCCAACATTTTCGCTCAAGAGGCAATCATCCGCGACGTAACGGCTCCAAGCCGGGCACATCAGCCTTCCAGCGGTCTCCACCCCGTTTGTGCTTGATTGCCGCCAAGAGTGCACGATTCTACGCAGACTCTGCGTCGCCGGACTGGCTTTCCGGACGTTTCGATGCAACGAGTTACGCGTCGGATGGAGAGGGGCCACCTAAGTGCACCACTCAAATCGAGTGAGATCTTCTCCTCTTTCAGGTTCCCTGAAACTAAGTCAGCCATCTGAAGTTCTCTCCCCCTTAGCGACGACAACCCTTTAGGAGGTTGATTATGTTTGCACGCAATATCTCGTTTCATCTGAAATCGAACATGCTTTCCGACTATAACCGGACTTTTGAAAACGAAATCCTTCCATTACTGCGCAAGCAGAAGGGCTTTAAGGAAGAGATCACCCTGTCAAATCCTGGCAGCCAGGATGCGATCGCGATCAGTCTGTGGGAGAACAAGGCCAATGCAGACGCTTACAACACGAATACCTACCCAGAAGTATTGAAAACACTTGCAAGAATGATCGATGGAACGCCCAAGGTTCAGACGTTTGAAGCCGTCACGTCGACCTTCCACCAGGTCCTTGCAGCAGTGTAAGAGAGATCGTTCGGGGCGTCCCTCGTTGAGAGGGTCGCCCCCTTTTTTGTAGACGCAGCAGCGCCAGCGGAAGAGATTGTTTTAAGCTGCGCTCTTTTTCTTGGCTTCCTGCGTGGAACTCGGGGTTACCAGGCTATCGCATTGCTCGGCATGCAGTTTCGCAGCCTCGACCTCGTGATGCACTGCATGCTGACTATGTCCGTGAGCCAGGTAAGCATGGTGTGCCGCCTTTTCGTGCTCCTCAGCCTGATTGTATTTTGCTGCCTCGTTGAAATGGTAAGCTGCTTTCTCGTGATCACGAGCGGCATGGTGGTAGTGCTCCCAAGTTTTCGACACGTGGTTCTCCTTTGGAAGATTCTGGCGCCGGACGGGGACGGAACGTACAGCAAAGCTCCAGCCTGCGCTGGGCCCGCGAATCCCCGGACGTGCACTGCTTGAAATCAGACCGCAGTTCGTCGTCCGCTGAACAGGTTGATGACCAGGACCACCAATCCGATAACCAGGAGTAAGTGGATCAGGCCGCCGCCGATATGCAGGCTGAAACCCAGAAGCCACAAAATCAGAAGAACAACGAAAATTGTCCAAAGCATATTAACGCCTCCGGCTCAGTGCTGTGTCTGGCGCACGAGTCGCCTCGTGCTTAATTTCGTGTTGAAATTCAGATGCACCAAGATCAACTGCGACCTTAGCAAATGCGGAACCAAAGGTCTGAGCAATTGTGCTCACGGCGGCCACACGGAGTTGAAGAAACCATGTCGTGATGAGACTTGGAGTGTCTTGTTTCGCACGCGTTCCAGTGCACACTCAGGTGCGGATGCGAAGTGGCTTTGCTGCGATCTGTTCGGCGTGGATCGATTTCCATGGCTGGAACGGAATCAAGTCATTGGTGCTTGTCGTTCTGGGCTTGAAGTGACTTCTCGCCGTCTTTCTGGCTGCTTTGAGGAAGGGCAGATTTCTTAGCGGACTGCCGTGGTGTCTTCCTGCGCTGCCCCGAACCTTTGGCCCACTTTATGCCGGCCGAAGGCTTATCTTGTGTGGTCTCGTGGCGCGTCTCCTCGCGAACCTCAGGTCTTACCTCGAGTTTATCGGCCGTCTGGGCATCAAGCTGCCCGGTAATCGGCAGATTCTCCGCCTTCTGAAATCCGCGGATGCTCGCCCGTGTTCGGAGACCAGGCACTCCGTCGATCTTCCCGTGGTAGTGTCCCCTGTCCTGCAGGTTTTGCTGCATCTTCTTGGTCTCGTTCCAAAGCGTGTCCGCAGGCGCTCGTGCGTTGAGATTGGCGCTGGCATCAATCGGCGTCGGTCGCGGTCCCGAGATCCACGTTGTCAGCAAGACGAAGACAATCCCGGAGCACCCGATCTTGCCGGCGAAGAACATTCCTTCTCCTCGGACCTTGAAGGCATTTGCGCCTGGCCCAGCCCCAGGGAGCAGGTCTGGCCGTCAGGTTTGGCGGGTAGCCTGCCCTCTTAGGACACTAATAGGTTCGCGCATTTCACGTGTTAATACTGTGCTGAATCGCTCATGTCTGAGCAGTCACACGCAAATCGGCTCAGGCGATTTCGAGGGTGGGATTTTCCTGCTGGATTAACGATCGGTTTTATTCACTGCTCGTGTAGTTTGGAAGGCGGGGTTGCAGTGTTCAACTCCTATATTTTGAAGTGCGGCATGTCGCGGGGCGACGCCCGGTCCAGCTAATCGCCCGCTCTTGTGGACTGATCCTGCTACTCGTTGGCTGCCGTATTCTTAGGCGGGTCGGCGCGCCAAACATACAGGTATTTCTCGTCGCTAGACGTTACTACCGGGATGTTTTTCTCGCGCGTCACGCGGTTCAGGGCAGAGCGAAGATTCTGCATCTTCTCGCCGTTCAAACCGCTCAACGGAATCTTGACCGCTTGTTGCGCGTTCAGCTTTGAGAGGTCGGCCAGAATGTCCGCCACTGTCTTCCGGTGTTTTCCCTTGCGACCCTGCGGAACCTCAGACCGATTCACGGCTGCATAGTGAGTATCGTTTCCGTTTCCGTTACGTCCCATGGTCGGCCCCCCTCGGGGTATATCCGTACCCCGTAAGCGTGAAATCCTACCGCAAAGAATCGTATCCTACAACTAAAAATCTATGCCAGACCTAGCGATCGTAGCAGCCTCCGCCGCGACGTACGCTAACCCTAATATCATCTATGAGATGCTGCACAGACGTTGCACTAAGACTTGCTAAGACTCCACCCGTACGGATGAAAGAGCGCTATCGTGGCCACACCGGTGGGCGCTGAAAATGCTTCGAGAGAGTAGCCAATGCTCCAAATCGCCCTAGGACTTCGAATGAAAAGAGACCACAAACATGGCCCGGATTGCAGCGGGTAAGAGCTCGCGCAAGTTCGACCCCAACGTCTTCCTCGCGACGATCGGTGAGGGCAGAAAAATAATTGCGGTCCCTAAAAATCAATCGATATTCACGCAAGGGGACCGGGCGGATGCTGTCTTCTATGTTCAGAAAGGCAAAGTGAGGCTGACCGTAGTATCCAAGGCCGGAAAGGAAGCGACGATCGGCATCTTGGGTGAGGGAAACTTTTTTGGTGAGGGTACCCTGGCAGGTCAGCTTTTGCGCATGGGGTCCGCGGCTGCTCTAACGGACTGCGAACTTCTGCGGGTGGAAAAGAAGGCGATGCTGGGTGCTCTTCACCGCGAGCACGCGTTTTCGGATCTCTTTGTAGAGTATCTGCTAGCGCGGAACATCCGATACGAAGAGGACTTGGTGGACCAACTCTTCAACTCTAGCGAAAAGAGACTCGCTCGGATTCTCTTGTTGCTTGCTCATTTCGGCAAGGAGGGCATTCCCGACACCGTTGTGCCCAAGATCAGTCAGGAAACTCTGGCCGAGATGATCGGCACAACCCGCTCCCGGGTCAGCTTCTTCATGAACCGGTTTCGGAAATTGGGATTCATTCACTACAACGGCGGGCTTAAGGTCCACAGCTCGCTGCTCAATGTGGTTCTACACGACTAAGCTGATCTGCGGTCGGCCTTTTCCACAACCAGGTAGCTGCGCGGCCAGGCGAAACCCAATCTGTAGACACGTGCATAACGAAGGATCCTTGGCCAGCCAGTTGTTGCCCGCGATCGCATGCTTGCATGGAAGCGGAAGGATCCCTCTGCCCTCCTATGACGCAGAACCGGCGAGCAACAACAGGGAGACTCCTTTTGTTTGCGGGCTAGGCCCGGCGCGCCCTCGCACAAAACACCTGGTTTCCCGCGCGGGCTATCTTCGTTTGATCATCCAGCCCATGAGGGCTCCAGCGGTGAAGCCTACAGCAAATGTGGTCGCAACCGTCAGCACGGGGTGTCGCTGGATGCGCTGAGTTGTGTCGTTCAAGAATTCTTCGGCAGCATCCCCGCTCTGTTTTGCGGCACGCCTCACGACTCCGACGCCGTTCCCGATTGCGTCGGCAACTGCATTGGTTGCACGTGACGCCTGATGAGCTGAGTCGGCAATATGTTCCGCCGTTCGTTCCACTATCGTTTGTGACATGGCATGCTCCTTGGTTTTTTGCTGTGTGTCGATCTGCCTATCCGAAGCCCGATTCTGGCGTTGCGGACAGTCGAAGTCCGGAATCGGGTGCCGGGAAAAAGCCGGAGTCAGTGGGAATCCGGCCGGAGAGGTACGTATCTGAGTCGAGCAATGTTACGCAGTCGTGAGGGTCCAAATGGACTGTAGCCGCCACCAACCCATGACCGCGCTTTCCGCTTGCGGACTATCAACACAGTACCCGATGACACTCCGAATGACTGTACCTTTTTATACATTTCTGTAAACAGAACTAAGCAATGCTGGCTTAACGTGAAGAGAGGCTGTGATGGATGATCCCGACCGAAATACCTACGAAGTGGACGGGCAGTTGACGCAGTCGATGGACAGCTACATGGCCGCCATGCGCACGCCTGCAGCAGCCTAGCTACATTCGTTGTTCAAAGAATTGTTCCGAAGAGCGACCCGACGCCTGCGGTGACAGCCATAGCGAGCGCGCCCCAGAACATGACGCGCATTGCGCCCACCGCCACCCCGGCGCCACCCGCGCGCGCAGCGATTCCGCCCAGAAGCGCGAGGAACACAAGTGAAGTTCCAGAGACAAAAGGAATCAATAATGCCGGCGGAACCGTGGCACTAACCAGGAGAGGCATGGCTGCTCCGACAGCGAAGCTGCTGGCCGAAGCCAAGGCAGCCTGAATCGGACGCGCATGGAAAGCCTCGGAAATGCCGAGTTCGTCGCGGGCATGCGCGCCTATTGCGTCATGGGCCATCAGTTGCTCGGCGACCTGTTTCGCCAGCGAAGAATCGAGCCCGCGAGCGACGTAGATCGCCATCAGTTCCTTGTGCTCACCTATATCGTCGGCTTTGAGTTCAGCACGCTCAAGCGCTAGATCTGCCCTTTCGGTGTCTGCCTGTGAGTGGACAGACACGTACTCGCCGGCCGCCATCGACATCGAACCGGCGACCAGCCCAGCGACGCCGGCGACCAATATGCTGCTGTGAGTAGCATGCGCAGTTGCGACACCAAGAACCAGACTCGAGGTTGAGAGGATGCCGTCGTTCGCACCAAGAACCGCCGCGCGTAACCAGCCGATGCGACTGGTGCGGTGTCGTTCCTGGTTGCTCACTGGCATTTCTGAACTCTCTGCCTCAACGGCTGCTTAGGTTAATTGAGATTTTTTGCTACGCGTTAGCGATTATCCGCTACAACAATCTGTCTATTAAGGATGCCGGCGGCCTCGGCCAGCGTGAGCTCGTCCGGCACTCGGTGGAAATCGCTATGGTTTTCGGTTTCGTACACGCCGACCGTCTTGAAGAGAAGAGCCTTGCCTTTCATGTTCACCGTCAAAATGATCATTTCCCAGTGACCCGGTGATACCTCAGCCTGCCGAACCTCAAACTGGCCGCCTTTGTCGAGGTGTCCTAAGAGTCCACCTCCGAAATTCACATCAACCGTCAGACGGCCATTGATCGCAGCAAGTCTCCCTTGCCTGGTATCGACTGTCACCTCACCTTCCATGTTGTGGAATACTCTGGCTTCAAGGGACGCTGGCTGGAAATTAGGATTGGGCTTGAAAGTTAGCGTTACAAGGTCCCCCTGACGAGCCACGTAGCTGAACAGAAATACATCCGGCAGAATTCTGAACAGGCGCGCCCCTTGTTCCGCCTTCTTGCTGCTGGCTTGCTGCAATTTCCGTTGCTCGCTGGGATGGCTCACCAATCGCTGCAAACGCCGGTTTTCTTTCTGCTGCTGTTGAGCATCGAGTGGGTGGCCACCAATGGAGAGCAGTCGACTGAGAGAACCGTTGTTAGTCTCGAGGATTTCCTGGGCCTGCCTCTTCCCGGATTCCTCTTTTTCGAGCCGGTACATCCAGTGGTCGTGATCGTCATCCTGGGATTTCAATTCGTTCGCGACGATCTTCCGCATCAGTTCGTTCGCCGAGAATCCGAGTCCTTCGGGTTCCGATTGGGGGACCGCGTTCGAAGGGAGCAGAACGACTGTCAGGATGACCGCCGCCGAGGTGCGCAACAGTCCCATAGCCCATAAGCGCGTCGCTCTACGGAGCGTCTTGAACCGGCTATGCATTTTGTCATTCCCCCACAACGGCGTCTTGCAGAACCGTTCGAAGGCTAGATTCTTCTCAGTTCGTACCTGGCCATCTCGATCATGGAACGAATGCCAACAACAAAGATGGTCAAAATCGCGCACTCTCCTCCACTATCCGCTTTGGGGGACAACGGGTGCGCCGAGGGATTCTTTAGAAGTGCTCAATTGTGAACAGTCTCAGTACGTGAGCCGCTGTAGTATCGGCGAACAATCGAGGCGGCCCGGCGATTCCTAGCTCGGGGCGACGGGTTAATCAAGGGAGTGCTGCTTGACGGACCACGTTCTGCCATAGAAAGATAAACAGGGAGCAGGAGAACACATGCCACAAAGCACGCACAATCGACTCGCGGAATTGCACAATCTCGCGGCCCACGCCCACACGGCCGCGGCCGTCGCTCATGGCAAAGAGGACCACCTATACAGCTCACGAGCTCAGCAGGCAGGCGCACGAGCATTCCTTGAACGCATACAAGCTCGCCCAAGAGCTAGTCAAGAAGGGCGAAAAGCCGGTGAGTTCTAAAGCGTAGCCTTCGGTCTGTTAGCAGCAAAATGCGCCAACTGCAAGTTGCGGTTAGCCTGAGCCGGCGTGGTTGCCCGGCCCAACCGCACCATGCAACGGCGCCCCTGAATGTTCGGTCGATCACGGTTTTGAATCCGGATCTGGTGCTCCGTGCCCATTGTTCAGGTGCATGCGCCCAAGCAAAGAGTGTGGCCCGCTATAGAAGAATTCAAGAGCAACGTTTGACCCTATGTACCCAAGCAGACTGTAGTTCCCCATGCGGAAAGCGTCCCTGGCGCCGTAGCGGTCGGGATACCAGCCATAGACGGCGGTCATAGTGCCAACATACGGAGCGACAACTGCTGGGAACGAAAAGGCGCTATGGCCATCGTTACCGTGGCGTGCGGTGAAGGAGGAAATCACGGCATGGCCCAGCCGCGGAAACACACCTTTGCACGAACAGCGGTAATACAACGCATCCTCCCGGAGGGCCCGCGAGAGTGCGTAGCGCGTCGTCGTGGTTACCGTCGCAATGCCGAAGTCGGATCCAAATCGCTTACCGTAGCCCGCAGCACCTTGCTTCCACTCCGGAGGAGTTTTGTCCGCCTGGTTAATGCCAGCCGCAAGCGCGGAGAACACGATCGGATACGGTCCAAACGCATCGAAGAAATAGTTGCGCAGCCTCGTTTTCTCCGTCGGGCGACTATATGTCAGGTCCGGGAGGACTGGGGTTACGCTGGCTGCAGTGCCGGAAGAGTCTTCCGCATCGCCGAGCGCTTGCGCCCTCGCTGGCACCGGCAGGACCGCGAGGCCCACCATTGCCGACAGCAACAGCGTAAGTGTTCGCACATTCATTTCGATCTCTTCCCCGGGAAGCTGACGCCGGTCAACCTGCGATTACTATTCTTCATACCGTCAGTGGACATGTTCCATGGTCACACTGACACGCAATCTCGACTTCGCTGGATCCTGCTTCCTTACATGTTTTACCGCAATATTTGTCGCCAGGTTGCGCCAGGCACTTACATGGAAGGTGCGCGCACTTCGACTGCTCATTTATGGTCATCATTGTTCTCCTTATTTGAAATTCGATCCTAGATTCGTGTGGTGCCGCCCTGTCGTAGCCCTCTTTGTCACTTGGCCGCACAGTATCGCCCCACAATATGATCTGCGCTCAATCGGTCAACTTGGCCGCCTCAGAAATCGATCTGCAAGACCTACGAGAATCGCGATCGGAAGCCGGAGAGTACGGATCTCTGGATCGTTTCCGCTGGTCGCGCGAACTGCGACGCACTCACCTTCATCAAAAGGATCTGACACAATCTCAAAGCGCTCACCATACATTTTTATGTGCATGGTTGGGATGAAGCCGAGATCCTTGATCTTGACGCAGCTATCGGAGCCAATTTGCACTATGTTCCGCCATCCTCTTCGAGCTGTCTTGCCAGCTGTCCGTTATTCGCCAACGGCTTTTTCGGTACGGCCGATCCATTTTTGTACTTTGCCAGCTTTCTTCTCTGTTTTCCCTGCAACTTCCAAGTCGGGTCGTTCGTCACCTTTCCGACCTCCTCTTTGATCTGCCCTTTTACTTCGTGAAGCTTGCCCTCGGTCCGGTCTTGCGTACTTGGTTTCATCATTTTTTGGTCTTGCCCGCTACGCGACTTCTTTTCTCTCGACAACTGTTGGAACCTGCACCAGTTCCTCGAACAGGGAGCGGTAGTGGATCATCGCTGTCCTGAGATCTTCGGTGCTTGCCGCGTCTTTTCCAACTCGCAACGCAATCTGATGCGCCAGGCGATAGTTCTCCACTACTCGAGGATGGTCGACCGAAATGTCGGCGGCACGTTGATCGAAATCGGCCACGGGGTAGCCGCGAACTTTCATTACAGAAGACACCAAGTCATCGGCTTCCGAAACGGCCCCCTTCGGAGAATCGACAAAGCGGGACTGAATGGCCTGCCACTGTTTCGAATAGCGTTCGTGTTCCATCAAATCGAGATCGCGAATGTTGAGCTTCTCAATCCGCCTCTCGCGGTCCGCTAATTTCCCTTCTGCCTTTGATCCATGCGCCAACACCGCACGGTCATATTCGGGCCCAAACTTCTGCCGCAGCCCCGCCGTCGTGCCCCGGCGTTTTCGCACGTAAAGCCAGGCGGCCACTCCGATGATCGCAATTACAGCGACCGCGAGAGCAATGATCCTCGGATCCATCAGATTGAAGTTCATCGAAATCTCCTCGAAAACCAATTATTTGTTCATGACATTTGCCAATCGTGGAAAACCCTGTGGAGTCGTCAGTATCGGACTTTCGACTGCGGAATACTGATCACAATTGACCGTGTTGCGAACGCTGCGTGGTCGAGCGGAAAAGCCCTCACGAGATGAAGAGAGTAAAGCCATCAAATTGCCGTGGTAGCGCACTTCCTTACAATGTGAGCGATTCTGCACAGCATCGGCGACGCGAATGAGCGAGTCTTAGCTTTCTCGCGGATTCAATGTAGATCCGATCAAAGGAAGATTATGAAAACGATTAAATTGCTTCTGGCGTTGCTCACTCTGCTCGCATTCGGGACTATGTTGGGCTGTTCAAGCGCTTCCGCATCGCCTGATGTTTCGGACGGCATCCGCAAGTCGCTCGATCAAGCAGGACTCAAAAACGTGTCCGTCAGTCAAGATCGTGACAAGGGCATCGTAACCCTCGGCGGACAGGTCACCAGCGACAATGACAAGTCGCGCGCGGAATCCGTAGCGAAGTCGTTTGCGGGTATCCAGGTTGTCGCGAATCAGATTGCTGTGATTCCAATAGGTGTGGAGAAAGACGCAAAGGCCGTGAATTCCGATCTGGACCAAGGCATCGAGAAGAATCTGGATGCTGCGCTGATCCAGAACAAGATGCGCGACGCGGTGAAATACGAAGTGAAGAGCGGAGTCGTCACGTTGACCGGAGAAGTGAACTCGAAAGAACTGCGTTCGAGCGCCGAGAAAGTGGCGGCCGGGGTGCCGAACGTTCAGCAAGTTGTGAACGATCTACAAGTCAAGAATCAAAAAGCCAGTTCGTCACTCTAGGACTGCGAGGTTGATCGGCGTCACCCGGGCGCGCACGACAGCCTGCAGTCCTCTGGCGCAAAGCCACAACAGCCCGCGTGAAAGGGAAACACATATGTCGTTCGGACTCTACGCCGTTGGATTCGCAATCATGCTTGGCGGACTGATTTATGGGGCTCACCTGGTCCATGTGCCCGCACATTGGATTGCCGTGGGCGCGATCGTGCTTTTGGGAGTCGGGATCCTGTCGGGGGTAAAGGCGACGCGTCAGAAAGATTCCGCGGAATAACCCGGACGTTTAAGCCTGCGGCTGAGTTCGGGGGAGCACGACTCTTGCCTGGCAGCCCTTCTGGTCTGTGCGGTTCAGAAGCTCAATCGAGCCTCCGTGGGCCTCGGCGATCTGCCGCGAAAGTACCAAACCAATTCCGCTGCCCGATGGCTTCGTTGTGTAGAAAGGGACGAACACGTTGGCGGGATTGCCGAGCCCGGGACCATTGTCTTCGATGGTAAGAACCAGATCCTTTTCGGTCAGATCCCACCGCACGACTACGCGCGGCTCTCGCGACGAGGCGAGGGGTGCTGCGCCTCCGTTGTGAGCGGCGGGAGCGTGCTGCGGTTCCAGTGCGGCCTCAACAGCGTTCCGCGTCAGGTTGATCAGCATTTGCTCGAGCTGATCGGGATCTACCATCAACTCAGCCGGCGGACTGGCAAGCACCTGCACGGGCAAACCAGCCTCAAGCGCAGCGACCCGTTGAACAATCGGGGAAAGTTCCGTCTTGCGCAAGGCGGGCGGCGGCATCTGAGCCAGTTGCCGGTAGGCCTGCAAGAAACGATTCAGAGAGTGGGACCGGGCTTCAATAATCGAGAGCCCGCGTTCAAAGTCGTCGCGTTGATCAGAATCGAGCGCGGCCGTGGAAATCTGTGCTCGCAGCGTACCTGCAATCGATTTGATCGGCGTAAGCGAGTTGTTCAGCTCGTGACCCAGCACACGAATCAAACGCTGCCATGCACCTCGTTCCTCCTCGCGCAGAGCGCGGCTCACATCCGACAGAACGATCAGAGTGTGCGGCACGCCCTTCTGGCGAAACGAACTGCGCCGCACCAGCCAGCGCGCGTTCGGGCCCTGGAATGGCAGCGGGACCACGGTCTCACTCTCAGCATCCATGCAGGCGACCAATCCGATCTCTCTTGCGGTGCGCCCAAGCAGCCGCACTGAGGACTGCTGCAGCAGACGTTCTCCGGCAGAATTCACCAGCCGCAGGATCTGGTCAGGATCAAAGGTGAACAGCGGGACTTCGATCTCTTCAACCACGCGACGCAATAGAGCAGCGGCTTCAATGGCGCGAATCCTCTGGTCCGCGAGCAGATCGGCCAGCGCATTCACTTCGATGGAGAGTTCGCCGAGCGCGTCGTCGGTCGCGGCTCCCCGCGCGCGGAACGAGTAGTCTTCTTCGCGCAAGGCAGCGATCACATTCGCGAGAGTCTGCAGAGGCCGGGTCGCCTGCTCCTGGAGCGCCATGGCCAACAGCCACCACACGAACAATTCGGTGAACATCAGCGCCAGCTTCGACTCGAGCGTCCAGGGCTGCAGCCAGATAAAGATATCGGCGACGAGCATGCCGGGGAGTGCGACCAGCAATGCGTATAAATTTACTCGGCGCTCATACAGGAGGCGAACCCGCTTTTTTGGAGGCTTGCGCGCACCGCGATTGGGGATCCCTCGCGGGCTAGAGCCCATACTTCTCCATCCGGCGGTAGAGGGCGCCGCGGCTAAGCCCCAGAGTCTCCGCGGCCTGGCTCACATTCCCCTGAGAACGCTGCAGAGCCTTGCGGATGAGAATGGCTTCCACCGATTCGAGACTGAGCTCTTCGAGGTTCTGGCTTTGGGGCCGCAACATATCCAGCCCCAAGTCTGCGCGCTGGATCTCGTTGCCCCGGCACATGAGGACCGCTCGCTCAAGAGTGTGCTCCAATTCCCGAACATTGCCCGGCCANNATCTCGACCGTGTTCAGCCGGAACAACAAGTCTTCTCGAAACTGTCCAGAAGCGCAGGCCGCACGCAGGTCGGCATTCGTGGCCGACACGACTCGTACGTCAACGCGGACTGCACGGGACGCGCCGACGCGCTCGATCTCACCGGCCTCCAACACTCGCAGCAACTTGGCCTGCTGGCGAATGGGTATGTTTCCTATTTCGTCGAGGAAGATAGTGCCGCCATCGGCGAGTTCAAAGCGGCCGATGCGGTCGGAGCGGGCATCGGTGAAGGCGCCTTTGACATGTCCGAAGAGTTCGCTCTCGAAGAGCCCTTCCGGCACAGCGCCCGTGTTTACCGAGACCATGAGGCGCTGCGCGCGCCGAGAGACGGCGTGCAGCGTCCGCGCCACAACTTCTTTTCCTGTGCCATGCTCACCCGTAATCAGAACATTCGCATCGGAAGGCCCGACGCGGGTGATGGCCTCGAGGACGGGTTGCATGAGCTGTGCCGTGGCAATGAACTCGGGACGTCCCTCGGCCTGCAGCAGGCGATTTTGGGCGGCAAGGCGCTCGGCACGCTGCAACGCCTTGCGGAGATCAACTTGCGCCCGCAGGATCGTCAGCAACCGCTCGTTCTCCCAAGGCTTCTGGATGAAATCCCGCGCCCCACGACGCATGGCTTCGACTGCCAGCTCGATGTTGGCCCAGGCGGTCATCACAATGACGGGGATTGAATTGTCGAGGGCAACGATCTCAGAAAGGAGGTCGAGCCCCTCCTGGCCAGAGGTTGTATCCCGCGTGTAGTTCAAGTCGATGAGCAGAGCATCATAGGTGCCCGTGGCGAGCGCATCGCGAACCAGCGCCGGGGATCTCGCGGTCTCGACTTCGTATCCCTGGGGGCGCAGAAGAAGTTCCAGAGCCTCCAGAACATGCTGCTGATCGTCGGCTGCCAAGATTCGAGGTCGCTCGAAGCTGCCCTTCGCCGGGGTAGCGGCGGAATGGGCTCCGGGTTTGGTGGAAGTCGGCATGGTCCTCTTACGGGGTCGCGGCGCTGATGGTATCACCAACCGTGCCGTTCACCGCGTTTTGAAGCTGGATTCCATTATGTTCCAAAGTCGCACCCGTTGCCCGATCCAGTTCAACTTTTGCTTTCGCGAAGACGGTCATCGCGGTGACCAGATCCAGCTCGGCCAGGGAGAGATCTCGTTGGGCAGAGAGCGTCTGATAGCTGGATCCTGCTCCCAAGTCCTGCTCTTTCTTAGTGATGTCGAAGGTGCGCTGTGCGACATCGCGGGCTTTGCGGGCAGCTTGAACGCGTGCTCCGGTTTGCTCGACCGAATACTGCGCGTTACGCACCTCGATGCGAACCTGCTTCTTCAGTTGCTCCAGGCGCAGCTCTGCCTGTCGGTACTCCAACTCGGATCGATATTGATCGGCTTTTGCCACTCGATTCCGGAGCGGAATGTTCAAGTTCAGTCCTACGTAATAATCAGGAGAAGAATTGTTGAACGTGTTGCTCAGGGCGCCTCCAAAGTCGACCGGCACACTGGAAGTGCAGCCCTGGCATAGAGGGTTTAGCGGCCCTGCCAATCCGGAACCTCCATAGAAGCCAATCAATGAAAGCGACGGCAAGAGAGCATTGCGCGCTGCGCGGCGGCTGATCTGACGGTTGACCAGATCGACGTCGGATTCGGCTAGTTCCGTCCGATCACGCAATGCCTTAGAGATCAAATCCTGAATTGATTGGCTGGGTTGGACCTGCTCAGCTTGCATTCGGTCCGTAGGAATGACGGGCATGGCTTCCAGAACCGGATCATCCAGGCTGCGGGTAACGGCGTTCTTGATGAGAGTCTCCTGTAGTTGAAGACTGGTGCGAGCCACGGTCAATTCTTGATCGCGCTTGGAAACTTCCGCTTCGGCACGCAGGACGTCCATTTCCGGAATGCTTTCCAGCTTCAACTGCTTCCTGGCATTGTCCAGGCTTTGCATGGCGAACCCGGAAGACTTCTCGTTGACCTGCGTCTGCTCGTAAGCGCTGACGAGGTCCCAATAGATATTCTCGATCTGGGTCACGGTGGCGATCACCTGGTCTTTGAAAGCGATGTCCGAGATCTTCTTGTTGTTGATGGCTATGCGTAAATACCGCAAGTTCGGACCAAAACCGAATCCAGCGAGAAGTTCCTGCTGAACCACGACGCGATACTGCGAGTTCAAACTCGGGGATAGGTTCGTGAAAATACTATTGGTGGTCTGGCGAGCGTTGTTGAAACTGAAGGAGACACTCGTCCCCGTAGCAAAGGCTTGCGAGTAGTTGACGCTAAACTGCCCGGTATTGGTCTGCAATGTGGGTACGCCGTTGAGCGTCAGATTCGAAAGCGGAAGTGTCTGATGTTCTTCTCCTCCATTCGCGCTGATGAACGGATCGTAGGAAGACACGGCGGTTCCGGCGCCCAGCGTCGACTGAACCAATCCCGACGCGCCCGCTCCGGCTCCGCCAGCACCGCCCGTCGTGCCGCCAGCGCCCGCGCCCGGAGCTCCGGTGCCAAAGCCACCGACTCCGCCGCCGGGCGTTCCCTGGACCACTCCAGTGTTTACGCCGCGAAAAAACCCGCCAGCTTGCGTGCGCAGGATGTCTGTGTTCGCGATCGGAAGATTGTAACGGGCAATCGCCAGGTCCAGATTATTTTCAAGCGCAAGATCAATCGCATTCTTCAGCGAGAGATAGAGCTTCCCATCCCGGACTAGGCGATCGATACGCGGTGAGTTCGCCAGCACCGGCTCGAGAACGTAGTCTGGCGAATAGGCATTCAGCGGGTTGTGCGACTTCGGCATGTCAAAGCGAACGGGAAGGTTGCTTGAGGAAACAGCGGTCTGGGCGGCAGCATCCTGCTGCGGAGTAGGCGCCGCAGGGCTGGAAGTCTGCGCCGGCAGCGTCGACGCCAGCATCGCATAAATGCAAATGACGGTAGTTCCCCGTTTCAAGAAAGTGGACCCGGAAACATTCACGATGCGCTAACCTCCGCTGGCTGAGCGAGTGATGGATTGGCTGTGTCCCCTACGAGCCATCCGTCCCGCAGTTGAATGGTGCGACTTCCGTAAGCTGCGTTCGCTTCCGAGTGCGTGACCTGTACGATCGTGGTTCCCTGCTCATTCAGGCCGCGGAAAAGTTCCATGATCTCCTTGGCCTGGAGCGAATGTAGGTTGCCCGTGGGCTCGTCAGCCAGCAGAAGCGGAGGTTTGTGGATCACGGCTCGAGCGATGCCCACGAGTTGCTGCTGTCCTCCCGAGAGTTGGCTCGGATAGAGATCCTTCTTGGCCACGATCTGGAAGCGATCAAGCGTGTCGGCCACCAGGCTCTGCCGCTGGTTGCGCGGAATGTCTTTGTAGGAGAGCGGAAGATCGATGTTCTCCTGTACGGTGAGGTCGTCGAGTAGGTGGTAGCTCTGGAAAACCATCCCGACATTCTTCTTAGCGAGTTCGGCCCGCTGCTTTCGTTTCAGCTCATGAACGCCTTGCTCTTTAAACCAGTATTCGCCTTCCCACTGGTCGTCAAGAAGCGCCAGCACGTTGAGGAGCGATGACTTCCCTGCTCCGGATGGCCCCATCACAGTGATGAACTCTCCTTCGCGAATGTCGAGGTTCACGCGGCGAAGCACCCAGGTTCGTCCGGCGCCAGTTTTGTAGCTGCGGTCTATGTTTTTCAGTTGGATCATTTCACTCTCGTTTCATCAGTCTGGATTTCTATTCGTAGCGCAGTGCAACCATGGGATCAACCTTTGCAGCTCGCCGCGCGGGAATGTAGCTAGCGAACAGGGCAACAGTAATCAGTGCGATTGGAACGCAGAGGAACGTCAGAGGATCCGTCGGACCCACGCCAAACAGCAAGCTGGCCATGAGCCGCGTCAGAAGAAAGGCGGCGGCCAAGCCAATGAGAGCCCCAGCGCAAGCCAGGAGCGCTCCGTTCTTGACGACCATGCCGAGGATCGCGGTGCGATCCGCGCCCAAGGCGATCCGAATGCCCATCTCTCGGGTCCGTTGAACCACGGTGTACGAAATCACTCCGTAAAGTCCCACTGCCGTGAGCAAGAATGCCAGGACCCCGAAGGTCCCGAGCAGGAAAGTTTCAAAGCGCGTTCCGACGATGGAATCGTCCACGTACTCATCCAGAGTCTTTACGTGCAACAGTGGGAGGGCGTCGTCCAGGGACTGAACCTCACTTGTCAGCATGGACACCATGCTCGCGGGGGCGATTTCCGTGCGCACGACCACCGACATGGGAGCGAACGGCAATTGGGCATAAGAAACATAGGATTCTGGAATGGTGGGAGCACCCATCCCTTCGGCTTTTACGTCCCCGACTACACCCACGACGACGCGCATCGGTGCCTCACCGGGTCCACTCGAGATGTTAGGCCTGATCCGCCGACCAATCGGATCCTCTCCCGGGAAGACCTGCCGCGCAAGCTTCTGGCTAATGATGACGACCGGTATCGCTCCGACGACGTCGTCCTGAGCGTTGAATGCGCGGCCGCTCAAGAGCGGGATGCCCAAGGTGCGGAAATAATCGCGATCAATGATGTGGAACGTTGTAACGGGATACTCCGAATGCTTCATAGGACGGCCCTCAACTTCTAACGTCGTTTTGACGTCGTCCGCCGAGAGAGGAAGCGGGAACGCGGCACTCGCGGAACGCACACCGGCAGTGGTGCGAACCCGCTCCAACAGGCTGCGATAGAAGGCGACTCTTTGAGGGTGTCCATAACGGTCGGGCAGGTCGAGTCCGAAGGTGATGACGTGATCCTTGGCAAAGCCGGGATCGACTCTTCCCAAACCCATAAGGCTTCGCAGCAATAGACCCGAGCCAACCAGCAGGATCATAGCAAGAGCGGTTTCCGTGATGATCAACGCAGACCGCAGGCGGCTGCGCGTCTGAGTCTCCGTACCGCTCCGGCCGCCTTCTTTCAGCGAAGCAGCTAATTCGGGCTTGGCCGCCTGCAGAGCCGGAACTAGGCCAAATAGAACGCTGGTCAAGACCGCAACCAATGCGGTGAAGATCAGAACCTGCAGGTTGATGCCGCTCTCTGTAATTCTTGGCAGATCTCCCGGAGCGAGCGCCATCAGCAACTTGATTCCCCAAGCGGCCAACCCGAGTCCGGCCGCGACACCCGCGGTCGCGAGCAAAGCGCTTTCTGCCAGCAACTGCCGAACGATCATCCAACGCGTCGCCCCCAGCGCCGTTCGCACGCTGATCTCTTTATGCCGGGTCGTGGCTCTGGCCAGCAACAAATTCGACAGATTCGCGCAGGCAATGAGCAGAACCAGGCCGACGGCTCCGAGGAGAATAAACAAGCCTTGGCGCATGTCACCCACCACAGCATCGGCTTCCAGAACAAGGCGGATACCTTTGGGCCGGTTTTCCGGATACTGCCGATTGAGGCCGTCCTGAATTCCCGCCATTTCGGTCTGCGCCGTTTCGACCGTGACCTGAGGCTTCACGCGAGCGATGACATCCAGGTATCCAGCTCCGCGCTGGGAGGTCATCGGAGTTGGGCCCTCGGCATCGAGAGCAATTGTGGTCCAGAATTCCACCGGCGTGCGCTGCACCGGAAACTGAAACCCCGGGGACATCACGCCCACGACGGGGAAAGTCTTGCCGTCCAAACTGAGGCTCTGGCCAACGATTCTCGGATCGGATCCGAAGCGGTTTTGCCAAAGACTGTGACTCAAGATGATGGGCAAGCCAGTGCCGATGGGCTGGTCTTCCTCGGGGACAAAATCTCTGCCGATGACAGGAGGAACGCCGAGCAGGGAGAACATATTGGCGGAAACAACAGCGCCGGTCAGATGAGCAGGCTCGCCTTGGCCTGTAAGCGTGAAATCGTCTTCCCGGAATACGGAAAGACCGTCAAAAACATGGTTACGTGCTCGCCAATCCAAAAACGTGGGATAGGACACTCCAATATCGTCCCGCCGGCCAGGTTCTGTGGGCTTCACCACGACCAGGCGGCTGGGGGCACGGAACGGAAGTGGGCGCAGCAGGACCGCATCAATCACGCTGAAGATTGCAGTGTTCGCACCTAATCCGAGGGCGAGCGTCAAGACCGCGACGGCGGTGAATCCCAGATTCTTGCGTAATTGGCGCAGCGCGTAACGAAAATCCTGAAACAGTACATTCATAGCGAACTCCACTTTTCTATTCGTAGCGCAACGCCACGCACCGCAATCTCGGCGCGCCTGCGAATTGAGCGCCAGGAGCGGGTCATCGTTCAAATCTCCCTATTCGTAGCGCAGCGCCACCATGGGATCGGTCTTGGCCGCCCGCCGCGCCGGCAGCAGTGCAGATGCGAGCGCGACCACCGCGACCAACACAGTCACCACGATGAGCGTCAAAGGATCGCTGCTGGAGATGCCGAACAACTGGCTGCGTGCTGCACGAGTGAGCAGGAGCGAAGCCGGTAATGCGACCGCAATGCTGATCCCAGCGAGCCACAGCACTTCAACCAGTACCATGCGCATCACGGAAGTGCGGCCGGCGCCGAGAGCAATGCGAATGCCGATCTCGCGAGTCCGCTGCGCCGTCGAATACGCCAAGACACCGTAGAGTCCGACGGCGGCCATGAGCACAGCGAGCGCCCCGAATGCCGACGCCAGAATCGCGATCGCCCGCTCGGTCGTCAGAATGTCATCGACCTGTTCCTCCATCGTCCGGAAAGTGTCCAGAACGAGCTTGGAGTCGAGTGTCTGCATCGCACTCCGGATCGTTCCTTCCGCGCTCTCCGGGGACTGCCAGGTTCGAACGTAAAACGTCATCGCGCCTGGATTCGGCTCCTGAAGGTACGGAGTAAACGTGGTGCGCGTGATCTCCTGGCGAACACCAGTATGCTTTGCATCCTTCACGACTCCGATGATTTCAGTGTCGATTGCAACCTGACCTCCGCCCTTGCCGTAATAGTGGCCGATCGCCAACTGCGGTTCTCCAAAATAGTGGCGGGCGAAGCTCTCGTTCACCACTGCGACCTTATGGGTGGCGTCACGATCCTGGTCGGTAAATTCGCGACCCGCGACCAGTGGCATCCCCATCGTCGAGAAGTAGCCAGGACTGACGCGGGGTGATTCCACATTCATGTCCTCATTCTCTTTTTCCGTGTATCCGGCAAGGGTGATGTTGTTCGAGGTGTTGGTGTCCGCCAGTTCTCGATCGGTCGTACCTGCTGCGGATCGCACTCCCGAAAGCGTCGCCAATGTTTGCAGCACTCGTGCATCGAGATCGCGAGTTTGATCGGGTCGATATCCTGCAAGCGTCGCCTGCACACCGAACGTGACAAGATGGTCGGTTTCAAAACCAACATTCAGCGATTTGAGATTGTGTAGTGTACGCACGAACAGGCCCGCGCCGACCAGCACGAGAATGCTCAATCCGATTTGGACCGCCACCGAAATGCGCCGGAAACACAGTGGGCCGCCCCCAGCCGTCATCGCCTGCTGCTTGAGCGCGGGCGCCAGATTCGGACGCCAGAACTGCACCGCAGGAGCGAGACTAAAAATCAGGCTCACCAGCAGTGCCAGGGAAAAATTGAAGAACAAGATCCGCAGATCCGGATGCGACGAAAATGGCAAATCGCCAGCCGTGCGGCTCCAGATCATATTGATCAGCCACGACGAAATGCGGGGCGCAATCAGGATCCCGAGCGCACCTCCCGCCAGGCCGAGCAACAATCCTTCCACCAGTAACTGCTGCACCACGCGGGCACGCTTGGCCCCCAAGGCGTAGCGGACAGACATTTCGCGAATGCGTCCGGCGGCCCGAACCAGCAACAGGCTGCCTACGTTGGCGCAAGCCATCAGCACCACCAGCCCGACCATGCCCATGATGATCACCAGCGGCTCTTGCACGTCGGCGCGCAGAGGAGAGAATCCTTTGGCTCCGTCGCGAACGAACAGGTGCGACTTGGTCAGGAAACTCTCTTTGAAGTGCTCCGAACTGTGTCCACGCTGTTTCAACTCTTCGGCACGAATGGAGTACCAGAGCGGATTGATGCCGGCTTCCGCCTGCTCGCGAGTGAGTCCGGGCTTGAGCTTTCCGATGATGTTAAGCCAGCGTGAGGTACGAAGCAGAAGGTCACTAACCTCGGGCTTGATCTCCACTTTCATCGTCATGGGCACAAACACATCAGGCGTGTCGCCCATGACAACACTGTGAAAGCCGGGCGGCGTTACTCCGAGGACGGTGAAGGGACGGCCGTTGACCAGAACGCTCTGATTCACGACCGCCGGATCCGCGCCAAAGCGGCGTTGCCAGTAACTGAAGCTCAAGACCGCTACCGGATTCGCATCAGGCACCACGTCATCGGATGCGACCAAGAGACGGCCCAGGGCAGGCCGCACGCCCAGCACGTTAAAGTAGTTCCCCGAAACCAATTCGCCGTCGACCAGTTCAGGCTGGTTGTGCCACTGCACCCCCACCGATACCTTGTCGGTGGCGATGAGTCCGCTGAACACCGACTTGCCGTCGCGAAGATCGCGATACATGGGATACGAGAACGAAAAATCTCCTCCACCGATACGGGAACTGGTGTGTCCGTTGAAACTGCCCAGAGATTGCAGAATCACGAGGCGATCTGCGTCCTTCACGGGAAGAGTTCGCAATAGCGCTTGGTCGAGCAAGCTGAAGATCGCGGTGTTGGCACCGATGCCGAGCGCAAGCGTAACGATTGCGACCGCGGCGAAGCCCGGCGCTTTGGCCAGCTGCCGCAACGCGTACCGAACGTCTTGTGTGAATCCAGTCATCATGTGTCTTATCTCCTACTCGTAGCGCAGCGCCACCATGGGATCGACCTTCGCTGCCTTGTTCGCGGGCAAGTAACATGCGAGGAGAGCAGCCATGAACAGCGTGACCGCGACCGCACTGAACGCTGCTAGATCAATCGTGCCTACTCCGTACAACAGTCCGCGCATAGCACGGCCTACAAAGCAGGCCCCAACGAGCCCCAAGCCCAGGCCGATGGCAGCCAGAATAATGCCCTCTTTCAGAATCAGGCCGAGCACGTGATCCTGGCTCGCGCCCAACGCCATGCGCAATCCGATTTCGTGAGTGCGCTGAGCCACGGCGAAGGCCATGACCCCGTAGATGCCGATGGCGGCCAGCACCAGTGCCACAGTTGCAAAGCTGATGTAGAGCGCAGTCGTGAACCGATCTCCCACTAAAGACTCGCTGACGATCTGGTCCATGGTCCTTACATTGGCCAAGGCCAGGTCAGAGTCGACGGAGTGCACCGCGCCGGCGATGCTCTTCGTCATCTGCGCCGGATCGCCGGTGGTTCGCACTGCCATGGAAGCTTGCGGCCATGGACTCTGCGCGAAAGGGACATCAATCTCCGGAAAACCAGTGCTGCGAATGCCGCCGTTATGAGTATTGCGATACACCCCGATGATCTGCCACTCCAGCGGCGGTCCCAGCTTGGTCACGCCCGGAATCAGTTGCTCGACTAAGATGCGCTGGGTTAGAGGATCCACTCCGGAAAGATAGCGGTTGACGAAAGTCTCATTCACGATCGCGACTGGCACGCTGCTGGCAGTGTCCTGATCGGTGAACGCCCGGCCCTTCGCCATCTGGATGGCGAAGGTCTGGAAGAATCCGGGTGTGACCATCTGGAATCCGGCACCGGGACGAGCAGACGGATCTGCGACGGGCTTGCCCACGATGGTGAATGGCATTCCGAAGTTCGTGCCTTGCAGAGGCATGCCAGTGCCAGCTTCGGCCCGGATCACTCCCGGCAGCGACTCAATCTTCTCCACGAGTTGCTTGTAATACGCAACGATCTGCTCGGGTTGCGTGAGTCGCTTCTCCGGCACAGGAAGGCTGAACGTCAGAATGTGATCGGTGCGGAAACCGGGATCGACTCGTGCCAGGTTCCAGAAGCTGTGGATGGCAAGACCCGCACCGGCCAGCAAGGTCAGTGCTAGAGCAAACTCCCCGACGACGAGAGATCTCCGAAGCCGATGCTTTCCGGCGCTGGTGCCCGAGCGTCCGCCCTCTTTCAGCGTGTCATTGGGATCGACGCGCGAGGCCTGCCACGCCGGAACGCAACCGAACAGCATACCGGCGATCGTCGTAGTCAACAGGGTAAATAGCAGAACTGGGATATTCAGCGCCACATCTGCCTCGGAAGGAAGAGTGAACGGCGGCATCTTCGCCATCATGATCTTGATGATCGCCGCGCCTAGCCCAATCCCGAGCACGCCGCCAAGTACCGCCAATACCAGGCTCTCCGTGAGGAGCTGGCTGAACACGTGCCATCGGGTCGCGCCCAGCGAAGTGCGCACGGCCAGCTCTTTCAGCCGCGTTGTCCCCCTGGCGAGCACAAGGTTGGCAACGTTGCCGCAGGCAATGAGGAGGATAAAGCCAACCCCTCCCATCAACAGCCAGAGCGTTTGCTTTGCCTCCTTCGGGAAAAAATCGTTGTGAAGCTCTTCCACGCTGGCGTCCCAGCCCTTGTTGCTTTGCGGGTGATCTTGTGCAATGCGGTTGGTCACCACTTCCATGTCGGCCTGTGCCTGGGACAACGGGACGCCCGGCTTCATGCGGGCCATGACCAGCAGCCAATGAAAATCGTGGTTGATCTGATCCGGCTTGAAAGCAAGGGGGACGGCGAATTGGGCATCGAGCCGGTCAGTCTGGCCAGCTGCGAGAACTCCCACCACCGTGTACGGCTCGCTGTTCATTTGGATCGGCTTGCCAATGATATTGCGGTCGGCACCGAGATGCTCCCAAAGCCGATGGGTGAGGATGACCTCGTGGTCCTTGCCGGGCACTCCCTCTTCTGGGAGAAAATCCCGTCCCATCAGAAAAGAGTTTCCTGTCATGCTGAAAAATCCCGGCGTATCCGCATTTCCGCTGATCTGTTCCGGTTGCGCGGGGGTAGCGAAGTTGTAGCTAGCTCCGGTCCAGGCGTTTATGTCCGTGAGGGTCTTGTTCTGCTGCTTCCAGTCGAGAAAATCGCCCGCCGAGACTACGTTGTTGCCGCCCTGGACCTTGGACCACACCATCACCAGCTGATCAGGATTGGGATACGGCATGGGAGCCAGCAGCACAGCGTAGATGACGCTGAAGATCGCGGTGTTTGCGCCAATGCCCAGCGCAAGTGTGAGCGCGGCAATCAGGGTGAAGCCGGGGTTCTTGCGCAGCAATCGAATACCGTAGCGAGCGTTCTGCCGTAGTGTTTTCATGAGTCTCCTACTCGTAGCGCAATGCAACCATGGGATCAACTCGCGCTGCCCTTCGTGCGGGAATGTAGCTCGCAAGCATCGCCGACGTCGCCAGCACTGCAGAAACCGCAGCAAGCGTTGCTGCGTCCCACGATCGAACTCCAAACAGCAGACCGCGGATCAGGTTTGCAGCAGCGATCGAACACATCAGGCCGGCCCCAATTCCAGTTGTCACTAGCCAGCCCGCCTCTTTCAAAATGAGCTGATACACCGAACTGCGCTGAGCGCCGAGGGCCATGCGAACGCCGATCTCTCGAGTTCTCTGGCTCACCGAGTACGCAATCACGCCGTAGAGACCGACGACGCCCAGCAGCAACGCTAATGTGGCGAAGCCGCCCACGAGCCAGGCAGAGGAACGGTGGAGATACGCGCTGGGTGAATCGTTGATTCTGGCGACCATGGTGGTCTCATTCATCGTGCCAATGCGGGATCGATCTCCCGGATGGCGGCGACCAGCGCTGGCAGCACAGATTGCTCGGCCTGCGACGTGCGAACGACGACGGAGAAATAAGTGTCGCCATCCTGGTTGAACGGATAGTAGACGGCCGGCCAGATCTCGGAATCCAGCGAGCCATCTTTCACGTCTTCGACGACGCCGACAATTTCCTTAATCGACTTCGGCGTCAATTCGGTGTCGCCGATTCTCTTACCGATAGGATCTTCCCCGGGAAAGTACTTCCTGGCCAGAGTCTGGTTGATGATGACAACGAGAGGCTTCGTCGCATCGTCGGCCTCTGTAAAGTAGCGGCCTCGCAATAGCTTGGCCCGAATCGTAGAGAAGAATTCGGAACTCACATCCCGCTGGTTCACTTCATTGTGTTCTCCGTTGTACGGACGCCCCACAAAACGGATCCAGTCGGTGTTGCCGTTAAAGCTGATGGGCAACCCGCTGGAGATGCCCGCCGACTGAACTCCCGGCAGGCTTGAAACGCGGCTGATGATCTGCTTCTGAACGGCGACCACTTGCTCGTCCTTCGCGTAGGTCACATCCGATAAAGCAACCTGCACCGTGGCGAGATGGTCGGCCCGGAATCCGATCTCCACATGGAGCAAGCGATAGAAACTCTTACCCAGCAATCCAGCACTCACCAGCAGAACAACGGCAATCGCGAGTTCGACGACGACCAGATTTGTGCCGAAACGGCGCCACAACGTCCCGGCGTAACCACGGCCGCCTTCCGTCAGCCCCTCTCGCATTTTGTTGAGCGGCAAGCGAACGATAGGCGGCAAAGACAAGAGAGTTGCTGCTAAAAAGAAGATGCTGCAAGCAAATACCAGTACGTGGGAGTTCAGGCCCAGCCCGCTGAGATACGGCATACCCGTCATCATGTCTTTAGAGATCAGCCGGGTAAGGATCTGCATCGCGCCATCCGCGGCGGCTATACCCAACAAGCTGCCCACCGCCATCAGCACCAGTCCCTCGGTTATGAATTGGCGAACCAGCCTTCCTCGCGAGGCACCGAGCGCGCCTCGAACCGCGATCTCACGCCTGCGGCTTTCCGAGCGAACCAATAGCAAGCTCGACACATTCACGCACGCGATCACCAGCAGCAATCCCGCCCCCCCAAGCAACGCGAGCAAAATGGGGCGGATATCTTTAACAATGACCTCAGAGAGCGGCAACACGGTTGCCCCCTGGCCGCGGTTGTCTTTGGGGTACTGCAGCTCCAATTGACCCGCGATCGCTTTCATGTTGGCCAGGGCCATCTCGACGGAGACTCCATCCTTGAGCCGCCCGATCCCCGTCAGGCCGTGGCAGCTTCGCCGGATGGAGCACGAGTCGGATGCATGCAGCGTCGTCCAGAATTCCGAATTTGCGCTGGGCGCAAACTGAAAGCTCTGCGGCAACACTCCGACGATGGCGTAAGGCGTGCCGCTGAGGGAAACGACTTCTCCGACTACATCTTTCCGTCCACCAAATCGTTTCTGCCAGGTGGCATAGCTCAGAATCACGGTCTTGGGCGCGGAGGGTAGATCCTCTCCTGCATAAAAATCGCGCCCAAGCCCGGGAGAGACACCCAAGGTGCGAAAGAACCCGTCACTCACGCGAATTCCCCGCACAGGCTCGGTACCGGCGGGCGTACGAAGCAGATACCCAGTCCCGTTGTACACATCCATCGAACTGAAGACCTGGTTGAGTCTTTTCCAATCCAGGTAGTCCGGATAGGAAAGGTTCGCGAGCGGAATCATCGGAACACTTTCCGTCACGAAGACCAGGCGGTTGGGATTCGGGTAGGGCAACGGCTTGATCAGTGCGGCGTCCACAAAAGCAAAAATGGACAAGCTGGCGCACATCCCCAGAGTCAGCACCACGACCGCCGTGAGCGCGAAGCCAGGGCTCTTGCGGAGCTGGCGCAGTGCGTAGCGGAAATCCTGCAGAAAACCGTTCATGAGATTCCCTCTCACTCGTACCTCAACGCCACCATCGGATCGACCCTGGTTGCCCGATAAGCCGGAATAAGGCTGGCTAACAAAGCGATCACCGCCAGCAACGCGATCACCGAAACAAACGTAACGGGATCAGTGGGCCTTACCTCAAAGACGAGGCTCGACAGGACACGCCCTAGCAACAGCGCGCCGGCCGCGCCGATGGCGACTCCAAGTAAAGTCGGCTTCATACCTTCGAAGACAACTCTGCGCAATTCGTCGCCGAAGCGGGCACCCAGAGCCAAGCGGATTCCGATTTCCCGTACGCTCCGCTTGACGCTGTACGACAGCACACTGTAGATACCCACGGCCGCCAGCAACAGGGCGAGCCCGGCGAATGCACCGAGCAGCAGCATGTTGAACCGTTGCTGGGAGACGGAGCTCGCGACCAGATCGTCCATCGTGAAGATGTCGCGCAAAGGAATATTCGGATCGACGTCATGCACCCCGTTCGCCACGGGCGATACCATGCCTGCAGAACCAGAGGCCGAGCGGACGACCAGCGTCATCGGAAATGAGCTCCATCCGCCGTTCGATGAGGGGGAAATCTGGTCGAGAGGAAAATATAGAGCCGCGTTCGGGCGGGTCTGATCCAGACTGTCGAGCTTGACGTCGCCAACAACTCCAACTACTTCGCGAAGTGCGCCAGGAAAAAACGGCAGCGTAAGGCGCTTGCCGATGGGATCCTCGCCAGGCCAGAACTGCCGGGCCATGGATTCGCTGATCAGGATGACGTCCGGCCTGCCCGCAGTGTCCGCGTCGCTAATATCCCGTCCTCGCAGAATCGGGACATGCAGCGCGCTCATGTAACCCGGGCTGATGAGACGCACGTCGACCTCCGGCTGTTCCGACATCGGGACAACTGGGCGCCCTTCGATCGCAATGGGTTGATGGGAACCGCCATTGTCCAGGGGAATGTCATCGATCACGCCGGCAGATTCAACCCCGGGCAGGGTTCGTATCCGCTGCAGCACGCGCTCGAAAAAATTGAACTGCTGCGCTGGAGAAGCAAATTTTGCCCGGGACACCATTGCGTTCATGGTCAGAACATTGCGTGCATCAAAACCCGGATTCACGCTTTGGAGTTTTTGAAAGCTGCGGATCATCAGCCCCGCGCCAACTAGCAGCATGAGTGAGAGGGCGACCTCCGACACAACCAGAATGCTGCGGGTGCGATGTCCGCCGGAATCCGCATCGGTTCGCCCCAGTCCCTGTTTGAGCACCTGACTCACGTTGCCCCGCGCCAGACGCACGGCCGGCAGCACTCCCGCAATAACGCCGTTGAGTACGGAAATCACGGCTGTGAAAGCAAGGACCTGCGAGTCCAGCGTGATCTCCGTGAAACCCGGCAATTTGTCCCCCAGAAAAACCACAATCAGCCGGATTCCAAAATGAGCGCAGGACAGGCCAAGGGCCCCGCCCGCGAGTGCCAGGAGTACAGTCTCGGTGAGGAGTTGGCGGAGCACTCGCGGCCAGCTCGCACCCAACGCCGTGCGAATCGCGATCTCCTTCTGGCGGCTGAAGGTTTTTGCAAGTGCCAGGTTGGCCACGTTCACACAGGCAATCAGCAGGACGAAGGCAACGGCTCCGAGCAGCACGAGCAGGGGAGTGCGAACGTCGCTCACCATATCGTCATGCAATGGCAGGACTGTCGCACCCCATCCCTTGTCGTCATCGGGATAGAGTTGCTGCAAGCGGTCTGAGATGGTGTTCATCTCAGCCTTGGCCTGTTGCAATTCAAGTCCGGGCTTGAGCCGTGCGATGACCATATAGTGATGCTCTCCACGCACCGCGCGTTCTTTATCGGTCCAAGCCATCGGCGTCCACGCCTGGGCAAAGTCAGGAAACCGGAAGCTTGCCGGCATGACCCCAGCTACGAGGTAGGCTTCGCCATCCAGATTGACGTTGTGACCTACGATGTCAGGATTCGACCCAAAATGCTCTTGCCACATGCGGTGACTGAGAACTAAAACGTGCGCGTGGCCTACCTGATCCTCGTCGGGAGAAAACACGCGACCCAGCATGGGCGAAACACCCAGAGTCGAGAAGAACCCCGAAGAAACCGCGCAGGCGGCCACTTGTTCGGGCTTGTCGCCACCCGTCATCGCGAAGCCGTGGTACGCCATGATAGCCATGCTGTCGAATACATGGTTCTGGTTTTCCCAGTCTCTATAATTCGCCGCCGACACTGAGAGCAATGTCATTCCGGGGAAGCTCTTCGGAGGTGGAACATGCCAGATGCGGACGAGGCGGCCGAGATCCCTGAACGCCAGCGGCCGCAGCAGAACTCCGTTGACCACGCTGAAGATCGCCGTGTTCGCGCCAATCCCTAGAGCCAGCGTGACAACCGCAACCGCGGTGAAGCCGGGGCTCTTGAGAAGCTGTCGCACGGCATAACGGACGTCGTGAAAAACCCAATTCATCAGAAGCTCCTATTCGTATCTCAGCGCTACCATGGGATCGATCTTGGTCGCCCGACGCGTAGGAATATAGGTAGCCACGCACGCGATGAAGGCCAGCAACAGCGAAACTCCCACGTAGGTAACTGGGTCGCTAGGCGTAATGCCGACGAGAAAATCGCTGACCAGACGTCCCGCGGCGAGCGCGGCGAGCAAGCCAACGGTCAAGCCCGATGCGACAATCACTGCGCCCTGCCGTCCGATCATCCTGAGAATGTCGCGACGCTGAGCCCCCAGCGCCATTCGCACACCAATCTCTTGCGTGCGCTGGCTGACGGCGTACGACATCAGTCCGTACACACCCACCACTGCGAGAATCAGCCCCAGCAATCCCAACGCAGCGGCCAAACTCGCCCCGACTTCGAAGAACAGCAATCCATTGCCGCCGTGAAGGGCTTCCGTCATCGTGCGTACGCCATAGACTGGAATCGCCGGCGCCAGCGACTGTGCGATTGCTCGCACTTCGGCGACCATGTCCTGCGCGCTCCGTTCCGAGCGTATTTGCAGCGTCTCAGTCGACACGTAACTCTGCGCCGCCGGCAGATAGAAGATCGGTTCGAATTCCCCATAGAGTTGGTTCATTCGGCTGTTTTGCACGACGCCAACGATCGTCACGGGATGCTTTGGATCAGAAGTCAGCGTAAAAGACCTTCCCAGCGGATCTTGACGCGGCCAAAAGCGTTCCGCCATCGCCTGGTTGATCACGGCAACGTGGGGCGCGTTTTCGTTGTCCGCGTCGGTGAAATCACGGCCGCGTTTCAGCGCGATATGCATGGTGCTGAAGTAGTCCGAAGACACAGCATTGTCTTCGGCGTGAGGTGCTTCCTGGTTTGCAGAGGTTGCGTATCCGGGAATCACCAAGTCGCTGCCCTGGACGGAGTCGCTCAGCGGAACCACCGACGCAAGGCTGGCCGACTGTACTCCGGGCAGAGCGAGTGCGCGTTCCAGCATCGCGCGATAGAAAGCTCGGCCCTGCGCCTCCGTGTAGCCGATCTCGTTCGGGTCGAGCGTCAAATTGAGGACATGCTGGGGATCAAACCCCAAATCGCTGGTCTGGACACCGCGAAGACTGCGGACAAATAGTCCTGCAACGATCAGCAAAGTCAGCGACCCTCCAACCTGGACGGCAACGAGGACATCGCGCAAACGCTGGCGTCCAGCGGTCGATGTGCGTCCGCCTTCGTGCAACACTTCGCGCAAGTTGCCATGCCGGATGCGGGCCGCAGGCACGACTACAACGAACGCCGCGGTTGCCGCCGCGACTGCGAAGGCATACGCGAACACGCGCCAGTTGAACTCGAAATCAAAGACGACCGGCAACTCAGTCTGAAGGGACAAAGAACCGAATAGACGTGCACCACTCAAGCCAAGCAGAACTCCAACACCGCAGCTGAGCGCCGCCACAAGCAGACTCTCCGTAAGCAGTTGGCGTACTAATCGGCCACTTCCGGCGCCCAGTACGGCACGCACCGCCATCTCGCGCTGGCGCGCGGCCGCGCGAACAAGGAAAAGGTTCGCGACGTTCACGCAGGCCAGGACCAGCACCAGGGCAGCTAGTGTCAGAAACAGGGCTGCCAGCTTGGGAAAAGGATTCGTCGTCCCGCTCATGATTCCGGGGGGCCGCAAGGGATTGGCCTGCAATTCGCCAATTCCGCGATCTCTGGGATATTTCTTCAGCAGACGCTGACCCACGACGGCGAGTTCGGACTGGACTTGTTTCGAATTCGCCCCGGGCTTTACTCGCGCAAGGGCGAGCATGCTACGCGTGCTGGGATTAGACAGAAAGTCACCCGCAACGCCTCTCTCGATCAGGAACATGCTCAGCGGAAGATAAGCCTGGATCTCAAGGATGGGAGTCGGCCCAAAAAACGCCTTCGGCGCAACTCCGACGACCGTGACTGGATGACCGTTGATTGAAACGGCTTTCCCGACGATCGCGGGGTCACCGGCAAAACGAGTCTGCCAATAGTTGTAACTCAGAACGACGACCGGGTCCGCGCCGGCGGCCTTCCCTTCCGTGCTCAAAATGAAACGGCCCGCGGCCGGCGCAATGCCCAGCAGTGAGAAGAAATCTCCGCCCACGTAAGCCGCCTGAACGCTTTTGGTTGTACCGTCTGCGGTTAGTCCACTCTGCGAGTTCTGCTCCCCCGCCAAGCCGCCGAAAATGAATGGCGTTATACCCGAAAAAACATCCGTAGTTTGCTTCTGAATTTCCGCAAACTCGGGATACGAGAATTGAATTTCGGAATTTGCGCCCGGCCGGCTAAAAGCCAGAAAGTGCATCTGCTGCGGATCCTTGATCGGCAAAGACCGCAGGACCAGCCGATCCACCATACTGAAAATGGCAGTGTTGGCTCCAATGCCAAGTCCAAGAGTTAACACGACGACCGAGAAAAAGGCCGGGCTTTTGCGCAACTGCCGTACCGCATAGCGAAGGTCTTGCAGCAACCCGTTCATCGTTCACCTCCCACTACTCGTACCTCAGGGCCACCATGGGATCGACTTTGGCCGCACCCAGTGCAGGCACCGCCGCTGCTGTAAATGCGACCACCGCCAGCACGGCAACCGCAATCGCAATCGTGAATACGTCCGCTGGCGCGACTCCAAACAGCAAGCTACGCACCGCTTGCGCCGCCGCAATGGCGCCCGCTATACCAATTACCGTGCCGATTGCTGTAAGCCGCAGAGCCTGTCCGATCACCAGCCGGAAAATTCCTCCGCGCTGTGCTCCCAAGGCCATTCGGACTCCGATCTCCGGGATGCGCCGCCCCACCAGAAAGGCCATCAGTCCATAGATCCCGACCGCCGCCAGCAGAAGGCCCAATCCGGCCATCACGCCAATTAGTCCCGCCATGACTCGCTCTTCGTAGAGCGCCTCCCGCATGTGCTCTCGCAACGTCACGAGAGAAATAATGGGCACTCCGCGGTTGAGTTCGCGCAGTACTCTTCGCACCGCAGGGGCCAGTGCCTCCGGATCGACGCTGGTTTTCACTGCCATCGCCAGTTCGCCGTATTCGTCGCTCTTCATGGGCAGAAACAAGTAGGGCATCCGGTCTTCTCGCACATCGTTGTATTTCCCGTCTTCCGCGACTCCGATTACTTCGTACTCATCTCCGTCTGACCGGCCCAGGCGAAGTCGTCGTCCCACGGGGTTTCCATTGGGCCAGAAACGGTTTGCCATGGCTTGATTCACCACCATGACCTGGGCATTCACATCCAAGTCGTGCTGCTCGATGGCGCGGCCACGCACGAGTCGGGTACCCAATACTGAAAAGTACCCTTCCCCCACAGGGACGAAATTGATGGTGGCGCCTTCAGCGGCTGCGCTTGCCAGGTTCCCAAGAAATACTTTGCGTGTCGCACCGCCGCCACTCATCCCGAAGGGAAACCGCATCGCGGTAGTAGTCGCACTCACTCCCGGTAGCGCCTGCAGCCTTCGGCGCGCCTCGCGCACGAATGCCTTACTGCCTTCTTCGCTCTTCGTACCGAAGTCCGGCACCAACTCCATGATGAGCATGTTCTGATGAGCGTTGAAGCCGGGATCGAGAGCCAGCGCCTTTATTACCGACCGTGCCAGCAGACCGCTGCACACAACCATCACCAGCGACAACGCAACCTGCGTGACGATAAGAGCGCTTCTCAATCTCCGGCGTCCGGTTCCGGTTCCTGCGCCGGATTGCTTGAGCATCGCGGCTGGGCCGACGTTTGTGGCCTGTAGTGCCGGAACCAACCCGAAAAGGAACAAGGAGGCGGTCGCCGTCGCCAGAGCAAATATCAGAGCCCGCGAGTTCAGATGAGCGTCTACGAAGATGGGAAAGCTAGTCTGCGGCAACAAGGTAGGGAGTTTATTGACCACAACTCTTCCGAAAAACAATGCTGTTACCGTGGCCACCGTTGCCAGCAAGGCGGTCTCGGCGAGTAACTGGCGAACGACCTTTCCTCGCGAAGCGCCCAAAGCCAACCGCGTTGCAATCTCCTTCCGCCGATACTCCCCGCGCGCAATCAAGAGACCGGCCACGTTGGCGCACGCGACCAACAGCACCAATACCGCTATCCCCAGCAGTGCCAAGCCGATGTTCGCGACTCCACCTCGCGTCTCATCTTCTGCAACGATCGTCATTCTGCGTCCGGCATCCGACTCCGGATAAGATCTGGCCAATGCGGCAGCAACTGTCCTCAATTCTGCTTTGGCTTGTTGCAGAATGACGCCCTCACGCAATCGCCCGAACAGTTCGTATTCGCGCGATCCCCGGATGGTCTGCTTTTCGCGCTCACCCGTGAGTTGCTGCCATGTCGGCATGGGAATCCAGAGGTCTGGAACCACGAGCGCCTCTGAACCTCGGAACCCTCGCGGCAGAACACCCAGTACGGTCACTGGCTGGTTGTCGACGATGATCGTTCGTCCCGGAAGTGCTGTATCGCCATTGAACTGTCGCCGCCAGAATGGGTAACTAAGCACAACCGACGGTCCTTGCGAATTCTGAAATTCCTTTTCCGTGAACGTCCGCCCGAGGGCGGGCGAGGCTTCGAGCACCTCAAAGAAATTCTCCGAGACCACAGCCGCTGACACCAACCTGTTCTGCACGCCGTCATCCACCTGCGCCCCCCGCTTGTCGAGAGCCGCCACTCCCGCAAGTGTCCTGGAATTGGCGCGCAGGTCCAGAAAGTCAGGGTATGAACTGTAGCCGCGTTCGATTTCCCCCTGGCTGCTGGGATTGCTGGTAAAGATGCGCACTAGACGGTTCGCATCTCGTACCGGCATCGGATGCAACCACAGTTCGTCCACGAAACTGAAAGTGGCAACATTTACACCAATCCCCAGCGCGATAGTCAGCACGGCCACACCTGTGAACCCCGGGCTCTTGCGCAACTGCCGCACCGCGTAGCGAAGGTCTTGCAGCAACCCGTTCATCGTTCGCCTCCCACTACTCGTACCTCAGGGCCACCATCGGATCGACTCTCGCTGCCCGCCACGAAGGAAGAAACGCGGCAATGCATCCAACGCTCACAACACAACATGTCGCAAGCCCGAAGCTAACAGGATCGAGTGGCGACAACTGGTAGAGCATAGACTTCAGAAGACGGACGCAGAAGAATGCGAGGACGAACCCGGCCGCCGCGCCGGCACAGCTGATCATCAGGCTCTCCCGCATGATCATCCAGAGCACCCGGCCCCGTGGCGCTCCGAGTGCCATGCGTGTTCCAATTTCGGTTGTGCGCCGATTGGTTCGATACGACAAGGTGCCGTAGAGCCCGGTCGCAACCAGCAGCGCAGCCAGCCCGCCGAAGAATCCGCCCAGTCGTGCGAACATAGTCGGCTCCGCGTACGATTCCTCAAACTGCGCACGCTGTGTGATGGGCTTCTCCAGCGGCACGTTGGGCTCCATGTCGTGAACCAACTGCCGGATTGAGGGGAGAACGCTCATCGGTTCGCCATTCACCCTCACCTCGACATGCAGCGTGTCCCCGACATTGAGACCTTGGAACGCAGCGTAGTAGGCCATCGGCATCGGCGTCTCATCGACGCGCGTATATCGACTGTCCTTCACGACGCCCACGATCGTTCGGTTGTCGCGAACCTTGTGGCCCAGCGGATTCGTATTTGGTAGAAACCGCTTCACAAACGTTTCATTCACTACTACGACCGGAAGAGAGGTCGGAGTGTCGGTGTCGGCGAGGTCCCGGCCTTCGAGAATTGGGACTCCAAGGACATGGAAGTAACCAGGACCAACATTGTTGCTCCGCACGATTGACTGCGGACCAAATTTCGCCGCGAGGCTGACTCCGTCGACTGGGTCGTCATTGTTGTTGCTCCAACCCGAGCCGAGCCGATTGTCCATGACCGTCGCGGATTCCACGCCCGGTAAAGAGTGAATGCGGTCGAGCAGAGTGCGATAAAACGCCAGAGTCTCCTGGGCACTCTGCGAACGCTGCGGCGTAATTCCAAAAACCAGCAGCCCGTCCGCACGCATTCCCAGGTCCTGGGTTTCGTATTTGCGAAGAGTCCGAATCAGAAGCCCGGCAGCAACCAGGAGCAACAGGCAAATCGCCACCTGCGACGCCATAAGCACTCTGCCGCCCAGAGCACGGCGCCGGTCCTGAGTGATATTGGTTGCAGTAGCCCGCAGCACACCCGAAACCGGAATCCGCAATGCAGCCCACAGCGGAGCAACGCTGAAAGCAAGAGCGCTGATCACTGAAATGGCGAGAGTAAAGAACAAAACGTTACGGTCAGGGTCAAGGCCAGTCTCGATTCTGGACCAATCGGCCAGGGCGCGGGTAGCGAAGATAGCGAATGCCCACCCGAGTCCCGCGCCAGCGATAACCAGGAGCGAACTCTCTGTCAGCAGTTGCCGAAAGAGGTGCGCTCTTTCTGCTCCAATTGCCATTCGCAGGCTGAACTCCCGTCGCCGTGCTTCATTGCGAGCCATGATCAGCAGGGCAACGTTGGTACAGGCAATCAGCAGCACCAGAAGCACCAGGCCCATTAAGATCCGCACTGGTTCGCGGAACTGCTGGTTGTAGCCCTGAATCCCCTTGGCTGGATCGAAGTTCAGCAACGGCGTCCAATGCTTCGGGTCAATGGTTTCGACTCCGATCTTGGCCGCTTCGCCGAACGTGGACTGCAGAGCCATTCGCGCCCGCTCGGGAGTGACACGCAGCTTGAGCCGCGCCATTAGAGGGAGGCACCACCATCGCGGCGTTCCATAGAGACTATTGATGCTTGTGGGAGTGCCCCACGCATTCAGTTCGGCCCGGCTTTGCAGAGGAATCCAAAACTCCGTTGAACTGGCCGCTTCGACTCCCCGAAACCCGCGCGCAGCAATGCCGACAATGGTGAAAGGCACATTCTTGACGAACAGCGTCGCGCCGAGGACCGCGGGGTCCCGTGAAAAACGCCGTGTCCAATAGTCGTAACTGATGACGGTTACTGGTGAGTGATCTTTCTCGTCCTTGAAAGAAAAACCCCGACCAAGTGCGACTCCCGCACTTAAGCCGGAAAAGAAGTTTCCACTCACCTCATCGCCGTTGGCCTCCTCCGGCATGGCTCCGTATCGAACCGGGACTTTGCCAATGCCGAGAGGAACGAACGCGATCACGTCATCCAAAACGTCTAAGCGTTGGCGAAGCGCCTCGAACACCGGCTCTGAGAACGACGTGTCACTGTTGCCTGTATTACTTGCGCCTGGCGGCTGGTTCCCGGTGGCAATCTGCAGGTAGTAAAGACGGCCCGGATCGCGCACCGGAAGCATGCGCGATAAGACGGAGTTCATTACGCTGAAGACCGCCGTGTTCGCACCGATTCCGAGGGCAAGGGTCAACACAGCGACGGCGGTGAACCCGGGGCTCTTGCGCAGCTGGCGCAGCGCATAACGAAGATTCTGAACCAGGCTGTTCATTGGCTACTCACAGGCCGTTCACGCGTGCGCGTCTGCCATCAGTTTCTGCAGCTCTTCTTCCGCCACTACTTTGCCGTCGAAGAGATGCACTTCGCGTTGCGCGTGTTTGGCGAACCGCGGATCGTGCGTCACCATGCAGATCGTCGCGCCTTCCCGATGCAGGTTCTGCAACAACTCCATCACGGCTTCGCCGTTTCGTGAATCCAGGTTTCCAGTAGGTTCGTCCGCCAGCAGGATGGAAGGTTTTCCCCCAAGCGCGCGCGCGACGGCGACACGCTGCTGTTGACCGCCGGAAAGCTGCGAAGGATAGTGCCGGACGCGGTGCGCCATACCGACGCGCTCCAGCGCTTCCATGACCCGCGCTTTCCGGTCGGCCGCAGGCATCCGTTGGCGATAGGTCAGAGGCAGTTCGACGTTCTCATATACGGTGAGATCGCCAATCAGGTTGAAACTCTGAAAGATGAACCCGATCTCCTGATTGCGGATGCGCGAACGCTCGGCAAAATCCAGATTTTCAACTGTCTTGTTGTTCAGTGAGTAGCGTCCCTGCGTGGGCGTGTCGAGTAATCCGATGATGGAGAGCAGCGTGGACTTTCCGCAACCCGAAGGTCCCGACATGGCCACATACTCGCCTTTGGCAATCGAGAGGTGCACACCGGAAAGAGCGTGGGTTTCAATTTCATCGGTGTAGAAGACTTTGGTTAGATCCTGAATCTGGATCAACGGCTGTCCTGTTTCGGTCATGGATTCTGCCTCGATATGTTGGATTTCGTTTCTTGAATTGCGGTCCCTACTCCAAACGGATGCGATCCGTCTTATCCCAACGGGACATGTCGGAAAGAATAACGGTGTCACCCTCGTGAAGCCCTTCGAATACCTGAATCGAGTTTACGGATTCGCGTCCCACCTTGACCGGCACACGCATCGCCTCTTTACCGTCCGCATCCAGCTTGAACAAACTGATCGTGCTGTTCTCCTGCCCAAAAGCCGGACGCCCCACATAGAGAATGTTGTCCAGGCGTTCCAGATCGATGGTCCCGTCCACGCTCAAATCCGGGCGCGCGCCCTCGGGCAATTGGCCTGTTAGTTTGACGTCGACGGTCACCGTTCCGTTTTGTACAGCGGGGTCAACCCGCATCACCGTTCCGTTGATGATCCCGTTATGCGTGTCGATTGCCGCTGGTTCGCCATCGCGCACGTCCCGCGCCTGAGTTTCCGCGATCTTCAACGTCGCCATCAGATGGTTTGGCTCGACCACTTTTGCAAGCATCGCTCCCGGCGCAACGTGTTGCCCGACCTGCAATGGAAGATCTACCAGCACTCCGGTAATGCCGGCACGCACTTTCAGGGCTTCCAGTTGCTTCTTTTTGAGACCTGCGAGGGTTCGCGCCTGGTCAACCTTGGCCTGTTCCTGGGCCAGTTGAGTCTCGATCGCTTTCTTGTTGATCACTAGTCTCTGCTCTTCCAAATCATTTCTGGTGGTGAGTTCGTCCGCTTTGCCCTTGGAGGCTTTGTAGGCCAACCCTGAAATGACTCCAAGATCGTAAAGAGCCTTGTCTGTATCCGCCTGTCGTTGTGCCTGACTGTAGTCTGCGGTCACGGTTGCGGCGCCGGCCTTCTGAGTCATCAGGTCGCTATCGAGCTTCACCTTGAAGCTCTGGTACTCGGCTTCTGCCGCCTTCAGTTGCAGCTCGGCATCGACCGCAGCCTGTTCCACCTGGGGATTGCTCATTTCGAGAAGAATGTCGTCTGCTTTTACCTGCGAACCCGGCAGCATGCGGATACGCACTACCGTCGCTTCAGTTTCAGCGGGGATCTGGCGAACCGCTTCCTGGCTGGGAATCAGCGAGCCCGGCCCTCGCACCTGGCGCAGCATCGACCCATGTTTCACCGTGTCGGTCCACACCGTTCCGCGTTCGACTGAGGGTGCTGCCGGCCTCAGTCGCGAGACGCCCACTGTCAACGCTGCGATGACCACGATGCCGATTGCCGCGAACACGATCTGGCGGCGTAGTTTCTGACGCCTAAATTCTGGCCGAGCGATATCCATCGAGCTAGTCGGTGGCAACTCGCCTTCCACACCTCAGAACGCTCTAAGTGATGGATGGACAGCAAGATAGGCCCTTGCGGCCGCGCCATCGAGAGGTGCCCGGTGTCCACTGCCGGAACCAATTGTCCACTACCGGACAGCACAATACATAACCCAATACCAACAGATCACACGCTGTTGGGGACATACGAACGCAGAAAACCCGTCCGCACCTAGCGGGGCCAAGCAGTCGATCGAACAGTAGTGGCACGAATTTCGACAAGATGGTCTGACACCAATTGCTTGCGAGACGGGGCGGCCTAGCTTGTATGATTCGTCAACGGCAAGTTCACGCCGGTCCTTAACCTTAGATTCCAGGCCTTTGATTTGTATCGCCCTGAAACTCAATTTTCGTCAGCATCTGCAACAGCGGAACCTTGCGCCGCACATCCTGGCGGACGATTCGAGAAGAACCGCAACTTGAATCTTGCTGCTCAGTTGACGCTTTGCCTGCTGTTCATCGCTCCGCCCCTGTTTGCCCAAACTCCACTATCCGCTTCACTCCCAGCGTCCGCACCCCACCAAACAACGCCCCGCCGAGCCGCTGACGGCAAAGCATCCGTGAACACTGGCGTGCCAACCGCATCGGCGATCCAATTCGACAACGTGATCGAACAATCGAAGATCAAGTTCAAGCTCAGGAATAGCGTCAGCCCCCAACGGTACACGTTTGAAACCATGGCTGGCGGAGTCGCTGTCTTCGACTCCAACAACGACGGTTTCCTCGACATCTTCTTTACTAATGGCGCGGCTATACCGTCACTGGAGAAGAGCGACCCAAGTTACTGGAACCGCCTCTTTCGCAACAATGGTGACGGCACCTTCACCGATGTAACCGAGAAGGCAGGCCTGCAAGGGATCGGGTATTCGATGGGAGTGGCCGCCGGCGACTACGACAATGATGGTTTCGTCGATCTTTACGTGACCGGAGTCAACCGCAACCAACTCTTGCACAACAATGGAGACGGCACCTTCACCGACGTAACCGAAAAGGCGGGAGTCGGCGGTATGGTTCCCAAGCTCGGCAAGGCATGGTCTGTCGCTGCGGGATGGCTCGACTACAACAACGATGGGCTGCTCGACCTGTTTGTCGTGAACTACCTTAATTATAGTGTCAAAACAGCGACTCCCTGCGTGCAGCAAGGGCTTCCGGCTTACTGCTCGCCAGTCGACTATCTGGGAACGCCGAACATTCTTTATCGCAACAACGGCGACGGCACATTTACTGACGTCTCTGAACAGTCCCATATTTCCAAATACGTGGGCAAAGGGATGGGTTTAGCGCTTGCCGACTACGACAACGATGGATTCACCGACATCTTCGTGTCGAATGACACCTTTGAAAACTACCTTCTGCACAACAACCGGGACGGAACTTTCACGAATGTCGCGCTGCTGGCCGGGGTTGCCTACAACGCATTCGGCAACGCCATCGCCGGCATGGGCGCAGATTTCCGCGACATCGACAACGACGGAAAGCCGGATATTTTCGAAACTGCCATGTTCGGGGAAGGCTTCCCTCTCTACAAGAATCTGGGGGATGGTCAGTTTCAGGATGTCACCGCGACCGCAGGATTGAGCGCGCTGACCAGCCGCTCCACCGCATGGGGAGTGGGCGTCTTCGATTTCGACAACGACGGGAACAAGGACCTGTTCACCGCCAACTCCGACATCCTGGACAATTCCATGGAACTGGCGCACCGGCCTTATCCGCTTCCCAATCGAGTGTTTCGCAACAAAGGCGGCCTTGCCTTCGAGGATCTGAGTTCAAAAGCTGGAGCGTCCTTCTCCGTTCCGGCTCCGCACCGTGGCGCGGCCTTCGGCGATCTTAACAACAACGGCAAGATCGATGTTGTCGTCACGGTTCTGAACGGCCTGCCGGAAATATGGATGAATCGCGCCATCAACGCACACCACTGGATCATTCTGAAACTGGTCGGCGTCAAATCCAACCGCGACGGTCTGGGAACGAAGGTCAAGATAACAACAGCTCTCGGCTCCCAGTACAACCAGGCGACAACCGCGGTTAGCTATAACTCTTCCAGCGATAAACGCGTGCACTTCGGACTGGGCTCGGCCGGAGTCATCGACACGATCGAACTCACGTGGCCCAGCGGCGTCAAGCAGGTTTTGAAAAAGGTTAAAGCAGATCAAGTCCTCACGGTGACCGAGAACTCGCAATGAGCTGCGCCTATCTTTATTTCTGCGCGAGATTGGCTGACAAGCGCTGCGCCATCTCGGTTTGCCCGTTGCGGCGCAGAAGCTCAATCAGGTCTCTCGTGATCTGAGGATTGTTTCTTCCGTACGCCGCAACCGTTTCCGCGGTTAAGTCGGCATCCGACACCTTCCCCGTGCGGAAGTAAGAATCGCAGAGCATGTAGAGCAACTCGGGAGTCATGGTTCTGGATTTTGCCAGGAGCTCCGCTGCCTCGGAATAGTTCCCCTGGTGGTACCGCACCTCGCCCATCTCCGCAATCGCCAGTTGATAATTCGGATCGTTTCTGAGTTCTGCCTGAAACTCATTCTCGGCCACTTTCAGGTCACCCTGTTTCAGCGCCAGTATTCCCTGATAGGTATGAGCTCCACGAACGGTTGGCTGAATTTCCAGCGCATGATGGAGACTGCGCACACCATCTTCCGTATTCCCCAGGAAGAGATACAGCTTCCCAATAAATATATACGCATCCCCTGGAGTGGCAGCCGTTCCCTTGAAGTGTTCCTGATACAACTGCAACGCATCCGCCTCGCGATGCTCTAGCAGCAATAGGCGAACCTGCGCTTTGATGGGACTCTCACGTTCGTCGCTTTCCGCTGAGCGAACGAATGTCTTCTGTTCCATCATCAACTGATGCAGCGCCGCCTCGTGCTCCGCGTCCGCCGTCCGGCCCATCGCGGCATACGCTCGCGAGAGATAGAAATGTGCCAGCAGCCGAGTGGGGTCGACCCGCAACACCGATTGCAATCGATCAACTGCAGCCGGATAGTTCTTCAGTTCCAGTTCACATTGACCAAGCCCCAACAACGCTTCGACATCATCGGCCTTGAACGCAAGGACGCGTTCGAATGCGCTCTTGGCCTCCTGCCATTTGGCGAGTTTCACATCCGTGGTAGCCAGGAGTTGCAAAGCGGTCACATCGTTAGGCTGAGATTGAACTGCGCGGGCGGCATATTGTGTGGCACCGGCAAGATCCATCAGTTTGTAGTCCGCCGCTGCGATGTCGTAGTCAATCCGCGGCAGCTTCGCGTCAGAGTGCCGTGCCTCGAGCAGCCACTTCAGCCCCGCAGCGTAGTCGCCCGTCCCGCAGAGCAGTTCGCCGTACTTCTGCCACACCGAAATATTGTCTGGTTCGGCCTTTAAACTTAGCCGGATGGCACGCAGCGCCAACTCGTCCTGCCCATTCAAGTGATAAGCCTGGGCAAGATAATACTGTGCGTCTCCGTCGCCCGGAAGAATCCGCACGCAGTGCTCGAGGAGTTTGAGAGCCTCTTCTTTTTGTCCCGTGGCCAGCTTGGAGATGCCTACCTTCAGCAGAAGATCTCCATCGTTCGGAGCAAACTTCAAAGCCTCTTCATAGGCGGCCGCCGCTTCGGACGTGTGCCCAGCCTCCTCCAGCAACATGCCCTTCAGCTTGAGTGCCGGCGCAAAATCCGGATGCTGTGCAAGCAAATTCTGGGCAAGATTCATCGCACCCTGCTTGTCACCGTGTTCGGCGAGGCTCAGAGCCTGGTGGACTTGTCGCATCAGGGGCGACTCTGCGGGATGCGAACTCTGCGCCGCAGCCCCACCGCCAGCAAACAGCGCCAACAGCAGGACTGCACGCAGACGATTTGCGGTTGCCGGGTTCACTATATTAAGGAAGCTTCACGCGATGCTCGGACGGCTTGCCGGAGACCACTCCCTGCCCTTCACGCAGCACATAAAATCGATCGGCGGCAAGATTGGTCAGTGTTTCCTTCTTCCCATTCGGCCACAGCACCTCAACCTGATCGAGACGCTCGTGGCTGCCTAGTCCAAAGTGGATGCGCAGATCGTGCTGTGACAGGTAGCTTCCTCCGCTGACGACTTCGCCGAGTTGCACCAGATCTCCGGCCGTGGCTCGAACACGCGCGTTCAAAGCCAGCCGATTGCTTTTTACGCCTTCCAGTTGCAAGCTGACCCAGTGGTTCTGCGGGCCACCTTCGGGACGCAGGATCATCGGCTGGCCCACGAGGTTCTCAACCACTGCTTCCATCCTTCCATCGTTGAAAAGATCGCCCACCGCAAGCCCGCGGCTCACCTGCGCGATCTGCAGCGCGTCGCCAGCCACCTGGCTGACGTTTTTGAAGGTTCCGTTTCGTTGATTGATAAACAGAAACTTCGGCTCCAGGTAGCGGGTGGCCCGGTGCGCGTTGTCCACCTGCGGATACACGTGCCCGTTGACCAGGAAGAAATCCTGCCAGCCATCGTTGTCGAAGTCGACGAAAGCGTCTCCCCAGCCCACGTAGCCTTGCGTGCCCCGGGCAATGCCCGAGGCGATCGACGTATCGGTAAAGTTCATGCCTCCATCGTTGCGATAGAGGGCGGCGTACTCAATGTCGAAATGCGACAGCAACAGAGACATGCGCCCGGTGTGGGTATAGTCGCCGAAAGCAACTCCCATGTTGGCCTGTTCGAATCCATCCTCATTCGCCGCCACGCCGGAAGTGAGGGCAACGTCCTCGAATTTTCCGGTACCGTCGCCATGGTAGAGATAGTTCGCCTGGCCATCATTGGTCACGAAGAGATCGAGCTTCCCGTCATTGTCGAAGTCCGACCAGATCGCGGTCAGGCCATAACGGCGCTCCGGATCGTCGACGCCAGACTTCTTCGAGACGTCAGTGAACGTTCCGTCCCCGTTGTTGTGATAAAGATTGTCGGGGAGCCCCTTCAGGCCGCGCGGGCCGCACTGCACGTCGAGTCCCAGATACTTGCACGATTTGCCCGAACCGAACACAGGCAGGTCATCCAGATGAAAATCCACATAGTGCGAGATAAAAAGATCGGCCCAGCCATCGCCGTCGTAGTCCCCAAAAGCCGCGCCCGTCGCCCATCCGGAATCGCCGGCCAGCCCGGCGGCTTTGGTCACATCGGTAAATGTTCCATCGCCATTGTTGCGATAGAGGACGACGCCATTCAGACAGGTCACCAGCAAATCAGGCCAGCCGTCGTTGTTGTAATCGCCAACGACGGCCCCCATCGCCCAGCAGGGATAGCCCACACCTGCCTTGTCGGTGACATCGGTGAATGTCCCGTCGTGGTTGTTGTGAAACAACGCGTTGCGAGCTTTAACGCCGTGCAGGGCCATGTCCACGCTCTGCGCGTTCGTAAAATAAATGTCCGGCCAGCCATCGCCGTCGTAATCGATCAGCGCGACTCCTCCGCTCATCGACTCTGCAATGAATTTCGCCTCAGGACTCGACAGATGCTCGAAGTGAATTCCAGTGGATTCCGTGATGTCGACCAGATGCGGATAGTTGGTGAGCGCGCCGGCTGCCTTGCTCTCGGCCTCGGCCTTCTGACGCTCGGCAGGCGGCAGCGGCGTCGACGTTCCCATCTGCGCCATCGCCTCCACACTCAGGCAAACGATGAAAAGTGCCAGGCATGATCGGAGAAGCGCAGGCAACTGCACCCGCCTAACTGCCGCGACTCGCGCTCCGATCCTACGGTTCTTCCGGCTCGTCCGCACGAATCTCCTTGGGCTGAACCTGCAGTTCTTTGTAGAGCGCGTTCAGCTTCTCTTTCATCTCCTTGAATTTCTTGTACAGCTCCATTTCTCGCTTGGCGTCGTCCGCGCGCCCCATCTTTCGGTAGAGCGTCGCCAGGCGGTAGTGGGCGGTGGCATTGGTGGGCTCCAGTTGGACGGCCTCTTCGAGCAACGCCAGCGCCTTGTCCGATTGATTCATCTCAATCAGCATCTTCGCCAACCCAAGCTTGGCATCTGCATCGGCGGGCTGCAGCGCGACGGCTTTGGTGTATTCCTGATACGACTGCTCTCGATTTCCCTTTTGCGCGTCAAGCTCCGCGAGCCTGAGGATCGCCTTCTCATCCTGTGGATTCTCCAGCAGCGCCGCGCGATATTCCTGTTCAGCCTCTTTCTTCACGGCCTCGTCGGTTGAGGTATGCAGGAGTTCGGCCAATTCGAAATGAATGCCGGGAAGATGTGGGTTGATGGCGATTGCCTTGCGATACTGCGTAATGCCGCCGTTGGTATTTCCCTGCCGGGAGTCTTCGTGAGCCAACAGCTGGTGCATCTGCGCGGAGTCCGGCGCAGCCAACGACAGCGCGAGCATCGACTCACCCGCTAGGTCGGAATACGTACGGTAGGCGGCGTAGAGCACCTCCGCATTCTCGGGATCGGCCTTGCGCAACTGCGCGATGACGGCGGCGGCCTTCTCTAAATCGCCGCTTTCTGTATCGAGTCCGACAAGTTCCAGGCCAAGTTGCAACTGAAAACGCTGGTCCTGGACCGCTGGGAAGGCGGCTTCCATATCCTTACGAGCATTAGCAAAATCCAGCGTGCGGCTCTCAGCCATTCCCAGCAGGCCTTGAATCTTGGCCAGACCTGGCTGCCCCTCAAGCGCGGCGCGAAAATGGGGAATAGACTCGGCTGCCTTCCCCTGAAAGAACAGCAGAACACCGAGGTTGGCCTGCGCATCCACACTAGTAGGATCGATGGCCACCGCGGCCTGAAACTCGGGAATCGCCAGAGCAGGCTGCTTTTGATCGAGGTAGCCCCGTGCTTTCTGGATGTGCGCAGCAAACTCCTGCTGCTTGTCTCCAGAGGTCTGAGAGAGGCACAAAACAGCGCCCAGCAACGGGACGAACCCGATACAGGCAATTCCAACCTTCGCAATCATTCTGAACCACCAAGGTCCCATAGTGAGGTAGACCATCAGTATGACGCAAAAAGCAAGAGACGGCGAAAATCGCCGTCTCTTTTCATGCCGTCCAACTTGTCTGGTGCTAGAAGCTCACACGCAGCCCAAGCTGCAGGTTGCGCCCGTAGACGGTTAGCGAGGTAATGGGGCTTGTGCCCGAGTAGGGCTGGCCAACGCCAGCCGAGCCGCCAAGGCCGGTGTTGTTCGGAGTGCCGAAGGCGGGATGATTGAAAACGTTTTGCGCATCGGCGCGGAACTGGATTTGGATGCCTTCCCTCCACGGAATCGAAAACTCCTTGGCAGCGGACATATTGAACGTGTTGATTCCCGGCCCATACAGGCTGTTCCTGGGCACGTTGCCAAAGGTTCCAGGGGCCGGCTGGATGAACGCCGCCGGGTTAAACCAGTTGAGAATGCTGCGATGCGGTGCGTACAGGCTGACCCCGGGATTCCGGTCTGGATACTGCGTGCCTGCCAGAGCGTAGGTGTTCTGATTCCCGTAGACGGTGAATGGATTTCCGGTCTGGAGCACAACGGTACCGGAGATCTGCCAGCCGCCAACTGCCACGTCGAGCAAGCTGCTGTGGTTCAGGAACTGCTTGCCTCTGCCAAACGGTAATTGATAAACCGCATAGCCTTTGAAGGCATGGCGGACATCGAAGTTGGAATTGCTGTAGTTCGCCGCGGGATTGTTTGCAAGTTGAAAATCCTGCGGACCGAAGTGGCTTCCCCATCCCCCGGAATCCTGGTCATCCAGCATATGCGCCCAGACATAGTTGAAGCTGAGGCTTAGACCGTGCGTCATGCGCTTGGTGATGGACGCCTGCAGCGAGTTGTAGTTCGAGATGGCATTGTTAGTGCTGCCCGAGATGCCCTGATAGTTCCCATAGGGGCGACTCCCCGAATCGTTCGACGACAGGAGATTCTGAGGCACCTGGTTGAGATCGGTGGGAAAGCTCAGGTTCGATCCGTGGCTCGCGACGTAAGAAATCTCGGCTACCAAATCCGTGGAGAGTGCGCGCTGAACCGAGAGGTTCCATTGCAGGATCCTGGGGACGGGCGTGTGGTATTGGATGTAGCCGGCGCCTTGACCGTTGAACCTGGTTGGATCAAAGGAAGCCGCCGAGTACGGCAAAGGTGTGCTCGTTCCAAAAATGGTGCCGGGGCCGTCGAGCTGTGTGATCGGAGTGATGCCGTTTGTCTGGTCGGAGACGCTTCCGGACGAACTAATCGCGGCACCCATTCCGTAACTCGTATTGTCTCCGCCGTAGGTGTCCAGGCTCCAGGTGTAGGAGTAAACGCCGAATCCACCTCGAAGGGTGGTCTTGGGATTGATGGCCCATGCCATGCCCAAGCGTGGCTGCCATGTGTTGAAGGTATTGGCCTGCAGAGAGGTACGGCCGTTGGTGTGAGTGGGACCGAACCAATAGGCGCCCAAGGGACCGTTACACGGGGCAGGAGAGCAGTTTTGCAAGGTTGGATCGAAGCTGGACATATTGTTCTTCACCTCGTTCCAGCCATGGTTGATCTGGTAGCGGAGGCCAAGGTTCAGGGTAAGGTTCGGCCGCACCTTCCAGTCGTCCTGAACGAAAACCTGAGGGCTCTTCAGGCGCGCACCGTACTCAGGCGAGACACTCGCGGTCCACTTCCTGGCATAGCCGAGTAGAAAGTCGGCGTACTCCAAGCCCGTTCCGGCAACAGGCGCGGCCACACCGCTGCTGTCGAGCGCCCATTGCTGCGTGTACTGGCCTGAGAAGTTCAGCGCACCAGCGTTGGTGTTGCCCCAGGCCGTGGAATTGTTCTGGTAGGCCAGGAGTTCTCCGCCGAAATGGAGGATATGTTTTCCGCGGATCATGGTCACGACGTCCGACGGATCCCAGGTGAACTCCTTGTAGATGGAGTTTGACTGGGGATTGATCCAGGCATAATCGTACGAACCCTCCAGGTTGATCGCCGGGAAGTCATCCGCCTTGGCAAACTGCCAACCTAGCTGGCTGGCGTAGCCTTTGTTCAGCGCGAGGTCGGCAAAGAAGTTCAATTGACTGGTGAACCCCATTCTGGCCTCGTTGATGGTGCTCGGGCTGATGTTCCACACGTCGGTGATCTGGGCGTTGTTGTTGTCTACGTCGCCAGTCTGGCAACCGATGGGGCAGGCGGTTACCTGGCTGGCGTAGACGACCGGAGTATCGCTCTGCGTGTCCGACATGCTCAGCCGGTTCTTGGGCGAAATGTCGTAATCCAACCGGCCGAAAAACTTGCGATAGGGCGTGGATTGCTGCTGGCTGGAGTAGAAGTTCTTGGTTGGTATTCCCTCTGCGTCCGTGCCTGAGGGTGGAATAAACGCGCCTCCGGGAATATGGCTTGACGGGGTCGGGTAGAACTGCTGAAATTTCGACGCTAACGTATCGATCAGAGCCGCAGGGATTGCGTTTCCGTTGCCATATTCGCTGGCAAAACTCTGCCGAACCGGGTAAGGATTGTTCGCGGCATCAAGCGCAATGGTCTGCGTAGTCGGATCGAAGATGTTGTTCATGCCGGTAAAGTTTCCGGCCATGTTGTCGGTAGTTGGAACGGTATTCCTACCAGTATTGTTGCCATGATCGACGATCTGGTCGTAGTCGAAGTAGAAGAACATCTTCTTCTTCAGAATCGGGCCGCCGACAGCGAAGCCGAAGTTGTTGTAGCGCAAGAACGGAATCGGCCCAAGCTGGGAACGCGGCGTGCCGAACTCGTAAGGGTATGCTGTTAACGCATCATTCTGGAAGTAGTCATAGGCTGCGCCGTGGAACCGGCTCGTGCCGCCCTTGGAAATCTGGTTGAAGATGGCTCCCCCAATGCCATACTGCGCCGAAAACGACGAGGTGCTGACTTGGAGTTCGGAGACAGTCTCAAAAATTGCGGGATTGGCATTCTGACTATGCGAGAGCGTGGTGGACGCTCCGTCCGCAAGGATGTTGCTGTAAGGCAGATTGCCATTGATGGCCACTTCCTGACCGGGATTGGACGAGCCCTGGTTTCCGTTTGGTGTGCCGGTAGCGCCGGGCAGCAGGATCATGAAGTTTTCCCAACTCACTCCTGAACCCCCGGCAACCTGGGGTAGTTGCCCCATGGACTTCGCCTCCAAGGTAGTGCTCTGCTCGCTCGTTTCTGTCTTGAGGAGAGGTACGTCCGTGGTGACTGTCACCTCTTGAGTTGTGGCACCAACCTTCAACTCGGCGTTGACCGTGGTCGTTCCCACCTGCAGCGAGATGGGGCCGCGCACTAATCGCTCAAAGCCTTCCTTGGTGAATGTGACCCGGTAACTTCCAACCACGATCGACGATGTATCGTAGAGACCGTCCTGATTCGTGGTGAAATCCTTCGAGATGCCCGTATCGACATTGGCAACGGTGACGGTCACTCCGGGAATCAGCGCCCCAGTTGAGTCAGTTACGCTACCGCGAATGTCACCGGAGTTGGTGCTCTGCGCAAAGCATGCCGCGCTGGCCAAAACAAGGAACACGGGAAGGACGCATCGCTGCAAGTTCGTCATGGAACTGCCTCCAGGAAGTGCTCGTCGGTTCAACTGCTTCATGTTTTCTCCAGGCGCTCACTAACAATCTCAGCGCCCAGAACAGCAACAGGGGGATTCGAAAAATCGATTTAGTCCTCGCATATCAGCATTTTGAGGACGCAGGGGTAATACGAACCTACTACTAGAAAATAAGTCAGAGGGGGTGTCAATTATACTTTCGTACAGCTAAAACACCGTAAACGATTACGCTGCTTCACTCTAGCGAGATAATGCCGCGTTGCAGTGCGACCGTCGCTGCCTGGGTGCGATCTTTCACGCTGAGCTTCTCGAGGACGTGGCTCACATGCAACTTCACGGTCACTTCCGCGATATTCAGCGCAGACGCGATCTCCTTGTTCCCCAGTCCCTTGGCCACCATGCGCAGCACTTCCACTTCGCGTGCGCTCAAGGAACGATGGGATCGGCGCTCGGCCAGATGTGAGGCCACGATCGGATCCACATACTGTCTGCCCTGATGAACTTCTCGCACCGCGCGCAGAAGTTCCTCCCGGATGATGCTCTTGACGATGTATCCCTTGGCACCGGCCTGCAACGCACGATAGATTTCTTCTTCCCCGGAATGCGTTGAAAGCATCAAAATGCGCGCGTCTGGGAATTCGAGAAGGATCGCGGCCGTGCACTCGGTACCGCTCATTCCCGGCAAGCGCAGGTCCATCATCACCAGGCTGGGACGGTATTTGCGGTAGGCCTCCAGAGCGGCCTTTCCATTGCCCGCCTCGGCGACGACCTCCATGTCGGGTTCCACGTTCAAAGACGCAGAGAGCCCCATGCGAACCATGAAGTGATCGTCAACGACCAGAATACGAATTGGCTTTGAGTTCTTCATCGATCCCTTCTGCGGGATGGAGGGGGACCTCCACGGCGATGCGAGTTCCGTGACCGGACTCGCTCTCGACTCTCAAGTGGCTGCCCATCGATTGCGCGCGCTCACGCATGTCGAGGAGTCCGAAATGTCCCGTGGGCGATGGCTGAGCGGCAGCGAAGCCCTCACCATCATCACTCACGGTAAGACAAACCGAAGCCGGCTCGAACCGCAACTCGATGGAAACATGCCGGGCACGACCGTGCTTCACGGCGTTGGCAACGGCTTCCTGACCAATGCGAAGCAGGTTCATCTCGACTGGCGCAGGGAGGCGCACAGGGCTGCCTTGGATCTTGAAATCAGCTTTGGTCCGCTCGCGCGGGACGAGTGGCTCGACAATCTGGGTCAACGCAGTAACGAGGTCTCCATTCTCCAGCAGTTGGCAGCGCAAGTCCCACACTGAGCGGCGCGCCTCAACCATGCTGTGACGGCTCATGTTGCGCGCTGTTTCCAACGCATGCTGGGCCACTCCCGGTGCTTGCTGAAAGCAATCGACCGCCAGATCCAGTTGCATGGTGATCCCGGCCAGTTCCTGTTCCAGCGTGTCGTGAAGCTCGCGGGCAATCCGGTTGCGCTCTTCGAGTACCGCGCTGCTGTGCCGCTTCTGGCGAATCACCGCCATCTGCTCGTGCAGTCTCCGCCCCAGTACGACGACCCACACTAAGACAGCCAGCAGAACGCCCCCGGTAATGCCCAGCACCCAGAGCGTGTGACGGGTATTCCACCAGGACGGAGTCTTGAGTACAACGACATCCTGCGGCAAGCGGAGCAGCATGCGAAACGATTGCGGAATCTGCCACAACCCTCCGCTCCGAACCAAACAAATGCCGGTGAGCTGCACTTCGCTATTCAGGGGAATGGACAGCATGCGTTCGGCGGCAGCACCAGCCGCAACGTCCGCGTCAAAAAACATGTCGCCGTGCTGGAGCATGAGTCGAAGTCCATCCGGCTGTGCCTGGCGGTTCAGCAGCTTCGCGTCGGTGGTTACGACCATCCCGTCGAATTGTTCCCATGGCGCAGCGAGGTCCAGCTTTAAGGGTTGCTGTACGTTCTCGTGACCTAAACGATGGAATGCGGCGTCCTCGATCATCGGCGCGGAGTCGCCCATGGCAGGGAAACCGAGCACTTCGACAAGGTCCCCGATCTCGAGCGGCGTGCTCTGCTGCGCCAGCACACGCAGTCCCTTGCCCTGGCTCTGAAGAAAGAGCGCCTTGCCCAGCTGCTGGTAGCCAACGACGCCACGCACTCGCACACGGTGGCGCGTGCCTTCCGCCGGCGAAAACCGCAATAACGCCGACAACGGGACCTCACTCGCGGGCGCTTCCACTTTGATGAAGCTCAAGCGAGGGACGTAGAACAGAATGCCCGTCAATTGCCGGTTGGTGTTGTACAGACTGCCGCAGACGCCTTCGATCAAGACTTCGCTGTCGACCCACGAAGAGAAATCCTGCTCGTGCGCGATCGGCACGCGGACATGGAACTCACCCCCTTCAGAAGCAATGCGCATGGCTAGCGCGGGCTCGCGCCAGGATGTTCGGTCGACGGCCGCGGACCGTACAATCCCTCTCACTTGTGCCCACTGGCTGTCCTGCTGCCCGTTCGCGAGTTCGGAGAAAGGAAAAAGCTGTGGTTTCGGAAGCACTCCCTCGCCCAGCACGCGAAACTTCGTCTCGCGAATGACAGGAGCGAACTTGCCCGGCCCAGTCACTCCTTCAACCTCGACGAACTGGCTGAGGAGGTGGAGATACTTGGGCGAGACGCTGCCTTCTACATAGATTCCAGCGGTTGCATCCTGAATGAAGAAATCGGGTGCCGGTGCATCCATCGTAATGACGCCCCGAATCAGCACCGGATAGCCAAGGGAGGCCTGTTCCGGACTCAAGCGGCGGACCTGATCGGCGTGGGTGAGAGTGGGCAGGGGCTTCGCAGCGGGCGGAAGCTGCCCGTGAGCCACGACGCCGAGCCCGCCCGCCGCCAAAAGCAACAGAGAAACCCGAATCAACACTTGCTCGAATCGCAGACCAACACTACGTGCTGGCATGGTTTCCTTCGGCATGGAGATAGAGTGTGGGATCAGACTAAGGCTGCTTTCGCTGATGGTCCGCCGATCCCATGTTCGCCTAGGTTAGCCCAAACTCGCGGCGGGGGAAAGCTCAGAACTCCTGCATCCTAATGAATTGAGCCCTCAGACGCACACAAATTTTGGCTTTTGCTGACGTGACCAGACGGCAGGGCAATTTGACACGCATGAGATTCTAGTCAGCGACATCGATTAAAGAGGCGCGCGCAGCGAGAGGGGACATATTGGCATACGGACCGGGAATCGTTTCGCATGTGCGAGTTCACCGAGACCGTGTGCAAAGTAGCGCCGGCATCTTGCCGGCTGTCGCGAGGGCATCCTGCCCTCGCACTCTGGCGCTAGCCCTACTTCTGTTGAACTTCACCGCCTGCCTTGCCCTGAGTGCCTGCCCAAGTTCGACCGCACCCACGCAAATAACGTCTAACGGGCCCAACGTGCAGGTCGTCGAAACCACCGGCGACCAAGCCATGCTCCTGCAAGCCCAGCCGAGCGTCGCATTCGGAACCGGCGGAAGTACCAGCGGTCTTGTTATCACCGTCGACGCGACCACGCAATATCAGCAGATGGATGGGTTTGGCGGCTCGCTGACCGATTCCTCCGCCTGGTTGATATGGAACAAGCTCAGCGCTTCGCAACAGGCCACGCTGATGCAACAACTCTTCAGTCCAAGCGGTGGCATCGGAATTAGTTTTCTGCGACAGCCCATGGGCGCAACCGACTTCTCGGCAAGCGGCAACTACAGTTACGACGACATGCCTGCCGGACAGACCGATCCCAATCTCACTAACTTTTCCGTCACGCACGATGCCGCTTATATCATCCCTTTGGTCAAGCAGGCTCTCTCCGTCAACCCGAACATCAAAGTAGTCGCGCTCCCGTGGAGTCCGCCAGCATGGATGAAAACCACCGAAACGATGAATGGCGGGAACATGAACACGGCTTACTTCTCAAGCCTGGCGCAGTATTTCGTCGATTTCGCGCAGGCTTACCAGCAGCAGGGCATCCCGATCTACGCCCTGTCGGTGCAGAACGAACCGCTGTACTCGACTACGGGATACCCCTCCGAATATCTTGCTCCGAGCGACGAAGCCACATTTATCGCAAACAACCTCGGGCCTGCTCTGAGCACCGCCAGACTGGGCGGGGTGAAGATCTTCGGCTACGAGCACAATTGGGACAATACCGCCTATCCGGAGTCAGTGCTTGGCAGTTCTGCCGCGCCGTACGTTGCCGGAAGTTCGTTTCACTGTTATGCGGGCGATCCCAGCGCGCAGTCGACCGTGGAAACAGCGTTCCCCGCCAAGGACGTCTGGTTCACAGAATGCTCGGGCATCACTTCAAGCACCTTTGCCGGCGACCTGGTGTGGAACGCCGAGCACTTGCTGATCGGTGCCACGCGCAACTGGGCGCGCAGCGTGTCTTTGTGGAATCTGGCTCTCGATCAGAACTCCGGCCCGAAGAACGGCACCTGCTCCAACTGCCGCGGGGTTGTGACCGTCGACGACAGTGTTTCGCCCGCCAGTGTCACTTTCAACGTGGAGTACTACATCCTGGGACATCTGGGAAAATTCGTCGTCCCGGGCGCGCACCGGATCAATTCGAACACGTTTGGCACAGGCAGCATCGAGGATGTCGCCTTCCAGAACCCCGACGGCTCGATTGTCCTCTTCGCCCTGAACTCGGGCAGCAGTGCTACCACCTTCACCGTCAGTTCCAAGGGACAGACCTTCAACTACACTCTGCCGGCGGGGGCAGTCGCAACGTTTGAATGGAAGTAATCTCCGGTTTCTTGAGTGGCGGCGGCTCCGGCCTTGCGCTAAGTCATTCAACACCTGCGGCTTAGCGTCCGAACGCTTCATTTATCGACAAACATCCGTACGTAATTGTACGTACATATTGGTATATTGGCCATACCACCCCACGGACGAACGGTTCTCAGAACCGGAAAAGCGCTCTCGCTGCTCGCTCAGAATGCCCTTTGCGGGGCCGGAAACGGCTCTTGCAGCGACGATCGACTCCCAGGACGACAAATACTTCGTCCAACGCAAGAAAGCGCGTCCTGGGCCTTCCACGGCGCCGCCACGACTTTTCAACGACTTCCACGAAGGCTCAACGACTTACAAAAAATCACCTAGTGCACCAACGTGAACTTGCCTCGCAGTTGGATGTTGTCGGATGAACCCCCGACGAGAATTGTGAAATCTCCCAGCTCTGCGCTCCAATCCTTCTTCGTGACGTCGTAAAAGGAAAAGGCCCTGCGATCAAGCGTGAGAGTAACGCTCCTGGTCTCACCCGGCTTGAGATCTACTTTGGCAAATCCCTTTAATTCTTTGACGGGCCGCGGAACGCTCGCATGGGAATCGCCGACGTACAACTCCGCCACTTCCGCCGCTGCGCGATGACCTGTGTTCTTTATGTCGAAGGAAACCGAGACAGGCTCGTCTACATTTCCAGACTGCGGCGTCACCGACAACTTGCTGTACGCAAACGTCGAGTAAGAAAGTCCGTAGCCGAAGGCGAACAGCGGCTTTGTGGCAGAGCGATCAAAGCCGCGATATCCCACGAACACACCTTCCGAGTAAGTTACCCGGTTGCCGCCCTTATCCGGATAGTAGCTGTGAAACGTGGGGTTATCTTCCCAACGCCGCTCAAAAGATGCAGGCAGCTTGCCCGACGGACTGTAATCGCCAAAAAGAATTTGTGCCAGCGCTGTGCCGCCCTCCTGCCCGGGATACCACGCATGCAGAATCGCTGGAACGTTTTCAACCCATCGCGTCATATCCACATTGCCGCCTGCCGTCACAACAACGATCACGTTCTTGTTGACGGCGCTGATCTGCCGGATGAGTTCGTCCTGTCCGCCGGGAAGCTGGAACGTCCGGTCGAAACCCTCGCCTTCGGTCTTGGGATCGAAGCCCACGCAAATGATCACCGCGTCGGCCTTCGCAGCGAGGGGCTTGGTGTCACGGCCGACGTAGGCCTCGGCCCGGGTGACGCCGAAACCAACGATCGCCGTGCTGACAGAGTCGAAGTACTCAAGGCGAATCTTGTACGGCTGGCCAGCCTCCAGATGCCGAGTAGCGATGTCGAGGGTCTGGGAATGAGGCAGCCAGTCATCGATTGCAATGTCGTCTCCGACATACAGTCGAACTCCATCATCGGCCAAGGTGTAGAACTTATAATCTCCGGTTTCCTTGGGCACGTAATAGCCCGTCCAGCGAATCGCGAAATGATCCACTGGTTCGCCCGCGGCAAAACTGCCTTCTCCCCAGTCGAAGTGCACGTGCCTGTCGGTACGCACGAGCGCGGGCGTCCCTTTCAATTCTTCATTGCTGAAATATTCGCCTTTGAGGCCGGCCTCACCATTCGGAGCCGTAACGAACTCCGAGTTGTCAAAAACTTCATCGAGCGGAGGGACGTCGACCGCGTATAAAACCTTGGCTTTCGTCCCCAAGCGATTGCTGATGCCTTCCAGATAACTCACGCTGTTGAACGGCTTGGTTTCCGCGCTGCCACCGCCGCTAATCACGGCGGGGTAGGCATCGGGGCCAATGACGGCGATGGTCTTCACTATGTTTTCGTCGAGTGGAAGAAGATTGCCGGAGTTCTTCAGCAGGACCATTCCGCCTCTCGCCACTTCGAGCGCCACCCGCCGTCCTTCCTGGTTGTAGGTAGGCACGCCGATATCTGTCTGCGGTTGCTCAAAGAATCCGAACTCGATCGCCTTGCGCAGAATTCTTCGGACCTTGTCGTCAATGGTCGCCACCGAGATCTTGCCGTCTTTGAGCGCGGGCAGCAGCGCGTCTCGATTCATGAAGGTGGGAGAAGGCATTTCAAGATCGAGCCCACCGTTGGCCGCCGCTACACCGTCGTGCGTGGCGCCCCAATCCGACATGTCAATGCCCTCAAATCCCCACTCCTTCTTGAGGATCTCGTTGTTCAGATGGGTGTTCTGGGTCATGTAGCTGCCGTTCACCAGGTTGTAGGCGTCCATCACCGCGCCCACGTGTCCCTCCTTCACCGACGCTTCGAAGGCAGGCAGATAGATTTCGCGGAGCGTTCTTTCATCGATATCGGAACTGAGAGTCATGCGCGCGAATTCCGAATTATTCCCGGCAAAGTGCTTGGCTGTTGCGATAACGCGCTGTGACTGCATTCCGCGGATCACGGCGACCGCCATCCTTGAGGCCAGGAAGGGATCCTCGCCGAAATATTCGAAGTTGCGCCCATTCATCGGCGCGCGATAAATGTTCATGCCGGGGCCGAGAATGAAATGCACTCCACGCGCGCGTGCATCCTGACCCATGGCGGTTCCGAAACGCTGCGCCAGATCGACATCCCAGGAAGCGGCAAGGGCGATGCCGGCCGGGTATGCAGTCGTCAACCCGTAATCGTGCACGCCCATCGGGCCGTCAGACATTTTCAAAGACGGGATCCCGAGTCGAGGGATCGGACGGGTGTAGAAGTCGTTGATGCCGCCGATCATCTCGATCTTTTCGTCGAGCGTCATCTGGCTCAGCAGTGCATCAACGCGTTTCTCGATATCTGCTTTCGATGGCGCCGATTGAGTCAGACCAAACGGCGCAACCAACAGCAGGATGCTTGCCACTGCGAAGATTCGTGCCCTCATGATCGCTCGCTTCATTCCCGTGTCCTCTCGATTTTCGAATCCAGCATAACTCAACTCATCCATCGCGCTTTTTTCGTTTGACTATCGCGCGGGTCGAATCCACACTAGCGCTCGCATGTCTTCTCGTCGGAAATTTATCACCGGTTCCGCCGGCGCGATCGCCGGAGCACTCGCCGCCTCCAAGTCGTGGGCGAGTGAAACAGGCGGTCAGCCGTGCATCACAGAGGTTGCCAGCCTGTGCGGGGCATGGCGATTCCGCACCGATCCGGACGACCGCGGAGTGAAGAGCGATTGGTACAGCGCAACTGCCTCCGGTGAAGATTGGCGAACTGTCATCGTCCCTCATACCTGGCAGGTAGAAACTCCGCTCACCGCTTATCGCGGCATTGCGTGGTATTGCCGGACTTTCGATCTGCCGCGAATGGCAGCTGTTAACAGTAGGCAAGAGCACACGGTGCGCGTAGAGTTTGAGGCGGTCTTCCACTCCGCCACAGTTTGGGTCAACGGCAAGCTCGCGGGAGAGCACCTGCGCAAGGGCTACACCGCATTCACGCTCGACGTCACGAATCTTTTACGTTGGGACAAAAGCAATACCATCGCGGTACGCGTGGACAATGCCTTCAACCAGCACATGGTGCCCCGCGGACAGTCGAGCGACTGGGCGAATGATGGAGGCATTTACCGACCGGTGCAGCTTCTGATCACTCCGAAGACATTTGTGGAACGCGTCGATGTCGACGCTGTGCCCGACGTCTCCAGCGGACAAGCGAAACTGACGATCACGGCGTACATCCGAAACACAAGTGCGAACGCTTGGAGTGGCAAAGGTTCTTTCCGAGTCGCGAGAGAGGAAGACGGGGAATCTCAGCCCGTTTTGACAGGTTCCGCGAACAAAACTCTTACCGTCAAGGCGGGTGCAGTCGAAACGGTCACGCTTCAGGCGACATTGCCCAATGCCAAGCTATGGCACTTCGATCACCCCCATCTCTATCGCCTCGAGTTTTCAATCGCAGATAGCCGCCGCGGACACACCTTCACGACCACCTTCGGCGTGCGCAAGCTTGAGATCCGGGATGGCGCGTTCTTCCTCAATGGCGGACGTGTGCGGCTCATGGGCGTGGAACGAATGGCGGGTAGCAATCCCGAGTTCGGTATGGCTGAGCCAACGAACTGGATTACTCACGACCACGCGGATTTGAAACATCTGAACTGCATCTTCACCCGCGTTCATTGGCCCCAGGACAAGCGCGTTCTGGACTACTGCGACCGCCACGGCATTCTCATGCAAACCGAGGTTCCCGCCTGGGGCCCGGACACCTTTTCTGGCATGACCGGTGAGCCCACCAATGACATCATGCAAAATGCAATCGAGCAACTGCGCGAGATGATTGCTCGGGACTTTAATCATCCCTCGGTCGTGATCTGGGGGCTATGCAATGAGATTTGGGGACAGAGCCCGCCCGCGTACAAGTTTGCCAAGCACATGATCGAGGAAGCCAAGCGGCTGGATCCGGGCCGTCTGTGCTCTTATGCTTCGAACTCGCTGAGCGACACGCCGCAGCGCGACGTCTCCGCACTGATGGATTTTGTCGAAGCCAACGAATACTACGGGACCTGGGCCGCGGGAACGGCGGCAGACGCTGCCCGTTATCTGGATGAGATTCACGCTGCATTCCCGGGCAAGCCCGTCGTTGTTTCCGAATACGGATATTGTGCCTGCACACCCGACCGGCCGGAAGGAGATGAGCAGAGAATCGAGATCCTGCGCTCACACGACGCGGCGTTTCGCTCGAAGGATTTTGTCGCCGGGGCAATCTTCTTCTGCTACAACGACTACCGCACTCATGTGGGGGATCGCGGTGTGGGTGTGTTGCAGCAGCGGGTGCACGGCGTGGTTGATGTATATGGCGCACGGAAGGCGTCGTATGAACTTCTGCGGAGCGAGTGCAGCCCGATTGAATCGCTCTCGGTGGGGCACCAGCAGAACAAATTTCACATTCAAATCAGAACCCGGCACGATCTGCCAGCGTACACTCTCAAGGGCTACAAGCTGCGGGGATTGTTGTTCGGCCAAGGCAATATTCCGGTGGAGCGACAGGAAGTGGAAATGCCAGACGCCGCGCCCGGTAGTGAGACGAAGTTGGAAGTGGCGTTTAGTCAGTCCGAACCGCCAATGCATTTGCAGTTCGACGTTCTGCGTCCCACGGGGTTCTCGGCGTTTCTTTTGGATTGGAAGCCCTAGCTAGCCGGCCTGCAGGCCGGCACAAAATAATCCAGCGGGTTCGCAGAATTTGAATAGTCGTCCTCAGACCTGCAGATTGCGAAGATAGGGCACGCTGGCTTTCATCATTTCCAGGTCCATCTCGACGAAGTAATTCTTGATGCCACCTGTTTTGGCGGCGGCGAATATTTTCTTCCAATCCAGGGAGCCCTGCCCCACCGGCACTATTTTCTTAGTCTCCGCCGACCAGCCCTGCACGTGCATGGAAATGAAGCGGCCGGGATATTTCGTGAAATACTCGGCGGCATCGTAGCCCCGGCTGATGGTGGAAACCTGGAATTGAAACTTCACCAGCTTGGGATCCAGAAGACTGAACAACACGTCATAGGTGCGCTTGCCGTCAACCGTCGAGAGTTCGAAGTTTTCGTTGTGCAGTCCCTGCTGGATACCCGCCTTTGCGGCCTGCTCGCCCATTTTGTTGTATTCGTCGGCGGCCCGCTTGATGTCATCCATTGTCGGGTCCTTGGGGCCGTCAAGGCTGGGCACCAGCATCTGGGTGAGGCCGACATCTTTCGCCCAGGCAATTGCGGCCTGCTGATCTTTTCTCAGTTCGTCGATGCCGAAGTGAGAACTCACACAACCGACGCCCGCGTCGCCCAGAATTTTGCGGAGTTCACCTCCCTTGTATTTCGCGAGGCCTGCGAATCCGTTGTCGGCGTAACCCACCGGCGAGCACAGTTCGATCATCTGAAACCCAGCGTCGGCCAACACCTTGATCGTGCCGGGAAAGTCCTGCTCGATCATTTTTCTGACGGGCCAGGTCTGACATCCGATGGGCATGCCCAGAGGATTGGCGCGAAGATCGAGCGCGCCGGCGGAGAAAAAGCTGGCTGCAGCGGTGTATGTTGCCGCAGTCTTCAGAAAGTCTCTTCTCGAAATTTCAGACATTGAAGCCTCCTCATTTCAGCAACGTACTCATCAGAGTTCCCAACCACTTCGGCGTTCCGGCTTGACATATTTCTGAGCGACCTCAGAGTTCACGCTCAAGCTGGAACGATCCCAGGTAAGCTTCTGCCCCATGCGAGACGCGACGTTTCCCAGCAGAAGCGTCTCGGTGACGAGGCCTTCGAACTCGAAGTTCCCACCGGGTTTCACCTTGCCTCCCTTGCAGGCGTCGAGCCATTCGCGCTCGTTTCCAGGCGATCTCGGCAGAGTCTTGGGCGGCTGTTTGTAGCTGTCCATCTTTGATTGGGGAATCAGTTTTGGATTGCCGCCATTGAAGCTGCAGAGAATCTTTCCGCGGTCTCCAATGAACAGCAGGCCTTCATCTTCTTCGCCGTCTCCCTTCAGGGGACGGTTTTCTTCCAGTTCTTCCGGGCGCGCGGGCTTCAGTCCACCGTCGTACCAGTTGAATTTCACCGGAGGCATGTCGCCCCGCGCGGGGAAGTTGTAGCGGACGATCGACGCCAGCGGATAAGTCTCGTCGTAACGGTCGCTGGAACTCGATTCCACACTCACGGGCGCTTCGAGTTTCAGAACGCGAAAGATTGTGTCGAAACTGTAGGAACCCATGTCGCCCAGAGCTCCACAACCGAAATCGGTCCACCCACGCCACACAAAAGGAAGATAGGCGTGGTTGAAGGGACGTTCGGGCGCCGGGCCTAGCCAGAGGTTCCAGTCCAAACCGTCGGGCACCGGCTCAGTTTCCTTGGGGCGTTCGAGTCCTTGCGGCCAGAACGGACGGCTCGACCAGTTGCTGACTTCCCGGACCGGCCCAATCGCACCGTCCCATATCCATTCGCACAATAAACGAGTGGCTTCGGACGCCTGGTTGCCCACTGCGATCTGTGTGGCCACGCCCGTTTCCTTGGCGATCTCGGCGATGCTGCGCGCTTCATAGATGGTGTGCGTCAAAGGCTTCTGGCAAAACACATGCTTGCGCTTCTTCATGGCCGCGGCGGAGATGGCCGCATGCAAGTTGTCCGTGGTACACACAACGACGGCGTCGAGATCTTTCTGCTTCTCCAGCAACTCGCGGAAGTCGTTGTAGGCCGCGCAGCCGTGATACTGGCCGGAGCGCTGCTGAGTACCGTAGTAGCCGTCCACAATTTTCTGGCAAGGTTCGCGGCCGGCGACGCCGCTGGTGACGGCGAGCGAATGGGAAAGCCGAATCGGTTGGTCGGGGCTGAGCCAATCCCATCCGCTGTTGACGCCGAGCAGTTTGCGGACGGAATTGCAGAACTCATGCGTACTCCACTGCGGATAATCCGCGCCTGATTTATTGACGTCGCAAACCGCGACGCCCTGCACGTCGGGCTCCCGCAAGAAATGCAGCATGACGCGCAAACCCTGGGCGCCAACGCCGATGAACGCAATATTGACCTTGTCGCTGGGCGGAACATAGCCCACGCCGCCCAATACCCGGCGCGGAACAATCGAGAAACCAATCGCCGCTGCGGCAGTTTGCCCTAAAAACGTACGCCGCGAAACCGAGCCAGCACCATTGCTGCGCGACCGACCTTGATTCTTCACTATTTCCTCCATTGACCGCACCTCACAGATACCAAACGCCTCTCGACGCTGTTCCTCGTGACATAACTTTACGCCGGTGTTGATTCAACCCGGATACTGTAAACGAATCAGAGGCGAGCGTGTGCGAAAGTTGCGTCGCAGATGTCGAAACCTCGACTGCCTCCGACACCTGCGAGGGTTGAGCAGCACATTTCAGTCGCGTGGTGAGAACTGGGCCGGCAGCGGAAATACCGTCTAAGTGATTGATTGATAACCCAAGGAGCGGAATAGATCCGCACATTCTTTCGTGTCTGAAAGGTGGAATCCAGCGTGCACATGTTATGGCGCGAGGATGCCGAAGAACAAAGCTAGTGTTCGGCTCCCGGATTTCTAAAACTTGAGGAGAGTGATCATGAAAAAGCTTACAGGCCTTATGCTGACGCTAGTCACATTTTCGTTGATGGTGACTGCGGCTGCGTTTGCAAAAGACAAGAATCATCACAGTGTTGTGATTCCGGAAACGTTGCAGGTGGGAACCACTCGACTGGCGCCGGGGGAGTACACGATGCAATGGACCGAGAGCGGAGCGACAGCAGAGGTCAGCTTCGTCCAGAATGGAAAGAGCGTAGCACAGGCGCCGGCGAAGATCGTGAATCTGGCCCGTCCATCCGCATCTGATTCACTGACCACCAGGACGGAGACGGGAAATACTGTAGCGCTCGAGGAGGTTCAGTTCGGCGGACATAAGGAAGCCTTCTCATTTATCGACACTCCGTCTGGGGAGTGAATACTGTCTATTCAAGAGCGGGCAAGTGCCCGCTCTTAACTTTTCTCTCGCGTTTTTCTCGGCGCCCTTCGAGCCCAAGCTGGCCCGGAGTTCCACTCTTCCTGGTCCGTACTCAATCGCACAATTTCGAATCGCATTCTCCGGTCAAAGCATCGCCGGTTCCACTGTGCGTCGGGGTACTGTCGATACCTCGACATGCCGTGTATCCCGAACATTCCGATTCTTCACGTTCAAACCGCTAGCCGCTTGCGCTTGTTCAGTCTCAGAGAGCCGCGTGGAGTTCGGCTACAAGGGGTGGCGCGACCACCTACCTGGAAGTGATCACCGCGCAGGGGTTGGCTCTCTCCGATGAGCGGACGGCGGTGCAGATTCTGGGTCGCCGCATCACGGCGAGCGTGCTACTCGTACGCGCGTTGGGAGGTGGATGGGACAGCTCCACTCTGCCGCAACGACCGGAGTGCTGTGGCAGGTTGATCAGTCAAACCAGCGGCGCGCCGGCAGCAGACCCGAAAGCTGAAGGACCGCCCGCGACATCAGGATCCCGATGAGAAGACGGCGGCCTTACTCGGGCTGCCGCGCAATTCCGAGCCGCCGCATCTTGTAGATCAGCGTCGTTCTCGGCATGCCTAGGCGATTCGCTGCTCCGGAGAAACCGCCAAGCACCCACTGCGTTTCGCGCAACGCTTGCAGAATGTGTTCGCGCTCCGCGTCCTCGAGAGTAATTGGCGCGGCCACGAGGTTTTCGCGTACGCGTGCCAATTCCGAGACCGGTGCACTCAGAGTCTTGGTCTGCGACAGAATGACCGCGCGCTCGATAAAATTCTGCAGTTCGCGAATATTCCCCGGCCAGTTATAGCGCATCAGCGCGTCCATCGTCTCGGGGAGAACAACGTCGATCCTTTTGTTCATCTGCTTGCCGTAGTGCTCCACAAAGTGGAAGACAAGCAGGGGAATATCTTCCCGGCGTTCGCGCAGGGCAGGAAGCCGGATGGGAAAAACGTTGAGCCGGTAGTAGAGGTCGGCGCGAAAGGAACGATCCTCCACCATTCTTCCCAGGTCCTGATTGGTAGCGGCCACGAGCCGAACGTCAACTTGGATCGAGCGACTGCTGCCGAGGCGCTCGAACTCCTGCTCCTGCAGGACGCGCAACAGCTTGGGCTGCAATTCCGAAGGGATGTCGCCGACTTCATCGAGAAAAAGAGTTCCCTTGTCGGCAACCTCAAAGCGGCCGGCCTTCTTCGCAATCGCGCCGGTGAATGCGCCTTTCTCGTGGCCGAACAACTCGCTCTCCAGCAACCCTGACGGAATCGCGGCGCAGTTGAGTTTCGCAAATAGATTCTCGCGGCGGGAACTGAGGTTATGAATGGCCCGCGCCACCAGTTCCTTGCCTGTCCCGGTTTCTCCCTGGATGAGAACAGTCGAGTTGGTCGGGGCCACAGTCGAGATAAGCCGCAGCACTTCCTGAATGGCAGGAGTGTTTCCTAGGATTTCATCAAAACCGCGCTCGGCGCGGATCTCAGTGCGCAGGTAGGAGGTCTCTCCCGCGAGGCGTTCCCTCGACTCGTCGACTTCGCGGTACTGCATGGCATTGTCGAGCGCGATGGCGACCTGATTGGAGACCTGTTGCAGGAAGTCCGCATCGGCTTCAGAGAAACGATGAGGATGCCTGTCCAATAAATGCAGCACTCCAATCTTGCGATCGCCGCGCACCAGCGGCAGGAAACAGCCGGATTGCACTCCCTCTTGAAAGTTCAACTGCAGAGAACTTACGTGCAAGGCGCGTGGCGCGGTCTCGAAGAGGACAGGCTCGCCGGTGCGGAACGCCTTGCCCGGGCTCGATCCGTCGATGGGGAGTTGTGTCTCCTCCTGTAGAAAGCCTCGACCTTCCGGGAAATCGAGACCGTGAATTTCCAGTTGTTGTTTCTGGAGATCTGGCAATGAAAGGCAGGCTCCATCACACTGCATGGCCAATCGGACGCGATGCGGGATCACCTTGAAGAGTTCCGTCAACGACAGGTTCGATACCACGGCGTTGTTTACGTCGAGCAGAAGTTTCAGCCGATCCCTTTCGCGAGTAACCTCTGTCTGCAAGGTGGACGCGTCTTGATAGTTCAACGCGTTCTCTACGGCGACGGCAACCTGGCTCGCAGCCAGCTTCTGAATTTCGAGTTGATCGAGCGCGTAGGCATGTGGCGCCGTATGTCCCAAACTGAACGCGCCCAGCTTCCTCCGCGGGGTGCTCAACGGGATGCTGCAGAAAGATCGCACTCCGTATTCGCGCATCAGCTGGATCGGGCGCGCAAATCGGTCCTCGCGATCCAGATCGTCGAGGACCAAGGGCTGCTGATTCGTCCACACCCAGGCGGAAGGCGACTCGTCCATGGAAAATTCCATGCCCGGGCGAACCGTGTCGGGGCCGTCTGAATTCAAAATATGGACGCGCATTACATTCCGTGTCGAATCGTAAAGCAGCACGCTGAGATAGCTGAAATCAATGATGGGATGAAGCCGCTGGGCAAGGTCGGTAAACAATTCTTCCAGCGTTCGGTGTGACGCGATAGCCGACGCGACCTCCAGCAAAGCGAGGTAGCGCCCGGACAGAGCTTGGTCTTTTTCTTCTGCAATACTCTGCATGAGTGCAAATCCCTTCCCCACCCCAAGGCAACGTGTCGGAAGCTGTCGACGTGCAGACCCAGCGGTACTTCTTTATAGGATTCAGATGAGGCAGCGCGCGGGTTGGATTCAACAAACGCTTTGCCTTCAATCAGGTGGACGGAGTTGCCTTTTGCCGAGTATGGGCTAAGAAGTGCATTCAGATTTGGTGTCGTTCGAAAGGCATACTGAGCGTATAACTGGCATAAATGGAGGCTGAAATGGAAACAAGACGATTAGGCAACAGCGATTTAAGGATTACGCCGATCGGCATCGGCGCGTGGGCAATGGGTGGAAGCGGGTGGACCTGGAGTTGGGGACCACAGATCGATAACGACTCGATTACCGCGATTCACGACGCACTCGACCGCGGCATCAATTGGATTGATACCGCGGCGGTCTACGGGTTGGGGCATTCCGAAGAGGTGGTGAAGGAAGCGCTGCGTGGAAGGAATCAGCGACCCTACGTCTTTACGAAATGTGAACGGACCTGGGACGAGAACGGAAAGCTTGGCGGGACGTTGAAAGCGGCGTCCATTCGACGGGAATGTGAAGACAGCCTGCGGCGGCTGGGCGTGGACGTTATCGACCTTTACCAGATTCACTGGCCGGAGCCGGATGCGGACATCGAAGAGGGCTGGACGGAGATGGCGCGCCTGAAGGAAGAAGGCAAAGTCAGGCACATCGGGGTGTCGAACTTCAATGTCGCGCAGATGAAGCGGGCCGCTGCGATTGCGCCCATCACTTCCCTGCAACCGCCTTACTCAATGCTCGCACGCGATGTTGAGCAGTCGATTTTGCCGTTTGCCGCGCAAAATAACATCGGAGTCATCGTTTACTCGCCGATGTATTCCGGCCTGTTGAGCGGTGGCATGACTCGGCAGCGTGTCTCGTCCCTGGCTGCGGAAGACTGGCGATTGCAGAATCCAAACTTCCGCGAGCCGTTGCTCTCGCACAATCTCCGCCTCGTCGAGTTGCTGAAAGAAGTTGGCGGACGGCACGGCAGGACCGCGGGAGAAATTGCGATCGCGTGGACGCTGCACAACCCGGCAGTGACTGGCGCAATCGTGGGAATGCGCAATCCGAAGCAGGTTGCGGGCGTGATCGGTGCCGCGTCGTTCCGGCTGTCCTCGAAGGAATTTGAGGAGATCGGAGAGGCCTTGCAGCAGGAGGTGGCGGCGCTGCAAAGGTGATTCAGTGATTCATCCGCGAACGGGAGAACGAGGGGGCGCGAGACGCGTCTCCTCCATCCCGCAGGCTTGTGGCTACGCTGCTGCGAGGTAGATGTACCGCAGGATAAACAGGATCGTCAGGATCCAAATCAGCGCATTGATCTCGCGGACCTTCCCAGCCGCGACTTTCACGACCGTATAAGAGATCAGGCCGAGGCTCAGGCCGGTCGCTATGCTGAACGTGAGAGGTGTCGCCAGCATCGTGATAAATGCGGGGACGGCTTCGCTGAAATCCTGCCAGGCAATTTGCGCGATCGACTGCGTCATCAGCACACCGACGAGGATCAGCGCAGGAGCCGTCGCATAGGCGGGAATCGCAGTGGCCAGCGGCGAGCAGAACGTCGCCAGCAAAAATAGCGCCGCGACCGCAACGTTGCTCAATCCGGTGCGAGCCCCAGCCGCAACTCCTGCGGCGCTTTCAATGTAACTCGTCACCGTGGAAGTTCCCGTCAAGGCGCCGACAACGGTGCCCACGCCGTCCGCCACCAGAATCCGGCCCGCGCGCGGTATCTTGCCGTCCTTGACGAATCCGCCTTGTTCGCAAACTCCGACCAGAGTGCCGACGTTGTCAAAAAGATCCACGAAGAGGAACGCGAACAGGATTTCGAGCAAGCCGAGATGGGCCGCACCGCGAAAATCAAGCTGCAGAAAAGTGGACGAAGGGTGCGGCATCGCGAAGATCGCGGTTGGCCAGTGCGTGATTCCCCGAAGAATTCCAAGCAGGGTTGTGCCGAAGATGCCAACTAGGATCGCACCGTGGAGTTTTCGTGACATCAGGATCAGAGTCAAGACGAGTCCGAAGCAGGCGGTCTGGACGTCTTTATCAGCAAAGCTGCCCAAGCCGACAAACGTATCCGGATTGGCCACGACAAGCTTTGCGTTTCGCAAGCCAACAAACGCAATAAACATTCCAATGCCGGCAGCCGTCGAGTGCTTCAGGCAGTCGGGCATGCCGTTGACGATCTGCTCGCGAACCCGCGTCACCGTCAGCACGAGAAACAGCACGCCAGAACAGAAGACCACCGCCAGCGCTGTACGCCAGGGAACGTGCATCGCAATGCAGACTGAATAGGTGAAATAGGCGTTCAGAGACATTCCCGGAGCCAACGCGATGGGATAGTTGGCGTAGAGGCCCATCACCAGAGTGGCCACCGCGGCAGAGACGCAGGTCGCGAAGACGACGCCATCCGCGGGCATCCCGGCCTTAGAGAGAATCTGAGGATTCACGACGACGATATAGGCCATCGTCACAAAAGTCGTGAGACCGCCCAGCATCTCCTGCTTCACGGAGGTCTGGTTTTCGGTGAGCTTGAAATAGCGATCGATCAAAGATCCTCCGCGAACTTGGAATTGGCAGCTACTCGAGCTGCTCAGTACTTTATTTTGGTGGGCTTGTTTTCCCAGGCACGAAACGCTGCTAACGCCTCTTCGCGCATCATCTGGATCATTGGAATCTTGCGCCGCGAATGTGGTTGAGCGATCTCGCTATAAATCAGGGAATCGTCGAATCCAATCTTGGAGGCGTCGGCATCAGCATTGGCGAAGTAGACCTTCGATAGGCGGGCCCAATAGATGGCCCCCAGACACATGGGGCACGGTTCACAGGAAGTGTAGATTTCGCAGCCCTCCAGATCGAATACGCCAAGCTTCTTACAGGCCGCGCGGATCGCTAGCACTTCCGCATGCGCGGTGGGATCATTCGTGGAGGTGACCTGGTTGGCGGCCTCGGCAACGATGGCGCCGTTTTTCACCACAACCGCACCGAAGGGGCCGCCGCGTCCTGACTGGACGTTATCGATCGAGAGCTGAATGGCGCGAGCCATGAAAGCATTGTCCAAGTTTGGCTCTATCTATGCGTAATCGTCAAGGGTAGCTGGCGTCAGCAACCCGCGAACCCGCAAATCAGTCGACATGGACTCTTTCGCAGCCGCTTCGCTGAGAAGCGAGTATAAGCCGGACTCAGAATTTCGTAAAATGCTGGTTTGATCGTGCTGTTGCAAGGATCATAAGGAGCTGAGATTTTGGATTTGCAAGCCTTCGTCGCTCGGCATGTGGTCACTCCCGACGGAATCCGCGCTGCGGCCGTCCTCGTTGAAGGAGAGCGGATCCAAGGTGTCGTCTCTCCCGATCAAGTGTCTGATCAGTACAAGGTCCACGACTTCGGCGACGCGGCCATCCTGCCTGGACTCGTCGATTCCCATGTACACATCAACGATCCGGGCCGCTCGGAGTGGGAAGGCTTCGAAACCGCGACTCGCGCGGCAGCAGCAGGCGGCTACACATTGCTCGTCGATATGCCCCTGAACTGTCTTCCCGCGACAACCACGGTCGCTGCGCTACGGGCCAAGCGTGCCGCGGCACGTGGCAAGTGCCGTGTCGATTGGGCGGCGTGGGGTGGCGTGGTTCACGACAATCAGGGTGATATCGAAGCGCTCGCGGCCGAGGGAGTACCCGGATTCAAGTGTTTTCTGATCGATCCCGGAATCGATGGTTTCACGATGGCTACGGAGCAACAACTGCAATTTGCTGTGCCGCATGTTGCGCGGACTGGCCTTCCGCTCCTGGTACACGCGGAACTCGCAGGACCGATTGATCGAGCAACCGACGCTCTGGCCAACGCAGATTGGAGCCGCTACTCCACTTACCTGCAGTCGCGCCCGGACGAGGCGGAACTGGCTGCCATTCGGTCGATGCTGTCATTGTGCCGTGAATATGGCTTTCGCCTGCACATCGTCCATCTCTCGTCTAGCTTAGCGCTACCCGAACTGCGCGCCGCACGCGCCGAAGGGCTGCCAGTGAGTGCGGAGACTTGTCCACACTACCTTCACCTTTCCGCCGAAACAATCGCGAATGGAGCTACGCTAAGCAAATGCGCGCCGCCCATCCGCAGCCGCGAGAATCGCGAGAAGTTATGGGAAGGCCTCAGGGACCGAACGATCGACTTTGTGGTCACCGACCACTCGCCCTGTCCTCCGGCGATGAAGCGTCTGCAGGAAGGCAATTTCCGCACCGCCTGGGGCGGAATTGCGAGCCTTTCCGTGGCGTTGCCTCTGATGTGGACCGAGGCCAGCAAGCGCGGATTCACTTTGCTCGACCTGGCGCACTGGATGGCAGCCGGGCCGGCTCGCCTTGCCGGCTGCGACACGCGAAAGGGCCGTATTGCCGATGGCTTTGACGCGGATCTCGTTATCTTTGAACCCGAGCGCAAATTCGTTGTCACGGAAGATCGATTGCATTACCGCCATGAGGTTTCTCCCTATCTGGGAGAGACTCTGCGCGGGGTCGTGAAGGCCACCTATCTGCGAGGGAACCCTGTCTTCTCCGAAGGGGCGTTTCCCGGTGAGCCCGCTGGGCGCGAGTACACCGCGAATCAAAGGTGTCGATCGGCACCATAACCTTTTTCTATCCGTATTCCTCACGCTTCCCTGCTATTGTTCGTCGGTCTGTCATACACTATCCCAACCCCGAATCTCGGCGGCGGTTTGGCGCTCGCGAGGTGGGTGGAAGCTCTCCTCTAAGCTCTCACATCGATGAACGCAGATCCCATCGTCGGCAAATCGGTTCCGCGCAAGGAGGGGCGCGACAAGGTGACCGGAAGGTCGCAGTATGTCGACGATATGGTTCTGCCCAACATGCTCTTCGGAGCAACCGTTCGCAGCCAGATGCCACGGGGACGGATCAAGAAGATCACGTTCGGTCCCGACGTCGCCTGGGATGAATTCGTAATCGTCTCCGCAAAAGATATTCCTGGCAAGAATTGCATCGCGTTGATCGGCGACGATCAGCCCTGCCTGGCCACTGAGTTCGTGAATCATCCTGAGGAACCGATTCTGTTGCTGGCCCATCCCGACCGCCATCTTCTCCCGAAAGCGATTGAGGCCGTATCCATCGAATACGATCCTTCACCAAGCATCTTCACGATTGACGAGAGTGAGCGCCGCTCGCAAATCATCTGGGGAGAGAACAATGTTTTCAAGACGTACCTGATCGAGAAGGGCGATCTCGACAGCGTTTGGGAGAGAGCCAACTACATCGTAGAAGGTGAGTATTCGACCGGCGCTCAGGAGCAACTTTACATCGAAAATAACGGGATGATTGCCGCCTTCGACCCAGCACAAGGGATCACGGTGTGGGGCTCGCTGCAATGTCCTTATTACATTCACAAGGCGCTGATGGCACTTTGCAACTTGCCGGCGGAGAAGGTGCGCGTGGTGCAGATGGAGACGGGGGGTGCTTTCGGGGGCAAGGAAGAGTACCCGTCGATGATCGCTGCGCATGCTGCGCTGCTGGCGATCAAGTCTGGCCGGCCCGTAAAAATCATCTATGACCGGCTGGAAGATATGGTGGCAACTACCAAACGGCATCCTTCGCGCACCCGCCATCGAACTGCTGTGAGCCGCGACGGGAAGATTCTTGGCGGAGAAATCGATTTCACGATCGATGGTGGGGCATATGCGACGTTGTCATCGGTCGTGCTCTCCCGCGGAGCCATTCATGCAGGCGGGCCTTATTATTGGCCGAGCGTTCGTATTAAAGCGAAGGCGGTCGCCACCAATGCCCCGCCCCATGGGGCGTTCCGCGGATTTGGAGCGCCACAGAGCCTGTTCGCCATGGAGCGGCACATGGACCGAATCGCGCAGACCGTAGGTCTTTCTCCGGTCGAGATCCGCCGCCGCAATTTTCTGCAGCCGGGGCAGGACACCACTACGGGGCAGGTCATACGCGAGCCGATCGATTTGGGGAAATTATTGGACCGAGCATTGGAGATTTCAGATTACCCCGCGAAGAAGCAGCGTTTCGCGCAACAGAATCAGGCTGGCACATCCAGAAAGGGCATGGGAGTTGCTGCGTTTTTGCACGGTGCTGGATTCACTGGTTCGGGTGAGCGTTACCTGAGTTCAGTTGTCGGGGTGGAAGGCTGCGCGGATGGCAGTGTTCGCGTGCTCGTGTCGAGCACCGAATTTGGTCAGGGAACGAAAACGGTGCTGAGCCAGATTGCGGCGGAGGCTCTGGGGATTCCCTACGAGAGTGTGAGCGTGGCCCAACCGGATACGCTCGAGGTTCCCAATAGCGGACCTACCGTTGCGTCTCGTACGGTGATGGTGGTAGGAAGCCTGGTGAAGTCGGCTGCACTCGGAATTGCACAAACTCTGATTTCCTCCAACCTGGTGCGCGAAGGCTATTCCCCAGATGAGTTTCGCGCAGCCTGCCGGCAACACATCGTGAAGCACGGCCCGTTCCGCTGCTGGTCGCGCTATGAAGCGCCGAGCGGCATTTTCTGGGACGACGAAAAGTATCGTGGAGAAGCCTACGCCGCGTTTGCCTGGGCAGTGTACATCGCAGAAGTCTCTGTCGATCTAACGACGTACAGCGTCTCGGTCGACGACTTCGTCGCGCTGCAGGAGGTAGGCAAAGTCCTGCATCCTGTCCTGGCGCGAGGGCAAATCATCGGCGGGATCGCCCAGGGAATCGGATTCAGCCTTTATGAAAAAGTGGTTTGGCAGAATGGGCGCATGCAGAATGGCCAGATGACCAACTACATCATGCCTACGGCGAGCGATCTGCCGCCGATTCGCGTGTTCTTTGAAGAGTTGGGGAACGTCCACGGAGCGTACGGAGCGAAGGGCATCGGCGAACTGCCGATGGACGGTCCGGCTCCGGCAATCGTGAATGCGGTCGAAGATGCGCTCGGAGTTCGCTTCGATTCCATTCCTCTGCTTCCCGAGGACATCATGGACGCGCTTCTCAACCCGTCGCGGCAGAACGATGCGACTCTTATTGGCAAGGGCCGATGACGGATTCTCGCGAGGGTCGGGCCACGGAGGAAATCTTATTCACGGTCAACGGTGAGCCGAAGAAGGTGCGCGCATATCCGATGGAGCGCCTGCTCGACGTTCTGCGATTGGAATTTGGATTGACCGGCGCGAAAGAAGGCTGCGGAGAAGGCGAGTGCGGTTCGTGCTCGGTGTTTATAGATGGTGTACTCGTTAATAGTTGTCTGGTGCCCGCTCTGCAGGCGGCGGGCACGAGCATTGTCACGATTGAAGGCTTGGCGGACGGAGAAACACTGCACGTGCTGCAGGAGGCTTTTCTGGAATGCGGCGGAGCACAATGCGGCATCTGCACGCCCGGGATGATTCTCGCATCGGTGCACTTGCTGAACGGAAAACCCGATCCCACACTCGAGGAGATTCGGGAGGGCCTCTCTGGAAATCTCTGCCGTTGTACCGGCTACAGCCAGATTCTTGAGGCTGTGGCGGAAGCGGCGCGGCGCAGGTCGACGGCATGAGATCGAATCCCTCGGACTACGAAATGGTCGCGCCCGGCAGTCTGCAGGCGATTGTCTCGCTGCTGGCTAAGGAACCGGGCGCGTGGCTTCCGATTGCTGGCGGCACCGACGTGATGGTGCAGTATGCCGCAGGTAAGCTGCCGGCGCGCAAACTGGTCAACATTTGGAACCTCCCAGAATTGCGGCGCATCGAAGCCGCGGCGGGCGAGATTCGCATTGGAGCGGGATGTACGTATACCGATCTGCGCAGGCACGACTTTGTGGGACATGAGTTCCCACTTTTAGCGACTGCGGCGCGATGGACCGGAGGAATTGCAAACCAGAATCGCGGAACGATCGGCGGCAACATCGTGAACGCGTCGCCGGCGGCTGATTCCTTGCCTGCATTGCTCGTCTACGAGGCCGATCTGATTCTGGTGTCAGTGCGAGGCGAACGCCGCGTGCCTTATGTTGCGTTTCATACCGGATACAAGAAGACTCTTCTGGCTCCGGACGAGTTGATTCGGGATGTGTGCCTGCCTCGGCGCTTCACGGGGTATGTCAGCCATGCCCGCAAAGTCGGAGCCCGCAATGCGCAGGCCATTTCCAAAGTGTGCATCGCCGCTCTCGGCCTGTTGCGGAATGGCTTGGTCGAAGATGTACGAATCGCTCTGGGGAGTGTTGCGCCCGTTCCGCTGCGCCTGCGGGAAACCGAGCGAGTGTTGCGGGGACGCTCGATCGATTCCGATTTGTTGCTCTCGGCTAGAAAGGCTGCGACTTCCGAGGTGTACCCGATTGACGACATTCGCTCGACCGCCAGGTATCGTGCTGCAGTAGCGGGCAATCTCGTGGTCGAGTTCTTGAGTCGCCTGAGTTCTGAGCAAATGGCCTTTAGTCGCAAAGAAGTATCGGACACTCTGGCGCGATGGAATCTCCTCTCGACGGATGATGCAATTAGCGCGATTCTGTCGTGCTGCGGTTCAAGGGCCTGGGCCCAAGGCGTCGTCGCCCGAAGACCGATTGCGGACATTGATGCGCTGCTCGCTGCGTCCAACGAAACGTGGCGCAGCCTCAAGCCATCGGACTGGATGGAAGCGTTCCAGAGTCATCCGCAAGTCGGCGAGTCCCGCGCGCAGCAGTCTCCGCCAGCGCAATCTGTAGCGTGGTCGACGCAGGAGCAACGTCAAGTGGCGAATGCCGACGCAGCGGTGAAAGCCGCTCTGGCGGACGCGAATCGCCAATACGAGCAGCGTTTCAATCGCACTTTTGTTGTTTGTGCCAGCGGCAAGTCTGCTCAGGAGATTCTGGGGATTCTTCTGCGGCGCCTCAACAACGACGCGGAAACGGAGCTGCACGAAGCCGCCGAGCAGCAGGGGCAGATTACGGAAATCCGGTTAAAGAAATGGCTCCAACGATGAAGCGTATTTCGACTCACATTTTGGACTTGGTCTATGGCAAACCAGCTTCGGCCGTGCCCGTGCGACTGGAGAAACAGACCAGCGGCGGGGATTGGCGGCTGTTGAACTCAGCCCATTCCGACCAGGATGGCCGCTGCACACAATTACTGCCGGAAGACGAGGATCTCTCCGCCGGAGTCTATCGTTTGATTTTTGACACCGGAAGTTATTTCGCGCGGCAGAAGGTAGAGGCCCTGTATCCCGTGGTCGAAGTTAGGTTCCAGGCGCGAGAGGACGAATCACATTTCCACATTCCGCTGCTCCTGAGCCCGAATGGATATTCAACGTACCGCGGCAGCTGAGCGGAAATTATTACTCCGAGGGAGTCGATCAAGTGACCTCGTCAATCCGCGAATGGCTGAACCTTCTCGTGCGCTGGACGCATGTGTTTGCGGCGATCATGTGGGTCGGCCAAACGTACTATTTCACCTGGCTCGACGGGCAATTCAACAGGCTCGCCAAGAAGGCTGCGAGCGAGGGCACAACTCCGTCGATATGGATGGTCCACAGCGGTGGCTTCTACACCGTCGACCGGCAGAAATCGCTCAAGGTCGGCCCGGAACAGGTCCACTGGTTCCGCTGGGAAGCGCTCACGACTTGGGTGAGTGGAATGATTCTACTGGGTCTTGTCTACTACGCCAGCAACGGACTCATCGATTCCGACATTGCTGACATTTCCCAGGCCCGCGGGATTGCCATCGGTCTTGCAGTGCTAGCGGGCGGTTGGATCGTCTACGATCTGGCGCTGCGGTCGCCCCTGGGCCTATCGGAAACCATGTTTGCTTTGTTTTCCCTGCTGATGATCGCCTTGCTTGCGTGGGGACTGACGCATGTATTCAGTGGACGCGCTGCCTATATCCACGCAGGTGCGGTCTTCGGGACTATCATGTCCGCTAATGTTTGGTTCCGGATCCTCCCATCCCAGCGCAAAATGATCGCGGCGGCTGCGGCCGGGGAAACATTCGATGCGTCACTGAGCGCTCAAGCCAAGCTGCGATCCAAACACAATACTTTCATGGCAGTTCCCGTTGTCTTTATCATGATCAGCAATCACTTTCCCGTCGCGACCTACGGGAGCACTTACAACTGGGAGGTTCTGGTTGCGCTCATTCTTCTGGGCTGGGTGGCGGCGAAGGTGATACGGGAGTCGTGAGCTTCGCTGGGCAAGGCCTTGGCATCCGAACTGGAATCCAGTGCAAACCACCGGGATCACAACGCGCGCGTCAGAGGTCATCCAGAGGTGCCTGGAGCTCGCGTCCTTTTCGGAGGATGCAAACAGCACCCGACGAACGTTCCTGTCACCGCCTATGCACGGGTGCCACCAAGAAATTGCTCGATGGCTGGAACCACTTGGCGCTCACGTACGAATTGACGCCGCCGGCAATTTGCGTGGAGTCTATCCGGCTGCACGTCCGAACGCTCCGCGCCTCCTGATCGGTTCGCACCTCGATACAGTTTCGAACGCCGGTGCCTACGATGGCATCCTCGGCGTTGTGCTCGCCATCGCTCTGCTGGAAGAACTCCGGGGACGGCGACTACCCTTTGCGATCGAGGTGGTTGGCTTCTCGGAGGAAGAAGGCGTACGCTTTGGAACTCCGTTTATTGGCAGCCGCGCGCTGGTTGGCGGTCTGGCTGAAGAACTTCTTGGCGTTCAAGATGCAAGAGGCATCTCCGTGCGAAAGGCAATCGAAACGTACGGACTGGATCCCACAAAGATTTCTGAGGCCGAGTTGCATAGCGACGCACTGGGCTACCTTGAGTTTCATATCGAGCAGGGACCGGTTCTGGAGAAACTCAATCTCCCTTTAGCGGCAGTCGACGGCATCGCCGGGCAGAGCCGTTTGGAGTTCGTATTTCTGGGCCGCACCAACCATGCGGGCACAACACCAATGCATCTTCGATGCGATGCGATCGCAGGCGCGGCGGAGTGGATCAGCGTGGTAGAACGTTTGGCCCGGGAGGTCTCCGGTCTGGTGGCGACGGTTGGAAAGATCGAAGCGAAGCCCGGAGCGGCGAACGTGATCGCGGGTGAAGCGCGTCTCACACTGGACGTTCGTCACATTTCCGACGAGATTCGAGTTCGCACCGTCGAAGATCTCATTCGCCAGGCCCAGGAGCTGGCCGCCCGACGTGGACTAACCGTCCAGGAGAGTCACCTGTTAAACCAGCCAGCAGTTGCCATGGACTCCTTCTTCATTGGGCAAATCGAGCAAGCGATCGTTCAGACGGGATGCAAGCCGCATCGCATGGCGAGCGGCGCAGGACACGATGCCATGATTCTGGCGGAGAAAGTACCGAGCGCGATGATTTTTCTGCGGACCCCCGGTGGAATCAGTCACGACCCCGCGGAATCGGTCTTGCAGGATGACGTTGAGAAGGCGATTGCATGTGGCTTGCATCTCCTCAACCAGCTTGCTTCATCTCCCGACTTTTACAAAAGGACAAACCGTGCATAATCTCGGCCGAACGCGCAGCTCACAACAACCGAATCATCTGCTGTTGACTCCCGACACGTTCGTGCGCACAACTCTGCCCGGAATGACGAAATGCTCCGCGATTGTGCATGTCAGCCCTGCCCTAGGCGCGAGGTTCACGCAGTATACGGCTGAGTTCGACGCTGGCGGTGAACTGGGAACTACCTCCGCCCAGCGCTTCATCTTCGTGATCGAGGGCGGCGTGAAGGTGGAAGCAGAGGGCAAATCGAGGAAGTTGGGCACAAACGGTTATGCATACTTTCCTGAAGGATCGCAGTATCGAGTCGTGGCTGCGAAAGCGAGCCGCCTGGCAGTCATTGAGAAGCACTATCAGCCTTTCGATTCGGCCAAGGCTCCGCACCTAATCGTTTCCAGTGAAGATGCCGTCTCGTCACACCCGCTCGGGGACGATCCCAGCCTGCAGGTCAAGTGTCTTCTGCCCGATGATATGAGTTTCGATTTCGCCGTGAACACCATGGTCTACCAGCCCGGTGCCGCTCTGAGCATGGTCGAAATGCATGTGATGGAGCACGGGCTCATCATGCTTGAAGGCGGCGGCATCTACCGGCTTGGCGATTCGTGGTATTCGGTGACCGCGGGAGATTTCATCTGGATGGCACCGTGGTGCCCGCAGTGGTTCGGAGCGATTGGCAAGCTACCCGCGAAATATCTCATCTACAAAGATTGGAACCGCCATCCCCTGGCGGGATTGCAACGATGAGTCTGACGATCGACCGAGACCGACTGATGGGCGAAATTGAAGCGCTGGCTTTGATTTCTGAAGCTGAGCCGCCAGTCGTCACTCGCGTTGTCTTCACGCCCTCCGATCTAAAAGCACGGGCATGGATGAGGGCTCGCTGTCAGGAGGCTGGCCTTTCCGTGCGCGAGGATGCGGTCGGCAACACTTTCGGGCGCTGGAATGGTTCTGATCCGTCTGCGCCGGCGGTCGGTACCGGCTCGCATATCGACGCCATTCCAAACGCCGGGAAATATGATGGCGTGGTGGGAGTTCTGGGAGGTCTCGAAGCGATCCGGGCGCTGCAGCAGAGCGGATTTCGCCCCAGGCATTCGATCGAGTTGCTGATCTTCACATCCGAAGAGCCGACACGTTTTGGAATTGGCTGCCTCGGAAGTAGATTGCTGTCGGGCACGCTTTCTGCGGCTTCGGCGCGCAAACTATCAGACAACGACAGCGCCACACTCGATGAAGTTCGGCGCAAAGCTGGTTTTGCAGGGGAACTTGAGCAGGTGAAACTGCCACAGGGATACTACAAAGCCTTCGTGGAATTGCACATCGAACAAGGTCCGCTGCTGGAGCGGCAGCGGATTCCTCTTGGCATCGTCACGAAGATTGCCGCGCCGGCGAGTCTTCGAGTTTCAATCGAAGGCTCGGGCGGACATGCCGGCGGAGTTTTGATGACTGATCGGCGCGACGCACTCTGCGCCGCCGCCGAACTGGTCCTGGCGATCGAGAACGCCGCGCGCACCAGCGGAGCGATCGACACGGTCGCAACGGTAGGGATCTGTGATGTATTTCCCGGCGCCGTCAACAGCATTCCCAGTCGAGTGCGCCTTACCGTCGACATCCGTGACACGGATCTGCAACGCCGCGATCTTGTCATGCAAATGATTGAAGCCGCTTGTCGTTCGATCTCGGCCAAGCGGGAAGTGTCGGTTCACAGCGAGTTGGTAAACGCCGACGCTCCGGCAGACTGCGCTCCGACGATCATCGAAACGCTGTCCCAATCCTGTCGCAAGCACGAACTGCCCTTCGTTCCCATGGTGAGTCGGGCGTATCACGACACGCTGTTCATGGCGCGCCTCGCTCCGGTCGCCATGTTGTTCATTCCCTGCCGCAACGGATACAGCCACCGTCCTGATGAGTACGCATCGCCGGAAGATATCGTTCGAGGAACGTTGGTACTGGCCGAGACACTCGCGGCTCTCTCCAAGTAAGGTCTTGCGAACCACTACGGCACATGAGGAATCGTGGCTTCCCGTTGCGCCCAATGCTCCACGAGATCGCGTACCACCTTATCTCCCACGATTTGGGCCGCCTCCAGAGCTGGCAGATACGCAGAGTAGTTGCCGGAAACCATCTCTTGCAGACTATCGACTGCCGGCACGCCAGGGGCTTCACGGTCGTAGTTGCTAACCGTGCGCAGCACGAGCACACGCTGGAGATCAACGCGGCCAGCCTGATTCAGGAATGTGAGCGCCTGCATGGTGCCCGAATCTTCCATCGCCGCGACCATGTAATTTCCTTTGCCGCCGGTGTAGTAGCGAGTCCACTCGTTGGCCCATTCATCCATCTTCGAACCATGCCAGAACGTACCCGCCGACAAAGTATCGCCTCTCGCCACAAACGGCGGCTTCAGGGCATTTGGGAATCCCGCAAAGCGCGTCCGCGACTTGCGCAAGGCATCGGAGTCAGCCAGTGGCACATCTTGCGTGAGGTGGAATGCCCAGCCCACCAGAGCTGGATTGAGCGTGTACATTTCCCCGTAGAGGTCATTGGCAGGCTGCTCGTAGGGCGTGCCCTTCCGCAGTGGAACATAGCCAGTCGGCCAACCCGGAGGAATTTGACGCGCGTCGATCTCGAACGCCAGGTCGCCATCGACCACATGATCTGCCCAGACCGCCGACCCAACCGACACGTCCGCCGGATCTCCGCCGCCAATTCCGGCGACGATCCAATACGCTTTCGAAAGATCGAAGCGCGGGTCGAGGCCGAGCGCCATAACCGAAGCGGCAGCCTTGGCGGTCCCCACTCCGGTGACCATGCCGAGAACTCCGTCCTTATTCAGACGCACGTGGTGATAACCGGCAGGCAGCGGAAGGATCTGGTCGAGATGCTCACGTTCTACCCAGAGCTGAAACTCACCCGGAGTATCGCCGGTATCTTCGCCGCGTTCGAACATGGTAACCACGACGACTTTGATACGAATCGGCTCAGCCTGCGTCGCGGCCTGGCCCGGGAGATAGCCACAACACACCGCGGATAGCGTGAGCGTCAGGAACAGATGCCGAGTACGACTGCGCATGGAATCTCCGAGTGCTGCGCGGTGTCAATGGGACGTCTTGGACGCGATCGTTTCCCGGATCCGGGCGTAACCGGGCTTGATGACGGAATATATGAAATCGCAGCGCTCTTTGTATGGCAAGAACGCGCTCTTCATCGCGTTGATCGTGATCTTTTCAAAATCGGCCAATGAGAGTCCAAAGGTTTCCGCAGCGGCTTCGAATTCCTGAGCCATCGACGTGCGGCTCATCAAACGGTTGTCGGTGTTTAGAGTCACGCGGAATTTCTCTTGATAAAGAATCTTGAAAGGATGTTCCGCCAGGCTCGGCGTTGCCCCGGTGTGGACGTTACTGAGAAGACAGATCTCCAACGGGATGCGCTTGTCGAGAACGTATTGGGCGAGATCTCCCAGCTTCACCGCCTTGCCGTCTACGACGGCGATATCGTCGATCAGGCGCGTCCCGTGACCGATGCGATGCGCCCCGCAATACTGTATCGCCTGCCAGATCGATTCTTTTCCGTAGCCCTCGCCCGCGTGAATCGTGATGTTGAAGTTCTCGCGCTGAATGTAATGAAAAGCATCCACGTGTTTCTTCGGGGGATACCCACCTTCCTCACCCGCAAGATCGAAACCGACAACCCCGCGCGCGCGAAAATCTACGGCGAGCTCCGCCATTTCGAGCGAAGTGTTCATGTTGCGCATCGCGCAGATGATCAATCCGGAGGCAATCCCAAAGTCCTTTCGTCCTCTCTCCAGCCCTTTCAATACTGCCGAGACAATCTGCTGGTGGGTCAGTCCCTTCTGGGTATGGAAAACGGGCGCAAAGCGAGTCTCAAAATATACGATTCCATCCCGGCTCAGATCTTCGGCCTGTTCATACGCGGCGCGCTGCAGCGCCTCCTCCGTCTGCATCACAGCGATGGTGTGCGCGAAGCCCTCCAGATATTTCGCCAGACTCCCCTGATTCGCGCCACGAAAGAACCACTCGGATAGGGCTTGGGGCGAGTCCGTTGGAAGGTCGGTGTAGCGCGCGTCTCTGGCCAAGTCAATTACGGTCTGCGGCCGCAGCACACCATCCAAGTGCTCGTGCAAGAGAACCTTGGGAAGGCTCTTCAATAATCCTTGATCGAGTTTCATGGAGATACAGTTTATCCGAAGTGCTCGATCACGACGGCGTTAGTGCGGGGCCGTGGAGTCCGCGTATACGGTCTTCCCGGCTACGACCGTTTCCAGCACCCGGACTTTCGCGATCTCCTCGGCTGGCACCTGGACCGGATTGCGGTCGAGCACGATGAGGTCGGCGAACTTGCCTACCTCGATTGAGCCCGTCGCGTCATCCTCATGGAGTTCATAGGCCGCGTCGATGGTCGCGGCTCGAAGCACAGTCACGCGCGACAACCCGGGATCGTCACCGAGGCGACCGCGATACTCGGGCGGCGCATCGGGCGCGTTGGTGCGCGTCACGCCCACCTTCAGGGCGAACCATTCATCCAGTTGGTCCACCGGCCAGTCGCTGCCGAAGGCGATGCGGGCTCCGGCGGCGGCGAGGAACCCTGACGGCTCCAGAATTTTCATCCGTGCCGGCCCGAAATAATTTGTGAGGCCCAAAGTGTCGCCCGCAGGCTTGCCCCATTGCAGCGACAGCACCGGAATCGCAGCGAGCTTCTTGTAACGCGGGAAATCTGCAGGCTCGACCATCTCGTCGTGAGCGATGGCCGGACGGATGTCGGCGGCGGGGAGCGCCTTCCGGAGCGCTTCAATGCCATCAAGGGCGGCATGGACGGCACCGTCACCGTCGGCGTGCATGTGAGGATCGATTCCCGCGCGACCAAGTTCCACAAGCAAAGTTGCGAGTGCACCCGCAGGAAAGTAGACCGCCGGTCCCCAGCTGGCGCCCGGCACCCAATTCGGCTTCTCCGCTGTTCCTGCATTCATCAGATAGGGCTCGCTCACGGCCCCCGTGAACGCGGGAGCGGCAATCACGCCGTCGAGAAACAGCTTCGCGTTATGGACTGTGATACTGGGCGCAGGCGCAGTTGCGCCTTCGTCGTATTTCTTCGCAAGCCCGACCACGCGGGCCACGGCAGCGGGCAGATCACCAACCTCGGAGGGCTCGATTACGGGCGCAAAGTGGGCACGAACAGTCAGCCCTCCAGCGCGGCGCACCGCCGCGAATGCCGACATGGACTCGGATGGAGCGGCCGCGTCCAGAAAGCTTGTGACGCCCTGGCGGCTCATCGCCTTGAGTGCAGCCATCGCGGCCGCCAAGTACTCTGCTTCCGTCGGCTTGGGCAGAAGGTCAGAAAACACCGCATACCCGGCATCTTCGAACAAGCCAGTTGGCTCGCCGTGCTCGTCGCGCCAGATCTTGCCTCCGATTGGATCGGGCGTCGCGGCGGTGATCTGAGCGAGGGCGAGGGCGCGCGAGTTGACCAGCGCAGTGTGCCCGAAAGACGAGACAACGAGAATCGGCCGCGCAGTTTTCAGCGCATCGAGTGTGGCGCGGTTCGTCTTGACTCCCGCCGGGCGCATGCTCTCCTGGAACCAGCTCACCACCTCCAGCCAGGCATTCGCGTCTGAGGCGGGCGCGCGGTCGAGGCACGCCTGAATCCGTTGCTGCATTTCGGCAACCGTGAGCGATTCATAGTTCAGGCTACACTTCAAGAGTTGCAACCCGGCTTCAAGAGGATGCATGTGGCCATCGACAAGGCCGGGCATGAGGAACCTTCCCTTGAGGTCCACCGATGCGGTGGACGGGCCGACAAAGGGCGCAACGCCCTGATTATTACCAACGTAGACGATTCGCCCATCGCGAATCGCCAGTGCCTCGGCGGTTCCGTTTCTGACATCGGCCGTGAAGATGACGCCGTTACGGTAGACACGATCGGCGGGGCTGGCTGTTGACGACGGCGCCGAAGCGGTGGAGCCAGTCGATCCCTGAGACCACGCCTTCAAAGGAAGAGCAAGTATGACGAGCGCCCAGAGTTGGTAGCGAAATGCCCTCTTCGGAGTTAAGATCCGGCACAACCGCTTGAACACATTCGTGCACACTTGGATAAGAGGCCGCATCGTGTAGTCTCCTGTCAGGAATCACGAGCAAGGGCATCTGACCATTATCCTCACTCGTAGACCACGCCCCGCCAGGTTCTTGCCAATGCGATGTTGAGAAAGAAGAGATTGATCGCCAGGGAGATGCCTGGTTGTCGGGACGCTACATATTACGGACGCGCCATCCGCTCGTCAACGAATGGCGATTCCGTCGCGTAAGGGGCAGAGCTCGGATGAGATCGATGCCCCTCGGAGCTACTCGATCAGGCTACGCTTTCCACCGGCTCGCCGACGGAGACCTCTTCCTCGCTCTCAACCCGTGCGTGAGTCTTCGCAACCAGCATGTAGATGGACGGCACGACAAATAAGGTGAACACCGTGCCGATGATCATGCCGCTTACCAGCATGATGCCGATGCTGTTTCTTGCGCCGGCACCAGGGCCCTTCGCAAGGACGAGGGGGAAATGTCCGAAGACGGTTGCGGCGGTGGTCATCAGGATGGGACGCAACCGCGTGCTCGCCGCGCCAGCAATCGCCTCCAGCTTACTCAAGCCGGTTTCCTGCAGGTGGTTCGCGAATTCCACGATCAGAATTCCGTTTTTCGCGATCAGACCGACGAGTGTAATCAACCCCACCTGGCTGTAGATGTTCAGGGTTGTGAAACCCAAGAACGAGAACGCAAGCGCGCCCGAGATCGCCAGCGGGACCGAACCGGCCAGAATGATGAAGGGATCGCGGAAGCTTTCGAATTGCGCCGCGAGAACAAGATAGATCAGGATCGCGGAAAGCAAGAACGTGCCCAGAAATTTGCTACCTTCCACGCGCAGCTGGCGGGACTCACCCGCATAATCCACGGTGAATCCTTGCGGCAGCACCTGCTTGGCTTCATTCTCCAGAAATGTGAGCGCCTGATCGAGAGGCACCTGCGGGGGGATGACCCCCTGAATGCGGACCGCATTCAGCTGCTGGAATTTGTTGAGCGATCTCGGCTCAGTCGTTGTCCGGAGAGTGGCAAAGGTTGAAAGCGGCACGAGCTTGTCCGAAGAACCCTTCACGTAAATTTGTGACAGCTGATCGGGAGTCAGCCGCTCAACGCGTTTGACCTGCGGGATCACCTTGTAGCTGCGCCCCTGGATGCTGAAACGGTTGACGTAGTTTCCGCCCAGCATGGTCGAGAGGTCCTGTCCGGCCTGACTCAGGTCCACTCCTTGGGAACGCAGCTTGTCGCGGTCAAACACCACTTCGGTTTGGGGTTGATCGAACTTTACGTCGGTGTCTGCAAAGATGAAGATGCCGCTGGCCATCGCCTTCTTCACGATCTGCTCGGCAAGAGCACTGACCTGCTGTGGCTCGGCCGCCGAGGCAATCACAAAATCGACCGGGAAGTTACCGCCTCCGGGAAGAGGCGGCGGCGTCAATGGAATGACCCGCACGCCGGAAATCTTGGACAGCGCGCCGCTGGACTCCACCAGCAATTGCTGGGTCGTCTTCGTGCGCTGGCTCCACGGCTTGGTGACCATGCCCCCGAAGCCGCCACTTGGATTCGTAATCTGAAAAACGCTCGCGCTTTCCGGAAACGAGTGGTACACATCGTAGACCTGCTTGGTAAACAGATTCGTTTGGTCGAGCGTGGAGTTGGCGGACGACTGAATGACGCCGAACACCACTCCTTGATCCTCAGCCGGCGCCAGTTCCCGCTGGGAAAACATATAGAACGGAATCATCAGCACAGCCACAATTGCCCAGAGCGTGAGCACGACTGGACGATACTGCAGCGTCCCCGCCAGCAACCGACCGTAAAGGTTTCGCACGCTTTCGAAGCGCCGGTTGACGATTCCGGAGAAGCCGCGCTCGGTGTCCCCGGCGCGCAGCAGCTTCGAACCCATCATCGGTGATAACGTAAGAGCGACGATACCTGACACAACGACTGCGCCCGCCAACGTGAATGCAAACTCGCGGAACAGCGCGCCCGTCAACCCGCCTTGAATTCCGATCGGCGCATAGACCGCCGCCAAAGTGATCGTCATGGCGATGATCGGCCCGACTAGTTCGCGAGCAGCGTCTTTCGCAGCTTGAAACGGTGACTTGCCCAAGTGCAAGTGGCGCTCGACGTTCTCCACCATGACGATGGCATCGTCCACGACCAAGCCCACCGAGAGCACAATCGCCAGCAGGGTCAGAAGATTGATCGTGAAACCGGCCAGAAGCATGAGGAACACAGCCCCGATCAGCGAGATCGGAATTGCGATCACTGGAATCAACACGGAGCGGAACGAACCGAGGAACAGGAAAATCACTACCACCACGATCAGCAGAGTCTCCACCAAAGTGTGCAGTACTTCGTTGATCGCGTCCTGAATGTATTCCGTCGAGTCGTAGGGAACTCCCAGCTTCATGCCGGTGGGCAATTGCGCTTGAATGCCCGGCAGCGCCTGGCGTACGTTGCGAATCACCTCCAGCGAATTTGCCGTGGGAAGAACCCAGATACCCATGAAGGTGGCGGTTTCGCCGTTGAAGCGGACATCCTGGTCGTAATTCTCGGCGCCTAGAACGACGTCCGCGATCTCCCCGAGTCGAACCACCACGCCGTTCTGCTGCTTCACCACCATCTGGCGAAACTCATCGGGAGTCCGCAGGTCGGTGTTTGCGATCAGGTTCACCGACACCATGGAACCCTTGGTGCTTCCCAGAGCCGAAAGGTAGTTGTTGCGCGATAAAGCGTCGTGCACGTCGGAAGGAGAGACGCCGCGCGCAGCCATTTGCTCAGGCTTGAGCCAGATGCGCATCGCAAACGTGCGATTTCCCAGGATGTCGGCGCGTTGCACACCGCTGATCGCGCTCAGCTTCGGCTGTACTACACGGGTCAAGTAGTCGGTGATCTGGTTCTGATCGAGGTCGGCGGAAGAAAATCCAAGGTAAACCGCCGCGAACTGAGTATCGGCAGTCTGCAGATCGATCACCGGAATTTGAGCATCCGGAGGAAGATCATTGCGCACCTGCGCCACTTTTGCCTGGATCTGAGTCAGAGCCGCAGTGGTGTCATAGTTAATCTTCAGGTGCACCTGGATCGTGCTCAAGCCCTGCGCACTCGTCGACTCCATGTAGTCGATTCCGTCCGCACTCGCAATCACCCGCTCGATCGGCGTCGTGATGAAACCGCGAACCAGATCGGCGTTCGCGCCAACATAGACCGTCGTAACCTGCACGACCGCGATATCGCTGCGCGGATACTGCCGCACACTCAGCGACCGGATCGCTTGCAGGCCAGCGATCAGGATGACCAGGTTTACGACAATCGCCAGAACCGGACGCTTAACAAATAAATCCGTGAACTTCATGAATGTTCCTCCAGGGGCAAGCTCTGAATGTTTAGCTATCCTCAGGCTTGGGACTGGCGCTGTTTGCGGGTTTTACCGTGTTGTTCACTTGAACCGGGGCTCCATTGCGCAGCCGGAACACTCCGGAACTCACAACCTCGTCTCCGGGGTTAACGCCGGAAATGATGGCCACCTGATCGCCGCGCGAGCCCTCGACTTTGACCACTTGCTGGCGCACGCCGCGATAAGTGTTCCCCTTCGCGTCCTTCATTTCGGCAACGACGAACACCGAGTCCCCGTACGGCGCATAGTTAATGGCCGATGCCGGCAGCGGAACAACCTGGCGCGGCTGACCGAGCGGAAGTTCGACTTGCACAAACATTCCAGGACGCAATTTGTTGTCTTTGTTGGTGACCGTGGCCTGCACCTGGATGTTTCGCGTCTGCTCGTTGATGACCGAATCGAGCGCTGTAATCCTTCCCGTGAACGCCATGCCCGGGAGTTCGCCGTTCGTGACGCGCAGAACGTGGCCGGGTATCACTTTGGGCGTCTCTTGCTGCGGCACTCCAAAATTCACATAGATCGGGCTCACAGATTGCAGGGAGACAATCGCCTGCCCCGCCGCGAGATACTGCCCCAGGCTGACCTGCCGAATTCCCAACATTCCTGAAAACGGAGCGTGGATCGTCTTACGGGCGATCGCGGCGCGAATGTCACCCACCTGCGCCTCAGTGGCCTTCTGCTGGGCGGTGGCGTTGTCATACTCAGACTTGGAGATGACGCCCGCCTTTACCAGTTCCTCGGCGCGGCCGTAGTTGACCTTGGCCAAATCGCGCTGAGCCTCAAGGTTGGCCAACTGCGCCCGTTCCTGGCGGGTATCGAGTTCGACCAAAATGTCCCCCTCGTGCACCCATTGGCCCGACTCAAAATGGATTTTGTCGATCGTGCCAGGCAGGTCGGCACTCACGGTGACTCCCTCAACTGCGGCGGCCGTACCAATCACCGACAACGTCGAAGGCCACGTCTCCCTCTGAGCAACGACGGTTGTGACCGCAGTCGGCGGAGGCTGGAAGCTTGCACCCAGGGCAATCGCCGCCTCAACCTGCCGGAATTTTGCAAATCCGAGGCCTCCCAAAAGGGCCGCCACTACTACTAACATCAGGATCATTCGTTTCGCCATATGGTTCTCCACATCTCGAACAAAACAATTGGTTTTTGTCTAGACGGCGGTCGGACACTGGACGCGCGGTTATCCCCAATAGATTTCATTCATTGGAAAAAGGATTCAGAGTTAATGTCGTTCGCTTAAGCTTGGCAGGGCATGAATCCGGCGCGGAGCGGTCATCTTGGCGACGTGCTCCCCGGAGTGGAGAGGGGACGTCTGTCGGGGACTTCTATCAAAGACTTGCTGCGAAGAGCTTTACTGCGCCTGCGGGAGGGCCCATGCGAACAGCACGCTGCCGCTGCTGGTCAGCACATATTGACGCCCGTCGAGTTCGTACGTAATCGGCGAACTCACGATGTGCGAACCCGATCCAGCGTGCCAAAGGGTTTTGCCGTCGCTCGAACCCAACGCCAGGAAGTTGCCCATCGCGTCGCCCGTGAAGGTGAGCCCTGAGTCGGTGGTCAAGACTCCCGCGCCCGACCCTTCGGGCCCGAGTTCATGGCTCCAACGGATCTTGCCGGTTTGGTAGTCGATGGCTTCGATCACGCCCTTGCCCCAGACGTCGTAGTCCGCGCCCGCCCATCCGTAGACTCCATCGGCCGGCTTGGCGAAGTAAAGGCTCCAGCTGGGATGTGCGCTGACAATAAACAGCCCAGTCTTCGGGTCGAAGCTGGGGGAACGGTAGTTGGTCATGCCACCCTCGTCGGGCGCAATGAGGCGTCCATCGTGGGCCGGCTCCTTGGCGGGATTTGGAATCGGGCGTCCCTGCTTATCGATTCCAAGGGTCCAGTTCACAGGACCGAAGGGAACGGTCAGGAGATTCTTACCGTTGGTGCGGTCGAGAACAAAGAAGTAGCCGTTGCGTGACGTCTGCATGAGCATCTTCTTCGGTTCGCCATGAAAATCTCCATCCTCCAATACAGGAGTCTCCACAGCATCCCAGTCGTGCGTGTCGTGCGGCGACGCCTGGAAGGACCACACAAGCTTGCCCGTGTCGGGATTGAGCGCCACGATGGAACACGTATAAGGATCGTCGCCCGGCCGCGTTGAGCCGTTCAGCACCGGAGTCGGGTTTCCGGTGCCCCAGTAAACAAGATTGAGTTCGGGATCATACGTTCCGGTCATCCAGGTCATTCCGCCGGTTGTCTGATTCGGAGTTCCCGCTGGAGGCGTGGAATCCCACTGCCACTGGGTTGCGCCCGTGTCCGGATCGATCGACCGGATGTAGCCGCTCAAGTTGTCAAAGTCTCCGGAGACACCAACAAGCACATGGTTTCCGACGACGAGAGGCGCCATGCTGGTCCAATAGCCTTTTGTGACGTCCCCAACCTGCGCCTTCCAGCGGACGGTTCCGTCTTTCGCGTTGAGCGATACCAGGTGCGCGTCGGGTTCGGAGAAGAAAAGAGAGCCTTTGTACATGGCTACGCCGCGATTGCCGATGTGCTCCCCTTGGCTCGTCGGTTTGTTGTAACGCCAGATCATGTGGCCGGAGCGCGCATCGACGGCCCAAATATTGTCCGGAACCGTGAAGTAAAGAATGCCATCCACCAGCAGCGGCGATGACTTGATGGGAGCGCCCTGGTTTGTCTGGAAGGCCCAAGCGAGGGTGAGACTACTTACGTTCTGTGGCGTGATCTGATTCAGCGAACTGTGGCGCCTGCCGGAATAATCACCGTGGTACCCGGGCCAACTACCAGCCGGCGGATGCAGAAGCATTTGGTCATCGGGTGCCTGCGCCAGCATGATGCTGGAAGATACGAGCGCGATCATTGCGCTCGCCGTAACCAAAAATACACGTCTCACAAGATTCATTCGCTTGGTATCCCCCAGACTTCTCCCACCAGAAATAAAGCTTCGCGCTAGCGCAACGTTTGCAAATATGCCATCAGGTTGTGGACGTCGGCATCTGTGTATTTGGGAAACAGCTCCACATGAGCATTCAAGGCCGGGTCCACCTTGTACTGCACGTCGCGGGTTCGCCAAGAGCGATATGTACCCGTGGAATCGATGACGCCAACGGTGAACTCGTCCAGATATCCCAACGTGCCCGTAATCGTCTGACCCGAGGCGAGCATGACTGAGACTTTCGGTTTCGCGTGCTTCGGATACAGCATCTGCTCCTCGAGTTCAAGGCCCGTGTAACGCGTTGCGACTCCGGCCAGATCGCCGGTCGGCGAATGGCACCCTGCACATCCGCCCGCGCCTTCGAAGTACCGCTTGCCGGCCTCGACGTTTCCTGTCTGGAGATCCGATGCATCCACGCCCTTTCGTCCGCCGTTACCTCCGCGGCCGCCGGCGCTCGCGAGAGCATTGGCTTGTTGCGTGTGAATAAAAGCCACCAGGCTTGCGATTTCCTGATCCGAACGATCAAATGGCGGCATTCCTTTGTCGGGGCGCCCGTTGCGAACGACGGGACCGATCTTGTCTCCGTCGACATCGGCGGCTACTAACTTGGAGCGCGTCAGGTCGGGCCCGGTCTCTCCGCCGCCAGCATCGCGGCCATGGCAGAAAGAGCAATCTTTGCGGAACAGGGCTCTCCCTTGCTGTACCAGATCTGGTGAATACGCTTTCGCCGCGGCCGCGATTTGCTCGACCCCACTGACGGGCTTGCTGTTGGCAGGCGTTTGCGCCGCGCAGACCGCAACGCTCACGAGCAACAGCACTAGAGTGCTGCCATGCCGAGTTGCACGTAGAAGATTCATCGGAGGCCTCAGTGCTGGTCAGCAGACGTTTGCGGCCGCGGATGAGTTGTCGTGCTGCCTTCGGTCATACCCAGCACCCACTTGATCGCTTCAAAATACATTTTGCGGATGTCAGGGTCGTTCCAAGCTTCCTCTGTGTGGCCAAGAGTGGAATAGAAAACGCGCCCCTTGCCATACATCTTGTCCCAGGCCACCGCGAAATCGTGATCCGTTCTGTGGACGCGAGGATTGTTAGCATAGTTCAGCTTCGAAGGATCGAGACTGAGCAGCACATTGACCTTTTCGCGCGACCACTCTTTCGGTTGGTAGATCTCGTCGTACTTCAGGAAGGCCTTGGGAAAGTGGCGGACCGCTGGAAAGTTCGGGTCTTCGTTGATGATCGGCGCGTTGAACGTGGACCAAGGGTGCTGGTCGAACCATCCGCCGATCATTTCGCCGTATTCCGGCCATTTGTAATTCGTGTCGAGGGCGGCGTGAACCCCGACAAAGCCCTTGCCATCGTCCTTGATGAACGACATCATATCGGCCTTCTGGCTGTCGTCGAGGTCAAGTTCTCCCGTCGTGCTCACAAAAACCACGGCATCGAAGTAATTGAGAGTCTTCGCGTTTCTTCCCAGATCCTTCTTCGTGATCAGTTCGACATCGGTGCGAAGCGTGGCATCCCAGAGGCCGCTTTCACGGCCCATGTTGTAGATGGCAACCATCCCATCGGACACCGAGTCGTGCTCGAATCCCTTGGTTTGACCGATCACCAGAACGTGCTTGAGACGCACTTGCTTTTCGTGAGGCGGAGGCGGGAGCGAGGGATCCACGGCCGCCTGATTCTGCGCTGTCATTAGCACAGGCAAAAACACAAAGAGGATTGAAGCGATTCGAACTGGACGCAAGCGATCTCCCTCCAACAGGTTCGTTCCGTGAGACAGTCTGGGCATCAAAACCGAGCCCAGTCGACCTAAAAGGTAACATAAGGCGTCTGCGATAGAATGATGCCGGTCAATTTCAGGAGAGAACAGGATTATGCGCGTTGGGGTCTTTACTCCTCTGCTGTCGCAATTGCCGCTCACGGTCGTTCTCAAGAAACTCGCGGCGCTCCATATTGATACTGTCGAACTGGCCACGGGAAACTACGTGGGCGACGCCCACTGCAAGCTCTCAATGCTCGAAAATCCAACCGTGCTGGCTGAGTTCCAGAAGATTGTGGCCGATCATGGCGCAAAGATCAGCGCGTTGAGCTGTCACGGCAACCCGCTGCATCCGGATAAGGATCATGCGAAGCAGCATCGCGAGGTGAGCCGCAAGACTATTCTTCTGGCCGAAAAGCTCGGCGTCCCTATGATGGTCGATTTTTCAGGATGTCCCGGGGACTCGCCGAATGCTACGGCTCCCAACTGGGTCACTTGCCCCTGGCCGCCCGACTACCTCAAGGTGCTGGATTGGCAGTGGAACGAAGTCGTCGCGCCCTATTGGGTGGAGCATGCGAAGTTTGCCGCCGATCACGGTGTGAAGATTGCGGTCGAGATGCACCCGGGGTTCGTCGTCTATAACCCGGAGACCATGCTGCGGTTGCGCTCCATCGCTGGTCCGAATGTGGGTTGCAACTATGATCCCAGTCACCTCTTCTGGCAAAACATCGATCCCGTCGCCGCCGTGCGCGTGCTTCAAGACGCCATCTTCCATGTCCATGCGAAAGACACTCAGCTTTACCCCGCCAACCTTCCGCGCACCGGGGTGCTCGACACCAAACCATATACGCAAGAGCGCGACCGCGCCTGGATCTTCCGCACCTGCGGTTACGGTCACGGCACCGAGTTCTGGAGCGAACTCATTTCCACGTTGCGCATGTTTGGCTACGATTACGTTGTTTCCATTGAGCATGAAGATAGTCTGCTCTCGCCGGAAGAGGGACTGACCAAGGCAGCCAACTTTCTAAACGGAATTGTGATCCGTGAAAAGCCGGGTGCTGCGTGGTGGACTTAGCTCGAATCGATCTTTGAATCGACCCACGTATCGTTGAGTGACAGCGAAGGAATAACTCCGAAGGAAAGACAACCACGATGAAGCAGATCAAAACAGCGATTTTCGGCACCGGATTTATGGGCCGTGTACATCTTGAGGCGGTGCGGCGGGTTGAGTCGGTCGAAGCGGCGGCGATCTGGGGTAGAAGCGCCGACGCGGCGCGGCGACTCGGGACGGGCTTTTCCGTCCCCACAGTTACAACCGATTACCGCGAGATCCTGCGCGATCCAGCTGTCGATGCGGTCCACATTTGCACTCCGAACGCGCAGCATTTTCCCATGGCCAAGGATGCGCTCAACGCGGGCAAGCATGTGCTATGCGAGAAACCGCTGGCCACCAGCCTGGAAGAGGGCGAAGAACTTGTAGCTCTGGCTGCGAAGCAGGGTCTGCGGAATTGCGTCTGCCATAACCTGCGGTACTACCCAATGGTGCAGCAGATGCGGAGTATGCGCGAAGCCGGAGATCTGGGCGACATTCTCGTCGTCCAGGGCACCTATTCCCAAGACTGGCTTCTGTACGACACGGACTGGAACTGGCGCGTCGAGACCAAGGCTGGAGGCCCTTCCCGTTGCATGGCTGACATCGGCTCGCACTGGTTCGATATGGCCGAGCACGTCACGGGCCTGCGAGTGCAGTCGCTCTGCGCCGATCTTCAGACATTCCATCCAACACGGAAGCAGCCCAAACATTCCGTCGAAACCTTTGCCAACAAGTTGCTGGGCCCGGAAGACTACATCGAAACGCCGGTGGATACCGAAGACTTCGGGGCTGTGATCTTCCGCATGGGAACGCGCGCGCGAGGCTGCGTCACGGCCAGCCAGGTCTCTGCTGGACGCAAGAACCGCCTCAGCATTGAAATCTACGGCACGCGTTCTTCCGTGGCGTGGGACCAGGAGCGGCCCGACGAACTCTGGTCAGGTCACCGCGACGACGGCAACCAGATCTTCATCAAGGATCCCTCTCTGCTGAAACCCGCGGCCCGCGGATTCGCCGATCTGCCTGGCGGCCATAGTGAGGGCTACGACGACACGTTCAAGCAAGTCTTCCGCAGGTTCTATGCTTCCATCGGGGCGAGCAGCGGAACGCCCGAATACCCGCAGTTCACCGATGGGTTGCGGCAGTTGAGGATCCTCGACGCCGAAATGAGAAGCCATCGCACGCGCGGCTGGGTCGACGTTCCGGCGCCCGAAAGGATCAAGTGAAACGAGCTAGCCCTCCTCAGAACTCGAACCGAAGCGCGAATTGCATGACGCGAGGATTATTCAACAAGCCCGAGTAATTCCCGAACGTGCTGGCGCTGCCCAATCCTAGCGAGTCCGTGAGCAAGGCTGATTGCGCGTCGAAACGTGCAGTGTTGGTGAGGTTGAACGCCTCCCAGCGGAACTGCAGGCTCTGTTTGTCGTTCCAAGGCATGATCCAGCGCTTGGCCAGGCCGAGGTCAATGCCGAAAAAGCCGTCACCGCGAATCGGGTTGCGCGCACCCGATTCGCCGGCCCATGCGTAGGAAAACGAATTGATTGCCAACACACCGTTGGCGAAGATATTAGGACCAGGATTCACCACCCCGGCAGTTTGCGTGGGAGTGTTCAGATACACGCCGGTTTTCACGGGACCAACCTTGTCGGCGTTTCCTTCCATCTCGAAGTTCGTGGGGAAGGCGCTGAATCCGTTATCTACAGTTACCGGGAAGCCACTGGTCCATCGGAAGAGGCCCGTCACTTGCCATCCGCCAATGACCGCGTCGAGCCCGCGATTAGCATTTTTTCCTAGCAACCGGCCGCGACCGAAGGGCAACTGCACCACCCAGTTGGAATTAATCTGATGCGTCGCGTCGAACGATGCCACGCCCTTCTGCGCCGCGGGATTCCAAGCATTGATGATGTTGTTATTCAACCCCAGCAAGCTGCCGCTGCTGGCCGGCCCCACGCGTTCCGCATCCGAGGAAATATCAATCGCCTTGGAGTAGGTGTAGTTCAGATCGAATTGCACGCCATGCGACATACCATGGCGCAATGTCGCCTGCAGGGCGTTGTAGTTCGACCACGCCATCGAACGCCAGGCGTAGAGCGAACTGAATTGCTGCGCGTAGTAGGAATACTGTCCGCCGGACGTGAAGTACGTCTGGCTGGGAATGTTGGCGTCGGTGAAGCCGTTGTAATCCAGGTTATAAAGCGCTAGAGAGTCGTTAAAGGCGGTGGCGCAGAAAGTGTCGAAGGCGAAAATCACGGGATTCTGCGTCGATTGGTTCGCGCCGCCGGTGCAGCCGGTAAGAGGATACGCGCCACCAGCGGCCAACGGCTGGATCTGATTCGTCCAGAACTGTTGCACTTTGGCCGAAACCTGGCTTGGACTAAACGACTGGGTCGGGTTCGAAACTCCGGCCAGCAATTGTGGACGGAAAACCTGAGCGAGCCCTCTTTCCGCCGTAAAGTAATCCAGCCCTGACTGCTTATCCACGATGTCCAGCGGCATGGCCAGATCGTCCTGCGCCAGCAGGCGATGCGACATCCGACCCACATAGGCGAGATCCAGGCTGAAATTCGACTTCAGTTGGCGGCTCACCGCAAAATCCAAAGTGTAGGAATATGGCGTCTTCAGATTTGGGTCGATCCCCCAAGTAATCGCGCCCAACCCGACTGGATATTGTTGCGGGAAGCCGCTTGTTGGTGCTGGCTCGAGAATCGGAACATTCACATAGTCAGCTTGCGGGATCGCGTTCATGCTCGTCAGTCGTGGCGCCGTAACAGAAGTTTCAAAGTCCGACGGGTTGTTCAGCTGCGTAGACAAACCGAAAGATCCATTCTGATCGAAGGTATCGACCAGGCTCTCTCCAGCGCGGTCGTACACCATGCCGAATCCGCCGCGAATGCTGCTCGTGCCGGTTGGGCCGAATAATTTCTCGAGCCATCCACCAGAAAAATTCGGAGACCATGCAAACGCAACTTTAGGACCGAAGTCTTTGTGGTCCCAGCCGTAGTAGCCGGGCTTACCGTTTGCGGGGCCGGCCCAATTGTAGGAAATCAGCGGCTGCGCGTTGGACGGGATGCCCTGCTGCATGCCCGCGCCGCGCGCGTTGAACCAGTTCCCGAGATTGATGTTCGTGCCGACTTGCAGCCCGTTCGTTTCCCACGGGGGAGAAAACAGTGAGTATCTCAGTCCGAGAGTTAACGTGAGATTCGGCTTCACCTTCCAGGTGTCTTGGGCATACATCTCGTAAGAATTTTCGGCGAAACGACGTGCAACCGGCGCCCCCGGCGCCAGCGTGCCGCCGCTGCGGTCGTAGTTGTAAACCGCATTTCCCAGTGTGATCATCCCCAGCAGACCCGTGATCGAACTGTCGTAGTTGCTAACGAACGAAGAATCCACCTCTGGAAGACCGTTGTTCAGAGGATTGAGCGGATCCGTGTTGGTCGGTTGGGAAATGCCTGAGTTCAGCATCCAGTCCTGGTTGGCGAAGCCGGCACTAAAAGAACTGTTCAGATTGCTTTCCGGATTTCGCAGGAACGCCAACTGAACACCGAACTGCCAGGTATGTTTGCCGCGCACCCAGGATAGGTCGTCCGTGAAGTTGTTTATCGGCCGCAGGAATGAAGAGGAGCGTGTAACCCCTTGGTCGAAGTTCAGATAATTCCAGGGCACGTTCGAGTCTCCCAGGTTGCCCAGACTCTGCCGCACGAACCCGTAGCGGAAATTGTTTAGCAACGTCGGGGAGAAGACCGCGGAGTAGCTCGCAATCAGACCCTTGTTGAAGTTAACTGTCGTCGTCTCCGGCGGTGTGCCGGGCAAGAACGGCGCACCCGCTGCATTTTCGTTGGCCAGCGCTCCGCTGAGCGACAGCCGGTGCTGCCCGTTCGCCGTCAGGTTGTAATCCAGCTTGGCGATGTACCAGTTCTTCTTCGTGTGAGTGGCCGCCCGGAAACGGTATCCCGCGGTATTAAGCCCGTCGCCCACAGTGAAATCGTTGGGCAGCGGATAACTCGACATGTACTGCGTAACAACGGGATTGGGGCCAGGCTGAGGAGCAAGGCTGTGACTGTCCATCGCGGTAATCTGCGCAGGAGTAAGGGCCATGTATCCTGCCGGAGGCGTGTAGGTGACGCCGTTGACCGTCACCGGAGTGCCCGGGCATTGGCTTGTGTCGCCATTCAGGCAGTAGTACTGGACGACGCCATTGCGGAGCGACGCTGTCGGGATGGTGCGCTCCGCACTGATGGCTTCGGCATCACGATAGCCTTCGAAGTTCAAGAAGAAGTAAAAACGGTCTTTGAGGATCGGGCCTCCGACGGAGGCGCCGAAAATATTGCGGTTGAGCTGCGGAGGCTTGTTCGGCAATCCGCTATTGATCTGCGACGCCTTGATGAAGTAATCGTTGGCGCTGAAATACGAGTTGCGGTTGTATTCGTAGACGGAGCCGTGAAACGAGTTCGTGCCGCTCTTGGTGACGAGTGCGACCTGAGCCGCGGATGAAACGCCCTGATCGGCGCCATAGTTCGTGGTCGTCACGCGAAATTCCTGCACCGAGTCCAGCGTAACCGGCAGCACGGACGTGAACGCGTCAGAGCCCTTGTCATTCACCGGAATGCCGTCGACAGTCACGTTGCTCTGATCGCTGCGCGCGCCGTTAACCGCGCCACTTCGCGTATCCACACTTCGGTCCACGTCCGGACGATTGCCGGTGTACAGCACTCCCGCTTGCAGGCTGAGCAGGTCAGGAACGTTGCGGCTTTCTAGCGGCAACTCTTTTACCTGCACTTCGCTGAAGGCGTTCCCCAGTGAGGCGTCGGTGGTGTTAACCGTCTCGGCCTGTGCCGAAACCTCCACCTTTTCCGAGGTAGTTCCGACGTCCATTTTCACGTTGCTGGTCACGGCGACGTTCACCAACAGCTCAAGACCGGTCTGCTGAAACTTGCGGAAGCCGGCCTTCTCTACCGTCAGAGTGTAGGCTCCTGGAGGCAGGGCCAAAAAGTGGTATTCGCCCGAGTCATCGGTTTGCGTTTCACGTTGCAGCGCCTGGCCATTGTTGGAGATGGTCACCTTCGCACCGGCCACTGCCGCGCCGGATCGATCGAGTACTGTGCCGCGCACTGAACTGGTTCCCGTTTGAGAGAGTGCAGAAGAGACAAAAATCGTCAGCAAGACCACCCACAGCGTGGAGCAGGCCCTCATGGCATTTTCCTCGATGACTTGGAAGTGCCAGCCATTCTATTTGTCGCAGCCCTGTTGTCAAGGCTCAATCAATGAGGATGACATCAGCCGGTTGTGTATTGTTGCGAACGCACGACCCGCGGGCACACCGCGTGTAGGGCGTCGAACGAATCTGCGGCCCGTGAAAAGGCACGACCGATCTCGCATCCGGGCCCCCCGGCAAATTGAATAATGTGACCCGTAGAGTAAAGAGCAAACACCTCCCTTCTGCGGTAGAATTGCTGTCACACAAGCTCAGCAAGCATGAGCATATCGTCGTCCGCACCTGCTTCTCTTGAGTTCTTTTCTTTGTCGTCTTGTGACGGCCTTCATTTGAGATTTTTGATTTGTTGCGGCCGCGAATCACCAGATTTCGTGCCGCCAGTTGCGACCACAGGTTTTCCAGGGCTACGCGCATGATCGGCAAATCACTTCGCTCGTACCGCATCGAGTCCAAGCTCGGGGCCGGTGGCATGGGTGTGGTTTACAAGGCGGTGGATTCCCGTCTTGGCCGAACTGCCGCCATCAAAATTCTCTCCACGGCAGCTCTCAACGCAGACCGCGAGCGGCGCTTTGTGCAGGAAGCCAAGGCCGCGTCATCTCTCAACCATCCGAACATCGTCACAATCTACGATATCGACACGCAGGAAGTCGACGGAAAGCCGATCCAGTACATCGCCATGGAGTACGTGGCGGGAGATACGCTCGATCACCTTATCGGGCGCAAGGGCCTGCGGATTCGGGATGTGTTGAAGTATGCCGTCCAGATCGCAGACGCGCTGGCCGCGGCGCACGCGGCGGGAATCGTGCATCGCGATCTTAAGCCGTCGAACGTGATCGTTACTCCTCAGGGCGTGGTCAAGATCCTGGACTTCGGCTTAGCCAAGCTCAGCGAACCAGCGGGCGCAGACGCCTATGCCGAAACTCTGCACGGCGAAGGTTCGCCTCTCACCGAGGAAGGCACCATCCTCGGGACCGTTGCCTACATGTCTCCCGAACAGGCTGACGGCAAGAAGGTCGATACCCGCTCCGATGTTTTTTCGTTTGGCTCGGTCCTGTACGAAATGGCGACCGGCCAACGCGCCTTCGCGGGGGGGTCCAAGCTGTCGTCGCTTTCGGCGGTACTCTACAAAGATCCGCAGCCTGCCTCGCAAACTGCTGCGGAGGTCCCCCCGGAGCTCGATCGCATCATCAGCCGCTGTCTGAAAAAAGATCCCGAGCGCCGCTGGCAAACCATGGCGGACGTAAAGGTGGCTCTGGAAGAGTTGCGGGAAGAAATGGACTTCAGCAACTTTGCGCTTACTGGTCCGACCCCAGTTCCGCATAAGGCATCGCGGATCCGGCTCTGGACCGGCGCGGGGTTGCTGGCCGGAATTTTGCTTGGGCTCGGATTGCGCATTTCTTACGAACGGAGATACAGTCCTCCTCCCGAGCCGCCCTCGTACCGGCGCTTAACGTTTCGGCGTGGTGATGTCACCTCCGCGAAATTCGCTCCGGGTGACACGGTTGTCTACAGTGCTGAATGGGACGGCGCCCCTTCCACATTATTTTCGGCGCAGCCCGGCAATCGCGAAGCGCAACCGTTAGCGCTCCCCAGTGCGCGAGTACTCGCGATCTCACCCAGCGGAGAGATGGCGATTCTGTTAGGCGGAGAGGATGTCGGCACCCTCGCACGCGTTCCCTTCGGAGGTGGCGCGCCCCGCGAGGTGCTGGAAGGCGTGAGTGGCGCGGATTGGGGGCCAGACGGAGAATCGCTCGCCGTAGTGCGCGCTTTGGGCGGAAAGTTCCGTCTGGAATATCCCATCGGGACGGTGTTGTACGAAACGGAAAAGCGGCCGCCCATGATGCCGCGCGTTTCGACGGATGGCAAGCTGGTTGCATTCTTCGATTTCGATGTCGAAGTTGGCGATTACGCCCTGTGCGTAGTCGGCCCAAACCATCCCCGGCAAGTTCTTTCCCGTGGATGGCGCTCGATCGGCGCCTTGAACTGGTCCCCCGACAATCGCGAAGTCTGGTTCTCTGGGGGCCAGCCGGGCGGCGATCCAGCACTCTACGCCGTGACTCTGTCGGGCGCGCAGCGGCTGGTTTCTCAAACCGGCGGAATGATCGTGATGCAGGATGTAGCGCGCGATGGCCGCGTCCTGCTGACCACGGTGAACTCCCGTCTGGGTATCCACTATTTGCCATCGAACGGCGGCGCACAACGCGATCTGGCGTGGCTCGATTCTTCTCTGATGTATGACCTTTCCAACGACGCCCAATCCCTTGTCTTCGTCGAGCTCTCCAGTGGCCAGGGGCGCAACTCCGCGATCTATTTGAGGAAGACGGACGGTTCTCCCGCGATACAGCTGGGCTCTGGCAACCGGCCTTCGCTTTCGCCCGATGGGAAGTGGGTGGCCTGCATCCACCATGAGGCGGGGACATCGAGCCTGATGTTGCTTCCAACTGGGCCCGGAGAATCACGATTCCCAAAGATCGAAGGCATGCACTTCGACGGTGTGGAGTGGTTCCCCGACAACAAGCACATTCTGTTCACGGGCAACGAAACCGGTCACGGAACCCGCACTTGGATGTATGACCTGGAAACGAACCAATCGACACCGCTAACGCCGGAAGGAACACGGGGCATGCGGGTTTCGCCCGACGGCAAATGGTTCATCACCGTGGACCCGCACAAGCTGCTGCTCTCTCCGGTGGGCGGCGGGGATTCCAAAACTATCACGGATCTGCAGGGTGAAAGCATTGTGCGCTGGAGCGGTGACGGGCGATACCTCTTTCTGCAACAGCGCGAGCCCACAAGCATCAAGATCAGCCGTCTCGATGTGACCACACGTCGCAAAGAACCTTGGCTGGTCGTGAAGGTTCCTGAACCAGGGGCGCAGTTCCTTGGACCGCTGGCTTTATCCGCAGACGGAAAAGCGTGCGCCACAACCTTCCAGCGCGACCTTGCCAATCTGTTTCTGGTGCGGGGCCTGAAGTAAAGATTGCGTCCGACGCTGAACGAGAACTCACGCGGATTGCGCTTCCGCCCTGTGCCCGGCGAGCAGCAGGCCGATCCAGCAACTCACCGGCCAAGTCAACAGCCAGGACAACCAGTACCAGTGCGGCCAGCCCTTCCCCCAATTGGGGATTGTCGAGACGATGCCCATCACCTCTCCAATGATGAAGAACCAGAGCACGTGGCGCGCGGCGCGGCTTGGAGCAAAGCGCGCGCAGAGCCAGGCACATAGGATCGATATGACGACAAAGAACGCCGTGCTCGCCATGAGAACGGTGTCGGAGGGGACACGCCCTCGGATGTAATCGCCCGGGAACAACCGCGAGAGTAAAGGGTCCGTTGCTAGCACAAGAACTACCGAAAGCACGTAACAGCCGATGATGACCGCGATGGATTTGAACATCCGTTACACCTCCATGTAGGCATCGAGCCAAGATTTTGATTGTGTTCTTCGGGCCCTGTTCGAGACAAATTCCCTACCCTTGCCGCTGCCGCTTCGGCTTGAGGTTCAGTGTGCGGATCAAGCGGAATAGATGGTTCGGGTGGACTCCCAGGATTTTCGCAGCGTCGGTGTAGTTTCCGTTCGCTTGCGCGATGGCGCGCTCGATCAGCACCTTCTTCGCTTCGCGGATGCCATCGTGCAGCGCGCTCACCGGTTCCCCGGAAGCGGCGGTTTCTTCTAAGATTGAATCCGGCAAGTCCTCTGCAAGGATTAACTCGGTCGAGCCCAGTACAACCGCCCGCTCAATGGCGTTCTCCAGTTCGCGCACGTTGCCCGGCCAGTCGTAGCGGGTGAGGCACGCACGAGCCTCCGGAGAAATCCCGGCCACACGCCGCTTCACCTTCTCGCCATACTGCGTCGCGAAGAAGGCCGCCAACATCGGGATGTCCTCTCGACGCTCGCGCAATGCCGGCATGTGAAGCGATACGACATTGAGGCGGTAGTAGAGGTCCGGCCGAAAAGCTCCTGTCTTTGATGCTTCCTTCAGATCACGATTCGTCGCGGCAATCAGCCTGACGTCGAGCTTGATCGAACGCGTCCCGCCGACTCGTTCGAACTCTCTCTCCTGCAGCACTCGCAGCAACTTCGCCTGCATAGGCACGGCCAACTCGCCGATCTCATCCAGAAAAACTGTGCCGCCTTCGGCGACTTCGAGCTTGCCTTTCTTCAGCGAGACCGCACCAGTAAAAGCCCCTCGTTCGTGTCCGAACAGCTCGCTCTCGAGCAGGGTTTCAGTGATGGCTGCGCAGTTAATGGCGACAAACGGTTTGTCGGCCCGGCCACTGTTCGTGTGGACCGCCCGCGCCACCAGTTCTTTTCCCGTGCCGCTCTCCCCTGAGATCAGGACCGTCGAATCCCGCCCTGCCACCCGGGAAACGAATCCATACACCTCGTGCATGGCCTTACTCTCCCCGATCATGCTGTGGTGGATGCTCAGTTCCTCGTTCAGCCGGCGGTTCTCCCCTCCCAGCCTCTCGACGTGCCGCGCGTTTTCAATCGCGAGCGCAGTGATGTTCCCCAGCGTCGTGACCAGTTGCAGAAGGTCCGAGTCAAAGCGCGCGCCCGGAGTGTGGGCGTCCAGATACATCACGCCCAATATCTTTTCCTGCACCTCGAGCGGCACAGCCAACACCGAGTGGACCCGCCGTTCCAGCAGGCTCTCGGCCTCCCGGTAGGCGTCATCGCTCTGGACATCGCTGGAGAGTATCGCGAGATTCTCTTCTAGGACGCGGTTGAGAATAGTCTGGCTGGCATGAATCGGTTGATTGGGCCCGAGGCGACGGTGCCTGCCTACAATCGAAGAGAATCCGGCGACCCCATTTTCGGTCAGTAGTACAGCCGCTTGGTCCGCAGGAACGATCGCCAGAACCGCATCGAGCGCCTTCTCTTGCACAGCCGCCAGGCCGCGCACCGAGTTCAACGTCCGGTTGAACTCCAGCAGCACGTTGAGGTCGCGAACCGTTTTGGCGGTGGCGGGCAGGCCGTCAGGCCGGGAAGGCTGCAGGTACCGGGCATCCTCTTTGCGGAGGATTACGGTCGCGGCACCCGGCGCCGGAGTCGCATCGAAGTGCAGCGAAGTGTTGCCGGGAACAGATTCACTATTTGCCCCTTGGAAGACAAGAATCGAGTTGCCGACCCGGATCTGGTCCCCGTGGACCAGAACCCTCTCCCTGACAGGCACGCCGCTGATAAAAGTGTTGTTCCGGCTTTCCAGATCCTGAAGCCTGAATCCATTCGCTTCCTTACGGATGATGCAATGGCGCCTCGATACGAGGGAGTCGAGGAGAGAGATCTCATTGGATGGATCGCGGCCGATCGAGACCTCGTCCCCCGTCAGCGGAAAGAGTTTCCCCTTAAGGGGCCCGCTTACGGCTTCCAGCCGCGCCCCGCCCGTGGCAGCGACAGCCTGTTCGCCCGAATCGCCCATGACGCAATGAGTATACCGGACCCTGCCGGCTGCCCCCTCCACCTAACATAAATGTTACGTAGTAGCGCTTTTGTTTGAGTTGCCGAGCCCGGCCCGGGCAAAGGTCGGTGGGGCCCCGGGTCGAAAAAGCTGATTTGGCCCGGTTTTGGAGGAATCCTGGGGTCTGCACGCGGTGGACCGATGCGTCGGGTTTGGTACGCAGCTTGCATTACTAAGGTCACTTGCGACGGACGGCCCGAGCAAGAGAAACAAAATCCCCAGGAACTAAGGAGCAAGACAATGGTAAAGATGAATGCAAAGCTGGCAATCAGGATCGCGATTCTGGCCGTAGGGATGGTAGGTACCTTCATCGCAGCAAGCGTTCAGCCCATTTCCGCCGCAGACGGGGGCCCGCTCATTCTGTGCCCACCCAGACAGCCTAACTGCCAAACGTCTCTGCCGCCGTTGAGCTAGCAGGCTGACGGCCCAAAGCGGCCAGGTTGACGAAACCAGCGGTCGCTATTGAAGCCGGACTTTGGGTACGAAATCTTTGGGCTGACGGGGACAATAGGAATCCCGTCAGCCATATTTTTTTCTACCGTCGTAAGAGTTCGCCCTCCCCAACGGAGCAATCCCCGCCACGGCATCAGAGCCTCCACGAGTTCAGCATCGCGTAGTAACCAAAATGTAATTACGAACACTCCCCCAACTACTTGAAGTCAGTGCACCGACGCGGATCACCGTGGCCCAGGCCAACTTCTTCGCAACAGTTCGGAAGCAGCGCGTTCTTATCGTGAGTGCAAGCCAATCAGTAGAAGCCCTGCTGACGGCCTCACGGAGACGCCATGGAAGATTCCGACAGACACGCCACTTCACCTAGACTCTGGTTGTTTTTCCTTCCTGTCCTGTTGATCGTTACCGCGATCGTCACAGTTCAACAGCTCCAGGCCAGCAATAGCGAAGGTGTCGCCAGTGCGACCTACAGGCACGGCGTCGTGGACGTGGCAATTCCATACGACGCTGCTCATTCCGGTGCGGGACAACTCACCTTGGAAGTTCTGGACCCGGAGGACCAAGTCCTCGGGCACCTGGACCAACCAGTCGAGGTGGCTGAGGGAACAGGGTCCTGGCATGAACAGATCAAGCTGGCGAAGCCGCTGGCCCTTGACGAACTCGTGTGGCACCGCGTGCGCTACCGCTTTGAATACAGCGACAGCAAGAACAAAGGAATCGAGGGCACGGAATCGATTTCACAGATCCTGCGCATGCCTGTGATTCACATTCTGGGCCAGCAATCCTACTTGAGTGGCGGCCCGGCGGCTGTGCGAGTCATCGTCACCGATTCCCACGAAGCGGTCATCGCCGGACGCAGTTCAGTCCTGATCGAACTGCTGGTTCCCGAGCAGAAATCCCGCTTGCTCTTCGCAGGACGGCTCAATCGGCGAGGGACGACTGAAGCGCAATTCCTATTCCCGACCGGAGTGGTGGGCAATTGACAATTGCGCTACGCGGTGGACACACCGATCGGCTCAACGGAATTCATGCAGTCCGTTCGGCTCGAAGATAAAGTTTCGATCCTCCTCACCACCGAGAAGCCGATTTACCAGCCCGGACAGACCATTCACGTGCGCGCGCTGGCGCTCGATCGTTCCAATCACGAGGCTGCCGCGAACCGCAAGCTGACCTTTGAAGTCGAAGACTCCCGAGGCAACAAGGTATTCAAGAAGGCGACGCAAACCGACAAGTTCGGAATTTCCTCAGCAGAATTTGGACTCGCCGACGAAGTTAACCTGGGCACGTGCCATCTCCGCGCTTTGATGGGCGAGAGTGAAGCGCCAACCAACACCGCCGACATCGCTCTCAGCGTCGAACGCTACGTTCTTCCGAAATTCAAAGTGGCGATCGATTTCGCGGGCAGCGGCAGCAAGACGAAGCGCGGCTACCGCCCGGGCGATCACGTTACGGGAACCGTTCGAGCCAACTACTTCTTTGGCAAACCGGTCGACGATGCGGGGATCACCGTCAAAGCTTCCAGCATGGATGTTTCCGTGTTTGAAGTGGCTTCAGTGCAGGGCAAGACCGATCAGGACGGTGCGTACCACTTCGATCTGACGCTGCCTAAATATTTCGCCGGGCGGCCGCTCAGTCAGGGTGCGGCTCGCGTCCTGATTGAAGCCACGGTGAAAGACTCTGCGGAGCACGCCGAAATTCGTGGCGAGCCCATCACGGTCAGCGAATCGCCCTTACTCATTACGGCCGTCCCTGAAGGAGGCACGCTTGTCCCCAATCTCGACAATCAGGTTTTCATCTTAGCGTCTTATCCCGACGGAACACCGGCCCACGCCAGCCTCAAGATCCACGCCGCAGGAAATGTCGATCAGCGTGCGACCACCGATGCAGGCGGCGTTGCCGTCGTCAGCATTAGCCCAGGTGCCGGGGCAGAGAGCCTTGAGATCGAGGGTCAGGACGAAGAAGGCAATCACGCGGCGAGCACGGTTCAACTGCAAAGCCGCGAGGGCGAGGATCAGATTCTTCTGCGAACAGAGCGCGCAGTTTACAAAGCTGGCGACCGCATTGACCTAAGAGTCTTCTCCACCAGGAAACGCGGCTCTGCCTACCTTGACATCGTCAAAGACGGCCAGACGGTGCTGACCCGGGATCTCGACATCGAGAACGGCCACGCCGAATTCTCTCTCACCGCGACGCCCGAATTGGCGGGGACGGTGGACTTCAATGCTTACCTTTTCGGGTGCAATGCCCAGCCAGTTGCCGATCACAGGCTGATCTTCGTGCAACCAGCAGATGAACTCACAATCGATGCGGTGGCCGATGCGCCCGTTTACAAACCGGGCGGTGAAGCCCGCATCCGCTTCCACGTGACCAACTCTAGGGGTGAGGGAGTGAGCGCCGCTCTGGGCCTGCAAGTCGTGGATGAGGCCGTCTTCGCGCTGGCCGAGAAGCAACCCGGCTTCGCCAAGGTCTTCTTCTACCTCGAGCAGGAAGTGATGAAGCCGCGCTATGAAATCCACGCCATCGGCATGTCGGAGATCGTGGAACCGGTGGAAGAATCGAAAATCGAACAGCGCAACCGCGCGGCGCGCGCCTTGTTTTCAGCCACGGAACTGGTGGGCGCAAACAAATTCGAGACCGAGTTCGGCCGGACCGTGCCCATGACGAAATACCCCGAGTATGCCGGACGCTATCAGGCCCGCTTCCTGGACCAAGTACACGAGTTGGCGGAACACCTGAGCCGCGCTTACCGTGACAACCCGGAGAAGGGGGATCTGACGAGGGTCTTCGCCAGAATCTCGAAGACCAGCGGAGCCGAGCTTCTCGACTCCTGGGGAACGCAGTTTCGCCTCGAACCTGCACTGTGGTATCGCGATAAAACTCGCTACGTCGTGCGCAGCGCGGGCCCGGATCACCGCTTCGATAGCGCCGATGATATGGCGGCCTATGTCGCGGTTCGCAGCGGAAAGATCGTTGGCCACCCAGATTCGGGCACGATTACGCTCAACCTCGAACACGATCGCGGCCCGTTTAACGGCCTCGCGGAAATCGCGGGCACGGTCACCGACCCCTCTGGCGCAGTGGTTCCGGGAGCCAGCGTGACCATTCGCGAAGGCTCTGCAGGAAAGAAACGGACCGTGGCCACCAATGCCGCTGGGCAATTCACGCTGGCAGGTGTATCCGCTGGGCGCTACGAGGTGCAGGTATCTCAGGCCGGATTCAAGACCGCGTTCCGGGCAATCACACTCCGAGCCCGCGACCGCGCTGTGGTCTCTACGATTCTGTCGGTTGGCTCTGTGAGCGAGGCCATAGAAGTGAGCGCCGCCAGCGTAGTCGTTGAAACCCGCAATGGAGTCTTTAACGCTAGAGGCGGCAACGCCCAAGTGGCTGCCCTCGCGATCGATGGCCGCGATGTCATGGACCTTGCCCTGCCTCGACCGACGGCGCCAGGCGTGATCGACATTGGAACATCCACAACCGTTGCACTTCGAGCCAAAGACAAGCAAGAGGCCCCCGGTCCCTCCGCGCACGTCCGTTCTTACTTCCCCGAGGCCCTCTACATCAATCCGGAAATCGTCACCGACCAAAACGGATCGGCCACGATCTCGATCCCTCTAGCGGACTCGATCACCACGTGGCGCATGGCAATGCTCGCGTCCACAACTCACGGCGCTCTGGGCAGCTGTACCGCGAGCCTGAAAGTCTTTCAGGAGTTTTTCGTTGACCTCGATCTGCCGGTCACACTCACTCAAGGCGATCGAGTCTCAATCCCCGTAGCCGTGTACAACTACTCAGGCGCGCGCGGAGACGTCAGCCTGAAACTGCAACCGGACGACTGGTTCTCACTGGTCGATGACGTCTCCGACAAGTCCGTCACTGTCGAGTCTGCCCGCGTCGGTGGATCGCAGTTCACTCTGGAAGCCCGGCGCATCGGCAAGTTCAAGCTGACGCTCTCAGCCCGCATGAAAGGTGGCGCGGAGCGTGCAGACATCGTCGTTCGCGAGATCGAAGTGATTCCCAACGGGCGCGAACAGAACATGGTCTTCAATGGCCGCCTGGAAAACACCGTTCAACACGAACTCAACTTCCCCGCGAATTCCGTTCCCGACGCCAGCAAGATTTTCGTCAGGCTCTACCCCGGCCCGCTCAGCCAGGTGATCGAAGGCATGGACAGCATTCTGCGCATGCCCGGCGGATGTTTTGAGCAGACCTCCTCCAGCACCTACCCGAACGTTCTGGCACTCGATTACATGAAGCGCACGAAAAAACTGACTCCCGAAGTCCATGCTAAGGCCGAGGGATATATCGCCAACGGCTACCAGCGCCTGCTGACCTTTGAGGTTCCGGGCGGTGGTTTTTCCTGGTTCGGCAATGCGCCCGCCAACAAAATACTGACGGCTTACGGCCTGATGGAGTTCAGCGACATGTCGAAGGTTTACGACGTAGACGCAAGACTCATCGCTCGAACCCAGCAGTGGCTCGCGTCGCAGCAGCAAGCGGATGGAAGTTGGAAGCCCGACACGCAGTTCATTAATGAGGGCGCCACGAACCGCTATAACTCTGACGTCCTTCGCATCACAGCTTACATCGCATGGTCGCTCGAGAACACGGGGTACCAGGGACCCACAGTCGAAAAGGCAAAACAATTTATCGACGGCCACATGAGCGCCAAGGTCGACACCTACACCCTGGCCGTCGTCGCCAACTTCGCCACGGACTTTGGATCCGCCAATGGCGAGAAAGATCGAGCCTTCACCCGCCAGGCCATGCAGCTTCTGCTCGACGCGCGCACGGAAAAGGATGAGCAGGCTTGGTGGAGTTCAGACGAAACCGGCGTTTACGCCACCGGCGCCAGCGCGAGTGCCGAAACGACGGGACTCGCGGTGCAAGCCCTGCTCAAGTGGGGCGAGGCATCCGGCACAGCGCGCAAGGCCCTGAATTACATCGCCTCCAAGAAAGATGCTTCCGGCACATGGGGCACGACGCAAGCGACAATCATGGCGCTGCGAGCTCTGCTTCTCGCAACCGAGAAGGGCGCAGGCGACGTTCAAGGCACGCTGGAAGTTTTGCTCAATGGTAAGCCCGTCGAGGAACTCAAACTGACCCCGGAGGACAATGATTTGCTCCATCAGTTCGTGTTCAAGGGTGTCGGGGCAAAGGCCATCGGTTCGGAGGACTCCAATACCGTCGAAATCCGATTCGAAGGAAAGGGCGGCCTGGCATACCAGGTGGTCGGTAGCTACTTCCTTCCTTGGGACGAGAAACCGGTGAACGAACCTCTGTCCATCAATGTGACCTACGATCGCACTCACCTTGCCCAGGACGACATCGCGACCGGCACCGCGACTGTGAAAAACAATCTGCCCAAGGCGGCGAACATGGTGATGGTTGACCTCGGAATTCCGCCGGGATTCGACTTGCTCAGCGAGGACCTGCAAGCCTACGTGGAGAAAAGCGCCAGCCTTAAGAGTGCTCGCCTGGAGAAGTTCAGCCTCACTGCGACGCAGGCGATCCTCTACTTCGATTCCATCGCGCCCGGCGACTCGGTCGGTCTACATTTTCGTCTGCGAGCCAAATATCCTATCCGGGCTCGAACATTCCGGTCGCGCGTCTACGAGTACTATGATCCGGAAGTCAGCTCGATCGCACGACCGGTTCAACTGGAGGTACGCCCGCGTTAGCAGCTTCTCAGCGCTAGAATCGTCCGAACGCTACGCCTGGTCTATAATCAGGCGCACCCATGGCCTTAGCCTCTGTCGCTGGTCGATTCCTTCCATGCATATTGACGCCCACCAGCATTTTTGGATTTACAACTCCGCTGAGTACGACTGGATCGATGATTCCATGTCGGCTCTGCGTCGCGACTTTTTACCAGCCGATCTGAAGCCGGAGTTGGACCGCGAATTTCAGGGCTCGGTTGCCGTTCAAGCGCGCCAGACACTGGAAGAGACACGCTGGCTTCTTGAGTTGGCGGAGCGCTCTCCGTCGATTCTCGGTGTGGTCGGCTGGGTCGACTTGCGGTCGCCGGACATTCGGCCTCACCTGAAAGCTTTGGCTCGGAATCCGAAACTGGTCGGCGTCCGCCACATCGTCCAGAGTGAACCCGACGACCGGTTCCTGCTGCAACCAGAATTTCTGCGCGGAATTTCCGCGCTCGAAGAGTTCGATCTCGCTTACGACATCCTGATCTACACCAAACATCTGCCGGTAGCCGCTGAGTTTGTCGAGCGTTTCCCACGCCAGCGCTTCGTCCTCGATCATCTCGCCAAGCCGCCGATCAAGAGCGGCCACATCGATTCGTGGGCGCACGGGATAAAGCGGTTATCCGAATTCCCGAACCTATATTGCAAACTGTCGGGACTGGTCACCGAAGGTGACTGGCAGCATTGGCAGCCTGAACAGATCGTCCCATTCCTCGAAGTCGCCTTTGAGTCGTTCGGGCCGGATCGCCTCATGATCGGCTCGGACTGGCCGGTCTGCCTCGTGGCCGCCTCGTATGAGCGGACTGTCCGAGTCGTGAAGAAGTACCTGAGTGGGCAAAAACCGGAAACTGGTGAGGCCGTTCTCGGCGGCAACGCCCAACGGTTCTGGCGACTGGCCAGCCATTGACAATCATCCAGAAGCTTCGCCGGAACTGATGTTCTACAATAGGCGAGCTCGAAACTGCGATGCATCTCAACGTGCTCCAACTCGATTCCCGCGACAATGTGCTGATCGCACTCACCGACTTGAAAGCCGGCGATCGAGTCGAATTTAACGGTGAGGGCCACACTCTCCCCAAGAATGTTCCTGCCAAACATAAGTTCGCCACACGGGACCTAGCTATCGGCGACGAGGTCGTGATGTATGGCGTTCTGGTGGGCCGAGCCGTCAAGCCCATCGCGGCTGGAGAACTCCTGACGACCGGCAACATCCAACATCAGGCCGCTCCGTTCCACGAGCAGTCGGGTGAATTTCATTGGACGCCCCCCAACGTCTCGCACCGGGAGCAACAAACGTTCCTGGGATACCGCCGCTCCGACGGTCAAGTGGGCACGCGAAACTACTGGCTCGTCGTTCCTCTGGTTTTTTGCGAGAACAAGAACATACAGGTTCTCAAGCAGTCGCTCGAAGAAGAACTGGGTTTCGCCGTCCCCCAACTCTACCGCCACCAAGTTGCAGAACTGGCAAAACTATATCGAGAAGGACGGGTGGACGAGATCGACGTTCGCGCGCTCCCCGCGGAGACCGTTCCGGCGCAGCGCAGCCGCCTGTTCGAGAACGTCGATGGCATCCGGTTTCTTCTCCACGAAGGCGGTTGTGGTGGCACCCGGGAAGACTCAAACAACCTCTGCGGCCTCATCGCGGGCTACATTCACCACCCGAACGTGGCGGGCGCCACAGTCCTTAGCCTCGGCTGCCAGCACGCGCAAATCCCGATCCTCCGCGACGAGATTCGCAAACGCAATCCCAAGTTCGATAAGCCGCTGGTCATCCTCGAACAACAGCGCAGCGGTTCCGAAGCGCAAATGATGTCGGACGCGATCCGGCAAACGTTTCTCGGTCTGGTCGAAGCGAACAAGGCTCAGCGCACTCCCGCTGCTCTCGCTGATTTGTGTGTTGGCCTGAAGTGCGGAGGCTCAGACGGCTTCTCTGGCATCTCCGCGAATCCCGCTATCGGACACACTGCCGACCTGCTCGCGGCTTTGCGAGGACGCACGATCCTGTCGGAGTTCCCAGAGTTGTGCGGTGTGGAACAAGAGCTGATCAATCGCGGCAAGAATAAGCAAGTCGGCAACCGGTTCATTCAACTGATGCGCGACTATGCCGCCCGCGCGGCCGCGGTCCGCTCCGGCTTCGACATGAATCCTTCACCCGGAAATATGCGCGACGGACTGTTGACCGACGCGATGAAGTCGGCGGGAGCCGCGAAAAAGGGCGGCACATCTCCGGTGACCGCCGTACTCGACTATCCCGAGTACTCAACCGAGCCCGGCCTCAATCTGCAATGCACGCCGGGCAACGACGTCGAATGCGTCACAGCGCAGGTCGGCGCCGGAGCAAGCGTGGTATTGTTCACCACCGGTCTCGGCACACCCACCGGGAATCCGATCGCGCCTGTCGTCAAGCTTTCAACAAACTCAGATTTGGCGAAGCGCATGCACGACATCATCGACATCGACACAGGAGCAGTCGTCTCGGGGAAAAAGACAATCGAGGAGATGGGACAAACCATCCTGGATCTTGTGATTAAGGTGGCAAGCGGCGAAGTCCGAACCAAAGCCGAGCAGAAGGCTCAAGAAGATTTCATTCCCTGGAAGCGAGGCGTTTCTCTGTGAGCAACCAAGGAGCGCAGAGTTTCCGCCTCGACGGCAAAGTTGCAGTCGTCACGGGAAGCGGCAGCGGGATAGGGCAAGCTATCGCTTCGAAGTTGGCGGCGCACGGCGCGGTCATTCGCGTTCTGGACGTGAACGAATCCGCCGCGGCCGCAACCTGCCAGCAAATTTCTGCAGCTGGCGGCACCGCCTCAGCGCACCTCTGCGACGTGACCAGCCAACCCGACGTAAAAGCTCTATTCGACCAGCTTTTCCGCCAAGACCGCGTTCACGTCCTTATTAATAATGCGGGAATCTCGCATGTCGGCACAGTTGAGAGCACTACCGAGGCAGACTTCGATCGCGTGGTTCGAGTGAACGTCAAAGGGTTCTATAACTGCATGCACGCGGTCGTCGGGCACATGAAGAACTTCGGCGGCGGAGTCATCGTAAATATGGCATCGATTGCCGGATCGTCCGGCTTGCCCGACCGTTTCGCTTACTCGATGAGCAAAGGCGCGGTCGTCGCTATGACCTATTCCGTGGCGAGAGACTATCTCGCGCATAACATCCGCTGCAATTGCATTTCGCCCGCCCGGGTTCACACGCCGTTCGTCGACGACTATCTGCAAAAGAACTATCCGGGACACGAGAAGGAAATGTTCGAGAAGCTGGCAGAGTCGCAACCAATCGGGCGAATGGCCGAACCGGCGGAGGTCGCTTCCCTTGCCCTCTTCTTGTGTTCGGACGAAGCTGCGTTCATTACAGGCGTAGACTATCCGATCGATGGCGGCTTCTTCAACCTGCGAGGCTAGCACATGGACCTGCAACTGAAAGATAAAGTCGTCATCGTCACCGGCGGAGCCAAGGGAATTGGCGCGGCGATTGTCCACGCCTGCGCCGCCGAAGGCGCGATCCCGGTAATCGTCGGCCGCGACGCCGAAGTCGGCAAGCAACTACAAAGTAAATTGCAAAACAGCGGCGCAACCTGCGGGCTCATCACGGTCGATCTCGCCACCCCGGAAAGCTGTGCGCAATCCGTCGAGCAGACTCTGAAGAACTTTGGACGCATCGATGCCCTGGTAAATAATGCAGGACGCAACGACAAAGTTGGCTTGGAATACGGAAGCGTCAGCGAATACGTCGCCTCGCTCAACCGCAATCTGGTGCATTACTACGGCATGGCCCACTATTCCCTGCCCCATTTGAAACGCTCGCGCGGTTCCATCGTCAACGTCGGCTCCAAAACTGCGGTGACCGGCCAGGGGAGCACATCGGGCTACGCATCCTCAAAAGGCGCAATCATGGCCCTGACGCGCGAATGGGCTGCCGAACTGCTGCCCTACGGCATTCGCGTCAACACCGTCATCCCCGCGGAAGTCATGACTCCGCTTTATCGCAGTTGGCTCGACACCTTTCCGAATCCCGAAGATAAGTTGAAGACCATTCTCACCAAGATTCCACTCGAGCAGCGCATGACTACGTCGGAGGAGATCGCTGCAATGGTTGTGTTCCTGATCTCGGCGAAATCGAGTCACACCACGGGCCAGCACTTGTTCGTCGACGGCGGCTACACTCACCTGGATCGCGCACTCACATGACATCGGCGAATAAGCCATCCCCACCGATTACCGAGCGCCGCTACGTCGTTCCACTGGTCCTGGTGACCAGCCTGTTTTTCCTATGGGCAATCGGCGTCAACCTCAACGACATCCTGATCCAGCATTTCAAGAAGGCCTTTGGTCTTACAGACTCCGGGTCGTCGCTCATACAGGTTGCGTTCTTCGGCGGCTATTGCCTCGCCGCTCTGCCCGCAGGATGGCTGATGCAGCGCGTGGGCTACAAGCGCGGAATCCTCATCGGCCTGCTGGTGTGCTCGACCGGCACGATCCTCTTTATTCCTGCAGCCTCGGTCAGAATCTACGGATTCTTCCTCTTCGCGCTCTTCCTGATGGCGTGTGGACAGTCAGTGCTGGAAGTCGCCGCTAATCCCTATGTGACCATGCTGGGTCCCGCCGACAGCTCGGAACGAAGATTGAATCTTGCCCAGTCCTTCAATGCGGCGGGCGCCGTAATGATCGCTCTGGTCGGCTCCAGATTTATTCTCTCGGGCATCGAGCACACACCCGCAGAACTTGCAGCTATGAACCCTGCTCAGTTGTTGGCCTACCGGGCGTCCGAGGCTAACATGGTGAAGACTCCGTACTTCGTAATTACCGGAGTCTTCCTGTTCGTCGCGCTGCTCATCTTCCTGACGAAACTGCCGGAGATCCGCGAGACCAGCACGGATGGGCTAACAACTTCAGCCACAAAGCTCAGCGGCACCCTGGCGTTCCCACACTTGATCAAGGGCGTGCTCGCCCAGTTTTTCTACGTCGGAGCGCAGGTCGGTGTAGGAAGCTTCATCATCCGTTTCACTGAGTTCACTCTGCCCGGTGTGCATGAAAAAGATGCCGCTCACTATCTGCAAGCGCATCTGGCAGGCTTCATGATCGGTCGATTCGCAGGATCTGCCATCATGCAAAAGGTCGCGGCTCCACGCCTGCTCAGCCTGTTTGCCGGCGGATCGCTGCTCTGCCTTCTGGTCGTCCTGTTCGCTTCGGGCGCAGCGCCGGTCTGGGCTATTGTGTTGATCGGATTTTTTCACTCCATCATGTTCCCCACGATTTTCGCCTTGAGCCTGAAGAGCCTTGGCCCGTACACGAAGTTGGGATCTTCCCTGCTGGTGATGGCCATCATCGGAGGCGCGGTCTGCCCCTGGGTGATGGGCAGGATTTCCGATGCCTGGAACATTCAACGTGCGTTTGTGGTTCCGCTCGTTTGTCACGCTTTCGTATTCTATTTCGCAATGTGGGGATACCGGCCCGCCGTCGCGAACGCGGGCACATCCTTGGCTATTCCCGCCACTGAGGTCGAATGAAACGACGCTTCTGCCTGACCCTCGATTTGAAAGACGATCCCACGCTGATCGCCGAATACAAGCGCTACCACGAAAAGATCTGGCCCGAGATTACCCGAAGCATCAAAGGGTCCGGCATCGAGGACATGGAAATCTATCTGCTCGGCACACGCATGTTCATGATCATGGAAGTGAACGAGTTTTTCTCGTTTGAGACCAAGAGCAAAGCAGATCGACTCAACCCAAAGGTGCAGGAGTGGGAGACACTCATGGGGACTTTCCAGAAGTTGTTACCCCAAACCAAGCCCGGCGAGAAATGGCTGCTGATGGAACGAGTATTCAAGCTGGAAGACTAGAGCCTCACGGCCGCTCCGGCCACGCGTGCCGGGGATAGCGCCGCATCAATTCCCGCCGCACTTCTGGATAGAGCCGCTTCCAGAATCCTGCCAGGTCTGTCGTTGTCTGTACCGCCCGCTGATTCGGCGCCAGCAAGTGCACCACGACTGGCGTGCGTTCAGGGCCGATCCGCGGTGTGTCGTGCATGCCAAAGAAATCCTGCAGGCGCGACGCGATCCAGGGCGGCTTTCCACGCTCATAGTGAACCTTGGTTTGGCGGCCCTTCTGCAGACGGATGCTCTCCGGGGCGAGTTCACGAAACCGCCGCGCACCTGTCTTCTGTTCGAGCACCGAAACCAAATCCACCGCTGCCTTCTTCAGTTCAGCTAAGCTTCGCAGCCCGACACAGAACTCACGCAGCACCTGCGGTATATCCGGCACGGCAAGACCAGCAAATTCAACACGCCCCAGGAAGTCATTCAGAGCATCGATGTCGACAAACCGCTCAATGCCTGCTTCTAGCGCCTTCTGAGCGAGAAGTTCGGCCGCGGCCTGCACATCCGGCACCGCACCGCGCGACTCTTGAATCACAAGTTCGTCATAGAGCAACGCTCTCACCGCATCCACGCGCTCGGCCACGCGATTCCATACCACGCCGGATTGATCCTTCACATGATCTGGGAACAGATCAATCAGCCACTCCGGCTCGATGCGCGCAGTCATGCGGATCAACGGCAGAGGCTTCTCCTTACGATCTTCGGCATCTACCGCAACCATGAACTCATACCCTGGAGGCTCACCCGCGAACTCCGCTGACGCGCCGGTCGAAAGCAGCACCTGCCTTCCTGCCCGTAGCTTCGCCACTCGATCTGGAAAGCCCGCGAGTACCGACATCAGAAGGGCGTCGTCATTGTGTTTCTTCTTTCCTGAAATCCGCGCAATTCTTCGCAACTGCGTGACTTGCTGAAGTACTCGGTGGTCCAGTTCTATATCCATCGCTGTAAGGAGATCATTCTTCTCGATGCGAACCCCCGACCCGAGTAGAGCCACGGCTACGCATCCGTCCTCGCCCACGCCTCGCTCCACGGCCTCCACCAGAATTCGCGACAACCTCGGAGGCAGCGGATACCGGGCCAGACGCTGCGCCATCTCTCCGCGGGCGCCCAGTCGATCCAGCAGCGACTCGGCCCGCTCGACTGCCGCTTCGGCCGGAGCATCCAGCCATGCGATATCGCTGACGTGCGCAATCCCCATGGCTCGCAGTTCAAGGCAAAGCTGCGACAGATCACTGCGCAGAATCCCCGGGGCGTCTTGCTCCGGGCGGCGCGAGTAATCCTCTTCCGTATAGAGTCGCAGCACTCGGCCCGGCGCGGTCCGCCCCGCTCGCCCCGCTCTTTGCTTTGCCGAAGCCTTGCTCACTCGGCCGACGTGCAGCGTCGCCAACCCACTCCAAGGAGAGTATGCCGCGAAACGCGCCAGACCACTGTCGATCACGGCAGTCACGCCCTCGACCGTAATCGAGCTTTCTGCGACGTTGGTGGCAAGGATCAGTTTCGGTTGCGATGCTGGTGAGAGCGCCCGGTCCTGCTCCTTCGGCGGTAGGCTTCCATGTAAAGGAAGAACCAATACACCAGCCCGTCGCGCAACATCGTCGCAGGCCCGCATCGCCCGGCGAATCTCCACCGCACCGGGCAGGAAAACCAGTGTGTCACCGGAGTGTCCCGAATCGACCAGCAACTCCACCGCGCTCGTTACCTGTGTTTCGAGCGGGTCTGGTGAATATGGCAAGTGTTTGATCGCAAGGTCAAACAGTTTGCCCTCCGAACGGACGATGGGACAACCGCCAAGGAATTGCGCCACAGGATCAGCATCGAGAGTTGCCGACATGACGACGATCTGCAGATCGCGCCGCGTCCCCTGCAATCGTCTCAACAATGCCAGCGCGAGATCGCTTTCCAGATGCCGCTCGTGGAATTCATCGAGCACGACCGCGGCCACACCCTTCAGATGTGGATCGGAAAGCAGGCGGCGAGTGAGTATGCCCTCGGTTAAAAATCGAAGCCGCGTTCGCGGGCCGACTGACTCTTCAAACCGAATCTGGTATCCGACTATCTCGCCGACCGTTTCGCCGAGTTCCGACGCGACTCGACGCGCCGCCAGGCGTGCCGCAATCCGGCGCGGCTCGAGTACGACCACATCCCCTCTCACCAACCCGAGCAGCGCGGGGGGCACGCGCGTGGTCTTTCCCGCCCCCGGGGCAGCAACGATCACCAGGTTAGGGTGGAGTTTTAGGGAATCAAGAATCTCCGGCAGAATGACGTCCACCGGAAGAGCAGGATTGCGGATCGGCACTTCCCATCGAAACATGGCGCTTCGACTGGCGTCAAATGAGGCTCTTTCAAAGCGACGGCCGTTTTGACTTTTTCTTCCGCTCTTCTTAACGTATCTCCAAATGCCTGCTTACTTTACTCCCGAGCTTTTCCAGTTTCTCACTCGTCTCAAACGCAACAACAAGCGCGAATGGTTCCAGGCGCATCAGGAGGAATGGGAGGGTCATGTGCGCCAGCCAGTGTTGCGATTCATCACCGACTTCGCCGCACCTTTATATGAGCTCTCGCCCTATCTGGTCGCCGACCCGCGCCGCTCGCGTGGCTCCATGTTCCGCATCTACCGCGACACGCGATTCTCGAACGATAAGCGTCCCTACAAAACACATGTCGCCATGCGCTTCTCCCATCGCGGCAAGGACGTTCATTCTCCCGGCTTTTACCTTCATCTTGAGCCCGGCGGCTGCTTCGGTGCGTCAGGACTGTGGCATCCCGAGCCGCCGACGCTGCTCACGGTTCGCAACGCCATCGTGTCGCGACCGAGGGAATGGCGCGCGGTCCACAAACTGCTTAACTGGGATGATGCCGGTAAACTCCGTCGCCCGCCCCGCGGCTTCCCCGCTGATCACGAATTTGTGGACGACCTCAAGTTGCGCGATCTCGGCACCGCCGTGAACTTCACCGATAAACAAGTCTGCAGCCCCAGGTTCATGTCGATCTTCGTTCAAGCGTGCCGCACAATGTCACCAGTCGCTGCGTTTCTCAGCAGCGCGCTCGGAGAGAAGTTCTAGGCTATAGAAATGTCAGGAATCGGAGGGATGTGATGGGCTTCGCCGTTACGCCACCACGGACGTATCGGCTTCCCTGTATAGCTCATCGATCTGTTCGCGATAACGCGCCTCGATGGCCCTCCGCCGAAGTTTCAAGGTCGGGGTCAGAGTGCCATCGCTTGCCGTGAATTCATCCGGTACTAGTAGGATTTTCTTCAGCGTTTCGTAGCGGGCCAGACCTCGATTCACTTCTCCCACGATGCCTTGATAGAGTGCCTTAACCTTGGGATGGTCCACCAGTTCTTCGCGCGATGAAAACAATATATGGTTGGCGCGCGCCCATTCTTCCAGCAACGGAAACGCAGGCGAAATAATCACCGACGCGAACTTTCTCCGGTCTCCCAGCACCACGGCGGTTCCGATCAGCGCATTGAGGTTCAGCGAATTCTCGACCGGCTGCGGCGCTATGAATTTTCCGCCGGACGTCTTGAGCATATCTTTCTTCCGATCGGTCACGGACAAGAATCCGTCCTCGTCCAGGTTGCCAATGTCACCGGTCTTGAACCAGCCATCCACAAACGCGTCCCTCGTCTCCTCGGGACGGTTCCAGTACGCACGGAAAATCGAAGGGCCCCGCACCAGAATTTCCAGGTCGTGCGCGATCTGGACCTCAACATTGGGCAGGGGACGGCCGACGGTACCCATCTTGTGAGCGCGTGGGGTGTTGATCGCGATAACCGGGGAAGTTTCCGTCAGGCCGTAGCCTTCATGGATACGAATTCCGATGCTCGCATACCACGCCGCCAGTTCCTTGCCCAGGGGCGCCCCGCCGGAAACGAATATTTCAACTCGGCCCCCCATCCGGGCCCTCACCTGCGAAAACACCAGCTTGTGTGCCAGTTTCCAAGCCAGCGACGCCGGCTCCACGCCCGCGAGAATTTTGGGACGGTGCGCACGTCCCACGGAGAGTGCCCAGCGATAGATCGTCTTCTTAGCAAGCCCTTTGATCTTCTGTTCCACCTGGCCGTAGATCTTCTCGTACACGCGCGGCACGGCCACGAAGATCGTGGGCCGGACCTCCAAGAGAACTTGAGGCAACTCTTCGAGAAATGAGCAATACGCCAGGGTCACGCCGTGATGCAGCAGCGCGATATCGGCATGACGCGCCGTCACATGCGACAGTGGCAGAAAGGAAACACTCACTTGCCCGGGATGAAGTTCAAAACCGTGCAACGAATTCAGTACATTTGAGGTCAAATTGCCGTGCGTCAGTTGCACGCCCTTCGATTTGCCTGTCGTGCCCGACGTATAGATGATGGATGCCAGATCATCGGGAGTGATGGCGTGCGCACGGGCGTCCAGTTCCGGGTCGCGTCCAGCCGGGCCTTTGTGCATCAGGCGCTGCATGTGCACCGCATCAGGGGTTTCAGCAGGATCCATCAACACGATCTTTTCGATAGCTGTTTGATCCTTAATCGAGAGGACCTTTTCCAGTTGCTTTTCCGTCGAGACCGCCGCCACTCTCGCGCCGGAATCACGCAGGATATAGGCCGTTTGCTGAGCTGTGAGCGTGGAATAGATGGGCACAACCGCAAGGCCTAGCAGAAGAGAGGCAAAATCTGTGACAGCCCACTCCAGCCGGTTTTCGCTGAGGATGGCCAGGCGATCGCCCTTAACTAATCCCCACTGGTTGAACGCTCGGGCCACACCTGCCACATCACGGTAGAATTCCTGCGAACTGACGGGAACCCACTCCGAGCCCTCGCGAACCAGCATTACACGATCTTGCCGCCGCTCTACGATGGCAAAGAAAATGTCGTTAAGGGTCTGCGGCTTCGCAGGCATGGTTCCTCCTTACGTCGCGAAGGAAGGTCATTCGCCGTTTCTGGACACTTGAATCAGACGTTCCTCTAACCCGGTATTCCTCTACTTCAAATGGCCCCAGCGAAACGTTGGGCCAACCGAGAAGCGAATATAGTTCTGCCGGGGTACCAGCAAGTTCGAAAACAGGTGAGTGTTCACCCAATCAGCCGCGAACCGCACGCCAATCTTCCGCGACACGTTGAGATCGAAACCGCCACCCAGCCCGAAAAAGTACGTTGTATCCGTCTGGTGCGGACTCGGGACCGATGGCAAGATCAGCCCCAAGGTCGGCGGGAAAGCGATGTTCGCGGTTTCATGAATCCCTCCGAAACCGGGGCGGGCAAAAAAAGTGACCTTTTCGAACTTACGCAGGTAAAACTGGGGGCCTGCGGCAAAGGTGTACGTAGTTGATTTGAACGCCACCTGAATCGAGTTGGGAGGAATTCCGAAACTGCTCAGCAGCGGCGCGTAGACCGTTTCGCCTCCGCTGATGGTCCCTGCGCCACTGATAATGCCGTCCCCCAGGATGCCGAAGTCACCTCCCAGACCAAGCCATGGTCTGACGGTAACTCCGAAATCGCCTTCAAATCCGCGTTCGGTCAGATTACGCGCCGGGCTGATCATGTAGTCGAACCCAGTAAACAGCGTGTAGCGGTTAATGTCGGTCTGCTGCGCCAAAGCGGGCAGACAAATAAAAACCATAAGGCCGCAAAATATTAAGCGTCTCATCGATCTCATACTTACCTTTCTCGGAGTTTCGATATAGAAAATGGATTCGCACTGCAGAAAAGACTTGAAGCACAGATGACCATTTCGGAACGGGACCTTCCGATACCATCGACAGACTTCCGAACTCTTCCCATATGGGCGCCCCGGGTGTTTGCCTACGCGACAATCAACTGTGTCAGCGGATTCTCCTGCATAGCCACTGGACTGGGTTCGAGCACTCTTTTCGGTTCCAGCAGAGCGATATTGCTCGTTGCTGGAACGAGCGCAGTTACGGTCTTTGGTGTTGCCGACGCAGCGACTGAACTTCCAAGCCGTTTCCGGCGCACTTTCTTCTTCTGCGGTGGCCTGATTCCAACCGAGTCCCGCAATTCGCTGAAGCTCGTCATTAATAGGGTCTCGAGCCGTCGCAGATCAGGCGCGGCATGCACGTCTCCACTGAAGCCGAAGTACGCCGTGCCGTTGTAGCTCAGGATGGCGCAGTTGACGGCCATCTCGCCCCCCACCGGAACGTAGGGATAGCATTGCAACATCTTGTGTCCGAGCAGGTAGAGCGGGAATTGCGGCCCGGGCACATTCGTGCAGACCAGGTTGAAGGGTGTGATGGGCAACTGGCTCGCAATCGGCCCGGCCATGCCCTGCACCGACGTCGGGAACATCCCAATCAAACCTCCCGCCAGACTGACCAGTTCGGCCGCGTGCACCCGCTTCAGGAACTCCGTTCGCTGGTGGACGGCAGCTAGCAATTTTCGCGGCCGCCGGATATCCAGCGGAATCGTGACGGGGACCAGCGAGATGCGGTTCCCCATCTCTGTCGTGCTGACATCGCCGCGCAGGTTGACGGGAACCATGATCCGCAGCAGTTTCCCCTTCACGCGGTCGCCATGCAGTTCACAATAGCGGCGAATGGTCGCGGTCACGAGTGCGAGAATTACGTCGTTGATACTGGTCCCGGTTTTGTGGCGAATGGCTTTGACTTCCGCCAGCGGAATCTCCGCGGTGACGAACTTCTGCGGCCCCGTATAGATCACGTTGAACCGCAACCGCTCGGTGAAAGCTGTGATCTCGGGAAGCAGGCCCACAAACTCGTCGCTGGGAACGCTGTTGCCGTTCGCGGCGGCACGTTCCGTCATGCTCAGAAGATCGGTGAGCGCGGAGAGGATCCGCTTCACAAAATCAGAATAGGATTCGACGAACCCGGCCGTCAGCGTGGTCAACGGGTCGCGCGGCCGCGGAATATGGAATTTAATCTTCTTCGCGGGTAGGCGTGGTGCGTCCGGGCTCGCATCCAGAAGCGCATTCATGATTCCCACACCCGCGATGCCATCCGCCAGACAGTGATGCAGTCGGATGATGAGCCCGCTCCGAGCACCCTTGAGTCCGCGAATCAGAGTGAGGTCCCACAAGGGGTGCTGCCGGTCCATGACCGTGCCGAAAAGCTTGGCGGCAATTGCTTTCAACTCAACTTCGGTTCCGTGCTTGAGTGTCACCTCGCGCACGTGGCGCCGAAGTTCGAATTCGGGGTCATATTCCCAACTGGGCAGGCCGAGTCCGAAGGGAGCGGGCACGACGCGTTTGAGATAGCGCGGGAGAAGCGGCAGCTTCGTCTCGATGAACTGGAGGCACTCTTCAAATCCAACTTCACCCTCGAAGATGCAAACGCTCGCTACGTTGAGCGGCATGCCTTCCCGTTCCAGATGCAGGAAGACCGTATCACCCCAGGAAAGGCGGTCACTCTGTTGATGGTTCTGCATCGCTACTCTCCTCCATCACTCATCCGGCGAGGCGTTCAGTTCGCGAACGAAAATCGGTGTGTCAGCTTCGTCAGCTTGAGGACTTTGTAGACGTCGACATCCACGCCGCGGAGAACAACCTTGACATTCTTCTCCGCAGCCTTTCGGGCAAGCTCTACCAGCGCCCGAACCCCAGCCGAATCGATGCGGCGCACCGGAGAGAAATCCAGGATAGCCTCGCCTTCGGTGCCGTCCAGCTTCTCGCACGCCTCGCACAGGGCCGCCACCACTCTGGTTTCATCAATATTCAGAAACACAGCAGTCATTGCCATATGGTTCACCATTTCTCTAAACAGATGCAGGCTCGGCGATGCTGGCCACCTTCGCTGCACCTCGCCCTTCATAAGCCTTCCAGAACAGTTCGATGAGTTCCGACATAAGCGGCATGCGTGGATTCGACCGCCACGACGGATCCTCAAACGCAATGCTGGCCAGTTCGGGTACCGCTTTTTCGAATTCTTCTCTGGATATCCCAAGTTCAGCAATCGACTGCGGGAATCCCAACTGGTCGAGCAACTGCTCGGTCGCCGCGATCAGGTTCGTTACCTTTTCCTCGACAGTGTGCCCGCCCAGGCCCAACAGATCCGCAACCGTCGCGTACTTCTTGTGTGCCGTGTATCCCTTGGTGTAAGGCGACGGCATGAACTTGGTCGGGACCGCGGCGTTATAGGCAATCACGTGCGGCAACATGAGCGCGTTGGCGCGCCCATGTGCGACGCCGAAGCGTGCACCGAAGGCATGAGCAAGCGCATGATTGACGCCCACCGACGCATTCGAGAACGCCATCGCCGCAATGCACGCCGCGTTGTGCATCATGCACCGTGCCTCTTCGTCGCGCGGATGCTCGTAGGCAACCGGCAGGTACTTGAACACGAGCCGGATAGCCTGCATTGCGTTGGAATCGGTGTAAGGCGAAGCGTAATTTGAAACCCCCGCTTCCAGTGCGTGTGTGAGGCAATCAATCCCGGTATCCGCGGTCAGGCCCTTCGGCATGGACATGACAAACTGCGGATCGACGATAGCCACATCCGGAGTCAGCGAGTAATCGGCCAGCGTCACCTTGCGCCCGCTCTCCTTGTCGGTCAGAACCGCGAATGGTGTGACTTCGCTCCCCGTCCCGCTGGTGGTGGAAATCGCAATCAGTCGCGCCCGGTTCACCTTCTCTGTTGGATACTGCACCACCCGCTTGCGCAGATCCAGGAAAGGCGCTGCCAGATATTCCAGGTCGGCCTCCGGTGATTCGTACTTGAGTTTCATGATCTTCGCCGCGTCGATCACCGACCCTCCTCCCAGCGCGATGATCTGATCCGCCTTATAAAACTTGAGCGCCTCCACGCCCAGAGCGATGACCTTCACTTCGGGCTCCGCATCCGGAATCACTTGCACATGCACGTGGGTCTTGGGACAGATGTGGCGCCGAACGATATCCACATGGCCCATCTGCTCCAGAAGGGGGCTGGTTACGATGATGGTGGAGAGTGACGGAAACTGGCGCAGATTCTCCACCGCATTCATGTTGAAGTAGATCTGATTGGGAACCCGGAACCACATATGGTTTTGTGTCCTCCGAGCCACACGCTTGATATTGAGGTAATGAAAAACGTTTACGTTGTCGGTGGTACTGTTGCCGCCGCCGGTTCCGCATCCGAAAGAGAACGTCGGCACCAGATCGTTGTAAACCGCGCCCAACGCTCCGATCGATCCCGGCGAATTCACGATGATCCGCCCGGCATTGATCACTTCGCCAAACTTGCGGATGATCTCCTCGTTGCGCGAGAACACAACCGCCGTATGTCCCAAGCCTCCCGCATGGTTTACGTCCACACAGACTCGAAGTGCCTCAGCCACGGATTTCGCTCGATACACCGCGAGCACCGGAAATAGCTTCTCGACTGACAGCGGATGCTCGCGCCCCACACCTTGAATCGGTGCAATCAGCAGTTTGGTGTCGGGCTTCACCTTCAGGCCGACAAACCGTGCGATATTGGCGGCCGTCTGGCCGACCGCCATGGGCTGCATGAATCCAGTCTCCGGATCAATCACCGTGCGCTCGAGCAACTTGGTTTCTTTCTCATTGCAAATGTGCGCGCCTAGTTCGGCGAATTTCTTCAGCACCACGTCATAGATCTCATCGTCGATCACGACTGTCTGCTCGGACGCGCAGATGGTCCCGTTGTCGAACGTCTTGGACACAATGATGTCCACTACAGCCGTGTTCACGTCAGCCGTTTTCTCCAAATAGACAGGCGTGTTCCCTGCCCCCACACCTAACGCCGGCTTACCTGAACTGTATGCGGCTTTCACCACTCCCGGCCCACCCGTGGCGTCAATCAGCCCAATGTCTTTGTGCTTCATCAGGTATGCGTTGTCCGGAAGGGTAGGCGAGTCCAGGCAGGCAAACACTCCTTCGGGCGCACCGTGCTTCACGGCGGCCTCGTACATGATCCGTACCGCTTCTGAGCAGCAATGCCACGCCTTCGGATGCGGGCTGAAAATGACGGCGTTCCGCGTCTTGATGGCCATGATGCACTTGAACAAGACCGTGGACGTGGGATTCGTTATCGGCGTCAGGGAGAAGAGGACGCCGATCGGTTCCGCCATCTCGATCAGGTTACGTTCCGGAATCTCGCGGATGACGCCCACCGTGCGCTTGTCCTTGACGTAGTTGTAGACGAACTCGCTGGCCACCATGTTCTTGATGACCTTGTCTTCCATCACGCCGAGCCGGGTTTCCTCAACTGCCAAACGCGCGAGATGTTGCGCTTGTTCCAGGCCAGCCAGGACCATCGGCTTCACGATGCGATCGACATCCTCTTGCGTGAATTGGCTGAACACGGCAGCGGCGGTTCTGGCCTGACTGACCAGTCCTTCGAGGTAAGCGATCCGTTCCGCACTCACGCCTTCGATGGCGAGCGGAATTTGAACCCGTTCTTTTACCGCGTCAGCTACGGTCATCGCTTCCTCCGTTGGACTTGTTTAGGAGCCGTCCGTCGCACAAGTGCGTATGGCTGGATATCATCCGGATGAGCGTTCTGAGTCGGGACCTACCGCTTCTGCCGCCCGCACGAATCGCTCGATCGCATGGGGAATGGAACCATCGTGGGATTCGCGTCAGGTGTGAGAACAACTTCGGAGGTGTCGGCTGTCTGGGATCCGGGGGGCACTGTGATTCAGCCTCGTCCCAAAGTAGAACTCCCAGAATGGGCGTGGTCAGCAACCACTGTCACGTGGGGCTGTGACGAACGTCACACGGTTTTCCCGGCACGGGCCTCGCAAGCCTTCCCGCGCCTTCACCGGGCGAGGGAACCCGTGGCTGTCGAACTCGCAGCCACGTCGTTCCACTGCGTCTCTCTCGCGGAAGGAATCAGACTCATCGCGCGCTCAGCTAGCGCAGTGATCGTCAGGCTCGGATTGACGCCGAGATTGCTCGCCAGCACCGAGCCGTCGCAGATGTACATGTTGCAATAGCCAAAGACCCGATGGCGATGGTCGACGACGCCGCGCTCCGGTGAATCGGCGATAACGCAACCTCCAATGCAGTGCGCGGTACCGGGAATATCAAACAGAATTTCCGGCAGCATGCTCATCGCAGTGCCCCCCGCGACATCGGCGAATTTTCGGGCAAAGTCGTTGGCCTTTGGAATGTAGGTTGGCACCTTATCCCCGCGGCTCACCAGCGTCTTCGAGAACGGCCAGAACCACGGCCGTTGCCACCGCATCTCGATATGTCCCTCAACCGCTTGCATGCAGAGGAGAATCGTAGCCTCGCGCGCCCAGCCCCATGGCCGAAACAAACGAAGAGCCTTGACCGGGTGCAACAGCAGGTGACCCAGCATATTTTTCGCCCACATCCCGATACGCCAGAAACCAGGTCGCCCGTCGGTCAACATCGTGGTGAGCAGACCCATCGTGTCCGAGCCTCTTGGATACCGCACGGCCTCAACGTGCGTATGTTCGTCAATGTAGAGGCCGGAGCCGATCGCAATGCCCTGCGACAAATCCTCAGCACACTGGGGCACGCGCGCGCCGATGATCGACTCCGAATTCGTGCGCACATGTTTTCCCAGACGACTGCTGATGCGGGGCAGCGAGCCGTTATCCTGGAGCCGGAAGAGCAACTCCATCGTCCCGAGTGACGACGCGGAAAACACTACTGCGCGACTGGTCAGCGTCCTCGGCTGCCGTGAAATCCAAGCCATGGAATTCTCGGTATATACCGCGTACCCGGAACTCCCATCGGCCGCACCCCGTAGCGGTTTCACGTTCACCACTTTCGTTTCCGGAATCACCACGGCCCCGGAATTTTCTGCCAAGTATAGGTAGTTGAGATCCAGCGTGTTCTTCGCGCCGTACCGGCATCCCATCATGCAACCACCGCAGCCAGTGCAGGTGGTTCTTGGCGGACCTTCCCCGCCAAAAAATGGATCAGGCACTGTTTCGTTCTGCGTTCCTCCCTCGGCGGCCTGGAAGATGCCAACCCGAGTGCAGTAGAACGATGGGCCGGCACCAGCTGCTTCCGCGGTCTTCTTCAGGAGTTGATCGGCAGATCCGAGGATACTATTTTGCGTTACGCCCAGCATGCGCGAGGCGGACTGATAATGGCGAGGCATCTCCGTCTTCCAGTCCGTCAAACCAGACCACGACCCGGTTTGCCAGACTTTGTCCGGCGGAGGAAGCAGAGTCGCTGCATACGTGATCGATCCTCCCCCAACGGCGCAGCCATGGAAGATCGTGGCATGCCGGAAGAACCGCATGTTGAAGAAGCCGCGCAGGCCGAGTTTCGGCCGCCAGAACCATCGGTGAATCGACCAACTCGTACGCGGAAAAGAAAGGGGCGCCCAGCGGCGCCCCATCTCAATCACGGCAACCCGATAGCCCTTCTCCACGAGTCGAAGAGCGGAAACGCTGCCTCCGAAACCCGATCCGATCACAATGAAGTCGAAGTCGAAATCGAATTGAGGGCTACGGGTTGCCATACAGCACCATCCTCGCGGTCCGGTTAGACGACGCGAAGCTTAAGCAACAACATACTTCCCGGTTTCAATGACTTTCTGAGCAATGGCCTGCCGCAGCGCCACCGTGTTGAACGGTTCGAACTTGCACAGCCGCCTCAGAATCGCCAACTGCGAGCGCAACATGTCTCCCTCGGCGCATGCGGCAATCACCATCCTTGCCGCGCTTTCGATTTTCTCCATCGCGCCCGAAATGTAGACGCGGGCCATGGCAATACTATGCGCACAGCCCGCCTCGCCGTGCTGCGCGGCCAGTTTCTGCGCACGCAGCACGGCGGACTCCATGGCATAGGTTTCGATCGTCATGTTAGCGATCGCGCCCATGATCTCCTGCTGATCCTGGATCGCCTGCATGTATTTCTGAGTGGCAATACCGGCAGCGAAGAGGCCAATTTTCTTCGCTGTCGCTACCAGCTTTCGCTCCTCGGCGAGTGGTCCATCTCCGACATCTTCGGTGGTTCCCGACAGCACCTCATCCATGAGCTTCTTGATCGCTGCCATCAATGGAAGCTGTCCAGACATGGCCCGTTTCAGCAGAAAACCGGTGATGAGGAGCCGGTTGATTTCATTCGTGCCTTCGAAGATCCGGTTCACGCGCACATCCCGGTAATTGCGTTCGGCAGGATATTCCTCCACGAATCCATACCCGCCGTAGATCTGCACCGATTCGTCGACCACGTAGTCGATAAATTCCGATCCCCACACCTTAAGAATCGAACACTCGACGGCGTATTCGTCGATCACCTTGCGCACCTGCGCCATGTCTTCGTGCTGTTCCCCGAGTTGCGCAATCGCCGCGTCCATCATGCCGACGGTACGATACGCCATTGCCTCTCCGGTGAAGATGCCCGCCGCCATATTGGCCAGCTTCTCGCGAATCAAACCGAAGTCCGCAATCACTTTCCCGAAAGCTTTGCGCTGCTTCGCATACGCGATGGCGCTCTCGATGCAGTTGCGCGCCGAGCCGACGCATCCCGCACCTAGCTTGAACCGCCCGACGTTCAGGACATTGAATGCAATGTGGTGCCCCTTGCCGATCTCGCCAAGCACGTTCTCAACCGGAACCTGGCAGTCGTTGAGAATCAGAGGACACGTTGAAGATCCCCGGATCCCCATCTTGTGTTCCTCCGCACCCACCGAAAAACCAGGGAACCCGCGCTCGATGATGAACGCCGTGAACTTATCCCCGCTGACTTTGGCAAACACGATGAACAGATCGGCGAAACCTGCATTCGTGATCCACATTTTTTCGCCGTTCAGCAGGTAGTGCTTGCCGTCAGCGGACAGCTTCGCCTGCGTGCGGCAATTCAAAGCATCCGACCCGGACGATGACTCCGACAGCGCGTACGCGCCGACGGTCTCCCCGCTGGCCAGCCCAGGCAGATATTTCTTCTTCTGCTCTTCCGTACCGAAGTAAACGATGGGAAGCGTGCCAATGCAGGTGTGAGCCCCCCACGTTGTGCTGAAGCCGCCGTACTTCGCGATCCGGTCGGCGATGATCGCGGAAGTCACCTTATCCATCTCCATGCCGCCGTATTGCTCGGGCACGTCCACGCCGCTCAACCCAAGCTCTCCCGCCTTCTTCACCAGTTCTCGGACAATAGCGAAGTTCTTGTGCTCCATATTCTCGATATTGGGCACAATTTCCTTGTTCGCGAATTCTTCCGCGGTTTGCGCGATGAGCAGGTGCTGCTCGCTGAAATCTTCTGGAGTGAAAACTTCCTCCGGCACCCGCTCCTCGATCAGGAAGCTGCCGCCGCGGATCTTGCTACCCGGTACTGCGGTCACCGTAGCCATATTCCCTCTCCCTCAAAGTATTTGATTCGTGGGTTTTGGTTCAGCTCAGGACACAAACGTAAGTCGGCGGCAGCGGGGTTTTCATAGCTGGCTGCCGACCCTCGTCTCCCGAGGTCGAGCGAAATGGCGCTCTCGGGCAAGAGCTTGTCTCTCGCCCGAAGACGCATAGGCATTGATCAGAACACGCTTAACAACAGACAGATCCGTCCCTCAGGCTACGCGGCTGCCGCCTTCTTCCCCGGCCTGCGGGTATGATGCTCCGCCTTCGCGGTGGACTTCGCTCCATTCGGCGCCTTCACCATCACATCCATCAATGCCTTCTGGGCATCGACGTAGCTCTTCACCGCCTCCCGCGTGAGTTCGCTCACGGGAAGAAACGGAAATGGCTTCAGCAGTTCCAGCGTCTTGCCCGCAGTTTTCACACCGGTATTCATCTGCCGCCCCGCAACGTCCACCAGCCGCTTCTGCGCTTCCAGGAATGCGTCCGTGGCTTTGCGTGCCAGTTCCGGCAACTCAGTTTTCTTCGTCTTCTTTCCCGCGGCGTGGCTGTGTTTGCCGCCCGTCGCCCTTGCAGTCTCATCCGCCAGGACGTCCATAAACCGCTTCTGTGCCTTGACGAAGTTCTCCATGCTCTCGCGGGCCAGATCCACCACATGCTCCGGCTGGTACGGCTTGCCGGCTTTGGCGGACTCGACCCAGGCATGCGTCTGCTTGCCGGCGATCTTCAGATACTCTTCCTGCATCTCGATGAAGGTCTCCACGCTGCGCCGCAGCAGGTCGGTCATCGCATGCGCCGCTGGCCAGTCTCCCATCCGTTCTTTCACGCCCGTGATCAGGAGTTCATTCTGTTGTTTGCCCAGTTCGAGAAGAACCTTTTGTCCCTCGAAAAAGTTCGCGAGGCCATCCTCGGCAATCTCGCCAAGAATCGCGGTCGGAGAATGATGCGGGTCCGATAGTTGCTGCCGTACGGCGTGCATCACACTGGCATTCTGCCGCATGGCCAGGTCGATCAGGATCCGTTGTGTCGCGAATAGTGTTTGCGCCCCTTGTTGCGCCCAACCCGAAAGCAAAGAGAAGGTCGACGACTCTTTCGGGTGAGTGGATTCATGCCTTGTTGCCGCTGCCATAACATACCTCCGATTGCTGCATTGCAGCATCAGCTAAACTATACGAAGGGAAGGGTCTTGTGTCAAGATATCCCTGCATCCTTGTGCACAGCAGCACAGGCAGCGTCCAATGAAATCCTCCACCATCCTCATCAAGAAATACGGCAATCGCCGGTTGTACGACACCACCAGCAGCCGTTACGTGAACCTCGACGATCTGGCCGCTCACATTCGTGCGGGCCGCGAGGTCAAAGTCGTCGACGCCAAGACCGGGCAGGATCTGACCCGCGTCCTGTTGACCCAGATCATCACCGAAGATGCCAAGGACAAGCCCACGGGCTTGCCCCTGGAACTACTGCGGCAACTGATCATCGCCTCCGATGAGGTGAGGCAGGAGTTTCTGATGTGGTATCTGAAGTCCGCATTTGATACCTATGAGAAGGTGCAGGATGCCGTGCAGAACCGCTTGAGCGAAGTGCAGTCCGCCATTCTTTCGCCGGTCGATATGATGAAACGCTTTCTGGCAACTACTGCGTCTCCCCCTTCGCGCACGGACTCGGAACCGGAGGTTGAGGGCCTGCGCAAGCGGGTGGCGGAACTCGAGGCTCGCTTGGGGAAGTCAGCGACGCCCGCAAAACGCCGGTCTCGCAAGAAGCACTAAGCTTGCAAAATGTTGCATACAAAATTGGATCTTCATTCAGAAATCCCTCTTGGACAGGCAAGCCCCCCGGGGTATAATTTTGCAGTGCAGCATCCGCCCTTTCCGCGCCTCGACGCGCTGATCGGGCTGACCCAGGGATGAATTTGCGGCGTAAACTGAAAAAAGCAGCGGCGCGTCCTTCCCCGGCCAAGCGGCGCACGCCTGCTCCCCATCCCTATCCCAAAGCCCACACTTCCAGTGTTTGGACAGAGGCTCTCTTCGGAGCTGAGATTCTGCTGTTACACGCCACGCCCGTGTACTACGGCTTGGGTGTGCCGCGCGGCGATGGCTCCGCTGTCGTGATCATTCCCGGTTTTCTTGGCACTGATCTTTACCTGACCGAGCTTCACGCCTGGCTCCGGCGCATCGGATATCGCCCCTACTTTTCCGGTATCGGCGTCAACGCAGAATGCCCGAACCTGCTCATCGAACGCCGTCTGAACCAGACCATCGAAAAAGCGCTGATGGATACCGAACGAAAAATTCATCTGATCGGTCACAGCCTGGGAGGCGTGATCGCTCGTTCCGTAGCGGGCAACCGGCCCGACGACATCGCCTCTGTGATTACGCTGGCGGCTCCCATCCGTGGCACGGTTGCGAATCAAGCAGTTCTCCGCGCGGCCGAAGCCGTTCGTCTCCGCATCCTCGAGGAGCACGGTACAGGGGTGCTACCCGACTGCTATACGGGACGCTGCACCTGCAATTTTCTGGGTTCTCTTCGCCGCAAGGTTCCCGACACGATGCTCGAAACCGCGATCTACACGCGGCAGGACGGCATCGTGGACTGGCGTTACTGCTTGACCATGGATCCTGAAAAGGACGTAGAGGTTCCGGGCACGCACATCGGAATGGCCTTCAATCCTGCGGCCTACTCGGTCGTCGCCGAGCGCTTGGCCAAAGCGCAATCGTCTGAATAGTTCCGGCAATCAGGGTCCGCCCACCATCTCCAACACAGCTCCTGTAGCCGTTTCTAGTTTCTCGTCCGCTCTGCCCACAGTCTGTATCAAAAGGGATGCCGATGCCAGGCTATTGTTCCAGACTTCGAAGCTGCCTGAGCAATCTGTCTTTATATAAGGAAGACGATGCACGCTCGCACCGCGCCCGTCGATTGCCGCTTCCAGCCGCAGACCATTGTGTCCGACGCAATGAAAATTCCAGTGGAAGGGCTCCTTGCTGACGCTGGATTCCTGCAATTTGCCGAACACATATCTCTGCCCATCGTGCCACAGCACCGCTTTGCGAAAGACTAGCCCAAACGGCATTTCGTAGACCAACGCTTCCAACGTGCTTGCGGGCTGGCCGGAGCGAGAAAAATAAGCGTGCGTCCATCTCCAGAAGTTGCGATGCCGGAATCCGCAGTTGTGCCCCTGCACTCCGAAACCCAAAGGTTCGCCCGCAAAGCTCCGCCCGTCCAGCGTGATCTGTCCGGAGAAGAGCGCATCCGAGTGCGGCGTTCGCGAGAAGCCAATCCAGCCTTTATTGCTTAACGTCACCGCAAATGTGGAACGATAGCGCAGATTCCAGGCGATTGCGTGGCCGTCTACGTGCAACGATCCCCTGCAGGAGTCTTCTTCGATGGAATTCTCGCCCATGCGCAAGTGAAGCGGACTCTGCCCTCTTCGGCTGATATCCAATCCCTCCAGCGGTAATCCCTGAATAAAAGTCTGCGGCTTCCCGTCCGCCGGGAACCACGTGGCCCACACTTGCACCGGCATCCCTCGTGGGTTTCCAGCACAGCCTCCTCGCCCAGGATTCATCAACAAATAGCGAAACCACCACGCTCCGCTTCTGTCTGCCAAACCGACGCGGAGAAACCAGACCTCGTAACGGCGCTTTACCGACAGTCCCGAAAATACTTCGTTCAAAGTGGCCAAGACTTCCTGCTCCAGACACCCTAGACTATCTCACAGGACTTCCGGCGATTCCGGTGATGCCGGTCACTGCGCGTCTGTATCCGGTGGCCCATAGTGTGAGTGGTACTCACCTCCATGCTGGATGCGTCCGCCATCGCAGCGGGCCTCCGCCTGCTCGCGCCCGACCAGTTGCGCACCGCCTTGGAGAATTTCCTGCCTCAAGGCGCAACCCCAGCCGAGAAGATCCGCCTCATTGAAGACGCCCTCCGAAGCCCCGCCGCTCCATCGGTTCGCGACGCCATGGCGCGCTGGATCGTCGACGAGATCGTGCCCGTCGATGCCCTGGTCCCGGAAGCCTACAAGAATTGGCGCCCCCCGGTGCGCGACGCCATGATGTTCGTGGTCACGCGTCTTTCCCCTGCTCGCCTCGCTCCCAAGCTACTGGAGCAAATCGAACTGCCGGTCAGCACGTCGCCCGAAGTGCGCCTGCTGCGGCTCATCGCAAAGGTACCGGGCCTGCAGAAACTTGGTCAGGTCATCGCCCGAAACCAGCATCTCCACCCGGCCCTGCGCCGCGCCCTCGCTAAACTGGAAAACGGAATTCGCGACGTTCAACCAGAAGACATCCGCTCGATCGTCCAAAAAGCGCTCGGGCCGCGGGTCAAGAGCTACGCCGTAGAAATCTCACTCAAAATACTCAAGGAAGCCAGCGTCAGTGCGGTCATTCGCTTCACTTGGCAGAATCCCGAGACCGGGAAGCGAGAGCGTGGCGTCTTCAAAGTCCTCAAGCCGCACATCCCCGAATACTTCTCCGAAGACATGGACTACCTCCAACGCCTGGCCCAGTACTTCGGCGATCGCCACCACAACTATGGATTTGCACCCCATCTCATCCCTGACACATTTCGCAAAGTCCGCCGCTTGCTGCGCCACGAGGTCAACTTCTCCCGTGAACAGAAGACGCTAATCGAGGCCGAGGCACTCTATCGCGGATTTCCCGGGGTGCGCATCCCACAATTAATTCGGCCGTTGTGCACGCCAACGATCACCGCGCTCACGGAGGAACCCGGAATTAAAGTGACCAGCGCGGCCGCCCGCTTGCCGGCCGCACGTCGCCAAAAGGTGGCCGAGCAACTGGTGGAAGCTCTGGTCGCCGTGCCCCTTTTCTCCTCGACACCGGATGCAATCTTTCACGGTGATCCCCATGCGGGCAACTTGCTGTACAACAACAAGACCGGCGAACTCGTAATCCTCGACTGGGCCTTGCGCGAACGTCTGAGCCGCGAACAGCGCCGTCATCTCGCGCTCTTATTTCTAATGGTCAGCCTGCGCGATCCAGTCGGCACGTCCAGCGAAATCTTGACGCTCAGTCAAACCCGCATCAGACTGGCTTCGCCCCGGGGCCGGAAGGTCCGCGAGACCGTGGGCAAGTTCCTCGAGGAGTTGCCGCCTTCCCGCATGCCCAGCGGGGCCGACGCCATGCGACTTGTGGAGCGCGTCGCGATCAACGGCGTCAAGTTCCCCAGTTCCCTGATCATGTTGTCGAAGGTGATGTTCACACTGGAAGGGATACTGGGAGACATCGTCGGCGCGGACACGGGAATGGGCTTCACCCTCGCTCGTCACGTCGCCCAGCATTGGATTGCCAACCGCTCTGCGTTCCGTTCGCCACTCATGACGCGCGACTGGTTTGCGCTTCAGTGTAGCGCCCTGCTCTACACGAGCCGCTTGTGGCTGCAGTGGGAACGGGCGTTGCTGAACCGCTTGCCTCAATCGAAACAATTACTCGCGGCCACGGGAACGGACGGGCGGCCGTCGTAAGCCGACCCCCGCCCGTCACAGATCCACACCGTTTAAACCGCGACAGCCTTCGGCCGACGCGTTACGCGAGCCCGGCCATGTTTGGGCGCCCGAGCGATGTTTTTCTTCGGCGGCTTGATGAGCGACCCGATCATCGAAGTCTCTGCGTCAAATAAGTTCTTCACACCTTGGCCGGTTCGAGCCGCAATTGGTAAGAGTTGAGAAGGCGACACCAGTCCCATTGTTCGTGTCGCCGCGTCCAGGTTCACGTTCATCTGCTGCCCCATGACGTCGAGCAGTCTCTTCTGCGCCTCGACAAATGCATTCCCGGCGTCGCGCGCCAGTTGTGCCAGTTCAGTCTTCTTCGCCGGTTTGCCCTCATGCGGCTTCCCGCTGCCGGTTGCCGTCGCGGCTTCCTGCGCCACCGCTTCGAGGAACTTCTTCTGGGCGCGAGTAAAGCTGTCCATTCCCTCACGGGCGAACTCGACCAACCGCGCCGCGCGGGCGTCCTTCCCGACTGGTTCTGACTCCAGCCACTGCATCGTTTGCTTGCTGGTGGTGGTCAGCAACTCCTGTTGCATCCCGATCAACGTATCCAGGCTGCGTTGTACGAGACCTGTCACTGCAACTGCCGGCATGAAGCCGCCAATCCGTTCTTTGACTCCGTTGCAGATAATGTCGTTTTCTTGTTGTGCCAGGTTAAGAAAAGTTCGCTGTGCTTCCACGAGACTCGAAGTTCCCTCGACCGCCAATTCAGTCAGAATGGCGAGAGGGGATTCATCTTCGTGGTTCTTGGTGTGGGTTGGCATAATGCCTCCATTGCTGCATTGCAGCATTAACCAAACTGTAGTATCCACGCGGCGTCCAGTCAATAGGCGCGGCGCATGATTTGCGTCATATCACTGCGAAGTGTGACCGCCATCACCGGAATTAACTAAGCGAAAACCGAATCTATTGTGGTGGAGGAGTGAGGGTTGTCGGACCTCTTTGCGCTCGATGGAAAAACTTCCTGCAGTCGAAACCGCGAAAGCGCTAATGACCGAAGCGATGACCTGGTCGGTCATGAAGTGGCTGCGCGAAAAGAAAAGAGTGCGCAGAACTGCCGATCTGGCTAACGCCGCCCTGGATCAAGCGAGCCAAGCTATCCGAGAGCGCTGGCCGGAAGCTATTAGAACCGCCTACGATGCGCTGGTCGCGCAAAAGCCCGGAACCGTCTCCGCGCCCCGCCAGCAGGCCGTAGCGGTGAAGACTGACCCGGCGGCAACGCTCACCGCCAGCAAAAGCCACGACGCTGATGACGAAGCCTACCGCGCCCGCATGGACGCCGAAAAAGCCTTCGACGATGCCGAGCGACAATTCAGCACCAGCCTCGCTCGCGAAGGATGTCGAAAAGCCATTCACTCCTGGGACCTGCACGAAAAAGCGATTCGCAAAGCGGAAGTCCTCATTCCCTCGAAGTGACGAACCCTGGCAGGAGCCCTTGGTAGATCGCCATTCCCACCACGGCATCCACGCCCATGGCATGTAATTGGTCGATCTCTTCTTGAGTCCGGATTCCCCCCGCTGCAATGAGTTGCCGCGCCGTGGCCTCTCGCAGCGGACGAATCACCTCCTGCGGAAATCCTTGTAGCAGGCCCTCCGTTTCTACGTGCGTGTACAGAAACGCGCCGCACCATTCTTCCAGTCCCCGCACCATTTCGAGCGGCGAGACCCCGGTCACCTTCCGCCACCCGTGAATCGCCACTCGACCTCCCACGGCGTCGAGAGCGAAAACCAATCGGCTGGGAGCGACCGCTTCGGCCAACTGTTCCGCGAATCCCTCGTCGAGTTTGTCCTCGGCGAACAGCGCTGATCCTAGGATGACCCTCTGCGCCCCCGCCTCCAGCGCAGCTTGCGCGGCCTCCACAGTTCGAATCCCTCCACCGACCTGGCACGGCAGTTGCCGAGCCAGTTCCCTCACCAACTTAACGTTGTTCCCCGTCCCAATGGCAGCGTCGAGATCAATGAGTTGCACCAGCGGATACTTCGCGAATCGATCCACCCACGCAGCAAAATCGTCGAACTCCAGCGCCTTCTTCCGGCCTTGCACCAACTGGACGATCTTGCCGCCCATCAAGTCGATCGACGGAATCAGCATGGCCACCTCACCGGAATTCCCTCCGAGCCAATCTCCTGCTTGAGCTCCGTAAGCCGGCTGAAACCATAGTGGAAAATCGACGCCGCTAGCGCGGCATCGGCATGCCCATCGCGGAAGACTTCGACAAAATGCCGCGCACCGCCCGCTCCGCCAGAGGCAATCACCGGAATCCGCACCGAGTCAGCCACAACCCGCGTCAACTCGCAGTCAAAGCCGACGCCCGTGCCGTCGCGGTCCATCGAAGTCAGCAGGATCTCGCCCGCGCCGCGGTCTTCCGCCTCCTGCGCCCACGCAACCGCATCGCGTCCGCGGGTCGTGCGGCCTCCATGCGTGTACGCCTCCCAGCGCGCCTCCTCCTCACACCGCTTCGCGTCAATCGCCACCACGACCGCCTGGGACCCGAACCGCAGTGCGATTCGGGTAATCAGATCTGGATCGGCCAGCGCCCCGGAATTGATGCTGATCTTGTCCGCGCCCGCCGAAAATACCGCAGCCGCATCCTCCAACGTGCGAATCCCACCGCCTACGGTAAAAGGAATAAACAACTGCCGCGCCGCCCGTCGCACGGTATCGAGCAGAGTCGCGCGCCGCTCGTGCGCTGCCGAAATATCCAACAACACGATCTCGTCTGCTCCCGACGCGCTGTGCGCGTTCGCCAGTTCCGCTGGATCCCCCGCGTCGCGCAGGTTCTCAAACTGCACGCCCTTCACCACGCGGCCGCCGTTCACATCGAGGCAAGCGATAATTCGTTTCGTCAGCATGTTAAAGCGCACAGAAATTGCTCAGGATCTTCAAACCAATCTCCCCCGATTTTTCGGGATGAAACTGCACACCAAACAGGTGATCCCGCTCCACCGCTGCGGAAAACTGTCCGCCATAGTCGCAACAGGCCACCGTCGTCGACATAACCGGCGCACGGAACGAGTGCGTGAAATACACAAACGACCCCGACGGCACACCGCGTAACAGCCGCGAGGATGAGTCGACCTCGAGTTGATTCCATCCCACATGTGGCGACTTCACGCTCGATGCAAAGCGCTTGCATTCCCCGTCGAACACACCTAGGCCGCGCGCCGACAACGACTCTTCGCTGCCGGTAAACATCCACTGCATCCCGACACAGATGCCCAGGAAGGGAATACCTCGACTGAGGGACTCTACAATGGCCTGCTTCAAACCTGTTCGCCCCAGAGATTCAGTCGAAGTAAAATGACCGACCCCTGGAAGCACCACCTTCGTTGCCGAGGCTACCAGCGCAGGATCAGAAGTAATGACGCACTCTTGCCCCAGCCAGTCGAGCGCCTTTTTCACCGAAACCAGGTTCCCCGCTCCGTAGTCGACAATCGCGATCATCACAGGACTCCCTTGGTGCTCGGCAAAAGCCGTGCCATGCGCCGGTCGCGCCAGCACGCCGCGCGCAAAGCCCGTGCAAACGCCTTGAACAGCGCCTCAATCTTGTGGTGACTCGACCGCCCGTACAGCGTTCGCACGTGAACATTGGCCCGCGCCCCTCGGGCAAAGCCCTCGAAGAAGTCATAAACAAGTTCGGCCTGCAGATCGCCCACCCACCGTGTGCGCACCTTGGTATCAACTACCGCTGCAGTGCGCCCGCAGAAATCCACGGCAGCCATTCCCATCGTTTCGTCCATCGGCATCAGAAAATATCCCGCTCGGAGGATGCCGCGTTTGCTGCCCAGCGCCTTATCAAACGCCTGCCCAAGAACGATTCCCACATCCTCCACCGTGTGATGCTGGTCGACGTCGAGATCCCCGCGCGCTTTCAGCTTCAGGTCGAAGCCCCCGTGATGCGCGAACAATTCCAGCATGTGATCGAAGAATCGAATTCCCGTAGACACCTGGTATCGCCCGCGCCCCTCAATCGTGAGCGAGATCTGAATCTGCGTCTCCTTGCTGACCCGTTTGATGGTCCCTTTTCTCATCGTCGCGATGCTCCTTGCGCAATACCAAGTTCGTCGCACGTCTCCTGCAGCGCGGTGAGCAGGCGATCGGCATGCGCTCGCGGACCCAGCGTGATGCGCACACATCCCTCGCACCCGTGATCTCCCGACCGATCGCGAACCAAAATGCCTCGACGCTTCATGTGCTCGACAAAGCGTCCCGCGGCCCCCACACGCGCCAGCACGAAGTTCGCCTGACTGGACCAGAATTGAATCCCGCTGGCCTCGAGAGCCTGCTCCAACCGTGCCCGTGATTCGCGAACCTCGCCTACGTACTGCTCGATGTAAGCCTGATCTCTGAGTGCCTCTGGCAGACAAGCCAGCGCCACCGCGTTCACGTTGTAAGGCGAACTGACGCGCCGCACCGACCGCATTTGGTCAGCGTCTCCAACCAGCGCACCCATGCGCAATCCCGCCAGCCCGTACGCCTTGGAAAACGTGCGCGCCACAAACAGATTGGGAAACTCGTTGCGCCCCAGCAGCATGCTTTGCCCATAGAATTCAAAGTACGCTTCATCCACGAGCACGGCCGCGCCCGGCGCGGCGCCCGCAATTTTCGCTAGCTCTTCGGAGGCCGCAACCGTTCCCGTCGGATTATTCGGATTCGCAATGGCGATCAGCTGCGTGCGCGGCGTAATTCGATCGCACACTTCGTTGCCAGGGAAAACAAAATCCTTGCCTGCCGGAACGCTGATGACCTTCGCACCAGTCGCCATCATATAAACCCGGTACATCGAGTATGTGGGCACAACAATCAGCGCTTCGTCGCCAGCCTCAAGGTAAGTTTCACAGAGTAAATGAATCGCTTCGTCCACGCCGTTCGTCAGCAGTAGGTCTTCCCCCGCGACTCCTAGGATGCCTGCCACCACAGCTTCGACCGGCCCGCGCTCGGGATAGCGGGCAAGCTGTTCCGGGCCCAACTGCCGCAGACGCTCGAGCACTCGCGGCGAGCACCCCACCGTGTTTTCGTTGAAATCCAGTCGCAGCCCATCTCGCCCCGCCAGCGGCGGATGATACGAAGGCAGCGTGCGTACTGCTTCCCGTGGACTAAGCATGCTCGCACCTCACGCGGATCGATTCAGCATGCGCGGGCAATCCCTCAGCCCCGGCGAGACATTCGATCGCAGGTGCAATCCGCCTCAGCCCTTTGGCGGAGAGTTGTTGTACGGTAATCACCTTCACAAAATCGGCCACGCTAAGACCCCCTCGAAATCGAGCCTGCCCCGAAGTCGGCAGCACGTGATTGGGCCCAGAGGCGTAGTCGCCCGCAGCCTGCGCCGAGTAATCCCCCACGAACACCGAACCCGCATTCTGAATTAGTGGCAGATCTTCCTTCGCGACAGTGATGTGTTCCGGCGCAAGCCGATTGGCCCAGTCCCGCGCCTGTTCTCGAGACTCCGCGATGAGTATTGCGCCGCGGGCACGCAATGATTGCTGGGCAATCGGATTCCCCTTTGCAAGCTGCGCTGTACTCACCTTCACCGACCCCGCCAGTTTGCGAGACGTCGTGATCAAAACCGCCAGCGTCTCTGGATCATGCTCAGCCTGCGCCACCAGATCCGCCGCAATGAACTCCGGCACCCCCGACTCACTGAGAACCACGGCTTCCGTAGGCCCCGCCAGAAAATCAATTGCGCAATCGAACGAGACCAACTTCTTCGCCACTGTGACGTAAGCGTTCCCCGGCCCCACAATCTTGTCCACCCGCGGAATGCTGCTAGTCCCATAGGCCAATACTGCGACGGCCTGCGCCCCGCCCACGCGGTAAAACTCGCGCACGCCCAACATCGCGGCCGCGGCCAGAACTTCCCCCGATGGCTTGGGCGACACCACACGGATGTTCTTCACTCCCGCGACCTGCGCAGGAATCACGGTCATCAGTAAGGTTGAAACCAGCGGATAGCGTCCGCCGGGCACGTAGCACCCCACCGACTCCAGAGGACGAACCATCTGCCCGAGAGAAATTCCGTCGCGAGTCCGCATCCAGTCACCGGGCTTTTGCCATTCACAAAACCGCCGGATGTTCTGAGCGGCCTGACGCAGCGACTTGCGCAGGAGCGGAGTCATCGTTTGTAGCGCCACCGCCATTTCCCCCTCGGACACTCGCAGAGGCTGTTTCCTCTCCAGTCCGTCCCATTTCTCCGCATACCGCCGAAGCGATCGGTCCCCGTCCGCGCGCACGCCCTCAACAATGCGCCGCACGCGAGGCTCCAAGCGGCTGAACTGCGCCCCTCGTGCGGCAAGACGCTTCACCAGCGCTTCAGCCTCGCGCCCTGAAACGATCCGCATCACAGCACCACCTTGTTCAGCGGATACTCGACGATGCCCTGCGCCCTCGCCTCCTTCAGCCGCGGAATCACATCCCAAGCGGCCCCCTCGTCGATCACTGTATTGACCGCAAGCCACTCCTCGTCGCTCAGATGAGAAATCGTCGGCTTCTGTAGCGCGGGCAGCACCGCGAGCACCGCCGCCAAATCCTCCTTCTTCACGTTCAGCATCAGCCCCACGCGATCCTGCGCTTCCATCGCTCCTTGCAGCATCAGAGCCAGATTGTCGATCTTTCGCCGCTTCTCGCGATCCCCGTACGAACACTTGTTGGCGATCAACTGCGTGTTCGACTCCAGAACCGTCTCCAGAATGCGCAACCGGTTGGCCTTGAGCGAACTCCCCGTCTCGGTCACTTCAACAATCGCGTCCGCGAGCATGGGAGGCTTCACTTCCGTCGCGCCCCAGGAAAACTCCACCCGCACCTCGACCCCTTTCTTGCAGAAATAGTCGCGCGTCACCTTCACCAGCTCGGTGGCGATGATTTTCCCTGAAAGTTCCTCCGCCTGCTGAACGGCAGAATCCTCCGGCACCGCCAGCACCCAGCGCACTTTGCCGCGGCTGCGCTTGGCATAAATCAAATCGCTCACCGTGACGACTTCCAGTCCGCTCTCGATCACCCAGTCGAGTCCGGTCAGCCCTGCGTCGATAGCCCCGTGCTCAACATAGCGGGCCATCTCCTGCGCCCGAATCAACATGCAATCGATTTCCGGATCGGCCGTGCTCGCGAAATACGAGCGTCCATTCGTATATGCAGGAAGCCCGGCCCGCGCAAATAGCTGCAACGTCGCCTCCTGCAAGCTGCCCTTGGGGATTCCGATGCGCAGCTTCATCGCGTCTCCTTCGGGAGGCTCGCGGTCGCTTCCGGTGTCCGTGCAGGAATCGATTCCGTAAAGCAGGAGCGAGTTCCGCGATGACAGACAACTCCCGCTCCCTCCACCTCTACCCGCAACAGCAAAGTATCGCGGTCGCAGTCGGTGTAGGCCGAGACGACCCGCAGCCGGTTCCCCGAACTCTCACCCTTCATCCAGAGCTTCTGGCGCGTCCGGCTGAAGAATGTCACATACCCGCCCTCCAACGTGCGCTCCAGCGCCTGACGGTTCATAAAACCTACCATCAGGACTTCCCCGTCAATCGAGTCCTGCACCACGGCGGGAAGCAGTCCTCGCAGTTTGTCGAAATCAAATTCCGCATTCATATCCGTACTCCTTCTCCCGAAAAACAAAAAGCCCGCTGAGCGATTTCGCGTCAGCGGGCCGGAACTCCTGAAAAGTGCTGTTATCTCAAATCTGCAATCTCAGGTGCACATCGCCGCCGTCGCGCTATGCGCGTGATGGTGGCGATGATGGACATGGAACTGCATCTCCCACACAGAGTACGGGGGCGATTCGTCCCGGTCAATCCATTTAAGCCATTAATCGCAGCGATTTTTTAAATGCAATCTATTCAGATTTTGCATGCTCGCCTAGAATGCCGCTCCAAGTCCTGTTACGATTCCCCTTCACCGTCGGCAATCATCTCCACGTGTTCCGGGAGCCCTCATGAAGACTTCGTTCCCCGCGTCTCGCTTTTTGATCTCATCATTGATGATTTCGATTGTTCTGCTCGCAACCGCCGTTCGAGGCTACTCTCAGATGACGGTCACGAACGATCCTCCGTCCTACGGTCCGTTTTACGCCGTGTTTCTCCCTGACGGCGATGGCCTGAAGAAGCCTCTGGTGAAAACCGACTCAGTCCTGCGCGCGGATTCCCCCTGGTCGCTCTACGCCTGGGTGAAGCCCGCGGAAGCCTCGCACACACTGACTCTGGTCGCGGGCTTCGGCGATCCAACCGACGAGTTCTCAAGGTACCTCGCGCTTGACGGCGACCACCTGACTCTCTGGATGGGCAAGGATAACAGCCTCTCCGGCCCCGCGACGCTCGCCCCCGGAAAATGGCACTTCCTCGCGGCAACCTTCAACGGCGAAGAGTTCTACCTCTATAGCGACGGCGTGCAAACCGCCAGCGGCAAGTTGGACTTGGGAAGCGTAAGCCCGTTCATTGAGATGGCCCCTCCTTCGTCGCCCACTCAGACTTGGCGTCACTTCGGAGGCACCATCGCTTCCCTCACCCTGATTCGAAGCGCACTGAGCAGCGATGAGATCAAGCAACTCTCGGAAAAGCCAGACGATTTCTCTGCCGTTGAATTCGAAGAAGGCTCCAAGCCGTGGCCTGTACAAACGCGTGGCCAGGCCGGATACCGCGCCCCTCAAGATCCCTCAACGATGCCGCGCAGCAGGGCCCCATTTTCCACTCCCGCTTCGAAGACCCCGCCTACACAAGAAATTCTCCAGGCGAACGCGGAGAACCAGTGGACCCTGGCCGCTGGCTGGCACATGATCCCGGCGCCGAAAGTAAGTGCTGATGGCGCAGCCATCTCGCAGACCAATTTCAATGCGAAAGAGTGGATGTATGCAACCGTCCCCGGAACCGTGCTCACCACCATGGTCGATCGCGGCATCTACCCCGATCCTGACTATGGCCTCAACAATCTCGCCATTCCCGAAAGCCTGAACAAACAGGACTACTGGTATCGCACAGAATTCCACGCGCCCAAATCCGTCCGCGGACGCCGCCTTATCTTGACCTTTGAAGGCATCAACTACCAGGCAGCCGTGTGGCTCAACGGCCAGCATCTCGGTTCGATCAAAGGAGCCTTTATCCGTGGCGTCTTCGATGTAACCAACGTCGTAAAGTCCGACAAAGCGAATGTACTCGCGGTGCGCATCTCGCCTCCCCCTCATCCCGGAATTCCCCAAGAACAATCGGTCAAAGGAGGCCCCGGCGAAAACGGCGGCATGATGTGTCTCGACGGTCCCACCTTCGTCGCCACAGAAGGCTGGGATTGGATCCCCGCCGTCCGCGACCGCGATACCGGCATCTGGCAACCGGTCACCCTAACCGCAACGAGTACCGCAAAGATTGGCGACGCGCAAGTCGTGACTTCCCTTCCTCTGCCCGATACTTCGCACGCCGACGTCGAGATCACCGTGCCACTCGAAAACATGTCAGCCTCTCCCGTGACCGGCACCTTGAAGGCTTCCTTCGGCGACGCCATCGTGACCAAGCCAGTCACACTGGCACCGGGCAAGAGTTCCGTGAAGTTGGCGCCTTCTGAGTTCGCGCAACTGACCGTGCAGCATCCGCGCCTGTGGTGGCCGAACGGCTATGGCAAACCCGACCTCTATACCCTGCACCTCACCTTCTCAGAAGGAAACACAGAGTCCGACACAAAAGAACTGCGCTTCGGAATTCGCGAGATCACCTACGAATTGAGCCTGCTCGACAGCACAGGCCACCTCCGCCGTTTGGAATACTCCCCAACCACGGCGAGGCTCAAACCAGAACTAGTGGTCGACGTCCGCCACGAAGGCATGCGCGAAATTCCCGCCACCGATCCCTTCCCGCCGACCTTCCCCCAGGAATGGAGAGACGGATGGAAGTCCTGGGTCGCATCTCTCGCGCCCGGGGGTGAAGACTCACCGTCGGTGAAGATGCTCGACGACACGAAGACTTCTCCCTACCTCGTCATCAAGGTGAACGGCGTGCGCATCGCCGCCCGCGGCGGCAACTGGGGCATGGACGACTCCCGCAAACGTGTCTCGCGCGAGCATCTCGAGCCCTACTTCCGCCTGCACCGCGACGCCAACCTCAACATCATCCGCAACTGGGTCGGCCAAGACACCGAGCAAACCTTCTACGATCTCGCCGACGAATACGGACTCATGATCTGGAACGATTTCTGGGAATCCACGCAAAACTACAACGTCGAGGCCCAGGACCCAGAGCTGTTCCTCGACAACGCCCGCGACACCATCCTGCGCTTCCGCAATCACCCGTCAATCGTAGTCTGGTGCGGCCGCAACGAAGGCGTGCCTCAGCCCGTGATCAACGAGGGCCTCATCGACCTAATCAACTCGCTTGACGGCACGCGTTACTACTTCCCCAGTTCGAATCAGGTCAATCTTCAGAACAGCGGCCCGTATAAGTACATGGACCCGACTCTCTACTACACCGCATTGAACCATGGCTTCTCCGTCGAAACCGGCACGCCTTCATTCTCGACCCTTGAGTCCTTCCGCGCCTGGATTCCAAAAGAAGATCAGTGGCCGATCGGCGACGATTGGGCCTATCACGACTGGCATCAGAGCGGAAACGGCGACATGGCTCCCTTCATGGCGCAGATGCAGACCGAGTTCGGCGCTCCTGTGAGTTTGGAAGATTTCGAGCGCAAGGCGCAAATGCTAGATTATGTCGACCACCGCGCGATTTTCGAAGGCATGAACGCCCACCTCTGGTCGCCGAATAGTGGACGTCTACTGTGGATGACCCAGCCCGCGTGGCCCAGCAACACCTGGCAGATCCTGAACGCAGACTACGACACGCAGTCTTCTTTCTACGCCGTCAAAAAGGCCTGCGAGCCCCTGCATATCCAACTCGATCTCTCGAACTACAATGTCGCGGTGATCAATACCACGAATGATGCGCAGGCAGGATTGACGCTCATTGCAAACGTCTATTCACTCGAGAACAAGCTCTTGCTCCACAAAGAAGACAAAAGAGACGCAGCCGCCGACGCGCTCACCGATGGATTCCAGTTGGACCTTGCGCCGCTGCTCGCGACGGAAAAGATGGTGCTGGTGAACTTGGAGTTGCGCAACTCGTCAGGAGAAGTCGTTTCCAGAAATTTCTATTGGCTGGGAGCGGACAGCGCGTCCTACCGCCGCTTGAATCGTCTACCGACTGCCACGGTTTCAGCAACAGCTAAATCCACACGCACCGGCGACAACATCCGCGTGAAAGTGGAACTGAGCAATACAGGAACCGCCGTCTCGCTCGCCACGAAGCTGACGCTGCTGAACGCCACCGACAGTTCGCGCATCCTTCCCGCGTACTACATCGACAACTATGTGTCATTGCTTCCCGGGGAGAGCCGGGAAATTGAAATTGAATATCCCGCGAAATCGGCCAGCGGACCAGCGCAAGTAGCGCTCCGGGGATGGAATCTCGCGAAACAGGTCGTCCCGGCACCCTAGGGCCGTGGACTCACGACCCCGGCTTGATCTCAGCAGCCTTGCCGTCTTCATACACAATCACCACCGGCTTGCCGCCATTCGGATAATGCACGGTCTTTTCCGAACCACCCCCCGCATCCGGCACTCCCATGCCGATGGCGAAATCCGCCTGCAGTTCGTTCATCCCCGGCTTCACTTCGTGCTTTTCCACCGCCTGCCACACATCGGCTGACCAGTGCTTGTACAGGTCGTGCGGATCCTCCACGAAAAACATCTCGTCGGAATAAATCGTATATTGCTGGTCGGCCTCAAACCCAATCGGCACCGCGTATGTCTTCCCTTCTTTTTCAAACACCGCCATCACTTGCCGCCGCTGATTCTTCCCCGTCGGCATTGCAGTGACCACGTCCTTGATCTCCAGCTTTTCGATCGGAAGCAGCAGTCCCGCATCGTGCGCGAAGTCAACCTGCTTGCGCGCTGCGTCGTAGGAGTAATACGTATAGCGATAACCTTCCTTCACCCATACCGACTGCTGGGTAAGCTGCTTCGCGCTCTTCACGTCGTACGGATAAAGCTTCTTCGGGTTGACGTAATAATCCGCATTGGAATATCCAACGTTCTCGACCTGCTTCTGCTTCTCGGCCGCGACCTTGTCTTCGTGCCGCTGGTACAGGATGTAGCCCGCGCGCAAAGTCGCCACCACCAACGCCAGCAAGAGCGCCAGCTGTATCCTTTGCTTCGCTTCGGGACTCATCATGCGCAAAACTGTACCAGATATGCCGCTCAGCGCACATCCAGCCCGCACCTTAGAATGCATTGCCCATCGGACTACGGCTATCCCGCGGCACACAGAGGCCCGTTCGCGTCCCAATCGTTGTAAACTGAAATGGGGGTTCTGCCATGCCGACGATCACCGAACAAGATGTGATGAGTGCGCTGAAGAGTTGCTACGATCCAGAGATCCCGGTCAACATCGTCGATCTCGGCCTGATCTATAAGGTGGATTTTGTCCCCGCGCCCGCCCAGAATCCCGAGGAACCGAAGCAGGACGTCACAGTGGAGATGACTTTGACCGCGCAAGGTTGCCCCGAGCACGTCAACATCAGCGCCCAGGTAAAATCACGCGTCGAGCAATTGCCCGGCGTGAGTAACTGCACTGTGAATGTCGTGTGGACCCCACCCTGGACCCCAGAGCGCCTCAGTCCCGATGCCAAAAAGCAACTAGGCATCGAGTAGCAAAAGGCTTCCGCTGACCGGCTTCCGGGATTAATCAAACCGGAAGCCGGAAGCCGCTCCTACCCCCCGATTTCCTCCCAAACCTCCACCGAACTCCGTCCCGCAGCCTCAGTAATCCGCTTGCCGGCTTGCCCCGCCATCTCCATCACGCGCATGCCGCGCTCGAAGTATTCCGGCAGCGACTGCCGCACATGCTCGAATTTCTCCGGATACTCCGCCGCCAGCATCGCCAGGCCAACCCCCGTCGCCAGCACCCCCGCCGGATACTTCTTCTTCATAAACAAAATCCCCGCCGCGCCGATCGACCCGAGAACCACCGCTTTCCGCCACCCGTCCATAGCTCTTCCCCCTAAACAACCTCACTTGTTTGCGATTGTACCCCAGCGTCCGCCGGTCGCACCAAACGGCGCACCCCTCGCCTCCTTCGCATCCTTTATACTGCCAAGTTCGTTGGAGGCGCCATGTCCCCGTCGCAAATCCGCCGCACTGCGTTCATCCTGATCGTAGCTCTGGCCACCCCCCTATCCGCTCAGACCAAGCCGCGCGCCCGCGATCTCGGCGTTCCCTTCGATGGCACTCCCGGCCCCAACAACGCCATCACCGACGTCAAGGGAGTCGAAGTCGGCCACACCACGCTCATCTCCGGCGAAGGTAAACTCGAAATCGGCAAGGGTCCAGTGCGAACTGGCGTCACCGCCATTCATCCTCGCGGAAAAACCAGTAACGACGCCGTCTTCGCCGCCTGGTTCACTCTCAACGGCAATGGCGAAATGACAGGCACCACATGGGTCGACGACTCCGGATTCCTCAACGGTCCTGTCATGATCACCAACACGCACAGCGTAGGCGTGGTGCGGGACGCCGTAATCGCATGGAAGGTCAAGCACGGCTCACCCGATATGGAAGGCTACTGGTGGTCGCTCCCGGTCGTCGCGGAGACTTGGGATGGCTATCTCAACGACATCAACGGATTCCATGTCAAACCCGAAGATGCCTGGCACGCCCTCGACGTCGCCCACACCGGCCCGGTTGAAGAAGGCAACGTAGGCGGCGGCACGGGCATGATCTGTAACGAATTCAAAGGCGGAATCGGCACCAGTTCGCGAGTGCTCGACCAGAAAGTGGGAGGCTACACCGTCGGCGTCCTCGTGCAATGCAACTACGGATCGCGCGAACAACTGCGCATCGCCGGCATCAACGTCGGCCGCGAAATTCCCGAGCACACTGTCTGGCAGAAGGACGTCGGCTCCATCATCGTCGTCCTCGCCACCGACGCTCCACTCATCCCCACGCAACTCAAGCGTATCGCCAAGAAAATCTCTCTCGGCTTAGGCCGCGATGGCAGCTACTCCGGTGACGGCTCGGGTGACATCTTTATCGCGTTCTCCACTGCAAATCCGGGCGCCGTCGGCACCGAGGGACTGCACCAGCTCATCATGCTTCCCAACGATTCCCTCGATCCGATTTTTCTCGCAACGGTCCAGGCCACCGAAGAAGCCGTGGTCAATGCCATGGTCGCCGCCGAAACCATGACCGGCATCAACAATCACACCGTGATTGCCCTGCCGCATGACCGCCTCCGCGAAGCCCTGAAGAAATACAACCGCCTCACAAAATGATCCGGAAAAACGGGGTCCCACCCTTCTCGCGTTTTTGCGAGAGGGTGGGGGATTTGACTTTCTATGAAGCGTAGCGAGGATTCGGCCAGATCTGGCCTAACTGGGTCCAAACGTCCCACTGCCACGGCGGTATTCGTGCAGTTCAATTCCATGCCTCTTGAGCATCGACTGCAGGGTTGTGCGCTTGATCCCCAGTCGGCTCGCCGCCCCGTCCGTTCCCGACAGGACCCCGTTCGTTTCCCGCAAAACCCGAATGATGTGCTCGCGCGCCATTTCGGTGAGATTGTCGTCGCCGACATCCATCACCGTGTCCAATTCCACCGGCGCTGCAGCTAGCACACGGCTCTTCGTCAAGATCACCATCCGTTCGATCATATTCTCCAGTTCGCGGATATTGCCGGGCCAGTTCCAGTTCTGAAGCACTTTCATCGTCTCGGGAGGAACCACATCAATGTGCTTGCCCATGCGGGCCGCGTGCTTGCGTACAAAATGATGAATCAGAATGGGTATATCGCTTCGCCGCTCCCGCAATGCCGGCAGCTCGACGGGAAAAACATTGAGACGGTAGAAAAGATCTTCGCGGAACTTCCGGTCCGCGATGTCCTGTTGCAAGTCGCGGTTGGTGGCCGAGATGATCCGCACATCGACATGGAGGGTGCGCACCCCGCCCAACCGTTCGAACTCGCGGTCCTGCAGCACTCGCAGCAGTTTGGGCTGCAGTTCGAGCGGCAGCTCCCCAATCTCATCGAGAAACAGCGTCCCCTTGTCCGCCAGTTCGATGCGCCCGACTTTCTGGCTGATGGCTCCGGTGAACGCTCCTTTCTCATGCCCGAAGAGTTCGCTCTCCAGCAACCCCGAAGGCACCGCCGCACAGTTGAGCTTGATGAAGTTCTTGTCGCGTCGCGCACTCAGCGCATGCACCGAACGCGCCACCAACTCCTTCCCCGTGCCTGTTTCTCCCAGTAACAGGACGGTCGAATCGGTCGGCGCCACCACCCGCACATTCGTCAGTACTTCTCGGAGCGCCGGACTCTGCCCAATGACTTCTTCAAATCCAAGCTCCGTCTGAATCTCGCTTTCCAGATACGATTTCTCCTGCGTTAACTTTTCTCTTGCGTCCTGCAAGCGATCGGTCAATTCCCGAAGCCGGGCGATATCCATGGCAGCTCCGGTAATCCCAATGACGTTTCCGCCCGTGTCAAATAGGGCTTCAATCGTGATGTCGAGCGCGCAACTCTTGCCGGCGTTCGCGATCACAACCTCCTCTCGCAACGCAACCCCCGTCTTGAGAACGCGGCGTTTGAGGCCTTCCAGGTTCGCTGCCTTCTTCGCACCAAGGATCTCGGCATCAGTCTTGCCAATGCATTCGTGCTGCCAGTAGAGCTGCGGGTTATAAATCCAGGTGTAGCGCAGCTCGCGGTCCTGGCTGAAAACCGTGATGGGCGAATCCTTGAGCGCCACCCGGAAGCGCTCTTCGCTCTCTCGCAGCGACTGTTCTGCAATCTTGCGCTCCGTTATGTCCTGCACGGTGCCGACGACTTCAAGAACCCGCCCCTCCGCATCGCGTCGAATCTTACCTCGCGAGAGGACCCACCGAATCTGGCCGTCGGGCCAGACGATGCGGTATTCCCCCTGGAAATCGACCGCGTTGGATCCCGCTCCCATCGCCTGCACGACCCGGTTGCTCTTGCCATCCCGGTCCTCCGGGTGGATGACGGAAAAGATGGACTCCTGGGTCACAGGCACATCGTGCGGCAACTTGAACATTTCATACAGCTCATCGGACCAGATAAACGTGCCGTCGGGGATGTAGCGCCAGCTTCCAATGTGGGCGTTATGTTGGGCCTCGTTCAGCCGCGCCTCGCTCTCGCGCAACGCCTCTTCTGCTATCTTGCGCTCGGTGATGTCGAGAACTGTGGACTGAATTAGAAACGGATCCCGGCCCTCCGTCATGAGGACGCTATTGAGCAGCACCCAGAACGGCGTGCCTTCCTTGCGCCGGAGTTGCAATTCCCGGTTGAAGAAAGCCCCGCTCCGCTTCAATTCGCTCAACAGCTCCTCTCGCTCGGCCGAATCGACATAGCACTGCGCGATCTGGCCTCCATAACACTGTGTCGCGCTGCTGTGTCCAAACATGTGGGCCCAAGCGTCATTGCACTCGATCACTGCCCCGTCCAGACTAATGATCGCCACTCCGGCCACCGTTTTTTCAAACAGCAGGCGGTACCGCTGTTCCGAGCTGCGCAGAGCGACTTCCGCACGCTTCCGCTCGGTGACGTCCCGCGCCATCCCTCTCACAATGGGTGACGCCACTCCCTCCGTGCGCAGCGTGTTGTTGTACTCCCAGATCCTGCGCTCTCCATTTCGCGCTATCACGCACAACAGCCCCTGGTCGGCCCCCTTCGTCTTCATCCTCTCCAGATATGCTTCGAACTGCTCGCGAGATTCTGGCGCAATCAGATCCAGCATCGGCATTTTGATCAGTTCGGAAACCGAATACCCTAGAAGCCGTGCCGGCGCAGGATTCACCGAGAGCAGATTCCCCTCCAGATCGTGCGTGCAAACCAAGTCTCCGCTGTTCTCGACCAGATCGCGGTACCGGTCCTCTCTTTCGCGCAGCGCCTCCTCGGCTCGTTTGCGTTTCGTGATGTCCTGGGCCATCACCAGGTACACCTTCTGGGGTTCCTGCTCACGCCACATGGGCGCAACGCTCACATACGCCCATACCTCCCCGCCATCTGGACGCAGGTAGCGCTTCTCCAGTTCGAATTGCGCCGATCTTCCGTCCGTAAGGTCTGCGCGTTTGGAGAGACTGTCCGCGAGGTCGTCCGGATGCGTCACCCTCTGGAAATCGAGGTCCAGTAATTCCTCCTCGCCCCGCCCCAGAATCTCGCAGAACTTCGGGTTAACTCTGAGAAAGCGCCCGCTCTCCGGATCCACCAGCGCGATCCCCACCGGAGCGCGTTCATACACAGTTCGGAATCGTTTCTCGCTCCCTTCCAGCGCCTCGTTCGCTCGCTTCCGGTCGCTGATATCACGCGATACCACGACAATGTAGCTCCGGTCCAAATCGACGCGCTTCAGGCTGATTTCCGCCGGATACGTCGATCCGTTCTTGCGCTGATGAATAACTTCTCGAATCACAGAGCCCGACTCACGCAGTTCCTTCTGGATCTCTATGCGGCCAGACTCACTAAGGTGGGGATTGATATCGAACACCGTCATCGCCAGCAATTCTTCCCGGCTGTATCCCAAGTCCTTGCAGGCGCTTTCATTCACATCCAGAAACCGCAGCGTTTCCGGCCCGACCACCTCCACCGCGTCATTAGACTGGTCCATCAGGGCCCGGAACAGCCTCAGCGACTGCTCGGCCTCTTTTTGGTCGGTGATGTCCTGCAATACACAAGCGACCCGGTCCACCCCACCCGGCCCTTCGATCGGAAAGTAGGAGATGAAAAGATCTCTCTCACCTCGCTCCGGGTATCGGTATCGCATCTCGTACTGCACGATTTTGCCCCGGAAGCACTCATCCAGCTTTTCCTTGACGGTCGTCTCAAAGGCTCGTGGATTCAATATCTCCGTAATCCGGCGGCCAACCACATCCTCTCGTTTCATCTCCCGGTAGTTCAGGAAGGCGCTATTTGCGATCACATAGCGATAATCGCGGTCCACCACCGCAATCATGTCTTCCACCCCTTCGACGGCTCTTTCGAATTCCTGTAACCTCTTCGCGCGCCGCCGGAACAGATCGCCCAGCCAGCTGATCGTGACTCCTATCGCCCCGAACAGAACCAAACCGACGATGTCGCCCGAATTCCTGACGGCGAACGAATTCAACGGCTCCATCAGAAAGTATTCCGCGAACGCCCCCGAAAGAAGCGTCGCAAACAGTGCGGGCCCAAACCCGCCCAGCAGGGCGATCAGCATGATGATCGGATAAAACAAGACAAACGGCTGGGTAAACCCGAAAGCGACCTCAAGGCCGTACCGCGTTAGGCCTGCGACCGTTACCCCAATCAGCGCAACTCCGTACTGCCGCGGCCACGTGCGCAGCCAGTACGCTGACGCTCCAATAGCTTCCCTTCGATCGGCAAAACTCATAGCCAACCTCTCACTTCAGTGGGATTCCCTGGGTCAAAACCGTGCGCCTGCGCAAGTCGAAACTTGTTCTGCGTAGGGCAACAGTGTGCGGCAGCGTCTGCTCCCGCAGAGAAGACGTCCCGCTACTGCCTCTTCTAATCCTCTGGCTCCGCGATCTGGGGGAAGGCTCTTCCCAAAATGGTCCCTGCAGCGCACAAGACTGCTGTCTACGAAACCAGTCTCCGCTGGTCGCAGTGGGGAGAATGAGCAAAAGTGACCATTCTGTAAGGAAGGATCAGAACGGATGGGACGGACTCTAGAAGGACTCCAAGTAGAAGGGTCGCGGACGGGGCCTCAGCCCCGCGGTAGATCGCGCCACCGATTGCCTTAGCAGCTCCACGATCTCTGCCTCCAGCATTTGCCGCTCCTGGGCCCAGAGACGGGTGAACCGGAACGGTTGTAGAAAGCCTTGCGCGCCCCACATCGGAAACAGCATTTCGGCGTCGGGGCGCAAGACATTTCCGCCAATCGGAACCGCCAGCCCCACCTTGGTTCGTTCATCGAGGTACATTGCGATTTCCAGCAACCCTCCTGTGACCGAGAGCTGATACAGCTTGCCGGAAATCTGGCGTCCATTTTCGAGCCGAACAATGGCCGAGATTCTGCCTTGCAGACTGACGCGCGTGGCGCGTGTTCCCGGCCGCATTCGAGGAGAGTAAGCCATGCCGGTTCGATTATTTCACAGGGGACAATGCTGCCAGCAGACGATCGGTCCGCCGCATCAAGTCCCAGTCGTACTCATACGCCCTTCCACAACCCAGGCATCTCTGATAATGATGGCCGTCTTCATCCATGCGCGGCCACGAGAACCGGTGCGTGCACCCTCGGCCAAAAAGTTGCTTCAGGAATTTCAATGGGTCGCCCCCTGGTTGCGGTTCTTCCAATGATCGAGCCAACGGCTGAAGAACGGTTTGTGACCATCGTTCAACAGGTCGTGCAGCGTGGACAACATGATATTGGGCGGTTGCGATTTCGATACGAACGAGTCCACGGAGCTCAACTTGTTCTTCGGCAGCGGCCCGTAGGCTGACAACAGCATGATCGGAACGCGCGCGTTGATCCGCTTCATCTTTGCCGCCACCACGTCTCCGTTCATTCCCGGCATCTGGTAGTCGACAACGACCGCGTCCACGGCATGTGCGCGGAACAGCTTCAATCCCTCGTCCCCACCCATCGCCTCGAGCACCTCATAGCCGCTCTGTTCCAGCAGCATCTTGCGCCCAATCAGCCCGTTCCAGTGGTCGTCAATGCAGAGAATTCTTGCCTTTGCGCGAGCCATAACTCCTCACGTTCCATGTGGCCAGAATGAATGTTGTTCAGCGCCGTAACTCCCAGACATGAAGCTGCGTTTGCTGGACTGCGAAGTGGTGGGCACCTTGATTCTGCGTCCGCTGCCGTCCCGGTTCAAATTACGAATGTGCACTTCAGCAGCAGTTACCTCGCCCAATTACAAAATAGTCGAGATGGCCCAGCGCGAGCCGTGCCTGTCTGGTGGATGGCTGAGGTCCGCATTCTGTTGCCGCGAACCCAGCCGCAGAGCGGCGAAACAATTTAGCTCAGCGCTTCCGCGCTGGGGTCGAGCACAAAGACTAATGAGCGAGTCCCGGAGGAACGACGCAAATCCTGATGCTCAGACACCACACGCGGACATCTTCCGACAAACAAAAAGGCGAGCCGTCACCGGCTCGCCTCTCTACACAAGAGCCGCTCTAATGCTGTACCGCTCCCACTAGATCGTTCTTCATCAGGTTGACTTCCACCCGTCCCCCGCTCGTGTGCTTCGCCATGGTTCCATCCGCGCCCGCCACGGGCGCGTTCCCCATGCTCATAGTGTAAATGCGGTAGACCGGGATCTGATGGTTGAGCACCAGATACCGCACCACGGAGTCCGCCATCTTCTGCGAGCTGGCAATCGCAGCCTGACCGCGGCCCGCAGCGAATCCGCGCACCTCGATGATGTAGCTGCGCTGATCTTTCAGCGGAGCCGCCATCTCGTCGAGCGCATCCTTCGCCGCCTTGCTCAGAACCGTCTGACCCGCACGAAAGCGAATCTCAGTCTGTCCGGTTCCCTTGTATTGATCGAGGCTCCCCACCACCTGCTCTACAGTCGAGACGTGAGTGGAGGCCTGGGTAGCTGCCGTCTGCGCCAGTTGCGCCTTGTTGGCCGCATCGGAAGCATGCTGATCCGCCAGGCTGCTCTTTTCCGACGCCAACTGAATACCTTGAGTCGCGCGGGCATCCACGTCTTTGATCGCCTTCCCGTTTTCCAACGTCAACTGATCCAGTTCGTTCAGGCGGTCCCGGATGGGTCCCACGTGCCGCTGCACATACTTCTTATTGGCGAACGGATGCGTGACTAGATTCACGAGATTCGGATCGTCCCCGTCCCAGAAATTGACAGGCTTGTCCGCCGGAATCGGTTGCAGGTCGGCGCTCTGCGAAGTGGAAGCCGTCGCCGGCTGCGCGTTCGAGTTGGACGTTTGCTGCGCGAACCCTGGTAGCGCGAGCACCGCGCACAGGAACATGGGTAGGAATATTCGATTTTTCATTTTCGACTTTCTTCTTCCGAGTGGCACAGGGGGCTCCACTCCAGCCAGATGGGTGTCATGCTTGACGTATAGATTGTGCCTCTAGCCGGCCAAACGTGCAAGCCGAATCTGCCGGCGAACGCACGCCCAGAAGGCCCCAAAAGCCGCGCCCCTCAACGCTTCTGGCCGCAGTGCCATCCGGAGTATAATAAGGGAGTTGTGATCATACTTCATCCTTCAATCATCCAGCTATCACCCAACAGGAATACAGGTGTCCTAAATGTCAGCCCGAAATGCCATCCTCTGCGCCAAATTAAAGCAGTTAGGCTTCACTCAGGAAAACCAGATGCGGCTCTATGGCGAGGAATTTCAATTCCTTAGTGACCCCATCGTCATGCCCGACGGCACGGTCTTTCTCGACGCTTTTGAGAAGCGATCCCACCAGACAAGGCGAATCCGTGTTCCCCTGCCCATCGTCAGCATGGCAGACTCCGAGCGAAAGGCGGCCTGACCCCCCTTTTTGCCGCCGATGGTCCTGTCTCAATGTGATGGGCGTGCCCGCTCGCCTGCTGCGTGATCATCATCACTGCCGGACTGCCGTGAATTCTCTTAGGATGAAAGGCTGGCAGCGAATCATGCCGGCGCGGAGGCCACCATGGCAGCTCAGAATCCCTCTCTGGAAACGATCGAGGACTTCCTGGCTCAGAAGCGAATTGCAATGGTCGGGATCTCTCGGGAACCCCGCAGCTTCAGCGTCATGCTCTTTGAAGAACTCTGCCGCCGCGGCTACGATGTGATTCCCGTAAACCCAAATATTCCCAACGTGCTGGGCCGCCCCTGTTACGCCCGCTTGCAAGACATCCAGCCCCCCGTGGAAGCCGCACTCCTGATGACGTCGCCGGCAGTGACCGACACCGTCGTCTCCGACTGCGCGGAAGCCGGAATCCACCGGGTTTGGATGTACCGCGCCGCCGGAAGCGGCGCCGTCAGCCCGAAAGCGGTCGAATTCTGCCAGGAGCGAGGAATTCAAGTCGTGCCCGGACAATGCCCGTTTATGTTCCTGCCGGCTGCCGGAGCCGTTCATCGTCTCCACGGTTTCGTGCGCAAAATCACCGGCCGCTACCCGCACCACCACGCCGCCTAAGAGCGCACTGGTTTTCTCGCATCGGGCGGCAGGCCTCTGCATACTCGGGCACAAACGCTTGCCCTTACCGGGACTCAAACGCTGCCCTCACCGGGACGCGACTCCCTGCCTTTAACCGTAGAAGAGCGGCCCTTCAGGGCCGCGTAATGCGCATAAAACTCCGAGGGCTTTAGCCCCAGAGGTCATCCTACGAACCAAAGTAATGCGCATGTGAGCGGAATCACACCGCGGCCCGCAACCGGTCGGATGAAATAGCCATGGAGGTCCCATGGCATGCGCCCTTGCCGAATCCTGCTCTGCCTAGTTGCGCTCGTAAGCCTCGGCGTCATCGCAACCTCCGCCTCTCCCTTTGTAGTTTTCCCCAAGGCGAGCGAACTCATATCCCCCGACGGCCGCTACGCCGTCCGCAGTGTGGACACCGCCGGAGCCGCATCCGATTTCGTCGGCACCTTCCGTTCGCTCTGGCTCTTCGAGCTGGCCACCGGCCGTTCCCGCAAACTCTGTGACTATCTCGGCGTGGCCTCAGCCGCATGGTCCAGCAATGACGTCCTCGTCGTAACCCAATACGTCGGCAAGCGCACATCTCGGGCCATGGTTTTTTCCGCAATCAGTGCGCAAGATCCCGTCATGCTCGACACCGCCACTCTGATCCGCCTGCTCCCCTCAGAGTTCCGCCCCGCGCTACGGGACAACGACCACGTCTTCGTCGAAGGCTCCCGAGTCGAACAAAACACCCTGCACCTCACCGTCTGGGGATACGGCCAACACGACCCTAACGGCTTCCGCCACCGCTGCGAATATAACCTGACCGAAGGCTCCCTCTCGTGCATCCAAGAACTTGGCAACCACTAGGAGGTCTGTCATTGCCAGGCGCTATCCTTGCAGTTGGGCTTCTTCACGGAACGGTGAAACGAATGTGCGGGGTGCGGATAGTAAGGTTTGCCAGACTCGCTCCCTTGTCACTTTTGACAGTTCTCCGATCCTTCGAAGACCCTCTAGGCTGGCACTCAACCTCCTCGCCGCAGCCAAGTCGAGCATAAGTATGCATTCCAGCCTCGATCGCGAAGCCTTCCAACAGCTTTTGGCGAATGCTTTTGCCGTGCAGGAGAGCAAGATCAATAGCCAATCGCTCTCTGCCATCATGGAAGTCCAACGCCTGGTCACGAGGGGAGAACTCGACGTGGATGGTGCTATGCACCACCTCGTTGAGGCTGCCCGAGACGTCGCTGACGCCACGGGGGTCGCCATCGGGCTGCTCAAAGGGAACAGACTAACCTATAAGGCTGGAAGCGGAAGTGCCGCCTCCTATATAGGGCGTCAGGTAACCGCCTCACTGACCGTTTCAGCGGACAACTGCACCAAGCGCGAGATTCTTCGCGTCGAGAATGCCTTGGCAGATCCGCGGACTGACGCCGCGATTTGTCGGCAGTTCGGAGCCCAATCCCTTTTAATTTTGCCGATTTATCACGCCGGCGCCCTGGCGGGAGTTCTAGAGGTCCTGTTCAGCGAAGCGCACACCTTCCAGGATTGCGAGGTACGCACCTACCGATTGATGACCCGACAGATCGAGGCGGCCATGCTTCAGGCCGCCCAGTTTGAACAGGAAAAGAACCGAACCGAAGTACTGCCAAGTGTCCCACACCCTGTTCAGCCGATTGCCTCTCAAAGCGAAACGCCTCTCAACCACACTGAATCCTTACCCAGCCTTCTCACCAGGCATTCCATCGACGAACCACGCAGAGCCGCGTTGGCGGCGGCCATGACGTTGCCAACACTCCAACGGCCAGCCTTCGCGACGCAGGGCATCCGCCGCGCACAGGAAGTTCGCTGGCCCGGGCGCAAGCGGACCTTGGCCCTGGCAGCAGTTGCAATGGCGCTAGGGATAGCTGGATGGCTCGCCTACAACAGTCTGCTCCCGGGTTCGCCGCTGGACTCTTCGGCTCGACCGACATCGACCGTCACAGGGCAGCAGGCGCGCCCCAACGCCCCGGAAGGACTGCCGGGGAAAACGGCGACCGCAATCCAGCCCGCTCCCGTTCCCGAGAAGGAGGTAAGGCCCGGGCTCCGGCGCGTGCGCGTAAGTAAGAATGAAGTCGATTACATTGGAGAAGACGTTACGGTGCGACTCTTCACGTACCAGCCGCCCCCGCAACGAAGGCCCGCCGGGAACAGTCGGATTCAATATATCGGAGACGATGTTACGGTGCGGTATTTCACACCCAACCCAGCAGCGAGGTCGGGCAGTCGGTAAAGTCCTGACTAGTGTGCAGCCTTTAACTCCTCGACTCGGAACGCTTGGTTTGCGGTAGGCGGATTTGGGACAATACCTACACTCCAAGAACCTTTGCTGCCATCGCAGTCCCCTGGACGCGGCTCTTCACCTTTGCGAAGGCCGTTTCCCGAGACGTCGATACGTCATCGGCAAAGGGCGAGAAGCCGCAATCATCGGTTGTTCCCAGCGATTCCAGAGAAATGAATTTCGCTGCTTCGAGCACGCGATCGCGTACCACTTCCGGACTCTCGATCTTGGGATCGATGGGATCCGTAACCCCCACGAAGAGGATCTGACCTGGCTTCAATAAGTTTCGGATCGCACTCAGCGCAGGCCCGGGGTTCGCCTCGCTGGCCATCTGCACATAAAAACGGCCGACCTTCAGATTGAATAGTGCAGGGAGCAGGTTCGTATAGTCCACGTCAGCGCTGTGCGTGGAGTCGTGATCGCCACCCGGACAGGTGTGGACTCCAATTCGCTTTCGTTCTGCATCCGTGAACCGCTCGAGCACGTGATTGTTCAATTCAACGAAGGTTCGCAACAATCCGCCGGACGGATCGAGTTTGAGCGCCAATCGTCCTTCCGTGAAGTCGATTTGTACACAGGCGGCATTAGCCTCGATACACTCCCGAATGTCCCGTTCCGCTTCATCGATAAGATCTTTCAAGAATGCTTCCCGCGGATATCCCGTCAACCCACTCTGCGGATAAAGCAAGCTGAGCGCCGACGCCGAAATCACCGCCTGTTTCACCGTTCGGTGCGCGTGGCGCTGCGCTTCTTTCAGATAAGACACGGCATGCACGCCATACCGGAAGGGACCCGCGGTCAACCTGGGTAGCTGCCGGGTGTGCCCGTCAGCAAAAGGAATTGTGACCCCGTCGCCCGCGAGATTCCCGAGACCGGTGAGTGGATACGTCGCGAAACTCGGCTTGGTCTGCTCACCTTCCGTTATCACGGGCGATCCAGTTTCTTCCATGCGACGGATTGTGTCGCTCAGGGCCGCCTCTTCCGCAGCATGAAACTTCTTATCCGATATCTGATGCGCAGCATGGGCCCGCATGGCTGCCAGCAACTCGGCAGGACGCGGAATGCTCCCAATCGGTTCGGTCGGAATCGGCATCGTGGTCCCTTCTGCGGACTTCCACTAGAAACTCAATCGCATGGCGCCCGGAAACGGGGGACACTTTAACTTCGTTCCCCAAACCCCAGCAATACCAGAAAAAGATTAGAGATTATTGCGCATCCCTCCGTATACGATTCCACTCCTGCTCGGAAGCCCTAAGGGGACAACTGGCAATCCGTGACCGGAAACCCATCTACTTCAGATGGGAAACAACTTGCAACGAAGGACGACAATTGCCATGCCCACCTCCGAACCCTCACCCGGCCTGACTGAATTCGATCTGGGCTACTATGGCTGGCGCGTCGTCCTGGCGGCATGCTTCGGTACGATGGCGGGCTTCGGCTCGCTGTTCGTCTATACCTTCTCTGTCTTTGTGAAGCCTCTGTCCGCCGAATTCGGATGGAGCCGCGAAGCGATCTCCACCGGTTTCGCAATCGCGGCGGTCACGCTAGGCCTAGTCTCCCCCCTGCTGGGCCGGTGGATCGATCGGTTCGGCCCCCGTCGCATCATTCTTGTCTGCATGACCGTGTTCGGATGCGGCATCGCCTCCCTGGCATTTCTGCGCTCCGGATTGTGGCAGCTATATGTCACCTGCTTTGTTCTCGGCGTAGTGGGCAACGGTGCCGCTCATCTCGCGTACTCGCGATCCATCTCTACCTGGTTTCAACAACGCCTGGGTACGGCTCTGGCCTTCGTCATGGTTGGGGCGGGTTTGGGAGCCATGATCCTGCCCGTGGTTACTCAGGCGATCATCAATGGGGCGGGCTGGCGGGCAGCGTATGGATCCCTCGGCGGCCTGGCGCTGTTACTCGGGCTGCCCCTGAGCTGGCGCTACATCCACGAACGTGAAAGGATCGCGCACAAATCCTCCGTCGCCACGCATTCTGGAATCACATGGCAGCAAGGCCTGCGCTCTCTTGCCTTCTGGGTCATCACCGCAATCCTGTTCGTAAGTTCGATCAGCATGAACGGCGCAATCACTCACCTGTCAGCGCTGCTTACCGATCGAGGAATCACCTCCACGGACGCTGCCCTGTGCGCTTCCATGCTTGGCGCCTCAAGCTTGCTGGGCCGGATCGCGGTGGGCTGGCTGCTCGATCGATTCTTCGGAGCACACGTGGCCTTTGCCGTGAACCTGATCACCGCCTTGGGCGTTTTCCTTCTCGCTCGAGCTAGTAGTTTTCCTGCAGGATGCCTTGCGGCTGCGCTCATCGGCGTCGGTGCGGGCGGCGAGGCCGCGATTACACCCTACTTGCTGACCCGCTACTTCGGCCTGCGCGGCTTTTCCACGCTCTACGGTCTTACCTGGACGTTCTACGCCGCCGCGGCCGCCATCGGCCCGGTAATCCTGGGGCGCGCCTTTGATGTGACTGGCTCGTATGCTTCTTTGCTGGTCCTTCTGGCCGCCGCTCTAGGGCTGGCGGCCGCCATGAACCTGCTGCTTCCACGCTATTCTGATTTCGCACCTGATCTTCCCTGAGCGAACCGTTCGTGGCTCCGGCTCTGGCGTTTTCCACAGGCCCGTTGTGACATCCAACCTTGACCTCGAAATTCAAAGAGCAGATGGTTGCCAAGGCAAAGGCGGTATCCGCGAAACCCGTGAGCAACGCGCTAACTCCTTTGCTGTCAAGATTTTGACCTCTAAACCCTTGGGGCTCAAGATTTTGCAGAGCATTTTTGCAGAACCCGCGCCAGTCAAGGCTTTCAGAGGGGTGGGGGGAGGGGTCCCCTCAAAACCGGGGCTGTTCCCAAAATGAAACAGCCCGAAAACGCCGTTTCAGAACGAGTTGTCGGAAAGTTTTTTCGTCAGATTTCCACGGCGTGGGAATAAGCGTTACGCGTTCGGTCGGATCAGATCTGCCTCGTCGGATACTTCGTGCCCTTCCGTTCCGTCTTCAGCATCTTCTTCTGAGCCTTCTGTTGAGCCTTCGCATACTTCTTCTGCGCCTTTTGCTGCTTCTTCGCAGCCTTCCGTTCCTCGCGGCTCGGAGGAACGCCGTTGGCGCGCATCTGCGCCATCGCAGGAATCGAGGAGCCAAGACTCAAGAGGCCAAGCAACAGAAAAGCGGCAAGTTTCTTCATGACATCTCCGCAAAATCAAGTCTTGCAGTGATTTTACAACAGAGTCGCAGGCAGGTTCCCGGTTCGTGCCACTACGACACGAACCTTCGACGTGGACCTTCCGGCAATTTGCGGGCCATCGAGAAGCTAGTCCTTTACCGCCTTGTCGGTGATCTCGAGCCCCTTGTCGATGATGGCGAACGCCTCCCGCAATTGCTGTTCGTTAATGCACAGCGGAGGATTCGTATAGAACGAGTTCCAGCGCACGATCGTATAAAGTCCCTGCTCGCGGAAGAAGCGCCCAAGCGCACCCATCTCATCAGAAGTCCCGTTGAACGGAGCCATCGGCTGCCGCGTCTTCTGGCTTCGCACCAGCTCCATAATGCCGAACAGCCCAATCGACCGCACCGCCCCGACCGAAGGATGCTTGGCCTGTAACTCGGCTCCGAGCTGCTTCATGATCGCGCCCATCTTCCTCGTGTTTTCGATGAGATGGTCTTCTTCGTAGACGCGAATCGTGGCTAACGCCGCCGCGCATCCCATCGGATGCGAGTTGTAAGTCAGCCCTCCGTAGAACACCTTGTCCTGAAAGTGCTGCGCGATGTGATGCCGCATGCCCACTGCTCCCAGCGGCAGATAGCTCGCCGTCAGTCCTTTGGCCATGCAAATCAAATCAGGCACGACCTTCCAGTGATCGATGGCAAACCACTCGCCCGTGCGTCCGAAGCCCGCCATGACCTCGTCGGCAATCATCAGGATGCCGTACTTGTCGCAAAGCTTGCGCACGCCCTGCATGTACCCGTCAGGAGGAATGAGGATGCCGTTGGTGCCGACCACAGTCTCGAGAATGAACGCCGCAATCGTTTGCGGGCCTTCGAGTTGCATGGTCTCTTCGATCATGGCGAGAGAAGTCTCTGCCGACTCCCATCCGCGCTCGATGCCGTGATAAGGATCCAGCACGCGCACCACGCCCGGAATGCCAGGCTCCGCCGCCCAGCGCCGCGGATCGCCGGTCAGCGAGATCGCGCCCGCCGTCGCGCCGTGATATGACCGGTAGCGCGCTATGATCTTGTGCCGTCCGGTGAAGAAGCGCGAGATCTTGATCGCGTTCTCATTGGCCTCGGCTCCGCCATTAGTAAAGAAGAACGTGTCGATGTCGCCGGGAGTGATCGCCGCGAGCTTCGCGCCCAGCCGCGCCCGCGGCTCCGTCGCCATAAAGGGATTCGCGTAGGCCAGAGTCTGGGCCTGCTCGTGGATCGCGGCAATCACGCGTTCGTCTCCGTGTCCGATGTTGACCGACATCAACTGGCTGTTGAAGTCAATAAAGCGCTTGCCCTCAGGCGTCCAGAAGTAAATGCCCTTGGCTTTCGCCACCGGAATGGGATCGACCTTCGACTGCGCCGACCACTCAAACAGCGTGTGCTTCTTGGTGAGATCAACGATTTCTTGTCCCGTCATTGAGGGAGTTGCGATAGTAGTAGTCATGGATTCCTCGTGATGAAAAGCCTGTTTACCACGGAGACACAGAGACACGGAGAAGGACAGAAAAGTGAATTCATTCTTTGCGTCGACTGTGAGGCGTTGCGTCCCCTACTTTCTTCTTGGCATTTCTCCGTGCCTCCGTGTCTCCGTGGTGATGATTTAGAACTTGCGGCTATGCTCTTTAGCCCAGCGTTCGACCACGACTTTCTTGTCCGTGTAGAACTCGATGGCGTCACGACCCTGGCCGTGAAGGTCGCCGAAGAAGCTGTTCTTCCATCCGCTGAACGGAAAGTAAGCCATGGGCGCGGCGACTCCGATGTTGATGCCGATGTTGCCTGCGGGGGCTTCGTAGCGGAAGCGGCGCGCGGCCGATCCGCTCGAGGTGAACAGCGACGCCTGGTTCCCATAAGCGCTGCGTTCGAGAAAGGCGAGAGCTTCGTCCATACTGTCGGCGTGAACGAGGCTGAGCACAGGTCCGAAGATTTCGGTATCAGCAATATCACTCGTCGGTGGAACGTCGTCGAGAATCGTTGGCTTCACGAAGTTGCCGGACTCGTATTTCGGAATCTTCGAGTTGCGGCCATCGAGCAGGACTTTCGCGCCTTGCTTCTCACCGAGGCCGATCAGCGATTCCACGCGTTCCTTGCTCTGTGGCGTGATCACGGGACCCATCTGCACACCGTCTTCGAGACCGTTACCAACTTTGAGCTTCGAGGCTGCTTCTGCGATTGAGTCGCGGAACGTTTTCTGCGCTTCGCCGATCGTGATCGCGGTCGAGACGGCAAGACATCGTTGTCCTGCGCAGCCGAAGGCGCTGTCACTGATGATTTGCGTCGCCATCGGCATGTCGGCGTCGGGAAGAACGACGACGTGATTCTTAGCGCCGCCCTGGCACTGACAACGCTTCCCTTGCTCCCCCGAGCGCGCATAGATGTAACGCGCAACCGGAGTCGATCCCACGAAGCTGATCGCACGCACCTTCGGATGATCGATGAGTGCGTCAACGACAGCTTTACCTCCGTTCACGAGATTGACGACGCCCTTGGGTAATCCAGTTTTTGCCAGCAGTTCGTACACATAGCGCATGGTGAGCGGCACACGCTCGCTGGGCTTCAGGATGAATGTGTTTCCCGTGGCGATGGCATAAGGCAGGTACCAGAACGCGATCATGCCGGGAAAGTTGAAGGGCACGATCGCGGCGGTCACGCCGAGCGGTTGACGGATCATCATCTCGTCGATGCCGCGTGCGACGTCTTCGAGATTGTAACCCTGCATCATCATCGGAATGCCGCAGGCCACTTCCACGTTCTCGATCGCGCGGCGCATCTCGGCTTTGGCTTCGGTGAAGGTCTTGCCGTTCTCCGTCGTGATGATGCGAGCGATGTCGTCGATGTGCTCTTCGAGCAGCGTCTTCAGCTTGAATAGCGGCTGGATGCGGTCTTCGGGCGGAGTGCGGCGCCACTCAGGAAACGCTGCTGCGGCGGCGTCTACAGCAGTGGCGACTTCCGCAGCATCCGCGAGAGGAACGCTGGCTAGGACTTCTCCCGTCGCGGGATTGATGACATCGCGCCACTCAGAGGAGCGCGAGTCGGTCCACCGGCCGTTGATGTAGTTCGTGAGCTTGGTGATGGGAGGTGCGGCTACGCTCATGGTAATGCCTCTGCTATCGCGAAGAGTTTCGTGCACGGGAAGTCGCGTTTGGTCCGCGAGTTCCCCTTTCACTCCAACTAATGATAACGCTATAGGGATCCTTCGACTGCGGTTGGGCTTCGCGCTTAGCGCGCGAAGCCCAATCCTCGCTCAGGATGACAATTTATACCAACTGCGCTACTGCGCCCTTCTGGTCGCACACCGCGGCGATCGCGGACTCTAGCACACTGAGTGCTTCGTCCATCTGCTCGTTGGAGATCACTAGCGGGACCAGGAGACGGATGACGTTCGAGTACGTGCCAGCCGTGATCGTGATCAGGCCGTGCTCGTAGCAGTATTGCGTAATCTTCTTGGTTTCGTCGCCGGCTGGAGTCTTGGATTCCTGCGATTGCACCAGTTCGATAGCCTGCATGCCGCCGAGACCGCGGATGTCACCGATGATGGACCAGCGGCGCTGCCACTCGCGGGCTCGACGCTGGAAGCGCTCACCAATTTCATTCGCGCGGTTGAGCAGGTTCTCGCGCTCGAAGAGGTCGAGCACCGCCAGCGCTGCGGCACAAGAGAGCGGGTTCCCGGCAAATGTTCCGCCAAGGCCACCTGGCCCAGGAGCGTCCATGATTTCGGCGCGGCCGGTGACGGCCGCGAGCGGCAATCCGCCGCCCATGGATTTGGCTGTGACAATAAGATCCGGCTCGATACCGTAGCGCTCGCTGGCGAAGAGAGCACCCGTACGTCCGAAGCCGGACTGAACTTCATCGGCAATGAACAGGATGCCATGCCTCTGGCAAAGCTCAGTCAACACCTTGAAGTAGCCCGGCGGCGGAGCAATGAATCCGCCCTCGCCCAGAACCGGCTCAGCGATCACGGCGGCGACTTCTTCGTTCGCCACCACACGCTTGAATGTGTCTTCGAGGTGACGTGCGCAGTAAAGATCGCACGACGGGTACTTCAGGTTGTAGGAGCAGCGGTAGCAGTAGGCAAACGGAACGCGGTAGACCTCGCTGGGAAACGGCGCGAATCCGGCCTTATAAGGATGCGTCTTGCTGGTGAGAGCCAGCGTCATCATGGTGCGGCCGTGGAACGCGTCTTCGAAGGCGATGATGCCGGGACGTTTCGTATAAGCGCGCGCAATCTTGACCGCGTTCTCGACGGCCTCGGCGCCGCTGTTGACGAAGATGGTCTTCTTCGCGAACTTGCCCGGCGTGACTTCGTTCATGCGCTCGGCTAGGCGGACATAGCTCTCGTAGGGCGTAACCTGCACGCAGGTGTGCAGGAAGCGGTCGAGCTGATCCTTCACGGCTTCAACAACAGCTTCGTGGCGATGGCCGACGTTGAGGCAGCCGATGCCGCCGGCGAAGTCGAGGTAGCGGTTGCCGTCGACGTCTTCGAGCCAGGCGTCTTCGGCCTTGGCGACGTAGATGGGCGTGCCGTGAGAAAGGCCGCGGGGCACGGCTTTGGCGCGGCGCTCGGAGAGGGCCTTGGATTTGGGGCCTGGGATCGGTGTGCGAAGTTGAATAGTAGACATCTTAGTTCTCAGTTCTGGGTTCTCAGTTCTCAGTTAACGGCTTCCGGCTTCCGTGTCCTCAGCGGCTAAAAAGCCGCGCTATCTTTGTGACTGTAACGACACGACTAAAGTCGTGCCCTTCCACGTTTCCTTCAGTACCAGCCGATCGGCGATTCGTTCAAGTTGATGTGGACCTGCTTGGTCTCGAGGTATTCTTCGATGCCCCAGGGGCCGAGTTCGCGGCCGAAGCCGGACTGCTTGTAGCCTCCCCACGGCGCTTCGACATACGTGGGTTGCATGTGGTTCACCCAGACGATTCCGGCGCGCAGAGCTTTTACGGAGCGCATGGCTTTGAAAATGTCGCGGGTCCAGACCGCAGCCGCGAGCCCGTAGGGGGAATCGTTGGCGATCTTGAGAGCGTCCTTTTCGTCCTCGAACGGAATCACGGCAGCAACCGGGCCAAAGATTTCTTCGCGGGCGATTCGGTCACTATTCTTCACGTCGTAGAAAATCGTCGGCTGCACGTAGTAGCCCTTGGCGAACTTCTCGGGGCGTCCGCCGCCGGAAGCAAGCTTGGCTTCTTTCTTGCCGATTTCCACGTACGAATTGACGCGGTCGTATTGCTCTTTACTGACCAGCGCGCCCATCTTGGTCTCGCGATCGAGCGGCGGCCCGATTTTGATCTTCTTCGCTTTCTCCGCCATCGCGTCGACAAAGTTTTTGTAGATCGATTTCTGCACGAGAATGCGGCTGCCCGCGGAACAGACTTCGCCTTGATTGATGAAGACGCCGAAGAGAGCGCCGTCGATGGCAGCTTCGAAATCGGCGTCGGCGAAAAAAATATTCGGAGACTTGCCACCGAGTTCCAGAGTCACGCGCTTCACGGTATCAGCGGCTTGCTTCACGATGATCTTGCCGACCGCGGCGCTGCCTGTGAACGCAATCTTGTTGACGTCGGGATGCTGTACGAGCGGGGCTCCGCAGGACTCACCAAAACCGGTGATGACGTTGACTACGCCCGGAGGCAGTCCGCAGTCGGCGAAATGTTTGGCGAGCTCAAGCGCCGTGAGCGGCGTCTGCTCGGCGGGCTTGAGCACGCAGGTGCAGCCCGCGGCGATCGCGGGAGCGAGTTTCCATGCGGCCATCAGCAGCGGATAGTTCCAAGGAATAATTTGTCCGGCGACGCCTACGGGCTCTTTGAGCGTAAGGGACATCGCGTTGTCGGGGACCGGATTCACGTAGCCGACGACTTTGGTCGCGAGTCCGCCGTAATACTCGAAACAGGTTGCGGCGTCAGTGATGTCGTACTCTGCTTCGACAATGGGCTTGCCGGTGTTGCGGCATTCCAGTTCGGCGAGCGCGGGCAGGTTCTGACGGATTTTGTCGGCGAGGCGGAAGAGGACACGGCCTCGCTCCTGCGCGGTTGTGGTCGCCCACGGGCTTTCTTCGAACGCGGCCTTGGCGGCGGCAACGGCACGGTTCACGTCGTCGGCCGAGGCGTCAGGGACCTGCGCGATTACCTCCTCGGTCGAGGGATCGTAGACGGGAAAGGTCTTCGCGGATTTGCTCGCGACCCATTCGCCGTTGATGAACATCTGGTACGTGCGGACTTCGGTTTGGACTCCGCTGGGCATCATGGCCTCCCGGGAAAAATTGTGCCGTCCCTACGGGACTCGGTTCTTTTCTTTACCGCGCACCCAGGACTTCCGTCCTGGGCTAACATATGCCGCCCCTTCGGGGCTCGAACTTGGTTCTCAAGCGTCGATCCTGCTCGATCTGCAGGATCTTTCTTCAAGATCAACTGCGAGCTACGCTCGCAGGACAGCCGAAGGCGGCTGTCCCCACATAAGTCAAAAACAAATCAGCATCAACGCCGGACTTCGCTCGCCGGAACTGGCGTGGCGATTGCAGCGAGTTGAATCTTTTGTGACGCCTTGCGGCGGCCGTAGACAAAAAAGAAAAACGCGGCCAGGCCGACGAAGAATGCTGTGCCACCGAACATCCACAACTCGTAAGACCACAGCGACGTGATCTGCTGGGCCGGAAAAAACACCAGCGCGATACCGAGGATCGTGGTCAGGAACCCGCTCGTCCCGGCAAGAAACAGCGTGATCCGACCGTATTGGCCTTTCGGAGCTGACTCCGTTACTGCAAACTTTACCAACGCTCCGAACATGTAGACGAAGGGAACAAGCTGCAGCACGACGGCCAGCGACAGCAGTTTCTGAAACGTTTCCTGCACGCCCGCGCCGGCGAAATTCAGGATTACCAAAACTCCGGAGACAATGGCCTGCACAATCAGCGCGGCGTACGGTGTGGCATATTTGGGATGAACCTTGCCAAGCCAGGACGGCATGTAGGAATCTAGCCCGGCGACGAAGGGGATGCGGGAGCAACCACCGATCCAAGCTGAACCGATGCCAGCGATGGCGAGGCTGAGCATGAGCGCGAAGGGAACGCTGATCCAACTCACGCCGACGCGGGCCGCCATTCCGGTGACTGCCTGCACCACACCCTGCAGCACGTTGACGTTCTTGCCGACCGCGATGAGTAACGTCAGCGTTGCGGCAATGTAGAGAATGCCGGATAGCAGTCCTCCCCAGGCGACGGCTCCGGGGAGAGTGCGGCGCGGATCCTGAATTTCGTCGCCCATGACGGAGGCGAGTTCCAGACCAACCAGGCCGAAGCAGATAACTCCGAAAGAATTGAGAACGAAGCGCGGATTCGCGGGAATCTTGAAGTCGGCTGCGGTGATGCCAGCACCAAAGCGCGACCAGATGACAATGCCGAGACCGACGAGCACGGCGGCGGCGATGAAAGTTCCAACGGCCCCGACGTTGTTGATCCACTTCCCTACGCCGAGGCCGAGTATGTTGAGCAGGGTGAGCAACGCAAGCAAAGCGAGGGAAACGCTCGCGGCGAAGAGCTTGTTGTCGGGAAGAGCCTGATGGCCGGGACCGAGCACATACACCGATACGCCGACGAAATAGAGCATGACCGTCGGCACGTAGAGCATGTTGTTGGTCCAGTAGCACCAGCCAGAGAGGAATCCGTGGAAGTCGCCGAAAACTTCTTTCGCCCAGAGGTAGACACCGCCTTCGCCGGGATAGCGATGGGCGAGTTCGATGACGGCGATGCCTTGGGGCCAGAAGAACAGGAGAAGCGAGATGATCCAGAGCCAGATGGTCACGCCGCCGTTGGCGGCGATCGAAGGGACGACGTTCAGATTAAATACGGCTACGACGAACAGAAGCACAAGATCGCGGCGCCCTAGGGCGCGGATCAGGTGGGGCTGTTCGACGGATTGTGGCGTTGTGGCCAAGATTTCTCTACGAGCTGCCTACCTTTGCTTTCGCGGACAGCCGAGGCGGCTGTCCCCACATGAGCATCGGTTGTGCACGCAGGGGCGGACGAATGCGTCCGCCCCTACGCGATCTAATGCGCCACTGCAACCGGGGCGGCGCGCTCCTGCTGCGCTTTCGCGAGCGAGGCAGCGATGTCGTTGAACGCCGCGAGGTGCTGGTCGATGTCGGCCTCGGTGTGCTGCACCGAAATCGTCCATTGCTCGTCCCACCAGTAGGGCTGGGCCATCACGCCGCGGTTGACCATCCCGAACCAGTAGTGGCGCCACAGGTCGATGTCGATTGCTTCCCAGTCGCGGTAGTTGCGAATCTCTTTGGGATAGAGCATCAGCGCGCCGTTGGCTCCAGCTTGTGCGATGTAGCCCTGCAGACCAACCTTCGCGATGGTGGCACGGTAGCCGTCGGTCAGCTTCTTGCTGAGTTTGTCGACCTTAGCGTAGTTCTCGCGGGTGAGGACTTCGCGGAAAGTCGCGAGGCCAGCTGCCATCGAGACCGGATTCGTGTTGTAGGTGCCGCCGTGGAAGACCTTGTGCTGCGAGATCAGGTCCATGACTGACTTGCTAGTGCCGAACGCGGCGAGGGGCAAGCCTCCACCAATCGACTTGGCCAGGCAGATCATGTCGGGATGAACACCGAAGTATTCACTGGCGCCGCCCCATCCGAGCTTCGCGCCGGTCTTGACTTCGTCGAAGATCAGCAGAGCGCCATTCTTGTCGCAGATCTCGCGCAGGCCCTTCAGGAAGCCGGGTTGCGGAATGCAGAGGCCGACGTTCATCAGAATCGGCTCGAGAATGATCGCGGCGATCTCGCCAGGATTTTCTTTGAAGCGACGCTCGACGGTGGCGAGATCGTTGAAGGTGGCGATGAGCACGTTGGCGATTGCTGACTTCGGCACGCCGAGACCGCCAGTGACTGACGTTGGTGCGTGGATGTCACCGTAGTCGGGCGCGTGCGGCTTCACACTTACCAGCGCGCTGTCGTGCAGCCCGTGGTAGGCGCCTTCGAACTTAACGATCTTGTCGCGTGCCGTAGCAGCGCGGGCAAGACGAATCGCATGCATCGTGACCTCGGTACCGCTATTGCCGAAGCGGCACATCTCGACCGGGAAGCGGGTGCAGATTTCTTCGGCGAGTTCCCACTCCATATCGTGGGGCATGCCGAACATGGTGCCGGTGGAGAGTCGCTTTTCGACGGCCTTCATGACGGCGGGATGGCAGTGTCCAGCCATGAGCGCGCCGAAAGTCAGATTGTGGTCGATGTATTCGTTGCCATCGAGGTCGCGGAACTTGCTGCCGCTGGCCTCTTTTACAAAGATCGGCCAGGGATCGTAGGCGCGATAGTTGCTGGCGACACCGAGAGGAATGCGTTTGAGATTCTTCTTGTGGGCTTCGGCGGATTTGGGCGTGCGCCGCTCGAAAGTGGCGAGTTCTTTCTGCAGATCGGGATACATCGAATTGCTCCGGGTAAACTCAGGCCTGCGTTCCGGTAGATCAGCGGGCCATTAGATTGCCCGGGCGGTTGGAGCCGCCCGGGTTGGTCGGACTAGAAGTAGAACTTCAGTGCAAACTGCACCAGGCGTGGATCACGAGCTTGCAGCACCTGGCCAAACGTCGAGTTCGAGAAATTGCCGTCCGGGTTAACGAACTCCGTCTTGTTGAACAAGTTGAAGACGTCGGCACGGAACTGGAAATACTTGGTCTCGGACAGTGTAATCCTCTTCGACACAGTAATGTCCCACTGGTTCTCGCCCGGCCCACAGCATACGGAGCGCGGGGTGGTCGAGAACGTCCCGAGAGTGGGGTCGGTAAACTTGGCCTGATCCGCGTTCAGGTAATAGTGTCCGGACACCGGCCCGTAATTGTAGGTATTAAACGTCTGGATCTGCTTGGGGTCCACGATTTGCAGGGGACCGTTTAGCTGCGGTGCAGCGGCTCCCAGAAAGAACAAGCTGCTGATCAACTCGGTATCATCCTGTGTCTGGAGGCGGATCGGGAAGCCGCTCTGGAATTGAATGATTCCCGAGAGTTGCCAATCGTCCAGGACCTTGCCTGCAAAGCCGTTGTACTTGCGTACCGGGATGTCCCAAACATAGTTGATCACGAAGCGCTGTGCGGAATTGAACAGAGAAAGCGCGCGGCTGGACTTGTAGTTAAACGGGTTCACGGTCTCTTCGAAGCTCGACGCCCAGTCAAGGGACTTGCTGAAGGTGTAGGCAGCCTGGAACTGCAAGCCGCGCGAGAAACGTTTTTCCAAGCTGGCCTGGAACGAGTTGTAGGCCGATGCAGCGATCGTGTCCTCGGCGAAGACGTTGCTGAAGACCGGAATGCCGTCCAGCGGACAACCCACACTCGTCACCGGATTGCAATTGGGAGAAGAGTAGGGGCGGAGACCTACCAGGTTCAGAGTTTGTCCGGAAGCCTGCAGAGTTCCTCCGGTCGGCAGATGGAACCCATTGGGCAAGAGGCTGCCGTTGCTGGCGGGGAGAGTGACACTGAACTGGTTATCTTCAGCAAAAGGCCCGCAGGTTCCCTGTAACCCATAGGAGGTCACGCTGTTGGGATCGTTGTTCGCCAGCGTGGCGATATCCAAGCAGGTTTGCGGATTCGCCGCGTTGATATCATGCGACGCCAGTAAACGATGACCTTGCGATCCCACATAGCCGAGTTGCAGCACGAGGTCCTTGGCCAATTCTCTCTGAATCGTGAAGTTGTACTGCGCGGTATATTGCGTCCGCATCTTCGGCTGGAAGTCGCCGTAAAGCAACATCGGGCGGAAGCTGGCCCAGTCCGTAGGCGTTTTCGGTGTGGGGCTCAGGATGCCGGTAAAAGGATTGGGAGTGACGTAACCGCCAGCCTGGGGCACAAATGGCGTATTGAGGAAGGTGGAGGCCACATAGGTACTGCCACCGAAGGGTGGCTCAGCGCCGAACTGTTCGAGGACGAGTTGCTCCATCGGGTTATAGAACAATCCCCATCCGGCGCGAACGCTGGTCTTACCCGAGCGTCCCGGGCTCCAGGCGATTCCGACACGAGGCGCGAAGGCCTTGTAGTAGGTCTGGGTCATACCGGGGGGAACGCCCTGGTCGCCCGGAACGACGAGACCCGTGGGCAAGACGCCCGCATCGGCACAGGTGCTCACTCCGAAACTCGCCTGCTCATCCGGCGTCAAGACACACGGATACTGAGTCGTATTCTGCCCCGGACGGAAGGTTTGAACGTGATGAAGAACGTCTGTCAGCGGAGTGTCCAACTCCCACCGCAGCCCGTAGTTCAGTGTTATGGACGGCCTCAGCTTCCAGCTGTCTTGCGCAAACAGATAGACGCCGGTATTACGCACGTTCTCCCGTTGGGCTGATCCTTGCGTGTAGCTATCGGCAAGGCCGAGCAAGTAGCCAGCATAGTTGTCGTTGTACTGAACTGAGTTGGAGGTTGAACCGTCGAACGTAGCCTGGCCGCTCACATTGTAATAAAGAGTCTGGTCGAAGCGGGCGCGGCGGACATCGGCACCAAACTTGAATTGGTGACTCCCCTTAACCCAAGTCAGGCTGTCCGCCCACATAAACGAGTTTCCGACCTGCGGCAACTCACCTTCCCAGCCGTTTCCGATGGAAAATCCGCCAGATACATTAATGAAGGGAACGCCTGTGTGAGAGGGAGGCAAGCCCGTGGTAATTCCGGCCTTTGTCGGGTCAATGCCAGTCGAGGTGATGAGAGCGTTTATGGCAGAGGAATCGGAGGTTCCGTTGAAACAAACTGCCTGAGCGGCTGCCGAGGAACACGAAGCTTGCACCGCCCCGGTCATCTGCGGGTGCTGGAAGGTTAACTGGCCTTCTCGCATATATGTGAAACGGAATTCGTTGACCAGGGAATTGTTGATCGTCCAGGTATGACTCGGATTGAACTGCTGGAAGCGGGATCCCACGTTGGCGCCGAAGCCCGGTACATTGGCCCCGGAGGCCTGGAAATTGTAGAACGGCTGAAAGTTCGTATCGTTCGTGAAGTAGTAGTAGAAACTGAAATTCTGGCGTGCGTTGATGTGGTGATCGAATCGGAAAGTGAACTGGTTTTGAGTATCCGCGGCGGAGGGGACCGCCTGATAGGTGCCGTCAGCACGGTTCGCGGAAGGAACGAAGCGCAGCATGTCCATCGCGACCGGGTCCATGCATTGGGTGGGAATCGTGGCGTTGCCGTTTACCGTCGGAAATATCTGATTCCAGGGCACGCCGGAAGCAGGCGTCTGGCCGCCAAGACCGGTGATGGCAGCTGTGCAGCCAGTCCTGCCATTCAGAGCATCGGCGACGAACTGATCGCTGATCCCGTTGACGGTCTGGCCATCGGCCCAGAAATCCGGAAAACCGCCCGCGAAAACACTACCAGCAGCGGTCGGACGCTCTTGTGGGCCGGGAACCGCCACAATTTCGCCAGAGACCCCTTGGCGCAGGCGACGTCCCTCATAAGAGACGAAAAAGAAGGTTCGGTCCTTTTTGATCGGTCCGCCGAAGGTTCCTCCAAACTGGTTCTGGTTAAATTGCGGCTTGACTGTATTGAAGTAGCCTTGGGCGTTCAGCACTTTGTTGCGGAAGTATTCGTAGAAGTTGCCGTGCCACTGGTTGGTACCGGACTTGGTAACAACGTTGACCACGGCCCCTGAGTTGCGTCCGTACTCGGCGTCGAAGGTGTTGCTAATGACTCGGAATTCTTCGATGGCATCGGGCGTAGGCTGGATGGTAGGCAGGTTGACGAACTGATCGTTGGCGTCGCCACCATTGACGCTGAAATTGTTGGCTCGATCGCGGCCACCATTTACGGACACAGACCCTGCGCTGTCACTGCCGTAAAACGTTCCGCCGCTCGATCCCAACTGCGACTGCACGCCGGGCTGCAGCTGCAAGAATTGGTAGCTGTCGCGAGCGTTCAGGGGGAGTTCGTTCACCGAACGGTTGTTCACGACCGCGCCGAGCTGCGTGCTGCTGGTATCGACCAGCGGAGCTTCGGCGGTGACGTCGACCACTTCCTGATTCTGACCCAACTGCATAGTCATGTTCAGCGTGATGACCTGGTTAACGTCGAGCGCGATGCTGCGACGGACCGCCTTCTTGAATCCCTTCAAGTCGAAACTGAGCGAGTACGTGCCCACGGGAATATTGGGGAACCCGAAGTCGCCGCTGTCGTTGCTGAGGGTATCCTGAGCGACGCTTGTGGCTTCGTTTGTGGCCGTTACCTTGACTCCGGACAAAACCGCGCCGGTGGGGTCGGAAATACGGCCGAGGATGCGGCCGCCCGTGCCCTGCGCGGAGAGCAGCGTCGGGAGAAAAAGACAGAGGGCAAGGGTCAGGCACAACGTTTTCAGTTGCGCCGCAGACGGGGATAGGCTCGACGAGCGAAGTCGCAGTGACGACATGGGGCCTCCAGACATCTTCGGGAGAGTTTGTTTTTTGTTGAAAAGCGACAGCTTGCATCCACCCACAACCTTGCTATAATCCCGCAAGGTTAGAGAACAGGGCCGGGGACTGTCAAGGATAAAAAAACGACTCCTTCCCATAGAAATTTCTTATCGAGATTTCTGATGCCACCCTGCTATTGATAACCACCAGCATGGCTGAACGTTACTTGAAGATCGGAGACGTGGCGCGAAAAGTGGGCGTTTCGCCGTCGGTAATCCGCTCGTGGGAAAGTCTTGGGCTGGCGCGGCCTCGGCGCACGGAGAGCAAGTACCGCCTTTACACGGCGGAAGATGTGAAACTGCTGAAGCGGGCGCGCTTCTTGCGCAAAGTGCGAGGGCTGAACGCCGCTGCGATTGTCCAGCTGCTAAAGCGTGAGGGGAAAGTGCGCCCGGCGGCGGACGGCAATGCCGGCGCCATTGGATCGCATCTGCGGCAACTGCGGGCGCGGCGGCGGCTTTCGCTGGCGCAAGTGGCGCAGGCGGTGGACATCTCGGTTGGATTTCTCAGTGCGCTGGAACGTTCGCAAATGAGCGGTTCGGTAGGAACACTGCGCAAGCTCGCGCGCTTCTACAAAACGAACATTCTCGATTTCTTCGACGCCTCGGAAGCCAGCAAGCGCCAGGTGCGGCCGGCGGAACGCAAGGTGCTCGAAGCAGGAACCGGTGTGCGCATGGAACTGCTGGCGTGGGGGAACACCGTGATGGAACCGCACTTGTTTCGCATCGCCCCGGAAGCGGGCAGCGGAGATCCCTACACCCACGAAGGCGAGGAGTTCATTTATGTATTGCGTGGAGATCTTGAGATCACGGTGGAAGGCGAGGAGTACCGGTTGAAACCGGGCGACAGTTTTTACTTTGAGAGTGCGACGCCACACCGCTGGAAGAACCCGGGGCACAAGGAAACCTTGGTGCTGTGGGTGAACACTCCGCCAACGTTTTAGGAGGAAGAATGAACTGGCAACGCATGGTGCGCGTGCTGCCCTTGCTGGCAGCGATGCTGTGTGTGGGGTCGTGCTCCAAGAAGACACCGACGCTCAACCTTCTGGTATGGGAAGGTTACGCCGATCCCTCGTTCATCAAAACCTTCGAAGAGCAGAACCATTGCAAGGTTTCAGCGTCGTACATGGGAACGAGCGACGAACTGATGTCGAAGTTGCGCATGGCAGGCACGGGGAATTTCGACGTGATCTCGCCGTCGAGCGATGTGGCGACTTCCATCGTGGCGGCGGGGTTGGCGGCTCCGCTCGACCTGGCGAAGATTCCGAGCTACAGCCAGCTTTCTTCGCAGCTCACTTCCCTGCCGCTGGTGCGCGCGAGTGGCCAGGTGTACGGCGTGCCGTTCATGTGGGGACCAGACCCGATCGTATACGACACGACAGCCTTTCCGCAGCCGCCGGATTCGTGGAACGTGATGTGGGATCCAAAATACAAAGGGAAGGTTTCGGTGTGGGACGATCTCTCGACGGTCTACATGGCGGCGCAGGTTCTGGGTTATGACAAACCGGATCCGTCGCAGCTTTATAACTTGAGCGACGAGCAACTGGAAGCAGTCAAGAAGAAGCTACTCGAACTGAAGCCGAACATCCGCAAGATGTGGGCTACGGGCGGCGAACTAACGAATCTGTTTGTAAGCCACGAAGTGGTGATCGCGATGGGCTGGCCCCTCAATACCGCGGACCTAAAAAAGGCTAGCTTTCCGGTGGGCGAAACGATTCCAAAGGAAAACACCACAGGCTGGATCGATCACTTGATGATTACAGCCGGGAGTGAGAACAAGGAACTCGCGCACAAGTTTCTGGAATACATGATCGAAGCCAAAACGCAGAAGCTGGTGACCGACAAGACGAACTACGTTCCGGCAAACCCGCAGTCGGGGCAGTTCATGACGGCCGATGAAGTGAAGATCCGGCACCTCGATGATGTGGACAACTATCAGAGGCGGATTTACTTCTGGCAGAACGTGCCACGGCGCGCGAAGTACAACGAGATTTGGAACGACGTGAAGGCTGCACAGTAGCGGACCCACTGGATATTCGCGGGTTGGACCATCCGAACTCAACGACTCATGCCATCGTCGACCACTCCCGCCATCGCCGCAACGTTGAATACCATGCCCGCCGCAAGTCCAACCCTGCTCAGCATCCGGAATGTGGCCAAGAGCTTCGGCCGCAATGCGGTGCTGCGCAACGTTTCGCTCGAGATTGCGGAGGGGGAATTCCTGACCATTCTGGGGGAGAGCGGGTCGGGAAAGACCACGTTGCTGCGGATTGTCGCGGGCTTCGAGACCGCGAGTTCCGGCGAGCTTTGGATGGGGACGGAGAGACTCGATCACCAGCCTCCGTACCGGCGGCGCGTCAACACAGTGTTTCAGAGCTACGCTTTGTTTCCGCATCTGACGGTCGAGCAGAACGTGGGGTACGGGTTACGTGTGGCGAAGCGTCCTGCTGCGGAGATTGCGCAGCGAGTAGCGGAAGCGCTGGATAAGGTAAAGATGTCGGCGCACGCGAAGGCAAAACCGTCGAAGATCAGCGGAGGGCAGCAACAACGGGTTGCGCTGGCTCGGGCGCTGGTGAACCGGCCGCGACTGCTGTTGCTGGACGAACCACTCTCGGCGCTGGATGCAAATCTGCGGCGGCAGATGCAGGTGGAATTGAAATCGCTGCAACGCGAGGTGGGCATCGCCTTTGTGTTCGTGACGCACGATCAAGAAGAGGCCATGGTGATGTCGGACCGTATTGCATTGCTGCGATCGGGTGAACTGGAGCAGGTAGCGACACCGCGAGACATCTACAGCCGTCCGACGACGGCTTATGTGGCGCAGTTTATTGGACATACGAATTTGCTGAAAGGCGAAGTGCGAGGCGGCGTGGTGCGGTGTAGGCCGCTGGCGTGGCCGACTTCGCTTCCCGAGGGGCCAGCACTCTTTTCTTTGCGACCGGAGCATGTTCGACTGGCTGGCCCTGGAGCGGCGGCGAGCGGCGTGGTGCGCGTTTGCGGCCGGGTGGTGCATCAGGCGTTTCATGGGGCGACGGAATTGATTCGCGTGGAGTGTACAGACGGGCTTGTGCTGGTCGCGCGGACGGCCGGTGGCGGCGGTGTGCAAAACGAAGTTGAGCTTGAGTTCTCGGCTGCCGATGCCGTGCTGGTGCGGGAATCACCTGAAAGGAATTGATGTTCTCCCGGACTTACAAGACGGTCGTGACGGTGCCACCGCTACTGTGGGTGTCGGTGTTTCTGCTGGTTCCGTATCTGCTCATGTTTTGCTACAGCTTTTGGTCAGTCTCGCCGTCGCAGGTCATCGTGCATTCCTGGAATCTTGATAACTACAAAGAGTTGCTGCAAAAAACGGTGTACTGGCAGACGCTGCTGCGCTCGATGTGGATTGCAGCGCGTGTGATGTTGTTTTCTCTACTGCTGGGATATCCGTTGGCGTATTTTCTGTCGTTCTACGCGGGCAAGCGAAAAGACCTGCTGTATCAGATGGTGATCATTCCGCTGTGGGTAAGTTATCTAGTGCGAGCGTATGCTTGGAAGACGATTCTCGGGTCGGATGGCGTGCTCAACACCTTGTTGCAGTACGTACATCTGACCCAGCATCCACTCGACTTTCTTCTCTACAGTCCCTTTGCCGTGGTGCTGACACTCACGCACATCTACACTCCGTTCACGTTCTTACCGATTTATGCGGCGCTGGAGCACATTCCGCGCAATTTGGTCGAAGCCTCGCACGATCTGGGCGCCACACCGGCGCAGACGTTCTGGAAGGTCATCTTTCCGCTGTCGATTCCGGGCGTTGTTGCAGGAGCTACTTTCGCCTTCGTCTTAAGCCTGGGTGATTTCCTGGCTCCACTGCTGCTGGGCGGACCGAGCGGCATCATGATTTCGAACATCGTGGTCAGCCTGTTCGGTGCGGCTTACAACTGGCCTCTCGGCGCGGCGATTTCACTCGGCATGCTGGTAATCGTGGTGAGTCTGCTGTTCCTTTCCGAGCGACTGGAAAAGAAATGGAGTTTCTCGTGAGCGGCGGCACCGGCAATATCCCACGCTCGCGGTGGCTATTAGCGCACGCTGCGGTGGTCTTTGCATTTCTTTATCTGCCGATTGCGGTTCTCATTCTTTATTCGTTCAACGGGCAGGGCGTGGGTGGATTTCCACCGCATCACCTCACGCTCGACTGGTATCGCATCCTGTTCGCGGATGGACCGATCTGGGATTCGGTGCTGAACAGCCTCCAGGTGGCGTTCGCGGCAATGGCGATCTCGCTGGCGTTTGGGATTCCGGCAGCGCTGGCGCTCGATCGGGCACAGTTTCCCGGCAAGGCGCTGTTCCGGCGATTGGTTCTGCTGCCGCTGATCCTGCCCGGCATTATAACGGGGCTTTCGCTGCTTATGCTGTTCAACCTGATGGGCGCAAAGCTCAGCCTGATGACGATTATGCTGGGACACGGCACGGCTTTGATTTCGGTGGCGACCACCGAAGTTTTCGCGGGGCTGCAGAAGCTCGATCGGGCACAGGAAGAGGCGTCGCTCGATCTGGGAGCGAACTACTGGCAAACGTTCTGGCGCGTGACGGTGCCGAACTTGAAATTGCCGATCATCGGCGCGGCGCTGCTGATTTTCACGCTTTCGATGGACGAGATTGCGGTCAGCTTTTTCCTGATCGGTCGCGACAATACTTTGCCGCTTGAGATTTGGGGAAGGCTGCGGCGCGGAATTACGCCGGAGATTAATGCAGTATCGACCATCATCTTTGTGTTTTCGCTGGCGACGATCGTGGTCTGGTACCGGCTGCGCGTCAGGGCCGAGGAAACTCCCGAGGTCGCAGCGGGACTCCTCGAGACCGCTGGCGAGAGGTAGCCTACTTCCCTGCGCAGTCGCCACACCGAAGAATTCCCAAAACGGTAGCGAACCAAAATTTCCGTGCGTTCGGCCGCCACTTACCCACCTACCCTTGAGGAGAGCACATCGCTCTATTCATGCGCGAAAAAATCTATATCGGCGCTCTTCTGGTTGCTATTGGCACGTTTCACACCGCTACTGTGAGGCAGGGACACCTCTGGGCAGATGACTTTGCAATGTACGTACATCACGCACAGAACATTGTTGAGGGCCGCTTCTACACTGATACCGGGTACATCTTCACATCCATCGTGGTCGGACCGAAATACTACCCGCCGATTTTCCCAATCGTGCTCGCACCTATTTATAGAGTCTCCGGACTGAATCTGATTCCGATGAAACTGGAACAGGTCGTATTCCTTCTTCTTTCACTGCTTGCGATTTACGCCTATTGGAGGCGCGATCTGGGCTCGGGATACACACTGGCGCTGGTCGCAATTCTGGGTTTCGCTCCCGCTTTTTGGACTGCGAAAGACAACGTGCTGTCGGACATACTTTTTGTATTTTTCTTTTATCTGGCCGCACTTCTGGTGCGCAGCAGTCGCCACGACAGCACCGGGTGGTGGCGATGGGCCGTCGTGGTCGGGTTCGTGATTTATCTTGCCATCGGCACACGTACTGTTGGCATCGCGCTCGCCGCCGGTCTGGTTTTGTACGATGTCCTGAGACTCCGTACAGTTACTCGGTCCACCGCGGTATCAATCACGGTTTGTGGCGCGTGTCTGGCGCTGCAACGCTACATCACAGGGATCGGCCTCGGCGGTTATTCCGGCACCGAACACCCTACGTTCCACTCCATTGCCAGCAACGTTGCCACCTATACGCGCGTAACTGCGTCGTTCTGGGTGGGATCGATACGCAACCTTTTCGCCTACGCCGTCCTGGCGCTATTCCTGTCACTCGCTATCAAGGGATTCCTGGTTCGGTGGAACCGTGGTTTCACTTTCGTGGAGGCCGCCCTCATCCCCTACCTCACGGTTATTGCTCTTTTCCCCTTTCCGGGAGGTGTTCGGATGGTTTTTCCTGCAGTTCCGTGGATCGGATATCACGCGCTCTACGGACTCAAGAGCATGGCGGAAAAACTAGCTCCACGCTACTCTCCGGGTGCAGCCTGGGCTTTGATTCTGCTGATTGCGATTCCCTATGGGCAGTTTTATCGGAAGGGTAACTTCGGACCCATTCGCGAGACGGTCGGCCTGCCTGAGTTCAACCAACTGTGTCAGGCGGTGCGCGAAAACACGGGCCCACAGGATCCAATCATCTACGTTCGGGCCCGAGCCTTGTCGCTCTATACCGGACGGCCCGCGTCTGCGCCGAACTATCGTGGCAGCCATGCGGAACTCTGGCAGTGGGCGGGGAACATCCACGCCAAATACTTGCTCACGACGAACGCTTTCAATGACGATCAAGGGTTTCTGGTCAGTTTCGTGCAGAGCAGTGCCGGAAGTTTCGACTTGGTATACGAGAACGCAAACTTCAGACTCTACCGCATTCGTTCGTTCCCGGCAGGGTTCGGTCGGCCGACAAAACTCGCGATTGCCGCACCTCCGGCATGACAACTGCGTCCGCGGTCTAGTAGAGTGGAAGAGACCTTCTGTGAGGATCCTTTTTGAGTTCAGGCATTCGAAACATCGCCATCATCGCGCACGTCGACCACGGCAAAACCACGCTGGTTGACGCCATGCTGCAGCAAAGCGGCACTTTTCGCTCCAACGAGCACCACGTCGAACGAGTCATGGACTCGAATGAACTGGAGCGGGAGCGCGGCATCACCATTCTCGCCAAGAACACCGCGATTTTCTATCACGACGTGAAGATCAACATCGTCGATACGCCCGGCCACAGCGACTTCGGCGGCGAGGTTGAGCGCGCACTCAAGATGGTCGATGGCGTCATGCTGCTGGTGGATGCCAGCGAAGGTCCGCTGCCGCAGACGCGCTACGTGCTGAGCAAAGCTCTGGAAGCACATCTGCCGCCAATTGTGGTCATCAATAAGATTGATCGCTCGGACGCGCGACCCCAGGAAGTATTGAACGAAATCTACGACCTGTTTATTGATCTCGACGCGAAAGAAGAGCAGATCGATTTCCCTGTCCTCTACACCAACGCCAAGACGGGTACGGCGACTACCGACATCACGGGAGGCGGCACCGACTTACGGCCGCTCTTCGACGCGATCATCAAGACGATTCCTCATCCTAAGGGGGATGCGTCGGGGCCGCTGCAAATCCTGGTGGCGAACCTTGACTACAGCGACTATCTGGGGCGGCTCGCGATTGCGCGCGTGTTCAACGGAAAAATGCATACGGGCGAGGAAGTCGCCATCGCTAAGCTCGACGGGACGCTGCACAAAACGAAGATCACGAAGCTGTTTTCGTTCTCGGGGCTGAAGCGGACGGACATCACGGAAACGGAGTTAGGAGACATCATCGCGGTCGCGGGCGTGGAAGGCATCACGATCGGCGAGACCATTACCGAGGCCGAGAACCCAGCCCCGCTGCCGCACATCGCGATCGACGAACCTACGATTGCCATGCTGTTCACGGTCAACACCTCGCCCTTCGCGGGGAAAGATGGCCAGTACGTGACCTCGCGAAATCTGCGGGAGCGCCTGGAGAAGGAACTCCTGACCAATGTCTCTTTGCGCGTCGAGGACACGGGTACCACGGATTCATTCAAGGTGTTGGGCCGCGGCGAGCTGCAGCTTTCCATCTTGATTGAAATGATGCGGCGCGAGGGCTACGAACTCATGGTGGGAAAGCCCGAGATCGTCACCAAGCGCATCGACGGCAAGCTGATGGAACCGGTCGAACATCTCACGGTGGACGTGCCGGAGGATTTTGTCGGCGTCGTGATGGAGCAACTCGGATCGCGCAAGGGCGAAGTCACCAACATGCACAATCACGGCTACGGACGGGTGCGGATCGAGTTCCGCGTGCCCAGCCGCGGACTGATTGGGCTGCGCGGGCAGTTGCTCACCGACACACGCGGAACCATCGTAATGAACGCGCTTTTCGATGGATACACCGAATGGCAGGGCGACATTCCGCACCGGCTCACAGGAGCGTTGATCGCGGATCGTGGCGGCGTTTCGACCGCCTACGCGCTGTGGGGATTGCAGGAGCGTGGGGAACTTTTCCTGGGGCCGGGCGTTGACTTGTACGAAGGCATGATCATCGGCGAAAACGCCAAGGACACCGATCTCGATGTGAATGCGGTGCGCGAAAAGAAGTTGACAAACATGCGCGCTTCTACGGCGGATGAGGCAATTCGCCTGGTGCCGTTCCGGCCGTTGAATCTTGAGCAGGCGATTGAATTTATCGCCGACGATGAGTTCGTGGAAATCACACCCAAATCGCTGCGGTTGCGCAAGAAGACGCTGCAGTCGAACCAACGCAAGAAGAAATCGTTTGTCACTGTCGAAGAGTCGTGAAACCGCGACGCAAGCCCGAGAAGAGCACAAAAGAAAAGCCGCCACTGCGCATGTTCCTGGTGCCCTGCAGTTGCGGGACGACGTTTGCCGTGGCGGAGAACTACGATCATCAAGGCACGGCTTGGGGACGGTATCTCGTGTGTCCGGGTTGCGGCAAGAGGCACGATCCGAAGAACCGGCTGCTGCAGATGGGATTTCACGCTGAGGGATACTGGAAAGTAGACGAGTGCTAAGTCGTCCGCGTCCCCCAGTCGGCGCGCTCACCTTAAGATCGATTTGACAAGCTGATTTTCGGAAACCTGCTATACTGCTCGGCGCATTCGACTGTTCGCCAGCTCCGGTATCGATTTTCAGGAACGGCCCTCCCGACCTGCCAAGTCCGCCGAATTGCTCGCACTTCCGACAGCTCAATGCAGAGGCAGACGCGTGAAGAATATTTTTGTAGGGAACTTGAGCTTCAACACAGCCGAAGACGAACTGCGGCAGCTGTTTGAACCGTTCGGACAGGTGGATCGCGTGAGCATCATGACGGATCGTGACACGGGACGATCCCGTGGTTTCGGCTTTGTCGAGATGGCCAGTAACGAAGACGGCGAGAAGGCGATCACGGCTTTGAACGGTTCCTCTGTCGGCGGACGGACGATCAACGTCAACGAAGCGCGTCCCAAGACTGAACGCTCGGCTGGCGGCGGAGGCGGTGGTGGACGTGACCGCGGAGATCGCGGTGGCCGAGGCGGCGGTGGCGGTGGCGGGCGGCGCGACCGTTACTAAAGAAGACTCTCCCCATAAGACTTGGCTGAAACCGCGCTCGCCGGGCTGCGGGCCTTACAGGCGCGTGGTTCATTGTGCGCGAAAACTGTGGCAAGTGCGCATTGTTGCCCTCGCAATGTGCGTGCGCGACCGCAGGATTTTGCCTGCTTGCGTTCGAATCTGCAGCAATGTTCACGTTGATGCTCCTTCCCCTGCCCATGTAGACTGTAGACACCCGTGCGCGCCCGTAGCTCAGCTGGATAGAGCGGTTGCCTCCGGAGCAACAGGTCGGGAGTTCGAATCTCTCCGGGCGCACCATTTCCCCCGATTTACTGCCGGGCAGTTGCGATCGCTGCCATCCACATACTAGTGTCTGTACCAGCTAGTGTCTGTACCAGAAGAGTTGATGACCGGGGGAAGAACAATGCGTAAAGGGCTGCAGTGGATCAAGCCGGTAGCACTTTTGCTGCTTGTTGGGTGGGTAGCGGCGAGTCCTACGTTTGGCTGTGCCGGCGACGATCCTTCCCTCGCGGCTCCGCAACCGGCGGCTGACTCCGGACTCTACCTCAAAGTTCTCCTTTCTCATCCTGTCCGAATGTCGAAGTTAAAGCCGGGCGATCTGGTCGAGGGCAGCCTGTCGTCGGACGTGTACGCCACCAACCACAAGTTGTTTGCCTCTGGAAGCGCCGTCCGATTGACGGTTGACCATTTGGAGCGAAGAAAGCGCACGCCGAATGATCACTGGCCTTGGGTGGTTCAGGCGTTCACGCCCCGCAAGGAGAACTATCCAGTATTCAAAGCGGCCACTGTTGCCCAGGACACAGTCGAGAGTTCGCTGCAGGTTTCACTGATTACCGTGAGCCGTATGCGCGAGGTTCACGCGACCGCTAGAAAAGACAAATCGGGACAGCAGCCCAGTGGACAAAACGGAGCTGTCCAAGTCAGCCAGCCGAATGCGAAGAAACCTGCAACGCCTACGCTGGTGCTGGAGGCTTCTTGGATCGAAGACGCTGCTTCGACCGCATACGCCACGGACGAGACAGATTCGACTGAGCCGGATTCATCGCGGCCCGGTACGCTCCCAGCGGGAACGCATTGCAAGATTCTCCTTCTGGACAGTGTGAGCGCATCGAAGAGCAAGCCTGGAGATACCGTGCGAGCGCGCCTGCTCGAACCAGTGCTCGTGAATTCAAAGGTCATCCTACCCGCGGGCACTCTAATGGAAGGCAAAGTGGTAAAGAAAACTCCGCCACGGCGGTTAAGCCGCGCCGGATCTCTATACCTCGCCTTCACCGAGCTTACGTTGCTCGCGGGAAAGCGTGTTCCGATCGCGGCTTCTCTCGCGGGAGCGGAGTTGGATGAAAGATCGCACACAAGGATGGATGCGGAGGGCCGGCTACACGGCGAACGGCCGGGGAAGATATGGATGGCCATCAATCTTGGGATGACGGCGGGGATCTCAAAAGAGGTCGACGACGGAGTCCAACTTGTTATCGAGGCCATTGTTTCGACTGCAACGGATGCATCCACCGCCGGGACGGCTCGAATTATCTCCGGATGCGTGTCGGGCTTGTACATGGCAACTCGTCGCGGGCGCGATGTGGTTTTGCCCCGGTTTACGGAGATGGATATCTCTTTCGATCGTCCGGTGTCGCTCAATACCGATGCTGTGATTCGACCTTCCGCCGCATCGGCGGGCGGGAAGTAGCGCCCTTGCCTGCCCGCATGTCATCCTTGAAGATCTGAGCAAAGCCAATGAACTACGACGCCATTCTGGTTGTGTCTTTCGGCGGGCCTGAGTCCCCAAAGGATGTGATCCCGTTCCTCGAAAACGTGCTGCGTGGAAGAAATGTCCCGCGCGAACGCATGCTGGCAGTCGCTGAACACTACTACCATTTCGGCGGCAAGAGTCCGATCAACCAGCAGACCCGGGAATTGATCGCGGCGCTGGAGAGCGAACTGGCGCAGCACGGGCCGAAGCTGCCTGTCTATTGGGGAAATCGGAACTGGCATCCGATGCTGGCGGAGACTTTGCAGCAGCTGAAGCAGGACGGCATTCGGCGGGCGCTGGCCTTTGTGACGTCGGCTTACAGTTCGTATTCTGGATGCCGGCAGTACCGCGAAGACATCGTTCGCGCGCAAGATGAAGTGGGTGCGGACGCGCCGGAGATCGACAAGCTGCGCGCGTTTTTCAACCATCCGGGATATGTTGAGGCGACCGAGGACCGACTGCGCGATGCGCTAGCCCAAGTTCCAGCGGACGCACGGCCGAACATTCAGATCGTCTACATTGCACACAGCATCCCACTTTCGATGGCGAACACGTGCGATTACGTTCAGCAGTTGGAAGAAGTAAGGAAGTTGGTCTCGACAAGGCTGGGCGTCGCCAATGATGCACTGGTCTATCAGAGCCGTAGCGGGGCGCCGGGGCAGCCGTGGCTGGAGCCGGACATTCTGGATTACCTGCGCGAGGTACGGGCGCGCAATCTGGCAAGCGCCGTCGTGCTCGCTCCCATCAGTTTCATTTCCGATCACATGGAAGTGCTGTATGACCTGGACATCGAGGCGCGGCAGCTTTGCGATTCCCTGCCGCTGCCGATGGTGCGGGCGAAAACGGTCGGAGTGCATCCCAAGTTCATTGGGATGATTCGTGAGTTGATCCTGGAGCGGACGAATCCAGGCAGTGAGCGGTGCGCGGTCGGATCACTCGGCCCGCGGCCGGATACTTGCGAAGAAAATTGCTGTCCCGCGCCGCAGCGACCGGTGCGCCCGCGGGCGGCGACAGGAAGGCCGCGAGGCGCGTAGAGCCCAAACTGCAATCCCTTATCGAGAGGACGCCGGCACGTTGGGATGCTCGTAGGTTGTGGCTTTGGGACGGCCCTCGACGAGATGCATTGTGTCCAGAATCGTCTGGACAACCGGTTCGTTCCCCACAGCCGTGTTGAGCATGACGTGATAGAGCGAACGCGTGGGCCAGTCGGCATTGAAGTAGTGCTTCACGTAGGCGATGCGCTCGCGATCGACGGAGTCGACCATTTCCGCGGCATCTTCTTCGCTGTGCCCTTCTGCCATGGTGCGCCGAATCTTCTCAGAGCGCGGAGCGTAGAGAAAAACGTGGAACGCGTCAGGGTTCTCACGCAGGAGGTAGGGCGCGCCGCGGCCGACCACGACCGCATTCCCTTCCTGCCCAATTTTGTTCATGGCCTCTTGCATCATCGGCAGCATGCAGTCGGCATCGAACATCTGGCTGCCCAGCGCGGCGGAATTGCGTTCGTAACTGCCGCGCCAGAAGGATTTCGCAAGGCGGTGCAGACGGCTGTCCATACGCTCATCGCAGCGCCGTACGGCCGCTTGGTCGACGCTGGCAAGGCGGGCGATTTCTTCCGTGAGCAATTGGTCCCACAGCTTCCAGCCCAGGCGGTCGGCCAGTTGAGCGGCGATGGCAGCGGCGCCGCATCCATACTCACGCTCGATGGTGATCAGACGGAACATGGCGAGACTTAGTGTACTGCGATTCCGCCGCCCGGCTTGGATTTTTTCATCAGGAAAACCATCGGGACCATCGCCAGGATGGCCATTCCGAGAAACCAGAAACAATCGATGTAGGACAACATGGCGGCCTGGCGCTCGAGCGTGCCCTGGATCAGGGCGTACGCTTGCCGCGTAGCCCCTGCGGCACTGGCACCGTGGGCTTGCATGGCGCTCGTCGCGCCCTTAATCATGGACTGCAGAGCGGGATTGGATTGGCTCAGATGGCTGGATAAGTCGGTCATGTGCACCTGGCTGCGGCGATCCAGCATTGTGGTAACCAGGGAAATACCCACGCTGCCCCCGATATTACGCGCGAGGTTCATCAGACCCGAAGCGGCATTGTTTTTGTCGCGCGGCAGGAAGGCATACGCAGCCGTGTTGATGGGAACGAACAGGAACGCCATCCCGACAGCCTGGACCACGCGCGCCATGGCCAGCGTTCGGAAATCAATCTCAAGATCAAACGTGGTCATGTGAAACAACGAGAACGACAGCATGAGAAGACCGAACAGGAGAAGCCATCGCGGGGTATACCGTGAAAGCAAAAATCCCACCAGGGGCAACAGAAGAATGATCATGAAGCCGCCGGGCATAAGAACCAGGCCCGCCTCTTGCGCCGTGTAGCCGAGCAGCGTTTGGGAAAAGAGGGGAAGCAACAGTGTGCTGCCCAGCAAGGCAAAGCCCAGCATGAACATCAGCAGATTCGAGACGCCGAACGTCCGGTCACGGAATAGATGGAGATCGATGATGGGATCTTTGTGTCTCCACTCCCAAACAATGACAAAGATCAGTGCGGCTGCGGCAATCACCGAAAGTGTGACAATAAAGTTCGATTCGAACCAGTCATCGCGCTGCCCCTTGTCGAGAACAATTTGCAGCGCTCCCAGACCCAACGCAACAAATCCCAGCCCAACGTAATCGATGTGAGTTTCGCTCAGTTTGCGGCGCTTGAAGTAGGGTGGATCCTGAATCAGTTTCGAAGTAAGAAGGATCGATATGATCCCGACTGGAATATTGATAAAGAAAATCCAGCGCCAACTGAAATTGTCGGTGATCCAACCGCCAAGAGTGGGGCCGATCGCCGGGGCAGTAACTACGGCCATTCCATAAACCGCAAATGCCATGCCGCGCTTGGCGGGCGGAAAGGTATCAGCAAGGATGGCTTGCTCGCTGGGCTGCAAACCACCGCCACCCGCGCCCTGCAGGATGCGGCAGATGATCAGCGTGGCCAGGTTCGGCGCGAGGCCGCACAGGAAGGAACTGATGGTGAACAGGGCCACGCAGCCCATGTAGAAGTTCTTGCGGCCGATAATGGACGAAAGCCAGCCGCTCAGCGGCAGCACGATCGCGTTGGACACGAGATAGGACGTCAGAACCCAGGTGCTTTCGTCCTGCCCGGCGGAGAGGCTGCCCGCGATATGCGGCAGAGCGACGTTGGCGATGGAAGTGTCGAGCACCTCCATGAATGTCGCCAGCGTAACCGTGATCGCGATGATCCACGGATTGAACGCAGGGCGCCAGGCGTCTGCAGAGTCCACAGTGGCGGTGGCCGCGCTCATTAGCGAGTCCAGACCTTGGGAGTTACGGACATGCCGGGGCGCAACTGGTGATCATTGTTGGCGCCGGGATCGAGCACGATCTTCACTGGGATACGCTGCACCACTTTCACGTAATTTCCAGTGGCGTTTTCGGGAGGCAACAGGCTGAAGCGGGCGCCACTGGCTCCGGCAACGCTATCAACTTTGCCGTTGTACGATCTGCCATTGGCATCGACTTCGACAGTGACGCGCTGCCCGATCTTCATGTTGCGAAGCTGCGTCTCTTTAAAGTTTGCTGTGATCCAAATGTCGTCGAGATTGATGATCTTCATCAGTTCCTGGCCGGGGGCTACGTTTTGTCCGACTTCGACGGTGCGGTTGCTGACGATGCCGTTCACCGGGGCGACGATTTTTGTGTATTGCAAATTCAGCGCGGCCTGGTCGAGATCCGCCTTCTTGCGTTGCGCTTCCGCAAGCGCGGACGTAGCCCTGGCGCGTATGACCTGCATCTGCCTCGGTGCCGTGTTGGCGTTGCTCCAGTTCGCCTGCGCCTGGACGAGTTTTCCCTGAGCTTGCGTGACCTGCTGCTGGGCAGCGTCGGCGCTGGCGCGGGCTGCTTCTACACCCGCTGCACTGGCCTTGGCGGCGGCGGTGGCCTGGTCGTACTGCTGCTGCGAAATCTCCTGCTTGTCGACCAACTGCTTGTAGCGGACGAGATCGTTCTGCGCCTTCACGTTATTGGCTTCGGCCTCTTGCAACTGGGCCTTCGCCGCCTCGAACTGCTGTTTTGCAACTTGAATGCCCGCGCGGGCGCTGTTCACGTCAGCTTCGGTGGATGAAACCTGGCTGGTGGTGTTGACCGAGGTGATCGGAACATTCACACCGGCCGCAACTGCTGCCGCTTGCGCATCTTCAAAATCGGCCTTGGCGCGCTCGTAGGCGACCTGATAGTCGGCAGGGTCAATCTCTACCAGCACGGTTCCCGCCGGCACGTATTGATTGTCCTCGACATTGAGTTTGATCACGTGTCCGGAAACCCGCGCGCTGATGGAATTGACATGGCCGTCGACCTGGGCATCGTCGGTCGATTCATAGCTGGTGAAGTAGCGGTAGGCGAAGAACCCCGCGACCAAAAGCACAATAACGGCGATCACCACTCCGATTCGGAAACCGGAACTCTGCGTGCGAGAAGGCCGGATGCGAAAATCCTCCTCGGTGGCCGATAGCGGCTTGGTGCTGGTCGCCGCCTTCTGGACTTCCGTTTTCTCGGTGTTGGCGGGCGGACTTTGCGTGGTTTCCATACGTTTATTAATTGCCTTTCAAATAGCGCTTAACGCCCTCTTCCGCGTCGCCGATGGCGTGCGCCAGTTCGACTTTCGAAAGATTATGGGCATAAAGACTCTGAATATAACTCTCGTGAGCGCTGGCCACGGTCTCCTGGGCCTGCACGACTTCCAGATTGTCGGCGACGCCGGCGGTAAAGCGATCTTGCGATTGAGCCAGTGCCTGTTCCGCCAGGTCGACGGAACTGCGGGCCACTTCCACTTGCTCGGCGGCGGCGTTTAGATCGAGCAGGGCGGTGCGGACCTCATAATCGATGCGGCCGCGGATATCTCCCAGTTGAGAGCGCGCCTGCTTTAGTTGCGCGTCGGCCTGAAGCACGTCGCCGTGAACGCGATTGCCGGCAAAGATCGGGATGTTGATGCCGCCATTCACCTGCCAGGTGCCGTTCGACTGAGCCGGGTTGACGCCAATGTCGCCCAGATTCGCGGCGACGTCGACGCTGGGATAACGTCCGGCGGCAGCTGCCTTGCGCGAGAGTTCCGCGGACCGAACTTGCGCCAAGGCTGACTGATAGTCCGGCCGCGCAGCGTACGCACGCTGCAGGTATGTATCGAGCGGAAGGGCGGCCAGCGCCTGATACGGAGCTTTCTCGGTGAGCACAAACTCCTGCCCGGGAGGCAGCCCGATGATGCGAGCCATATTCAATTTCAGCTTGGCAAGGTCGTTACGGGCAACAATGAGCTGCTGCTGGCGGGTTTGCAGTTCGACCTGCGAACGCAGCGCATCAATGGCTGGACTCAGTCCGGCTTTCAGCTGGTCCGCCGCCTTGTCGTTAAGCGCCTGTGCGCTCTTGACCTGCGCTTCGGTAGTTTCCACGCGAGCTCCGGCGGCAATCGCCTGCAGATAAGAGTTACCGACGGCAAGCACAACCATTTCGCGAGCGTCTTTGTAGGTGTACTGCGCAGCCTTCACGTTTTCCGAGGCAGCTCGCTCTTTCTCCAAGTTCTTGAAATTGAAGAGAGACTGGCTGAGCGAAGCACGAGCATCAAAATAGTTGAACGCCGGGGTCACCCCAGGAAGGTTGGTGGGAGTCGCGCCGGGAGGGCTCAGAAGGGGAAACAGCTTGTTAAACCCCAACGCCGCGAGGCTCTGAGTTTGGACGTCTTCCATGACTCGTGCATTGAGATTCGGAAGCAGGTCGCTCAGCTCTTTCCATCTTTCCCCACGAGCGATCTGGGTCTGGTCGCTGGCCAGTAATAGGCCGAGATTGTTGCGCAGACCGCGATCAATCGCATCTTTGAAGTCGATTTGCAGGACGTCCGCCGTGGCTTTTCCTTCGGGTGCACTACCCAGAAATGGGTTTTGCGGGCCTGGCAGAGTCACGTTCGGGGCGGAGGATCCGCCTGTGGCCTGAGCCAGCAGGCCCGGCGTCGCGAGCAGAGCAAGAATAAGAGCGGAAAATGCGGTTCGGGAAATTATCAATGAGCAGCGCATTCGTGATTGTGGGAACGTCCCGCAAATGACCGTGGAGACCGGGACGTCCTTTCTCGCCTATAGCATAACTCCTCAGCTTTGATTCGTTTGCGGAGCTTTGCGATGCAACGATTCTGACGGGATCGCTGGAATCGCCCCCCAGCGCGGCGAGGGCGGCCGTCTCGCAAGGCAAAAGGTCAGCAGTCCCAAGGCTGGCGCCACTCCCAAGGTGCAGTATCTTCGGTACTTTGCGCGGCAGCGGTAAGCCCCTTTAATCTATGGGTTGGAAAGAGGAACGGAAGCCATGCGGACACGTGTCTTATTCATGACGGTTGCACTCATCGCGCTCCTGACGAGCGTAGCCAGCACTCAGACCGCTTCCGCACAGACGAACTCCGAGCGAAAGGTAGCTTCGCGCGTCGCGCCCAGTTATCCAGAACTGGCCAAGAAGATGCACATCCACGGCGTCGTCCGAGTTGAAGCTGTGGTTAAAGCCAACGGCACCGTCAAGTCTACCCGCGTGCTGGGCGGAAACCCGGTATTGGTTGACGCGGCGATTGAAGCGGTTGGCAAATGGAAGTTTGAGCCCGGGCAAAGTGAGACAACCGAGGTAGTCCAACTCACGTTCGAAGGTCAGTGAAGTGAGCCAGGCTATCTCAAGGAACCAACAGATTCTCAGTCGTTCAAACCACCACATCTTCCCCACGAAATGACAGGTCGCTCCTCGAGGACGTGACCAAGGTCATCTTGAATGAGAGTGACCTTCAGTTCAGTCTAGTCAAGAGTCGCAAATTTTAAGAACGGAAGACGTGCATTCGATGAGTGCGGCAACAGGAACTGACTGGACCCAAATATTGTCCGATCCGGACCTTGTCCGGCATGTCGGAAAGCTGCTGCAAGCCTACCGGGAAGCTCCCGCCGACAAGCGTGAGGCGGCGCTGCTTACAGCCATGCGTGAAATCAAGGCCGGCGTCCCCACGGACGGGAAACCTGCCACCAAGGCGGCTTCCGCGCCCGAACCAGTTGCAACTCCCACTTCGGCGACGCCTCCTTTTGAGCCGGATATGTTCACTCAGAACTGGGGAAGCGACCGCCGTCGTCACATGCGAATCAAGTGCTTCGTGGCGGTCGAACTCCGCGTCGATGAATTCCCGGTTCCGATCTGGGGCAATCTTTCCAACACGAGCGCGGGCGGATGCCTGGTCGAAACCGCGCACCCCGTCAAGCCGGGGTCGAAGGTTGAAATCGGCCTCTGGGTGCCCAACGGCAAGATCTGGGTCAAAGGGTTCGCTTTGAGCGGAGTGGTATCCCGCAATGGACCGGGCAACGGAGTCCGCCTCCACTTCGAGGGAATGGCGCCCACCGAGCGCGACAATCTGCGCCAGTTCCTCAAGTACGTGCAGCAGACAACCCGGGGATCGCAAACGGAGAACGGCTACCTGCATCTTCTGAAATAAAGGAATTCCCCATTCCCGCCAGTATTTCACTGCGGCTTAATCCACGCCTGCACGGAAATTGATACACTTTCTGCGTATTGAACCCTTTCCGTAATCGGAAACTCTAATTAGTTAGAGACCGATCGCGCACCGGTGCAAAAAATCCCAGGCTGGAGGAGCGGAATCGCATGGTAGCCAGTGAACAGGTTTTGGTGACGGGGCAGCAACTGGACATGCTGTGCATCAACACGATTCGAACTCTGGCGATCGACGCGGTACAACAGGCAAACTCGGGCCATCCGGGCGCGCCCATGGGACTGGCGCCGGTCACGTATTGTCTCTGGCAGGAATTCCTGCGCTACGATCCCGCTGATCCAACCTGGCTCAATCGCGACCGCTTCGTGCTCTCCAATGGGCATGCGTCGATGCTGCTTTACGCCATGCTGCACCTCGCCGAGGTGAGGCGGGTTGACGAACATGGTCAGGTTTTGAAGGAACTCTCGGTTCCGATGGCAGAGATCAAGCGCTTCCGGCAGTTGGGGAGTCGCACGCCGGGACACCCCGAGTCGCATCTCACTTCTGGCGTGGAAACCACGACTGGCCCCTTGGGCCAGGGTGTGGGCAACAGCGTCGGCATGGCGATCGCCGGCAAATGGCTGGCGGCGAACTTCAACCGTCCGGGGCTGGAGATTTTCGATTACAACGTTTATGCGATGTGTTCGGATGGCGATCTGATGGAAGGGATTGGCGGCGAAGCAGCGTCCCTTGCCGGACATTTGAAGCTTTCCAATCTCTGCTGGATGTACGACCACAATCACATCACGCTCGATGGCCCGGCCAGTTGGTCGTTCAGCGAAGATGTGGCGACGCGTTTTGTGGGATACGGATGGAATGTGACGCGCGTGGCTGACGCCAATGATCTGGAGATGCTAGCGCGAGCCTTTGAGACGTTCCACAAAACCACCGACCGGCCGACCTTGATTATTGTCGATAGCCACATTGGCTACGGGTCTCCGCACAAGCAGGACACGAACGCCGCGCACGGCGAGCCTCTGGGCGAAGAAGAAGTTCGACTGGTCAAGAAGTTCTACGGCTGGCCGGAAGACGCAAAGTTCCTGGTTCCGGATGGCGTGTACGAACATTTCCGCGAAGGCATCGGGAAGCGCGGACATGATTTGCACGCACAATGGTCCCAACGGTTCGCGGAATACTCGCAGAAGTTCCCCGACCTTGCCGATCGTCTGCACAGAATGCAGCACCGCGAACTTCCTGCGGGCTGGGACAAGAACCTGCCAACTTTTCCTGCGGATGCCAAGGGCGTCGCGACGCGCGAGAGTTCAGGCAAAGTGCTCAACGCATTGGCACAGAATATTCCATGGCTGATTGGCGGATCCGCCGATTTGGCAACGTCAAACAAGACCACGCTAAAGTTCGAAGGCGCGGGAGATTTCCAGGCCGCCACTCCAGCGGGACGCAACTTGCACTTCGGCGTGCGCGAGCACGTGATGGGCGCGAGCGTGAACGGGATGGTGGTGTCTGGCATTCGGGCTTTCGGGGCGACATTCTTCAACTTCAGCGATTACATGCGGGCAAGCATTCGGTTGTCGGCACTGATGGAGATTCCGTCGATTTTTGTTTTCACGCATGACTCCATTGGCGTTGGAGAAGATGGGCCGACGCACCAGCCGATTGAGCAGTTGGCGTCTTTGCGTGCCATGCCAAATCTGATCGTGCTCCGTCCGGGCGATGCGAATGAGGTTACCGAGGCTTGGAGGATCATCGCGCAGTTGCAGCACTCACCGGTGGCGCTGGTGTTGACCCGGCAGAACCTGCCGACTTTGGATCGGACCAAATACGCTTCCGCTGCGGGTGTGGCAAAGGGTGCTTATGTGTTGGCCGATGCGCTGGGCGGAAAGCCTGACATGATCTTGCTCGGCACAGGCAGCGAGTTGTCATTGTGCGTGGACGCATACGAGAAACTGAAGGCCGAGGGCGTGAAAGCGCGCGTGGTCAGCATGCCTTCATGGGAAATCTTCGAACAGCAGGATGCGGCATACAAAGAGAGCGTTCTGCCGTCGGACGTGACCGCACGGGTTTCTGTCGAAATGGCGTCTACTTTCGGATGGGGGCGCTACACCGGCCTCAATGGACGCAACGTCGGCATGCACCGTTTCGGCGCCTCGGCGCCGCTGAAAGATCTGCTGAAGTACTTTGGGTTCACCGTCGATACCGTTCTCGCTGAAGCTCGTTCGGCGATTGCGGGCAAGTAACGTTTGAACGGGGTTCGACAAAATACATTTTTACGCAAGATCGTAGGAGATCACTATGCAGCCAACTGGAGTTCTGGAAACCTCGAAAGCGACTAAGAATCCGCTGAAAGAATTGCTCAACTACGGTCAGTCGATGTGGCTCGATTACATCCGGCGCGATCTATTCACCACCGGGAAGCTGCAACAACTGATTACCGAGGACGGACTGCGGGGGATGACTTCGAATCCCGCGATCTTCGAGAAAGCCATCGCCGACAGTTCGCTGTACGACGATTTCCTGAAGTCGCTGGCCTCGCAGAGTGATCTCGACACCACGGCGCGCTACGAGCAGATCGCGATTCGCGACATCCAGGACGCGGCAGATGCTCTGCGGCCGGTGTATGACGAATCCAAGTTCCGGGATGGATACGTGAGTTTGGAAGTCTCGCCGTACCTGGCGCGCAAGACGAAAGAAACGACCGACGAGGCGCGCCGCCTGTGGAAGGCCGTGCAGCGCGAGAACGTGATGATCAAGGTGCCGGGCACGGCGGAGGGCCTTCCCGCGATCCGCCAGTTGATCGGTGAAGGCATCAACATCAACATAACTCTGTTGTTCGCGCAGGAAGTGTACGAGAAGGTTGCCGAGGCCTACATCGCCGGACTCGAAGATCTGGCAGCGCACGGCGGCAATCTGAAAAAGATGGCGAGCGTGGCGAGCTTCTTCATTAGCCGCATCGACACGCTGATCGATTCCCTGTTGAATGACAGGCTGAAGGCGACCACCGACGCCAGCCAGCAGGCGTTGCTGAAGAGCCTGTTGGGTAAGGTGGCGATCGCTAACGGCAAGCTTACTTATCAGCGCTATCAGAAGATCTTCAGCGGAGCGCGGTGGCAGGCGCTGGCGGCCAAGGGAGCGCAGACCCAGCGCGTGCTGTGGGCCAGCACGAGCACCAAGAACCCCAACTATCGCGACGTGATCTACGTCGAAGAATTGATTGGTCCCGATACAGTCAACACCATGCCGCCAGCTACGATTGACGCCTTCCGCGATCATGGATTGCTACGCAACGCGCTGACCGAAGATGTGGCGGGTGCGCAGAAAGTCATGGATGACCTCGTACGCGCCGAAATTTCCATCAAACAAGTGACTGACAAGCTGACCGACGATGGCGTCAAGTTGTTCGCCGACGCTTTTGACAAGCTGCTGGCTGCGGTCGCGAAGAGCACTCAGCAAAAAGGATAGATCCCGTGAGCCGACTGAAGACTTCCCTGCCGGAATCTCTGGCCACAACGGTAAAGTCGACGATCGCCGCTTGGCAATCGGGCGGCAAGATGCAGCGCCTGTGGCAGCGCGATGCAACGCTCTGGACAGGCACCGACGAAGCGAACTGGCTGGGATGGCTCGATATCGTCGACGAGCAGATCGCGCAGCACGATCAACTGGCGAAGGTTGCGAAGGAAGTTCAGGCGCGCGGCTTTCAACACGTACTGCTGCTCGGGATGGGCGGATCCAGTCTTTGTCCGGAAGTCTTGCGGATGACTTTTGGCAGGACCCCTCACTTCCCTACCCTGCACGTGCTCGATTCGACGGATCCGGGCCAGGTGAAAGCGTTCGAGCACCTGATTGATATCCCCAAGACGCTGTTTATCGTTTCGAGCAAGTCGGGCAGTACGCTCGAACCCAACATTTTCAAGCAATATTTCTTCGAACGCACGAAGCAGGCAGTGGGCGCGGTGAAGGTCGGCAGCCAGTTCATTGCGATCACCGATCCGGGATCGAAGATGCAGCAGGTCGCAGAGGCAGACCGCTTTCTGCATGTCTTCTTCGGACGGCCCTCGATCGGCGGACGTTACTCAGCGTTGTCGAATTTCGGCATGGTTCCGGCCGCGGTGATGGGCATGGACACCAAGAAGTTCCTCGCGAGGGCTGCGGAGATGGTGCGCGCTTGTGGCGCCGGTGCGAGTGTCGAGGAGAATCCCGGCGCGGTGCTAGGCATCATTCTCGGAGCAGCCGCCAACGCGGGCCGGGACAAGGTCACGATCATCACCTCCCCTGGCATTTCTGATCTGGGCGCATGGCTGGAGCAACTGCTCGCGGAGTCGACCGGAAAAATCGGCAAGGGAATCATTCCGGTGGACCGCGAGACTCCGACGACTCCAGAGGTCTACAGCAGCGATCGCGTCTTCGTTTACGTTCGGCTGGAAACGGGGGCGGACGCCGATCAAGATGCTAAAGTGGCGGCGATTGAAAAGGCCGGGCATCCCGTCGTGCGCATCACCATGGCCGACACGTATGACCTGGGCGCGGAGTTCTTCCGGTGGGAAATTGCCACCGCGGTCGCAGGTTCAATTATCGGGATCAATGCCTTCAACCAACCGGACGTCGAAGCCAGCAAGATCGCGACGCGTGAGTTGACCTCGGCGTATGAGAAGACGGGTTCTCTTCCGGCGGAAAAGCCAGTCGTCGAAGACTCGGGCATCAAATTGTTTACGGACGAGAAGAATGCGGCGGAACTGGCGAATGCAGCCGGCAGCGATAAGTCGCTCGTGGGATATCTTAGGGCACATCTGGCGCGTATTAAGGCCGGCGATTACTTCGCGGTGCTCGGCTACATCCAGATGAACGGCGAACACGAAGAAAGCCTGCAGACGCTGCGGCATCTGGTGCGCGACAAGAAGCGCGTAGCGACGTGTTTAGGGTTCGGACCACGATTCCTGCACTCTACGGGACAGGCGTATAAGGGCGGACCCAACTCCGGGGTGTTCTTGCAAATCACTTGTGACGATTCCGTCGAACTGCCCGTGCCCGGACAGAAATACACATTCGGCGTGGTGAAGGCGGCGCAGGCCCGCGGAGATTTTCAGGTATTGGCTGATCGCGGGAGACGGGCGCTGCGAGTTCATCTGAGGAGCAATGTGAAAGCGGGGCTGGCAATACTGCAGGCGTCGGTGCAGAAAGCTCTCTGAGAGTGTTGGAGATTCCACATGCGAGGGCAGGATGCCCTCGCGACAGCCGGCGGGACGCCGGCGCTACGTTCAGGAGCGAAAGCAATGCAATTGGGAATGGTGGGGCTGGGGCGCATGGGCGCGAATATGACGCGGCGGCTGATGCGCGGCGGACATCAGCTTGTGGTTTCTGATCTCAGCGCCGATGCCGTGAAGCAAATGGCCGTCGAGGGCGCGGGCGGCTCTACTTCGCTCGAAGATCTGATTAGCAAGCTCACGCCTCCCCGTGCGGTCTGGATCATGGTTCCCGCTGGCGGTCCGACTGAGGCGACCGTGCAGAAACTCGCGCAGCACATGCAGGCAGGCGACGCGATCATCGATGGCGGTAACTCTTATTTCAAAGATGATGTGCGCCGGGCAAACGAACTGAAGGGCAAGGGCATTCACTACATCGACGTGGGCACGAGCGGTGGCGTGTGGGGATTGGATCGCGGCTACTGCATGATGATTGGCGGACCCAAGGAAGCGGTGCAACGGCTCGATCCTATTTTCAAGACGCTCGCGCCGGGTAAAGGCGACATCCCAAAGACTCCGGGACGAGAAAAGCTTGGAGGCACGGCGGAGGACGGTTACATCCACTGCGGTCCGTCGGGCTCCGGGCATTTTGTGAAGATGGTGCATAACGGCATTGAATACGGCATCATGCAGGCCTATGCGGAAGGCTTCGACATCTTCAAGAACGCCACCAGCAAGGATCTTCCCGAGGACATCCGATACGACCTGAACCTGCCCGACATCGCGGAGGTGTGGCGGCGGGGCAGTGTGGTCAGTTCCTGGTTGCTCGACTTGACGGCGATGGCGCTCACGGAGAACCCTACGCTTTCGGAGTACGAAGGGTTCGTGCAGGATTCCGGCGAGGGCCGCTGGACGATCCAGGCGGCACTTGAGGAAGCCGTGCCTGCGGACGTGCTCACCGCCGCGCTGTACGTGCGTTTCCGCTCGCGGCAGCAGCATACCTTCGCGGAGAAGATGCTTTCCGCCATGCGGCAGAAATTTGGCGGACACGTGGAGCAAGGCACGGACAAGGCGAAGAAGAGCGCATAGGCGCGGCTTTATTTCTTACTCATCAAAGGATTTATTCATGGCTGAAACAGCGGAACAACCCACTGCGGCACCGCCGCGAATCGGAAAGCAGGGCGATCCCTGCGTCATGGTGATTTTCGGCGCGGCCGGCGACCTGACGGGCCGCATGCTGATCCCGGCACTCTACAACCTGGCGCGCGCCGGATTGCTTTCCCGCGAATTCGCCGTGGTAGGCGTGGCGCGCACGCAGTACTCTAACGATGAATTCCGCAAACGTGTGCACGACGACGTGAAAGCGTATTGCGGGGAATGCGTAGACGACGATCTCTGGGAGTGGTTCTCGCGCCGCTTCTATTACTTCGCCGGAGATTTCAGCGACGATAAACTGTATCCGCAACTCAAAGACTTTCTGGACAAGGTGGATCAGGAGCATTCCGCCCACCAGAATTTCTTCTACTACCTCGCCACGGCGCCCAGCTTCTTCGGTCCGATCGTGCAGAAACTCTCCGCTGCCGGATTAATGGAACAGTCCAATGGCCGGTGGCGGCGAGTCGTCATCGAGAAACCCTTCGGGCACGATCTGGAGTCGGCCAAAGCGCTGAACCAGCAACTGCTCAAGGAGGTCGACGAAAAGCAGATCTACCGCATCGACCACTATCTGGGCAAAGAAACTGTCCAGAACATCATGGCATTCCGTTTCGCCAACGGAATTTTCGAGCCAGTCTGGAACCGCCGGTACATCGATCATGTGCAGATCTCCGTGGCCGAAACCGTTGGCGTGGAAGGACGCGGAAGTTATTTCGATCACGCCGGTTCCCTGCGCGACATGGTGCCGAACCACATCATGCAACTGATCAGTCTCACGGCCATGGAACCGCCGATCTCGTTCGACGCGAATGCGGTGCGCGACGAGCAGGCCAAGATTCTACACGCGATCCAACCCATGAGCGACGAAGAGGTTCTGAGCCGCAGCGTGCGCGGCCAGTACGGCGACGGAACCGAAGACGGCAAACGAGTTGCAGCCTATCGGACAGAACCCGATGTTCCGCCCGATTCGCGGACTGAGACTTTTGTCGCCATGAAGCTGCTGATCGACAACTGGCGGTGGGCCGACGTCCCGTTCTACCTGCGCACCGG
>PLBY01000112.1:0-751 GCA_003134655.1 Acidobacteriaceae bacterium
AAAGGCAAGGAAGCTACGATCGCCATATTGAATCCGGGCGATTTCTGCGGAGAAGGTGGTCTTGCGGGACAGCCTCTACGTATGGGGTCTGCAAACGCGATGACAGATTGCGAACTCATGCGAGTCGACAAGAAGGCAATGATGCTTGCGCTTCACCACGAGAGTACATTGTCCGACATGTTTACGGCATATTTGTTGGGCCGGAACATCCGATACGAAGCGGACTTGGTCGACCAACTCTTTAGCTCCAGCGAGAAGAGACTAGCTCGGGTTCTGCTGTTGCTATCTCACTTCGGCAAGGAAGGCGTACCCGAGACTGTAATCCCCAAGATCAGTCAGCAGACCCTCGCCGAGATGATAGGCACAACCCGGTCGCGGGTCAGTTTTTTCATGAATCGGTTCAGAAAGTTAGGCTTCGTTAACTATGACGAGGGCGGCTTGCAAGTTCATAGTTCACTTCTCAATGTCGTTCTGCACGACTAGAACTTCGTTCCGAAAAACGGAACCTCTACTCTCCTAAAGGCCCCAGCTACTCTCGACTTCGCGGCCAAACACCCATTGTCGAACAGTCCCCCTCCCGCTGCCATGGCAGGTGTGCAACGTGGCATGTTCGCGCTAGTAGGGCTCTTCAAGTTCCACTCCGTAGCGCTTTGCGGCAGACTGGATTCGCTTCCACGCCGCACGACGTTCCGCTTCCTTAACTCCCTTCACCTGCTTGAAGCGCGCGGCAGCGTTGCGTACGTGAGAGGCA
>PLBY01000112.1:845-4992 GCA_003134655.1 Acidobacteriaceae bacterium
TCCATTTCCTTTTTGACGCGAGCTAGTGTTGCTTGGCTGGATTCTTGCTTGGGCTCGTTTTTATGCATACTTGCACGATGTCACGAGTCCAAAGGGATTACAGGTCAATTTGGGACAGGACTGCCAGGTTTCAGAATTGTCTTCCTACCGAGCAGTTTTGAACAGTCCGGACCCATCTGCGAAACGTAGCATCTCAAGTGTGACAAGTGTGAAACGACGTGCCGCTTTTCACATGGTTAGTAGGGTTGGACTATCGAAGACGAACAGTGTCAGAAGATCGGCGGAGGGTATAAGGCAGTGAAGTTCAGATTTTTACTGTTTCTCTGAATGGAGCCAACTATCTACGCCGATCCAGAGTCCAACGTCGTGAAAGCTGAGAGGAGCGCCCCACATTTGAGCGCTAAGTTCGCTGTGTAGATTGCCAATCTCGCTGCCGTCGAGCCACACGAGTTCGCGGCGTCCAGCGTGCTTGGACTTTCCGCTGTCCGATTTGCAACCCAACAACAACCTGAGCTACTGCATTCAGCAAATCAATTGTCAGACCTGTGCAGTTTGGACCAGCGGGACCATTCCTTCCAAGGCTATGCTGTATCTATCGAGCCGATGAACAGTCGTGGCGAAGGCGATCTTCTAGCCTCGTGGAAGAGGAAACACTTATGATTCATGGCGCCAAAAAGCCGACACCCAAACTGGGTAAAGCTCCCCAACCACCCCTCTCACGCGCTGGAGCGATCCCTGACTCAGACCGAGCCAAGAGACCACCGCTCTCGGAGCCCTCTGCTACCGGCCAGGAACTAAGTCCCGGAGATCGCGTCGAGGGTTTGGGTAACTTCGGAAAGCCGACGGGAGAAATCGGCACAGTTGAGCGAGCCAATGATGAGGACGCGGTCGTCAAGTGGGATGACGACGGTCGCACGAGACTTCACCAACCGTCGCTCAAGAAGATCTAGGCGGCCCAAATCACTGTCGTTTACATCCGCGATTTGCGACCATTGGAGACACGAAATGTCCAACTCAGACTTCGTCCGCGTCTACTTCGGTTCTGCTCCAAAGGAACCAGCGTGAGGCCGGATAGGACGATGAAAAACTCACGTCAGAGCATCAAGCATGAAAGGATCAGGATTTCTGCCTACCTCCCAATGATGGCACTTGCCGTTAACGAGCGTGCCAGCAATGGCTAAGAAGAATCTCGCGGAGCTCCTCATCGATACTCTTGTGGCGGCAGGGGTGAAGAGGATTTACGGTCTTGCGGGGGATTCTCTCAACGGGATCACGGACGCAATCCGTACCGACGAAAGAATCAAATGGATTCACGTCCGGCACGAAGAGACGGCCGCATTTGCTGCTGGTGCGGAAGCGCATTTAACCGGGACCTTGGCGGTGTGTGCCGGGAGCTGTGGCCCTGGGAATCTGCACTTGATTAATGGATTGTACGATGCCAACCGCAGTCGTGTTCCTGTTCTCGCCATTGCAAGCCATATTCCGAGCTATGAAATCGGGAGCCAGTATTTCCAGGAGACTCACCCGGAAAGCATTTTCCGTGAATGCAGCCACTACTGCGAACTCATTTCCCAAGCGGAGCAGATGCCGCGTGTCCTGGAGATCGCAATCCAAACAGCACTCGCCAAACGAGGCGTAGCGGTTGTTGTTCTCCCCGGTGATGTCGCCTTGCGTGAGGCAACTAATTCTACGCCTCGTCTTAACTTTCCAGAGATTCACACAACGATTCGGCCGTCCGACGAACAGATTGCCAGGACCGCCGGCATTCTCAACGAGTCGCGGAAGGTGACCATCTTTGGGGGTGCCGGATGCGCTGGAGCCCACAACGAATTGATGGAACTGGCGGGAAAACTGAAAGCGCCGATCGTGCATGCGCTCCGCGGCAAGGAATTCATCGAGTATGACAACCCATTTGACGTCGGGATGACGGGTCTGCTCGGATTCTCGTCCGGCTATCGCGCCATGATGGACTGCGACACGCTGTTGATGCTGGGAACCGATTTTCCTTACCAGCAGTTCTATCCAGAGAAAGCAACGATTATCCAAGTGGACATTCGCGGAGAGCAGATCGGGCGCCGAGCCAAGGTCGATCTAGGAGTGGTGGGTGACGTGAAAACGACCCTGCAAGCTCTTCTGCCCAATCTCACGGAAAAGACAGATGACCAGCACCTTTCCGCATCGATTCAGCATTACCAGAAAGCGCGTGCGGCACTGGATGACCTTGCAGTCGGCGAGACAGGCCAGAAATCCATTCATCCACAGTATGTCGCAAAGGTAATCAACGAACTCGCGGGGAAGGACGCGATCTTCACCTGCGACGTTGGCACGCCGACCATTTGGGCAGCGCGCTACCTCGCGATGAACGGTAGACGCCGGTTGTTGGGGTCATTTTCCCACGGGTCAATGGCCAGTGCGCTTCCGCAGGCGATTGGGGCACAACTTGTTTACCCGGATCGCCAGGTCATTACTTTGTCCGGAGACGGCGGACTCGCGATGCTCATGGGTGACCTGTTGTCGCTCCGGCAGCTCGATTTGCCGGTGAAGCTGATTGTCTTTAACAACAGCGCGCTAGCCTTCGTGGAACTCGAAATGAAAGCAGCCGGAATGCTTGACTTCGCGACGGACCTTCGCAACCCGGACTTCGCGAAGATCGCGGAAGCCGCAGGCGTGCTCGGACTTAAGGCAGATGTGCCGGAGCAAGTCCGCCCCATGCTGGCTCTAGCCCTAAGCCACCCAGGACCTGCCCTCGTAGAAGTTGTGGTCGACCGCCAGGAACTGGCGCTGCCGCCGTCGATTAAGCTGGACCAAGTAAAGGGCTTCAGTCTTTTCATGATGAAGGCCGTAATCAATGGGCGGGGTAGCGAAGTCATCGATCTTCTGAAGACCAACCTGTTCTGATACCTGCTTGTGAGTGTGCCATTCTCGCTCCCCCTCTGTACTTCTGCTACGCACATTCCGCTAAATGCCATAGCACTGATTTACAAGACGATCAATTCTGACCAGTTTTCCCAACTCCAAACTCCCATACTGGCGGTTCACAAGCAAAGCGGCCGATGTGGGGATCGTCGATCAGGACATCGAAGTCAACCAAGCCAGAACTCCGTCGCAATCGAACCGATTCGAACGTGATCCCATTCACCTTTAAGTCCACTTCGCGCACATCTGCTCGGTCAGGTTTATTCATCCACCCTCCAGAATTCGGCACCGCATTCTGGGCAAACCAGCAATGTCTCGCACTTCTCGACGCTGGCTGCCTTCGGAGTAAGCGCATTTTCTGATTCAAGCAATCGCTCGCTAGCAATTTCAACGATCACACTTTCAGGCCCGAGAAGATTCAGTTGGCACCGGATGTGATCGGTCATAAGTTGGCTAATGGTGCTGTTGGGCAACCCCGCAAGTTGCTCCTTCAGAATCGCACCGATGCAGAGTGAGACCACCACCCGCTCAAAGGGATCCTTAGAGTGTGCTAGGCTCCGCTGTTCTTCGATGAGAACATCCACGTCGATCTCCTCTTCGCCGTAGTCGTCGGGCACGCATCCACCTGCATTTCCGTTATACCCAGTTGAAGCAAACAATCGATAGGAATGCAGGGAAAAAGTTGGAGTAACTACACGAAAAAGTGACTGTTGTGCTATCCCGCCAACTTTATTTTGAGATTCCTAGCGATTTGACGAAAGAAATTGGTAGAAGAGGAGTGGGAGGACACATGTCACTACAGAAGGGATTCATTCGGAACGGGAAGCGTCGGATCATCGGTTCGGTCACCACTGGCTTCAGCGATACGTCTGCCGTCGTCCTCGACGAGGACAACGTCGGTGGGACGGATGCGGATGTATATGGAGACTTTCTGTAGCTTGTGCTGTAGCTTTCTTGCCATTTCTGATTTCCTCGACTGTCTAGCACTCTGAAAGTCGAGAAAATCAGTGATTCTTGTTGTAGCTTTTTTCCGTCTCTCGATAAGCCCTTTAGTCTTTAGGGCTTGGAAGAACTGGCGGAGAGAGTGGGATTCGAAAACGCTCCCTAATGTAGTTACATACACTTAGACCGCGGCAGATGGCATCTAACGCGGCTAGTTCGGTGCAATTCCGCGTTAACGGCACGGAAATGGCACGGGGACGGACGCGCAAAACTGAGCGCAGCCAGAGCA
>PLBY01000080.1 GCA_003134655.1 Acidobacteriaceae bacterium
ATAGCACTCATTGACCAGCGCTCGACTTCTACTCGGCCCCAAGGCTCCCGCATGTAAATTGGGAATTGGGTGGCGACCCGTGCCAGGTAAGGCAGCAGATTTAGCCTACTGCGAATACAGCATGAGAAGGTGGGTCAACCACAAGACAATAGATGAAGTTTTTCCTGCGACCCGCATGCACATATACTGTTGTTTGGGTCTGAATCAAAGAAACTGTGAGCGGCGTGATGTTGGAGAATCGACGCAGATGCTCGCGGGTTCCGATGCGGGCGCAGGCTACATGCATAGTGGATTCCCGAACGATGCGCGGAGTGAGTTGGAACCTCAGCCAAGGGGGAATGCAGGTGGAAGCGAGTGACCTGCAGCTCAGAGATACCGTCCAAGTGTCATTTCGGTTACCCGCTTCTGGTGTGGCTGTTGACGCACTCGGTTCCGTGATCTGGGCAAATGAGGGACGCCACGGAATCCAATTCACGAACGTGGGCGCCCAAAGTCAGCAGTCAATTCGCAGCTACATACTCGAATTGGAACGAAGACTGGGTATTGGAACTATGCCCACCGAGTAAGCCGCACCTTTTTGAGAGCATCGAGTCGTGCGGCTCGCTAGCATAGTCGGCAACAAATCGTTGGCATAACATTTCAGTTACGCTCAAAACCCCTCCGATCAGCGTTATGGCTTGGTTTCGCCAATTGACTCCCACGCCCATCAATCCTGTGCGACAATGCGGCGTGGAGGCGCGCGTTGATGAAACGAGCATTGCGGTGCGTCACCACAAGTGGATTACTCCTCGCAACGGCGGCGTTCAGCCAGAGAGACACGTTTGTTCCGGCAAACGACATCTCGTTCACGGTCGCAACGGAACTGCTCGTTCTTTGCGTCGTGCCAGGCCCCACGGTAGCTTGGAACGGGAGACTTGCAACTTCCTCGCAAGGAGCGCAAACCATTGTCCCAAAGAGTTCCGCACCCCTCAGTTTTGTGCGCGTATTTTCGTCGGCTGATGATGTAAGACCGGAACACGCTGTTCTGGACCGAACGCTTGACATCATCGCAGGGCCAGCGGACCCTGAGGCTCGAGTGGACGCGATGCGTTCACCGTCCGCTGTCACGACAGACTCGAGCCACGGTGTCTTCGTCGCCGATCCCGGCGCTCACGCCGTGCATATCTTCGACTTTGTTCACTCGAAATACGATCGCTTAGATCGACGTGGCGACCGTCTGCACGTTCCCGTTTCGCTCGCCGTGGACGGTCAAGACAACCTATACGTCGTCGACCAAGCCAGCAGAACCGTACTCGTCTACGATTCGGCAGGAAAGTTTCGCCGTTACCTGGGGAAACTGAGAGGAGGAGAATCGTACTTCGATAACCCAGCCGGGATCGCAATCGACAAAGCTGGGCGACGCATCTACGTGTGCGATCGGCAGGGGCACATGATCTTTGTTATGGACGAGCGGGGAAAACTGATTCACAAGATCGGCAACCGTGGCGGCGGTAACGGTCCTGGTGAGTTCCGGCTCCCGAGCGAGATAGTCGTAGCCGGTAGTGAACTATTCGTGCTCGATGCAGGCAACACGCGCATTCAGGTTTTCGATAGTGGGGGCCATTTCCTCCGCGCCATCAACTTAGGCTATGCAGACCGTCACACCGGATTGGCTGTCGGCAACCGGGGCAATATCTATGTCAGCGATTCGAATCTTAACCAGATTCAGGTCTTCGGTCACGAAGGGCAAAGGGTATACACGTTTGATCCCAGCACAGTCAGAGGCGTGAACTTCAGCCATCCATCCGGCATGTGGGTTGACGGCCGTTCCTTGTACGTGGTGGATTCTCAGAACAATCGCATAGGATTGTTTCAAATCAACGGTGAGAATGCGCTTCAGTAACCATCAGAGCTGGCGGCCCATCTGGACTGCCACCAACATCCGCCAATTCTCAAGGAGTGAAATGGCCTGATTTCGACACCTAGCCAAGGGAAACTGGGTTTAGTCTAGCTATCCCACAAGCTCAAGCTCTACTTTGAGCGTCGCCTGGAGTCCCGATTTGCCTTGCGAAAGTGCGTTTTTCGGTAGATAATCCCGCACGAAACAGGAGGTAACTCTGATGCGCAGAGTGCCATTGCTAATCGTCATTGCCTTGCTCGGCGTGTCCGCGGGCCACACTTCTTCGCCGACGGCAGACTGGGCGATCAACGCCACCGCCATTGAGGCTTGCAGCTGTACACACTTCTGCATGTGCTATTTCAACTCCCACCCGACAGCACATTACGAAAACGGCAAAACTGAACACTACTGCAAGTTCAATAACGCCTACAAAGTCAACCAGGGGCACTACGGCGCTACTAGCCTCGCTGGCGCAAAGTTCTGGATCACCGGCGACTTGGGTGCCGATTTCTCCCAGGGTCAGATGGAGCGGGCTTTGGTCACATTTGACAAAGCTACAACGGCAGAGCAACGCCAAGGTCTGGGTGAGATTTTGGGACACGTGTTTCCCGTAAAGTGGAAATCGTTCGAGACCGCCGAGGGCAGCATCGACACGTGGACTTTTGACAAGGACCAGGCGCATGCGACGCTTAATGGGGGTAAAACCGCCGAGGTCAAGCTGAAACGTTTTCAGGGCATGACGGATGAACCTGCGGTACTCAAGAACGTTAGGTACTGGGGAACGCCGCGCAATGACGGCTTCGTCATGATGCCGAATGAGCTTGAGACCTATCGTGAAGGCCCGAACGCTTTCGAGTTCAAGGGCACGAATGGATTCATGCTGACGTTCGACATGACATCGAAGGACGTTCCCACCAACAAGACTTCGATGAGCTACTGACAAACGTCTTTTCTCGATTATTGGGTATTGCGCCGGAACTCTTCCGGCGCTTTTGTCTTTTGTAAGGACGACCAGCGTTGTTGGCGAAACATCCCCATAGCACTCATCATGGCCTTGCTGCTGGGCACTTGAGTGTAACGGCCTGCTCTCAACAGTCATCGACAAGTCAGCACCCCGACGGTCACTTCTTTCGCCCTTGGTATCGCGATAGCGGTGGAGATCAGCTCGTTCAGTCCACCATCTCAGTTTTCCTTCTCAGATGACCCTTGCGCCATCAGGCGCGAGTCATCCCGGCTGAGCGTCACAGTGTGTTATCCGACCACCCAGATGCCCTGTTGGCTTCCGCCTCTCCGGCCATGCCCCATACCGCGGCGATTTGCCTTGACAAGAGCCATTTTGGGCATAGACTTTCTCGCACAGCCTTACCCGCCTGCCTTTCGCTTCGCAGTGGTTCGACTGAACCGGCCCCTCGGCTCCTGGACCGCACGCAGAGGAGGCAAAATGAAATCCAAAAAGCTGACCTGCATTACCACAATGACGTTAGTCGCTGCGCTGCGCATATCAGGGAATCATTTCACTAGTCACTGGTCGTGATCACAATCCCCGGTTTCCAACATCTCAAGATGGCGGCCAGGGTCGTGATGCTCAAGCCAACCCAAATAGGAGGAAACATGGAGCGCAAGAAACTTGGTAGACGAACCACGCAAAATGGCTACGGCGAAGCCGCAGTTGGGCCCTGTGAATCGAGTAATGGAATTGGCCGGCGGTCGTTTCTAAGCAAACTGGGTGGGGCGGCTGCTGCCACTGTTGCCACCGGCTTGTTAGCTTCCCCCCCCGTTGGCTGGAGCAATCGAAGTCGGGCCTCAAAATCCGGGGCAGCGCCGTGCGCAAGTGTTCAAGAAGCGGCTAACCGCGGACATCAACGAGAAAATCATGCCCCCGCGTCACCCCACCAATGGCGACGAGGAACGCTACTCCAACAAGATCGCAAACTTCTCCAAGGCATTGCCGCACAATTCCCTGGGTGAAGTAGATACCACTTCGTACGCGGCGCTCATCAATGCCCTAACAACCGGCAGCTCCGATGACTTTGAGGCGATCACGCTAGGTGGTGTAACCAAACTGTCCGACCCGCAAGCCTGCTTCGCTTATGCCATGGAAGGAGCGGACTCCCACGTCGAAGTAACTCGTATCCCACCGCCATACCGCGGGAATGAGCAAGGCAGCGAGATGGCCGAGAACTACTGGATGGCCCTAGCGCGCGACGTCGCCTTCGCCGACTATGACACGGATCCGACCATTGCGGCAGCCGTCGCAGACCTTGGCACCTTCCCCGCCTACACGGGTCCACAACCGGTCACCTCGGACAACATCTTTCGCGGAAACACGCCGGGAGACCTGATCGGGCCCTATGTCTCGCAGTTCTTTACCCTGGACGTTCCTTACGGGTCGCAAGTCAACAGGCAGCAGATGAACACCACTTTGGCGGGCGACGATCACATGTTCGACTACACGGAGTGGCTGAACATTCAGAACGGCGCACTTGCGACCACCTCCAATGTCACAGATCCGCAGCCACGCTACCTTCGGAACCTGCGTGACCTTGGCCAGTGGGTACACGTCGACTGGCCCTATGAGGCGGGCCTCAACAGCGCGCTAATCTTGAATGGTATGAAGGCGACGGCTGACCCCAACAGCCCCTACCTGACGTACACCAAGCAGGGGGGCTTGGTCACGTTCGGCATTGTGGATGTCCTCGACCTGGTGGGACGCACATCGGCCGCGGTCCTGAAAGCAGCCTGGTTCCAGAAGTGGCTGGTGCATCGGCGCGTTCGGCCAGAGGAGTATGCCGGGAATGTGCATAACCAGTTGATTGGTGCGGCCAGCTATCCGCTACCCGCGCGGCTGCTATCTTCTCCGGCGCTGACCGAGGTGTTTGCCAAGTTCGGCACCTACCTATTGCCCATGGCCTATGCCGAGGGCTGCCCAGCGCATCCGTCCTTCCCCGCCGGACACCCCAGCCTGTCAGGGGGCGCGGCCACTGTGCTCAAGGCGTTTTACGATGAGTCGTTCGTAATTCCGAGCCCGATGGTGGCTTCGTCCGATGGTCTGTCGCTGGTTCCCTACACGGGCGCAACACTGACAATCGGCAACGAATTGAATAAGATGGCGGCCAATGTTGGACGCGGCCGCGATGCCGCAGGCGTTCACTGGCGCAGTGACGGCATCTCCGCGCTACGGCTCGGGGAGGCCATTGCTATAGCTGTGCTCACGGACCTGAAAGCAAACTACTGGGAGTCGTTCGCTGGATGGAATCTCACGAAGTTCGACGGAACCTCAATCGTAATTTAGGAGGTAGACGTGGTACATGGGGCAACTTTGATTGCCCCGTGTACACCGTTTTCGTACGAGCAGCCGAACAGCTCTCACGATGAAAGTAGTTGCCACTCAGTCGAGCGACGAGTTTCTCAGCATCAGCGGGTTGGGCAACGAGCACGGTTTCGTATTGCAATTCAAAGTCAACCGCGAATGGAACTGTTGAGAAATCCCCATTACGCTCAAAATCCCTCTGGCTGGGGTTCTGAGTGTAACGGCCTGACTTCGTCAACTGACGACGGAACATGAAAAGGGAACGCGGATAACCGTCGTGGAATGCAGCACTTTGCGATGGAAAAAACTCAGGCGTACTGGCTGAAACGTAGTGGAACACTTTCGGACAAATACACACTCAACACGATAGACCGCGCTGGCACTACTCATTTATTCATTAGGTCAGCCTCAACGCGAGGGGCAGAAGGTAGGCGTTGGCTCGAACCTCCCCGTTTGTCACCAGCGCTTGCCTCTTTCACTCATTGACCGATGTTCCGGGAGGCGCGACACTCAATCCCCTGCAATCACGCGGCGATCACGATGCGGCTCTGTCCGAGGCTGTCCGGTGTTAAGCTCGCACTTCTCACCCCGACCCGCGCCACAAGTCGGGCAACGGACAGCGTGAACCTGTTTGAGAGTAGGCTTCTTGGCCTTCATAGTTGCCGATTATGCGGCAATCCGCAGAAGAAGAATGGTCAGTCTTGCACAGGACCTCGGATAGTTGCCGTTAAATCCCCATTGCGCTCAAAACCCTGTTTGCAACATCTACAGACTCTGCGGGTAAGCCCACAATCGGAATCGTGAACGAAATGGCTTTTTCTGGACAGTAATCCTCGATCACGATACTCTCACCTCCAAAGCAGCGTGTCCCCAGCCGAGCGCCTTTTTAGGGAGTCAGTGTTTGCCATGAGGAGAAATGCATGGAGAGCGATGATCGAAGTAGGCTTCATCATCTTCCTGTTCTATTCGAATCTTTTGATGGGAGAATTTGAACGCTCAGGTCCGGGGGCGAGGAGGGGTATAGCTTGGGCGATTGCAGATGTGTTTACCGCCGCCAATTTTGGAATTGCCACAATAGCAGCACTCATAGGCTATGCGCTTTTTGAATTTCTTCGAAAGAGATTCTAGGCAAACGCGGCTCTAGTTCTCGGCTGCAGAAGAAACAGTAAGAGTGCACCGGCGATGATGACGCCAGTTCCGCCGCGCAGCCAGTCGCCTCTGACGCAGTTAACGACATCCCCTAGAACCTGCGTGGAGATGATTGCGACCGCTAGTCTCCATCCCCAAAGGCGGCGTCGGAACCACCCGATTCCGGCCGTGATGAGGGCTACGCCGAGCAACAGAAAGAGAATTCCCACCGCGCGTCCCAGAGGAGCGAGCTGCATGTACGCAGTCGGATTGAAAACCCAGACACGATCAAGAGCAGTGCCTCGCCAGAGCAAGGTAGTTGCAGCGAGACTCGCCATGACGGCACCAAAGAACAGGAAAATGCCTATCGTTGTAAATCCCGACGGCTTAGGCCCGACAGCGAGTCGAGGCTGGTACGATTCGTTGCTCCGCATCCACTGAATATAGGCCTACGCTGCAACCCCTGATCGGATTGTTGGCTCTCGACTCTTACAAATTCCTTATGCGACAAGTGATTCAATAGAAGAGGTAGCCAGCCGCCGGAGGAACCATGCTCAGCGCTGTGATGATAGCTCTTTGCGCGGTCGGCGTCGTGTTCTTCGTGATCTGCATTTCCGGCTTCCTCGGAGACGAGAGGCGACGAAGAAACAAGTAGTCTCAGGTTCCGCAGTGCAAGACTTTCCAAACGAGAGCGGATCAAACGAGCACCGGCGACTAGCGAGGAGTATGAAGCTGGTTAGATTTGACGATATCAACGGGAGGGAAACCTTCGTCAACGCGGACCGCGTGAACCACGTTAGCGATTACGGAAGCGGAACAACCGAAATCAACTTTGGCGATAAGGAGGCGACTGTCTTCGTCACAATGGAGGTCTCAAAAGTGGCTTCAACACTGCTGAAAGCAGGGAGACTTTAGTTGAACGCCTTTAGATGACGACTCTGGTCGGCTGTTCCGTCTCTCTGTTCCTTCTTGCGAAATCAGGCAGTGTCAACAACCGACCAGCGGAGGGAACAATATAAACCTCGGGCGATTCCTTGTCACTGCCGGATTCGCCTGTGTGGACCCTCGCCAGAGCCGGGCGGTTTTTCAGCACTGGATTGTCGGGTCGCAAGTTCACTGATGCACGCCCCCGACTGCCAGCGGATTGTTGAGCGGCAGCGGCTAAGCTACCCTTCGCTAATGCCCGCAACTCTGACGCTCTCGGCCTTCACAGATCGAGCTTGTAGATGGCCAGCATCATCAGGACCAGCACAATTGCGATACCAGCAACGATAAGCCTGAGTTCGTCGTCGGTCAGCGGTTTGCGCTTGCGCCGTTTTGACATGGCCCTTAGTTTGCCATGTTGTGGCGGCAACGCACCGTTAGGACCACCGCGCCGAGTGCTAACATTTCAAAATGTGGTTGGGTTTCGCCACTCGAACCGTAAACGTTTGCCCCGGGAAAGGTCGGCGTTTACGGTTCTCGTCTTTGGTGTTTGGTGATGGCCTTTTTGGCCTACTCCATGGCCCGACCGTACGCCTGACGTAATGGAAAGGCATTCCCCTCTGCGTCAATTGGCGAAAAATCCCCATAGCACTCAAAATGCCCGACTGAGGCGAACAGACGGCGCAAGCTTGTGCTATGGCCTGCTTGCGACAGTTGAGAGGGCCACCTAACCTGCCAGGACGGTTTGGTCGAACTGACGTGCGCTAAGACAGGACGACGGGCGGTTCGGAGAATCGTGTTGCTTGTTCCCACGGAGCGGAATTTATTGGCCGCAGACAGCAAAAAGTGTCCGGTGAACTCGCAACGCCTTGCCTTTGTTCTCGTAATAGATGAAGCCGGATTCCTTGAACCGGTTCATAAAAAAGCTAATGCGCGAACGGGTCGTCCCAACCATCTCTGCCAGCGTCTCAAGCTTCATCTTCGGAACCGTAGTCTCGGCTGCTCCATGGCCATCGAAGTGGGCGAACAGCAAAAGAACACGCGCTAATCGTTTCTCGCTGGAATTGCAATGTTGGTCAACCAACTCTTGCTGATATCGGATGTTCCTCCGTAACACGTATGCCCAAAACATATTTGCTAGCTTTAGGTGCTTTGTCAGGGCGAGCAGCATAATCTTTTTCTTGATTCGCAGGAGGGTGCAGTGCGTCACTGCGCTGGCCGAGGCGGTGCGGGAAGGCTGACCAGCGATGGCATCTTTCCCAAAAAAATCGCCAGCACTCAATATGTCGAGGATTGCTTCCTTCCCAAGCTGGGGGCCTAACGCTGAGTTTCACCTTTCCTTCTTGAATGACAAATAAAGCGTCTGCCGCGTCGTTCAGAGAGTAAATTGCCTGCCCTTTCGTGAAGGACATCATCTCCCGCCCAATGCCGATGGTCGTGAGAAAGGTTTTTGGATCGAAAGCGCGTCCCTGCTTGGTCATTGCAGCGCTGTGGTTGGTTAATTGGTCATCAGGTTTTGCAGGCGCCGCGTTCACTTCGGCTGCAGCCAATCGTCGATCCCGATGCGGTTCTGTGCGAGCCTGTCCCATGGTGAGTTCGCACTTCTCGCCCGGCCCCACACCACAGGAGGGGCAACTGACAAGGTGTACCTGCTTGAGAGTGACTTTCTTGGCCTTCACGGCTGTTATGGTGCAGCAATCCGCGTCCAAGAAAATGGTCAATTTCGCACAGAAACTCGGATAGTTGTTGCAAAATCCCCGTTACACTCATTGGCCCGGTCGTAAGCTTATGCTGCTGATTTTAACGATTAGGCTCTTTTCAGTAAGCGGGTAATCCCGACCAAAATCACCGCGCCAACAAATGCCACAATGATGGAGCCGATCATGCCGCCGCCGGGCCATATTCCCAAAAGCCCAAAGACCCAGCCACCCAGGATGCCGCCGAGGATGCCGAGAATGATGTCAACGAGAATGCCGTAGCCGCCACCCTTCATCACCTGGCCAGCAAGCCAGCCTGCAATCAGTCCAACCACAATCCATGCGAGAAATCCCATGACGATTCTCCTTGGGGCCGCCGACCGAAATGTACACCTAACCCTGTCAACGCTCAAGGGGGATCGATCTAGAAGTCCGACGGCCCCACGGGTCTTAGCCGCTGAGAAATCCCCATAGCACTCAAAATGCCCGGTACAGGGATTTTGAGCGCTATGGCCTGATTTCGTCACCTGTCTCGAAGTTGTGTAGGAATAGGCGTATAAAGTTTTACGTGCGAAGGCGACGTGTACTGACCGGAGGGCGACTGTGGGCGGTTATCGCACTGTTTAGCCTTGCTTTTTTCCTCATGGCCTTCTCGCTTGGGAAGATCACGTCCTCACATGGTTCACGTTGGGACATTTCTTGGACCGCCGTAGTGTGGGTTGCGGCAGCAGCCGCCGCAATAGTTTCGCTTTGGACCCTTCTTGATTCTGGTAAGAAAGACTGATTTTAGGACGGCAGGTCAAAACGTGTAATGGCCTGTTCTCGACAGTTGACCCTGAGACTCAGTGGGTTTCATTGGCGTGACTTTGGCCTTCATTATGCCTGAAAACGCATCGACGACGGCAGTCAAAGTCGCCGAGGCCGTGCTGATTCCTGTGTACGGGAAAGAAAAAATCGAATCGGAACGACCATTCAAAGCCACGCTGGAGAACGGTGTCTGTACCGTAGATGGCACTCTGCACTGCTCGGACGGCAAAGGCGGCGTGACAACAACGCTCTGCGATGGAGGCACTGCGGAGGTGAAGCTGTCGAAGGCGGACGGTCGGGTTCTAAAAATGATCCACTACAAGTAGCGGCTCATCTTGCGCGACAACTGTTGCAACATCGTGATTCCGCTCATCAACCAACGTGCCGCCTTACTTCGAAAGCAGGGCTGCCGCAATCGGGGGCACAGTTCCGACCTTGACCGCGACCAAGCTGGGGGCCCAATAATTCATAACGTGTGACGTCAATTTCCGTGCGCCCAGAAAACGTACATCAGCAACCGCCTCCATATTGTTAAGTACCCATATTCCTTTTGGGCCGTCGAAGTCAAACTGGACATGTATTTTCTTTACCCAAATTGACGGCGACTTCACCGTGCCCTCAAGACGTCGAATCAGAAAGGATTGCTCGTCGATCCACGCCCGTCCTGAGATTAGTTCGGGCTGCATCCGCCTCGGATCAAGACGCAGAAGGTAATACGACTGACCGTCGAGGACGGCTTCCCCAAGGTAGCTGAACAGATAATTCTCTCGAGTCACGGCGGCCGACCGTGATTTCTGACTCGAAGACCCTATGCCAACTTCATGTTCTAAGACGCGTTTCACTACTTGTGCGCCCATGCTGCTGCCCGAGCGTTTTTCGACGTTGTACTTGCCGGGCGCCCGAAAATCGAGTTCCGGGACGACTTCGGAGTCGACCTTAGCACCATTCACCCGACTTAGCCGATAGTCACGTCGTACATGATTGGGAATACTGACCTCAGCCTGGGCTCGCTCCATCTTCTGAACAATACAATTCAGATCCACCCCAGAGTTCGAACTGCCTCGAGCCAATGCGACAGTGAAGACGACCAGCAGCGCCAGCGTGATCCGTATCGGCATAAACACCTACGTACACGATAGGGCCAGCGGAGACGGATATCTGATCATATTTGACCAATATCGCCGTGTTTTCCTGTCCAGACGATGCGAGGATCGATCTTGCCCTGCCTGTCTTCTGTTTTGGTGAGGGCCGGAATTTTTCTCGATGCGCTGCACCTAATCCGCGAACAGTCAACTGTCGAAATATCCCCATTACACGCAATATAAAAAGGCGCCCACTTTTGCGATAGGTTGTGATTGTACGCATCGCCAACCTAGCGAAAAGGAGCACCTTTATGAGTCAAGAAAAGTATATCGGCATGGACGTTCATCAGGCCACCATCTCCGTTGCCGTGATGGATGCTAGTGGCAAGCTGATTATGGAATGCCTGCTGGAGACCAAAGCGGCCACGATTGTGGAGTTCATCCAAGGACTGCAGGGAACTCTGTCGCTGACCTTCGAGGAAGGGACCTCGGCTGCCTGGCTGCACGATCTTCTGACGCCCCACGTGAGCCGGCTGGTGGTCTGCGATCCGCGAAAGGCCGCTCTGTTGAAAGAGGGGAACAAGAGCGACCGGATCGATGCGCGAAAGTTGGCAGAGATGTTACGCACCAACCAACTCAAGTCGGTGTACCACGGAGAGCATGGATTAGGCACCCTTAAGGAGTTGGGGCGCAGCTATCTGACGATCACCCAAGACGTCACCCGCTCCATGAATCGGATCAAAGCGTTGTACCGAAGCTGGGCCATTCCCTGTGCGGGCACAAGCGTCTACGCTCCCCGTCATCGTGCCGAGTGGCTGGCCAAGATCGAGCAACCCGGAGTTCGGATTCGAGCCGAGCGTTTGTACCAGCAACTCGATAGTTTGCAGCCTCTGCGCCTGCAAGCCCGATGCGAACTCCTGCGGGAAAGCCACCAGCATGCGGCGGTGCAGCTACTTCGCCAGATTCCTTCCATCGGTCCGATTCGCTCGGCCTTGCTGGTGGCGCTGCTGCAGACACCGCATCGTTTCCGTACCAAGCGGCAGCTCTGGGCCTACAGCGGTTTCGCCGTGGAGACCCACGATAGCGGCGAGTACCGCTCCGTGCGCGGCAAACTGCAACGCAACCGCGAGCGCATCACGGTGCGTGGTCTGAATGACAACCACAATAAGGATCTCAAGAATCTTTTCAAAAGTGCTGCCATCTCGGCCAGCACACGTCCTGGTCCTCTGCAGGACTTCTATGTCGCTCTGGTTGCCAAAGGGATACGGCCGACGATGGCCCGGCTTACCCTGGCACGGAAGATTGCCGCCATCACTTTAACCATGTGGAAGAAAGGAGTGAGTTTCGACGCCAAACAGTTGCATCGGCAAGCAGCTTGAGCCTCTCCGGTGAAGAAGGCTTTCCATCTTCGGGGATTCTCTGCGATGGTGGGCAGTCGGGTTCTGGAGATGCTCGGTTCGAGAGGAGTATCAGTCAATGAGATCGGCCCCGTGTGCTTTGGCACCGAGTCACCCATTACACGTTATGCCCTCTCGGATAACCAGAAATAGCCATAGGCCACGAGCCTCGGATAGAACCATGGTTGCCATGAAACACCATCTCGCTTGCTGCTCTCTAAAACTCGACGGCCGCGTCACCATCAGCAGAGAAACTCACGAGAATGGACAACAAGCCAAACTTCTCCAGGGGAATGACACTACAGTGGGCTGGATCTCGAGAAAGAAACCTCGGATCCGGTCGAGGGAGAACTTTTTTCTTGACATCCCTTTTTATAGAACTCATTGACCCCGGATAGTCCGGCGTCGCATTCGGTCTTCGCTCTCCCTTATCTTTGGGCGCTTTCCCTGCTGGACACCGTCTATCGGCACGTGTATCGTTCGCCGCATCTTGGAGGGTTTCGACTATGGCAACGATGAAGCTGATGCTCAACTGGATGGCTGCTGTTGGTGCCCTGATCGCAGGGCTGCTTTGGATTCAATCGGCGCGTGTAAAGATTTTAGCGTCGCAGACAGAAAACGAGAAGGATGCTGACGGGACGTTTCCCGCCCGGATAGCGGTGGGCGGTAGTGACTTTATCGCAACTGCCATCGAGCAGGCCCGATGGAACCAGAAAGCTGCTTTCGCGGCAGCGCTTGCGGCAGTTTTCCAAGCGGTCGGGATGATGATTCCGGGTTGACAGCCCCAGTCACTGGTTTGAGCATTGTTGACGAAACATCTCTAATTACACTCAAAATCCTCTTCAAAATCGCGGAGGGGGCGAACAGACGGCGCAAGCTTGTGCTATGCATCAGTTAACAATTCGCCCCGCTACGCGGCGTTTCCTGATGCCTCACGACGCCGCAGAATCTCTAACCGCCGCTGCGATGTTGCACCGCAACCTAGCGCAGGGTCTCTGACTGCCCCTTACCTGACGGGACCGAGATACCGATCCAGCCAGTCGAGTGTCTCTTTAATCATTTCATTGCGCGGCACAATGTGACCCGCATCAAACACCGCGGACCGCTTGTCCTTGGCGGGCGTGCCCAGCGACCGGAACAACGGTATCTGGCAGGTATTCAGTGGAGTGTCAAAATCGTATTTCCCATTAATCATCAAAATCGGGATCGTCACTCGAGGGGCAAAATTGATGGTGTCAGCCTCCGGAGCCTGTCGGTCCACGGGAAGCCCTCCTCCTACCAACACTCCGACTTTCACGCGCTTCTCTAAAGCCAGCACTCTCGGGCCCACGCCGGCTCCCCAGCTGATACCAAAATAACCGATTCTGTCGTGATCGATGTCCGTGCGACTCTCCAGGTAATCTACCGACCGAAAGAAATCTTTCGCCCGTTGGATTGTCAGATCCCGCCAGCCACTGGACTCCTCATTGTCGTCCACCTCAACGTGTCGCTCATACGTACCTTTGTAGATCGGAAAAAATACCGCTCGCCCGCTCCTGACGATGAAATCGATATAACGAATATCCAGGTTCTCGCTCGATCTGGCGCCCTCCGCTCCCGAGTGCGGATAATAAACGACCGCCTGATACGGCGCCTTAAAGTTCTTTGGAACGAACATGAATGCGGGGATGCGCTCGTTTCCGTAGGCCGCGTTGAAAGAGACTTTTTCTTTTGTCCAGTACTCCGAACTTTCGTCGCTTGATTCCAGTTTCGGTTCCAGCTTGGACTTGTCGTAGGCGTAGAACCTCTTGTAGATCTCGAAAATCTGGTCCGACACCGGTTTTTCTTTGTTGTAATCCCGCGTCAGCTGCTGAATCGGCCGTTGCAGCGCTTCGGCATTAGCGCCAGCCTCGCCCGGATTCTTCATCAGACGAAATCCATACGCAGGCAATCGGTCCCATGGAGATTGGGCATCCTCATCCACAAACATGTACGTGGCCTCGTTGAACCCACCCCCGAGAATGTACCGCCGCTCGCCCGACTGGTTCCGGCACCACTCCTTCACGTTTCCTGCCATATCATAGGTCCCGAACGGATTGATTCCTCTCCGGCTGCCCACCCGAACTGGACCGCTGCTTCCAAAATTACTGAACTTCACGCTGTCCGAGTAAATGCGAACATCAGCTGCCTTGTACCAGTGATATACGGTCGGAAGACTCTTGCCCGCAAATTCCGCGTACGCCGCGGCTTCAAACCAACTCACTCCACTCACCGGAAAGTCGTCCTGCCCCGGCGGATAGTCCCCCAGTTCCCAGGTAGCGGGCCCCGGTCTTCCGGTGCGATCCAGAAATCCTTTCATCGCTTCGTCAAAACTCAGGACGCTGCTGCTTTTAACGAACGGCTCTTTCCAGTACTCGGGCTTCTTGTACCCTCCGCTATCTAGAAATTTCTTGAACTCGCGATTCGTCACCTCATATTTATCCATCAGAAAATCCGGCAGCTCGACGGCTTCGGTGCTCCCCCACTGGAAGCGTCCACCCAGGATTCGCACCATCCCGGGCGGCAGGCTACCTTGCGGATCCAGCGTAAAGTTAATGTCGCGCCCCGGACCCGCCGCTCCTTCGACGGTTTCATATCCTTGCTTTGAAAACTTCCATCGCAAATATCCAAATGGTAGCCGGATGTCTTCGAGCGGCGATCGACCGAGGCTCTGCCATTCGTCATCCGGATTCGCGTACCCCTTCATGAAGACGTCAGCGCCTGTTGGATTCGTTTGGATCGAAGTTACGATTGAGTAGTCCCGGTCCAGCTTGCCAAGGAAGGGATCATTCGGAATGTACTCTTTGGCTTGCTGTGCCAAATGGAAAGCCGAGACGTATTGACCGTTCTCAATCAGGCGCGAGATTTCAGGGATCGCCTGCTCCCTGGCCCACCGCACTTTGCCGTTGTGGCGGACCAGCCAGGTCGCACCGACCACCAGCAGAAGCACAAGCAGGGCCGCGGGTACTAAGATCGTTGGCTTCCGGATGACTTGGGTGACCGGCACCGTGGTGATCTGCCCAGAACTTCCTTGCTGCCGCAACTGTTTGAGATCGTCCGCGAGTTCGCGCGCCGATTGATATCGCTTCGCCCGATCCTTTTCCAGCGCCTTGCTGATGACCCTCGCGAGCCCGTCCGGAAGAGTGGGATTCAATTGAACCGGTGAGGTCGGAGTCTGGTGCAGGATGCCATCGAAGATCACGGCCGAAGTAGTGCCAGAGAAGGGCCTCTTGCCCGTCGCCATCTCGTAGAGCACGACCCCCAGAGAGAAGACGTCCGCGCGTCCATCCAGTTCTTCGCCCCGCGCCTGTTCCGGCGACATGTAAGCGATCGTGCCTACGGCCATGCCCGAACTGGTCAGCGACTCTTGCAGACTCTCGGTCGGCAGCGCCCCGCCTGCTGTTTCCATGCCGCTTGGCGGCGACGGCGCCATCGCCTTCGCCAGCCCGAAGTCGAGTATCTTGGCCTGCCCTCTCTTGGTTATGAAAATATTCCCCGGCTTGATGTCGCGATGAAGGATGCCTTCGCTGTGCGCTGCGTCCAGCGCGTCCGCCAACTCTATGCCCAACGTCACCACTTCTTCGGCCGGAATAGCTCGTCCCGCTATGCGGTAGGCAAGGGACAAGCCAGTGAGGAACTCCATGGCAATGAACGGCCGGCCCTGATATTCATCCACCTCGTAAATCGTGCATATGTTGGGATGATTCAGAGCCGACGCGGAACGGGCCTCTCGGCGAAAGCGCTCCAACGTGGCCTGATCAGTCCGCACTTGCTCGGGCAGAAACTTGAGGGCCACGGTTCGGCCCAACTTTGTGTCTTCGGCCGCATAGACCACGCCCATTCCACCGGCGCCAAGTTTCTCCAGGATGCGGTAGTGCGATATGGTTTGGCCTATCACTGGCGCGAATCTTACTTCTGAGAGATGAGCAAGTCAATGAAAGCCATTGAGTTGGGAGGACCTGGAAAGGATTGTTGGCGAAAAATCTCTATAACACTCAAAACCCGCTCAATGAGCGCTATGGCCTGGTCTATATA
>PLBY01000029.1 GCA_003134655.1 Acidobacteriaceae bacterium
ATCGCCATTACACGCAATATAAAAAGGCGCCCACTTTGCGGTAGGTTGTGATTGTTGGGATCACACTTACCAAAAGGAGCGCCGTTATGAAACAAGAAAAGTATATTGGCATGGACGTTCACCAGGCAACGATCTCGGTTGCTGTCATGGATTGCCAGGGCAAGCTGATCATGGAATGCATCCTGGAGACGAAAGCAGCGACGATTCTGGAGTTCTTCCATGGACTGCGTGGAAGTTTATCCGTGACCTTTGAAGAAGGAACTTCTGCCGCCTGGTTGCATGACCTGCTGAAACCTCACGTCACCCATCTTGTGGTCTGCGATCCGCGAAAGAACGCGCTGCTGAAAGACGGCAGCAAGAGCGACCGGATCGATGCGCGCAAGCTGGCGGAGTTGTTACGCGGCCACCAGCTTCATGCGGTATATCACGGAGAGCACGGGGTGCGCACCTTAAAGGAGTTAGGTCGCAGCTATCTGACGCTTACCCAAGATGTCAGCCGAGTGATGACTCGGATCAAAGCTCTCTATCGAAGCTGGGCCATTCCGTGTAGCGGTGCCACCGTGTATGCCCGGCGACATCGCGCCGAGTGGTTGGCCAAGATCCCGCAAGCCGGCGTCCGTCTGCGGGCGGAACGGTTGTATCAGCAACTGGATCTACTGCAACCGGTGCGGCAGGAAGCGCGACGCGACCTGCTGCGAGAGAGTCACAAACATCCGGCCGTAAAATTACTGCGCCAGATTCCCTCGATCGGTCCGATTCGAGCGGCCATGCTGGTGGCGTTGCTGCAGACACCCCATCGTTTCCGTACCAAGCGCCAGCTGTGGGCTTACAGTGGTTTCGCGATCGAGACGCACGACAGCGGCGAGTACCGCTACGTGCGAGGGAAACTGCAACGAAACCGGGAGCGCATCACCGTGCGCGGTCTGAATGACAACCATAATCATGATCTGAAGAATCTGTTCAAGGGCGCTGCTCTGTCGGCGAGCACTCGCCCTGGACCGCTATACGATTTCTACGTGGCGCTGCTGGAAAAAGGGATGCGGCCGACGATGGCGCGTCTTACCCTGGCTAGAAAGATTGCCGCCATTACGCTAACGATTTGGAAGAAAGGAGTAGGTTTCGACGCCAAACAATTGCATCGGCAAGCCGCTTGAGCGTCTCTGGTAACAGGCCTTTCCATCTCCGGTGATTCTCTCGGGGTGGTCGGTCGGGTTCTCGAGACGCTCGGTTCGAGGTGAGTATCAGTCAATGAGATCGGCCCTGCGTGCTTCGGCACCGAGTCACCCATTACACGTTATGCCTCCTCGGATAACCAGAAATAGCGATAGGCCACGAGCCTCCGATAGAACCATGGTTGACCCTCCAAGACCAAGGTCCGCTTGCCAAGTTTCAAGACTCGATTGGCGTCGTCACCGCCGAAAGATGAAACCCAGAGGAAGGACAGACAAGCCAGAGCAAAATCCCTCGAGGAGAATCGGGGGCACTTACAGACAGTGGGCTGGATGTCGAGACAAAAATCTTCTCGGCCTCCGGTCGAGGGAGAAGTTTTTTCTTGACATCCCTTTTTATAGAACTCATCGACCAGGGTAGTACCGCGACGAGAAGTCCCATGCAGGGATAATGTAAAAACGGCATCATTTCAGGTTTTCCTGACCCCGCCGCCCGGGTGGTACGGAAGGGGTCGAATTTCGAGACCCTTTTATGCGGCCTTTCGCTACCTGTTTTGCCTCGACCCCGAAAGGCCCGCGAATATACCTTCTGAGGCGCACAGCAACCTAGGGTAATGGATGGGAAGGGATAGAGCAGGGTAAAGCGTTTTCAAAGCTTAGGCAGTGCTGTAAAGCGTGCGTGGAATTGCCCGAGTAGGATTCCGAGTTCTCTGGGGAGGTCCTTAGAACCCCACACTCGGGCAACAAGCATTTGATGTGACCCTCGGTTTGGAGTTGTCCGGTTTTGGCTTTGATATTGCCTTAGAGTGACCAACTCAGCCACTAGTTGTGCGATACGCCGGGAGCGTTCAGCATACTTGGCGTGAAAATAGAATGACCTTGCAGTTCTGTCTATGAAAATCGGTTGAGGACGATTTAGCACGGCTTTCGTACCAACTCGCCCCTCCAGATTTGTTTGTCAAAATTGAGCAGTTTTGACCAGACTCTCCCCTGGGGGAAACGTTAGAGGAGACGTGCTCGGTGCTAGCCGACTAACTGCATAGCTCGAAAATAGTCGCTAAAGAGGGCGGGGGCTGAAACTGACCTGTGCAGATTGTTGTCAACTCTTTGAAACCAAACGTACATAAAAACTTGCGTTTTTTCCGGTTGCTGATGTCATAGTTAGTGACATCCTTCCGTACTTCATTCATCTTGGCTTTATTCTGGCTGCGTTTTCGCAGCGACCGTTCTTACCGGAGCAGCCAGCCTGCTTATGGGCATCAAGAAGAAACGCGAGTTCGATCCCCATGNNGGGCAGGAAGATTGTGCCTTTTCAAAAGAAACAGACAATCTTCGCACAAGGGGATGCGGCTGACGCAGTGTTTTATGTCCAAAGCGGCAAGGTGAAGTTGACGGTCGTGTCGAACAATGGGAAGGAGGCAACCATAGGCATCTTGAGTGAGAGGGACTTTTTTGGTGAAGGTTGCCTTGCAGGTCAGCCGCTCCGCATGGCTGC
>PLBY01000156.1 GCA_003134655.1 Acidobacteriaceae bacterium
GAGAAGTTCGATCTTAAGCCGGAGCAATACTTGGGTAAGTCTGCGGAAGCGCCGAAGAGCGGCCATGGTTGCTGCAGTTGAAATTCAAACACGAGCAGGTGAAAGCCATCCCGACTGTTGACCCTAACGTTTCCCCTACCTTGGCTTAACAACCGGAATTATAGAGATGGCTGACGCTTTGAATGGCAATGTGAATCTGCCGGACGGATTCGCCAGGGCTGACAGCCCTGGCGCTGTCAGCCTAATCTTGCTCTATCGCAAACGGGCCAAGCGGTACGACCGGAGTGCGCTGCTCCTCTATCTCGCCGGGTTTTGTCATTGGGCTTATCGCAAACGGGCAATCCAATCTCTTGTTCTCAACGATGGCGATACGGTCGTCGATCTCGGCTGTGGAACAGGAATGAATTTCTCTCTTTTGCAAGAGCAAGTGGGTCCGAGCGGAAGAATCATCGGAGTAGACCTTACCGATGCCATGCTTAATGAGGCAAAGGCCCGTATCGCCGCGCACGGTTGGTCAAACGTAGAACTGGTTAAAAGCGACGCCGCCGATTATGTTTTCCCCCCGGACGTGGACGGAATTATCTCCACCTTTGCACTGACTCTTGTGCCGGAGTTTGATGAGGTCGTACGGAATGGAGCTTTGGCGCTGCCACCGGGAAAGCGTTTCGTCATCCTCGATTTCAAAAGGCCTTCTGGATGGTTCATGAACGAGGCCGCTCCATTACTCGCCAAGTTGCTAACGGGTCCATTCGGCGGCACCATCGAGATGGCCTCGCGAAAACCCTGGCAGTCATTGGAGAAGCATCTCTCTCTCATTCAGTTCACAAATCTGTATCTTGGCGGAGCTTACATCGCCGTGGGCGAGAAAACTCGCTTCTCCGGCTTGGCGACCGCCTAAACAACACTCCGTTCTATCAGGTAACAGAGAGCAGAAAATCGTGGTTGTGAGCGCCACTAGAATCACAGAACTGCTCAAATCTGCCAGCCGAGAATTCGCCCTTGGGCGACATATGCACGTCACCGCTGTCTAGTGAAGTATTGGAAGGTGAGCACTGTTGAACAGTCACGGCCTTGTGAATCGTTCTACGATCACACCCCTATTTACTTTTCGAGGAATCCTCTAATGACAACAGCTGAACTCGACCTTGCGACTAAGGATGCCCCAACTTTAAGCACCGGCGGTCAAACGCCTTCAGGCCGGCGCGAGAATGGTCGCAATGGTTGGTGACCGCAAGGCCGAGGCGGGAAAAACACATTGGACCCGGTCCTTTCGTTGTACGTACGAGCGTCCCATCCTGCATCAACGGGGCTGCCCGGCGGAGACTACTCCTGCGGCCATGCGGCGGAGCGTTGCCGTCATTCCCCGTAGGTGTACGGCGTCGAGAGCTGCAGGGCGCGGGCCAAGTTCTCCGCCATCTGCTCTCCGGGCGCGACCCCCGTGCACTTCGAAGTTCAGCTCGACATTCGTGATCAGACTCAACGTCCATCCATTCCGCGATGGGACGACCATGAGAGGTTACTCGGCGTCGGAAAAAGCCGCCGGCGCATCGCGCCGACGGCCTTGAAGCTAATTCACTTCGACGTTTATCGGGACGGCTCTCCGTTCAATCGAACCGCCGCGAGCCCTCCATTTCACCGGTCTAAATCGACTGCACTTAAGCCTGCTTTTTCTTCTCTTGATCGTGTTCCTCGTGGCCCGACTGCGGACTTTTGGGCTGCCCGGTCGAGACCTGCTGTTTCTGTTGCACTGGCTGGTTCGGCTGGTTTCCAGGTTTCTGCTCCGGAGCGGGCTTCTGGTTATGACTTTCGTGATCAGACATTTTACTTCTCCTTTGCTGGTCCTTCGGTTGTTGGTAGGTTGTTACAATCGTGTTAACCATGCATTAGGCGTTTAACGAGGGCAGCAGTGCGGTGTTCGCGCGAAGAAGTGGTTGCCTATACGGAACGCTTGACAACCGGCCGCGATATACGCCACGTCTTTGGCATGGAACCAGAACTTGCGTGACCCCAAGTCTTTGAAAAGTCTGACAGGCCGAGGCGTCAGCAGTCTGTTCAAAAAAGAACATACTTGACCTTGCACATTGCTGGCGTTTTCGTGCTCCTTCTGGTGGAAGTGGTTGCGCTCCGCTGGGTACATCCCGCAGCCTTCCTCGTCCTTGCGTTCATGGGAATTCCGCTTGCGTTACTGGGCATCGTGATTTATCTGTATTCTTTGGTTTCCCTCGGTAGTTTGGCGAACAGGAACGATCCGGCCGCCATCAGCGCAAAGACAGTGGCTAAAGCTTGGCTGAATTAACCTGAAATTCATCCGACCTTTATCCGCCTACCGAATCTAAGAAGCTAGCTCATAGAAAAGAGGACGGTCATGTCGCATAAATAGTAATACGACTAGTTACTTGTCGGTGTGAGGGTCACGAGTCCGAGCGCATGCATCAGCTCATGGCGGCTACTCTGGACTCCATGATTGACGAGATTCAGGCTATTCAAAAGACGGCGCGCTCCCAAAGCTCGCCGCATCGCCCCGGCGTGGCCGATGATTATTCTGCGCAGCCCAAAAGGCTGGACCGGCCCGAAGTTTGTGGATGGCAGACATCCTTAAGCGTGTATGGGTCGAAGGCGCGGAGCGTTTCGATCGCATCGTTCGTACCCATTACCCATTTGCCGGTGTTGATCGCCGATGCGAAATCCGGACTACATCAAACGCAACCACGCCGTCGAATCGCGCATCGAACGCGGCTGCACGTGGCGCCAGGAAGCCGCCCATGCTCATGCCCACCAGCACGATTTTAGCAGGACGGGTGTGGTGTGCGAGGAATTCATCGAGCACGGCCCCGGTGGGCTTCCCCCATTCGTGGGTGAATATCAGCCCCTGCTCTCGCAGCGCGCTGCCCTGGCCCGGTCCTTCAAACGTAAGCAACGAGTAACCCCGTTCCACGGCTGCGGCCTTTAGGGAGAAATACAGCTCTTCGAGTGTTGAATCGAGGCCCCCGCAAAACACGATCAGCGGCCGCGCCTCGGCGCCTTCAGGACCAGGGTAATAGTCCGCTTTCAAGTGAGTTCCGGAATACGGCGCTCGGAGGAGTTCATGACGCACGCCCAGCGTCTGCAGCCCTTCATAGAAGGCCGCGTTGTCCCTCGTGAAGGCGTCGGGTCGCTTTGGATCATTCGGAGGCAACATGAATTGTGCGGTCCGCAGGTAGGTGTGAGCGCGTAGCAGCGCCCCACCCCGACTTGGCCCGTTTCGCGCCTCGGCGGCCAACTCCAACGCACAGCGGGCTGCAGCCTCCCATCCGGCGTACCAGCTCTGCGCGTCGCCAGAACGGACGGAACGGATCGCCTGAAAGATCTCGCCGGTATCGGCGCCACCAGCGGGGATGTCGTTAAACACGCGCAACGTCTGAAAATGATAGGCTGGTTCCGAAAGAAGCGACGCTGTCCAACGTCCGTACCTTGCTTCCACTAGACGAAAGCAAAGACCAGCATCGTAGCCAAGAAAGCGGCGCCGACGATCACAACATCCAGCATCATTGGGATCCCCCTGTATTCGCCCTTACCGCACAAAATCTCTATGATGTGGACTCGCCGGCACCACGCTTCACCACAACTTTCCAAGCGATACTCAGAGCGAGCGCAATGAGCAACACTCCGCTCAATAAGTACGGCGCGTTTATCTGCCAGATGAAAAGCACGCCGCCCAAAAGCGGTCCGACGGATTGACCGAGGCTGTTGGCAGCATTCTGAATACCGAGCGACGCGCCCGCCTGCCGCTCGCCGCCACGCTTTGAAACCAGGGCCGAGAGATTGGGAGCGATAAAGGCCATTCCAAATGAAAGCAGCGCAACGAAGGCAAAAACTAGCAACTTCGTTCGCGCCGTCGCTAGCAGCGCGATGCCCGTTCCCATCAAAGCGAAGCCCGCCCCGATCTGAACCAGTTCGCTAATTTTTCCGGCGAGAAAACTGACTGCCCCCGCCTGAAAAATCGTCATCACCAGTCCGCACACCACGAAGACGTATCCTACTTCGGCGGGACCGAAGGAGAACTTTTTCTGAGCAAAAAGCGCGAATGTTCCCTCGAATATCGTCAGGGCAAATTGCCCGGCGAGTGTCAAAGCCAGCAGCGGAGACAGAGTTTTTAATAGTGTTCGCCACTCCACTTTCGTTTTTTCACTCAGATCTTTGTCCGCGTTCGTATTCTGCGCCGAAGTATTCGGCATCGATTCTGGCAGCCAGCGCAATGCCGCAAGCAGCGTCAGCAGTCCTAAAAACGCCGCCGCAAAAAACGGAACTGAAAAGCTGTCAACTCTGAAATGTCCGGTACTCCAATTAAAATGCCAGTCTCGCCGCGACAGTAAACCGCCGAGCGCGGGCCCGACGACGACGCCGAGACTCACCGCCGTGCCGAGCCATGCCATTCCGCGACTGCGTTCTTCTTTCGTCGTCATATCAACCACGTAAGCGGCCGATACCGGCAGTGTCGCCGAGGACAAAATACCTCCGACAATTCGTGCCGCATAAAGAAGCCACAATGACCTGGACAAACCGAACATCACCTGCGCCACGACGTAGCCCGCGATCCCGATTAGAATTAGCGGTCTTCTGCCGATGCGATCCGACCAGCGTCCCCATAACGGCGCGAAGACGAGCTGCATCAGCGCATACACACCGGTCAACAGTGTGACGTGCAGCACGATTGATTGGCGCGACGCCCCTGCCGCCAGGGCAAGGCGCTCGACGTAGAAGGCTAGCACCGGCAAGGTGATGCCGAAGCCGATCATCACTACAAACAAACAGGCGAGCAGCACGAACAAGTGTTTCTTCATTTCGTCAATTCCGCTTTCTCTCGTCGCGCCGCACTTTGCCGTCGCCGTCGCCCGTCAATGGTCACGGTAGTGAAGGGCTCTCATAGGGCATCCCGTCGCGCACCAGGTGTTCCTCTTTCTCGCTCAACACAAATCTTGCCTTTCCCCGCTCGATGCGGAAGAATCGATCAACATTTAGGATGCATCTCCTTACCGATCTCTTCGCCTGGCTGCAGGCACATCACTCCGAACTGGGTATGCTTGCCAGTGAATAACACGTGCCGGAAGTAAGTTTCTCAGGGTCTGTGTTTCAATCGGTCCGAGCGTCGCGTCCAGCCAATCAAAGAGCACTTGATTTAGCAAATCGGCGGACGAGGAGGTTGTAGATGGGGACAAACACGAGTCCGGCGTAAACGCCGTAGAGAAAGCTCTCAATCAACCCCAGGCAGAAGCCCCAAAAAGTCAACCACTTGAAAGCCGGTAAAACCATCTCCAAGAATGGAGCCATGTGTAAGCTCGGCGGCACGATCAACCCGTAGATGACGCACAGGACGAAACTGATGGCGGCAAAGATTCCCAGCGACCAGCTCACGATTTTGATATTCAGCATCCTCCTACTCCTTTACGCTTCTAAATGCTTCGCGGTTGTTCCGTGCTCAGTCACGGGTGACGGTTCTTTCCTTCAACTCCCGAGTGCGACCGAGTTCAGCATTTCAGTGCTGATGCCCGCCTGAGCCCGTGTTCACGGCGCGTCCTTGCGCAGCTTCTTTGTCTCTTTCATCTCGGCTTTGTTGATGATCACCTCCACCATGACCGCTATGACCACCGTGGCCGCCGTGACCGAACACGTGCATCGCGATAAAAGCGATTGCGATCAACACCCAGAACCAGTTTCTCGCAAGCCATGCCATGTACTTTTCTCCTTCGGAGTTGCTGTCGCGACCCCCCGTCAATACTTGAAGACGGCAGCGGCGATGGAACTCTGTTGCAACGGGTTCTTATCGCCGCTATCGTCCTTGAAAGGTCGCTTACGCGCAGCAGGAATGTTCTTTTATGCCTTGATGCTTGGTCACCGCGAGCGTGCCTTTGGTCTTGCTCACTTCATCTGTGGATCCGTGGGCAATGACGACGAACTTACCGGCTTTGATCTGCGTCTCGTATTGGATGATGCTGTCTTTGGAAAGCCCGATGCTGTACAGACCTGCTCCTAGAGCGCTCAATCCACCAACCACCACCGCACCTTCCAGCGCCCCAACAATCCAACCGACGAGGGGTCCGGCTGCGAGTAGAGGCCCGATGCCCGGGATGAGGAAGAACGCCGACCCAAACAGCAGCCCCCATAATCCGCCCCAGAAGGCACCCGTCTTACCCCACGCTTTCATGCGGTCGCCGATGGTGTAGTACCCGATTACATCTTCTTCGGTTTGGTAATCTTTGCCGACGATGGACAGTTTCTTCATATCGAATCCCGACTTTTGGAGGTCGCGGACAGCATTCTCTGCGTCTTCGTGACTGTCATAGACGGCGACGACCGCACTGTTCTTTGAAGTTTCTGGGGATTCCGCCTTCTCTTCAACGTCTGCTACATGTGCTTGCATATTTATCTCCTTTAATTTGTTAATCGGTTTAGACGCCACTGCCTCGGGTCTCATTTGATTGCAAGGCGTATGGACGATCAAGTCCGAGATCGCCTTTCGGCTCGAACTACGCGGCGAGGTCGGTCAATCCTAATGTTCTTCGCGAACCGCGTGTGCCGAACTCCTGTGTGCTTCTCTCAGGAAACTGTGGTATTAGGCCACCTTGCACAATAACTGTCTTCCTAATGAAGGGACTGTTCTGAATCGCTCACTGGTTCAAGCAATCTTAGGAAGTCTTCATGTTCCCTGAGGTGACTTTGACGATCTTTAGTTGCTCCATTCCTTCGACTCGAGGACCACTCGTGAGGGCACTTCGCCATGCTCTAACCGGTCAATGACTTGGTTGATTGACGATAGCGGCTGAATCTCGATATCGGTCTTGACCTTGCCTTCAGCGGCAAAGGCAAGCGCTTCAGCCATATCCTCGCGGGTTCCGACGAAGGAACCGCGAATGGTCATGCAGGTCGCCACCATATCGAAGATCGGAACCGGGAACTCCCCAGGCGGAAGCCCAATCAGGACGCAAGTACCCCGTCTGCGCGTCATGCCAACGCCCTGCTTGAATGCACTGAGCGAGGGCGCGGTGATCAGAACGCCATGCGCGCCTCCGCCGGTCTCCTTCTTCACTGCAGCCACCGGGTCTGGAGTCGTCTTGGCATTGATCACGAAATCGGCGCCAAGTCGCTTGGCGTGGGCGAGCTTGCCATCATCAATATCGATTGCGCAGACGTGGAGTCCCATTGCTTTGGCATATTGAATCGCCACATGTCCGAGGCCGCCAGCTCCAGAGATGGCGATCCATTGGCCGGGCTTCGCTTCGGTCTGCTTAATCCCTTTGTACGTGGTAATGCCGGCGCAGATGATCGGCGCAACATCTTTGGCCGCCAGACCGGAAGGGATATGGGCGACGTAGTTCGGGTCAGCCAGGAGGTACGCGGCCATGCCGCCATTCTGTGTGTAGCCGCCGAACTTCGCCTCCGGACACGCTGTCTCCCAACCCGACAAGCAATACTCGCAACGACCACACGCCGAGTAGAGCCAGGGCACGCCGACCCGGTCGCCTTCCTTCACGATATTCACACCGGCCCCTACGGCAGCTACCCGGCCGATAGCCTCATGGCCAGGAATGAACGGGAGTGTGGGCTTAACCGGCCAGTCGCCAGCCCTGGCATGAACGTCGGTGCCACACACGCCGCAGGCCTCGGTCTTGACCAGGATCTGGCCCGCCCCGGGCGAAGGTACGTCCCATTCCCGAAGGGCCAAGGGTTTTCCGAACTGCTCAACAACTGCCGCTTCCATCGTACGTTCCATGATTCACTCCAGTTTCCGTGTGAAATTAGTCGACAGCCATTGATCGGACCGAACGCGACGTCTTATGCCGCCGCGTCGATCGAAGCGACGCGAACCAGCTTCTTGTTTACGAACTCCTGAATGCCCATGCTGGAGAGTTCGCGTCCGTAACCGGAATTCTTAATTCCACCGAACGGCAAGTCCGGCAGCGTCCAAGTAGGGTGATTGACGAACATCATGCCGGTCTCAACGCGGCTCGCCACGCGTTTACCACGCTCAACATCCTTGGTGAACACCGAGCCCCCCAATCCAAAGTCCGAATCATTGGCGAGAGCCACCGCTTCGTCCTCATTCTTGACTCGAAAGAAAAGCGCGACCGGCCCAAAAAACTCTTCCCTGAAGGCCGGATTGCCAGGCTTAATGTTGGTTAGGATTGTGGGCTGCATGAAAGCGCCCGGTCGATTTATCCGTTGGCCCCCCATGACTACGGTTGCACCCTTGGCGACGGCTTCGTTGACCTGGCCCAGCAGCTTCACCAGCGCCGCTTCTGTGGACAGAGGTGCGAGCGTTGTCGCCTTGTCCATTGGGTCTCCTGGCTTGAGTGCTGCCAGCGCAGTCTGGAACTTGTCGAGAAAGCGGTCGGCCAGTTCCTCGACAACGATAAAACGCTTCCCCGCGACGCAGCACTGACCTGTGTTGTTCATCTTGGCCCATACCGCCCACTTAACCGTCTTTTCGAGATCGGCATCCTCGAGCACGATGAAAGCGTCGCTGCCCCCAAGCTCCATCGTCGTCTTTTTGAGGTTTTTTCCAGCTCTCGCGGCTACAATTTTTCCGGCTTCCACGCTGCCGGTCAATGCCACGCCCTTTATCCGGGGGTCGTCGATCACTTTGGCCACCTGATCAAACGAGATCAGCAGGTTGGTGTACGCGCCCGCGGGCGCCCCCGCCTCCAGCCAGAGCTTTTCAAACGCGATGGCGCATTGCGGAACGCTTCCCGCGTGTTTCACAATGACAACGTTGCCCGCCATGAGGTTGGGCGCCGCAAAACGCGCGAGTTGGTAATAGGGAAAGTTCCAGGGCTCGACACCGAAGAGCACACCGATCGGGCTACTTTCGACGTCTGCATCACCCGAACTCGGTTTGAGGCGTTGTGGAGCCAGAAAGCGCTCGGCGTTCTTGGCATAATAATCGATGATGTCTGCGCTGAGCACCACTTCACCCCGGGCCTCGTCAATGAGCTTGCCCATCTCGAGCGTGACCGGGCGAGCAAACTCGTCCACGCGTGAATGCATGATAGCGGCAGCTTTCGCAATCACAGCAGCTCGTTCAGCAAAAGTCTTGCCGCGCCAAGTCTTGAAGCAAGTCGAGGCGGTTTCAATCGCCGTTTCGAGTTGCGTGTCCGTAAGTTCCTCGAACGTCTTCAAAAGTTTGCCGTTATAGGGGTTAACACTTTGGTAGGCCATGGCTTCGTCCTCCTTACAATTTCGGTACGCAGATTGCGGGTCTTTGAATCTTGGAAAACTGTCGCTCTCTTTTGTGGAACTAACGGCAGCGAATGCGACACTACTGGTTTACAAATGGCGCGGCTGTTCCCAATTGCTCATGTTTAAAACAGGCTGGGCAAATCTTCATTCTCTGTTCCAATTGATGCGCTGCTCAATCGCCCCGTCGCCCGACGACTACACGTTTTTGTAAGGTTCATACGAAGCATAGTCAGTGCCCGGTCGGTACGAAGCATAACCATTCAGTGAGCGTGTCGCTTGGCTTTGCCTGCCGGCGCTGAATCATCGATCAGCTCTCGCCAGCGGCCTCGTAGCGGGATGAACATTGGGACCCCCCGCTGATACACGCGGTACGCCTCGCCGAACTCCTCGACCATCCGTCGCTCTTCCTTGCGGGCGAGCAGAACGTAGGCAAGTACGATCAGCGGAAACAGACCGACGGAGAATAGCGTCGGCCAGTGCACAACACCCTCGCCAAAGAGACCGAGGAAGAGTCCGGTGTACTGAGGATGCCTCACGATGCCGTACAGCCCGTCAGTCGCGAGGCGCTTTTGCTGATGCGCTTTATAGAGCTCGCGCCAGCCTTGCGCGAACAGACCGATGCCGACAAACGCAAGGAGGTAGCCGAGTATCATCGAGATCATCATGCCGGTCTCGCCGAATCCGAGCAGCGTGGACCAAAGATTGGCGCTCAGATACTTTCTGTCGAGGCCGAACCACCGAACGAGCAGGTAGATGGTGAGCGGGAATCCGTACATCTCTGCGTACAAAGCGATGATGAATGCTTGAACTAGCCCCGCGCCCGCCCACTCGCGCCAGTTTTTTGGGGCAAAGTAACGGTAGAAGAGCCAAGACACCACGACGATCATGATTACCGCAAGGGCCCACACTCCAGAGTGCCCAATTTGTTGGTTCATTGTTTATCCTCCGCCTTTACGCGATCCCTAACAGCCCGGGGTGCAAGTAGCGGATTTCCTGCAAGTCGGGCGACGTAGTCGGCTACGCGATCTCACGAAGCACTTGGCAACGGACGCGGAGATTCGGCTTCTGCAAAACCGCTTCTGATTCATCCGACACGTGAAGAGTAAGTAAAGGGTCAAAACAAGTCTGCCGAAGCGGTTCTTCCACTCCCGCGGCGTGCCCGCGCCCAGCAGTTGGCGCAGGATCAGGCTTAGATTGAACGCACCCACGTGGATCAGTTGCCGTTTCCAAATGTTTTCCTGTCCTCGCAGATGGCAGCGCCGCATCGCGCCCGTCTCGTAGCAGTGCGCGAAGCTGCGCTCCACTAACTCGCTGCGCCGCCGCAGTAAACTCTTGCCGTACTCGCCCTGCACCCGCCGCCGGTTCGCGTACACCGCTTGTTGCTCCTCCGCTTTGCCCGCCCAGTTCCGCCGCCCCTTTTGTTTCTTCTCCGGAATGTAACTGCGCACGCCGTACGCCTTCATCCGCTTCACCACCGCGCCGCTGTGATAGCCCTTGTCGGTCACCGTCTCTTCGATCCCGGC
>PLBY01000045.1 GCA_003134655.1 Acidobacteriaceae bacterium
AAGGATTTCATTGCCATGCCGCGTCCCAACTTTTACCAGTCGCTGCATACCTCGGTGATCACCGAAGACGGCACGCCGTTTGAAATCCAGATCCGCACCGAGGAAATGCATAAGATGGCGGAGGAAGGCATCGCCGCCCACTGGAAATACAAAGACGGCCCCGTCTCCGCGCAGGATGAACAGCGCCTCGCGTGGCTGAGGCAGGTGGTTGAGTGGCAGCGCGACGTCAGTGATCCCAACGAATTTCTTTCCACGCTGAAGGTCGATCTTTATCCCGAAGAGGTCTACACTTTCACGCCCAAAGGCAAAGTTGTAGTTTTGCCGCGCGACGCCACACCCGTCGACTTCGCCTACAGCGTGCACACCGAAGTCGGCCACACCTGCATCGGCGCCAAGGTGAACGGGCGCATGGTGCCGTTGCGCCACAAACTACATTCGGGAGACATCGTTGAGATCCTCACCCAGCCCGGCCACAAGCCCAGCCGCGATTGGCTTGGCCTGGTCAAGTCATCGCGCTCGCGAAACAAGATCAAGCACTGGCTCAACGTTCACCAGCGCGAACGCGCCATCGAAATCGGACGCAAGCTGATCGAAAAAGAAGCGCGCAAGTACCGCATTGCGCTCAAAGAACTCAAGGACGAAGAATTACAGCGCGTCGCTTCAGGTTACGGCCTGGGCAAAGCCGACGACCTCATGTCCGGCATCGGCTATGGAAAATATTCTGCCCGCCAGGTGCTCGCGCGCCTTCTGCCGGCGGGAGCCACGCACTCCATTGCAGGCGACATCGAATCCGAGGGCCTGACATCGCAACCCGGCGGCATCGCCAGCGTCGTGCGCCGCGTCTTCGGCGACCACAATGCCATCACCGTCCGCGGCCAGGGCGACATGATGGTCTACCGCGCCCGCTGTTGTAATCCCATCCGCGGAGAAAGCATCGTCGGCTACATCACGCGCGGAAAAGGCGTGGCCGTGCATTCCATTCACTGTCCCAACGTGACCAACCTGATGTACGAGCCCGAACGCAAGATCGATGTCGAGTGGGCCCGCGACGAGAGCACACCAACTGCGTATCCCGTGAAGCTGACTGTTTTCTGCGACGACCGCTTCGGCATGCTGAAGAGCATCACCGGCGTGATCGGCGACGCCAAGAGCAACATCCGCAACATCACTGCGCATACTTCCAACAGCCAGGCCAGCGTGGAAGTCGTCCTCGACATTGCCGACCTGAAGCATCTCGAACAGATCATCGCCGGCCTGCGCAAGATCCCCGGCGTCCACGAAGTGCAGAGACTGCAGAAAATCTAGAAAACAGTTCCCAGTTGTTAGTTCTCAGTTCTCAGTGAAAGGCTTAAGATTGGCGTGTTAGATTGAATCCTACGAGTCCTCACTGGGTTTGTTGCTGAGAACTGACAACCGAGAACTGAGAACTGCTTTTATGCGCGAAATCATTTCCACCAAAGACGCCCCGCAAGCCATCGGCCCGTACTCTCAAGCCATCAAAGCCAACGGATTCATCTTTACTTCGGGACAAATTGCGATCGATCCCGCAACCCAGCAAGTTATCACAGGAGACGTGGCCGCGCAGACCGACCGTGTCCTCCGCAATCTGTCCGAGATTTTAGAGGCAGCCGGCAGCGGCCTCGGGAAAGTTGTGCGCTCGACCGTCTTCTTGAAAAACATGTCGGACTTCGCCGCCATGAACGCTGTCTACGGCAAGTACTTCAGCACCGCGCCACCTGCGCGCTCCACGGTCGAGGTCGCGCGCTTGCCCAAAGATGTGCTGGTGGAAATCGACGTAATCGCACTGGAGTAGCGCCGGCATCCTGCCGGCTGTCGCGACGGCACCTTGCCCTCGCGCCCGTCGGGAAGGAAGATGCTTGCTGTTTTCCGAGCTTATGATCTTGATGCAGGATTAGGGTGAAGGAGTATTTATGACGGAAATTGCAATCCTTGCAGGCGTTTTGATAACCATGTCGTCGCTGGCCCTCGCGCAGATGCCCACCCACAAACCTACTCAGGTAGTTCGTCCCAACGCCAACGCCCCCACCAAAGTCACCGGCGACGGCGTGAAAACCGAATCCGGCCTGCAGTACTGGGACGTCAAACTCGGCCTCGGCCCCGTCGCCAAAGCGGGAGACCACGTAAAAGTCCACTACACCGGATGGCTCACCACCGGCAAGAAGTTCGACAGTTCAGTCGGCACCAATCAGCCCTTCGACTTTACGCTCGGGCAGAGTGAGGTCATCAAGGGATGGGACGAAGGTATAGTCGGCATGAAGGTCGGCGGCAAGCGCCAGCTACGCATCCCGCCGGAACTAGCCTACGGAGAGGCGGGACATCCGCCCCAGATTCCGCCGAACGCCACACTGATCTTCGACGTGCAGCTGGTCGCGATCAAGTAGAAATGCCTCGTTCGGGGGGACACACAGGATCATAGGAGGAAGCCAAAGCTCCCTCTGTGAACTCCGTGTCCTCTGTGGTTAATCGGTTCTTACGCCTTGACGACTTTGCCGCTGCGCAGGCAGGACGTGCAGACGCGCATACGCTTGGTGGCCGCGCCCACACGGGCGTGCACCGGACGCAGGTTGACGTTCCAGCGCCGCTTGGTGACGTTGTGCGCGTGGCTGATGCGGTTTCCCGCTTGCGGCTTCTTGCCGCAGATATCGCATTGTTGTGCCATGACGACTCCCAGAGAATTCAATACTTGTAGGGCAAACCTAGATTTTACAGGAACTTGGCCGGATTCGGCAATGCCCGGGTGGTTGCCAAAAAACAAATCCGTCGCAGGGTGCCGTGTTCCCGTTACACCGCGGACCCTTCTAGAGTCTAAGGCGCCGGTCTCCGCGGACAATGCCCTGATATCACCTGTCTGTTCAACGGTTTCAAATGGGGAAACACGCCCGCCCTCCTCATGCGATACTTACTCCATGCAGTCCCCGCTCCAAGCCGCTACTTCGGCCACCGATCCGAAGTCAGTAAAGGTGAATTTGTCGACGGGTACCGGCGTCGACATCGAGTGGAACGACGGCCACGTCTCGCACTACAACTTCGTGTACCTGCGCGACGCCTGCCCGTGCGCCATGTGCGAAGACGAGCGCGGCAAAGCGGGCCGTCGACCGGGCGATCCCGTCACCGCTGCCCCGGGCGCGCTGCTGATTTTCAAGCCCAATGCCAAGCCTCTATCCGCGGAAGGCGTGGGCAAGTATGCCATCAAGTTCTCGTGGAACGACAATCACGATTTGGGCCTCTACTCGTGGAAGTTCTTGCGTGAAATCTGTCCATGCGCCGAGTGCAAAGCGACGCAGGCAATGGGTTAACGAGGGCCGCCGAGCCTGGTTAGAAGGAGAACGGTTCGACTAAGCTTGTTCGACCAAACATGTTCGGCCAAACATGAGTTTCACCACCCCAAACTCCGGCGTGCAATCCGTCGTCAACGAACTGCTGACGGATCTTCACGCCAAGAGCGGCTGCGAGAAGATCGGACTCACCCGCGAATCCTTCTGCGTAATCCTCTGTGAAGTCGGCTCGAAGCACGCCACGGAAGCGATGTCCGAATCGGAAATTCGCACGTTCTTCCTGAGCCTGCGAGTCGACGAACTCGCCCTCGCCCGAGCCTGCGCCTCCGGTATCAACGCCGCCTGGGAAATCTTCCTCACGCGGTTTCGTGAAAAGCTCTACCTCTCGGCGCTGCGCATCGCGCGGGAAGATTCCGCCGCCCGCGAACTGGCCGACACTCTCTACGCCGATCTCTACGGCACCAACACCCGCGAGGGGCAGCGCGTCTCCAAGCTCTCTTCCTACACCGGACGCGGATCCCTCGAAGGCTGGCTGCGCACCGTGCTCTCTCAGGAATACGTCAACCGCTACCGCCGGACCAAGCGTCTGGTGAGTCTCGACGAGGAATCGGAAGAAGGCGTCCAATTCCGCGCTCCCGATCCCGAGCCGCTCCCACCGGCCGCCGACCAGCGTTTGGCGCAGGCCACCGACGAGGCCCTCGCCGCGCTCTCTGCCGAAGACCGCACGATTCTGAGCGCGTACTATCTCGATGGCCGCACCCTAGCGGAGATTGCCCGCATGCTGGGCGTCCACGAGTCGACCATCAGCCGCAAGATCGACAAACTGGCCAAATCTCTGCGCAAGCAGATCGTCGCCGCCCTGGCCCGCCGGGGAATGTCCCGCCGCCAGGCCGAAGAGGCCCTCGAAGTCGACGTTCGCGACCTGCAGCTGGATATTCGCCGCAGCCTGGCGCAAGAATCGGCCCCTCCAGCGTTCTCAGAGAAGAGAGTGGAAGCAAGGGTAAGGGAAGGTCCGGGATGAGGGTTAACGAGAAGGTAAACCTGCGTTGAGTCACGCGAACAAAGAGCTTAATCGAGCAAGCTAGAAGCCAGGAGCTAGTAGCTAGAAGCAGCAATGCAAAACGTCCCCAAAACCGTGCGCGATCGCCTGCAGGCCGCACCGCCGCCCGTCAACCACCCCGACGCGGACCTGCTGACGGCCTTCGCCGAACGTTCGCTGCCCGACCGCGAACGCACCGTCGTGCTTGAACACCTCGCCCGTTGCGGCGATTGCCGCGATATTGTGGCCCTGGCCCTACCCGAAATCGAGTCCGTTCAAACGACCGTCCGCCCATCCCCCACTGGATGGTTTACCTGGCCCGCTCTTCGCTGGGGATTCGTCACGGCAGCGGTTATCGCCGTCGCATCGCTTGGGATACTGCAATTTCAGCGGCGGGCCCAGCATGCAATGACGGCTTCGGCTCTGAAGCAACCCGCACCTGTCGAGATCGCGGCCAACGAACCCAAGAAGGAAGTGGATCGGTTCGTGGCTCCGGCCCCGGACAAGGACAAGATGCAGAAGCTCCAAGCTCCCGCCACCCCGGCCTTCGCCGATTCTGTCAACGGCACCGTCGCGGCTGACAAGGAGAAGAAGAACCAGTTTCACGGGGAAGCATTTCCGGCGCCTGTCGCCCTGCCCCAGGCTGCCCCGGTTGTTGGTGGCAATGCGGGCGCGGCCATCGGCGGGCCCCTACCTCACGGCCCCAGACTTTTGAATCAATACCAGCAGCAGAACAATGTCCAGAATCAGATTCCTGCTCCCGCGCCTCCGGCGTTCGCGAAGCAGCACGCCGACGATATACCTGTGAATGGGCGCGTTCCGGCAGCGTCTCAGGCTGTGGACGTATCAGGTGCCGCGACCGTGGCCGCCACACACGGTGCGAACCTCGACGCCCAACTCGCCGAGAGCAAGCCCGCGGTTCAAACGCCCTCTAGTCCGTATTCTTTTGACACACTCAGCAGGGCGAAGCCGCCGACCGCCCAGACCGCGCAGGAGCAGGCGCTTCTCAGGCTGCAAGACCATGCCGCCCCCGGCCAGATCGGGGGTTTTGTGGTCGATTACTCTGGAGCCGCAGTGTCCAACGCTCGAGTTACGATCACTCCCTCCAAGCAGGGAAAGCCCACTACCGCTGTGACCGACGCTCGAGGCGAGTGGCTCATCGCCGGCCTTCCCACGGGAAGCTACAAGGCAGAGGCCGCGGCGCCGGGTTTCACAACCAGTGTCGTCGCTCTGAACTACGACGCCAATCAGCCCAAGGCCTTCGCTTTCACATTGAGCCCCGGCAGCGTCTCAGAAACCGTCGAGGTTGCGGCTGCGGCACCGCAGCTTCAGACCGAGACGGCCAAGATCGGAAGCACAATCTCTAGTAACGAGATCAACCAACTCCCGGTCAACGGCCGAAGCGTGACCGACCTTTCCTCCGCACTGCAGGCGCGATGGTCCATCAACGCCGACGGGGCTCTGCAACGCTCCTTCGATCAGGGCACCACCTGGCAGACTGTCGATGTTAGCGCGAATGCCGCGCCGAACGCGGCGAGTCTCCAGGTTTCCGCTAACACGACCAGAACCAAAGCGAAAGACGCAAACAAAGCCCTCAAGCGCGATGCCGCCACTCTCATCTTCCGCGCCGTCTCCGCGGCTGGCGCAGACGTGTGGGCTGGTGGCACTGGCGGAGCCCTTTACCACTCGCAGGACGCCGGCATTCACTGGATCCGCATTGTTCCAACTTTGGCCGGAACCGGGCTGACAGGCGATATTCTCACCCTGGAGTTTCCCGACCCCCAGCACGGCAGGCTCTCTACCTCGACTTCGGAAGTCTGGATCACCGCGGACGCCGGCCAAACCTGGCAGAAACAGTAGTTCCGCCGCCCCCGCATTCCTCCTCAGTTACTTCGGTCAGCCCAAACTTAGCTCTGCGCTAACCAAGTTACCAAGGTGACGTTTACACAAAATAGCGGGACTTTTAATATCCATCTCGTGGTTTGGCAGTTCTGGGGGAGGGCTGCTAATACCGAGGCGTCCTGGACTGAAAAGTCGAGGACGCTTTTTATTTTGGCCTGGACTCGGGATCATCGCGCCAACGATGAAGGCGCCGAATGCGATCCGCGGCAGGCCGAGCAATATCCGCCCATCTCCAGCCGTGAAATCAGCACCCGGAACCGGCAGTCTTTTTCCACTTGCCGCTTGAGCTTTTCAAAGCTATCGCTCACAAACTCTGCGATCTTGCCGCAGCGCAGGCAGGCCATGTGGATATGGTCCCGCTCCAGCTTGCGCTCATAGTAGTGGCCTTCGCCGTTGATGTGCATCAGATCGAGTTCGTCAATCAGTCCCTGCCGCTTGAGCAGTTGTAACGTTCGGTACACCGTGCTGCGGTCGACGCTGGCGTCGATCTTCTGCGCTTTTCGCAAAATCTGACTCGCATCCAGATGCTTGCTCGCGGTTTCCATCACGCTCAGGATGGCGCGCCGCTGCTGCGTCATGCGTATTCCGCGCTGGGCGAAATGCGCCTGTAATCGTCCCGGCATTTCCGTCTGGGGAAGTGGCACTGGTGATGATCCTCGCCGTCGCAACTGGTCGCAAGCGCTATGCGACGGATTCTTTCGCTGGCGCTTGACCGTTCCGCCAGCTTTCCAGCAACATGATGAATGTATTCTAGATGCGACTGAGTTGCAACTACAAGCTCTAGTTGTGAAGACAATCTGGAAAGGAATCATCAAATCCTCGTTGCCTCCCATCAAGTTTCACATCCAACCTCTGTTCGTCCCTCGGCTCTCCGCTGATATTCCGCGGGTTTTATTCTCGGGGCTGCTTACTCTTGTCCTGCTCTTCGCCGCTCTCCCAGCTCAATCGCAGGAGAGTCCCTACATCGTCACCTACGATCACTACCTCGAAGAACCCGGCAGCCTCGAGGTCGAGTACTTCTCCACTTTCGGCACCCAGCGCGCCGGCAACCCGTGGCTTGCCTACTGGGCGGAGTTCGAATATGGCGCGACCGCCTGGTGGACAACCGAGGTTTATCTCGATGCTCAAACGACCTTCAACGACAGCACTCTCTTCACGGGCTTCCGCTGGGAGAATCGTTTCCGCCTCCTGCAGCACGAGCACTTCGTCAATCCCGTGCTCTACATCGAATACGAGCGGACCAATGGCGCCGACAAGATTCTGAAAGAAGTCGAAGGTCACGATGTCGAAGCCGACTATGCGGTCCCTAACTCGATTGCACGGCAGGACCACGATCATGAGCTAGAGTTCAAGCTGCTGCTGTCGAAGAATTTCAAAGGCTGGAATTTTGCCCAAAACACCATCGCTACCAAGAACCTGACGGGCGGCAACCCCTGGGAGTTCGGCTACGCGATGGGCGCCAGCCGCCCCCTCGCCCTGAAAGCCTCGGCCAAGCGCTGCAGCTTCTGTCCCGAGAATTTCATCGCCGGAATCGAAATGTACGGAGGCCTCGGAGACCGCCACAGTTTCGGCCTGCATGACACCTCTCAGTACCTTGCGCCGGTGCTTGCCTGGAATTTGCCTTCGGATTGGACCCTGCGTCTGTCGCCCGGCTTCGGACTCAACGACCAGAGCCACCGCTTCTTGCTGCGCTGGGGTGTCTCCCGCGAGTTCTCCGGATTCGGTGCAGCCGTTGCCCGTCTCTTCGGCGGGCGCTGATGACAGACGTCAAGATGACTCGGATCAAGGAAAAAGAAATTCCGACATGACCATGCTGAGGTTTCATCAGGAGAGCATCTTCGCCCGCCACCTTGCGATACTTCTCATCGTATCTATCAGCGCGGTCGTGGGGCAGACGTCCATCTCCTCCCAAAGTAATTCCTCTATCTACGAAAAACTGGCGAAAGCGTCCAAGAAAGATGCCGCTCGCCGCAATCCTCTAGCAGCGGATCCCGATGCGGTTGCGGCCGGCGGCAAACTTTTCGCGTTGCATTGCGCCGAGTGCCACGGGGAGACCGCAGACGGCGGCAAGAAGGCCCCCAGCCTGCGTGTGGACGAGGTGCAACAAGCCACTCCAGGCACGCTGTTCTGGCTGTTGACCAACGGAGTGGTCCGCCGCGGCATGCCCGTGTGGTCCAAACTCCCCGAACCCCAGCGCTGGCAGTTGGTCAGCTTCATCAAGTCCCTTACCCCGCAACCCCCACCCAACGCCACCGACGCCCAAACGCCTCATCCTTAACGCTTCCCGGGTCTTTGCGACTTTCCCACCTCCCCAGGCATCCAATGACGGTGTTACGATAGTAGGTTCGGCCCCCATTATGGGGACGCACTTATACCGATCGCAGGCCCGGCAGCGCCGCCCGATGGAGCGTCTCGCCGACAGCGCGACGTTTACAACCAGGAGAAAGAAAATGGCAGGTAACGGAATCGTCGAAGTCACCGATGCAAACTTCGACCAGGATGTTTTGAAATCAGACAAGCCCGTTCTGGTCGACTTCTGGGCAACCTGGTGCGGCCCCTGCCGCGCCATCGCCCCCATTGTCGAAGAACTGGCTACTGAGTTTCAGGGCAGAATCAAAATCGGCAAAATGGATGTCGACTCCAACAGCGCCACTCCCATGCGCTACAAAGTCACCGGCATCCCCACGCTGCTGGTGTTTAAGGGAGGTCAGGTCGTCGAACAACTCGTCGGCTACCGCCCCAAGGACGCCATCGCCCAGGCCCTGAACAAGCACCTCGGCTAAACTCGCAGCCCGCAATTCCTCAGCAAGACTAACGCCCGGGAACTATCCCGGGCGTTTTTGTGTTCGCACAGCGCTCACGCGGGGCTAGAATGCTGAGCGATGCGCCACCACTGCCGCAATCTCCTCTGGATCGCAATCGTGTTCGCGGCGTTTCTTGTGGTTTCTGCCGGTGCTCGAGCGGACGAACTGCAGCAGCACCTCCGCGATCAGTATCAGGGCAAGACGTTCTTGCTGCGTGGCTTTTATACAGGCGACAAGCTTCACTACGACGCCGCTGGTGCACTCGTCGGAAGCGCCATGCCCCGGTGACTGGACCACGGCTGGCGTCGTCTTCCTGAACGACATCCACATTTCGGGCAGTCGCTTGACCATCAAAGCCCGCCGCCTGGTCGTTTCGTCATCTCATCGGACGCTGCTTGCTGACACTCCGAAGAACCAGAAGAAGACTTCACCTCTCAAGATCGAAGCCGAGTTGGGTTTGCGGAATCCCTCTCCCGATCAGGCCGACGCCGCGATGTCGAAGATATTTCTTGCACAGCAGGATAGTTTCGCGGCCTTGGTGCCCGATTATTGGAAACCCTGCGTTCGTTCGGCACTGATCGGCAAGGACCCATACTGCCATTTCTCTCCGGAGTTTCTGACGATCCCCGGTACATCGTCATCCCACGAGAGTGCCTCGCCATCCACCGCGGCGCCTGGCGCCCCTTTGAACCTCTCGAGCGGACCACTCTCTCGCGTCGGGCGCGGCGTCAGCCCTCCGCATCAGATCTTTGCGCCGGAACCGCAGTTCAGCGAACCCGCGCGCAAGGCCAAATACCAAGGGACCGCGGTTCTGGGGCTCGTCGTAAGCGAGGAGGGCCTGCCCACGAACGTCCACATCACGGCTCCTCTCGGATATGGTCTCGATGAGAAGGCGGTGCAAGCAGTCCAAACCTGGAAATTCAAGCCAGCGCAGAAAGACGGCCAGCCCGTGCGTGTCGAAATTGCGGTGGAGATAGACTTCCACCTGTACTGAAAAGAAGGGCACCGCGAGATTGCGAACTGCGAACTGCGAACTGCTAATACTTCCTCAGCACCCCAATTACTCGCCCTTGCACATCTACCGAAGCGGCCGGAACAATGATCGGCTTCATCGTTACGTTCGAAGGCTGCAGCCGGATGCTCTCCCCCTCGCGGTAAAACCGCTTTAAGGTCGCATCGCTCTGATCCACCAGAGCGACCACAATATCCCCGTTGTGCGCCGTGCGGGCCTTCTCCACCAACACATAATCGCCGTCGAGGATGGCTTCATCCTGCATCGAATCGCCGCGCACTTCGAGCACAAAGACTTCTTTCGAGCGCACAAAATCCGCCAGCGAAATTGTCTCCGGATTCTCCACCGCCTCGATCGGCTGCCCGGCCGCGATGCGCCCCAGCAGCGGCAGCACCAGGCCGGTGTTCACGCTCATCGCCTGCTTCAGCCGTCCCTTGGGAGGCAGCAGATCGATCGAGCGGCTGCGGTTGTAGTCGCGCGTCAGCAGTCCCTTCTTTTCCAGGTTCGTGACGTGTTTGTGCACCGTCGCCAGAGAGGTCAGATCCAACCCTTTGCCGATCTCTTCAAACGACGGAGAATACCCATGCTCCGCCACGAATCGCGAAATAAAGTCATACACTTCCCGCTGTCTGCGTGTGATGGCCATGCCGCCATTATTGGCGAACAGAAGGCGAAAAAGCAAGTAGGAAGTGTGGATCGCAACGACTCATGTGGGGATGGGCTGCCAGTGTGGGGACAGGATGACTTATGTGGGGACGGGCGCCTTCGCCCGTCCAGGCGGCCCAGGTGTATCGGGCCGCAGCTACCGTGCTCTAACCATCATCGCCGCTGCATTCGCCGTGAGAGTCCCCGCAAGCCTGAAACTTTTCCTACGCCCGCGACTCCAATCTGTAAGCCCAGATGTTTCGTACTTAAGAAGGGGAACAAAAATGCCATCATCGATTCGCCTGGCTCTGACTCTCGCGGCCGCCCTCCTCGCCACCGCGGCCTGCAACGCCAAAGCCAGTCCTGCGACTGGTCCAGTCCCCGCGCCCGCGCAAGACGCTCCCCGCGCCTCCGCACCCGGCCGGCAAACCGCCGTCGTCTCCGGCGGATGTTTCTGGGGCATCCAAGCCGTCTTCCAGCACGTGAAGGGCGTGATCAGCGCGACCTCCGGCTACTCCGGAGGCTCCGCCAAAACCGCGGAATACGAAATCGTGAGCACCGGTGAAACCGGACACGCCGAGTCCGTGCAGATCGTCTACGATCCCTCGCAGATCACCTATGGAGAACTCTTGCGCGTCTTCTTCTCGGTTGCACACGACCCGACGCAACTCAATCGTCAAGGCCCCGACGAAGGCACGCAATATCGCTCCTCGATCTTCTACAGCACCGACGAGCAGAAACGCATCGCCGAGGCCTACATCGCACAACTCGACAAAGCGAAAGTATTCCCGCACCCGATCGTCACGCAAGTTGTGCCGCTGCAAGCCTTCTATCCGGCCGAGGCCTATCACCAGAACTACGCCACCCTGCATCCGAACCAGCCCTACATCGTCTTCAACGACGCCCCGAAGGTCGAGCACCTGCGACAGGGATTCCCCGACCTCTACACCGGAAAGTAAGAGAGGAGAGTCCGATGTTCGAGTCCGATCTCGACAGCCAAACGACTCATGTGGGGACAGCCGCCATCGGCTGTCCGGCCGAGCAAAGCTCGGCTGCGCCGCCACCGAATATTCAACGGCGGACGTTTCTCGCCACAGCATTCGCGACGATTGTGGGCCTTGTCTTGTGGCAATGGAAACGGCCCGCCGTTTCAAACGCCGCGCCCGCCGCGCTCCCCGAATCCAAAGACGTCACCATCATCCTCTTCTCCGACTCCGGCCAGCGCCTGAAAAAAGTCGAGATCGCGAAGGTCCTCAAGACTCCCGACCAATGGCGTCAACAACTCGGTCCCGGCGTCTTCGACATCACGCGCAACGCCGACACCGAAATCGCCTTCACCGGAAAATACTGGAACCTGCACGACAAAGGACTCTACCGCTGCATCTGCTGCGACAACGCCCTCTTCGATTCCGCCACGAAATTCGAATCCGGCACAGGATGGCCGAGTTTCTGAGCACCCATCGCTGCCGAGAACGTAACCGAAATCCGCGACACGACTTTCGGCATAGCCCGCACCGCAGTTTCCTGCACCGAATGCGACGCGCACCTCGGCCACGTCTTCGACGACGGCCCCGAACCCACCGGCCTGCGCTACTGCATGAACTCCGCCTCGTTACGTTTCCTGAAACAGACATAGCGAGATCCAAGCCAAGTAGTGCTCCGGCCACATACGCGAGCTCCGAAACGGTCTCGGAGGGACCTGCGAAAATAGCCCGGCGTTTTCAACGCCGGGTCGCTGTCATAGCCACGGAACTGCGTCCCGGCTGGGACGCCTTAACAACCTCCCCGTCGCGCACTATAATTTCCAAATGAACTCTCCTCTCCCGGCCTTCCGCGAACCCACCGCCGTCGAAAAAATCTTCAACCGCTCTTTCGGATTCCTCGTCGGCCTCGGCCTAGGCCCCTCTCACATGTATCTGCTCCAAGTTCGCGGACGCAAATCCGGCAAGCTCTTCTCCACTCCGGTTGATCTGCTGGAACTGCAGGGCAAGCGCTACCTCGTCGCGCCGCGGGGAAGAACGCAGTGGGTGCGCAACGCCGAAGCCGCCGGAGAAATCACATTGAAGAAGGGAAGGACGAGCGAGAAACTTCATCTGCGTGCAATCCCTGAAGCCGACAAGCCGGCGATCTTGAAAGCCTATCTCGACAATTTCAAACGCGAAGTGCAGCGTTACTTCCCGATTCCCGCAGGTTCGCCACCGGAACAATTCGTCGCGATCTCCACGAGTTATCCCGCCTTCGAACTTCTTGCAGATTGATTTCTTCGCGTGCAGATCGCAAAAATACTCTGAAATGAATTCTGCTTTTTCTCTTGCACAAAACTCAAAGTTATGGCATCTTCAATCATCCTCTAAGGAAAGGACGCCCAAATTTGTCAGATTCTACGCACAAATCGCTTAGCGGGCTGTATCGGCCAATAACATGCCGAGTCAGCTTTAGGGCGTCGTCCGATTGCGCTATTTAATCCTCGGCGCCGTTTAACGCAAAGCTAACAAAACAATTAACGCAATAGCACCCGCTGGGTGGCGCAGGCCGCGGTTCCTTCGACTGAACATCGACCATTGCCGCGATCGCTCATTCCCCCAGCAAAGGATTCCTTGCGTAGGGACGGACGCATTCGTCCGTTTTCTCGAGCGCAACTCGACCGCAACTCGACGAGTGCGCGCAAGACGGTCAGTGGTGAAAGGTTACGGATACTTCTCTTGGTAGAACAGTCCTGGATCTCCAGGCTGTGAGGTTCGACCCCTCATGGGCGCAAGCCCTCTCCGTCGCCGCACGTTCCCTGACCCCGTATCGCTTGGCGTAAAAGGCGCGCGGAGAAATAGCGCGCAACAAACATTCAGTCAGTGGTGAAGTTCACGGCAACTTCGTGGCGTGCCTGTTACTAGGCCGGGGTTCGAGCCCTCAACCGTGATTCCAGTTCCCTGGCTGTTGTCCGTCACATGGCGCAGGCGATCGGGCCTGCGCCTTAACCGGGGGTTTTTGGATTAGCAGTACAGGTTTCGCCGGTGGTGAAAGAGAAGAGTTACTTCGCACCAACGCCTACGACAGGAGCAGGGTAGCGGACTACACCAACCGCACCGTTCCGAATCGCTGGGAACTGGAGCAGATGGCACTCTTGATCAACGTTTCACCGGCGCGCAAGAAGACGGGCTTCCGAGTCGGCGCCGGTTTCGCAGAGCAAGAAGAAGCGGACGAAGCGGAACCGGCTGTTGTCACGGAGTAAGGGCAAGGTTTCGCCGGTGGTGAAGACGAGGGTTACTTCATAAACCGCAGGTTGCGGGTTCGGATCCCGCCGTGGCACGAGCCACGTAGCTCAATGGAAGAGCATCGGAAAAAATACCGTCGTCGCCTGATTCCCCGGCGATTGTTTTGACTTGTCATCCTGAGCGGAGTGGATGCCGTTCGCGACGCGAATGGCATCACGGAGTCGAAGGATCTCTGCCTTGCGGCAGTGCCGTTCGGGTGGGATGCTTCGACTGCGCAATGAGGATCGCTTTGCTCTCCTCATTGCTGCGCTCAGCATGACAACACGTCTTAGCTAGTCGCTAGAAGCTACCAGCTAGAAGGTGCACGCAAAGGAGGCCACACATGGCTCGACTGAATCTACTCAACCTGAACTTTCGTCTGCGCACGCATGAAGGCGCGCCGGCGCGGAACATCTCGACGGAGCTGCAACTGCGCCGCTCGGTGCTGGCTTGCCTGCTTTGGGAGAGTCAGTTCTACGAGGACGGAGTCGAGATCGCGGGCCGCATCGCGGAACTGGTTCCCAAGGTTGCAGCCGAGAAGGTGGCCGCACTCGCCGTCGAAGCTCGCGAGAAGATGAAGCTGCGTCATGCGCCGCTTCTGCTCGTGCGCGAGATGGCGCGTCACGCCACGCATCGCGGCTTTGTGGCCGAGACGCTGGCACAGGTCATCCAGCGTGCCGACGAGCTTGCTGAGTTCGTCGCCATCTACTGGAAGGACGGGCGCGTGCCTCTCTCTGCGCAGGTGAAGAAGGGGCTGGCAGCGGCTTTCCCCAAGTTCGATGCTTACGCTTTGGCGAAGTACGATCGCGGCGGACCCATCAAGCTGCGTGACGTTCTGTTCCTGGCGCACGCGAAGCCGCGTGACGAGGCGCAGGCCGAAGTGTGGAGGCGACTGATCGCGGGCGAACTCACTGCTCCTGACACGTGGGAAGTTGCACTCTCGTCTGGCGCTGACAAGCGCGAGGCGTGGGAGCGACTGCTCCGCGAGCAGAAGCTGGGCGCTCTCGCTCTGCTCCGCAACCTGCGCAACATGCGGGAGGCTGGAGTCGACGAGTCGTACGTACTCGCTGCGCTCGCTCTGATGAGCACGGCGCGTGTGCTTCCGTTCCGCTTCCTGGCTGCGGCGCGTTACGCTCCGCAGTGGGAGGAGGCGCTGGAGCAGGCCATGCTGAAGTGCGTTGCGGGACAGGAGAAGTTGACTGGCAAGACGATTGTGCTGGTTGACGTTTCCGGTTCGATGACCGCTCCGCTCTCGCACCGTTCCGAGATGCAGCGGACCGACGCGGCTTACGGGCTTGCGGTGTTGCTGCGCGAGATCGGCGAGAAGGTGGCAGTGTTCAGCTTCTCGAACTCGCTGGTCGAAGTGCCGGCGCGTCGCGGCTTCGCGTTGCGCGACGCGATCGACAAGTCGCAGCCGCACAGCGCAACTTACCTGGGCAAGGCTGTCGGTGAGCTGAATCAGAAGCATGGCTACGATCGCCTGATCGTCATCACCGACGAGCAGGCGCACGACACGGTGCCTGCGTCGAAGGGCAAGGGCTATGTGATCAACGTGGCCAGCTACAAGAACGGCGTTGGCTACGGCAAGTGGACGCACATCGACGGCTGGAGCGAGTCGGTTGTCGAGTACATCCGCACGCTGGAGCAGACGGCGGACTGAAGGGGACCGCGGGGGGCGATGGGCCTCCGCGGTTCCAAATTCCCATTTCGGAACGGGTGTTTACTTTGTGGTAATCGTGGGATGCCTCCCCTCCCACTCGGTCTATTGGAATCATGGGGTTAGGAGAAAACTGGGTTAGTGGGCTAATGGGCATGTTGCCAACAAAAACTGCGGTTTTCGTGGATCAAGAGGTGAAATGGGTCAGGCTTTGGACTCCGCTTCAGGCTCGACTCTATGATCTAAGCGAACTATCAGGAAGTCGGCAGCCTTGTACGTGTGATTGTTGTCGCAGTGCGGGCAAGGGAGATCAACCGAATCTGGCGGTCCAAAATCAGAATGGATCAAGTGCTGGGTAGGTTCGCAGGCTCCGATATAGCCGCCTTTGGGAAGCAGCGTCATGCCGCAGTCCTTCGTCTTACACATGACAGCCCAATATGCGTACTGCATAGTGGGGAGAATTATAGTTCTAATTTGCCTTTCCGATTTCGAACAAAGCTAATAGAGAGCCATCCTTGAATTTGAACAGAAGTGCAGACGAGAACTCTTTGGATGGGATTAACATTCCCGGCGGCGAGAGTTCAGGGAGAGAGGATTTATCGGACTGCTTACCCCATGCCACGTTCTTCGGGGTGAACGAAATATGTGAACCTAGCGCGTCAGTATCAGAGACGCAATACTGGCCGTCTGGCTGCAATCTAAGCAGTCCCGAAGCGGAGGCGTCAATTCCATCGCCTAGAAAGAATGCTTCGACTTTCCTTGACTCAGTGATAAGCCTTTGCAGGGCAACTTTGGCGTCTGGGCCAGATAAATCGGAAATCATGTTTCTTCTCCTGGTAAGGCGGTGTGGTCTGCTAGAAGCAAACTTCTGGGCCGAGAACCTAGACCTAGATCACCAGAAATCATACGCGCTACTTGCTCCGTTGCTGCACGGAAAGCAGTTCAGCAATCGTCCAGACGTGATCCGTTAGTCCCGCAGCCATCGCAGGACTAGCACCTTTGTGGGTCTGGTGACCACGGCAGAAGTTATAAAACGCGATGTAGAGAGTCACAGCAGCTTTGTGATTGTCCAGTGATTTGCTGAAAGCATTCGTCAACCTCGTTAGTCTTCGAAGATGCATCCGCACCGTCAAATTAGCTCTTTCAATATGAGAGGTAGAGATACGGCTGTAGTCCGGCTTTCCGATTTTGGCGCGTGGGACTGCTCCCAACACGCGGCCAGAGCCGTACCAGTCCGACGTAGTGATCTTGCCGTAGACCTTGTAAAGCTGGCCATAATCAACGTCCTTGCCAAACCACTCACGGATCGCACTGATGTAAGACTTGAGTTGATCAGTGGTGATCTGGTAGCGGCCAATCGTCCGGGCGCGAAGATCGCCAGCAATGCGAAAGGCGTTGATACCGCTCCGAGCGCCAATGACGTGGCTGATAATCAGTTTGGTTTCGCTGTCCATCGCAAGCCACAAGTAGGCGTTACCCCATTCGCCGGGGTCATCGTACCCAAGATTGTGCTCTTTGGTGTGAACGAATCCCCAGAGCTCGTCCATTTGCACGTACCTGGGGCTGATGTTCTGGATCTTCGCATCAAGCAGCAACCGCGCTTTCTCCGATGCCGTATTCATCAGGGAAAGAATCGTCTGCTTGTGCAAGCCCGTAAAGCGGGAGATGGCGCGAATGCTCATCCCTTCCAGCATCAGCGTGATGGCTTGCGCGAACAGTTCAGGGTCAGTCGAATGCGCGGGCCGGACGTATGCGGGCGCGCCGGGATCGGCAAAGGTGGCAGAACAGGAAGTGCAGCGCCAGCGCTGGACGCGGCGTTTACCGAAGTAACCGAATCGCTTACAGGATTCGTGTTGGCATCTTACGCAAGTCATGGCTTTTCTCCGCTTGATTTCTGCGGAGAAAAGCCACATACTCGGTTTGGGTCTGGAGTGCGGCTTACCCCGCGCTTTGGATTAGCCCCGCCGCCTGTTCAAGCAGGAAGCGGGGCTGCGATTGTTAGCTACGTTCTAGGGTGGTGGCTCGACCGTGATTTCCACGGTGTGACCGGCAGCGAATGTGATCTTGATACGGATTCTCATGCTGTGTCCATCCTTCCTGAAAGCCCCGTTGACGCGGGGCTTTCGCATTTAGGTCAAAAGTTATTTCTTCTTGGGCGGCCCAAAGATACCCTCTTTGATAGCAGGGTGGCTGGGGACAGGCGGAGGGATTCTAAAAACAACTCCGCTTTCCTCCGTCTTTTCCTTTTCCAGCTTGCCATCCTCAACGAGTCTCTGAGCCGCTGTCATAACTGCTCCGAGAGGTTGAGAGTACTCTTCAATATCGAAACCAGACAGTTCAAGTTGTTCGCGGATTTGGCTCGCATTCATGCCGTTCATGCCGTCTTGGGCGCTAGAAATGACGCCCATAATGGCATCGGCGAGGCTGACCGATTTTCGTTTTGCATCCTTCACTTCTTGCAAAACTTGATTTCGCGCATCTTCGGGCATGGAACGACTAAGCGCCTTAAGAGCGCTGCTCAGTTCGATAATTCTCTTATCGAATTGGTCTCGCTGTTGCACGCACGCCTTCAATTCTGCGCGGGATTCGTGGATAACCTGGTTGTAGTTGACAGCCATAATGAGAGGTATTATCATGGATAATACAGAGAGAAGTCAACAGAAAACGGCATGTGGATGGGAGATATTTTTGGAAGATGCCAAGCGCAAGCTTGCAAAGGCCACTACCACTCAGGAGCGGCGTGAATGGCGTGATTCTATTAGAAGGTTTGAGCGCTTGATACGGCGGAACGTTCAAATGCCAAGGAAAATAGCAACACAGTGAATAGCCCACTACCGAAAACTGCGGGAAAATCCTTGGGGCTCAATATTTTGCTGGCAAAGTCTTGATAATGCGGGAGTTAGGGGAGTGGCGAGGTCGTGATTTTTTTGGGGCCGAATCCATAAATTATTGATTTCAAACAACTTAGGATGCGATGATCGGCGGGAGCCCGCGCAAAATCTTGAGACGCTTGGGCTTACAGGCAAAATATTGCGGAATAAGGACTTAGTTGTTGCCACGAGAAGAGCGCCTCCGCCTTTCGGCTAGAGCGATGATCGGACGCGGAGGCTGTGGAAGGCAAGGTCAGATGTCACAAAGCCGGAAAGAAAGCTGTGGAAACTCGGATTCGTTCCCGTTTTGGGAATTGCGGCTGGAGCGGCTCAAAGGGCCGGAGCATTTGGTTTCACCATTGTCCTCGCACCTTCTTGCCGGATGTGGTTGAAAACTCGACGAAGTTTCTTCCGCTGGTGACGCTTGCGGTGTCTGGTGGATCGTGGAGCTTTGCTGGGTCGACGGTGGAGACAGTACAAGGTGGATTCACGTCTGCAACGGGAAAAGGGAGAAAGCGCACAGGATGCCAATCTCCGCAGTCAAGAACGGTTTTTGTTGGTCCCAAGGATACGAGGTAGGTCTCGGGTCGCGAGTCGTCCGTTCTGGTCAGCAAAAGGATCGTTTTTTGCGAGTTGGCGTGCAGGTATCCCGAGGTCTCGGCTGCGTTGACGACGACCTGGCCGTGGACCCGGAAATACCAGGTGATCCTTCCGCGCCAGGTGGAGTACGCGAGTGATCCGACCACGAATAGGAGCCCGAGGAAGAGGATGACTCCAAGCGCTCGAAGGAGTTTCTTCATGGACTCTTTGTAACAACGAAAGACACCAGGAAGCCAGAAGAAGTTTCGGAAGAGGCAGAGAAGGGGGAATGTAGCGCCGCCGTCCCGGCNNCCGGCAGGATGCCGGCGCTACTTGTCCGAGACCTATTTTGGGTTGGCCTCGCCGGAGCTTCTTAGTGTTACCTGGTCTTGCGAGAGGGCGCCGCTTTTTGGTATCGGCGGAGTCTCGGCGTGAGGGTCGGGCTTCGGTTCCGACGGCGGCTGCGAGACTTGGTGGACGTCGGCCGGGTGAATGCTGTTGATTGGAGTGATCATGGTCTGGTCCTCTGAGGGATAGGATCGGCAGCGGGCGGAAAAACTTTGGCGTGGCGGGATCCGTGATCTTTGGTAAGGGGTACGTGAGGATTGGAGGGGCTTACCGTGCCACGAACTTCGCGCCGAACTTGGTGCAGTGTCTGTGGCCCCAGCGGCTAAAGCCGGGGCCTTCGCTGTAGTGCTTAACGAACCGGCTTAAAGCCGGGCCCTTCCAAAACCCGGCGCTTCTCGAGAAGCGATCGCAGATCATTCTTACTTCGATATCGTTGTTCGAGTTTGCTTGCTTTTTCGGAGTTCTGTTGTACGACCTTTGAGAGCCCTGCCTCTTGCATCCGATGGCGGTTCGAACCCGGCGCGGGTACGGGTGGGTTCGGAGGGGCTCATGAGTTCGCGGATGGCGTCCATCAAGGCCTGGATCTCGGTGTCATGAGTTTCCAGGCGGCGTTCCAGTTCCGCCAGCTTGGTCAGGATATGGCGGTTGCCGGCGATGGCGCGTCGCATGCGTACAAAAGCGAGAACGACAAACACGCTCATTTCNNCGCGCACCACAAACACGCTCATCTGCACGGCCTGCGGGCTGTTCAGGACATTTGCCGCCATGATGGCGCCGTGTTCGGTGAAGGCGTAGGGCAGATAGCGGGCGCCGCCGTGGCCTGCACTTGAGATCACATTTTGTGATCTCAAGATTTTGAGTTCGTGCGGGGAGAGTTGAAAGCGGAACGCGGGAGGAAATCGTTTTGCGTTGCGCTTGGCCTGCTGATTCAAGTGCCGGACTTGGACGCCGTAGAGTTCCGCGAGGTCCCGGTCGAGGATGACTCGCTGCCCACGCAGAACGAAGATTTTCGAATCAACTTTGTTTGCGACCACGATTGCTGTTTTCGCCATAGGTGGAACCCGTTTCGTTTCAACAACAGATTCCTCACCGGCAAAGACCGCCGGTTCGGAATGACAAACAGGTTTCAGACTTGAGGTCACAAATTGTGACCTCAAGTTGTCGAGTAGATAGCAGCAGAATAACAGCCCAGCGGCACGTTGGAGCACCACGGAAGTTCATGCGTCGTGCCCGCGCGTGTTTGCGTGCATCCTAAATTCAAAATCCCCACCCTGTCGCAAAAGACGCGACAAGGGTGGGGCACCCGCTGCACTGGTGAGCGATGGGAAGAGCGCGCTCGCTGCGCTTCGCTGGACGGGCGAAGGCGCCCGTCCCCACATGGTCCTTCTTCCACCCGTGGTTTACGCTCCGGTTACGAAGAAGCTTTCGTCTGGTTTGGTGTTCACTTTTGCGGGGGCGACTTCGGCGGTTACGTCCTGGACGAACTCGCGGCGGCGTTCGGGGCCTTTGCGTTCGACTACGCGGACGCGGCGGGCGGGCATGTTGCTGGGTTCGAGGCTGACGATGCGTCCGTCGCGCACTACGATGTGCGAGCGAAACCAGTCGGTGCGGAACATGCGTCCGGCGGCGTAGAAGGTCATTGAGGCGGCGATGGGGCCTTCGAACTCCGTGCCGGCGCAGGCCAGGATGCGCTTGCCCAGTTCCTGCGTCCAGGTCATGCCGCCGACCAGAGGATCGTTGAGGCGGCAGCGCTCGAAGGGCGTGGCGTGGGAAAGCTTGCGCAGTTGCAAGAGTTGCAGCAGGACCGAGGTTTTCGCCAGATTGGTGACGATGACTTTGGCTTCGGTGGCGGAGGTGCGTTCCATTTTAATGTGCAGGTCGGGCGACCACTCGCGCTCGAATTCTTCGCGGGCTAGGGCCAGGCCTTTGTCGGTGGCTTCCACGTAGCGCAGGGTGGCGCGGGCCAGAATCACGCTGAACAGGGTGGTGACGATGGTGGCGATGATCGGGATATAGCTGATCAGCGTCGAGAACGGGATGCGGTACGAGTTCATCAACTGCATGTGCATGGATGCGAGTGGCTCCTGCGGACGCGGTCTCGAGAACGGGTAACGATCTCGACGAGAATAGCGGGATGGGGAGCGGGGCTAAAGATGCGTTTGGTGCGGTGGCGGTAACGTGCGCGGGGCTTGGACCTTGGTAACTACAGGGAGTCGGCGATCTGGCAAGAAAAGCGCGGGCGGGGGCGCCCGCGCTACATAAAGCTATTCGAGGACGCTGTCGTCCAGCTTCTTTTTGCCCCAGTCGTTGGCGGCTTGGACGAAGGCGAGGACTATGGGGTGGGGCTTCTTTTCTGTGGAGGACAGTTGCGGCTGGAAGAGCGTGGCGAGGAAGAAACGATGCGTGGGCGATTCGATGGCGCGGATCTCGCCTTCGGCGCCACGGGCGACTACGGGGAATCCGGCTTCCATAGCGGCCCATTCGAAGTCGGGATTGATTTCGAAGTTGCAGAAGAATTCTTCGGTCGCGGTCTCTTGATGCTTGCCATAGAACGACTGCAGGTAGGAGCCAGGGCGCAGGCGGATCTCGGGAACTTTTCCGGAGAGCTTGGGCGCGTCGCCTTTGCGGTCGGGAACGGCGCAGGCCACGGGGTAGATGATGATGTTTTTGGAGCCGGAATTGTTCTCGGCGCTGTCGGCGTCTTGGATGTTGAGGACGTTGCGCGCGAATTCGATGAAGGCGTACTGGAATCCGCCACAGGTGCCGAGGAAGGGCCAATCACGGCGGCGGGCAAACTCGATGCCTTTGAGCATGCCGTCGAAACTCTTGTAGGGACTGCCGGGCGAGGCCCAGAGTCCGTCGAAGCCCTCGAGCGTCTTTTCGGCGGTGGCGGAGTTGAGGGACGGAGTCGGGATCCATTCGGATTCGACTTTCAGGTTGAGCTTGCGGGCGGCGTGCTGCAGGGCGTCGTTGGTGGCGTGGTGCGAGCGGAAATCAGCATTGAAGTCGCCCAGGATTCCGATGCGGACGGCGTCGCTCACGGGTTGATTGTACTAGAGGGGGCGACGCGAGCCAGGCACGAGTGGCCGAGGGCAGGGTTAGAAGCGTGGTGCGTCGACGGGAAATTGGACGCTGGCCGTTCGCGGGCGGGGGCGCCCGCGCCACATAAATCATTCGCGTCACATCATCTAGAAGAGGTTCCTGATGCCCAGGAAGAAATAGAGGGAGAGGAGCGCGAGCGCGGGGCCGCCCCAGATCATCAGGGTGCACTTCCAGACGAGGGAGCGGGCGAGTTCCTGCTGGCTGCGCCAGGAGATCAGGAAGGTTTTGTTGTTGGTGCCTTTTCTCAGAACGACTGGGGGATGCAGAACGAAACCGTTTGCTTGGTCGGGGGAACTGACATTCGAGGGGGAGGCATTGCCATTCGCCGGGGTGATCGGTGCCGTGAGAACCATGATGCCGGGGCCGTTATGCGCGGTGGGTACCCCTGCTGCGGACCAGGCTGTAGGATTCGAGATCCCTGCCTTCAGCAGCGCAGCGGCGATTTTTTGTTGCTGAGTCATGTCCGCGGACTTCGTGGGCCCGGAGTCGGGAGAAAGGCGAATGACGCGGACGTCGGACTGTATTCCGAGTTGTTCCGCCAGAGAACCGATGTTGAAGTCGTCGTCGTTGCTGCGTGAGGAAGACGAGATCGAATTCAGGGACAGCGAGAATCCATGGGAGGAGATGGAGTTGAGCGGCTCAACCTCGGGGACCGGTTGCGCGCTCACTTCGACGTCTGGGTTTTCACCCAGCGTACCCAGGATGAACAGCGAGTTCTTGGGCTTGATGCAGAACTCTTCCACCTTGATTTTGTTGTTGGTGACGATGCCGTGGCGCCCGAGGAAGCTGCGCACGGAGTCGGGCACGGGATCTTTGGTGGTGAAGAACGAGTCGCAGAATTCCTGTTCGAAGTCGCGGTGCAAGTCGAGATCGGCGCCGCGCGGGTCGAGGAGCAGGCGTCCGGTGTTGTCGTCGACGAAGAAGGGCAGGTGCATGCATTCGCTCGCAACCTTGACCCAAGACTTATTGCGTCCGCTCTGTTTCCACTCCCAGACCAAGGTGCGGTAGTAGTAGCAGGGGCGCGCGGTGATGGGCGCGAGCATGGTGTAAGGGCCGACGGCGAGGCCGTTCACTTCGACCATGCCCATCGAGGCGCTGCGAATCTTCGAGAACGGAGTGTCGAGAATCAGGCGGCGGCGCTGCAGCAGACGGAATCCGTAAATGAAGAGGCCGATGCCCGCGCAGAAGCCGATCGCGCACCAGAGCAGAAGTCCGCGTGGGTCTGAGGAGCGAAGGATCAGGGTCGAAAGAATCACCGATGGTCCGCGGGCGGCTGGGCACACACCTTCCCTGTGGTCAGGCTATCGAAGGGAAGGTGGAGGCGCAGCTTACGTTGGTAATGGCGCGCGGGACGGGGGTTTTGGGGGATTCGTGGTGGAGGAGAGTCCGGGGGCGAGACGCCCCCGGGACAGCCGGCGGGACGCCGGCGCTACGATAACACCGGCGCTACGACGGTGACACTCACCAGACGTCACTCACCAGACGTCGCAGCGCTTGGCTTCGGGGCGGACCATGGGGGCATCGGCTTTGCAGTTCCAGGCTTTTTGGAATTCGGGGAGATTGGAGAGTGGGCCGATTACGCGGTACTTGGCGATGGGATGGGGGTCGCTTTGCACCATCAAGCGCTGGGCTTCGGGGCGAATTTCGTCGCCACGGAATTGTCCCCAGGCGATGAAGAACTGTTGCTCGGGAGTGAAGCCGTCGATGTCCGCGGGGCGCGGCTTGCCTTCGAGCGATTTTTGATAGGCGAGGTACGCGATCTTGGCGCCGCCGAGGTCGCCAATGCTTTCGCCGAGCACCAGTTTGCCGTTGTGGTGGATGTCTTTCTCGATGTAATAGTTGTCGAACTGATTGGCGACGCAGGCAGCGCGTGCCTGGAAATCTTTCAGATCAGTTTCGGTCCACCAGTTGCGCAGGCGGCCGAGATAGTCGTACTGTGCGCCTTCGTCGTCGAAGCCGTGAGAAATTTCGTGCCCGATGACGACGCCGATGGCGCCGTAGTTCACCGCGTCGACGGCATGCATGTCGAAGGCGGGCGGCTGCAGGATTCCCGCTGGGAACACGATTTCATTCAGGAGCGGGTTGTAATACGCGTCGGAGGTGGGAGGTGTCATTCCCCAGCGGCCACGGTCGACGGTCTTGCCGATTTGAGCGCGGTCGTCCTGCTCGACGAACTTTCTTCCGGCGATCATGTCCTCGAAGTGAGCGTCGCGGCGAATCTCGACGTGGCTGTAGTCCTTCCACTTGTCGGGATATCCGATCTTGGGATTGAAGGTGGCGATCTTGGCCATGGCCTTTTCTTTGGTGTCGTCGCTCATCCAGGGGCGGCTGAGGATGTCGTCGCGCATGGCGGCGAGGAGATTGCGCACCATCTCCTGCATGCGGGCCTTGGCCTCGGGCGGGAAATATTTCTCGACGTATTTCTTGCCGAGCGCCTCGCCGAATAATTGATCGGTGGATTCAACGCAGCGCTTCCAGCGGGGCTTCATCTCGGTGGTGCCAGCCAGGTATTTTCCGTTGAAGGCGAAGTTCTCTTCGACGAAGGGCGTGGAGAGCGAGTTGGCGACGGAATCGAGCAGTTGCCACTTCAAATAGACTTTCCAGTCGGCGAGCGGAGTCTGCTGTATCTGGCGGTCGACTTCCTGCATGAACTTGGGCTGGTCGACGTTCATGTCGACGTCGGTGGGGATCTGCTTGTGTTTGAAGTACCCGACCCAGTCGACATGGGGAGCGAGCGCCTGCAGTTGGGCGAACGTTGTGTTGTGATCGGTGGCGGCGGGATCACGCAGGGCCACGTTGTCGAGGGAGGCTTCGGCCAATTTCGTTTCCATGCCCATGATGGTTTGCGCCGCGGCGGCGGCGGACTTCTGGTCCCAGCCGGCGAGTTTGAACATGGCGGCGACATGCTCGATGTATTTTTCGCGAGCTTCTTTGAAACGCGGTTCGGGTTTCAGGTAGTAGTCGCGATCGGGGAGGCCGAGACCGCTTGCACCCAGATCGGCGAGCACCCAGGAGGGCTTGTGGGGATCCTGCTGGCTGCCCAGGGCGAGCGGCGCGTTCACGATGATGTCGTGCATCTCGGCCATGACTTCCTGCAGGGCGGCGATGTCGCGGGCGGCGTCGATTTTCGCGAAGAGCGGTTTGATGGGATCCATGCCGCGGGCGTTCACGCGGGATTCGTCCATGCAGGCGCCATAGTAGTCGCCGATGATTTGTTCGACGCTGCCTTTGGGCGCGTCCTTGTCGGCGGAGGCGGTTTCGAGAATGTCGTGCAGCCGATCCTTGGCGGATTCGCCGGCCTGCCAGCGCTTGCTCCAGCGGGCCATGGACGCGGGGATGGGATTGTTGGCGCGCCAGGTGCCGTTGGCGAACTGGAAGAAGTCGTCGCAGGGGGCGGCTTTGCGATCGAGATCGGTGGGGTCGATGCCGTGCAGGGACGAGGTCTGGGATAGGGCGAAGGGCGCGCATGAAATCAGTAGAACGAGCAGGGCGCAGAAGGAATCTCGCAGGGTGCGCATGAATGGTCTCCAGATTAGGGCGGAATTGGCGGACAGCCATTGTAGATCAGGCATGAGGGACGGTGCTGTGCGTAAGACGGGTTGAGAAGTTTCGGGAGCGGATGCACGCACAGGAGCACGCTGACAGTTTCCGGAGGGTAGGGATGCTTCAACGCGCAGTGAGGGTCGCTTCGCTCTCCTCACTGCTTCGCTCAGCATGACAAGGGTGTTTGGGCAGCGGTTTCCGGGTCGATGCAGCTGGTCGCGACTCCGCGGGCGAGACGCCCACGGGACAGCCGGCGGGACGCCGGCGCTACTATGCGGTGGGACGGTACTACTTAGCCGCCGGCTTTTAGTTCGGTGAGGACTTGCTTGGCGATTTCTTTCAGGGTTTCGAAGACGCCTACGCCCTGGAAGGCGACAGCTTCGACGATGGGTTCGTTCTTCTTGCGCAGTTCGGTGGCTAGCAGATCGACGGGAAGGATGTTGGGCAGGTCGCGCTTGTTCAATTGGAGCACGTAGGGAATCTTGTTGAAGTCGTAGCCGTGCTCTTTCAGGTTGGACATCAGGTTTTCGAGCGCTTCGACGTTGGCGTCCATGCGCTGCTCCTGGGAGTCGGCGACGAAGACGATGCCGTCAACGCCGCGCAGAATCAGCTTGCGGCTGGCGTCGTAAAAGACCTGTCCGGGGACGGTGTAGAGGTGGATGCGCGTCTTGAAGCCGCGTACATTCCCGAGGTCGAGCGGCAGGAAGTCGAAGAACAGCGTACGCTCGGTTTCGGTGGCCAGCGAGATCATCTTGCCCTTCTGCTGGTCCGCAGTTTTCTGGTAGATCACCTGCAGGTTCGTGGTCTTGCCGCCGAGTCCGGCGCCGTAGTACACGATCTTGCAATTGATTTCACGCGCTGCGAAGTTGATGAAACTCAAGGCTTTCCTCAAATACGGGCATACCCTTGAGGGCTGCCACGCACACCAATGTCCTAATGGAGGCTCGCGGTCTTTATATCATACGGGAGGTAGGCTACGCAGGTTACTCACGTGACCCCCGGGGCCCGAAGGGGCCATAGGCACATTTTGCGGGCGGTCGCGCGAGGGTCAACGGGCCAGCGGAATCGCAAAATACCCGTCCTTGGCGGAGACTTTCAGCCCTTTTTTGTGCACGAGGACTTCGACCGTGCGATAGGCTGAGCTGCCGGTTGTGGGCGCCGGGCTATAGCCCAGAGTGTATTGATTCCGTGCCTCGTTGGTGATTTGCCCGTACGCATCTTCGATGGCGTTGCGCGAGAGTTCGGGGTAGGGTTCGGCACCGCAGGTTGCCCGAACGTATTTCGTGAGATTGTTGGTGCGGCCCTGGTCGGGAATGTGGAGTCTGTCGAGCTGCCGGAAACCGGGTAAGGCACCGCTGTCGACGACCACCGCTCTTACCTGGATGTCGCGGGTCTGAAGCAGGTGCAGCACGCCGCTGTAACTCGCTTTGCTGCCCAGTTCCCGTCCATCGCTGATGACGAAAATGACTTTGCGGCGGGTGCGCTCACGCTTGCTCAGGTCGAGCGCCGCGCGCAGGATGGCGTCATTCAGAACGTGCGCCTCTCTCGGGGGAGTCGAGACTGGCGCGACCGGCGGTCCTCCCACGGGAAGCCCGTTAACGGAGGGACCCTGAGGGCCGAGAGGGCCGCCCATCACCGGCGGACCATTATTGTGCCCGCGCACCAGTTTCATTTCGTTCAGCGCGGCGGTGAGTCGCGCGGGCTTGCCGCTAAAGTCGGTAACCTGGCTGACGGTGCTGCTGTATGTGTAAAGGGCAACTTCGTCGTAGGGGCTGAAGGCGCCTGCGAGCGAGGAGTAGGTCTGATTAATTTTCTGCAGGGCGACGTCGGCCATGCCGATGTCGAGCACGATCGCGACTGAGAGTTCAAAAGGATCGCTGGTGAAATAGGTTAGAGTCTGCGGCTTGCCGTTTTCTTTGACGGTGAAATCCCTGGCCAGTAGGCCATCGACCGGGCGCCCGTCGGAATACCTCACCATTACAGGAAGCGCCACGAAGTTGACGGTGGTCGAAATCGTGTAGAGATCTTGTTTGGGATTGATCTGGTTTCTCGGAAGACTGCCTGGGGGCACCGTTTCCACCGGAGGCATGGGAGGCGGAGCGGGTTTGTCCGTGCCTGGCGTCGCTTCGTTGGCCTGCTTCGGCGCGTCGCCGGGGAACGGGATTGGTTCGTTGGGCCGGTTCGTGCCGGGCGGCGGGACCGGAATGGCAGGCTTGGGCGCCGGTGGTTGCACAGTCGAGGGCGCGTCCGGAATGTCCTGCGCAGGCTGGGACGCGGCGGGCGGGGGAGACTGCGTCTGACCGGATTGCGCCTGGAGGGCTGGGACCGCTAAGGCTCCCACCATCGCGAGGGCTATTAGCTTGCCCCAAGTGCTTACCCATGTTGCCTTAACGTTGACCGGCACCATTGCGTTCCTCGTCCCGCGCAACTTTCTGTCTGTAAGATGCCAAAGCGGACTCGTTTGGTGCATCTAACCGTACAGGATTAGACTAACACCAACCACGAATTGAGAGAGTGTGAATGCCTAAGCTTCCTGTTTCTTCGCGGCGCATGCTGGCTGCATTGGTGCTGGCAGGTCTGTGCGCGGCGGCTCCGTTCCTGATGGCGCAGCAGCCGGCTGCGCAACTGCCCAGTTTGCAGGACCAGAAGCCCGACGACTCGCAGCAGCCCACTGAGACCCTGAAGGTCAACGTCAATGTGGTGCAGCTTTTCTTTAACGTCAAAGACAAGCACGGCGCGCTGATCCCGAACATGACCAAAGACGACTTTGACATTTTTGAGGACGGCCAGAAGCAGACCATCAAATATTTCACTCCCGAGACGAACCTGCCGCTCACGCTGGGGATCCTGATTGACTCCAGCGGCAGTCAAATGCACGTCCTCGACATGGAGAAAGAAGTCGGCGGAGCGTTTCTGAAGCAAGTTTTGACTGACAAAGATTTGGCGTTTGTCATGGATTTCGACGTCGATGCCAGTCTGCTACAGGACTACACGCGCGACGTGCAACGCCTGCAGAAGGCGCTCAACTCGGTGAAGATCAATTCCGGCGTCACGATGCCTACGCTGCCGGGTGCCGGTGGTGGCCCCGTTCCCACGGCGGCGTCTCCGGGCACGGTGCTATACGACGCTGTGTATCTGTCCGCGCATGACATGCTGGCGAAAGAGGTGGGGCGGAAGGCGATGATTTTGCTGACCGACGGCCAGGATGAAGGCAGCCGGCTGAAAATTAAGGACGCGATTGAAGCGGCGCAGAAGGCGGATTCGATCGTCTATGTGCTGCTATGCGCCGACCGCGGATTCTATGGCGGTATGAGCGTCGGCTACGGAGGCGAGGGCGATATGAAAAAACTTACCGAGCAGACCGGCGGGCGCGTTATCAACGTGGGCAACAAGTTCGACAAGCTGCGGGAGGCCTTCGACCAGGTCGCGGCCGAACTGCGCAGCCAGTACAACATTGGCTATACACCGACGAATACCAATCTCGACGGGGGCTACCGCAAACTGGAGATCAAAAACAAGCAGAACTATAAAATCCAGGCGCGGGCGGGGTATTACGCGGGACGGAAACAAGATTAGGTCGGTACCTCGCCTGTCGGTGTTGACACACCTTGTGTCGGGCACTGCGGGAACACAAACGTCAAAGTCCACAAGCAAAACCAAGTCAAAGTCAAAGACCGCGGGCGGGGGCGCCCGCGCCACACCGTCCACAAACACGCGAACTTCCTGATACACTCCCTCTCCTGGGGGTTTCCATGGCCCATTTTTCGCGGCGTTCGTTTCTGCATCTGTCAGCGGCCGCTTCCGCGGCGGCTGCGTTTCACGGGATGTCCGAGCCTCTGTTGGCGGCTGCTTCGCGGCGCCAGTCGCATGCTAAGGACGCAGTGCTGATCGACGCGAATGAGAATCCGCTCGGTCCCGGCCAGGCTGCGCGCGACGCGTTGGCCGCCATCATCCCGCTGGGCGGACGGTATTCCGACAATCTCACCGACGATCTGGCCGGCCTTTTCTCCAAGATCGAAGGCGTCAAACCGGAGTACATCCGCGTTTTTCCCGGGTCCACTCCACCGCTACGCTTCGGGGTCGTCGCCTTCACGTCGCCACAGAGAAGCTATGTCACCGCTGATCCCGGTTACGAAGCTGGGATGTTCGCTGCTGAATCAACTCAGGCCCGCGTCGTCAAGGTGCCGCTTACCAAGACTTATGCTCACGATGTCAAGGCGATGATCGCGGCTGCGCCCGACGCAGGACTCTTCTACGTCTGCTCCCCGAACAATCCTACAGGTACGCTCACGCCGCACCCCGATATCGAGTACCTGGTCGAGAACAAGCCAAAGGGGTCCGTGGTAATGGTCGACGAAGCCTACATCCACTTCACGGGCGCTACGAGTACGCTTGATCTCGCGAAGGCGGACAAGGATGTGATCGTGCTACGTACGTTCTCGAAGACCTACGGGATGGCCGGACTGCGCTGCGGCGTCGCTATTGCCCGGCCCGACTTGCTGGAAAAGATCATGGACCGCTCGGGATGGAACTTCATGCCCGTCACCGCGGTGGTGGCGGCCTCGGCGAGCTTGAAGGATCCGCAGTTGGTACCGGAACGGCGGCGCATCAATACGACGGTTCGTCAGCAGACATTTCAGTGGCTGGATCGCAACGGGTACACTTACATTCCCTCGGAATCGAATTGCTTTGTGCTCGATGCCAAGCGGCCGGGCCAGGAACTCCGGGATGCCATGGCCAAGGAAAATGTGCTGATTGGGCGCGTGTGGCCGGTGATGCCCACGTCGGTCCGCATCACGGTGGGCACGCAGGATGAGATGGAACGCTTTCAGGCGGCGCTCCAGAAGGTGATGAAGAACAGCTAAAGTCAAAACCTGGACGGACAGAGGGTCCGTCCCACACGGCCTGACTAAGCCCCGCTACTGTGGCGTCAACAGATACGCGTGCTCCTGCCCGTTGTGCGTGCCCATGCCTACAATCTGGCCAGTGGCGTTGATGCCTTGAGCCTCGATGAGGGCCCATCCTGATCCGGCTGGGATCATGCCGTTGAGATCCTTAATCTTCCCGGCGCTATAGACGAACGCGTGATACGTCCCTTGAAAGGTTGACTGGCCGACGACGACTCCAGAGTCGTTGATGCCGAATCCCCAAACGGTGCTGGTGCTGCCAGCGAATGTGCCCAGGTCTTTCAAGGGGCAGGCTCCGCAATTGGCGATGAAGGCGTGGGCCGAGCCGTTTTTCGTGTAGGCCAACCCTGCAACCTGGCCTTTGTTGTTGATGGCGGAGGCCTGGCTCCAGGGGCCGCCCAGGGTTCCCATCTTCGTCATCTTGCCGTTCTTCCAGACGAAGCCGAAGAAATTGCCTTGTGCATCGTACGATGTTCCCGTCACGGCGCCGGCGTTGTTGACGCCCTGCGCGCTGTTCCACCAGTCGTTGTTGCTCGATCCCAGAGTCCCCAGGTCGGTCATGCGGCCGTTGCGGTAGAGAAAAGGATGGTTCTCGCCCTTGGCGGTGACGGCGGAGCCAACCACAAAGCCGAGATCGTTGAGCCCATACGCGACTGCGGAGCCGCCACCCAGATCGCCGATGTCGGTGAGCGTGCTGCCGCTCGACAGAAATGCGCGGTAGGCTTGACTCGAGTTCTGAGAATAGCCAGCCACCTGACCCGAGGCGTTGATGGCGTTGCCGATGCCGGAGGTTCCACCCAAGGTGCCGAGGCTGGTCATGGCGCCGTTGCTGTAGAAGAAGATGTCGCTGACATTGCTGCTGTTATTGCCGGCGGCGCCGGTCACTTCAGCGGTGGCGTTGATGGCGCGTGCTACGCTGTATCCATTGCTGTTAAGCACGCCCAAATCGGTGATGGCGTAAGAAGTTTGAGCGGCGCAGAGCGACGATACCGCGATCAGAATGCAGGCGAGGACGGCGAGGCTGGCGGGCGCTTTCATTGCAAACTCCTTGTTGCGTGAGGATACGAAAGCAAATCTTTCCACGGCGGGATTTCCCAGTTGTCAAGAGATTGTCAAAATGACGCGGGCTGGAGTTTGTCCATGATGCACCTGGTGCGCGCGAGATCCTTCCCTCCGCCTGAAAAACGGCTACGGTCAGGATGACTCCACCTGCGGGAATGGTTGAAATGGAGCCGAAGAGACTTCCACCGGCAACTTTACTCCGGCGCTTCGGTCCAGCGGACTCGGCGGCCTTCGCGGCTGCTCTTGTGCGCGAGTAGGAGAGCGCGCATGGTGCGCAGCGCTTGCTCCGGCGTCACGTCGAGTGGGGCCTTTTTCTCGATTGCGTCGCGCACGTTCGCGTAGTAGCCGCGATAGTCGCCGCGATCGGTCTTCACTTTGCGGGTTCCGCCATTCACCAGGCTCAGAGTTCCCCAGCGATCCTCTGTTTCGACGCCCCAATCCGCGCCCCAATCCGGTCCGTCGGGACAGTTGGGGCTGCGCAGAATTTCTTCTTGGGGATCCATGCCGTACTTGATGAACGTTCCTTCCGTCCCGTGAATCAGGAGGTGAGGGCCGGGGGCGTAGGCGATGATGCGCGCGCGCAATGTGGCCCGCAGATGCGGATATTCCATGTGCACGTCGAAAGAGTCGTCGACCTGCGAGGTCGGGCGCTGGCAGAAGGCCGTCGCCCAAATCGTCTCGGGAGTGCCAAACAAGACCAGAGCCTGATCGATCAAGTGCGGGCCGAGATCCCAAAGAACGCCGGCCGCGGGATGGTCTGGCTTCTCGCGCCAGGCGCCGGGTTTGGACTCGATACGAAAACGGTCGAAGCGCGCTTCGTACTCGGCGACCGCGCCCAGCGTGCGTGATTTCAGGAGTTCCTTTATCGTGGCAAACTCACCGTCCCAGCGGCGGTCTTGATACACGGTGACGAGGCGGCCGCGATCAGCGGCGATACGTACCAATTGCTCGGCCTCTGCCATGGTGGGTGTGAAGGGTTTGTCGACCACCACGTCACGGCCCGCTTCGAGGCAAGCTTTTGTATAGGAGTAGTGCGAATCGTTGGGAGTGGCGACCACGCACAGGTTAATCGACTTGTCGGAGAGCATTTCGTCGAGGGTGCGGGCCACGCGAACTTCGGGATACTTCTGTTTCGCGTTGGATCCGTGGCGCTCGAGAATGCAGGCGAGTTCCATGCCTTGCACGCCGCGAATGACGGGCGCATGAAAGGCCTGGCCCGCCAGACCAAATCCGATTAAGCCGACTCGTACCATATCTTTTGTCTTTCTTCCTTCTCAGCGATCCTTCACGCGCCGCACAAATTTCAATCCTGACCAGACTTCGGTTACCGCGCATACTTTCACGTCGACCAGACCCGCGGCCAGTCCGATTTCGCGCACGATGTTCTCATTCAAATCGGTTGCGACGCCAGAGCTTTTCTTGGGCCAAGCCACCCAAAACATTCCCGCGGGTGTGAGTTGCTTGCCGAGGCGGGCAAAGTCGTCGGACAAGTCCTGTTTCGATTTGGTGAACACCATCAGGAAGTCGACTGGTTTCTTGAGGCCGGGCACAAATTCGCAGTCGGCAAGCGCGGCTTTCAATTCTGCCTTTACGTCAGGGGGCACTTCATCGAGAGCGACGCGGAATCCGGGCTTGATTCCCAGCTTCTTCGGAAGTGGTGTTCCTGAGTATCCGGGCATGCAGTTTGATCGTTCCCCATTTGGCCGGAAGCCGAAAGCCCTACTGCGTCGGAGCGTACCAGCCGCGGCGCGAGCGCACTCGGAAATTTTTCCGGTCGTTGGCCTCGATGTCGATGGAGCGGTAGTGCCCGTCGGTTTTGAAGTCCGCCGGCTTGTAGGAAATCGCGTACTGGCTGCGGAGTTCGTCCTGAATTTCAGCAAACGCATTGGCCACGTCGCGAATCTGGAACGGATGGAACGGCTTCCCACCGGTGGCATCGGCAATGCGATCGAGCACTTTGTCGCCGGGCCCCGGGGTGCCGCTCACGTTGGTGCTGATGGTGTAGACGACGGCCTCAGCGCGTTGCGCCATCTCGATGGCTTCTTCGCGGGTGACATGGCTCTGGTTGTCGTCGCCGTCGCTGAGCAGAATGATGGCGCGCCGCACTGTGATCGACTTCGGAGCCTTTAACAGCTTGTCACGGCAGGCATAATACAGCGCGTCGTAGAGCGCGGTACCGCCGCCGGGGCGCAATGCGTGCACTCCGTGCGCCAGCAATTCGCTGTTGTCAGTGAAATCCTGCGTGACCTCCGGAGTCACGTCAAAACCGATCACGAATGCCTGATCCTTGCGCGGCTGAACAGTCTGGTTGAGAAACTCGATGGCGGATTCCTGCTCGAACTTGAACCGGTCGCGGACGGAATTGCTGGCATCGATCAGCAGACCGACCTGGAGCGGAAGGTTGGTCTCGGCGAGAAAGCTGCGGATTACTTCAGGGGGCTTGTTGTCGTCGAGGACGCGAAAATCGTTCTGCTTGAGATCGGTGATGCGGCGCCCGTGCTTGTCTGTGACCGTGAACACGACGTTCACTTCGTTGGGGCGCACGCGGATGACGGCGACGGCTTCGCTGTCGGCTGCAGCGGCTGCATCGGCAGGTTGTTGCCCCTGTCCGGCCGCGGTGCCGGTCGCCGGTGGAGTGTTTTGTTGCGGCGCGACGGCGGGCGGCGAAGCCGGTGCAGCGGATGCTGGAGCTGCTTCAGTAGGAGCCGCCGTAGTAGGAGCGGACGAAGTGGGCGCTGCCGATTGCGCCGTTGCACTCCCCGCCAAAAGCAGCAGAGCGATTCCGTAAGTCGCGATCAATCTGAACCCCAGGGATTCCATTGGTGTCGATATTATAATCTGCCTGACCGCGAGGAGCCTCAAACCCGGGCAAAAGCCCGCCTCAAGGGCTGTTTGGAGAGACGCCACTGGCAACGCCGTTTTCGATGGTCGCCAGGAACGCCTGTAGTTCTTCTGGAAGGGGGCTTTTGAGCGCAATCTGCTTTCCCGTGCGCGGATGTGTCAGCTCCAACTGCGCCGCATGCAGAAAATTGCGCGGCAGCGAAAGCGCGCTACCCTCGTCGGTCGCGCGGCCCCGCCTGGCGCGCATCTCGCGGGGCGCCCCGTAAAGCGCGTCACCAACGACAGCGTGACCCAGCGATGCCATGTGCACGCGAATCTGATGGGTGCGGCCGGTATCGATTTTGACTTCGACCAGCGCGAACTTGCCAAATGGCGTGTCCAGCCGCCGGACAACGGTGTAATGAGAGACCGCGTCGCGGCCGCCGGTGCCGCGCGTGGTCATGCGGATGCGGCGGATCCGGTCACGGCTGATGCTGGCGGAGATGGTGCCACGATCTTTTTTCGGCCATCCGTGCACGAGAGCGATGTAAGTCTTCTTCACTTCGCGCCGGGCGAACTGCTCCGCCAGCTTGCGGTGCGCTTCGTCATTTTTCGCAACGACGATGAGGCCGCTGGTTTCTTTGTCGAGGCGGTGCACGATTCCCGGTCGCATCTCGCCGCCGACGGCCGACAGGGTTGCGAAGTGATGCAATAGCGCGTTCACCAGCGTGCCGCGATTGCGCTGGTCCTCGGTGGCTCCGGCGCCCGCATGCACCATCATTCCGGCGGCCTTGTTAATGATGGCCAGATCGTCGTCTTCGTAGACGATGTCGAGCGGAATCTCTTCGGCCATGGCGCGCAGCGGAGGGCGCTCAGCCGAGCCGAGCACCGTGATGCGCTCGCTGCCCCGCAGCTTCAGCGATGCCTTCGCGGGCGCATCATTCACCAGCACTTTTTGCTCGGAGATCAGCTGCTGCACTCGCGCGCGACTCACGTCGAGGTGCGCCGCCAGGAGTTGATCGAGACGCTTGCCGGCGTCGTCCGGCACCACGGAAATAAGGATGGGGAAGGTGTTCGCCATCTCGCAGGAAACAATACTACAGGCTATCTTACGAATCGCCCCCGGTGCGCCAGTAGACGCAGGCTCCGGGAAGCGCATGATGGGTTCCCGTGACTGCTGTTACTTCTGCCATTTCCCCACTAGCGTCGGTGCGTCCAGCGCATGCAGTGGAGAAGAATCTCTGTGCCTTAGCGATGCGATAATAGCCGCGGTCCAGGGGAATGAAGAGAATCTTCTTGTCGCTGATCGTTTGTTCTCTTTTGATGGGCGGTTGTCCGTTTTTGGCCGGACAGACTTCTCATCGTGTTTCGAAGAACGCGCCTCCCGAGTACACCTTTACTGTCGTCCGAGTGTTTCCGCATGACACCTCGGCGTACACGCAGGGTCTCGCGTATCGCGACGGATTCCTGTATGAGGGCACGGGGCGCAACGGCCAGTCCTCACTGCGCAAAGTGCGGCTCGAAACCGGCGAGGTCCTTCAGCGGGCCAACCTAGGGGCTGAATTCTTCGGCGAAGGGGTCACCATTGTCAGAGACCAGGTGTTCCAGCTCACGTGGCAGTCAGGCGTGGGTTTCGCCTATGACGTCAAAGACTTCCGCTTGCTGCGGAAAGTCTCGTACTCCGGAGAAGGTTGGGGACTGGCGACCAATGGCCGCGAACTTTTCTTGAGTGACGGCACGGCGGAGATTCGCATTCTGGATCCGGAGACGTTTCAGGAGAAGCGCTGTCTCAAGGTTCACGATGGATCGACGGCGGTCGATGAATTGAATGAACTGGAGTTCGTGGAAGAACAGATTTTCGCCAATGTCTGGCACACGAATCGCATTGCCCGGATTTCTCCGCAGACCGGGGAGATCGTGGGGTGGATCGACCTCAGCGGACTGCTCAGCTCCGTCTATCGTCTCGAACCGGAAGCCGTGCTCAACGGCATCGCTTACGATCCCTCGGGGAAACGGCTGTTTGTTACAGGGAAACTGTGGCCCAGCGTGTTTGAGATCCGGCTTACTCTGAAGCTTCGCAGGTAGCTCCCGCAACCGCCCGACTGCGGTCGTTGTAATGGGCCGGGGAGCCTCACAACCTCTCCACACCTTCTGCCGGCAGGCCTGATTTCTCACCGTATTTGGACAACTTCCAGCCTGGAATAGGGTTCCAAATAGGGGTAAGATTAATAAAGGCGGCTAGTCCTCCCGGGCATCCAACCGCCGTTTCGGTGGAGGGTACTGATATGCGGAAATCCACCTTGCTGAAGTCTCTTCTCGCAGGTGTCGCTTCACTCATGATTGTTTGCCTGCCGCTTACCGCTTTCGCCCAACATGGTGGCGGTCACGGTGGAGGCGGCGGTGGAGGTTCCCACGGCGGCGGTGGAGGAGGCTACCACGGCGGGGGCGGGGGCGGCTACCGCGGCGGGGGCGGTGGCTACCACGGTGGTGGCTATGGGGGTGGCGGCTTCCATGGCGGATCCTCCTACGGCGGCTATCACGGCGGTGGGTATCGCGGCGGCATGTATGGCGGCGGCCACTATGGCGGTTCCGGTGCTGGAAGAGCTTGGTCCTCCCAGGGCCGAGGCGTGCGGAACACTTCCCCGGGATTCCACTCGTTTGCGAGAGGGAGCGGTGGCATGTCTCCATCTCGCGGCGGAGCAGTGGGCGCTTCTCGCGGCGGGGGCATGGCCTCGGGGCGCAGCTCGCGCATTGCTGACGGCAATTGGCACGGCTTCGGAGGCGCCCACAATGCAATGGGAACGACGGCGCACGCATCGATCAACCATGCTGGCTTTGTCGGAGCTGGTAGCCTGAACTTTCACGGCGCTGGCTGGAACGGCGGCCGTTACGGGTGGGGTGGTGGCCGGGGATGGGGCCGAGGCTGGGGTGGAGGTTGGGGATGGGGTGGCGAGNNGGCGGCGGTTGGGGTTGGGGCGGCGGTTGGGGTTGGGGCGGCGGTTGGGGATGTTGGGGTTGCGGATGGGGCTGGGGATTCGGTTGGAGTCCCTTCTGGGCCTGGCCACCGTACTATTACAGCCCGTGGTGGTCCGACAACCCGGATTACCTCGACTCGTACTAGAATGGCGGGCGCGAGGCACGCCTGATTGGCGCCGGTGGGCGCTCAGGCAGAGCGCAGAAGAAGGTTGTCGATCAGCCGGGTGTTGCCGAGATAGGCTGCGACCGCGAGCAGAGCGCCACGTGACACGTCCTCGACAGGGTCGAGCGTATCTGGATTCACGACTTCGAAGTAGTCGAGGCGCACGGAACTCTCTCGTGCAAATTCCTCGAGGCCAGAGGACCGGAGTTTAGTTGCGTTCTTCTCTCCCGCTTCCACCAGCGTCTGCACGCGCTGCAGCGAACGGTGCAGCACCAGCGCCTGCTTTCGCTGTTCGGGATCAAGATAGGCGTTGCGCGAACTCATGGCCAGCCCGTCGGCTTCGCGGACAATGGGACAAACCACAATCTCAACCGGCAGATTCAGATCGCTGACCATGCGGCGGATAATGGCGACCTGCGCCGCATCTTTCTGACCGAAAAACGCCGCGTCTGGTTCGACAGCGTGAAACAGCTTTGCCACTACCGTCGTGACGCCGCGAAAGTGACCGGGCCGCGAGCGTCCGTCGAGCTTTTCACTCAAGCCTTCCACGATCACCCAGGTCACCGCGCCCGCCGGATACATCTCTTCCACCATCGGCGCGAATAACAGTTCCACGCCTTCACGCTCCAGCATTTCGCAGTCATGCTCGAAGGATCGCGGATACTTCGCCAGGTCCTCGGTAGGTCCAAACTGCGTCGGGTTGACGAAGATCGAAGCTGCCACAACATCGGACGACGTGCGCGCCGCCCGCACCAGCGAGAGGTGGCCCTCATGCAGGGCCCCCATGGTTGGAACAAATCCTAGCCGCTTGCCGGCGCGTCGCGCCTCGCGAGACGAGGCCCTCATTTCGTGAATGGTAGTGCAGATTTTCAAGATCGGACTTTCAAGAATGGATTCACTGGGCGCGACTTCGTTTCATGATGACGGCACCCATTTGATGGCGACGTGCGCGCCCTGCAGCATTCCACCCACGATGCCCCGGTTTCGGCGGATTTCCACTTGGTCCTGCGCGGAAGCTTTGGCGTTCTCGGTCGCCGCTACTACGCGTCCGTAGGGCCAATTCGATGCGGGCAGCGCCGCCAGCGCTGGAAGCAACTCGGCGGGCTTCAGCCGGATCTCCGCACTATCGGCGGCATCCAGCAAAGCCACGCCGTCGGGGCGAACGATGAGGTAAGGGTTGCGCCAGTTTTTCATGTCGCGAATGCGCTCGACTTGAGCCTGATCCGCCGCGGGAATGGCCTGCAACACGACCTCAGGCGCGGGAGGCTTCGCGGCATCCTCGTGTGAAGAACAAGCCACGAGAGAGATCCCCGCCAGCACAACCGCCGACACCCCGATGCGAACAGACTTGCCGATCACGGGGCCGAAGTTACCTCGCCATCGCGGGGACGTCGTTCTTCGCCGCCCAAACCAGCGCGACGATCCATCCGATGATGCTCCATCCCAGGAACAAGTTGAGCAGGAAGATCGCGAGGAGGTCGCGCTTGCTCCGGGCCAGCGCAATGATCGACGGCAAGAAATACATCACGAACGGCAAGCCGAAGAAGAAGTGGAAGAAAATCATTGAGAGAACCATGGAGCCCCTCCTTTTCCATAGCCTAGCACCATCGGGTGCAATCTGGCATTAGCACCAGCGGGGCGCGACTACGCCTGTATCAAGGTACGGGATCGCGGCCAGCTTTGTTCCGCCGTTATCGTCTATCGTCTATCGTCCCATGGCCCGCTTCCGCGCAAGCACTGTATCGAGCCCGGCCTTGGTCTCCTTCGGCAGATGGTACGACTCCTCGTCCGCCGGATACTGGTGCGACCGCACGTCCGCGCGAAATGCCTGCACGGCGTTGGTGATCAGCGCCGCGGCATCGCCGTAGCGCCGCACAAACTTTGCCGGAGGCCCGAACGTCAGGTTCAGGATGTCGTGAAACACCAGCACCTGCCCGTCGCACTCGGGGCCAGCACCGATGCCGATCGTCGGGGCGCTGATCTCGCCCGTGATCATCGCCGCCACTTCTCGCGGGATGCCCTCGAGATAGAGACACGCCACCCCGGCACGGTCGAGGGCCACGGCATCGCGCATGAGTTGCTCGATCCCGCTCAGGCTCTTCCCCTGAACTTTGTAGCCGCCCATCACGTTGACCGACTGCGGCGTTAGGCCGATGTGGCCGGCGACGGGAATCTCGGCATCGATAATCTGCCGGATGAGGTCGGCGCGCTTCTCGCCGCCTTCGATCTTCACGACCTCGGCGCCGCCTTCCTTCACAAAGCGAGCCGCATTGCTGAGGGCATTTTTGGAGTCGAGCTGGTACGAACCGTAAGGCATGTCGGCGACCAGCAGCGCGTTCTTCACGCCGCGGCGCACGGCTTTTACGTGATGCAGCATCTCGTCCATGGTGACCGAGAGCGTGTTCTCGTAGCCGAGCATGGTTTGCGCCAGCGAATCGCCGACCAGCACCATGTCGATGCCGGCCTCGTCGACCAGACGCGCTGAGGCGTAGTCGTAGGCGGTGAGGCAAGTGATGGGTTCGTGGTGGAGTTTCTGATCCCGGAGAGTCGCGGTCGTAACCTTATGGCGAGGCTCGCCAATAGGGGTCAAGCTCATGATGTCCTCCAGTGCCCCTCCGCCTCTGGCGGATAGAGCCTGTGCACGCATCGTGGCGTCTACAGCTTTTGGATGACGCTGGGGGTATTGTAGCCGGGAAAAGGGCAGGCGTCGACTACTGTAATAGAAGCCCGCAAGCTTAACAAAACAAAGATGATACTGGGGGCTCAAACTTCACGCCCCCACCGCGTCCTGGCCGCCGAGCGGCAAGAAGTACTGCGTCCCCTTGATTGGCTCTGTTACCTTGCGCAGGAGTTCCTGCAAGTCTTCATTGCGGTCGACGAAATCGATCTCGGACGTATTGACGATCAGCAGATCCGACGAGGTGTAGTGAAAAAAGAAGTGCTCGTAGGCTTTGACCACTTCTTCCAGATACTCGTCGCTTACCGCGCGCTCGCTGGGCGCATTTTTCTTCTTGAGCCGCTTTTTCAGCACCTCAGGCGTGGCTTGCAGATAAATCACCAGGTCGGGCGTGGGCAGCAACTCGCGGAAATGATTGTAGTAGCGATTGTACGTGTCGAGCTCGTGGTCGGTGAGATTGAGGCAGGCGAAGAGCTTGTCTTTTTCGAAAATAAAATCCGAGACCACGATCTTCTGCGACCGCGGGGCCAAATCCAGAGCCTGCAACTGTTCGAAGCGCCGCACCAGAAAAGTGAACTGCGCCTGAAACGCGGCTCCGCGGTCTCCTTCATAGAAGGAATCCAGAAACGGATTTGCGTCCGGTTCCATCACGCGCTGGGCATTCAGGCGCTCGGCCAGAATGCGCGCCAAGGTGCTCTTGCCCACGCGGATGGGTCCCTCCACAGCAATGTACCGGGGCAGTTCGAAAAGATTGGCCATGAGTTCGTGCGATGTCTCGGAATTCAGAGGATATCTCGGATGAGGCTGAGTGGCAATTGCGGGAAGAGTTAACAGTACCTATTGATGATTTCTGATTGTTGATTGCTGATTGAAAATCTTGAAACCTCACAGGCAATCAGCAATCAAGAGTCATCCATCAACAATTACAATCCCTGCATGCTTGGCCTCGCCCTAGCTGGAGCCGCCGCTACTGCCGCTGTCGCCGCCGGATATCAGTCTATGGCGCCCACCGGGCAGTGGTATGGCCGCACCTTCACGGGCCTGTCTCGTGGTACCAAGCAACTCGCACTCACCTATGACGACGGGCCCAACGATCCGCACACGCTGCGCCTGCTCGAGGTACTGGCGAAATACGACGTGCACGCAACTTTTTTTCTGATCGGACGCTACGTCCAGCAACGACCGGAGATAGCCCGTGAGGTCGTCAAGGCCGGACACGTCGTAGGCAACCACACGTTCACGCATCCACTCCTGACTTTGACGAGCGTCGCTGAAGTTCGCCAGGAACTCTCCGATTGCCGCTCTGCCCTACAAGATGCCGTTGGAGAGCATTCCAATCTCTTCCGCCCTCCGTTCGGCGGTCGACGGCCCGCGGTGCTGCGGGTGGCTCGCGAGCTGGGGCTCGAACCGATTATGTGGAATGTGACCGGCTACGACTGGAACGCGCCGCCGTCCGCCGTGATCGAGCGCAAGGTGAGCAGACAGATTCGCGGTGGCGACGTCATCCTGCTACATGACGGCAGCCACAAACAGATGGGCGCCGACCGCTCCCAGACGGTCGCTGCCACCGATCATTTGATTTCGCGCTACAAGTCGGACGGCTACGAGTTTGTCACGATTCCTCAAATGCTCACGGTCGGCTAAACTCGGACCTCTTCGGGAACGCCGGTCAAAACCAAGCCTCCAAACGCTCAGAACCCATAACGAGCGACGATTTTCTTTTCCTTCTTGCCAAGCACTGCAATCGCGGCGTGTTCAGCGGGCAGCGAAAACGCGATCGGCACGCCGGTGGCCTGGTCGCGCAGGCTGATGTTTGTGTCGCTCGCGGAGTCGGAGACGAGGACGTAGAGCACGGAGTCAGCGAGCACAGTCGGAAATACGAGCACGCCCGGGGGAAGCGGCGATTGCTGGGTGAACATCTGGGGGATGTTCAGGCGAGTTGTAACGTAGGCGTAGAGGTCGGCCGTCGAGTGCGGGTCTTCGGAGAGTTCCACTGGATAGGACGTCCAGAAGATGCGGCCTTTGCCGTGAGCGATTTCTTTCAGAGTAGAACCATCGTCGAAGTGCAGCGAGTCGAGCCAGGTCTGCTGCGGCTGCCCGAAAGCGAGAGACAAGGAGCGGGTGCCGAGGCTGATCGCGGCGTTGTGATAGGTGAGCGGTTCGACGTGGGAGGGGAGTCCGAGATCGGCGGCGCGGTGGACAATTTGCCAGTGTTCGTCGCGGTCGACGGGGCCGGTGACGAGGAGGTTTCCTCCCGCGTCGACATAGATCAGTAGTGCCTGCCATGCTTTTTCGCCCAGCGCTTGGGGCGAGGGAAGGATCGCGAGCTTCGGTGTGCCTAGTTTGTCGATTTGATTTTCGGCTATCACGTACGCGGACAAGTGAGTGTCATACGCCAGGGCGCGAACTGCGTTCTGCTGTGCGGCGAGTTGGAACTCCGCGATCGCGCTGTACTGAGCGGCTTGCGAGGTGACGATTGCGATCGACGGCTGCTGCGGCTCTCGGAGATGCTCCTGCAGCGACGGAGCGAATTGGGCGAAGGCGCGGAGGAGCGCGGCCTCGGGCTTTTCGGTGTAATCGGTGCGGACGGCGCCGATGGGGGTTTCGTTGCTCTCCGTCATGTCGGAGTTCGTGTTCCAGAGCCATTCGATGGCGCCGGAACCTTGAATGAACGATGCAGCAACTTTGCGTTCGAGGAGAGCGGCTTCGCTTTCCGTGGTGCGGCGAGCGATCTCGTCGAGATTCAACTCCCGTTGCAGGCCGGTTTCCTGAATCAGCATGGCTTTGCCGGGCTGCTTGGCGGCGAGGGAATCCCACAGGATTTGATCATTGAGCCACCAGGAGTGGTTGGTGGTGAAGTCGACAGAAGCGCCCCAGAAGGCGGGCGAGAGACGGTCTTGAATGCCGCCTTCGTCCTGGCCAACGGTGACGAGTTGCTGCGAGCCGGCGGCGCGGATGGTGTCGCGCATAGTGCGCGCCCAGTGCGCGAAAGACTCTTGCGCGAAGAGGAAGTAGTCGTTCAGACGGAGCGAGTTGGTCCCGGTGTAGATGCCGCGGGCGGAGAATTCCTCTTCGGTGGGAAGCGAAATCGAGCCAGCGACGGAACCGGGCGTGACATCCCAGAGCGCGGCTAGCTTCGCGCGATCGGGATAGCGCTCGCTCAGCCAATGATTCCAGGCGGCGAGTTCGATGGGGTCGCCGTTGGGGCGCGTTCTCCAGAGGTGCTGGGAAAAGCTGGGCTCGTTGATGAGATCCCAGGCCAGGTAAGGCACGTCGTGGAAGCGCGCGACGACCGAGGAGATCAGCGTCTGCTGGCGGCGGACGGCTTGGGGATCGAGGAAGGCATTGGCGCCTCCGAGAACATCGGGCAGGAAGGCGAAAAAGTTGAACTGCACTGGCAGGCCGTATTTGCGCGCGGTCATTAGATAGGCTTCGAGAGTGCGCAGGGTGCGTTCGTAGGGCTGACCGTTTTCGTCGGAGAACTTGTCCCAGCCGGTCCACCAGCCGGTGCGGATCATGTTGAGTCCGGCATCGTGAATCTGGGCGAGATCCTGGTTCCAGACGTAAACGTTGGGATGCTCGAAGTAGAGGCGCTGGACCTCGCTCGACATGTATGTGGTGCCGACGACGGCCAGGGGATGGCCATCGAGTTCGAAGTAGTCGTGATTGACGCCGAGGTGTGGGCCGGAGCGCAGGGAGGATTCGTCGCGGATCCAGAAGGCGGAGTGATAGATGGTGCGGACGCGGTCGCCTTCGAGCAACTGCGCTTCGATGATGTAGAGGCCCTTGCCTTCAGGAGATGGCAGCACGACGGGATCGCCGGGGGTTGCCGTGATGGTCGAGCGATTTGAGGGCTGTGATTCGGGGAAGGACGTGATCTTCACAGAAACGGCCGCCTTCGGTTGCGCCGCCGCTTGCCATTGGACTTGCAGTTCTATGGGCTCGCCGTGGAGATAGAGCGGCAACGCGGGGCGAACGGTGAATTCTTCGGCGCCTTGCAATGCGCGGTCGGCGAGGGATTGCAGCAGTACAGCGTTGTCGAAGAAGTCGCGGGAGAGCTCCGCGTTGACGAAGATCCAGCGCCCGCCATCGAATCCGTTGCGGTAGTGATCGACCTGCAGAACAGGGGCCGAGAGCTTGCGGCCGTCTTTGACTCCCCAGGCGAGAGTGTCGAGGCGGGCGTCTAGGGAACCGGCGGCGCCACCGCGGTGGTACAGATCGACGGCGCTGAGGCGGATCACGGGGCTGAACGCGCGCTTCCAGGTAAAGGCCGGCAGTTGCAATGGTATTTCAGAATTGGGCTGGAATTGCAGGCCGTCGGAGCCGGGAGTGTCCTGGTACTGGTCGATCATGAGCGGACGGATGCAGCGAACGCTGTAATCGCGGAGATGCCAGCCGGCGCGGTCGCGATAGGCGGCGCGCGTGAAAGGCATCCCGCCGAGGACCAAGAGATTGCCTCCGCGATCGAGGAACTGCTTGATGCCAGGCCAGGCCTCTTCGGGAAAGGCGGAGCCGTTGGGAAGGATCAGGAGTCGCGTGGTGGGCGCTGCGAGGGCATCGCGAAGGTGTTCGGCGCCGGCCTCCTGTGCTATGGGGAACAACGCGGCGAGCTGTTGCGGAGTAGGAGCGGCCGTGTCGGCGGCGGGAAATCCGAGTTCCGCGAAGACGACCACGGGCGGGGCGGCGGTTTGGGCAAGGAGTGTGAGTGGGATGAGCATGAAGAGGACGGAGGCGACTGCGAAGAGTACAGGTGTGCGCATGATGGCCTGATTCTGAGAGATGCCAAGGGGTGGAAACAGTGCAGTCTCCAGCAAGGGTAAAGGAATGTCAAGCTAGGAGAAACGATTTTGTAGAGTATCAATTCGATATGGCGTGAAGAAAAATGCGTAAATCGGCCCTCTGGCGATGCTATGATGGCGCGTTCGTCGATTCGTACGATCTGGTTGCAACAATCTTCGGAGGGTGGATACAGCACTCATGGCAATCACGGCCCCCAACACTTCTACCAGGACTTCGGCGCCGGACACGGGGCAGAGCTATGCTGCTCCGCTGGCTACGGTGACCACGCTCTTCTTCATGTGGGGGTTTCTGACCTGCCTGAATGACATTCTGGTTCCGCATCTGAAGTCGATTTTCGACCTTAGCTACGCGCAGGTGATGTTGATTCAGTTTGCGTTCTTTGGAGCCTATTTCGTTTTCTCGTTACCATCCGCCAGAATCGTCGACGCGATCGGCTACCAGCGGTCGATGGTGGTCGGGTTGCTCGCCATGGGTCTGGGAGCTTTTCTGTTTGTGCCGGCCGCGATGGTTCCGTCGTTCCCATTATTTCTAGGAGCGTTGATCGTGCTTGCGGCCGGGATCACCTGCCTTCAGGTGGCGGCCAATCCTTACGTCACGGTGTTGGGGAAACCCGAGACCGCCTCGAGCCGGTTGAATCTGACCCAGGCGTTTAACTCGCTGGGGACTTTCCTGGCGCCGTTTTTCGGCGGTCTGCTGATTCTGAGCGCGGCCCCGAAGACCATGGCGGATATAAGAGCGATGGCGCCCGACGTGTTACAAGCTTACCGATTGCACGAAGCTGCGACGGTCAAGACGCCGTATGTGGGGCTGGGTATTGCGCTGGTCGTGCTGGCCCTTGCCATCGGCAGCTTCAAGTTGCCGAAGATCGAGCACGCTCAACACAAAGTCGGCGAGAAAGTGAACGACTCTATCTGGAACCACCCCAGCTTGATCTTCGGCGCAATCGGCATTTTTGTGTATGTCGGCGGCGAGGTTTCGATCGGGAGTTTCCTGGTGAACTACTTTACGCAGCCGGAGATTGGCGGCCTTACGGAAAAAGTTGCCGCGAGCTTTGTGGCTTTCTACTGGGGCGGCGCAATGGTCGGGCGATTTATCGGCTCCGCACTTCTGCAGAAGATGAGCACGCGGGGACTGCTGGGAATCTGCGCAGTGTGCGCGGCTGCCTTGGTGGCAATCTCCATGCTGACGACGGGACACACTGCGATGTACAGCATCATCCTCGTCGGCTTCTTCAACTCAATCATGTTCCCGAGCATCTTCACGCTGGGTGTGGCTGAACTCGGACCGCTCACCGGGGACGGTTCCGGAGTCATGATCATGGCGATTGTTGGCGGAGCAATTATTCCGGTGGCGCAAGGGTGGATTGCCGATCGGATCGGGATTCATCACGCGTTCTTCCTGCCGGTGATTTGTTATCTGTACATTCTGTTCTTTGCTTTGAGCGGGTCGAAGCCGAACAGCCAGCGATACGCCAAGGCCTGAGGGAGCGCTGAGAGAGTGGATAGGTTCTTCGCTTCGCTCAGAATGACAACGTATGCGGAATCACTGACAGGGTTCCGGCATTTGTTAACATGTTTCACGGAATTCAGGACTAAAACGATTTAAGCGATCATGGGGCAAATCAAGAAGCCTGGCCAAAAACCAGAGGTCGTTACCCTCAAGGCCGTCGCCCAACATATTGGACTGACTCCAGGGACGGTATCAGCGGTTCTGAACGATTCGCCTTCGGCGCGATCCATTCCGCAGGAGACCAAGAACCGGATCCACGCGGCCGCCAAGGAACTCAACTACCGGCCCAATTTTTTTGCCCGCACGCTGCGCAACAAGCGCACCTACACCATCGGAGTAATCGCGGAAGAGATTGGCGACTCCTACAGCTCGCCGATCATCAGCGGCATTGAGCAGTATTTGAGGAAGCGCGATTATTTCTTCCTGACGGTGGTGCACCGGCACGACCCCGTGCTGCTGAATCGATACTCGCAATTGCTGTCGGAGCGCGGCGTCGAGGGCATCATCACGGTGGACACGACCGTGCAGGAGGCGCCCGCGCTGCCTACGGTTGCCATTGCCGGCCACAAGAAGTTGAAGGGCGTCACCAACATTACGCTCGATCACCTGCGGGCCGCGAGGTTGGCGCTGAACCACTTCAAGGATCTATCCCACGAGCGCGTCGCCTTCATGAAGGGCAATCCGGTGAGTTCGGATGCGAAAGACCGCTGGGATGCGATTTGCCAGGTGGCGGCGGAGATTGGGATGAAGATCGATCCCGAGCTGACGGTGCAGATCGATACGGACGATCCAACGCCGATGTTGGGCTATCCGTTTACCAAGCAACTGCTGGCGCGCAAGAAGCCGTTTACGGCGCTGTTTGCCTACAACGATATTTCGGCGATCGGCGCGATTCGGGCGATCCTGGAACAAGGACTGCGGGTTCCCCAGGATATCTCAGTGATGGGTTTCGACGACATTCCGGGGGCTGCGTTTCATACTCCGAGCCTAACCACGGTGCAACAGCCGTTGAACCGCATGGGAGAAGTGGCGGCGCAGGTCCTGTTGGAACGAATTGAGGGAAAGAACGAAGACCCTTCGGACATTGCGATTGAGCCGGAACTAGTCGTGCGGGAATCGACGGCGAAGGCTCCGGGGGCTTCCTAGGGTAACGGTTCCGATATAGTAGCGGCAGAGCGTCCTCGCCATTCATGCCCCCCTCTGACTCACCCAACGCCTCAACCTCAGCCAAGGCGCTTACGTTCGCTGCGTACGCGTCGTTTGTGCCGATCGGGATCGCGACCGTACTTCTGGGGCCGATGCTGCCGACTTTGTCGGCGCGATGGTCGTTGAATTATTCCCAGGCGGGAGCCCTGTTTACTGCGCAGTACTTGGCGTCGACCTTGGCGGTTGCCCTTTCGGGCGTGCTGGTTTCGCGCTGGGGATTCCGATTTGCAATCAAGACGGGACTTCTGTTGATGAGTGCAGGAGTGGGTCTGCTGCTCACCGGTCCCAAGGTGCTGGGGATTTTTTGCATTGGTGCGTATGGAGGAGGGCTGGGGCTGGCGGTGCCGGCGGCGAACCTGCTGGTGGCGGAAGTGAATCCCGGGCGACGCAGCGCGACGCTGAATCTGTTGAATTTCTGTTGGAGCGCGGGCGCTGTGGCGTGTCCGTTTCTGGTGGCGGCGGCGGTGAAGGTCCACCAAGTTCCTCTCTTCCTCGGCGCGGTGGCGGGTTTCGCGCTGCTGATGGCGATTGGGATCGCGGCCATGCCGGCGTCCATTGTTGAGCCGTCGGCGAAAACGCATGCTGCCCAGAAGACGGGCCTGGCGATTCCATGGGGGCACGGCTCTTTGCTGATGTTGGCGGCCCTCTTCTTTCTTTACGTTGGCGTCGAGAACGGCTTCGGGGGCTGGGTTGCATCGTACGCGAAGAGCCTCGGGAACCTGACGCCGGCGATGGCGCTGATGACTCCTTCATTTTTTTATGCGGCGATGCTCCTCGGTAGAATTTTGGCGCCGATGTTGTTACGGCTGGCTGACGAAATCCGGCTGGTGCAGATCGGACTGCTGGTGGCTTGTGCGGGTATGGGCGGTCTTGTCTTATCGCATGGACTGCGTGGGGTGGTGGTGAGTGCTTGCCTGGCGGGGATGGGGCTCTCTTATGTTTATCCCATTACGATTTCGCTGTTGTCTGTGAAGTTTGGGACCGCGTCGGCGCGGCTTGGGTCTGTGATGTTCACGCTGTCGAATATCGGCGGGGGACTGATGCCGTGGATGGTGGGCGTTTCGTCGAATCATTTCGGCAGCCTCAAGGCGGGGCTGGCGGTACCGCTGATCGGATGCGCGACGATGTACGCCCTGTATTTGCGGGAGTGGAAGATGGCGGCGGGTCCCAACTCTCTAGTGGGCTACTGAAGACGAAGGTCAGGTACCTCGGGGGCTTAAAGCCCTCAGTGAAAGGACAACTTTCTCGCAGCGCTGAAAGCGCTGCGCCACCCAAAATCAGCCGTCCAAGAATCAGCCGTCCCAAAGTCAGCCGTCCGAGAATCGCAGTTCCAGGAATCAGCAGCTCCAGAGAATTGCCAGCGGCCACAACAGGTGTTAAGAGCGGACGAATCTCGCTGCCAGGCGGGAGAGGCGCACCAGTCGATACAGCGGGAAGAGCGGCGCGGGCAGACGGATGGCTTGCCATTCGCCTGGTCCGGGCGTGAGGGCAAGACGCTGCAGAAGTCGCAAGCGATCGAGCGGCCGTTCGCGCAGACGCATCATGAGGCGAAAGTAGGCTAGCGACTCGACGTTGAAAACGCCCTCGCTGGCAATATGAGTTTGAATCTCATCCACCAGCGCCTGCGTGCCCGGATCTTCCGGGAGACTCGCTTGCGCAGCCGCCGGAATGGTTGCGCTTAGAAGTCGGTTCGCCAGAAGCATGGTGACGCGCAGAATGCGGACGATTCCCAGGGATTTCGCCTGCGATGCGATCCAGGTCCAATCCAGGGTGGGGAGGCCCATGATGCGCGCGATGTCGCAGAGCCAGACGAGGCGGCCCCAGACGTGCTTGGCAGCGTGCGCTGACAGTACCAGAAGCAAATCTTCGGCTGAGGGCGTCTTCATGGGATGTCCGGCGACGGAGACCGTGACGGCTCGCTGGAACAAGGCGTGCATGTCGAAGTCAACTGCGTAAAAGCTGGGCTGAATGGCCCACTGAACTTCGAGGAGGTTGGGACCTGCGGCACCGTCGAAAGCACATTCGTATCCGGATTTCAGATAAGCGCGTTCCTCTGCCGGAGAGAGAGACAGGTGGGGCGTGTAGCCGAGTTCGCGGGCGGCGTCGCGGATGCTCGGGAAGTCCTGCGGGCGGATCAGCAGGTCAATGTCACCGGCATGCCTCAGTGCAATGTCGCCGTAGGCCATTTCCGCGAGGGCCACGCCTTTGTAGGGCATGACTTCAATGCCGAGTGCGGACAAGTGCTCAACGATGTGAATTAACTCGCGTGCCACAAAGAGGGCTTTGTGTAGGTTGATCTGATAGTGTTGCTTCAGAGCGGACATCTCAGCAGGAGGAACGACATCGGCGTCGGCGTCCTCAATGCCAACGAGGGCCTGATAGAGAAGAGGCTGAGTGCCGTGACGATCGGCAAGGTCGAGCAGAAGGTTCCAGCGGATAGACTGGCGCGACAGAAGACGGATGCGGTCTATCTTTTGCTGGCGAGAAATTTCGGAACATGCCGCTTGAAGGAAGGACCACTCGGCTTCGAGTGTGGCGCCAGTACCGGGCATGTTATCAGTTCGTCCGGAGAGAGCAAGTCCAGATCACGCGATCGCGCCAGCCGGCGACGCGCCAACCGTGGCTGGAAGCGCCTGAATCTGTACCAGATTTGCCTTCCTTAGGTTGGCCCAGGAGTTCTTGTTGGCGATCATGTTGGCCGAGGGAACTCCGGTTCGCACGAATGATTTTTCACAATCCTGCGATGAGGGCCCGCGCATATTGCCTTCCGTGAAGGCGAGGCCGGGACAGCGCGTGCAATTCGAAACGTGGGTGCAGGATGTGCAGGTCGTCAGATCCTTGAGCCGGATGGAGCGGACCTCGTTCATCTTCTCCGAATGGCGCCAGATGTCGACAAAGCGCTGCTGCCGGACGTTTCCCGTGGGAAGCGGGAACTGGACGCAAGGGAAGACATCGCCATAGGGCGAAACATAGCAGGCGGTGTGGCCGGCGCTGCAGGGAATGGATTCGAGTTCGCTCTCGCCCGCGGGTGGCGGGATCGCGCAAAACTCGTCCGCATTCCCAACCAAGGCTGGATCGCGGAAAACCTGGCGGAGCACACTCTGGTCCACGTTCAAGGCGACGGTGGAGCGGTTGCCGTCCATCATGGGGGTGATGGTCGGATCGAGCGTGCATTCAACGCCCATTTCCTGGGCCAGGGCGCGAACGCCCGGATAGTCCTGCATGTTCTCGGTCATCAAAACGTTGGCCATGATGACCTTCAGACCCTGGGACTTGAGGAAGCGGATGGCGTCGAGAGAGCGTTTGAGCGAGCCTGGAACCAGTGTGATGGCATCGTGCACTTCCGGACGGTGCGAGTAGATGCTGATCTGGATGGACTCGACGTTGAGGTCGCGGAGCCGAGCCGCCTGGCGCTCGCGAATCAGCATTGCGTTGGTCTTGAGCTTCACGCAAAACATCAGACGGCGGGCGTGTTCGAGGAGTTCGAAGAAATCCTTACGCAGAAAAATTTCGCCGCCGCTGAGAGTCAGGATGAAGACTCCGGCATCGGCCATCTCGTCCATCAGATGCTTGATTTCGGCGGTGGTCATCTCGCCATGATCGTCATGATCGAGATAGCAGTGGACGCAGCGCTCGTTGCAGCGGTAGGTGAGGTCGAGGTGGACGCTGAGCGGAATGTTCAGATTCAGCGCCTTGTCGGCCATCTCCGCCAGGAGGGAGCTCATCGGGATTCTCCGGTCACGGCGTTCCGCGGCGGAATGGGTTCTTCTGAGATTTGCAGTATCTCATGGCTGGCCAGTTCGCGTGCCACGGTCTCGGCATCCTGCAACGCCACGGCGGGCGCTACCTCGAACTCGGTACAGATGCGGTGCTCGACGATTTCGTCGAGCGGGGTGGTGCCGTCGGCGGATTGCCACAGGATGGTCGCCGTCTTGTTTAAGGTAAAGAGGGTGGAATCCCGGCCCGACATAATCATCATTTCGCCGTCGAGACTGCGGGCCGCGACCCGCGGATTGCGCGCAACGTAGAGCCTGCTCATCCGATCAACTCCCAGACCCGGGCATCGGGCACAAAAGTAAGGCGGGACACCGGGACCCGGCTTACGAACTCAAAGGCGGAATGAAACGTCGATTGCACAAGTTCCTCATCCTCCGCGAAAAAGAGAAGATTAGCAAGCAGAGATCGAGTCGCTTCTCCTGGGGGGATGGGGTCGATGCGATTCTCAGAACCCTTGGCCAGAAGGTATAGAGCCGCGATCGGCGCGGAAACATTTTCGCCGAGCTTGGCCAGTTCACCAGTAAAGGGAGTGCCGAAGGCAACGTAGCCGGAACCCTGCTGGCGCACGTAAGAAATTTCGTCGGTCAGGAGCGTGGCGTCGGGAGGGGCGAGTCTGGAGATGGTCGTTTTGCCGGCCTCGGAGACTCCGGCGAACAGGAACGCCTTGCCATTGCGGATGGCGCTGGCGGAGTGCATCAGGAAGCCTCCCTGGCGGGCCAGCACGAGCGTGTGGACAATGCGCAGCACGGCGTCGATGGAATAGGGATTGGCGGTCTGTCGAATCAATCCGGTGCGCGATGCGGGTTTCCACTCGGCGCGAAAATCTCCGCGCTCGAACGTCCATTTGCCAAGATGTTGAGTCACACTGACAGGGGCGTTGGGATCAGAAGGGCCCGGCGGCCTCAGGTCGACGTCGAATTCGATCTCGGCATGTTCGGAAGATGAAACAAACCCGGCGTAGCGGTCGTGCAGCATGGCCAGGAAATCCGGGTCCGTGGTCAGCACGCGCACGGGCATGCCCCCGATTTCAATGACGAGGTTGAGACGTTCGATTTCGGTGGCTAACTCGGGCAAGGGGATCCGATCCTACTTCGTTTGAACCAGAGACGCATGAACCCGTGACGCTCGACGCAGGCCGTGTACGCCCACAACGACACGGGCAGAAAGAGTCGAACGTCGAAACATGGCCGCGACCGCCCGTTCGGGAAGGCGCAGGCTCCTAGCCGGTTTCACCAGCTTCCCGTTGCGCACGATGAACGAAACTTTTCCCAGAAGCTCGTCGTGAGCTACAGGGGAATCTGGGTGGGATTCCGCATCGCCCTGGGTCTGAACCATCGAATCTCCGGGTCCGCTGGCCTTCTTTACCACGCGGTGAGCAACGAACCGGCGACCGTTGCTGAACACGACGACATCGCCGTCGAGGACATCAGAGCTGGCGGCATACTCGACTACGAGCGTGTCGCCCGGCCAAATCGTGGGCAGCATGCTCCACCCGGTGACCCGCAAGCGCAAACTGCCAGACGAGCGCAATACCTCGCCCGCAAGTTCGCACTTGAGGGCGTTCAGGTTGGCTGGCCCGGCCTGCCGAAGACTTTTCACGATGCGCTGGTGCGGCCCGAGCATTGCCCTTCGGCGATGGTCTTTCCACAAGAAAGGGCGCTGGTCACAAATACACGTTCGTAGCGGAAAGACGGTTTTTCGTACGGCTTCCGCGTGACTGGAATACTGGGTTTATCGATGGATGTGTCGTTCATAGCCATAAGAGGACCTGTTTCTGTTCTGTCTATTGTAATGCCGGTTGCGAGACCTGCACAGCGCAGCCACCAGTGCCGCCTGATGTCGCGCAAGTCTGATTGCTCAGAGTGGTGAAGTATATCTGAGAAGCGCCCGCCAATGTACCCGACCCCACGGTGTTGTCGGCCGCTTGTGCCTCCTGCAACCGGTGCCGCCGCGGTGGGTACTTTCCCGGCGTTGGTCCATACAAGCGTATCGGTGCCGTCGGAAGTCGTACCGCCAGGGGTCGTATTCCAGATCGGCGGCGTTGAACCGGAAGTTCCCGGGGTGGTCGAGACCTCGATATTACCGTTGCTGTCGATAATGTGGTCGGTCGGGATGGCGTAATTGTGGGAACTCAGCCAGACAGAGGTAAGCGCCGAAAGCACGCCTCCATCGATCCAGGTAACTCCGCCATCCGTGGTTGTGCCGCCGGCGGAATTACTCCAACCGGGAGCTGTCGCCCCGGACGTGCCTGGGGAAATCACCGTTTCGATGGCAAGATTGCTGCTGAGAACCCGCTGACCGACAGCATAAGAAGTGGAAGCCTTCCAGGGTGTGTCTACGAAGTTGAAAATGCATCCACCACCACCGCAAGTAGTGGCGATCCCCTTGTCTTGGACGCTGACGAAGAGCCGTTCGGAGGGACCGCCCGCGGTGTTCGGGTTGGGAAGGTCGGTAACGCCAGAGCAGGCAGCGGTAGAAGCGGTCGTTAGGGTGGTGACTGCCACGCTAGCTCCCGGAACCCCGGCCGTAAAGGGAATCTGATATAGGGTCGGAGACGCGCCGGTATTGCCACAAACGTAGAGGTTCCCGTTAGCGCCGACGGAATTGTAGTATGTACTGTCGAAGGCACCGACGAACAGGGGATTGGGCGTGCTTCCCGGGTACACCAAGCTATTCCCGACAACCACTTTCGTCCCGGTTGTTACCGCGCCGAATGTGGTGCTGAGTTGGTAGACCGCCGCGCAGGAAACACCCCCAGGGCAAGCATTAAGGCCATCGCTGGAGGCGAACGCGTACACAAAGCCGTTCGTCACATCCACGACGGGGCTCCCCAGAAGTCCCGTGCCAAAGTCGAGCTGGCCAGACCTGACAAAGGCTCCGTTTGAACTGTTGACCCTGTACAAGTAGCCGCTGGCATCGCCAACAAACACGGTGGAAACACCATCGAACACGGGGCTTGAGAGCCATGTTGTCGTGTTCAACTGGACGGGGAACCCGCCCGTGATGACCTCCGTCGGCGTTCCCTTAAATACACCTGTAATTTTGTGAAGCCAGCCGAGCGCTCCGCCTACAAATGCCACATCGCTGTTGTAGTCGTAGAAAGCCCACGAGGTCGTGTCATCCGTTTGGTTGTTCGAGCCGTCCCTCAGGAGGACCTGCGTCATGCAGGGAGCGATGCAGCCTTGGTACGAACCGGGGGGTGTGACGGCGAGAGTTTCGGGGTTGCTGATGGTGTCGCTTGGAGCGGCCGCCCACCGCACAATGGTAAGGAGGCCGAATCCGCCGCTGGTTTCGACAAACGCGACCTGCGAGCCGTCCTTGGAGAGAACGGGCGAAGTAAGAATCTGGCCGCCGGTGTTGTACGCCCAGTACATGGACGGAACCGGACCAAAGCCGCTGCATCCGGAGTATATGTTGTCGTAGGCCACGACGCTGGCCTGTGTCGAAGACCCGGCTAAGCCCGTGCTGTAGACGACATAATCTGGCGTTGTCGCGTTGCCACAGTTCGCGATGGTGCTGCTGAAAGAGTACTTGGCGGGATAATTCGCCGCGCCGGCGGTGGCGCCAGCGCCGAGATCCTCTGCCCAATCTCCCTTGAACTTCTTTCGGTGCCATTTCAGAGCTGGAGGAACAAACGCTCCGGCATCCACGCCGGCAGGCAGTGTGAGTGCCTCCTCGCGGCGGTGGATTTGCTGCTGGTAGCGCGGGTCGTGGCTCACGCGGGCGAGTTGTTCGGCCGTACCTGGGCGGGAGAAGATCACGCGACTGTGAGTCCAGTCGTTGGGCAGCGGGATGCCGTGCTTCGCGGGCCTGGCTGCCTGACCGGTTAACACCCACCCCAGAACCACCAATCCAGACAAACTCACACCCAAGCGGAGAAATCGTGCGGCGTTACCGTTCATTGTCCTGACTCCATGGGTCGCGCGAGATGCAAGAGACTTGCGTGCGGCGCTGAAAAAAATTCCGACGTTAAGTCCGTCCCTAGTTTCGTTGAGCCGCAGTCTGGATGACTCATCTTGATCGCCAGCTGATGTCTGTCCAAACCTCGCTCGCAACGCCAATGGAAGGTGGACGTAAGCCCCCCACTGGTTGGCTGGAATGGGGGCGATTTTACTCTTTATCGGGAGAGCAAGCAAACAAGGTTTTTCGTGGCGATGCGAAATCCTGCTACGCGAACTCACAGCGCAGGATGTGGCTGGGAGATTGCCCAGGGCCGTGGGCGGCAGCGTCTGCTCTTGTGTGAAAATCTGTACACGGTTCGCGATTTCATCCGCTGCCCGTACAATAGAAACAATGGAACCTCTGCCGCCGATGACATCATCCAAGTAGTTCGGCAGAACGATACCCGGCAGATCATAGCTCGGCAAGTCATGGTTCGGCAGATCATAATTCGGCAGATCAGGTTTCCAAACTCTTATGGAGGCTAGTGAATCAGATTGGAAGCACACGAGAACGTAGCTGAGGAGATGGAACAAGGCGTGCAATCGAGCAAAGTCAGGAACGTACTCAGCCTGGAAGAGATTGCGGATCTCGCGGCGGAAAGCGGGCAGTCTGCGGTAACGCTGATGAACGTTGTTGCCCTGATCGCCAAGAGATTTCGGACCGATGTATGTTCGGCGTACTTGCTGGAACCGGACCGCGCCAACCTGGTATTGGCGGCGACGGTAGGACTTCGCCGGGAGTGCATCGGCAGTCTGCGGATGGCGGTGCACGAGGGCCTCACCGGTCTGGTGGCGGAACTGGTGCGGCCGGTTGCGGTTGAACAGGTGAAGAACCATCCCCGGTTTAAGTATTTTCGGGATGCCGGCGAGGATGCCTACCAATCATTTCTTGGGGTTCCGCTGATCGATCGCGGCGTCTTACAAGGTGTACTGGTCGTGCAGACGATCGAGGCCCGCGTTTTCAGCGAAGACGAGATTCGGATGTTGACGGAAGCTGCTACTCAGGTGGCTCCGGTCGTGAGCGAAGCTCGTACGCTCGATCGTTTCATCGCTCCGCTGCAGGAGCGGCTGTGGGCTCTGGCGCGCAATTTGTGGTGGAGCTGGGACCACAATTCGTCCAGCCTGTTTCTCGATCTGGATCCGGCGCGTTGGAACGAACTGAACCACAACCCCGTCGCGCTGCTGAGTGAACTTCCTCTCGCCAAACTGGAAACCCGCGCGGCGGAACTGATGCTGCATAGCCGGGTGAATTATGCCTATCGCCGCATGCTGGAGTATCTGGAAGCGGACCGCACCTGGGGAACAAGGCACGCTGGTGTGCTGCGGCCTCACCCGGTGGCGTATTTTTCGGCTGAGTTTGGAGTGCACGAGTCGCTGCCGGTGTATTCGGGTGGCTTGGGGGTGCTGGCGGGAGATCACATCAAGAGCGCGTCCGATCTGGACATTCCTCTGGTGGGCATAGGCTTGTTCTATGGCCAGGGATACTTCCGGCAGAGGCTCGATGGTAACGGATGGCAGCGGGAAGAATATCTCAAGACCGACGTCAATCAGATGGCGATGGAGGTGGCGATCGGGAAAGATGGCAGGCCGGTCGTGGTGGAAATCGAGACGCGCAGTGGCCGGATTCGGGCCAAAGTGTGGCGCGTGGATGTGGGACGTCGCGACCTGCTGCTGCTGGATTCCGACGTGGAAGGAAATGCTCCTGAGGACCGCGAACTGACGTCGCGGCTGTACGGCGGAGATCTGCGCATCCGGATTCGTCAGGAATTGCTGCTGGGCGTGGGCGGACTGCGCGCGCTCAAAGCTCTGGGGATCTCTCCCGGAGTTCTTCACCTGAACGAAGGCCACAGCGCCTTTGCGGTGCTGGAAGCGATTCGCATGCGGATGGAGGAGGAAGGGCTCGCGTTTGATGCGGCGGTTCCGCGAATTTCCCGCGAGGTGGTGTTCACCACACATACTCCAGTGCCTGCCGGGCACGACCGTTTCGATGCCGGGCTGGTCGAGGAGCACATTGGGCCTCTTCGCGAAGCACTGGGGCTGTCCAAGGAGAGTCTGATGGGACTCGGTCGTGAGAATCCCAACAATACTGACGAACTATTTTGCATGACGGTGCTGGCACTGCGGCTTTCGCGCCGCGCCAATGCGGTTTCGGCGCTGCATGCCGAAGTGTCGCGCGCGATGTGGACTGGGTTGTTCCGCGACAAGTTGGAAGACGACGTTCCCATCGGACACATTACGAACGGAGTGCACGTTCCCTCATGGCTGGCGCCGCAGATGTTCCGCCTTTACGATCGTCATCTGGGCACCGACTGGCATCAGCGCAGCAGCGAGGCCAAGATCTGGCTGGGAATTGAGAATGTAGACGACGGCGAGCTTTGGGAAACACACCTCAACCTGAAATCGCAACTCATCGAGTTTGTGCGCCGGCGGGCGGTTGAACAGGCGAAGCGCCGCACGGAATCTCGAGAGGAATTGCAACGTCTCGAGCGCGTGCTGAGTCCGGACGCTCTTACCATCGGATTTGCCCGCCGGTTCGCCACGTACAAGCGCGCGAATCTGATCTTGACTGATATCGAGCGGTTGGCCTCCATGGTCAATGATCCGAACCGTCCGGTGCAGTTCGTGTTTGCCGGCAAGGCGCATCCGCTCGACGAGCCGGGCAAGCGAGTGCTGCAGCAAATTGCCGAGTTGATGCGGGATCCGAAGTTCCGCGACAAGTTCGTTTTTGTCGAGGACTACGACATCAACGTGGGCCGCCGTTTCGTGCAAGGCGTCGATGTCTGGCTCAATAATCCGCGGCGTCCTCTGGAAGCCTCGGGCACGAGCGGTCAGAAAGTGGTGCTGAACGGAGGACTGAACCTTTCCGTCCTCGACGGCTGGTGGGCGGAAGCTTATGACGGAATGAATGGCTTCTCCATCGGAACCGGCAGGACTCACTCCAATATGAGCGTTCACGATGCCCGCGACGGGGAAGACTTGATGCGGACGCTGCGCGAAGAGGTGATTCCACTGTATTACCAGCGGGATCGCGATGGTCTTCCGCGGGGCTGGATCAAACGCATGAAGCGGACGATCCGGACGCTAGGCTGGCGCTTCAACGCCGATCGCATGGTGATGGATTACACGTTGAAGTGTTACGTTCCGGCGGCGGGTGGAACTTCGAGCGACATGAGGGCGGGTTCGTAGAGCCTGCCCTCGAAACCGCTGCTTGTTGCAGGGAATTGCATTTGACCTATGCAGCGACGAACCTTCATCAAATCTCGGCGATTGCCGGCGGCGCAGCGGCCGTGCCGACGGCGTTGTGGCTGAGTTCGAGGTGGAGCGCGGCCGAAGCGGCGACTGACTCGAGCCCGATCGTATTCAATCAACTGGGATATCTTCCCAACGCGACGAAGCTTTTCACGCTGCGCGAAGCGGTAACGTCCGCATATCGCGAGATTATGCCAGATCGGATCAGCGTCCTCTTAATACTCCAGGCAGGCAGGATTGCCGTCGTTCCGCATCGGCACGTGCGTGCGGTTCGACCCCAGAACGGTCGGACAATCGACGAGTTTCAGATTCGGCGCAGCGGTCGCTGGGAAACTCACGACCAAGAACAATTCCGGCCGTGCCCTTACGGAATGCTCGGGAAATCAATGGGCGCGGCGGTGGACTCCCTCACAATCAATTCCGGCTTGACCTTACGGTGCACGGGGCTGACCGTCGAGTTCTTGCGATGGGCACGAATGGCCTCGATCAGAATTTCCGCTCCCATCGCAGCCAGACGTTCCATGTGCTCGCGCACGCTGGTCAGGGCGGGATTGTAGAAGGCAGCGGCGGGAATATCGTCGAACCCGATCACCGAGCAGTCTGCGGGTACCTTCAGGCCGGCGCTGATTAGCGCTCGGATAGCGCCGAAGGCCGTCATGTCATCGAAGGCCACCAGCGCTGTGAAGGGAAGCTTCAGGTTCAGCAGCTCCTTGGTACATTCGTAACCCCCTTCATAGCTCGAGAAAGGATCACTCAATGTCACAACCAGCCGGGGATCCAGTTCCAATCGGGCTGAGGCAGCGAAGGAGCAAATTCCATCCCATTGGTGTTGGCTATCGACAATCATCTTGGGCCCGCGGATAAAAGCAATCCTTCGGTGGCCCATCCGATAGAGGTACTCGAGGGCCTGCTGGGTGCCGGCTTCGTTGTCGGTGGCGACCCAGCTCAAGGCGTCGGTCTCAGGCTCCCGGCCCAAAATGACAGATGGGATCTTCCGGCTTTCCAAGGCGCTTAGAAGCTCCGTCTCGAAAGAGAGCGAGTTGGCGAGAATGATGAGCCCTTCGACGCGCCGTGCCAACAGAACATTCAGGTATTTCTTGAAGAGCGAGCGGTTGTTTTGGATATCCACCAGAAACGGAAGATAGCTCGATCGCGAAAAGCTGTTTTCGATCCCGCGCAGAATCTGAGCGCAGTACGGATCAGCAATATCTGGCACCATCACGCCGATGGTATGGCTGCGATGGCTCCGAAGAGCCTGCGCGAAAGGATTGGGGTGGTAGCCCAGTCCTTCCGCAACGTGGATGATGCGCTTCTTGGTTGATTCCGGGATATACGTTGCCAAGGGAGCGTGGTTTAACACCATGGACACGGTGGTTGCCGAAAGCCCGCATTCCTTTGCGACGTCCCGAATGGTGACCACAGCACTTGTCTTCGCTTTGGATCGCGTCACCCTATCATCCTTCTGAACCCCATCTACCGATCCATGCTGCTATCCCGGACGAAACAGATTCCGTTTACGGACGATTCTCTTCATCATAACCGCGTCGGGTGGCGGTTATGATGCACGCTCTGAATCTAAAAAGTGTACTTCAACGCGAACTCGATCTGGCGATTGTCCGTTGCCGTGTTCGTGATCGCGGCCCCTCCCTGCACATCGACATAGACCGACGTGCCTCCTCCGGGCAACCCGAAATTCGGATGGTTGAAGAGATTGAAGAACTCCGAGCGGAACTCGATCTGTTGCGATTCTCGAATCTTGAAGTTCTTCTGCAGAACCAGATCGAAGTTAACCAGCTTGGGGCCGCGAATGTCTCCGATCTTGGCGTTGCCAAAACTGTGCGCGGATTGCTGCCCCGCAGCCAGCCCAGGTGCGACGAATGCCGCCTGGTTCACCCAGCAATCCAGAGTCTGATGTCCGGGTTTGGAGCAGGCATAGTCGGTACCCTGCGACGCGGTATTGAACGAAAAATCGTAGGGATTGGCAATCTGGTCTGGACGATAGCTGAAGCTGCCTGTGTTACTCAGGTCGGTCGACATGACGGCGTTGGCCGCCTCGCCAGTTTGCGCGGAAGTGATGCCCGCAACCTGCCATCCCCCGAAGAATGCGTCAAGGACTCCGTGTGCGTCTCCCATAAATTGGCGCCCGTGGCCGACGGGAATCTCGTACAGGTAGCTCACTGACAATCGGTGCCGCAAGTCTGGAGCCACGGGTCCGTGCTCGAGATTTGGAAAGTACGAATTCTGCACATACCCGCCTACGTTGCCATCCGCATTGCCCAGGTTCTTGGCAAATGTGTAGGCGACCAGCACGTTGAACCCGCGCGAAAAACGTTTGTTCAGCGATGCCTGGAACGCACTGTAGAAAGACTGGAACTGCGGATAGTCGAGCGGCAACACCTGGGTCATGTTCGGTTGCTGTGCGTAGTAGCGCCGTCCGAAGTTCGGAATGCAATTCGTTGGATCAGAGCCGCAAAAGTTTGTGTCCAGAATCTGCGGTGCCTGATTCAGGTCGCTGGCCTCGTGATTCCACAGGTCGTAAGAGCGGGTGCCGACATAGCCAATCTGGGCGACCCAGTTTTCCGTGAACTGATGCTGCACGCTCAGGTTCCATTCCAGAATCCGGGGAATCTTCCGTATCGGTCCCGTCGTCTTGACCGGGCCACTGATGCTGGTGGCGCTGCCCACGGGCACTGTACTGGGGAATCCGCTGGAGACCAGTTGTCCCACGGACGGCTTGGCGCTGGCGTTAAAGTTCGCAGCATAAAAACTGAGTTGCGGAGGATTGAGGCCAAGGTCGTCAAAAATGTTCGCTTCCGAGGAATAGAACATCCCAAATGCGCTGCGGACAACCGTGTTTTTCATCGCCGACCACGAAAATCCAACGCGCGGACCCCAATCTCTCTTGTCAAACTGCACACCGGCATGGGAGACCGCGCCCGGCCCGTAGGAAGTATTCACGATGACGCGGTTGAGATCGAAGTTCCCGACTCGACCATTGGCCGGAGAGGTAAGTTCGTAACGCAGTCCAAGGTTGACGGTCAGATTACGGCTGACGTGGAAATCATCCTGAAAGAACTCGGCCAGATCCCAATAGCGAGTGGGATAGAGGCCGCCGAGAAAATCCTGCTCGTTGGAGATCGGCGCACCGAACAGAAGGTCGGCTAGGGCATTACCCCCGTCGGCAGTAGTCAAATCGTTCGTGTATCCACCACCGAACACGAACCACCCGCGCGGACTGGAGAGCTGAAAGAAATTTCGCTGTTGACGCCGAAAGTCGACACCAAACTTCAGCGAATGCTTGCCTTTGATCCAGGTGAGCGTATCCGCAACCTGGAAAATATTCTCGAACACATGCTCTGGAAGCCACTGCGAATCGCCTAAAGAGGTGAAACCGGCGACATCGATGTTCGTGAGACCGGACGAATTTGGGTACCCGGGACGGTTTACGTTGGGAATGCCCAGTTGAGTACCCAAGTCTTTGCCGAAATTGAAGGGCAAGGCATTGACGGCATAGCGGAAATAACCGCCGTGCAAATCGTTCAGAAAGCGCTCGGAGAACGTATGGGTAAACCCGATCCCGAGGTGTTGAGCGCGGGACTTGCTATTACTCGGGCAACAATCCGATCCACCCCACAGCGGCCCGAGCGGCCCTGGTTGCTGGCTGCGCACATCGCCGAAGCTGTAGGAGGCGAAGATCTGGTCCTGCTCGCGGAAGCGGTGATCGACGCGGACATCGAAAGAATCCTGATCGTTCACCTGGTTTTGATTAGCCAGATAGTTGTTCGTGAGTGAAGTTGGGTCGGTGGGCTGGGGATAGAAATTCGCGATGTTCGAGCCGACTTGATTGATTCTCGATGGGTCAAACACATTTGGTTGGCCGTTGTAGATTACAGACTTACGCAAGAGAACGGTCGTGCCGTCATTGCACGTATAAGGCCCAATGGTGGTTGTATTGGGATTCCAGCCAGTTGTGTAGGGGTCGAAGATCGCTCCTGTATCGAAGGAGGGCCCGGACCCATCGTCGCACGGCGTGAATGTGTTTCCCGTTAGCCGATCGCTGAAATCTCCGGTTCGTTCTGCAGCGGTCGGAACGGTCGATAAGAACGGATTGCTCGCCCGCAAGCGTGATCCCTGATAATCGCCGAACAAGAAGGTCTTGTTCTTCCGGATGGGCCCGCCCAGGAAGGCTCCAAACTGGTTTCGCTTAAACGGCTGCTGGCCCTGGTTGAAGTAGTTGACCGCGTCCAGCTTGTCGTTGCGGATGAACTCGTAGACACCGCCGTGAATCCGGTTTGTGCCCGACTTCAGCACGACGTTCACGGCCGCGCCGCCGCGGCCAAACTCCGCGCTCATGGAGTTCTCTTCGGTCTTGAACTCCTGGATGGCATCCGGCGGCGGCAGCACAACGACCCCACCCAGGCCGAACTCATTGTTGTCGACACCATTCAGGAGGAAGTTATTGTTCGAGACTCGCAGCCCATTCACGGAGATCGCTTCATTGGCCCGTTCGTTCTCGAAAACACCACCGCTGACGTTGGTTCCGGTTTGACCGCCATTCGCCCCGGGGCCCAGGTAAGCGAGTTGGATGAAGTTTCTGCCATTGAGAGGTAGCTCGGAAATTCGCCGCTCCGTCTCGACCGTGCCCAGCGAAGACGATTCCGTCTGCAACAGAGGCGCGGCACCCGTAACCTGGACAGTCTCCGAAGCTGCTCCGAGTTTGAGCACCAGATCGACGCGTACGCTCTGATTCACGGCAGCGTCCACACTGGCCTGCACCGTTTTTCCAAAACCTTGCTTGGTGGCTGAGACCGAGTACGTGCCAATCTTGAGAAGGTTGGCGTTGTAACTCCCTTCTTCGCCTGTCGTGAGATGAACCGACTGGCTTGTTTCCAAGCTGGTGATGGTGATCTGCGCGTTCGAAATGCGAGCTCCCGAGGGATCGGTGACCGTGCCTACAATGGCTCCCCGGTCGACTTGGGCTATGGCGGGTATGGTGGCAATCAGAAGAGAAGCGAGAAACGCCAACATCGAAACCACGGCATAGACACTGCGCGGCATAGGTCCCCCATCGCATGCTCAAATTCGCCTGCCCTGAGTCTGCGAGTGAATTGGTTTATTAAAACGTTTAAATCCTGGGCCAAGTCAACGGGCCCTGTCAAGAAAAAATGCAAAAGATGCCGAATAAATATCAACTTTCTCTTGACAGCGGGAGGAAACGTATAGCAGTCTGAAAACGTTTTAATAAACCATTTCACTACCCCGACGAAAGGTTCGCGTATGCGCACCGGTTTGGCTTGTTTCTTTCTCGTGTTCTTGTCGATCGTGGGGCTTCAGGGACAGCAAACGCGCCTGGAAAACCTGCAGAATAAGACGATTCTGGTGTTCACCCCCCATCCTGATGACGATGTGTTTGGGGCGGGCGGCACGATTGCCCTGCTGAACCGCAATCATAATAAGGTCTACATCGTGGTGTACACAAATGATGACAAAGGCTCCTACGACCCGGAGATGAGTTCGCAGCGTCTGGCACGAATCCGCCGCGCCGAACAGGAAGTTTCCGAAGCACAGCTGGGCACATCGAAAGAGAACATTCTGTGGATGGGATACGACGACGGCATGCTGGAATATGCACCCCAGCCGAAACTGACCGAGGAAGCAACGGCCATTATTCGTCGCATACGGCCGGATGTGCTGTTGAGTGTTGATCCGGGCGAATGGTACGAGCGTTGGCACAAAACCGACCATCGCATGGCCGCGTTCAACACTATCGATGCGGTGCGTGCCGCGGAATTCTGGCTCTATTTCCCCAATCAAAAGCTGCAGATGGGACTCGAACCGTACCAGGTGCCAGAAATCTATTTCTTCTATCCTTCGCCGCAGGAATCGAATTACTTCGTCAACATTGACAGCGTCGCAGAGCTGAAGTTCGATGCCGCCTGCAAACAAGTGAGCCAGTTTGAACCGGCAATTCACAAGTATCGGGCGGATTGGGACCTTAAGGACATGGAGAAGGCCAAGGACGAAATGCGGCGAGAACAGCCGCGCAAGGACGGACACTACGTGGAAGCGTTTCGCTACTCAACCGGATTCAACCAGTATTAGGGGCAACAAGGAGACCAACACATGTCTGCACTGGCATTGCTCGGGGGCACGAAAGCAAAGAACAAGCCGTTTCCGGTCTGGCCATATTACGACCAGAACGAAGAGCGCGTACTGAAAGAAGTTCTGGAGAGCCGAGTCTGGTGGCGCACACCCGGAACCAAGACTCTGGAGTTTGAACAAGCGTTCGCCAAATTTCACGGAGCGCGTCACGGGATCGCCGTAACCAACGGAACCGCGGCCTTGGAAGTTACCATGGCTGGCCTTGGCATCACCGCGGGAGACGAAGTGATCGTGCCGGACTTCACCTTCGTCGCCACCGCGAGTGCGGTGCTGTTTGCGAATGCGCTTCCGGTGCTGGTGGATGTTGATCCCGAAACGTATTGCATCAATCCCGACCTGGTGGAAGCCGCGATCACGCCGCGGACGAAGGCCATCATCGCGGTGCACATGGGCGGTCATCCCGCGGATCTTGATCGGCTCAAGGAAATCGCCAGCAGCAAAGGACTGGCGCTGGTTGAGGACTCGGCGCACGCGCACGCCAGCGAGTGGCGCGGGCAGCGCATCGGCACGTTTGGCGTCGCGGGCACCTTCAGTTTTCAAGCGAGCAAGCTGATGACCGCCGGCGAAGGTGGGATGATCATTTCCAATGACGATAAATTTGAAGTACAAGCGCGGTCGGTGCATGACTGCGGCCGCATGCCGGGTGAATGGTTCTACAGCCACTTCATTTACGGATCGAACTACCGGCTCAGCGAATGGCAGGGCGCCATTCTAAACGTGCAGTTGAGCCGCCTCGACGAGCAGACCAAGCGACGCCATCAAAACTCACGGCTGCTGGACAGCTTGCTGAGCAAGATCCCCGGCATCACACCGCAAAAGCTCGACGAACGGTGCACGCGGAACGGGCAGTATGCCTACATTTTCCATGTGAACAAGAAGAAGTTCGCGAAAATTTCCACCGAACGTTTCATCGCGGCCATGAACGCAGAGGGCATTCCGAACCAGGCAAGTTATCCGCCACTTCACGAGTTGCACATGTTCCGCAACGGTGAGTATCGCAAGCGCCTCAGCGGAAAACAGGCGAAGCAGAAACATTCGTTCCTGAAGAAGAAATTCCCAGCGACACAGAAGGCGGCGTGGGAAACCGTCTGGATTCCGCAGCCTGCGTTATTGGGAGATGAAGAAGACATGCACGAGATCGCGACTGGCCTAGCCAAGATTCAGAAGAACGCCAAGGAACTTGCCTGAGGGGACCCGGCAACCTCACGACCATGTTCGAGCGATTCTCATACCGGGGCTGGAACAATGCCTACAGGCTGTCTAACGGGGTCGTCGAACTGGTTGTGACCGCGGATGTCGGTCCGCGGATTCTCTTCTACGGCTTTCGTAATGGCGAGAACCAGCTTCACGAAGTCGTGGAAGATGCCGGCAGGACTGGCGGTTCCGAGTTTCGCTTGTATGGCGGCCACCGCCTGTGGGTCTCTCCGGAAGTGGAGAGAACTTATTATCCCGACAACGCTCCGATTGCGGTGTCTCAGCACGGTAACGCTGTTCGCTTTACGGCACAGCGGGAGGAGTTACATCCAGGCACAAGCCTGCAAAAGGAACTCGAGATCGAGTTGGCAGCAACGGGATCCCAGGTTCGGATCACACATCGCATAAGCAATCACGATGAGCGCTCGACGACGCTCGCGCCATGGTCGCCCACGATGATGCGGGCCGGGGGACGTGCGATCCTGCCCCTGTCTCCCAGAATTGCGATGGACAAAGATCACTACTTGCCGGTAGGAGTTTTCGGCATGTGGTCGTTCACGGATTTTGCCGACCCTCGCTGGGTGCTCGGCACCTCGTATATCCAGTTGCGGCAACTGGCTAAGTCCCAAGGCCGCTTCAAAGAGCAGATGGGGGGCATCTACAACTCGGCTGGCTGGGGAGCTTACTTCTGCCGGGGCGATCTTTTTGTAAAGCGCGCGGCGGTGATTAGCGGCGCCCGGTACCCCGATTTCGGCTGCAATTTTGAAGTCTTCACCAACCCGGATTTCCTCGAACTCGAAACCCTTGGGCCTCTGGTCGAGTTGCAACCGGGAGAAGTGGTGGAACATGTGGAGCACTGGTGGCTGTTTGGCCACGTGGCCAGCGGAGAAAACGAGAAGTGGATCGAGTCGACCGTGGTTCCGTTGGCTGAGCAAACGGCTGCAGACTCGGAAAGCGAAAATGCCTTGTAGGGCAGTGCGGGACACAGGAGAAAACAATGAAGAGATGCTTGGCGCCGTCATGCAGTCGTCCGACCGTAGTTTTCGCTTCTGTTGTTTTTCTGTTTCTGATTCCGCTCAGTTCGTGGGCCCAGTCTTCGCGCCCGGTCCTTGACCACGTTCCTCCCAAGCGCTCGTCGCAAATCCGCGATGGGTTTGGCATCAATTCGGACATGCCGCGCGATCCCTATCTCCCCTGGGACCGCTGGTGGTGGACGCGCATGTTCGATGCCGGCTTCAAGTGGGCCCGCATCGGACAATATGAAAACAGCTCAGACCGCACCAGTTGGGACTGGATCGAACAGAAACGCGGCGTATTTTCCAGTTCGCCGGAACTCGATGACTTCGTGGACTCACTCGTCGACAACGGAGTCGACATCCAGGTGCAGTTGATCTATGGCAACGTGATGTACACGTCGCCCAGCGGCAAGCGCCCGGATGTGAGTATCCCCGAGACGGGATCTTTTCATAACGATGACCGGAGTTTGTATTCCGTCTTCTGGCCACCGACTACGCCCGAGCAGATCGCCGCTTTCAATCGATATACCGCGTGGATGGTCAATCATTTTCACGATCGGATTCACTACTGGGCCTTGTGGAACGAGCAGGACATTGGGTATTGGAATCCGTGGGGCAATCCAGAGCAGTTTGGAAAGCTGCTGGGTCCGTTTATTGAAACCGTACATCGGACCGACCCGAGTGCGAAAGTGATCTACGGCGGTCAGGCGGATCCCTCGCGGGACTTCACGCAGCGTGCTTTCGATACCTGCCAGTGTGCCGCGGGAGTCGACGTGTATGCCTATCACACCTACCCGGGTTACGGGCAGAACATGAATCCGGAAACCATGGATTACGGTGCTTACCAAGCGGAATCTCCGCGGGCGTTGCGGGATCTGGTCAAGCATTATCCTGGGGTGAAACCCGACATCCCATTCTTCGATGACGAGTTCAACTCGATTCCTGCGTGGGTAGGTTCCGATGAATCGGTGCAGGCAAAGTATGTTCCGCGAGGTTTCGTCTATAACCTGGCGGCAGGAGTGAAGACGTTTGTCTGGCTGCTGGCTGCGGGAACCGACGGGAATGAGTACGACGATTTTGGAATCATTCACGGACTCACGAATCACGACACTGACTTCACGCCGCGCCCGATCTTTTCCGCATTGCAGAACACGAACGCGCTGTTCTCGGATACCAAGTTTGATCCGTCGATCGAAGTCGGCGGTCCTGACCTGCCGGCGCTGCGGCGACAGGCTGGCTTCCCTTTCCTCGGGTACGGGTTCCGATCGGACAGCGGGAAAGCGATCGTAGCGTACTGGCTGGCGGCACATAGCTTTCCGGGCAATACATTTCCCCCGCTGTACGCCACGCTCTCATTGAAGAACACTGGCATTACGCGTCCGGTTCTGGTCGATGTTGTTTCCGGCGAAATCAAACCCGTCAAGTGGAGGCCCGGCACCACTGACACACTGGAGGGTCTGCCGGTCAAAGACAGCATCATGGCAGTCACGGACGAGAGCTATTTCGATTGGCCGGTTCTTCCTGAAGCCCCAAGTTCGCTGAAGCTCTCGGTTGCGAGTAACACCGCGAAACTAAGCTGGCAGGTTCATGGAGGCGGTCCCACGGGCATCGTAGTGGAGCGCCGGATCGACGAGGGCGATGCCGCGAAAGGAAGCTGGAGTCGTGTTGCAAAACTCCCAGCCACAACCACCGAATACAACGACTCCAGTCTCAAGAAGGGCGAGCAGTTCGCGTACCGAGTACGCGCCATCAATGCCGATGGCGAGTCTGCTTATTCCAACATTGTCCGCGGAGCAATTCAACCCAAACCTTGACCAGGAATGATCGTTTGCTGCCATTGAGCACGAAGGTGATTACTTCCGGTTCTGGTGGATTCCTGCCGAAGCCGGTTGACTGCCTAGTCACGTCCTTGCCAGATTCCGTTTCGGCTACCACTGACAGCGCCCCACTGTTAGTTACTCAAAGGTGATGGGGGCCCTTTAAAGGAACCCGTTGAGATGTCGATTCGTTAAGCGCTGAGGGTCACCGGAATGGCGTTCCGGCTGGCCGTTTACGATGACGAGGCCGGGCTTCGCCCGCTCGTTTGGAGAGAGGACGACGGGGCAATACCGCAGGCCCTTGCTGGCTTGGACGCGTTTGGCGAGGGTTACTTCCTTGGATTGGGTGTTGGCCACTGGTGCCACCTCCGATTCAACTCGGAATCAGATAAGGTACCACCAGCATGTAACTTGCTGAAAACAAAAAGACTGGCGGAGAGGGAGGGATTCGAACCCCCGGTACCCTTTCGGGTACGCCGGTTTTCAAGACCGGAGCCATCAACCACTCGGCCACCTCTCCCGCTGCGGGTTGATAAACGCGATTTGGACGCTTGGTTAGTTTACAACATGAGCGGGGAATCTCAGTGCTGCGCGAGCAGGCCGAACGCTTGGGAATGAAACTCCATGACCTCGGCGAAGTGGGACAAGAAATAGGTCAGGCTGTGGTCGCCGGGGTAGGGGTGATACTCGTGTTTGACGCCTTCTTTTTGCAATTCCTGGTGTAGAGCTGCTGCGCCTTTCTCAAAGCCGTAGTTGTCATCCTGGCCGCAGTTGAAATAGATTGCCGTCTTTCGCAGGGCCGCTGCATTTCTCTTCGCCAGTACAAATGGACTGTTGTCATTCCAGTGGGGCACGTTGATCGGCTTGCCGAACACTGCGCCTAGGACTCCCGCGAGTGGTGCTCCGGCCCGTGATGCGGAATCCAGGGTTTGCGGCGATTCGGTGATGAGAGCGGCACTCTGCGCGCTCACCGCGGAGAACAGTTCAGGATGCGCGAACGCGAAGCGCAAGGCTCCGTAGCCGCCCATGGAGATTCCGCTGATGGCGCGGCCGGCGCGGCTGGGAAGAATCCGGTACTTGCTTTCGATCTGAGGGATGAATTCCTGCAGGAGGAAATCGTTATAGCGCACGGAGCCGTCGGCGGAGTTAATGTAAAAGCTGCGGCGGCCCTCCGGAGCGACGATCAGAAAGTCACCCATCTTGTGCTGGTTGCGCAGATCGTCGAGTAAGGTCCAGCCGCCGCTGTTGAAAAGCGTCTGTTCGTTGTCGCCCAGACCGTGAAGAAAATAGAGGACCGGATACCGCTGCGGAGGATGCTGCGTGGCGCCCGCATCGTAGCCGGCAGGCAAGTAGACGCAATAGTGGACGACTCGTTTCAGGATGTGGCTGTTTAGCGCGCTGCAGTCGATGCGGCTCTGAGCGGCAGCTGAGCCGGCAACGATCAAAAAGAAGAAACCAGCCAGCCTGAAGGCGCGGATCATGCGGGTCAGTTTATTCGTAGCGCAGCGCCTGTACGGGGTCGAGCCGGGCGGCACGTCCCGCGGGATAGAGGCCGGAGACCAGACTCACGATGAAGGCGAAAGCGATGCTGAACACCACCAGCCACAATGGCACCGCCCAGAAATGTTCGGGGGGAAGGGATTGACTCTTGAGATAGAGGTTTGTTCCGAAGTTGATGATTTGCCCGATAGCCCAGCCAAGGGCAACTCCCACAATCCCACCAAGTATCCCCATCGCACCTGCCTCAGCGAAAAAGAGTTTCTTGATGTCTGCATCGCTGGCGCCAATCGCCTTCATAATGCCGATCTCGCGGCGGCGTTCGAGAATTGCCATCACCAGCGTGTTGACGATTCCAATGGATGCGACCGTCAGTGCCAGACTGCCGAAGATGCCCAGGAATGCATACAAGACCCTGAAAACCTGCCGTAAACTGTTACTCGCGTCGAGAATCGAGAACGTGCTGAAGCCCATCTTCTTGATGGCATCTTCCACCAGTTGCACCCGTGCCGGATCTTTGACTCGCACGCTGACGGACGAATAGACGGGCTGATCAGCCGCGGCTCGCGAGATCTCGCGCAGGTCTGTGGGCTGCATCACGTGCAGACTCTCGGCGAGTCCGAGCGGGAGAAACACCTTCGCACGCGTTGGACCGCGCATCGTCTCCGGGTCAAGATCCGAGACACCGACAATCCTGAGCTTCTGTTCGCGCGATACAACGGAGTAGGCCGCGCCAGCGACGCTATCGTCTGCAGGCGCTGCCTCATTGACGCGGAGAGGCGGTTGAGTCGCCGGCGCGGCCTGACGTTGCGCGTATCGCATGATCAATTCCTTGCCCAGAAGCGGCTTCGCCAGTTCGGCAACGCCCGGTTCTGGCGCTCCGAGAGGCGGCGTTTTCCCCAGTAATTCCTCGGCGAAGGATTTCTGTACAACCACCTCCGCTGCTGTGTCGGACGAAAAAAACGCGCCTTGCATTCCATCGAAGGCGTCGTTTGACTTCGCCGACAGGGGCAGCGCAGAGATCATCGTGAGATGAGGCTTGTCGTCATAACGCAGCTCCGTGACGAAGCGAATGTCGGGATAGACCTCGCTCACATTGGGCAGGTGTTCCATGTCCTGCCGAGCCGCTTCGTCAAGAACGCGGCTTTCGCCAGGCGTGGGGCCCTTGCGCTCTTCCTCTCGGCCCATGCCGCGTAGATCGCGCCGCGAAGACACAAAAACGGTGTCGAACAAACCCGACTTCGCCAACCGTTGTGAGAATAATTGCTGCAAGCCGGTGCCGAGCGAAAGCATGGCCACCAGGGATGCAACGCCCACGGAGATGCCAATCGTCGTCAGTGAATTCCGCAGCACGGATTCTCGCAAATTCCGCAGGGCGAGTTCAGTCAGATCTGGAAGCTTCACGACTGCCCTCCGTTCGCGGCGGGGGTGTTCGGCCGGTCGTCGATCAGCTTTCCGTCTGCTAGAAAAATCATCCGTTGCGCATAACGTTCGGCGAGGGCGCGCTCGTGCGTAACCATCACAACGGTCATGCCCAACTCGCGGTTGAACTGACGGACCATCTCCATGATTTCGGTTCCGGTGTGACTGTCTAAATTGCCCGTGGGTTCGTCGGCCAGCAGAAGCTGCGGACGATTGATGAGGGCGCGTGCCAGGGCTGCTCGCTGTTGTTCACCGCCGGATAGCTCGCTGGGCCGGTGGTCCATGCGCGCCCTCAATCCCACGCGTTGCAACGCCTCGCGCGCCAGTTCAGGACGTTGGGCGCGATCAACTTCGGCAAAGCGGAGAGGGAGCTCCACGTTCTCCGCAAGCGTCATGCTGGCGATCAGATTAAACGACTGAAAGACCATCCCTACAACATGCAGCCGATACTTGGCGAGTTCTTCGCGTGAGAGCTTGGCGAGGTCACGATCTCCGACGACGACGCTTCCCGCCGTCGGGCGGTCAAGTCCTGCAATCAGATTCAGTACGGAAGACTTGCCAGAGCCGGAACTGCCGAGGAGCGCGACAAATTCTCCGGCGCGAACCTGGAGCGAGACGCCGTCGACCGCGCGGATCACGGTTTCGCCCATGCGGTAATGGCGGCAAAGATTCTCACTTCGGATAGCGACGGTAGCGCGGGGAGCAGACACTGGAGGGGCTGTGGTCATAGGCAACTAGCGCATTTCTCCCCGCAGCACGCGCAGAGCGTCGGCTGCTTTCACGTCGCCGTTCTTGCCGTCTGTGCCGTTGCCGTTGACCGCGACTGCGTCGCCTTCTCCGGGAGCGAGGAATAGGTTCTCTTCGACTCCATGCTGGCGCGTATAGAGATCGTAGTATCGACCGCGTGCGGCATAGAGCTGCGCGTGAGTGCCCCGCTCCACGATCTGTCCTTGCTCCATGACCATAATCTGATCGGCGCGGCGAATGGTCGAAAGGCGGTGCGCGATGACGAACGTGGTGCGTCCCTGCATGAGATAAGAAAGACCCTGCTGGATCATCTGTTCCGATTCCGAGTCGAGGCTGGACGTTGCCTCGTCCAGAATCAGGATGCGTGGCTCGGCCAGAATCGCGCGGGCAATCGAGATGCGCTGCCGCTGTCCGCCCGACAGTTTCACGCCACGCTCGCCAACAATGGTGTAGTACTTCTCGGCAAACGACTCGGCGAATTCGTCGACGCGGGCGATGCGGCAGGCGCGCATGATTTCTTCCTCGGTGGCATCAGGCCGCGAGAAGGCGACGTTCGCACGAATCGTCCCATCGAACAAAAAGGATTCCTGCAATACGACGCCGAGCCGCGTTCGAAATGAGTCGAGACGCACCGTGCTCAAGTCCACGCCATCAACGCGGATCGTGCCCTTCGAGGGCACGTAGAAAGCTGAAATCAAGCCGATGGTTGTCGACTTTCCCGATCCCGAGGAACCGACGAGGGCGGTCACCGTTCCCGGCTCGGAGCGGAAAGAAATGTCGCGAAGGACGTCGTGGGTTCCGTCGTAGCTGAACGTCACATTTTCGAATTCCACTGTGCCGACGATATCGCGAAGCTGCACGGAACGTTTCGGATCCTGATCTTCGGGCCGCTCCGCCATTATCTCTTGGGTTCGCTCTAAACCAGCCAGCGCTTCGGTCAGCTGTGTGCCGATCTGCACCACCTGCATGACGGGGGCGATCAAAAACACGAGAAGAAAGTTGTAGGAAAAATAACTGCCGGGTGTAAGGGTATGGGCCGACATCTGACGACCACCGATGTACATGGTGGCCGCGCCGACCACTCCCAGCAGCACGCTGGCGGAAAGCCCCATCAGAGAGGTGGCCGTCAGCGTCCGCATGACGTTATCGAGCAATCGTCGCACGCCGCCGGCAAAAATCTTCTCTTCGCGCTCTTCTGCGTGGTATCCCTTAATGACTCGAACGCCGCCTAGGGATTCGGTGAGCCGTCCGGTAACTTCAGCGTTGATCTTGCCTCGTTCGCGGAAGATAGGTCGAATGATTGTGAATGCTCGGTTCAGTGCGAACGCAAAACAGCCGAGAGAGCCAACGGCAATCAAAGTAAGTGGTGCGCTGATGCGCAGCAGCAAGGCGAGCGCAATGCCGGCAGCGACCAAGCCGCCCGCAAAATCAACCAAACCAGTTCCGAGTAGATTACGGACTCCCTCGACGTCGCTCATGATGCGGGATACCAAGGCGCCTGCTTTATTCGCGTCGTAGAACGCAACGGGGAGACGCGAGATGTGTACCTGCACCTGCTCGCGAAGGTCAGCAATCAGGCGCTGGGCGGCCTTCGACAGCAATTGAGTCAGAGAGAAAGAAGTAACGCCCTGAATGAGCGTAGCCAATAACACCGAAAACACCAGAGGGCGCAGCAGGCCCGTTTGATTCTTGGACACCACGTTGTCAATCAGGAATTTCGAGGAATAGGGCAGGACGAATCCGGCGAGCTTGTTGATCACCATCAGCACGAAGCCCAGCGCCAGCAGTGCGCGGCGTGGACGCATCAGCTTCCAGACTTCAGGCCAAACGGCCTTCAGACGCTGGATCTTCGGGGGCTTCGCGGCTTCTTTGTCTGGGACGCTCAATCTACTGTTTGACTCTGTTGGGACCGAATTCGCTTCATTATTACAGCATTGTCACACATCTGCGGGCACAGCGTGTGTCGCGGCTGGCCTGTGACACGCGCCCTGCCGACGTTGTATGCTCGGGACGTGTCCCGCCCGTTTCCGCCGGACCGATCACCGACCCTGGGCCTGTTGCTGGGCCTGCTTATTACGCTGTCCGCGGTAGTAGCGTATTCGGCCTATATCACGTGGCAAGTGACCGGACTGCGCAAGTTGCAGACCGAACTGGTGGACCGCAACCGCAAGGATTCGCTCCAGTTGCTGCGAATCCAGAACGATCTCAACCTGCTAGCCGTTGCGATGCGCGACATGGTGAGCAGTGACGAGCCCTATCCTCTAACCGCCTGGTCGGCGCAATTCCAACGGATTCGGACTGATCTGGACGATGCCATGCGTCTGGAGGCTGGATTTGCCGCAGCCAGCCGAACCGCGGAGCAGAGCACCTTCCTAACCGGAAAGTTTAATCAGTTCTGGGATGCCGTCGACCGCGTGTTCGCGCTCGCGCATGACGGCAAGGAAAAAGAGGCGCGGGAGCAGATCCAGCTTTCGTTGCAGGAGCGGCAGGCGGCGCTGAGCACGGCCGTCGCCCGCTTGCTGGTGCAGAACAGCGAGAATGAGGAGCAGGCTGGACAGCGCATCGTTCAGATCTACGACCGGGTGCAGAAGCAGGTGTATGTTTTTCTGGCCGCAACTTTGCTGGCTATTCTTCTGAACGGCCTTTCGGTGATTCGGTGGAACCGGCGGTTGTTCGCGAGGCTGGCCGAGGTTTCCGAGCGTCGCAGCGAACTGGCGCAGAAACTGATTGCCGCCCAGGAATCCACGCTGCGGTATATTTCGCGCGAACTGCACGATGAGTTTGGACAGATTCTCACTGCAGTCGGCTCCATGCTGCGTCGCGCCGGAACCCATGCGCCGGAGGGATCGTCGCTCCGAGCGGACTTGAAGGAAGTTCTCCAGGTCGTGCAGGCTACGTTGGAGAAGGTTCGCAGTCTCTCGCAGGCGTTGCATCCGGTGATGCTGGACGAGGCCGGGCTTGAGAGCACGCTCGATTGGTACATCCCGACCATAGAAAGACAAACAGGAATTGCCATATCCTATGAGAAGCAGGGGGTAGCGTTCCCCGTGGATAGCGGCGCAGGTGTGCACGTCTACCGCGTGGTGCAGGAAGCATTGAACAATGTGGCGCGGCACTCGGGCGCCAAGGCGGCATGGGTGCGTTTGCGCTTCCTGCCGGATGCGCTTGAGGTGGAAGTGGAAGATCACGGAGTCGGGTTCGCGGAGCGTCCGAACAAACGTGGGATCGGATTGGTAGCGATGCGCGAGCGCTCCGAGTTGATGGGCGGGCAAATTGTTTTTTCGCGTCCAGCAGAAGGCGGGACTAGGGTGCATCTAACCGTCCCCAGGGAGAAAGCGGAGTCTTATGGAAAAGAAGATCACAGTATTGCTGGTGGATGATCACAGCCTGGTGCGGCGCGGTTTCCGCCGCATGCTCGAGGATGAGGCCGACATGGAAGTCGTCGGCGAAGCAGGCAACGGCGAGGATTCCATCAAGCTCGCGAAAGAACTTCATCCTCAAGTGGTGGTGATGGATTGCGCTTTGCCCGGCATGAACGGCTTGCAGGCTACCCGACAGATTATTGAGGATTTGCCGGACACGGCGGTTCTCATGCTGAGCATGCATTCGGAGAGCACGTGGGTGCGGCAGGCGGTTGAGGCCGGCGCCAGAGGATACGTTCTCAAGAACGCGATGGACCTTGAACTTGGGCCCGCGATCCGCAAGGTGGCGGCAGGAGAAACGGTTTTCGATCCGACAGTCGAGCAGCGGTCGGTTCTGAAGGGTGAGCGCAGCGCGGCGCTCACACAGCGGGAGTTGGAAGTATTGCAGATGATTGTCGACGGCAAATCGAATAAAGAGATCGCGACGGTGCTCGAGTTGAGCGCGAACACGGTCGCGGTTCACCGCGCGAACATCATGAACTCCCTGGGGATTCATAAGACTGCGGAACTCGTGGTGTATGCGATTCGCTCCGGGCTGGTGAACGTTCCGTGAATCGTCGGTCTTTTCTATGGGGGATGGCAGGATTTGCGTCGTGGTCGCAGCTATCCCGTTTGCAAGCTCTTGCGGTGCAGACGGGGACTGCGGCGTCTCCCGGGTTTCGATTCACCGATGTGACCACCCAGGCGGGAATTCAATTCCAGCACAACAGCGGCGCCTTCGGCGGCAAGTTTCTGCCCGAAACTCTTGGCTCGGGATGCGCTTTCCTCGACTATGATCGCGACGGCTGGCAGGACATTCTGCTGATCAACGGCACCGACTGGCCGGGCCATAAGAAACGCCGCACCACCCTGCGCCTCTATCACAACAACGGCAACGGCACGTTTACCGACGTGACGACACATGCGGGACTCGATGTCGAGATGTACGGCATGGGCGTGGCGGTTGGCGACTACAACAACGACGGCTTTCCTGACATTCTGGTTACGTGCGTGGGACAGAACCGTTTGTTTCGCAACACCGGGAAAGGCACGTTCGTCGACGTAACCAGCACCAGCGGACTGGGCAAGCGCGAGGGCTTCAGCACGTCCGCTTTGTGGTTCGACTATGACCGCGACGGGCTGCTCGATCTTTTTGTATGCAACTACGTGAAGTGGTCGCCGGAACACGACGTGTTCTGCAGCCTCGACGGGAAGCATAAATCGTACTGCACTCCTGAAGCCTATCGCGGTGCCACGTGCTGGCTCTTTCATAATCGCGGCGACGGCACGTTCGAAGACGTCACCGCGGCGAGCGGAATTTTCGACAGCAGTTCCAAGTCGCTGGGGGTCGCATTGTTCGACGGCAACCACAGTGGCTGGCCCGACCTGCTCGTCGCCAATGACACACAACCGAACAAGCTTTATCGCAACCAGCACAACGGCACATTCAAGGACGCCGCGGTGGAGACCGGGCTCGCGTTCAGCACCGAGGGGAAGGCCCGCGCGGGCATGGGAGTCGACGTCGCTGATTTTGATAACTCAGGCACGCCTGGGGTCGCCATCACGAACTTTGACAACGAAATGATCGGACTCTACCGCATGAGCGGCAAGAGTTTCGAAGACATCGCGCCACAATCAGGTGTAGGGATTGCATCGAGGAATAGCCTTGGTTTCGGCTGTGTTTTTCTGGACGTGAACTTAGATGGCTGGCTCGACTTCGCCGTCGCCAACGGACACATCGACGAGACCGTGCGCAACATTCGCGGGAATGTGGGATATGCGCAGCCGCCCGAACTTTTCCTGAATCGTGGCAAGGGAAGCTTTCGCGAGGCCGCGTCAGAAGTTGGCGGAGAGTTCGATCAGCCGAAAGTCGGCCGCGGGCTTGCGTATGCCGACTTCGACCGCGACGGCGATCTCGATCTGCTGCTTACGACCAACAACGGGCCCGCGTACCTGTATCGCAACGATCAGGTCAATGGGAATCGCAGCATCTGTTTTCGCCTGGTGGGAACAAAGTCTAACCGGGACGGGATTGGCGCGACGGTGCGCGTATTTGCCGGGGGCTTAATGCAGTCTCGACTGGTTAAGGGTGGATCCAGTTATTTGTCGCAGTCCGAATTGCCTGTGACCTTCGGGTTGGAAAAGCGCGATCGCATCGAACGAGTGGTGATCGATTGGCCGAGCGGGCGAACCGAAGAATTCAAGAACCTTGCGGCGGGCCGGTGTTATGAGTGCACGGAAGGAAAAGGAGTCGTCCCGCAGGACGGCTACTGAGCCGAACCGATCGCGGATGGCTTTGCTACGTTGCCAACTGCTACCAGATCGATCTCCACCGAATCGTTCACTCGCAGGAATAACGTGCTCGGATTCTTCATTCCCCACTTCGCATAGGGGACGGTGAAATGAACCGTGGCAGTCCAATGGTCGGCGGACATCTCCACTTCAGCCGGAACAGTGATTTCGCGGTCCACGCCATGAATGTTGAACATGCCGTGAACCTTCACGGAAGACTTTCCCTGACTTGCGACGGCGCCTTCAATCTTATCCGGACGGAAAGCGATTTCCGGATAGCGTTCGCTCTCCAGAATCTCCTTGTGCATCTTGCGGTCGCGCATACCGCTACCGCTCTCGCCGCTCTGGGCGTCGACCACAATCTCGCCTGAACTCTTTCCTGAGGCGCGTTCAAACTGCAATGCCCCGTGCTTCAAATGAAATGTTCCCCGCACCGTGTGGAGAACATCGCCAAGAGTGAACTTGACGGAAGTTTGAGCGGGATCAAGCTGAAATGCCGTGTCCTGAGCCGGTGCAAAAACGGCAGAGGTAGCAAGCAAAACCAACACCGTCCCAACTCTGCGCCAAGAAACATTGTTGAAAACCCTGTGCGCTATGAAGGTCATGTTGTTACGCGGTTAACAGTCCCCATCCCAGAGTCAGACCATCCAAGGCAAGATGCAGGGGCGACAGAACCCCAACATGCAGTTCCAGCAAGCGCTTGAACACGTCCGGCCGTTTCTGAAAAGCCTGCAATGTGCGACGTTGCAGGCGGGGACGACGATCGAGCAAGAGCATCAGGCGCGCCATCAGGAACGGACGCAGGGCCAGCCGGCGATGCTCGTGTTCATAGCGAGCCAGATCGCCCGTGCGCAGGCAATCTGCCAATACCATCGCCTGGCTGAAAGCGAGGCAGAGACCTTCACCGGTGATTGCGTCCACCGTTCCCGACGCATCTCCGATCAGAGCTACATTGCCGCGGCTGACGCGTTTCAGCTTACAGGTGGCAGTGAGTGCGCCTTTCTCGGCCGACGAAACACCAGCCCCTTCGAGCCGAGCCTTCAATTCCGGGAACCGCTGCAAGCCTTCTGTCAGCCGCAACTTAGGGTCGCGAGAAATCAAGGCGACACAGACCTCGTCTTTCGAAACCGGCGTGACGTAGATTTCTCCGAGCGTTCCCCAATGGAGTTCCATGCGGTCGGTCCACGGCGCCACGCAATAATGTTGCCGAAACGCATAGCGGCGATCCCGCTCGCGAAAGGCGTGGAGCCCGGTCCAGCGCCGCACCCGCGAGTTGCCGCCATCGGCGCCAATAATCCAGCGAGCGCTCACCTTGCGGCTTCCCAAGTGAACCCCATCCTCTGAAATGCCGGTCACAGGAGTCTGCCACAGAAAATCGATGCCCAGACTGGACGCCCGCTCTGCGATAAGGCGGTGCAACACGGTTCGCCTCACACCCATTCCCGAGGCTCCGTGAGGGAACGCGGCATCGACCGCAAGTCCGGCGGCGAGGAAACGAATACCGCCGAAAGGGTAGGAGTTCTCCGGCCCGACTGAGACTCCAAGTCGTTCGAGCGCCGCGAGGCCATCGGGCATCAGGCCTTCGCCGCAGGGCTTATCGATCGGCATCCGCGCGCCATCTGCGACGATCACGCGAAAGCCCTGCTGCCGCGCCGCAATGGCTGCCGCCAGTCCTGCGGGACCACCGCCAATTACGAATACATCAGTCGAATTCAGCAAACTGCGAACCTCACCACTGTAAAAGTACAAGCTCGGAACAAAATCCCGGACCCATCGCCGCCAGAATTCCGAACGTACCCGGGTCCGGACGACGGTTCTTCATCACATCTTCCAGCACGACCAAAACCGAAGCGGAGGAAAGGTTCCCCACTTTTTTCAGACAATCCCAGGAAGCGTCGAGCTGGCCGTCGTGCAGATCCAGCGCCGCGGCGGTTGCCTCCAACACCTTCGGACCGCCGGTGTGCAGCACCCAACTTCCGATGTCGCTGCGCTTGCGTCCGTGATCGGCCAGGAACGAGTCCACGTCGTGCCCCAGGTGTTCGCGAATCAGCACCGGCACTTCAGGCGAGAGCGTAATGCGAAAGCCCTTCTCCGTTATGTTCCATCCCATCATCTCTTCGGTGTCCGGATAGAAAACAGATCGAGTGGCAATAATCTCTGGTCCAGTCGCGTTCAGATCGTCGCCCGTAACGATGACCGCCGCCGAGCCATCCGCAAAGAGGCCCGAGGAAATCAGATTGGCTACCGACAGATCTTCGCGTTGAATCGTTAGGGAGCAGAGTTCGACCGACACGAGCGCAGCCACTTGTGATGGATAGGCGCGCACATAGTCTGCTGCACGCGCAATTCCCGCTGCTCCTGCCACGCACCCCAAGCCAAAAATCGGCACGCGCCGAATATTTGTCGGCAGGCCCATGCGGTTAATGAGCAAGGCATCGATGGAGGGGCTCGAGATGCCAGTAACTGAGGTGAAGAACAGGGCACCGAGTTTGCTCGGTTCGAGCCCCGCATGGTGCAGCGCCCGGCACAATGCTTGTTCGCCCAATTCCTGAGCGCACTGGATCCAGACGTCATTCGCCTGTCCCCAGGTCGTCATTTCGTAGTACTTCTCGGGAGGCATTACCAGATGGCGCCCTTCCACCGCGACGTTGCGGTGCAGGCGCGCCAACATCGCCGGATTCCGGAGCTGGTCGCCCCAGTACTCCTGCAGTTTTTCCAGCAGAAATTTCTGAGAATAGTAATGTTTGGGGAAGGCGCTCGCGGCGCTGGCGATTTTCATTTGTGTGGATCCTTGTCCGGACACGGCTTCAGCGCCATCACCTGCCGGACATCGTGGCTTAAGACTTAGATGATTAGTCGCTGTTTGCGGTTGTACCCGCCGCTTGCGTACCGTGTTGCGTATTGTCCCATGCCTTTGGGCCGAATTGTAACCTGTTTGTTAAATCAGGCTGCGGGGCTTGATGTTAGGGGCCTAACTACGGAAAGCGCGACGCGCCATTCCCAGTGCCTCAGACCAAAACGCTCCGGAAGAGTGGGCGAGCTCCACCACGTCTCGAATCGCCGGCACGAACGTATCGAGTTGCGCGTCGGTTACGACGAGTGGGGGAGCGACCTTCAGCACCATGAAGTTGTTTCCGCAAATTTGCGTCAGGAATCCGAAGTCGCGAAACAGACGCATCACCACGATCTGGCCGAACATCGCCGGGTGAATGGCGCCGAATGCCTGATAGGGAATTCGCAAGCGAAGCTGCCGCGGAGCTTGAAACTCAATGCCCATCAGCAATCCCATCCCTCGGACTTCCTTCACCATCTCAAAGCCCCGAAGCGCTTCCGTCAACTGCGCCTGCAAATACTTGCCAGCTTCGATCGAACGCTGGCCCAGTTCATGGTTCTCCAGAACCTCGAGGGTGACAAGCGCCGCGCGCATGGCCAGGCTGTTTTCGCTGAAGGTGGACGTATGAACAAAAGCCCGCGGCAAAGACGAATATACCGAAGCGCACACGGCATCCGACATGAGAACTGCGCCACAGGGCACCAGCCCTCCGCTCATGGCCTTGGCCAGGACGACCATGTCAGGCTCAACTTCGAAGTGATGTGCGGCAAGAAACGATCCGGTGCGGTACATCCCGGTCTGTACTTCATCCAGAACGAACAGCGTGCCGTAGCGCCGGCACAGCGATTCTGCGATATGCAGGTAGTCTGGATCCGGAACGCATACGCCAGCCTCCGATTGAACCGGTTCAACGATAAACGCCGCGAAGCGCTTGGTCTTGAGTTCGCGTTCCAGTGTTTCGAGACTGCCGAAGGGGATCGCCGAAGTGTCCGGAAGAAGCGGCCCAAATCCTTCGCTCCAGAACTTGTCGCTCATCAATGACAGTGCCCCGCAGGTCAGGCCGTGAAACGCATGTTCGGCGGAGAGTATGCCCGCGCGCCGCGTATGAGCGCGGGCAAATTTGATGGCCGCTTCCACGCCCTCGCTTCCCGAAGAACAGAAGAAAGCCTTCGCCAAGCGGCCCCCGGCGCGCTCACACAACTTCTCGGCCAGTTCCCCGGCAAGGTCTGCAACGTGGGTCTGAATCATCGCCGGACCGCAGCGCTCCAATTCATTCTGCAGAGCGCGCACGACTTCCGGATGGTTATGGCCAACATTGTGGACACAGTATCCAGAGAGAAAGTCGAGGACCCGCTTTCCATCGTCGGTGAACAGTTCTGTTCCCACGCACCGTTCATAGCGGACGTTCATCTGCAGTAAGTCGAGAAGCCGCACCCATTCCGGGTTCACTCGCTTGGCATAACGATCCGAAGCGCGTTCCGACTGTTCGATTTGGAGGGCTGTATGCATTCCGCGCGCAATCAAAACCTAAGGCTGTGCCACGATCGAAGTCGGCGTACCGGGGACTCCGTATGAGGCGATCGACGTAAGAGTTCCGCTGCTGGTGTCGACACTGAAAGACTGAATCACGGGACCCTTCTGGTTGCCGACAAACAAATACTTCCCGGCGGAATCGATCGCAATCGTGCTTGGGTTCGCGGCCGTTCCAAAAGGCGAAGTCGACAGCACGATCAGTGAGCCATCGCTGCCAATCGAGTATCCCGCTAGATTCGTGGAAGCTTGATTGGCTACGTACAGATACTTGCCGGACTTGTCGATCTGCAACGCAACTGGCCCGGAGTATTGCGTTCCGAACGGAGAACTGGCAAGTTGCGTGAGCGACCCATCTGCATTGATGGTGAATTCGGAGATGGAGTTGTCAAAGTTGTTGCCGGTGTATAGAAAACCGCCGCCAGGCGCGATGGCCAGACCGTAAGGGTTCGTTCCCGTGGAAAAGGGGGAGCCCAGAACCAGGCTCGGAACGCCCTGGCTGACGGTAAAGGCCTGGACGTTTCCGGATGTGCCCAGTGAGCCTCCACCCGTGACGTAGAGAAAGCCGCCGGATGGCGACAGAGCCATGTTGATCGGACTGACTCCCATGGGAAAGGGACTACCTGGCACAGGGGCCAGCGCGCCCGTGCTGGCGGTGATCGAGAACACCGAAATGCTAAAAGAGCCGGAATTGCCGACGTAGAGGAAGTCCCCGGCCGAGTCCATCGCAAGCAGCTGCGGGGATACGCCCACGGGTGTGCGCGGCGTGACTTCCGTGAGTGCGCCTGCTGTCGAGATCTTATACAAAGAAACGTCGCCCTCACCGGAGTTCGAGGCATACAGAAATTTGCCCGACGGATGGATCGCCAGCGCCTGTACCGCCTGGCCTGCGGTAACCGGACTTCCCGCCAGTTGTGTGAGCACACCCGAGTTCGGGTCTTCGCGGAAAATGACGATCTGGTTCGAGGCGGGAATCGCGGCGTACAAGTATTTGCTGCTTGTCGACCCACAACCGATCCATGTGGCCATGCTCGCACAAACAAGGAACAGAGCCGCTGCTTTCTTTAGCATCCGTGACTCCTGAAGGAATTTGACGAAAACGAAAATCGGGAATTCGCTGGCACCCGGCAACACTCGGGACGAATATCACTTCTCAAGCAGTATTACGCGTAAACTCCTATCATACGGGACAAACTGTCCTTCGCGCAGCAAACGTGCGGTCGTCATAGGTGCGATGCCGAACTTCTCCGGCGAGGTTGCACGAGGTCTCCAGTCTGGCTGGTTCGCTGCGGAGAAATAAGGTAATGCTCGATGTGACCGGTTCAGTGAGCGGGACTGGGGCGTGGACTGCCGGGCACTGACCCTTCGGGCAAAGACTTCTCTTCGCCGCCGCGCAACGCCAGCCGCAACCGGTCAAGATACACGTAAACGACGGGCGTAGTGAACAGTGTCAGCATTTGGCTCACGATCAGGCCGCCGACAATAGTGATGCCCAGCGGCCGGTGCAGCTCGGAGCCAGTCCCCCTGCCCAAAGCGAGCGGCAGCCCGCCCAGCAGCGCCGCCATGGTCGTCATCATGATGGGCCGGAATCGCAAGATGCACGCTTCATAGATCGCTTCCACCGGTTTTTTCCCCTGCGTGCGTTCCACCTCAAGCGCCACGTCGATCATCATGATGGCGTTCTTCTTGACCAGACCAATTAACAGGATGATGCCGATCATTCCAATCACATTGAGCTCGTTGTGCGTCAAGAGCAGCGCCAGAAGCGCTCCCACGCCGGCCGACGGGATGGTCGAGAGAATCGTGATGGGATGAATATAGCTTTCGTAAAGCATGCCGAGCACGATGTAAACGGCGCCCACCGCAGTGATGATCAGGATCAGCATATTGGAACGCGAATCCTGGAACGCTGCGGCGGTGCCCTGAAAGCTAGCCTGGATGGTCGGCGGGAATCCAATCGTGCGCTGGGCTTTTTCAATCGCATCCGTTGCCTGGCCCAGAGAAATTCCCGGGGCCAGGTTGAACGAGATGGTCACCGAAGGCAGCTGCCCCTGATGATTCACCGCCAGTGGGGTGTTGGACGGCTCAAAATGCGTGAACGCCGCGAGTGGAACCGGTGTACCCGTCGTCGATTTCAGATAAATATTCTGCAGCGCTTCCGGAGTTTGCTGGAACTGCGGCGCAACTTCCATCACCACGTGATACTGGTTGAGCGGCCGGTACATCGTCGACACCTGCCGCTGCCCAAAAGCATCATAGAGAGCGTTGTCCAGCGTTTGCGGAGTGATCCCCATCCGGCTCGCGGTATCGCGATCGATTGCGAGCTTGGCCTGCAATCCCTTATCCTGCTGGTCGGAGTTCTGGTCCCGCAGTTCGGGCAGGGTTCTTAGCTTATCGAGTAGGCGCGGCGCCCAGATGTTCAGATCGGTAAGGTTCCCGCTCTGCAGCGTGTACTGATACTGTGCGTTGCCACCCCGACCACCGATGGTAAGTTCCTGGGCCGATTGCAAGATCAACGTCGCACCCGGCACCACCGCCAGTTTGCCGCGCAGACGGTTGATGACATCGTCGGCGGTCACGTACTGGCAAGCCTGCCAAAAGTGCTGTTTCTGGCAAGGGCCACGCTGCTCCAGAGGCTTCAGCATGACGAAGAACCGGCCCTGGTTGAGAGCCGTGCCCCCACCCGTAGACCCCGCCACCGTGTCGACCGCCGGATCCTTCATCACGATGCTGATGTAGCGGTGCATCTTGTCGCTCATCGACTGGAACGAAATATCCTGTGCCCCGATCACCGAGCCTTGTATGCGCCCCGTGTCCTGTTGCGGGAAGAAACCTGTGGGCACCTTGAAGTAGAGGTAAATGCTGAGCGCAGCCACCAGAATTGTGACCATCAGCATCACCGGCTGATAGGCCAGAACCCATTTCAGCATGCGGGTATACATTGCCAGCAATCGGTCGAAACACCATTCGCTGGACCGATAAAATACATTGTGTTTTTCCGTCTTCGCCGGTCTCAGGAACTTGGCACACATCGTGGGCGTGGTTGTGAGCGAAACCAGCAGCGACACCGCAATCGCCATACTCAGCGTAACCGCGAACTCGCGGAACAGCCGCCCTACAATTCCACCCATCATCAACAGCGGGATAAACACGGCGACTAGAGACACACTCATCGACAGGACGGTGAATCCAATCTCAGCCGCTCCTTTGAACGTGGCCTGCACTACATCCATGCCGTGCTCGACGTAGCGTGTGATGTTTTCCAGCACCACGATGGCATCGTCCACGACAAATCCTGTCGAAATCGCCAGCGCCATCAGTGACAGATTGTCCAGGCTGTAGCCCAGCAGATACATCCCGCCAAACGTTCCCACGAGTGAAAGCGGCACAGCAATACTGGGGATAATTGTCGCCCGCACCGTGCGCAGAAACAGAAAAACCACCAGAATCACTAGCACGATCGAAATCAGCAGCGTCCGCTCAATATCCTTCACGGAGGCGCGAACCGTGGTGGTGCGGTCCATCACAATGGAGAGCTTGATCGCCGGGGAAATCGAGGATTGCAGGTACGGCAACAGCACCCGCACCCGGTCCACCGTCTCAATGATGTTGGCGCCCGGCTGCCGGAACACGGGCATGACAATTCCCGGCTTGCCGTTGACCAGGCCGAGATTGCGCACGTCAGAGACCGCATCTTGCACATCGGCTACATCCCCGAGTCGCACCGCTGCCCCGTTGTGGTAGGCCACGATGAGCGGCCTGTACTGGTCAGCGGTAAAGAGTTGGTCGGTCGTTTCCAGCATCTGCGACGATGTGCTGTTCTGTACCTGCCCTTTCGGCCGGTTGGCGTTGGCTGCATTCAAGGCATTGCGCACCGTATCCAGCCCAATCCCCAGCTTGTTCAGCAGAGTCGGGTTTACTTCGACGCGGACCGCCGGTTGTGCCGCGCCCCACACAAAAACCTGCCCCACTCCGTCCACCTGCGCCAGCTTCTGCGACAAGATCGAGTCGGCGGCGTCATACATCTGCGGCACGGTCATCGTATCCGAGGTCAAACCCAACAAAAGAATGGGTGCGTCCGCGGGATTTACCTTGCGATAGTTCGGGTTGCTCGGGAGGTTGGCGGGAAGCTGGCTGCGGGCTGCGTTGATCGAGGCCTGTACGTCGCGCGCGGCCGCATCAATGTTCCGGTTCAGGTCGAATTGGAGCGCGATTCCGGTGGTCCCCAGTTGACTCGACGACGTCATCTGGTTCACTGCCGCAATGCGTCCGAACTGACGCTCTAACGGCGTTGCCACCGCGGATGCCATGGTCTGCGGATCAGCTCCCGGCAGGCCTGCGCCCACGCTAATAACAGGGAAGTCCATTCTCGGCAGAGAAGCCACCGGGAGAAAATTGAACGCAAGAATCCCCGCCAGCAGCAACGCCGCCGCCAGCAGCGACGTGCCGATCGGTCGCCGGATGAATGGAGCCGAAATGCTCATGGTTCTAAATCGCTATGTCTAATCCGCCGACATTGGTTCCGGCGGAATGGGATTGCCAATTTGGTAGCGCGAGAACCTGTGCGCCAGCCGGTCAAACCACAAATAGACCACCGGCGTTGTGTACAACGTCAGCAACTGGCTGAGCAGCAATCCGCCGACGATGGTGATGCCCAGAGGCCGACGTAATTCCGCGCCGGTTCCCGATCCCAGGGCCAGCGGCAGTCCGCCTAGCAGCGCCGCCATGGTCGTCATCATGATGGGCCGGAAGCGCAACAGGCATGCCTGATAAATCGCCTCCTCCGGCGGCTTGTGCTCTTCGCGTTCTGCCTCGAGCGCGAAGTCAATCATCATGATGGCGTTCTTCTTCACAATGCCGATCAAAAGTATGATGCCGATCAGCGCCACTACGGTTAAGTCATTCCCCGTGATCATCAGAGCCAGAATCGCGCCCACGCCAGCCGATGGAAGCGTGGAAAGAATCGTTACAGGATGAATGTAGCTCTCATACAAAACGCCGAGCACAATATAGACGGTGATCACGGCAGCCAGAATCAGATACGGTTCTGAAGCCAGCGAATTCTGAAACGCCGCAGCCGTGCCCTGAAATGCCGCGTGGATGCTGAGAGGCAGCTGGATGTCTTTTTCGGCCTGTTGAATCGCCTTGGTTGCGTCTCCCAGCGAAGCACCGGGGGCCAGGTTGAACGACAGCGTGACGACGGGGAACTGTCCCTGGTGGTTGACCGCAAGCGAGGCGTTGCTCGACTGCATCCGAGTAAAGGTGGAAATCGGAACCGGAGCGCCGCTGGTGGTCACGGCCGCTCCATTGGCTGTGGGCGCGCCGGAGTTCGGCGTCACCGTGCTGGGGCGGATGTAGATGTCTTTCAGCGCGTCGGGAGTCTGCGCAAAATTCGGCAGAACTTCGAGGATCACATGGTACTGGTTCAGTTGCGTGAAGATGGTCGAAACCTGCCGCTGCCCGAACGCGTCGTACAGTGTGTTGTCGATGGCTTGCGGGAAGATTCCCAGCCGCGACGCGGTATCCCGGTCGATCGTGACATTCGTCTTGAGCCCGCCGTTCAGTTGGTCCGTAGCCACATCGGTTAACGCCGGCAGGGTTCGTAACTTGGCTACCAGTTTCGGGGTCCACAGCGCCAGTTCCGCGGCGTCCGCATCTTCGATGGAATACTGGAACTGGGTGCGGCTCACGCGGTCTTCCACCGTGAGGTCCTGCACCGGTTGCATGTAAAGCATGATGCCGTCGACTTTCGCCAACTCGGGCTGCAGTCGCCGGATGATCGCGGAAGCATCGTCGGAGCGCTCGTCCCGCGGCTTCAAGTTGATCTGGATCCGGCCCTCATTGGGCGTTGTGTTCGTGCCGTCCACTCCGATGAAAGATGACAGGCTGTCTACGGCTTTGTCCTGCAGAATAATCTTTGCCAGTTCCTGCTGCCGCAGCGCCAAAGCCTCGAACGAGATGAAATCCGGGGCTTCCGAGACGCCCAAGATCACTCCCGTATCTTGCACCGGGAAAAATCCTTTGGGCACGATCACGTACAAGAAGAGGGTAAGCACGAGCGTTCCGAACGTCACTAATAGGGTCGTGGTCTGATGTCGCAGCACGATTTTCACAGTGCGTCCATAAAATGCGATGATCCGGTTGTAGTAATCCTCGGTGACCTCGTAGAAGCGCCCCCTCTGGCCTTCCCCCCGATGCTTCAGCAGTTTCGCGCACATCATCGGCGTGAGCGTTAGCGAGACTCCCGCCGAAACCAGAATCGTGACGGCCAGCGTGACCGCAAACTCGCGGAACAGCCGGCCCACGATATCGCCCATGAACAACAGCGGGATCAGCACTGCAATCAGCGAAACCGTCAGCGAAACAATCGTGAACCCGATCTGCCCGGCGCCCTTCAACGCGGCGTCCAGCGGGGAGTCTCCCGCTTCCAGGTAGCGATCGATGTTCTCGATCATGACGATGGCGTCATCCACCACGAAGCCGGTGGAGATAGTCAGCGCCATGAGCGTCAGATTGTTCAGGCTGTAGCCGAGCAAGTACATCACGCCGAAGGTTCCGATCAGCGAGAGAGGTACTGCCACGCTGGGAATCACTGTGGCAGCAAGATTCCGCAAAAACAGAAAGACCACCAGCACGACCAGCGCGATCGACAACATCAGTTCAAATTCCACGTCCTTGACGGACGCGCGGATCGTTGTGGTCCGGTCGGTCAGAATCTGTACCTTCACCGCCAGGGGCAGGGAGGCCTGCAACTGGGGCAGAAGCTTCTTGATCCGGTCGACGACGCTGATGATGTTGGCGCCCGGCTGGCGCTGGATGTTGACGATCACCGCCGGAGTCAGATTCATCCAGGCGGCAAGGCGGATATTCTCCGTTCCGTCGATGACGTTCGCGACATCGCTCAGACGCACCGGCGCATTGTTGTGATACGCGATGACGATTGGCTTGTACTGTTCGCTGGAAAAAAGCTGATCGTTGGCGCCGATGGTGTAGGACTGCCGCGCGCCATCGATCACACCCTTGGCCTGATCCACGTTCGCCTGCGCCAGCGCTGCGCGCAGGTCCTCCAGGCTCAGGCCGTAGGACGCCAGCGCAGTTGGATTGGCCTGAATGCGCACCGCGGGCTTCTGCCCACCGCTGATCGAGACTAGCCCCACGCCGGGCAATTGCGAAATCTTCTGCGCCAGCGAGGTATCCGCAAGATCTTCCACCTTCGACAAGGGCAGCGAGTCCGACGTCAGCGCCAGCGTAAGAATCGGCGCGTCAGCTGGGTTGACCTTGTTATAGATCGGAGGATTCGGCAGGTCCGTCGGCAAATACGTGGAACCAGAGTTGATCGCTGCCTGCACCTGCTGCTCTTCCACGTCAATGTTCTGATCGAGGCCGAATTGGAGCGTGATTACCGAACTGCCGAACGAACTGGTCGACGTCATCTGGCTCAGCCCGGGCACCTGGCCGAACTGCCGCTCCAGCGGAGACGTGACCGACGAAGCCATCACGTCGGGATCCGCGCCCGGATAGAACGTCACCACCTGAATCGTTGGATAGTCGACCTCCGGCAGCGCCGACACCGGCAGTTGCATGAACGCAACCCACCCTACAAGCAGCACGCCGACCATCAGCAGCGTGGTTGCGACCGGCCGGAGAATGAATAGCCGTGAAGGACTCATGAACCTGATGTTCCTGGGGCTGGAGTTCCTGAAGCTGGAGTGTGTGAGCCGGGCGCGGCACTCGGGGTTCTCGCCGCCTGCCGACCTACTGTTCCAGCGGGCACAACACCACTCGGACTCGGAGCACGCGGCTCAATCTTGCTGCCTCTCTGCAGCTTGTCCTGCCCGTCGGTGACCACGACCTCGCCGGGATTGAGTCCAGCAGTGATAACCGTCGTGTCTCCCTGTGTGAGGGACACAGTAACTGGGCGATCCTGCACCGTCTTATCGGGATTGACCGCATACACGAATGTGCCCTGCGGACCGCGAAGAATCGCCGCCGTTGGGATAACGGTGCTGTCCTTCCGGGTCTCGAGCAGCAGGTCGGCGTTTACGAACTGGTTCGGCCACAGCTCGTTGTTGGTATTGCTGAAGACGGCCTTGAGCTTCGCAGTACCCGTCGTCGGATCAATCTGGTTGTCAATCGTCAGCAATTTGCCGGTCGCCAGTTTCGTTTGATCGTCGCGGCTGAAAGCATCGACTTCCAGCGTACCCTGCTTCATATGCTTCGATACGTTCGGGAGCACGTCTTCCGGCAGCGTGAAGATCACGGCGATCGGCTGCAACTGCGTCAAAATCAGCATGGGATTCGTGTCTGAGGCGTGAATGATGTTGCCCGGATCGACTTGCCGCAGTCCCACGCGCCCGTTGAATGGCGCGGTAATGTGGCAATAGACAATATTGAGCTTGGCGGTCTCGATCTGCGCCTGGTCAGTGCGTACCGTGCCCTCGAGTTGGTCGGATAGAGCCTTCTGCGTGTCGACTTGTTGCTGTGCAATGCTGCCGGAAGGAATCAGCGCGGTATAGCGCTCGAGATTCAGCTTGGCGTCGCGAAGTTGTGCCTGGTCGCGAAATAACTGGGCCTGCATCTGATCCAGTTGCGCCTGATAAGGACGAGCGTCAATCTCGATCAGCAGTTCCCCCTGCGTGACGTTTTGACCCTCCTGCACGTTCACTTTCATGATCTGTCCGTCGACGCGGCTCTTAATGTTCGCCGTGTTGAACGCCGTGACGGCCCCCAGGCCGCTGAGGTAAACCGGCACGTCCTGGCGCTGCACCGGCGCTGTTGCCACCGAAATGGCGCGCGGGCCCGCAGCCTGCGCCTTTTGTTGCTTGGAGTCAGCACTGCTGGTGCAGCCGAGGAAGAGAGCAAAGACTGCGAAGAGGGTAAGGATCGCCACGATGCGACACAGGTGCACCATGGTCACGCCCGGTCTTGTTTCGGGAAGATCAATCATTTTCACAGGTTTTGGTCCGTCGCCGCGATTTTCGACACAGGCTCGGCGGGAGGTGCAAGTATTAGACGTAAGCATTGTAGGCTCGGTTGCGCCAACTCTACCCGGGAGGCGGGATATTTTCGTGCTAAGGGGGCCTCCCCTGGAGTGGTTCAGGCAGGAACCAGAGATGCAGTTGCTATAGTAAAACCGCGCCTAACCAGCATCAACCGCGGCCCGGGGATAGGTCAAGACCGGGGCGAAGGTTTTACAAATCTTTACTCGCTTTGACTTCTCTTGACTGTTACGAGGCTTTGAGCGCGGCGGGAGCAGGATGCTGCGTCTCATACGCTGCAATTTCCGCTTCGTGCTGCAGAGTGAGCCCAATGTCGTCCAGACCGTTTAACAGGCAGTGCCGGATGAATTCGTCGACCGAGAACTTCGCGCGGAAGCCCTGCTCGTCGCGCACTTCGCATTGCTCGAGATCGATCGTGAGCCGGTAGTCATCAATCTCCTGTGCCCGCAACATCAACTGCGCAACTTCATGCTCGTTGAGCCCCACGGTGAGGAAGCCGTTCTTCGTGCTGTTGTTGGCGAAGATGTCGGCGAACGAAGACGAGATCACCGCGCGGAATCCGAAGTCCGCCAGCGCCCACACCGCATGCTCGCGCGACGATCCGCAACCAAAATTTTTTCCCGCAACCAGAATGCTCGCGCCCTCATAACGCGGCTCGTGCAGCACGAAGTCGGGGTTCTTGCTTCCATCCGCGCCAAACCGCCAGTCATAAAACACAAACTGGCCAAAGCCCGTGCGCTCGATCCGCTTCAGGAACTGCTTGGGGATGATCTGGTCGGTATCGACGTTGATCCGGTCGAGCGGCGCCACGCGGCCGCGATGTACTGTGAATGGTTTCATCATGTGTTCCTGATATTTGTTCCCACAATCGTAATGTTTCTTGTTGGCGTCATCCCGAGCGGAGCCGTTTTTCAGGCGAAGCGAGGGATCTCGGTCGCTACTGAAACTTCCAATTCCGAATGTCGGTGAAGTGCCCCGCAATCGCGGCCGCAGCTGCCATCATCGGACTCACCAGATGCGTCCGCCCTCCACGCCCCTGCCGCCCTTCAAAATTCCGGTTGCTGGTGGAAGCGCATCGTTCGCCTGGCTGCAGAATGTCAGGATTCATTCCCAGACACATCGAGCATCCCGACTCGCGCCATTCAAAGCCCGCATCCTGAAAAATCCGGTGCAGCCCTTCCTGCTCGGCCGCCCGCTTCACGGTTTGCGACCCGGGCACGACCATCGCCCGCACCTGCGCGCTCACGTGATGGCCCTTGGCGACTCGTGCCGCTGCGCGCAAATCTTCAATCCGCGAGTTCGTGCACGATCCGATGAATACGCGATCGATGCCGATGTCTTCGATCCGCCGCCCCGGCTCCAGTCCCATGTACTGCAGAGCGAGTTCTGTGGCACGGCGGTCCGAATCCTCTAATCCTTTGACGTCCGGCACGCGGCCAGTGACTGGAGCCACCATCCCGGGATTCGTTCCCCAAGTCACGAACGGACAAAGCTGCGCTCCATCAATCTCCACCACTTTGTCGAAGGTTGCGCCGTCATCGCTTGGCAGGCTGCGCCAGTTCGCGACAGCCTTCTCCCAAGCTGCATCCCGCGGAGCGAATCGTTTCCCCTTCACGTACGCAACGGTCGCTTCATCGGGTGCGACCATGCCAGCCCGCGCACCCGCCTCGATGCTCATGTTGCACAGCGTCATGCGCCCTTCCATCGAAAGCGCACGCACAGCCGGGCCCGCGTATTCGATCACATGCCCGGTCGCTCCGTCGGTCCCGATCTGCCCGATGATTCCCAGTGCCAGATCCTTCGCCGTGACGCCATCCGCCAACCGGCCGCGGACGTCGATCTTCATCGTCTTCGGCGTCTGCTGCGCGAGGCATTGCGTCGCCAGCACGTGCTCCACTTCCGATGTTCCGATCCCAAACGCCAGTGCTCCGAACGCGCCGTGAGTGCTCGTGTGGCTGTCGCCGCAGACAATGGTCATGCCCGGCTGCGTCAGGCCCAGTTCTGGACCAATTACGTGGACGATGCCCTGATCCGGCGAATCCATGTCGAACAGTCGGATGCCAAACTCCTTGCAGTTCGCCTGCAAAGCCGCAATCTGCTTGGTGGCGATCAGATCGGTGATGGGAGTTCCGCGCGGCTCGGTGGGAATATTGTGGTCGACGGTAGCCACGGCGCGCAGGGGTTGTCGCACTTTGCGTCCGGCCACGCGCAGCCCGTCAAACGCCTGCGGTGACGTGACCTCGTGGACGAGATGCAAGTCGATATAAAGGATAGGCGACCGCCCCGCGGGCTGCGCCACCAGATGTGCGTTCCAAATCTTCTCGAATAATGTTTTCTTCTGTGACATTCAATTCAACTCGCTGTTGCTCAAAACTACCGGGGTGTCGTGATGGCTCCCTGCGACGCCGACGAAACCAGTGCCGCATACTTCGCGAACACGCCCTTTGGATAGCGCGGCTGCGGCGCTTTCCACTGCGCCATGCGCTGGCGCAATACTTCGTCACTAACTTCCACGACCAACTCGCGCTTGCTGACGTCGAAGCGAATCATGTCGCCATCGCGCACGCCTGCGATGGGACCTCCAAGGGCTGCCTCGGGAGACACATGGCCCGCCATCAGCCCGCGAGTTGCGCCGCTGAAGCGCCCGTCGGTTAACAGCGCGACCGAACCACCAAGTCCCTCGCCCACAATCGCCGCAGTCACGCCCAGCATCTCGCGCATTCCCGGACCACCCTTCGGCCCTTCGTTGCGAATCACGACCACATCTCCAGCTTGAATCTTCTTCGCGGTGACCGCGGCCATGGCGTCTTCCTCCGACTCGAACACACGCGCCGGACCGCGATGCTCCAAGCGCTCATGCCCGCTGATCTTCGCCACGCAACCTTCCGGCGCCAGATTGCCCTTGAGGATCACGAGGCCGCCGGTCGCCTTCAGGGGCTTCTCAAGCGCAACGATCACTTCTTGCCCCGGAGTCTCGATCGCGCTCTCGCTCTCGACGCCAATTGTTTGCCCTGTGACGGTCTTCGCCGACGTGTGCAGATATTTCCCATTGACCAATCGCTTCGCCAGCAGTCGAATGCCTCCTGCGCGATGCATGTCCGAAGCCACGAACCGTCCGGAAGGCTTGAGATCAGCAAGCAGCGGAGTGCGAGCGCTCACGGTTTGGAAGTCTTCAATGTCCAGCTCAACTCCCGCTTCGCGAGCAATCGCCAGCAGGTGCAGAACCGCATTGGTCGATCCGCCCGTCGCCGCAACGGACGCGATCGCATTCTCGAAGGCGTCACGAGTCAGAATGTCGCGCGGCTTGATTCCGTTCTGCAACACGTTCATAACAACCTTGCCGCAGGCGAACGAGATGTCGTCCTTCACCGGATCCATTGCGGGCACGCTGTTGAAGCCCATCGGCGAAAGCCCGATCATCTCCATCACTGTCGACATCGTGTTCGCCGTGTACTGCCCCCCGCACGCGCCCGCTCCCGGACACGCCGCGTCTTCCAGTCCCCGCAGGTCTGCGTCACTCATTTTTCCCGCCATGTTCGCGCCAATCGCTTCGTAGACGTCCTGAATGGTGACGTCCTTCCCGCGATAGTTGCCCGGAGCGATCGTTCCGCCGTAGAGCACAATGCCTGGCAGGTTCATGCGCGCCAGCGCCATTGCTGCCGCCGGAATCGTCTTGTCACAGCCCACGACGCACACAACCGCATCAAACATTTGTCCGCGGCAGACGAGTTCAATCGAGTCCGCGATCAGCTCGCGGCTCACTAGCGACGCGCGCATGCCTTCGGTGCCCATCGTCTCGCCATCAGAGATCGCGATAGTGTTGAACTCCATCGGAGTCCCGCCGGCAGCGCGAATCCCTTCCTTCACTTTCGCCGACAGTCGGCGCAGATGAAAGTTGCACGGCATGGTTTCGATCCAGGTATTGGCCACGCCGATCAGGGGACGGCTGAGATCGGCGTCAGTGAATCCAATGGCCTTGAACATGGAGCGCGCGCCAGCGCGGTCGCGCCCTTCGGTGATGCCACGGCTAATGTGCTTGAGATCCATAATTATTAAACCCAGTGAAAGCTTACAGGATGGATTAACGAGGTTTCAAAGTTTCATAGTTTCAAGGTTTCAATTTCGAGTCGCCGAACTTTGAAACTTTGAAACCTTGAAACTATGAAACCTCGTCCAGACAAAAACGGGGAACCTGCTCAGCAGCAGGCTCCCCCAGATGCATGACGCTGCCCAGGAGCCGTCATGCTTGCCCAGCTACAAACTCAAACTTACGCCCGAGCTGCGGCGCGCGACTCTTCGATCGACACGCCCGCTGGCGGATGTGGACCCGCCCACGCACTCGCAGCTCCAGAGCTGACCTTGATGACGTCCGCGATACCGTACCATTCGCGATAGAGCTGCCCAACCTGCTTCTGATTCACCTCGAGCGCCAGCGTGACCTGATGATCGTGCTCGGCTGGTTCGGCTTGTACAACAGGCAGATCGAGCGCCCGGCGCGAAGCCGCATTCAGGATGCGCATCAACGTTCCCTGCGTATTGCGATACCGAATGTGAAAGGTCTGCATAAGCTAGCTCCCTGTAGCGCCGTTTCTTGTAGCGCCGGCGTCTCGCCGGCTGTCCGGCGGCCATCTTGGCCGCCGTTGCTCGTAACTATTGCGTCGGTTCTTCTTCCAGCAGCATCTCCGAAAGCGCCGCGCCTGCCGGAACCATCGGAAAAACGTTGGCCTCCGGTGCGCAATCAAACACCAGCAACTCAGGCTCCGGTGAGCGCAGGAACCGGTCGATCTGGTCCCCCGTGTCTTGCGATACCGGAAACTCCCGCATAGCGTCTTCGTTCAGCCGGAAACTGTGAATCTTATAGGCTTTTGCGATCTCGACGAAGTCCGGATTGTCGCTCAGGTCAGTCTCCGCGTAATTACGCTGGTAAAACAGCTGCTGCCACTGCCGCACCATGCCGAGATACTTGTTGTCGATGATCACCATCTTCACAGGCAGGCCGAGCCGGTGAACCGTAGCCAGTTCCTGGATGTTCATCTGAAATCCACCATCGCCGGAAACACAGAGCACGCAGGTGTCGGGCTTCGCGAGTTGCACACCCACTGCAGCTGGCAGGGCGAAACCCATGGCTCCGAGTCCGCCCGACGTGATGAAACCACGTGGCGAGGACGACCGGTAGCGTTGCGCCGCCCACATCTGGTGCTGGCCGACATCCGCCAGAACCACGTTGTTTTCTGGCAAGCGGCTGAAGAGTTCATCGAGAAAGCGAATCGTCGGCTGAGCCAGCCCGCGCGGATCCAACTCGGCGCGCTCGGCTCCGCACGCGACGGAGCGCCACTTGCTGAAGTCGGGGACGGTATGCCGCCGCAATTCCGCTTGAAATGCGGGAATCGTATCCGCCAGATTTCCAATCACGGGCAAATCGCAGGGACGAACGCGATCCAGTTGGGCCGGATCGATTTCAAAGTGAACGATCTTGGCATGCGGCGCAAACCGGGTCGGTTCCCCTGTTACCCGATCATCAAGCCGCGCACCAAATACCATCAGCAGGTCTGTCTCGCTTAACGCGGTGTTCGCGGCGCGCGTTCCGTGCATGCCGACCATGCCCAGGTAATATGGTGCCTGCGGTGGAACCGCACCCAATCCGTGGACTGTGGCAAACGTCGGAACATTCAGATGGTCAAGCAACCGCCGCAACTCCGGAATCGCACCTGACAGCTTCGCTCCCGCGCCCACCAGCGCAACAGGTTTCGAAGACTGTTGCAGCAATGCCACGATCGTGTCCGTGAATCCACCTTCGGCTTGCGCGTCAGCAGGCCGCGCGTGCGGCGTAAACTTCACCGGCCCCGAAAATTCTTTCTTGGCCTTCAGCATGTCGGTGGGAATGTCGATCACCACCGGTCCAGGACGCCCGCTGCGCGCCCAGTAGAATCCTTCGGCAATTGCTTCGGGGATTTCGTCAATCGTGCGAACCAGGCGGCTCCACTTGGTGAGCGAGAGCGTCACGCCAAAAACGTCGGTCTCCTGAAACGCATCGGTTCCGATGAGCGCACTGCGCACCTGTCCGGTGATGCAGACTAGGGGAACTGAATCCATCTTCGCGTCGGCAATGCCCGTAACCAGATTCGTCGCGCCGGGCCCGCTGGTGGCCATCGCAACGCCAACTTCGCCCGTGACCCGCGCGTAGCCCTCCGCCGCGAAAACCGCGCCTTGCTCATGCCGCGTGAGGATGTGCCTTACCCCGCTACCCTCAAGCGCGTCGTACAGCGGCATGATCGCGCCGCCGGGGTAGCCAAACACCAACTCCACCCCTTCGGCGCGCAGGCACCGCAGAACGATGTCGGCTCCCTTAAGCATTCACCACCTGTTTTGGTTCCTTCGGGGCTTCTGCCTTCTTGCCTTCCTTCGGAAGCCAGCTCATCATGCCGCGCAGTTGCGCGCCCACGATCTCGATGGGATGCTGTTTTTCTTTCTCGCGCAGAGCGTTGAAGTTGGGGCAGCCAGCCTTATTCTCGGCAATCCATTCCCGCGCGAACTGACCACTCTGAATGTCGGCCAGCGTCTTCTTCATTGCGGCGCGCGTGGCATCGCCTACGACCTGTTCTCCGCGAGTGAGATCCCCGTATTCGGCCGTGTTTGAGATCGAGTAGCGCATGCGGCTCAGGCCGCCTTCGTAGATCAGATCCACGATCAGTTTCACCTCGTGCAAGCACTCGAAGTAGGCGATCTCAGGAGCGTAGCCGGCCTCGACCAGGGTTTCGAATCCCTTCTTGATCAGCGACGTCAGCCCGCCACAGAGCACCGCTTGCTCACCGAACAAATCGCTCTCGGTTTCTTCCTTGAAAGTCGTCTGCAGAACGCCCGCCCGCGTGGAGCCGATGCCATGCGCGTAAGCCAGAGCAAGTTCGTGCGCGTGACCGCTGGCATCCTGCTGGATCGCGATCAGCGACGGCACGCCGCGGCCCTCGGTGTACACCCGTCTCACCAGGTGTCCCGGGCTCTTGGGAGCGATCATCACCACATCCACGTCGGTCGGTGGAACGATCGTCTTGAAATGAATGCTGAACCCGTGCGAGACGCCTAGAACTTTGCCGGGATGCAGATACGGCTTGATGAACTGCTCATAGGTCTCCGCTTGCGTCTCATCGGGGGTCAGTATCTGAATCCAGTCCGCCCGCTTGGCGGCTTCGTCGGGCGCTACCACGACCATGCCATCGGCTCGCGCCTGTTGGGCGCTCTTACGAGCAGCGTCTAGCCCAACAATGACTTTGAACCCGCTGTCGCGGAGATTCTGCGCCTGGGCGTGTCCCTGGCTGCCATAACCAATGATGGCGATCGTCTTGCCCTTCAATGCCTCGGGCTTAGCGTCGCGTTCATAAAAAATAGTAACCACCAGCGTGCTCCTCTCGGTTCACAAGGGGAGGAAAGAAGCCCTTGCTTGTTGGGGAAAGCCATCTCCTACGGCAATACCGACCGGTCGGTCGGTATCCCAATAAGGTATCCGGCTCGGACCCAGCCTGTCAAGTACCACAATCAAGCTCATAGCCGCACTGGGAGCAGCACCCAGGGCTCCTGGCTCAAGTGAAGATTTCATCTCGAGCTTCCGATAATAGCTATCAAGTGCTCTCATATCCGGCGGAGTCGGGTGCACAACTCCCACCTCAGAGGCAAAAATGGCCGAGCGCAAGGCTACAAATCAAAGAGACATGGCGGCCCCATCCCCTTGCCGTACGGCAAAGCTGGATCGGTGCGGCAGCGAAACGGGCAAGCCATCCGAGACGATCCGCCTCCTGGAGGATTGCGACTACGAAAAAGAAATGCGCCGCCTGCAGATCGAACTTGTGAAGCTGCAGGAATGGATCCGCCACCGCGGTCTCAAGGTGGTAGTCGTCTTCGAGGGTCGCGATGCCGCGGGCAAGGGCGGCGCCATCAAGCGGATCACGCAGACCTTGAATCCCCGCGTCTGCCGCGTGGTCGCGCTGGGCACTCCCACCGACCGGGAGAAGACGCAGTGGTACTTCCAACGCTACATCGCCCATCTGCCTGCCTCCGGCGAGATGGTGCTCTTCGACCGCAGTTGGTACAACCGCGCCGGCGTCGAGCATGTCATGGGTTTCTGCACCGAAGCGGAATATCTGGAATTCATGCACAGTTGTCCGGAATTCGAGCGCATGCTGGTGCGTGCGGGCATCATCCTGATCAAGTATTGGTTTTCGGTGAGCGACGAAGAACAGGAACGACGCTTTCAGGCTCGCATGAAAGATCCCACGAAGCGCTGGAAGTTGAGTCCCATGGACCTGGAATCCCGGCGGCGCTGGGCGGATTACTCGCGCGCCAAGGACGAGATGTTCGCCGTGAGCGACATCAAGCAGGCTCCCTGGCACGTGGTAAACGCCGAGGACAAGAAGTGTGCCAGGCTCAATGTCGTCCGGCACCTGCTCTCCATGATTCCGTACGAGGATCTCACGCCGGAGTCTCTCAAGCTTCCTCGCTTGGACAAGACCAAGTACGTTCGCCCGCCGATCGACGAGCAGAACTTCATTCCCGAGGTGTACCGCCGAAAGGATTAGAGACCAGGATCGGACTCCGCTATCAGCCGCTAACGCTGTTGTCCGGAATGCTCCCGTCGCCGTTCACCATTGGCATTCCGGCCCGCAACTGTTTACCATGGCACCCGATGGCCCGCGAGACTCTGGTTGATTCCCGGAAGGAAATCCTGCGCACGGCGGCCCGGCTGTTCCAGCAGCGCGGGTACGACGCGACCTCGATGAACGATGTCGCCGCCGCGCTGAAACTCAGCAAAGGCGGCCTCTATCATCATTTCCAGAGCAAGGACGAAATCCTGTTCGAGATCATGAATCACGCCATGGAGCTGACTCAGGAACGCGTGATCGGCCCGGCCAGCACCATCGCCGATCCCGTAGAACGGCTGCGCGCGTTGATTCGCCTGCACATCGAAGTCGTGCTCAGCCCGCGCGATCGCGAGATCACGGTCATGCTGCATGAAAACCATCCTCTGCCGCCGGCGCTCCGCAAGCGCATCAATCACCGCAAGAAGGAATACGTTCACTTCGTGGAAAGCCTGATCGCCGACGTTCAAAAAGAAGCGCAGCGAACCCGGACGGCAAAAGGCACAGTGAGCCCGCGCGCCGCTGCCTTCGCCCTGCTCGGCATGATCAACTGGATTTACCAGTGGTACAAGCCGGAAGGGGAACTGCAGGCGAACAACCTGATTCCGCAGTTCACCGAGCTTCTGTTCGGAGGGATCCTCGCGTGAAGGCCTGGTTCGGGAACGTCGGGGAGATCAACGAGCAGCGCACGCAGGGCGGCAAGTTGTACCGCGAGTTCCTGCGCGTTCCGGCTATGAGTGCAGGGCTCTACGTGCTGCCCGCTGGCGCCACCGACCTGCAACGTCCGCATCATGAAGATGAGATGTACTACATCGTCCGAGGAAGAGCGCGTTTCCGAGCCGGGGACGAAGACCGCGAAATCTCTGCCGGAAGTGTGCTCTTCGTCGCCGCTGAAGTCGAACACCGATTCCACGATATCGCCGAAGAACTGGCCGTCCTGGTCTTCTTTGCGCCTGCGGAGAGCTAGATCTGAGCTGCCCTCGCTGTTACTTATGCGCCGGTATCCAGTAGACCTCTTCTTTGACTGCACCCTTGTCAGTGAACCCGCGCCGCTTCAGAATCGCCTTGCTGTGCTCGATCATGTCGGGATGACCGCAGAGGTAAGCCATCGTGTTGCTGGGTTCCAGTTCCCAATGATCGGCATACTTGCGCAGAATGTCATCGGCGCGTCCTATTTCCCCCGGCCAATCTGAGTGATCCCATGGACGGCTGACCGTCGGCACATATTTGAACCACGGCAATTCTTTGTCGAAGTGGTTCAGTTCATCGAGATATCCAAACTCCCACGGGCGGCTCGCGCCATTCAGCAGGTACAGCTTATGCGTGCCGTCGAAGCGACCCTCTTTCCAGTCCTTGTGTAACGTGCGCACGAAACTCACGAACGGGGCTACACCCGTTACCGTAGAGATCAGCAGATGATTTGTCCGTCCATTTTGGGTGTCCAGCGAAAATTTTCCCTTGGGGATCTTACGCATGAGTAACTGGTCGCCGGGTTGCAACTTATGCAGCAGGGGGGTGAGTGCGCCTTCCGGCACCAGTTCGAAGAAGAACTCCACTTCATTTTCAGAGGGTGACGAGGCAATCGAGTAGGGGCGCTCCACGCGCTTGCCGTTGGCCTCAACTCCCAGCGTCGCATATTGTCCCGGAACAAAATGGAACTCGCCTCCGCTGCGGATGCGGAACATCCAAAGATCGGGAGCAAAATCGACGCGCTTGCTCACCTCCGCGCGGAAGAACTTGTCGTCGGGAATCGTCATCTCAACTGGCCTCAAAACAGTTTCAAAATTATGTTCAAAAATCCCCGAAGCGTCCAAGGAACTGGACGCTTCAGCTCCAGGTTCAGCAAGATTAGGGTGATTGATCGTGCATCCCGTCTTTCCGGCTGCACGCAAGCTTCCAACCGAACGGTCGTACGAGATGCGATATCCTACCCGAAATGGGTCCCGTGTGGGAAGTCCGTCTCAAGAAGTAGAACGAATTCAATGGCTGTGATGATGGTGGTGTTCAGCACTCTCGCTTACGGGAATGACGCAGCCGTGCGCCACTTCACACACCGCATGCTCAAACTGGATGGTCGTGTGGTCGATGCGGAAGTCGTGCAGCAGGCGCTCCTTCACGTCGCGCAGGATGCGCTCGCTGACCGAGGGAGGAATGTCGGCGATCGAAATGTGGCAGGAGAGAGCGTGGGTCTCGGATCCGATGCTCCAGACGTGGAGATCGTGCACATCATTGACTCCGCCGATCGAACGGATCGCGGACTCGATCTTCTCCAATTTCATCCCGCGCGGCGTGCCTTCCAGCAGAATATTGAGGGTCTCGCGCACGATCCCAAAGCCAGACCATAGAATCAGCGCGCCGATGCCGAATGAGAGCGCGGAATCAATCCAGTAATTCCCCGTCACCAGAATCGCCCAGCCGCCTGCGATTACGGCCGCGGTCGAAAGCGTGTCTCCAACCTCGTGCAGCATCGCGCTGCGGATATTGACGTCTCCGCCGGAACCCCGGCTCGAGCGATAGAGCAGTAGAGCGATGACGCCGTTCATCACGACGCCGGCAGCGGCCACCCACATCATCACGCTGGCCTGCACGTGCTCCGGATGCTGCAGCCGGCGGAATGCCTCGTAGAAGATGAAGAACGAAACTGCGACCAGTGAGGTGGCATTGACCAGGGCTGCCAGAACTCCGGCGCGATGGTAGCCGTACGTCTTGGTGGAACTGGCCGGGCGCGCCTGGAAATAAACTGCGACCAGCGACAGAAGCAGGGCGAGGAAGTCGGAAAGGTTGTGCCCGGCCTCGGAAAGCAATGCCAGCGAATGAGCGCGAATACCCGCCACCACCAGCAGCACGATGTACGCCAGGGTCACGGCGAGCGAAACCTTCAGAACCCGCGTAGGACCGCCCGCGCCATGAACGTGCACGTGCATGCTTCCAGTGTAAGGGGGCGGCGGGCAGGCTTCAAGCGCATCCCCGCCCGGCGATGTCATGAGGCGAACGGAAGCTTTGACGACCCGGCCATCGATTAGATAGGGGTGTTGATGCCCTAATCGAGTCGTCACCGAGATGCGTCTCCATCCTGAGGTGTCGCAAACACAGGCGGGAAACTGAAGTCGTCGCCTCGAATGCCGATGTGGCCTATAGACAGAAGGCGCGAGCCACTACATCCCTAAGAGCGGGACGTGGAGCGCTGCGGACTGCAGGGCGAGCCATGGTTCGCGGGGCAGAGAGCAATCAATGGACGAAATCGTTAAAGATTTTCTTATCGAAAGCAACGAAAACCTGGACCGGCTGGACCAAGAACTGGTGAAACTGGAGTCGGAGCCTTCGTCCAAAGAACTGCTGGCCAGCATTTTCCGAACCATTCATACGATCAAGGGCAGCTGCGGGTTTCTGGGATTTGCACACCTGGAGAAGGTAGCTCACGCCGGGGAGAGTCTGCTGTCGCTCCTGCGCGACGGGAAACTCACTCTTACGGAGGAGGTGACCAGCGGATTGCTGGCCATGGTCGATGCTGTGCGGGGTATGCTCGGCGAAATTCAAGCCACTGAGCACGATGGGGAGAACGATTACCCTGAACTGCGCGATCAGTTGAAACTGCTTCAGGGCGGTGAGAACGCGAAAGCAGTTCCACCGCCGGTGACCGCTTCAGCAGAGTCGCACACTCCTGCGCCGGCAGCCCCGAGCGCCGATGATGGGGCAAGCGTACCCGCTCCGCCCTCTGCGGGATCCGCTGTTTCGCCCCAGGCAACCAAGATCCGGATCCTGGAAGTCGAACCGGCTCCACAGACTCCTGAGACTCCTGCTCCGCTGCAGGAACCGGCGGCGCCGTCGAGCGTTGCCACGGCCCCTTCGCATCGTCCCGTCGCCGGGAAAATTGGAGGGATCCTGGTTGAACGTGGAAGCGTGAAGGCGGAAGACCTTGTGACCGCCTTGCGCGAGCAGGAAATGGGGGACCAGCGTCGGGTGGGCGAAATCCTGGTAGCGCTGGGACTATCCTCGCGGGAAGACGTCCTCGCGGCACAACAGATCCTGGAGTCACGCGGACGGGAATCGGGAGTGGAAACCGTCCGGGTCGGCGTCAACCTGCTCGACAAACTCATGAACCTGGTCGGCGAGTTGGTCCTGGCCAGGAATCAGCTCCTTCAGTTCTCGAATACCGCGCAGGATGCGGGCTTTCATGCGGTGTCCCAGCGCATGAATCTGATTGCGACCGAACTGCAGGAAGATGTCATGAAGACCCGCATGCAGCCGATCGGCAACATCTGGAACAAATTCCCCCGCACGGTCCGCGATCTGGCTCACAGCTGTGGCAAAGAAGTACGGCTGGAGATGATCGGGCAGGACACCGAACTCGACCGGACCATTATCGAAGCGATCAAGGATCCCCTCACCCACCTCGTCCGGAACTCCATGGATCACGGGATCGAATCGCCGGAAGCGCGCAAGCGGGCGGGAAAAGACGCCACCGGAGTCCTGACGTTGCGGGCTTTCCACGAAGGCGGGCAGGTAAACATCGAAATCAGCGACGATGGCGCCGGCCTGAACGTAGACCGCATTCGCAAAAAGGCGGTTGAACGCGGGCTGACCTCCGGCGAGCAAGCCGCCCGCATGCCCGACCGCGACATCTTTAACCTGATCTTCCTGCCCGGCTTTTCCACCGCTGAGAGAATCACCAACGTGTCCGGGCGTGGCGTGGGCATGGATGTGGTCAAGACCAACGTGGAGAAGATCGGCGGCACTGTGGATGTGCAATCGACCGCCGGCAAAGGCACGACCGTTCGGGTCAAGATTCCTCTGACCTTGGCCATCATTCCTGCCTTGGTAGTCCGGTGCAGTGGAGAGCGCTTCGCCATTCCCCAGATCAGTCTGACTGAGTTGGTGCGACTGGAGTCGGGCAAAGCGATCGAGACGGTGCACGGGGCTCCGGTCTACCGGTTGCGCGGGCAACTGCTTCCGCTCGTTTACCTGAGCCAGACGCTGAATGCTCGAAAGAGTCGGAAAGACGATACGAAGATCGAGGACCAAACGCTCGAGAGCGAAAAGGAGAATGCGCTGGGGAACGTGAATATTGTTGTCCTGCAGGCCGAGGGCCAGCCATTCGGGCTGGTGGTGGACGACATTCTGGACACCGAGGAGATTGTGGTCAAACCGCTCGGAAAACAACTGAAGGGCATCAGCGCTTACTCGGGCGCGACCATCATGGGAGACGGGCGGATTGCGCTGATCCTCGACGTGCTGGGCCTGGCGCAGCGAGCCAAGGTCATCGCCGAAGCGCGCGATTCGGCACGGGACGAACAGCACAGCGAAACTTCCAAGGCTGAGTCCAGGAACGATCATGCCTTGCTTCTGGCCGAGAATGGGCTGGAGGGCCGGGTGGCCATCCCGTTGTCTTTGGTGGCGCGGCTGGAGGAATTCCCCCGGACGGTGATCGAACGTGCCGGCACGCAGGAAGTCATGCAGTATCGCGGGCAGATCATCCCGCTGGTGCGGCTGTCCGCAATCATTCCCGCCACCAGCGACGCGGAAATGCTCGCCAATGCAAACTCGATCCAGGTGGTCGTCTATACCGAAGGCAAGCGCACCGTGGGCCTGATCGTGGATCGGATCGTGGACATCGTGGAAGAACGCGCCGCGGTCGAATCGCTCGCGCCTCGCGCCGGCGTGGTGGGATCCTTCGTGACCCAGCGCCACGTCACCGACCTGCTGGACGTGCCTGCCATCGTGCGGTCGGCTGTTCCCGGACTGCTCGACACAGGCGAAATCGAGGCAGGAAGAACTTAGGAGCAATCCCATGGCATCGCAACAGTTCTGCACGTTTCTTCTGGACGGCTACCTGTTCGGCGTACCCGTGCCCCAGGTGCAGGAAGTGATTCGCTTCCACGAAATGACGCGCGTGCCCCTGGCGCACGAGGTGGTCGAAGGGATGATCAACCTGCGTGGCCAGATCGTCGTCGCGATCGACTTGCGGCGAAGACTGGATCTCCGGGAGCGCGCCGACGGCGAATTACCGATCAACGTGGTTGTGCGCACTCCCGATGGCGCCGTCAGCCTTCTGGTGGACGAGATCGGGGAAGTGATCGAAGTGGAGCAGTCCACCTTTGAAGCGCCTCCGGAAACCCTGCGCGGCGAGGTGCGCTCGATGATTCTGGGAGTGCACAAGCTGGAAGGGAAGCTGCTGCACCTGCTGGACACAGAAAAAGCGTGCCAGGTAAGCGAGCGAGCCGAAGAGGAAGTCCCCGGGCGGTAACGGGCCGACCGGCGTCCCGGCGTTTTGGCGCTCATGCCATGGCAATTGGTCGTAAAGAGGTTTGGTATCGAAATTCTAGTTCTAAGGAGAAAGGCAATGAGACTTACACTTGGGAAGAAACTGGGCTTGGGTTTTGGAGTAATTCTCGCCCTGATGGTGGTCAGCACAGTCATGAGCTTTATTAAGTCGGCCGATATCAAACAAACCCAGGACGCCATCCTGGATGTGAGGGTACCTTCGCTAGTTACCGCCAGAAGCTTGCAGAGAGATCTGAATCAGACGGCAAGCAAGACCCGCCAGGCCATGCTGGCTGGAACGGAAGCAACGAGAAGAGAAGAGGCCAAGAAACTCGTCGGTGAAGCTTGGAGCGCAATCGATAAAGATATTGCGCGAATGGATGAGCTGTCACCGAATTGGACACTTCAGGCAAATCGTGACCGGCTCGCCACGATGAAGACTGAACTTCCTAAACTTCGCGAGTTTGAGGACAGAGCTATCGAGCAAGCGGCTAGCGCCGAACGCAACGCCCTCGTGCAGGCAGGGAACGATTTCTCGGACAAAGCTGTCCCCGTCAACGATGCCATCAAGGCGGCGCTGGGCGACATGACACAGACCTTTGAAAAGCTGCTCAAGGAGAACCAGGACACCCTGACTGCGGCGAACCACTCGCTCAGTCTCACGCTCGGCATAACCACGTTCATCGCTCTGGCCATCGGCATCTTTATTGCAATCTTCCTCAGTAACCGCGTTTCCACTGCCACCCGGGCTTTACTGGAGATGACAGAGGCGATCGCTTCCGGAGACCTGACGAGAGACGATTTGAAGACGCTCAGTGCGGACGAACTGGGCGACCTCACCAAAGCGATCAACAAGGTGAATAACAGTCTGAAGACCATGATCCTGGCCATCTCAGAGAATGCCCAGCACGTGGCCAGCGCGAGCGAGGAACTGTCCGCGACCAGCCAGCAGATCTCGGCCAACTCCGAGGAGACTTCGGCCCAGGCAGGCACCGTCTCCCAAGCCACCCAGAATGTCAGCCAGAACCTGCAGAGCGTCTCCACCGGCGCCGAGGAGATGACCTCCACCATTCAAAGCATCGCCAGCAATGCCCACGAAGCTGCCACCGTGGCCTCCAACGCCGTGCAAACCGCGCAGGCCGCGAACGCGACCGTCGGCAAGCTGGGGGACTCCAGCGCGGAGATCGGCGAAGTCATCAAGGTCATCACTTCCATCGCCCAACAGACGAACCTGCTGGCCTTGAACGCGACCATCGAGGCCGCCCGCGCCGGCGAAGCCGGCAAGGGCTTTGCCGTCGTCGCCAACGAAGTCAAGGAACTAGCTAAACAGACCGCGAAGGCCACCGAGGACATCAGCCGCAAAATCACCGCCATTCAGACCGACACCAAGGGCGCAGTCGACGCCATCGGCAGCATCACCGGAGTCATCAACCAGGTCAATGACATCTCCAGCACCATCGCCACGGCGGTGGAAGAGCAGAGCGCCACGACCAACGAGATGACGAGAAACGTGGCGGATGCTGCCAAAGGGTCGGAGGAGATCACGCACAACATCGCCGGAGTAGCGGAAGCGGCCCGCGGGACGTCAACCAGCGCGCAAGAATCGCAGAAGGCGGCCAACGAACTGGCGGAGATGGCAGAACAGCTGCGCACGTTAGTGGGACAGTTCAAGATCGACGCGGCGACCAGGGTCGGCGCCACGCCCCCGCAGTCACGCGCCAAGAGCATGGCCGCAGCTGCCGGACGGTGAAGTGGATTGACTTCCGGGAAAGGGCGGGCACATGTTGAGAAATCTGAAGTTGTCAGCAAAACTTATCGGCGCCATCACGCTGGTTCTTGTGATCACGTCGGGAATCAGCTTCTGGATCCTGCAAGGCCGGATCAACCAGCAGGCGGACGAAGCTTTCCGCGACAAGTTGCGCCAGATCACGGGTATGACCGCTGCCACGCGCAACTGGTTCGCCGGCAATATCGACGTCATGGTTCCCGACCACAACTTCAAACATCTGGAGCAGGTGCCGGTCGTCGTGGCCATGCGTACGGCGGCAGAGTACGCGAGCCACGAGGGTATGAAGTTCCGGACCCCGTCCTTGCACCCGCGCGATCCCAAGAATCAGGCGACTAGTTTGAGAGACGGGCGCTGGAAGCTTTCGAGAAAGACCCCTCACTGCAGGAGTTTGTGGAACGCCCCACGGTCGATGGGCGCGAAGTGATGCGTTACGCGCAGCCGGTCCGGGTAGCCCAGGATTGCCTGCAATGTCATGGAGATCCCGCGGGAGAGAAGGATCCATTCGGATATCCCAAAGAAGGGATGAAAGCCGGCGAAATGCGGGCCGCATTCGTCCTCGAAGCCCCCACCGACACGTTGGTGCAGCAGTCGCGGTCGAACATGCTGGCCACGTTCTTAATCAGTTTCCTGACCGTTCTGACCGCCGTTGCGGTGATGTTTCTTGTGCTCCGCCAGCTCGTCGTCCGTCCGGTGAAGCAATGCGCTGAATTTGCCGCGACCATTGCCCGGAAAAACTTGGCCGTGGAAGACCTGGAAGTCGATGCCGCGGACGAAGTGGGCGAGGCCATGCTTGCAATGAACACGATGAAGAATAACCTGCATGAAGTGGTGCTGGCGATTGCCGATACCGCCGGGCACGTGGCCAGCGCGAGCGAGGAACTGTCGGCGACCAGCCAGCAGATCTCCGCCAACTCCGAAGAAACATCTGCCCAGGCCAGCGTTGTCACCCAGGCGACACAGCACGTGAGCCAGAACCTGCAGAGCGTCTCCACTGGGGCCGAGGAGATGACTTCAACCATCCAGTCCATCGCGACCAACGCCCACTCGGCTGCGACGGTCGCTTCCAACGCGGTGCAGACCGCGCAAGCGGCCAACGCCAATGTCGCCAAACTGGGCTCCTCCAGTGCCGAGATCGGGGCAGTCATCAAGGTCATCACCTCCATCGCGCAGCAGACTAACCTGCTCGCCCTCAACGCGACCATCGAAGCCGCCCGCGCCGGCGAGGCAGGCAAAGGCTTTGCCGTGGTGGCCAACGAGGTCAAAGAACTGGCCAAGCAAACGGCCCAGGCGACCGAAGACATCAGCCGTAAGATCACTGCGATCCAGACCGATACGCAGGGCGCAGTCGAGGCGATTGGAACCATCACCGGGGTGATCAGCCAGATCAACGACATCTCGGGGACGATAGCGACGGCGGTGGAAGAACAGAGTGCGACGACGAATGAGATGACGCGAAACGTGGCGGACGCTGCCAAGGGCTCAGGGGAGATCACGCAGAACATCGAGGGCGTGGCGGAAGCGGCGCGGGGCACGTCATCGAGCGCGCAGGAGTCGCAGAAGGCGGCGAACGAGCTGGCGGAGATGGCGGCGCAACTGCACAACCTGGTGGGTCAGTTCGAACTGCATGACACCGCTGGAGTCGACGGTAAGCCGGCCCCGCAAGTCTCAATCAAAAGCATGGCCGCTCACGCCGGAAAGTAAACGGCTCTCTGCAACAGGGATCAAGGATGCCCGAAGCGACGAAAAAGCGGGTGTTGATCGTCGATGACGCCGTGGTCGTCCGCAGAACGCTGTCCGATGCCGTTTCCAAGGACCCTTTCCTCGAGGTCGTGGGAACGGCCAGCAACGGCCGGATCGCGCTAGCCAAGTTTGCAGCGCTCCACCCCGACATCATCTTGCTCGACATCGAGATGCCGGAGATGGACGGACTGGAAACGGTGCGGGAGTTGCGCAAGATCGACGGGCATGTTCCTATCATCATGTTCAGCACCCTCACGGAACGCGGAGCGTCGGCCACGCTGGAAGCTCTTGCCTTGGGCGCGACGGACCATCTCACCAAGCCAAGCAACACTGACATGGTGGCGACATCAGAAACCGTGTCGCGTGAACTGCTCCCCAGAATCCGCGCTTTGTGCCATTTGCCCGTGGCTTTGGGGGCTGAGGCCGGGGCGCCGGGACCTCTAGGGGGCCCGCCGCTCGTGGTACGCCCAAAGCACAAACCGCGGCTGGTGGCTCCGGCTCAGATCGTGGCCATCGGGGTTTCCACCGGAGGACCCGACGCTCTGGCTCGACTGCTTCCGTCCCTGCCTGCGAACTTGCCAGTCCCCGTAGTGATCGCCCAGCACATGCCGCCTATCTTCACATCCCTGCTGGCGGCGCGGCTTTCCACCAAGACCTCGCTTCCGGTGCGCGAGTGCAAATCCGGAGAGGCGCTGACTGCCGGCTGCATCTTCATCGCTCCCGGCGATTTTCACATGGTGACCACCAGCGAAAACGGAGTAGTCCGACTAAAGGCGCACCAGGGGCCCAAGGAAAATTTTTGCCGTCCCTCCGTCGATGTGCTATTCCGATCCGTAGCCAGCGTTTATGGGAACAGAACCTTGGCGGTGATCCTCACGGGCATGGGACAGGACGGCCTGAGAGGATGTGAGCTGCTGTCCAGCCTGGGAGCACGAATTCTCGTACAGGACGAAGCCAGCAGCGTCGTTTGGGGCATGCCCGGTTTCGTGGCCAGGAGCGGTCTGGCGGATAAGATTCTGCCGCTCGGTCAAATGGGTGTCGAGATTGTTCGAGCAACGATCTTACAGAGTGCCGCGCGCAGTCAATCTTGAGTTCTCGGTTTCGTCCTGCGTAGCAATCAGCTCTTGGTCAAGCTATCGAGATAGCGGTTGTTGTAGAACGTGGTTGTCTTCTGCACGAACTCGAGAATCTTGAACATCCGCTCGCGGCCTTCCCGGTTCACTTCGCGGAACTGAACGGCGACGCCGGTGCCGGGATCAAGCCTGGCCACCACCCCTTCCGCCGACAAGCTGGCATCATCCATCGAGAAGCCCAGCTTGATCTTGCTGCCCGGAGCAAGAATGGTGCTGGTTTCCACGAAGCACCCGCCCAGGCTCACGTCGGTCACGTTGGCGAACAGGGGAGTCTTTCCCTCATCGGTTTGCAGTTCGATCGTAACCCGGCACTTCATGCGCGGATGAGAACGGCGGTCCTTATAGGAAAGGTGCTTCTGTTTCTCCAGATACATGCGGCGGTCGGCTTCGGCCAGAAGTTGTTCTGCATCGTTGCCGTCCTCCGGATACATCGCGCGTCCCACGCTGAGCGATAGAAGATCTTCACCGCAGACTTCGTTTCCGGCCTGCCGGGCCAGTGCCCGCATTTGCTCTGCCTTCTTGCCGGCCGCATCGGCCATAAGCCCAGGGGCAATGACCACAAATTCGTCACCGCCCATGCGCGCGACATAGTCGTATTCGCGGCAACTGTCTTTGAGTGCCTGGGCGAAGAGACGCAGCACGCGATTGCCCTCCAGATGGCCGAAGCGGTCGTTGATCTGCTTGAACCCATCCATGTCGGAGACCATGACGGTCAGCGACGAATTGTCGCGCTTGCAGCGGGCCAACTCCCGCTCGAGTTGCAGAAACAGCGAGCGGGCGTTGGGCAGGCCCGTCAGGTAGTCGGTGATTGCCGAATTCTCGGCCTGCTGGAACTTGAGCGCGTTCTCGATGGACAACGCCATCTTGCCGCTGACCGCCAACAGAATGCGCAGGTGGTCGGAGGTGAAGGCGTCGCGTTCGCCGCGGTAGAGCGCGAGAACCCCGATGACTCCGGTGACGCCCTCCAGCGGCACCGCCAGCGCGGAGCGCAGGGTGCTGAATTTGGTGGGATCGTTCAAGTATCCCGGTTCGACTGAGGGATTGCCGTTGATGATCGGCTTCCGGTTATGTGCTACCCAGCCGGAAAGTCCTTGTCCGATCGGGATCCGCAGGGAAGAGAACAGCCGGTAGTTGTCCCCGTTGACATATTCGGGGACAAGTTCATCCTCGCGCTTGATGTAGATGGCAATGGCATCGTACGGAACCATCGGCTTGAGCTTCACCGAGAACACAGAAAGTGTTTCGGTCAAACTGAGGGAAGCGCCCAGATCCTGGCTCAGTTCGAACAGCGATTGCGCTTCCTGCCGGGCTGCCGCGATCGAAGACAAGAATGTGGTTTCACGTCCCGCGTAATCCTGTACGGTAGCGTTTTCGAAGCCCGCTGCTGGCTCGAGGCCACGCTCGATTTTGATCGACGTGGAGAGTGGGCCGTTCGGGTCTTCCGCCGACTTAGCCACTGCCAGCCGCTCCAGGTGCTGGTAGCGTTTCTGCAAAATGTCAACGACTCTCGGATCAAACGACTTGCCCGACTCGACGCCTAGCTTCTGCATTACTTCCCGCAAGGGCAAGGCGCGCCGGTATTGACGATCGGACGCCAGGGCGTCGAGATAGTCGACGGCTGAGAGGATGCGCGCTCCGATGGGAATTTCCGCGCCTTTCAATCCCAGGGGATAACCGGAGCCATCCCACTTTTCGTGATGGGCCCGTACGATGGGCACAACGGGATACGGAAAGCGCACGCGTTCCAGAATCTCGGCGCCGACCAGTGTGTGAATCTTCATCTTCTCGAATTCTTCCGGCGTAAGGCGGCCGGGCTTCGAGATAATGTGTTCCGGCACCGCAAGCTTGCCGATGTCATGCAGGAGCGATGCCGCATGGAGAGCTTCGAGTTCGGGGCCGGTCACGCCCAACTCCTTGGCCACTTCGATGGCATAGACGCGGACGCGCTGCAGGTGCTCGTGGGTGGTGTGGTCTTTCGCTTCAATCGCGAGCGCCAGGGCTTCGATGGTCCGCAGATGCAGATTCGCCATTTCCTCGACGTGGCGCTTCTCGTCTTCCAGTTTGCCCAGGTAGAGGCGATACGACCGGTAGATCACGTATACCGCTGGCAGCATGAGCAGCGACGTTTCCCAGTTGAAAGTATGGTTAAGCCACGCCACTGCGCCCGCCACGCCAGCGCCTACGAGGTAGTAGGGGAATGACCAGAAATAGCAGTCCACCAGGATGCGGATGAGAGGCCGGCGTTCGGTCAGGGAAATGACCATCGCGATCGAGCCCGCATTGGCAATGAAGTAGACCGTTGCCGCCAATCCCAGCAGAATCGGGCGACTCCCCACAAGCATGTTTGCCAGAGGTTGGTGATAAACCTCGTAGGCGAGCGCCGTCGAAACCGCGCCCGCGCATACGTTGAATGTCAGTTGTATCGCCTTGGGGCGCTCCGGATACAGGCACTGCGCGACCATGGAAATCGCACCCAGAATCACGGTTTCCGTGAAGCTGAGTTCCAGGACGCCAATCAAAATGAAAAGAAAATTCACCGACAGCGTGCCGGTGATGCCTGGCAGGTTTACCTTCAGACGCGATGCCAGAATGGCGATGCCTAAATAGCAGATGAACTCGGCGATGTTCTTGCTGCTCGGGTGAACTCCGCCGTACAGCAACGTGGCCAAGCCAGCGATTACCGTCAAGCTGACGTATAGTCTGGCGGGTGTCGACAGTCCTCTCCACGAGCGCGAGCGCTCGGGCAGACCCATGGTGACGCTGGTTGCACCAGTCATTTGAGTAAACACACTGCGGCCGGGACGGACCCCTAGCCACTCTACGAATACCAGCTAACATGTTTAGAAACAATGGTTTAGGATGGATTTGGCAAACTTTCGTAACTTGCGGAATTCTTCTGGCGGGCCCTGCAAGCGGGCGGACCTGGGCTGAGGCTGGGTAAGTCTAACAACCGATTAGGTTTCGGTCTTGGTCATTGGCTGGCACTTGTTATGCCAAGCCGACGGGATGGCTAAGAGGCCGGTTTAGACCGAGTGAGAAACATCTTCTTCGGCCACGTCCTGGTCGGCGTTAGTCGCGGAGGCAGTGGCCGAGGATTTCCCTCGTCGCATGGCGACGATTCCAGTCCGCACCATCTCCAGTACGCCGTAGGGACGCAGCACTTCGAGCAGACCGTCGATTTTGTCTTCGGCGCCCGTGATCTCAATCGTCAGCGAATCCGGAGCGACATCGACGACGCGCGCACGGAACACGCTAGCCAGTTCCAGCACGTGCGAACGGGCCTCGTGGGTAGCTGCCACTTTGATCATGGCCAAGTCACGGACGATGGCAGGCTCATGGGTGATGTTTTCCACCAGGAGTACGTTGACCAGCTTATACAGATTGGCTTCGATGCGGCGGGCCTGGTCGTGGTCGGCATCGACAGTGATCGTCATGCGCGAGACTTCCGGTTTTTCCGTGCGGCCCACGGTCAGCGAATCAATATTAAAAGCGCGGCGGCGGAACAGCGAGGCTACGCGAGTCAGCACGCCCGGTTTGTTTTCCACGTACACCACGTATGTGTTCAGCATGTTTTCTCTATCCGTCTTCTCTATTCATCTGCCGCGGTTTCGACGATCTTGCTGGGCCGCCGGATCATCTCGTGCAACGATGCTCCCGCCGCCACCATCGGATACACCGTGTCTTCCTGTTCTACGCGGAAGTTGATGAGCACGGGTCCGTCGTGCTCTCGCGCAGCCCGCACCGCGGGCACCACCTGCGAGCGCTCCGTGACGGTCATGCTTCGAATGCCGTAAGCTTCGCCTAGTTTGGCGAAATCCGGATTCAGCAGAGGGGTGGCCGCGTAGTTGCGCTCGTAGAAGAATTCCTGCCACTGCCGCACCATTCCCAGAAACCCATTGTTGATGATGGCGATGTTGATCTTCAGATTCTCCTGCACAATGGTTGCAAGCTCGCACAGCGTCATCTGGAAGCCGCCATCGCCCACGACGACCCACACGTCCGCTTCCGGCCGCGCGACCTTGGCGCCGATTGCTGCCGGTAAGGCGAAGCCCATCGTGCCCAAACCCCCGGACGTGATCAGGCTGCGCGCCTTCTCATGTTTGTAGTACTGCGCCTCCCACATCTGATGCTGGCCCACGTCGGTCACCACCACCGTATCGCCGTCGCGGGTCTCACGCCAGAGATCGTTAATGACGTGGGCCGCATAAAGATGTCCGCTGTCGGGCAGGTTTTGGATATCGCGAACGGCGGCATCGCCTTTCAGCTTGTCGATGGAGTCGAGCCACTCGCTGCGGTCAATGGATTCGATCTTCGGCAAAAGCTCGTGCAGCACTTCGCGCAAGTCGCCAACCAGTGGAACATCGACCTTCACGTTCTTGTTGATCTCCGCAGGATCGATCTCGATATGAATCTTCTTCGCGTTCGGCGCATACGTCTTCAGGTTTCCGGTTACGCGGTCGTCGAAGCGCATGCCGAACGCCAGCAGAAGATCGGCTTCCTGAATCGTGTGATTCACCCACGCCTCGCCATGCATTCCCATCATGCCGAGATTCAGGGGGTGGGCCGCCGGGAACGCTCCGATTCCCAGCAACGTGAGCGCCACAGGAATGCCCGCGCGCTCGGCAAATTCGCGGACTTCCGCCATCGCTCCGGAAATAATGATGCCGTGCCCCGCGAGGATCACTGGCCGCTTCGAATTGTGAATCAGTTCCAGTGCCTGCTCATATTCCTTCGGCTCCGGCGACAAGTCTGGACGGTACCCCGGCAGTTGCGGCTTGGCAGCTTCCCAATCGAACTCACAAGTCGTCTGCTGCGCGTCTTTCGTGATATCGACCAGCACCGGCCCAGGACGGCCAGAGCGCGCGACATAAAAAGCTTCTCGAATGGTTCGCGCCACTTCGCTGGCATGAGTTACCAGGTAGTTGTGCTTGGTAATGGGAAGAGTGACGCCGGTGATGTCCGTTTCCTGAAAGGCATCGGAGCCGATCAGCTTGCTTCCCACTTGACCCGTGATGCAGACGATCGGCGATGAATCGAGCATGGCCGTGGCAATTCCGGTCACCATGTTGGTGGCGCCCGGGCCAGAAGTCGCGACGGCGACTCCCACCTGCCCACTGGCGCGCGCGTATCCGTCCGCCATGTGGGTTGCGCCCTGCTCGTGACGTACCAGCACGTGGTGAATCTTGCTGTGCTTGAGTGCGTCGTAAGCAGGAAGAATGGCTCCTCCGGGATATCCGAAGACGACTTGCACACCCTCACGCTCCAGGCATTCCCAGAGAATGCTGGCCCCGGTCATGTTCTTTCCAGATGTCTTGTCCATACGGCCCTTCCTCGCGCTCCTAAAAAGCAAAACCCACCGGGCCAGCGTTCCTGGCGGGGCGGGATTCGGGAGCCTTCAAGATTTCGTATTTCTCAGCTCGCTGGTTCCCTCCACACCGGAGAGGGTATAAAAACTCCTACCCCCAAGACTACGACACGAATTCGGTGTAAACAGAGGTTTTTCATATCAGGTTCACAGATGGTATCGAAGCCGGGGAGTTGCCGCAAGGGGAAAGTCCGACGGGCGTGGGGCATCTCCGATGGTGGTGCTTTATACCTGCAACACCTGACGCTTCACATCCTGTTCCGCTTGCGCCACGTTTTCGGGCTTGCCTAGATCCCGCCAATAAAAGTCGTCTGCTCGAAACGCCAAGATTCTTTCACCCTCGCCGGCAAGCCGCAGATAAGAGTTGATGATGGAGAAGACCCCATCCTCAGCCATCATCGGAAGAAGGCGCGGAGAAATTAGATGCACGCCGGAGAAAGCCAACGCCTGCTTTTCCTTTGACGGCCGGACAATCTCTGGCTCCTGATTACGTCCAGCCCGCCGGCCGCAAAGTTGCTCCTGCTCGTCGAATAGGAGGTACCGCGACGTCTCGCGCTCCTGCACAGCCAGAGTCGCGAGTGCCTGATTCCGTTGATGAAATTCCGCCATGCGGTGAAAGTCAATCGTGCTGAGCACATCGACGTTGTGCAGAAGAAACGGCTCTTCCGCGTGACCCTCTTCGAGAAAAAACCATGCCGCCTTCTTGAGCCCGCCCCCGGTGTCGAGTAACACGTCTTCACGCGAAATCTCGATCCGCATTCCGAAGTTGTCGTTCTTCTTCAGATAGTCGACAACCATGTCGGCGAAGTGGTGCACATTGACGATTACTTCGCGGACTCCAGACCCGCGCAAGCGGCGTAGTGTGATCTCCAGCAGCGTGTGTCCAGCCACTTCCACCAAGGCTTTCGGACGATCGTCGGTCAGCGGACGCAGGCGCGTGCCCAGGCCCGCGGCCAGAATCATCGCCCTCATTGCGCAGCTTTCTCCGCTGCAGTGTTCTCCGCCGCCATTCTTTCTAACTCACGATGCTGCAGGACGACCTCAATTCCGCTCTTCCCGCGCAGGCGCTTCGCCACTTGCTCAGACAGGTACACAGACCGATGCTGCCCTCCGGTGCACCCAAACGACACCATCAGATTCTTAAACCCACGCTGCTGATAGTTGCTCACACTGGCATCCACCAATGACATCACGCTGGCCAGAAACTGGTGCACGCTCTCTTGTTGATTGAGATAGTCGATCACCGGCGCATCCCTGCCCGTGAGCAGCTTGAAGCGCTCCTCGCGTCCGGGATTTGGCAGGCTGCGTCCATCAAAGATGAATCCGCCGCCATTCCCACTCTCATCCTTGGGTAGGCCACGATGGAACGAGAAACTGACAATCCGCACGACCAGATTGTCCGCATCCGACGCTAAACCCTGCAATTTCTCCGATGCCAGCATGCTGTGAAACGCGTCCATCAACGTCGGCAGCGCGATCGGCAGGGTGACGTTGTGCAGCAACCAGCGGAGGTTCTTCAGCGCGTACGGTACGCTCTGCAGAAAATGTACCTTGCGTTCATAGAATCCGCGAAACCCATAAGCGCCGAGCGCCTGCATGATGCGGATGTACACGTACGCGTAGTAGTGCTTCATAAACGCGTCACGCTTCAGATCGATGAATCCGGCCAGGGTGTCGAGATAATGATCAAGCAATTGCTGGCGCAGGTCCGGTGGCAGATCGGCCTTGGCGTCGTACAGAAGGGACGCAACGTCATACTGCAGCGCGCCCTTGCGCCCGCCCTGATAATCCAGGAAATAAGGCTGCCCGTCGCGCAGCATGATGTTTCGGGACTGAAAATCGCGATAGAGAAAGTAGTCACGCCCCGCGCTCAACAGGAATTTTGTCAGTCGGCTGAAATCATCTTCCAGAGCCTGTTCGCTGAAAGGAATCCCCGCCAGACGCAGAAAATAATATTTGAAATAATTCAGATCCCACGCGATCGACTGCCGATCGAAACTGCCCCGCGGATAACACACCTTGTAGTTCAAGTCGCGCCCCGCCTCCACCTGAAACCTTGGCAGCGTGGCGATGACTTTGCGATAGGCATCTACGACCGGAGCCGCAATCTGTTCTCCAGTTCGATGCTTGGAAAGAAATTCAAAAAGTGACGTATCCCCCAGGTCTTCTTCGAGATATGCCCCGTGATCCAGATCCTGGGCATAAATCTCCGGCACAGGCAGACCGTGCTGGCGAAAATGCCGGGAGAACTCGAGGAAAGCAGCGTTCTCTTCGCGCACATCGTAGAGAATGCCGATGGCGCTGGTCTTTTCGCCCGCCAGTCGGACGATCTTGCGCCCGGATCCGCCGAGTTGCCCTTGCAGCGGCTGCACCTGCGTGACCGACGCGTGGAAGTGTTGCTCAAAGAGATGGCTGAGAATATCCATGAAGTGCGTCGTGGTTTGCGCTTGGGAATTCACCACCAAGATAACACCGAAGAGCAACGCTAGAGTTGAGGGGCATCCCCAAACAAAACATCGAGGAACGCAGAGAGTGATTTCGAGTCGCGCGCTTGCCTGTTGACTTTCGGCGCTGTTCCTCTACAATTGCCCGACCACGAAAGCGGTCCGGAATACTACTCCGGATCCTCGTGAGTTCGCAATCCAATTGTAAGCGTCGAGAAACCGGCTTCTCCCTCCCCTGTCAACTCTCGTGCGCGGCCTGCGACATCGCACGGTCAAGCCAACGCTTTGGGGTTTTAATGAAGATTCGATCGATTGCCGCTACGAAGCTCCTTGCCTGCCTTGCTGTATTAGCCGCTGCACCTGCATTTGGCCAAGACGTCACCCTTTCCCCCAACAGCCTCAGCTTCGGAAATCAGATACAAGGCACCTCCAGTGCGATTCAAAAGGTCACTCTGAAGAACGGCCAGAGCACTGCCATCACGATCACGAATATCAGAACGAACTTGTCGGACTACAAGCAGATCAATAACTGTCCCTCCAGCCCGTCAACTCTCGTGGCGGGCGCGAGTTGCGCCATTTCGATCACGTTCACGCCGTCCGCACTTGGATCTCGCACGGGAGTGCTCACGGTCACTGATACTGGGCTCAGCAGTCCGCAAATGGCCTTCCTGGGAGGAACCGGAATTGCCCCGGTCACCACTTCGCCCACAAGTCTTTCGTTCGGGAACCAGGCCACGAAGTTGCGTAGCGCACCTCTACTGGTGACGGTGACCAACAATCAGAGCAAGGCGCTCAGCATCACGAAGATTTCCACGAACCTGGCCGACTACACGGACACATCCACTTGTCCCCTCAGCCCGAACACGCTCGCTGCTGGAGCAAGCTGCACCGTGTCCGTCTTCTTTACCCCTTCGGTCCTCGGAACCCGAAGCGGTACCCTCACCATTGCCGATAACGCCGGCGTGAACCCAACCCTCAGTCTCACTGGAACCGGCGTGCTCGCCGCCTTCGCCACTCCAGCAACCTTGATGTTTGGGACGCAGACCATACATACCTCGAGCCCGCCGCAAACGGTTACGTTCACGAACAACCAATCCACCGCCCTGACGATTTCTAACATCGCCAGCAGCCTCACTGATTTTTCTGTAACTTCAACTTGTCCCATCAGCCCGAGCACGTTGTCCGCTGGAGCCAGTTGCACGGCGTCGGTGACGTTCCAGCCCACGGTGACTGGCACCCGCTCCGGCACCTTGAGTTTCACCGACAGTGCTAACAATAGTCCGCAGAAAGTGTCTCTAAGCGGCAGCGGAACCACCGCCACTCTGGTTTCAATTGCCGTGTCCCCGTCGCCTGCCTCTGTGCCGCTAGGAACGACTCTGCAACTCACGGCCACCGGATCCTATTCCGATGGAACCAATCAGAATCTCACCAGTTCGGCTACCTGGAATTCGTCAGCGTCAGGAACCGCCAGCGTGAACAATGCAGGAGTGGCGACCGGAATAAGCATCGGAAATGCAACGGTCACGGCCGCCCTGAATTCGATCTCCGGCTCGACTTCGATTTCGGTGACTCAGGACGCCGTCGCGTATTACGTGTCGCCCACGGGCAACGACTCCAATCCCGGCACGCTGGCCCTTCCACTAAAGACCGTCCAAAAAGCGGAGTCCTTAGTGGTTGCCAATGATCTGGGCGCTCACTGCTCGTCGCAAACTGCGCCGATCATCGTTCAGTTTCGAGCAGGCAGGTGGGACAGTCTTGCCCTAACCATGACTGCATCGGATAGCGGGTGCAGCAGCACCGTCCCGGTAGTCTTCGAAAATTATCCGGGAGAAACGCCCATCTTCTCTGGAGGGGTGCAGGTACTGGACTGGACCAACACGTCCGGGTCCACTTGGCAGACAACTCTGCCGCCGGGCACCGTAAATTTTGAAGCCCTCTATTACAACGGAGTAAGGCGGCTACGCCCGCGCCTCGGCTCGACAACGTCGACAGGTCCGCTCGGATCCTATTATCGCGTGGCGAATAACGTCGCGGGATTCTACGATCGCTTTTACTACGACCCCACCGATCCCATTACCGATAGCTGGCAAAACTATGCTCCATCCACGGGAAACCCTTGCGGGCAGCCTCCCGGCCCCGCCAACTTGCAGGGAGACATTCAAGTGGCCATCTTCGAGCAGTGGGATGCTTCCTGGGAACGGATCAGCTGCATCGATACCGTCAACCATCTCGTGTACCTCACCGGTTCTACTGCCGGTGGCGTTTCTCATGGGTACATTCCTACGCACCGCTACATTGTCGAGAACGTAAAAGATGAGCTGATCCTTCCGGGACAATGGTTCCTCGACCGTTCCGTAACCGGCGCTTGGAAGCTCACCTATATCGCGAATCCTGGCGAAAACCCCAATACCGACACGGTCATGATTCCGCAGCAGCTTCACGTGCTAAGCGCGAGCGGATTGAAGTACCGGACTTTCGCTGGCCTCACATTTTCTTATGACGATTACGTCGTCGGGCCGACGGGATATGTTGGAGCCCAGGCAGAGTACACCGTTCCCTCCGCAGTGGCATGCTCCGATTGCAGCAATGTGACCTTCGACAGCGACAGCTTCACCAACATAGAAGGCTTCGCGCTCGGATTTCCGACCGATAACAAAGGAACCGCTTCGGGCGACGTAGTTCAGAACAGCGCGTTTTGGGATGTGGGGGCTGGCGGCCTTTTGACTGGCCGCGTTCCGACCGGATTGGAAAACGACTCGAATGTCTTTCAATTCGCTACGATTCAGAACAACTTGATGCAAGGTTACGGCCGCAAATTCCCAGGCGCAGCCGGAATCGTGAACCTTCTGGGCCACGATGTCTCCACCACCCACAACGACGTAACGGACGGATACAGCCAGGGCGTCATGATCTGCTTCCCGAGTTTCTCCCTTAGTTGTGCGGGTCAGAGCAACTCCAGCGGAGGCTTTAACCAGACCGTAACCTACAACCACATTTGGGACCTGGGCCAGGGAGTTCTGAACGACTTCGGTGGCGTGTACTTCGCGACCTATAGCGCCACTGGAGATGTCGCAAACAATAACAAGATTCACGACATCACCGACGCTTCGTCTCAAGACACAGACGGCTACGGCGGCAACGCCTTCTACATCGACCGGGGCGGCCCCATCCAGCTCAAGAACAACCTGATCTACCGTTCGGTAAACGCTTTCAACGTAACCATGGGCCCGCCCTCCATGGGGCAGGTCATCACCGCGGACAACAACATCTTCGCGTTTTCGCGCGCGAGAGTCATTAACCTATTTACCTGCGCCAAGGCGGACTACTCTCAGTTCTCGCTCAGCAATAACATATTCCTTCAAGATCGAAACGTTGCGTCGGTTCCACCCTCAAACTTGCAAGCCGGCGCAAGCTACCTTGGTGCACCTGTAGGCTCGGCCCAGGCCTTCGCAAGTAACGACTACTGGAATACTATGGAAGTGTTTGCCACCGATACCCATGCTTTTAACTCGCAGCCGTCGACGTGTCAGGCCAGGACGTATTTCACTCTCGCTTCTTGGAAAGCTCTGGGCGAGGACGCCGGGAGCCTGTCGGTGGATCCAGGTTTTGTTGCACCCACTTATCCGAACGACGACTTCAATTTCACTGCGGGCCCTCCGAGCATCGGCTTCATTCCGTTCAACACAACCGGAACATGCTCAACCTGCCCGGGACGAACCGCCCCAATGATTGTGCCCGGGCCAGTACCGGCGGGGTTTCCCACGGTTCCGTTTAACCCCGCAACCGACTATTAAGGATTGGCTTTGTCGCTGGGACTGCAGGTTCGTGCCCATTGATCACTTCCGTAATAGCCCATCGGGGCCATTCCCCCGCTTCACCTTACGCGTTAGTCTGTTTGTGAGCAGACTTCGGGGGAGGGCTGTTCGACGAACGTCCCATGACTCTGTGAGTCTGGGACGTTTTGTTTTGGGCGTTACTTGGGTCTTGAGCTGGAGCGGCGGAGCGCAATTCCTCGCGAAACATGCGCTCTGGGCTGCTGGAGGAATTTGGTGGCGGCGGTAGGACTCGAACCTACGACCTACGGATTATGAGACCGTCGCTCTAACCACCTGAGCTACACCGCCACATGCCTGCAAATCGGGAAGGATGCGCGAAAGGAACCTTACGGCCCCGGCACCCGCAGTAGGGAAGCAACGAACCTGCGTCCGATCCTTCATTCTAAAAGCGCCTGCAAAATAGGTCAAACACTGTACAGCTGTCGGGACAGCAGCCTTTGGCTGTCCGTCGAGCGAAGCTCGACAGGTTTGGCGCCAAACTGAGACACTACTCTGCGGCATGATCGGCGTGCGAAACTCACATGCTTGACTCACGATGACCGCAAAGTCCATGAAAGCGATCGCTGTCATTCCTGCCCGTTTGGCTTCCACCCGCCTGCCCCGCAAGATGCTTCGCGAGATTGCGGGCAAGCCCCTGATCGGCGTGGTGTACGAAGCCGTGCGATCTTCGCCGCTGCTCGCGGAGGTAATCATCGCCACCGACTCTGAAGAGATCATGCAGGTCTGCCGCGAACACGGCTGGAAAGCGCAGATGACTTCTCCGGCCCACCGCAGCGGCACCGAGAGAGTGCACGAAGTTTCCGGCCGCGAGGTAGCTGACGTCTACATCAACGTCCAGGGCGACGAACCTCTCGTGTGCCCCGAGCATATCGCGACCTTGGTCCAAGTTATGGAGAATCCCGCAGCGCAGGTGGGCACGCTGATGACGCCCGCCACCGAAGTAGATATCGGGAACCCAAACGCCGTGAAGGTGGTGACCGACCTCAGCGGACGCGCGTTGTACTTCTCGCGCGCCACGATTCCTTTCGATCGCGACGGCACCCGGCCTCGCTACTTCAAGCACCTGGGACTCTACGCCTATCGCAAACCCGCGCTGGATCGGTTTGTAACGCTCCCGGAGTCCACGCTTGAGCAGAGTGAACGACTAGAGCAACTGCGCTTCCTCGAAAATGGAGTCTCAATCTATGTCGGGGAGACTCCGCTCGATAGCGTGGGCGTCGATACAGAAGAAGACTTGCAGCGCGTGATCGAGATCCTGCGAAAACGCTAACCCGTGTGCTTCGAACCTAGGGATTGATTTCCTGCTTGCGACCCCACTCCTTGGCGGCAGCCAGCCGCCTCGAAATCGCCGGATGCGAATGGAAGAACCATTCCACCCACTTCGAGGGCGTTCGTTCCGCAAGGTTCTGCTCCGCCAGTTTGTTCATCGACGAGATGAAGGGCTCAACGCTGGCAATCGATTCGAAGGCATACCGGTCGGCCTGCCGCTCGTTGAAGCGTGAGTATGCATTGAGCGCTGGCATCAGAACAAAAGAGAGAACTACGGACACGAGCGCCAGCAGCGGCAGATTCGCGAAGTCAGATAATTCTTCAAACAAGTGCTGGTCCACCGCGTAATGCAGGGTCCAGTTCGCCGCCCAGAAACCGAACAGCGTGATGCCTGCCTGCACGAAAATGCTCTTCAGAATGTGCCGATGCACATGGTGCCCGAGTTCGTGGGCCAACACTGCTTCGATCTCGTCGGGCGAGTAGTTGTCGAGCAGGGTGTCGGCCAGGATAATGCGGCGCGTCGCGCCCAGTCCGGTGAGTGCCGCATTCGCTTTCTTACTTTTCTCCGAAAGCTTCCAGCGGTATACGCCGCGCACCCGCGTCCCGGCGCGCTCGCTCAGTACGACCAAACGTCGCCGCAGATCTTCGTCATCGAGCGGCTCGAACTTATAGAAGATGGGGAAGAGCACGACCGGGGCAAGCTGGGCCAGAATGATGAACAGGCCCATGAACAGCGCCCAGGCCAGCATCCACCAGTGCTGCGGCCATTGCCGCAGGGTGAAGTACAGCACTTCGACCACCACGGCTCCCAGCACCAGCCCGACCAGAAAGCCCTTCACCTCATCCCAGACCCAAGAGCGGAATCTCTGCGTTGAAAGCTTGAACCGACGCTCGAGCGAGAACCCGTAGTAGTCGAGCCCGAGCCCCAACACCTTGCTGATGACCAGCAACAGCACCAGATACATGAAAAGTGATAGGGAATAATTCTGAAATCCCAGGCGGTATGCGAAGTCCCTCAGCCAATTGGTCCACCCTGTGACCAGCAAAGTAATCAGGAACGCGAGGCCCACAAGGAAGTCGGCAACACCCAGCCACCGCCGGATGCTGTTGTAGAGGTGCGCCTCGGGCGAATCGGCCTGCACCGGATTGAGTTCGTCTGCCATGATCTGTACTATCGACGCTCTGTAGTGATCGACGTTTGTTAACGCGAAGCGCTAGCCGTTTCTGACAAAGCTTTCGCCGGTTGTCAGCAGTTCGCGGACCAACTCTGGCGAGGAAGCTTCCGTGTAAAGCCGCAACAGCGGCTCGGTTCCCGATGCGCGGAATAGGACCCACGCTTCTGCTCCATTTCCGTTCGTCGGTGCATCGAGGAAAAACTTTATCCCGTCGAGGTTCTCTTTCTTGAGCACACGGTAGCGGCCCAGAGTCTGCGTGCCATCGGCGCGGGCACGTTGAATGGCATTCTGCTTCATCTCTTCCGGAATGTGCAGATCGCGCCGCCCGTAATAATGCGGACCAAACTCGCGCTGCAAGTCCGCCACCAACTGCCCCAGCGGCTTGCCTTCCTCCGCCATCACGTTGGCCAGCAGCAGGCTGTTCAGCACACCGTCGCGCTCGGGAAGAAAACGCGAATACCCGATGCCGCCCGACTCTTCTCCCCCGATCAGGATCTCACCTTCCATCATCAGATCGGCAATGTATTTGAACCCGATGGAAGTCTCGTGCAGCTTGCGCCCATACTTTGCCGCGATGCGGTCCAGCATGCGCGTCGTATTGAACGCGCGCACCACATCCCCGGGCCACTTCTTGCGCTCCAGCAGCCAGTGCAGCAGCACGCAGAAGATTTTATGCGAGTCGACGAAGCTGCCGTCTTCGGCAACCGCCCCGATGCGGTCCGCATCCCCGTCGGTCGCCAGGCCGGCGTCACACTTTTCACGGACCACCGTTTCCTGCAGCATTGCCGTATGCGGTTCAATCGGTTCGGGATTGATTCCGGGAAACAGTGGATTCAACTCCTGACGAATCGCCACATACTGCACCCCGCGCTCGGCGAATATTCCGCTTAGAACGCCGCGTCCCGAGCCATACATGGCATCCACCGCAAACTTGAACTTCGTTTTCGCGATGAGATCCATGTCGGCAAAGGCGCAAACCCCGGCAACGTAGGCCTTCTTCAGATCGACTTCCTCGACTGCCGCCTTGGTGCCCTTCGGCATCGCGCCGGCGGCGAGTTCTTCTTCAATCTTCTTCATGATGGCCGGCGTCGCCGAGCCGCCGAAGTTGCCTTTGAACTTCACTCCGTTCCAGTTCCACGGATTGTGGCTCGAGGTGACCATCACTCCACCCGCCGCGCCTTGATGTTTCACCGCATAGGAAACCGCGGGTGTAGGCGTGTAATCATTGGCCAGCTTCACGGGGATTCCCGCGGCTGCGATCGCTTTAGCGACAATCTGTGCCGCCCGCGGAGAGGCAAAACGTGCGTCGTACCCTACGATGACTCCGCGTTGCGCTTCTTCGTATTTCAAAACGTAGGAAGCAATCGCGCCCGCCACCCGGCGCACGTTGTCGAAGGTAAAGTCGTCGGCGATGATGCCGCGCCAGCCATCGGTTCCGAATTTGATCTCTTGCGCCATAGTCGATGATTGAACCCGCACCTGTTGTTCGACAAGCCCCAGCCAGCAGCCTAATGCTTGAGTTCCAGATGGATATTGATCCAGTAGTCGTCGTGCGGCGGATTGCTGAATTTTCCTGTCAGAAGCGCGGCCCGCGTGCAATTCGCGAACGGCGTCTCAGGATAAACCAGCACGTCCTGCACCTTTCCTTCAGCGTTGAGTTTCAAAAACATGTCGAACGGCTCGAGGTTGGCGCCCGACGGTAACGACTGCTTGCACTGCCTGACGTTGGACCAATACTTGTCCGGAAACTCTTTTCCAAGCCGCTCGTCGTATTGCTTGCCGGCGGAGGTTTTCAGATTTGCGTCGACCGCCGCAACAGCGGCAGTCAGTTGCTTCTTATCTGCCGCCAGGCAGATTGACCCAAGCAAAAGCAGTACTGCCAGAGCCACAGTAAAGCGTTTGTAGATTTTCAAATTCACATCATTCCCATTGCGCAGCGTCCGACTCTCTGACTGCTACCACCACGGCTACACGAGCTTATGTAGCTTCTGCTCGTCGAGATACTTCACAACCTTGCCCACATCCTGTGCGTGCTGGCGGGTCGTGATCAGCAAAGCGTCCGGAGTTTCTACCACAACAAGATCGATCACCCCGACCGCCGCCACAAATTTCCCCGGAGCGTGAATATAGTTACCGCGAGCATTCATCAGAAAAACGCCAGACGCCGCCACCAGATTGCCTTCCGGCGGATTGCTCTTTGCGGTGTGATGCTCATGCAGGGCGGTCCAGGAACCCAGATCGTTCCATCCGAAATCCGCCGGCAGGCAGAAAATGTTTCCCGCTTGTTCACCCTTCGCCGAGCGCGGTTCAAGCACCGCATAGTCCACGCTGATGTTTTCGCACTTGGGATACAGTTTGCGAAACGTAGCTGCAAACTTACGCGTACCGAACGTCGCCGCAATTTCTTCCAGCAGACGCGCAGTCTTCGGCAGATGTTCCTGCAGCGCGTCAGCCAGCGTGCGCGCGCTCCACAAGAACATTCCACTGTTCCAGAAATAATTTCCCGCGGCGACAAATTCTGCTGCCTTCTTCGCGTCGGGCTTTTCTGTGAATCGGCGAACTCGCAACGCCTCGCCCTGAGACGCGCTTCCCACCTCAATGTACCCATACCCGGTTTCCGCGCGATGGGGACGGATCCCTAGCACCACAATGTTCGCGCCAGTTGCGGCGATTTCGATTCCGCGCTCCAGCGTCTCGCGATACCGGTCCTCGTCGCCAATCACATGGTCGGAAGGGAACAGACCCAGCACCGCTTCGGGATTCTCCCGTAACAGCAGAAAGGCAGCCAGCCCAATCGCGGGAGCCGTATTCCTTCCCACCGGTTCCGCAAGCACCTGCGACTTTGGCAGCTTCGGGAGTTGCTTCGCAATCGCGGTCCGGAGATCTTCGTTGGTAATAATCCAGAACGTTTTCGCGGGAGCCAGTGGCAACAGCCGCGCCACGGTTTGCTGAATCATCGTCTGCTTGCCGTCGAGCGCCAGCAGCTGCTTCGCGCGCTTTTTGCGGCTCAGCGGCCAGAAGCGTGTGCCGCGCCCTCCAGCCAGAATTACGGGATAGAAATTTGAGTTCTTAGCCACGGATTTTCACGACCTACATTCTCGTTTCGGGTTCCGGTAACGGTTTTCCAGGCACATAGGCCCGCAAAAACTCCAGCGCCCACTGCGGCCGCACACCAAACTTGCCAACGGAAGCGGGAACCACGACCGCATCGCCTTTCGCCAGAGTCACCGGATCCATCCCGGCGGCCTCGATCACTCCGCATCCTTCCACCGCCACCAGGATTTGCACCGAACTGCGCCCCGAATCGTCACGCGTCATCAGTTCCATTGGATCTTTCGCTTCAAACATGTCCACTACAAAATAAGGAGCACCGACCAAGGGCGCATGCCGGTTCTTGCTGCCGCCAATCTGCTGCGGCGCTGGGCGCACGACTTTTCCCGAGTTCACTTTTTCCTTCACCGCCGCCATCCCATCCTTCAGGTGCAGTTCGCGCGGCCGCCCGTAATCATACAGGCGATAGGTGGTATCGGACTGTTGTTGCGTCTCCACGACGATCGATCCCGGCCCGAGCGTGTGCACCGTGCCGCCGGCTACATAAATCATGTCGCCCGCATAGACGTTGATCCAGTTGAGAACTTCCTCCGCGCGCTTCTGATGAATTGCCTCTTCCAACTGTTGCACGGTGACGCCTGGTTTCAGGCCCAACGCAATCTGCGCACCCGGCTTGGCGTGAGCAATGTACCAGCATTCGGTCTTACCCCACGGCTGGCCCACACGCACAGCCTGTGCATCATCGGGGTGAACCTGCACCGAAAGTTTCTCGTGGGGAAACAGAAACTTGAGCAGCAAAGGAAACCGCTTCGGGTCCCGCGCCGCATCGCCCACTAATTCGCGCTGGTACTCCTCGCTCAACTGCGACAGCGCCTTTCCAATGAACGGACCGTTGGCCACTTTGCAATCGTCGCCGCTCAGCCATGCCTCACCGATCTTTTCTTCGAACTTGTGATTGGGATAAATCGGTGACAAGTCGAGAGTGCCCCACGGACGCGGATCAAATCCCGGAAGCATCAATAGTGGATAAAGATTTCCCATGCCAACCTTACGCCCACAAAAAAGACCGCCCGCAAATGGAACGGCCTTTGCCGAACCTGATGATCAAACTTCCACAGCGCGCCCAGCGTTATAGCGCCGCGAAGAATTTCCGCATGCGTTCCAGGCCGCGATCCAACTCAGCCTTCGACGTCGCATACGACACTCGAATGTGCTCGCCCGTTCCGAATCCCTCGCCCGGAACCGTCGCGACGTGAGCCTCGCGCAACAGCCGCCCAGCCACGTCGGACGCCGATTTCAAGCCACCTCGCCCGAGGAATGACGAAATATTTGGATAGGCGTAAAACGCGCCCTCCGGCAGAGTGCACCTCACGCCCGGAATTGCGCGCAATCCCGCCACCACATGATCGCGAAGCTGAATGTATTCCAGCCGCATTTCTTCCACGCACTTCTGCGGTCCTTTCAGCGCCGCCACGGCCGCTTTCTGCACAATCGAAGTCGGATTCGACGTCGACTGGCTCTGCAGCTTTGCCATCGCACTGACCACTGCCGATGGAGCCATGGCATATCCGAGCCGCCATCCCGTCATCGCGTACGTCTTCGACAGCGATCCGAGCACCACGAAGCGCTCCCGGTATTCCCGGAGCGCGCCCACGGAGAAATTCTTGCCCGTGTAATTCAGATACACGTAGCACTCGTCGGAGAGAACCCAAATGCCGCGCTGGTGCGCCAGACGGATGACCTCGGTCATATCCTCTGGACTCATCACGGCGCCCGAAGGATTCGACGGCGAATTGAGAATGATCACCTTCGTCCGCGGCGTGATCAGCTGCGCCACCATCTCAGCCGTGACGCGGAATCCCTGCGACTCGTCCGACTCCAGCAGCACGCAATTTCCGCCCGCATAGCGCACGATGTCCTTAAACGACACCCAGTACGGCACAGGCAGAATCACTTCGTCGCCGTGATCCACCAACACCTGAATCGCATTGAACAGCGCGTGCTTGCCGCCGGTCGACGCAATCACTTCCTCGCGCCGGTAATCGGAATCGAAGTCCACGTTATGGCGATGTGCGATCGCGTCGCGCAGTTCAGCCGTCCCGGCCACGGCAGTGTATTTCGTGAAGTTCCCCTGAATCGCGGCAATGGCGGCATCTTTGATGTGCTGCGGCGTCGCGAAGTGTGGCTCGCCTGCGCCAAAATCGACGACGTCGATTCCTTGTGAGCGCAACTTGTCGGCCTCGGCCACCACCGCCATGGTGGCGGAGGGCTCGATGCGGTTGATTCTTTCGGTGAGTCTCAGCGCTTCCGTCTTTTCTGTGGTAATGCTGGCCGTGGTCATGCCTTCTTCTTCCTTTTCCTCGGGACTTCCGCCAGGTGCGTATCCCGCAACTTGTATGCGGGATCCAGTTTTTCCCGCAGCTTTTGTTCCACCGCGTCAGGGACGAGATCTTTAACCGGTCCCCCCGCCTGCGCCACTTCGCGCACCAGCCGCGAACTTACGTAGGAATACTTGACGGCCGGCATCATGAAGACCGTTTCGAGCGTAGGCTCGAGCTTGCGATTCATCAGCGCCATCTGCAGTTCGTATTCGTAGTCGCTGATGGCGCGAATTCCGCGCAACACACACATCGCGTCGATCGACTTGGCGTATTCCACCATCAGGCCGTCGAACGTGTCGATGCGAACATTGCTCCAATCGGCCGTCAGGTGGCGCAGCATCTCAAGCCGCTCCCCCAGGCTGAACATGGGGGTCTTCTCCGAATTGCGCAGAATCGCGACCACCAGCTGTTCGAACATCTTGCTGCCTCGCTCAATCAGATCGAGGTGCCCGTTGGTGGGCGGATCAAACGACCCGGGATAGACAGCGATGCCCTTATTCAATCGTCCTCACAGAAAGGCCGTGGGTTCAGTGTTTTGCGCAAAGAGAAGCAATAGGAGATTTTATGCGGGTGGGGTCAACAATGGCAATCGGGAAGGGGGATTCGGGTAGAAGACGAGGGGAGACCCGGGCGCGGCATCTAGAAACGCCGCGCCCGGAGGAAACGAAAACTAGCGCTTAGCCGCGATCGGCACCTTGACCGGTTCGGGAGGAGCGCTCGGCATCGTCGTGACGCGACCGGTCGCCGCTCCGTTCGTCGGAGCGGGCACCGCCGCCGGTTGCGCGGGGCTCTGAGCCAACCCCAGCGCCTTGCGTACCTCGGTATCCAGCTTCGCCATGACGTCCTTGTTGTCTTTCAGGAACTGGCGGGCATTCTCGCGTCCCTGGCCAATGCGTTCGCCCTTGTAGCTGAACCACGACCCGGACTTCTCGAGGATGTTGTTGTTCACAGCGATGTCGAGCAGATCGCCCTCACGCGAAATACCTTCGCCGTACAGGATGTCGAACTCCGCTTCGCGGAACGGCGCCGCGACCTTGTTCTTCACCACTTTCACCTTCGTGCGTGAGCCGGTGACCACATCACCTTCCTTAATCGCGGCAATGCGTCGAATGTCGACACGGACTGAAGAATAGAACTTCAGCGCGCGCCCACCGGTAGTCGTCTCCGGATTGCCGAACATCACGCCAATCTTCTCGCGGATCTGGTTGATGAAGATCAGGCAAGTCCTCGACTTCGACACCGTCCCCGTCAGTTTGCGCAGTGCCTGCGACATCAACCGCGCCTGCAGTCCCATGTGGCTGTCGCCCATTTCGCCGTCAAGTTCGGCCTTGGGCACCAGCGCCGCCACCGAATCCACCACCAGCACGTCGATAGCGTTAGACCGCACCAGCGCCTCTGTGATCTCCAGCGCCTGCTCGCCGTAATCCGGCTGCGAGACCAGCAGATTGTCCACATCCACGCCCAGCTTCTTGGCATAGGCCGGATCAAGTGCATGCTCGGCGTCCACGAACGCGGCCATGCCCCCGGCTTTCTGCGCCTCGGCGATCACCTGCAGCGTGATCGTGGTCTTGCCCGACGACTCCGGCCCAAACACTTCCACCACGCGCCCGCGCGGGAAGCCGCCCACGCCCAGGGCCGCGTCGAACGAGATCGACCCGGTCGGGATCACCGCGATCGGCACGATCGCCTCCTTCGACCCCAACCGCATGATCGAGCCCTTGCCGAATTGTTTTTCAATCTGCGAGACCGCCAGTTCAATCGCCTTGCCCCGTTCGTCCGCCATGGAGTGGCTCCTTGATTATGAGTGCCGACTAAATGAAATCTAATCTGGCCGGATTATACATACAGATTGAAGCGAAGAAAAGGCGAATCAACATAATTAACCTGTGGAAGGTTCCAAAATGGGGCAGGGAACACGTGGCGCGGGCACGCCGCCAGATCTCAGCCCTTGCCCTCAGCCCTTGTCATCCTGAGGCCCGCGTCCCTTGCGGGCCGAAGGATCTATGCACTTCCCTCGTGCAGCGATGGTGTCGAGAACTCCAGAGGTTCTTCGCCTCCGCGAAGAATGACAAAATCTCGATAGCACCTGTCCTCTATCTCTGCAGCAAATCCACTGGCGCTGTCACGTCATGCACCCGGAAGTATTTGGCTAGCGCCGGATACTTCCGCGCCACAGCCTCATACATCGCATACGCCACGTTGCGATAAGAAACGTGCCCCGCCGGCGTAGTCCGCAGCTCAGAAATGTAAACCGCCTCGGCAAAATCCATCTTAAACAGCGCCCGCTTGCGGAACGCCAGCGGAATCGCGTACTGCGAATTTTCCGCGGCCTCCGGCGAATTCCCCGAAGCCAATTTCTCCACTGCGGTTTGCACCCTCCGCATCGCCGCTTCAAACCGTCCCCGCACGCCTGCATCTTCCATGTCGAGAAGCATCTCGTACCCGTGCTGTGTGGTGAATCCCTGCATCACCTGAATGCACCGCCGGTGCCGGTGCATGTCGCGGAATCCGCCCGTGTCCATCAAAATGTCGAAGCGAAACTGCTGCCCCGCGCGGAATCCCCGCAGCATCTCGTCGTGCTTGCCACGGTGCCGCAGCCCCAGGTCAATGATCTCCCGCCGCCGCCTCTCTCCCGCCACCTGCACCGCCTGCCGAATCTGCCGGTACGAATGATGGCAATGTTCATAAAGCAGCGTGGTCGCGATCTCCACTTCGAGTGGCTCTTCGTCGAGCAGATCCACAATTGCCTTCGACGGCGCCAGCGGTTCGTCAGCCATCAACTCGCGCGCCGCCTGCCGTAACTCGCGCCGCGTCGCCATCTCATACTCATTCGGATCGGCATACTTCACCAGCGTTGGAGCCACCCGCACCTCGCGCAGCAACTCCTGCTCGGCCCGCGCCCCCAACTCAGGACTAACGGCCCGAATCTGCTCCACCAGATCGCGCAACGATTCCGCGTTGACGTTATAAGCCGCGCCCGTCGCCGCCTTCTTGAGTGACTCGCCTAGCACCCGCACTTCCCGATGCGTATGCGACAGCAGATGCGCCACCTGTGTCTCCAGCGTGCGCGCATTGACGATCTCGCCCAGCGAAGTATTCGTCGCTAGCGGCAACAGATACCGCGTGATGTCAAACGCCCGCGCCTTCAGCGTCCGCTCGTACGCTTCTTGCTTCATGTCGGCGGGCTTGGGCGTAATGTCGATCAGGTACTGCGTCATGTGCGCCGAGAGCGCTTCATACTCGGCAAACAGAAAATCCAGAGTCTCGCGATAGAGTTTGCGCCCATCGTCGTCCGCGCCGAAATCAGGCGTATAATATCCGCTCTTCTTGAAATCCTGATACCGCGTCGACCGCTCCTGCCCATCCCACCGCTGCTCGTCGGCCAGTTCAATTGCCGCCAAAATCGACAGTCTTTCCACCGCCAGCGCAATGTGCGCCAGGTCCGCAATCGACCGGTGCCCGTACTGAAAATAAAACGTGTTCAGGAACTTCTCCGCCTTCTGCGTGCTGATCTCGCGCAGCGACTCCTTCATCGACAGCGCCGACCGCGAGTACTTCGCCATGGCGTAAGCCTGAATCTCCGGCTCCACGCCAAATACCGCGAACACCTCGGTCGAAGGCGCTTCCGACGAGGGCTTTTCGGCCGGTGCCACGGGCTCCGCAGCCGACGCCCGCTGCGTGGAGCGGTGTCCGGAGCTACCAGAGCCTGCGTCGGTCGTTGCTGAATTTCGGTTGGAAGGGTCAGGCATCACGATCACTTCATTGGTCACAGTCTGTGGCATGAGTGCTGGAATGTTACTCGGCGCGCTTGTGGATTAGCAATGTGATTCGCCCAATCTAATCTCCGCAGACAACTCATGTGGGGACAGCCGCCCTCGGCTGTCCATGTGGGACCGGGTCTCAGACCCGGTCGTCGAGCGCAGCTCGACTGCTTTCTCGCCAGCTCCCCGCGTATAATTCGGCTTCCACCGCAGTAATTACCAAGTATTTGGGAGAAACTCTCATGTCCCTTTCAGGACGAGTAGCCCTCGTCACCGGAGCGTCCCAAGGCATCGGACGCACCTGCGCCCTGCGCCTCGCCAAGGACGGCGCGACCGTGGCCGTGGCCGCACGCAATCAGGAAAAACTGAACGAACTCGTCAGCGAAATCTCCGCCGCAGGCGGCAAGGCCGCCGCTTTCGCTCTCGACGTCGCCGACGAAGAGCAGGTCAAATCCACGGTCAAGGCCATCATCGCCCAGTTCGGCAAAATCGACATTCTGGTCAACAACGCCGGCATCACCCGCGACCAACTCGTCATGCGCATGAAGCGCGCCGACTGGGACGCCGTCCTCCAAACCAACCTGACCTCCGCCTACCTCTGTATCCAGCAGGTCATCAGCTCCATGCTCAAGCAGCACTGGGGACGCATCATCAACATCACCAGCGTCTTCGGACAGATGGGCCAAGCTGGACAAGCGAACTACGCCGCCTCCAAAGCCGGACTCATCGGCCTCACCATGGCCATCGCCCGCGAAGTCGGCTCCCGCAACATTACCTGCAACGCCGTTGCCCCCGGCTTCATCGAAACCGCTATGACCGCGGTCCTGAGCGACGAATTCAAGCAGACCGCCGTCAAACAGATCCCGCTGGGACGAGTGGGGACTCCGGACGACGTGGCCAGCGCCGTCGCGTTTCTAGCGTCGGACGGAGCCTCGTACGTCACCGGCCACGTGCTGAACGTAAACGGCGGCATGCTGATGGGATAGTTTTCAAGATCGCTAACCACAGAGGACACTGAGGACACAGTGAAAATGACAACCGAACCCACAATTTCTCACGCTTCCTCTGTGTCCTCCGCGTCCGGAGCTTGCCCTGAGCAGAGCCGAAGGGTAGTGAAAGATCTTGCGTTATCTCAAGCCGAGTCCCCGGCGCAGATCGCGCAAGCCCGCGAACTCTTCCTCGAATACGCGCAGTCCCTAGGCTTCAGCCTCTGCTTTCAGAATTTCGACAAGGAACTCGCGGAACTCCCCGGCGACTACGCCCCACCCGAAGGCCGCCTCCTGCTGGCTGAGTTCGAGGGCCAACTCGCGGGCTGCGTCGCTCTGCACAAGCTGGAGCCCGGCATCTGCGAGATGAAGCGTCTCTATCTGCGTCCGCAGTTCCGCGGCAAAGGTCTCGGCCGAGTGCTGGCAGACCGCGTCATCGCAGAAGCCCGCCAGATCGAATACGAGCGCATGCGTCTTGACACCGTCGAACCAGTGATGAAAGATGCGGTTGCGATGTACCGTAAAATCGGGTTCCGAGAGATCGCCCCTTACTGCGAGAATCCAATCGCTGGCGCCCTCTACATGGAGTTGCAGTTGTAATTGTGCTTCCACTTGGCAAGAATGTCCGAACTCCGTACTCCGAGGTTCCACATGAAATCTCTATTTCCGCTCCTGCTGACCTTCACGCTCTCTGTCACTTCTGCCTTCGCCGCCGACGGCAAGTCCATCTCCTACAAGAGCGGCGAAGAAACGGTGCAAGGTGTTCTCTACACGCCGGCAGGCAAGGGGCCTTTCCCGGCGCTGATCGTTATTCACGAATGGTGGGGCCTGAACGACTGGGTGAAAGAACAAGCCTCGAAGCTTGCCGACCAAGGCTATGTTGCTCTCGCCGTCGATCTCTATCGCGGCAAGGTTGCAACTACACCCGACATGGCGCACGAAATCATGCGCGGAGTCCCCGAAGACCGCGCCAAACGCGACCTTCACGCTGCTTTCGAATTTCTCGCGTACCAGCCCAACGTGAAGAAAGACCGCATCGGTTCCATCGGTTGGTGCATGGGCGGAGGCTACTCCCTCGACGTCGCCCTGCAGGAGCCAACGTTGGCCGCGACCGTAATCAACTACGGCCATCTCGCAACCGACACCGACGCGCTCAAGAAAATCAATGCGCCGATCCTCGGTCTCTTCGGTGGGCAGGATCGTGGCATCACGCCCGATGATGTTCACAAATTCGAAGCTGCCATGAAACAACTGAGCAAGAAAATTGACGTGAAAATTTACGACGACGCCGGTCACGCGTTCGAAAATCCGAACAACAAAGACGGATATCGCGCTGCCGATGCCACAGACGCGTGGAAGCGCACTGTCGACTTCCTGGCTGGGACGCTGAAGAAATAAAGGCGGCTCGAAAAGCCCTGCCGGACGCGCGTTTACGCGATCGGTTACTTGCACACTGTGCAAGCGAAACTCTTCATGCGCGTGAAACTCCGCTGAAACCCATTCGATTTTCGTATGGCACTAATGTCCGCCTCATAGCACGAATTTCCCACTTGCCAGAAGATGCTGATCTGGTTACTATGACCCATCCTGAAATGCTCCCCACAATGAATATCGGCGAGACCATCCGCAACTACCGGCTGCAGAAAGGTATGTCTCAGGGCGACATCGAAAAGCGAACCGGACTTCTGCGCTGCTACCTGTCTCGCGTGGAAAACGGCCACACCATCCCTTCGCTCGACACGCTCTCGAAGATTGCCGGTGCCATGGAGCTCCCTCTGTCGCAGTTCTTCGCCGAACCCGGCCATAGCAACGGCTCCAAGGGTCTGCCGCAACTTTCCGATGATGAAGTCCGCTTCCTCAGCCAGATCCGCCGCTACTCCACCAGCCTCAATGACAGCGACCGCAAGCTGGTTCTCGCCATGGTGAAGAAAATGGCGTCGAATTCAGGGAAATGAGCTTTTAGCCATTAGCTCTTAGCCCTTAGCTTCCGCCCGGATAACCTCGCTGTTCTTTAATGTTCTCGAAATTCGCTGCGTTCCAATTAAGCGCGCGTGTTCCTAAGCGCCCAGTCCTAGTGGATTGAGCTAAGAGCTAAAGGCTAAGAGCTAACGGCTAACAGCTGAATTACTTTCGTTCTATTCCCCTTAGTGACCCACGGATACCTCGTCCCCGGTTCCCCTCCTCATTACACTGTGCATGGAGACATCTGTGACCACCGACGAGGAACTGAATCTTCTCGACTCGCAACTGCGTCGTCTAAAAATCGAGTACGAGATCTTCTTTAGCAATCCGCAGAAGCGGCCTCCATCCGACATCGAATGGAAGGTGCTGAGTCTGCTGCGCAAATTTTCCGACGGCGGCCGCATGACCTTCTCTCAGCGGTACCGCTACAACGAAATGGCCCAGCGCTACGCCATCTATAGTGACCTGTGGCGCAAGAAGTCCCGCATCCGGGAGGAAGGCTACCGCCGTCCGCAGGACGCCCTGCTTTCGGTGCAGGGAGTTCGGGTCTTGGAAGACGAACACAAGTCTCAGCACCATCCCGTGTATGGAGTGAGCCATGCCGCCGCGGCTGGCGCGGGCGCGACTTCATCCCAGCCCTTCACGCTGCACAGTGTCGACCAGACAGAGCGCGAGCAAGTCGAACGCCTCTACAACACCCTCGTCGCTGCCAAGAAAAAAGCCGGCGAGAATGTGTCAGGCAACATCGATTCGTTTACAACTTTCGTTCAGAAAAAGACCCAGGAGATCCGCAAACAGTTCCACTGTGAGAATGTCGAATATTCCGTCGAACTCACCGACGGCCACGTAAAACTCAAGGCCAAAGCAAAAACGTAAGATCGTTCGACGAGAATTGATACCGCCGATTTATTGGAAGACGACGCCGCCGCGCATCGGACAACTCTTTCCGCCTTTTCTCTGCTCCGGCCTCTCGCCACTCCGCAAAACTTTTGACTCAAGTCTTTCCTCCCACGCCTAGGGCCTTTAATTCATTGACTTCTGTACGAGTGCGGATAACATGTCCAGCGCAGCTCTCGGCATTTCCGCCCCACATTCCCAGGTAACGTGCGGCTGAAATGTCTCCAGCCTTGATGGAAGGGCTCCGCGAAGAGTCAAGATTCTTGGGCGATGCTGCAATTCTGATGGGAGGAAAGAAAAAATGGTACTGAAGCGCGCACTTGGCGTCATGTTTGTCGTGACGCTTGCGTCCGGGGTGCTTATGGCGCAGTCTGGCCTGAAGGTAGCCCACACCATCCACACTGGTACGAACACGCCGATGCAAAAAGCCCCGGCCTCTGGTCCGCAAGTGATCTTCAGCAACATCGGGCCGAATGTCACGAACGCCTACAACGACACAACCGGGTATTACATCCTCGGACCCAACAACTCCGTCGGTCTCTCAGAGCAGGCGATCGGTGTGCCGTTCACTCCGAGGACCTCCTCGCATGTAACTCAATTGCTGGTTGCGGTTCAATGGATCTCCGGAACGAGCCTGGTGAACGTGGGCCTCTACAGCGACTCCGGCGGGACCGTCGGATCTCTTCTGGCGAGCGCGCAATCCTCGGCCATCCCAACCTTCGGAACCTGCTGCAAAGTGGTCGATGTCACGATTCCTTCGACCGCCATCAGCGGCGGATCTCAATACTGGATCGTAGCTTGGTCTGACGATACGAATGCGCCGGACTTCACCGGTGTCTTCGCCGCCTCCAATTTGGCCAACATAGCTGGCGATGTGGCTCAGGGTGGATGGTTCTCGTTTACCACCAACACCCCTGCCGCTGCTGCGCGAGGCACAATCCCATAAATCACTTCCACCATTCAAACAACACTCAGGCCGCGAAATTCTCGCGGCCTGTTTTTCTGATACGCCAGTTGTTCGATGGGTGCTCGCGAAAGGCTGAGGTGCGGAATTCCCCCCAAGGACTCCGCTTCCTCAGCCTTCTGCGCAAACGCGCGCTCCCCCAATGCACGCGCGTGTGCTCGGTTCACCCGAGACCTTCACAAGACTCCAGAGACTCCGTCCGCTGGGATCTGGCTATCGTCGGGGAAGGGAATTCGCGCAAACCAGGACCCTGCCGTCGCTCAATTCGAGGAAGTGCACCTTGTTTTGCTCGACCCAACGGTACAGCGTGCGCGGGGAAACGACGGCGGCCTTCGCTGCCATCTCGATCGGCAACATGCTGACCTCGCAATCACAGACCGCGCAGCGCTCGGTCACAGCCTGCGCGCTACTGTGGGCAATGGTCAGTTCCCGCCGCTGGATCGTGATCTCTACGCGCCGGCGCAACCCCATGCTTCCTGGAACCTCGGGTATCTCTTGCCCGCACCATTCGGGCAATGGTAGAGTGCGCCTACCAACTGGCGGCAGGCTGACGCTCCGCCTTCGTCAGCACTTAACGGCAGCCGGGGGCGCAAAGTCCTCAAGCGCGCAGTCAAGAATTATCAATAGTTCTTATGACGTCCTAAGTGCTGTTGGATGAAGCCCTTATACCATTTCGGCCCGTTTGCCCTCGATCCTAACAAGCGTGCCCTTTTTCGCCACAGCAAGCCCGTAGCACTCACTCCCAAGGCCTTCGATGTTCTGCTTTATCTCGCTCAAAACCCCAACCGCGTCATTTCCAAAGAGGAGTTGCTCAAGGCAGTGTGGGCCGGCAGCTTTGTCGAAGAGGGCAATCTTACCCAGAATGTCTTCCTTCTCCGTAAAGTCCTCGCCGAAGAAAGTGGTGAAAGCGGCCTGATCGTAACCGTCCCCAGAGTGGGTTACCAGTTCGCTGCGGAGGTCGCGACCGTCGCCGACACGTCTCTAGTCCCAGCCGGCCCTCCCGGCAACCTTGTGCTCGAAGGCGTTCAGTCAACGACTCACATCGTCATCGAAGAGGAAATCGAATCCGACGCGGGAACCTCAGTCCTGCCCGGCTCTCATCTTAAGGCGCTCCCGGCCTCTCCTTCATCCGCCAAACGGCGCTGGTACATCGTTGCCTTTGCGGTTGTTGCGCTGGCTGCGGCCGTGGTGTTCCGTCCCACGTTACCGCCGCCCACCGTGACTCGAATCCGCCAGCTCACGCACCTGGGCACACTGGTGCACAATACGAAACTTCTCACCGACGGCCCCCGCATCTACTTCCGTGCGTGGGATGGGAAGGATCGCGCTCTCCGCTATGTCTCCCCGGAGGGCGGAGAAGTCTTTTCCGTCGAAAGCCCGTTCCCACAGATGGACGTCGACGACCTCTCGCCCAGTGGATCGGAGTTCCTGGTGGTCAATCTGGCGGATCGTCGCCGCACGTCATATTCGGACGATGACTTGCCCAGCGTGTGGCGGATTGCTGTGCCCTCGGGCTCGCCGCGCCCCGTTGGAGACTTGCGCGCCCGCGAGTCAAGCTGGTCTCCGGACGGGCGAACCATCGCTTGCGCCATGGGTTCCGACATCTACCTGGTCGACCCCGACGGAAGTAATGCAATAAAGTTGGCGAGCCTGCCCGGCGATCCTTTCTATCTCCTGTGGTCGCCCGACAGCAGACGCCTCCGGTTCTCCGTTGCCGACCCGCACCGTAACGCCGTGATTCTCTGGCAGGCCGACCTCGCCAGCAAAGTCGTCGCGCCTGTGCTGCCCGATTCGATTGATTCGACCGAGGTCTTGCCCGGAGGCTGGACTCCTGACGGACGGTATTTCTTCTTCACGGCGCAGGGCGACGGCACAAGAAATGTCTGGGCCATTCGCGAAACCAAAGATCTGATTCACAGGATCAACGCCAAGCCAGTGCCCATTACATCCGGTCCCCTGACCTTCTATCTGCCCGTCCCGAGTAAGGACAGTAAGAGTGTTTTCGTCGTGGGAGAACAGCTGCGCGGAGAGCTAGTGCGTTACGACGCTATCGCGCGCCAGTTCGTTCCCTACGCCAAAGGCATCTCCGGCGACCAGGTTGCTTTCTCCCGCGACGGCCAGTGGATGGTCTACGTGGACTTCCCCTCCAGCGTCCTCGTGCGCAGCCGTTTGGATGGCAGCGAGCGCCGGCAATTGACTTTTCCTCCCATGCGGGCGCTCAATCCGCAATGGTCCCCCGACGGGACACAGATTGCGTTCCAAGCTTCCGCACAGACCGGCGCACATCCCAAGATCTACCTGATCTCGAGCAGCGGCGGTCCCCCGGTTATGGCTACTCCCGAAGGCGCCGAGCGGCAAATCTATCCCTCATGGTCCTCGGACGGAACCTCGATCCTGTTTTCAGGCTCGAATGAGGCACGCTCCAACCGCGCTCTCTACAATCTGGATTTGAAGTCGAAGCAGGTCTCCCGCCTTGCCGGCTCCGATCGCCTCTACTGGGCCCAGATCTCTCTCGACGGCCGACATATCGTCGCGCTGGAAGATACGACGCAGAAACTCATCCTCTACGACGTGGCCGCGCACAACACTCGAACCCTCGCCGATCTTGCAGACTACCCCCGCTGGTCCTCCGACGGGCAGTACGTCTACTTCAGCACGATGTACTTCAGCGGCCCAGGTAAGGATGGCGGTGTCTACCGCTGGAAGCTTTCCACAAATACCACCGAAACAGTGATGAAGTACCCAGATTTCCTCCTGACCGGTATTTTCGGCGTATCCTTCGGCGTCACGCCGAATGGTGAAATCTTAGCGCTGCGTGACCTCAGCACTCACGACCTCTTCGCCCTGGACGTCGACCTCCCCTAGCAGTTGAAAAAGACTGTTGAAAAAAACTGCTTTTGGGTGGCGCAGCGCTTTAAGCGCTGCGGTTAAGCGCTCCTTTCTGCGAAGGCTTTAGCCTCTGAGGTTCCTGGACCGATCATTGCTGATAGAATTTTCGGTCGCCAATCATCATCCCACTACTCATCCGAGGCCCCGCATGTCTGCCCGTATCCAGCGCGCCATTCTCAGTGTCACCGACAAAACCGGACTGGTCGATTTCGCCCACAAACTTTCCGCCCTCGGAGTCGAACTCATCTCCACCGGGGGCACTGCCAAGCTCTTGCGCGAATCCGGCGTGAATGTGAAAGACATCTCCGAACTCACCGGATTCCCCGAGATGCTGGACGGCCGCGTCAAGACGCTCCATCCCAAGGTCCACGGCGGCATCCTCCACCGCCGCGAAGATCCCAAACACGTAGCCGCCGTCGCCGAACACGGCATCGCCCCCATCGACATGGTCGTCGTGAATCTCTACGCCTTCGAGAAAACCGCCGCCAAGCCGGGCGTCGCCTTCGAAGAATTGATCGAGAACATCGACATTGGTGGCCCCTCGATGATCCGCTCCGCCGCCAAGAATTTTCACGACGTCGCCATCGTGACGTCACCATCCGATTACGACTCGATCGCCGACGAACTCTCTCGCTCCGGCGGCGTACTTTCCCACGAAACCAAGTGGCGCCTCGCCCAAAAAGCCTTCGCCACCACGGCCGCCTACGATTCCGCGATCGCGAGCACGTTGGAGCGGATCAGCCCAGATAAAGTCCAGCTGCAGGAATCTTCGGGCTTCCCCAATACGCTCCGTTTTCAATTCCACAAAACCCTCGACCTGCGCTATGGCGAAAACCCGCACCAGAAGGCCGCTATGTACTCCGACGGCTCTGGCGTAGGCGTCGCCAACGCCCGCCAACTCCAAGGCAAGGAACTCTCCTACAACAACATCGTCGACCTGCAAGCCGCCTGGGATCTCGCACAGGAATTCGATGAGCCCGTCTGCGCGATCATCAAGCACACCAATCCCTGCGGCACCGCCACCGGCAAGACGCTCGCCGAAGCCTACAAGCGCGCCCTCGAGTGCGACCCAGTCTCGGCCTTCGGCGGCGTGATCGGAGTCAATCGCCCCATCGACGCCGATGCTGCCGAAGAAATGCACAAGCTCTTCCTCGAAGTCATCGCCGCCCCCGCCTTCGACGAAGCCGCAAAGGCCAAGTTCGCGTCCAAGAAAAACCTCCGACTTGTGGAAGTGAAGGGAGTCAATCAGAAGTGGGTGCTGAAGAATGTTTCCGGAGGCTTGCTCGTGCAGGACTCCGACGTCCGCCCTCTGCAGGACGCCGATCTTAGAGTGGTAACCAAGCGCCCCCCCACGCCCGAAGAAACCCGCGCCCTACTCTTCGCCTGGAAGGTCTGCAAGCACGTGAAGTCCAACGCCATCGTCTACGCCCGCGACGGCCAGACCGTCGGCGTCGGCGCTGGACAAATGTCCCGCGTTGACTCCGCCAAGATCGGCGCGATGAAGGCTCAACTCCCGTTGAAGGGAACCGTTGCCGCCTCCGACGCCTTCTTCCCGTTTCCTGATGGCGTGGAAGAAATCGCTAAAGCCGGAGCGACGGCCATCATCCAACCCGGCGGCTCGCAGCGCGACCCCGAAGTGATCGAAGCCGCAGACCGTCTAGGCCTAGCCATGCTCTTCACCGGCGTCCGCCACTTCCGCCACTAAAAGCCGCGGCGCTAAATCGTAGCGCCGGCGTCCCGCCGGCTGTCGCGAGACCGTCTCGGTCTCGCCTCTGCCCGCTCCACTCGGTCGTAAGTCCTTTGTTCAAAGCCTCGCCGCATACGATTTCCGCCGCGCATCGGACCTTAAGAATCAAGCGACGAGGTCTGAGGTCCAAGGTCCAAGGTCCAAGGTCAGAAATTTACAAAACTTGACCTGATTAATACTCTTCCGCCGGTACCTGTACTTCCGGTCTTTCGCAGCCCTCGTCACAGAGCAGTGTTTTTTCCCATCCCGCCACCGGTCGCGGTAGAATAAAGGCACCTTTCCCCCGGCGGCTTTGCATCCAAACTAGCTGAGGTTTCGGAAACGCGCTTCCAGCGCATCAGGTCCAGCATGAATAGAGTTTTTCGTTCTTTTTTGATGTTCTCGATCGCGGCCTCGGTAGCCGCGACCGCCCAAACCAGCGCGTCTCAGCCGGAAACCACCACGCCCGACGCTAAGCCGGCCCAGTCTTCGCCGCGCAAAGTCGACAAGGCCGCTGCTTACTACCATTACACGATGGCGCACATGTATGAAGAGATGGTCACGGCCTACGGTCGCAGCGACCTCGCCACCAAGGCCACCGAAGAATACCGCCTCGCCATCGAAGCCGACCCCTCGTCGGAGTTCCTGACTTCCGCCCTGGCTGAGCTCTACGTAAAGACCGGCCGCATCGCCGACGCTGTTAAGGAAGCGCAAGACATCATCAAGCGCGATCCCAAGAATCTCGAAGCCCACAAGCTTCTCGGCCGCATTTATCTGCGCTCCCTCGGAGACATGCCCGGCGGTTCCGGCTCCGACAATATTTTGAAGCTGGCCATCGACCAGTACGAGCAGATTACGAAGCTCGATCCCGACAGCGTCGACGATCACCTGCTGCTCGGCCGCCTCTACCGCTTGAACAACGATCTTCAGAAGGCAGAAGGCGAACTCAAGACCGCCATCAAACTCGATCCCTCCTCGGAAGAGGCCGTGACCACGCTGGCGATGCTCTACACCGATGAAGGGGACACGGCCCATGCCCTCAAGGTTCTAAGTTCGATTCCTGACTCCGCTCGCTCTGCCAAGCTGTACGCCGCTCTGGGCGCCGCCTACGAACAGCGCAAAGATTACAAGAGCGCCATCGATGCGTACAAGCATGCGATTGTTCTCGATCGCGACAATCTCGATGCCATTCGCGGCCTCGCCGAAAATCTGCTTAACGACGGGCAACTCGACGCGTCCCTCGAGCAATACAAAGTCATCGCTGACTCCAATCCGGAAGACGCGCAAACCTACGTCCGCATCGCAGAGATTTATCGCCGACAGGCCAAGTACGATCTGGCGCTCGAAAACCTGAAGCGCGCGGACACCTTAGTTCCCGACACCATGGACGTCCCCTACAGCATGGCCTCGGTTTACCAGGCGCAGGGCCGCTACGACGACGCAATTAAACTCCTGCAGGATCTCGTCAAGCGCACCGACAAAAGTGAAGCCGGATCCAGCAACGCCGACCGCAACAATCGCGCCATCTTCGTCGAGCGCCTCGGCATGGTCTATCGCGAACAGGAGAACTACACCGCCGCCATCGAGACCTTCCGCAAAATGTTGACCTTGGGCGATGAGAACGCCCGCAGCGGTTATCAAGAAATCATTGACACCTACCGCGAGGCCAAACAGTGGCCGCAAGCCACCGCCGCCGCCAAGGAAGCGGTCCAGAAGTTGCCCGACGACCGCGACCTCCGCATGGTGCTCGACGCGCAGCTCGCCGATACGGGCGAAGTCGACAAATCCGTAGCCGACATTCACTCCATGCTGAAGGGTGGCCCCGAGGATCGCGAAGTCTATCTCCGCCTCGGCATCATTTACACGCGAGCCAAACGCTACAACGAAGCCCTCGAAGCCCTCGCCAAAGCGGAGCAGATCTCGACCAAGCCCGAAGACAAGGCCTACGTTTCATTCCTCCGCGGCGATCTATACCAGCGCCAGAAGATGTTCGATCAGGCCGAAGTCGAATTCAAGAAAGTTCTGGCCACGACCTCGCCCACCGATCCCCAGAGCGCTGCCACGCTCAACTATCTTGGCTACATGAATGCCGACCGCGGCGTGAGGCTCGAAGAGTCGCTCAACTACATCAAGCAGGCTCTGACCTTCGAGCCCAACAACGGCGCCTATCTCGACTCGCTCGGCTGGGCTTATTTCAAGCTGGGCAAGTACGATCAGGCGGAAGAAAACCTGACCAAGGCCGAATCTCACATGGGAACGGATCCCACGGTGCAAGAACACCTAGGGGATCTCTACCAGAAAACGGGACGCCTGAAACTAGCTGCCGCCCACTGGGATCGCGCCGTCCAGGAGTGGAACAAAACCGTTCCCGCCGAGCAGGACAGCGAAGCCTTTGCCAAAGTCCAGCAAAAACTCGATGCCGCCAAAGTAAAACTAGCCAAAGAGGACTCCAGTAAACAGTAATCATCAACCTCGTCATCCAGAATCGCGAACCTGTCATCCCGTAATCCCGGACCTGTCATCCTGAGCGGAGGATTTGCTTCGCGAACGCGAAGCAAATCCGCAGTCGAAGGATCTCTGCACGTCTGCACAACCCCGTCCTGCAAAGGAATTTCTACCGATGCTCCCGCAGGCTCGCTCTGTGTGCTTTGTGTGTGTGTTGGGTGCGGGGCTTTTGGGTGGCGCAGCGCTTCAGCGCTGCGATAAATCTTCCCATCGGAAGTGGGCTTTAGCTCCTGAGGTTTGTTGTGCGAGCCTCTCTCGCTGCCTCCTTTGCTAGACTGCCTCCATGCTCGGCGACACCACCATCCGAGAAGCGTCTCCCACCGACATTCCTGAAATCCTCCGCCAGCGCCGCAGAATGTACGAAGACACCCACCACACCGACTCCGTCGTGCTCGACGCCGTAGTGTCCCTGTCCTCTGCCTATCTCAAGACAGCTATGGCCGACGGCTCCTTCCGAGCCTGGCTAGCCGCTGACGGAGACCGCGTAGTCGCAGGAGGCGCAGTCGTTATCTCTCCCTGGCCCGCGCACCCATACGATCTGGAGTGCCGCCGCGCCACAATTCTCAATGTCTACACCGATCCCGAATACCGCCGCCGCGGCATCGCCCGCAAACTTATGCAGACGATCATCGCCTGGTGCCAGCGCGAAGGGTTTGCTCGCGTGACTCTCCACGCCAGCGACGAAGGCCGCCATCTCTACGAATCCCTAGGCTTCGAACCCAGCAACGAAATGCCGCCTCAACCTGCGATAGTCTTTCTGAGTACTGAGTACTGAGTACTGAGTACTGAGTACCGAGTACTGCTTCTGCTATCCTTTCCCCATGCTGGCCGCCTACGCGGTGCACGTCGAAAACTCCCGCGGACGCCGCTTCCCAGAGCCTCCGCATCCCTACCGTAACGACTTCCAGCGCGACCGCGACCGCGTCATCCACGCCCGAGCCTTCCGCCGCCTCGAAGCCAAGACGCAGGTCTTCACCCGCCGTTACTCCGACCACTTCCGCAACCGCTTAACCCACACGCTGGAAGTCTCGCAAGTCTCCCGCACCATCGCCGGAGCCCTCGACCTCAACGTCGATCTCGCCGAAGCCCTCGCGTTAGTCCACGATATCGGCCACCCTCCCTTCGGCCACGCCGGAGAAAAAGCCCTAGACGCCGCCATGCGCGAGCACGGACTCTTCTTCGATCACAACCTGCACGCCCTCCGCATCGTCGAAGACTTCGAACAGCGCTACGCCGCTTTTCGCGGCCTGAACCTCACCTTCGAAGTCCGCGAAGGCATCATCAAGCACTCGCACGATTACGACGCGAAACAACATCCCGAACTAGCCGAATATTTGCTCGACCAGCGCCCGCCGCTGGAAGCGCAGTTGATCGACCTCACCGACGAAATCGCCTACAACACCGCCGACCTCGACGACGGATACGAAGCTCATCTCCTCTCGCTCGAAGAAATCCGCGAAGGCATCCCCGCCTTCGAACGCTTCTACCGCGAAGTCGAACAGATCTATCCCACCGCCCCCGCCAAGCTGAAATTCAACGAGACCCTGAAGCGCATCCTCAACCGTTTCGTCGGAGACCTCATCACCAACACGCGCACCCGCCTGCAGCAAGCCAAAATTCAAACCCTCGACGACGTCCGCAACCACACCGAACGCCTCGCCGCCTTCAGCCCCACCGTCGAAGCCGAACGCAAGCAGAGCAAAGAGTTCCTCTACGAGAATCTCTACTTCAGCTCAGCGCTGGCCGCAGAAAAAGACGACGCCGAGCGCGTAGTCGGCGAACTCTTCACCTTCTGGATGGACCACCCCGAAGCCCTGCCGCACAACTACCGCGACAAGGTCGAGAAGAAAGAAGATACGCTCCCGCGAGTAATCTGCGACTACATCGCCGGCATGACCGACAACTTCATCTTCGAGCAATACGAAAAACACTGCGGAATTCGTTGAGTGAGGTTTATGTGAAGACAGCGAGTGAAGTTTATGTGGGGACAGCCGCCCTCGGATGTCCGCCAGGCGAAGCCCGGCTGCCGTACGTCGTGCACTGAGCCCTGTCATCCTGAGCGAAGTTGCCGTCCGCAAAGCTGACGGCAACGCAGTCGAAGGATCCCTACCATCGAATTGCGTGACCCGGTCGATTCAAGGAGTTCTAAGAACAGCATATGTCAACATAGTCGCCGCCAGCTCAGCGGTCGAGGCAGGGAACCTTCGCAGGTTTGTATGGTGTCTACTCAATTAGAAGCAATGAAAAAACAGACTAGCCAGAAGTTGGCCTTCTTGGTCACCGCCCTCGTGGGTCTAATAGTGATCGTGGTCTGTCTCGTTCCTCAAGAAATGGTACTAACACGGAGTGAATTGAGATTGAACAGCCGGCCTCTACCCCCGATTCAGCCGACTGAAGCCACTATTGAATGCACGCACATGGTCGTGAATGCGGGCCGATATTTCAGTAAAGAACACATACCGTGCAACGCTCCTAGAATTGTCTTGCCTCCAGTCAAGGCGACACCGGTCGAAATGGCGGCGTTGAACTGCCGAACGCAGGTAGTCTTCCGAGTCGCTCCCAACGGACAATTCAGCAATGCTTCGGTATCGCGTACTTCCGGCAGCAAGACGCTCGACGAGAGAGTGCTGAAATTGGTCGGAGCAAGTCCTTACCGGCCGCACAATTGCGGTGTCTGCAGAATCACTGCCGTGGTCGGAATCGATTTTCAAGGGCCGGTTTGGATGCCGGAGTGTGCACAATAGCTTTCAACACCCGAGCTACCTGCCGCTTCACCGCCCCGCCACCCCCGCCACCACATCAAACAAAATCCTCGGCCCCCTCCTCACCTCCTCCACCCGAATCCGCTCGTCATTCCCGTGCTCGGTATTCCCCTCTTCATCCGTAGCCACATAAGGATTAAACCCATACGAAATAATCCCCAGCGGCCGGTACCGCTGATTCTCCGTGTATCCACTCGTGATGTGCGGCACCACCGGCGTCCCCGGAAAATATTTCTCCGAAACTTCCCGGATCGCCGCGAACAGCGCGTTATCCGTCCCCGAATAATTCGCCACGCGAAACTCTCCCTTCCACGGTTCCACCGTGACATCCGGATCATTCACCACTCGCCGTATTGCCGCCAGCACCGCCTTCGGATCCCCACCCGGCAGAATCCGCACATCCAGATTCGCCCACGCCTCCGGAGGAATCACATTCGTCTGCTCCGACCCTCCCATCATGGTTAGCGAAATCGTGTCCCGCAGCAGAAAGTTCAGCGACTCGTCCTTCTCCACTTCCTCCTGAAACTTCTTGTCCTCAATCGCCTTCTTGATATTGCGATACTGCGCCGCCCGCTCCGGCGGTTCATACGGAGCCATGTCGCGCAAAAATTCATCCACCACCGGCAACACCCGCATCGGAGTCTGGTAAGCGAGAATCCGGTTCAGCGCCCGCACCAGCCGGTTCGGCGCCGAATCCGCAATCGGACGCGACCCGTGCCCCGGCCTCCCATGCGCCACCACATGCATCCAGTATGTGGTCTTCTCGCCCACATCGACGCCCACGTACTTCACCTTGCCGTTCTCCAGCAGGTTCTCGCCGCCTTCGTTGATCAGAAACTCCGCATTCCCCAGCAGATCGCGTTGGTGCTCGATGAACCAGTCACTCCCCGTGTCATCCACCTCTTCATCCGCGACGGCCAGGAAAATCACGTCACGATCCAGCGCCACCTTCTCGCGCTTCAGCATCACCATCACGACCAGTTGCGCCAGACCTTCATCCTTCATATCCTGCGCGCCCCGTCCCCAAATGTAGGCGTCGCGAATCTCCCCGCTGAACGGTGGAACCTTCCAGTGCGCCGCATCGCTGGTCACCACATCCATATGGTTCAGCAGAATAATGGGCCGCAAGTCCGGGTGCCCCATTTCTGCCGCGCTTTTTGCGGCAGAAGTGGGGATTTTCTCGCCCTCGGTCCGCGGCAACCGCGCCCACAGATCCCCGCGCCCCGGCGCATACTCGAACGCGCGATTCTCAATCCCTTCCTGATCCAGGATCTTCTTATAAAACGCGACGCCTCGCATTTCATTCCCCGGAGGATTCGTCGTATCCACCCGCAGATACTCCTGCATCCACGTCACCGCCAGATCGGAATACTGTTGCAGACGATCCGCCGGAATGCGCGATGACGCCGTCGCCGGCCCTTCGCCCCAGACCATCCCGCATATCATTAGCGTCGTGACCCCGACCCAAACGCTTTGCAGAAACAGAGAGCCTGCGCCGCACGCACTTCGCTTAAGCAGCAACCCTGCGCCGGACGCGCTTCGCTGAAGCAGCAAAGACGCGCTTCGCTTTTGGGTGGCGCAGCGCTTCCAGCGCTGCGATAGAGTCCCCCCGCTCCGAGAGGGCTTTAGCCCCTGAGGCTCACAAGACCGCTCGACGCTCCATCCTCCACTTCCCATCCGATTAGCTCCCAAACGGCCCTCCCTAACAGAATCGATTTCCACGCAGTTTTTATATCAGGTTTCCCAAAATTACCCTGCCCTTTGCACCCTGCCTGGCTTTTCAACCTCACCGGGACTACAATGTCTATAGTTATCAATCATTTAGCTCATCAACCCTGAGGCCCGATTTGGCATCCCACATGTAATAGGAATAGCGTCGCCGTAAGTCGGCAGCTAGAGTTTTAGGCCAAGCGTAGCGTCAGCGCAGGCCGGTTCAGCGGAACCGCTGGCTTTCTTTACCGTTTCAGAGGACGCAATCAAATTTCAGGCACGCCCCAGGCGTGCCGGGGTAAGCCGAGCCCAAACGCTCCGCCCCAAACTTGGAGGAAGTCATCATGAACAACCGCCTACTCTTCGCCCTGCCGTTGGCCGCCGTTCTCGCTTTCCCGGCCGTCGCGCAGACCACCTCGTCGTCCACCGATCAGAGCGCGCCTGCCGCCACGACTCAGTCGACTTCGACTGATGCCAATGCGACCGGTAAAGCGCCTCTTGCGCCTCCTTCTCGCGAAGGCTTCTGGGGACGCGTCAATCCCTTTGCCCGCAAGAACTATGTGAAGCGCCAGACCGAACCGATTCGCGACCGCGTCAACGAACTCGATGAGCTGACCGCCGGCAACGGCAAGGCGATCAAAGACACCGACTCCCGCGCCCAGGCTGGCATCAAGCTCGCTTCTGACAAAGCGGACGCAGCCGATCAGCACGCCGTCGATGCTGGAAACAAGGCCACCACTGCGCAGCAGACTGCCCAGCAAGTCACCACCCGCGTCCAGAGCGTTGAGACCGTGGTTGGCAATATCGATCAGTACAAGGCCTCGAACCAGACCGAGATCCGCTTCCGTCCCGGCCAGACCCTCCTGAGCAAGAACGCAAAGGACGCTCTCGACCAGATGGCTAGCGGCGTGAAAGGTCAGCGCGGCTACATCATCGAAGTGCAGGGCTTCTCGTCCGGCAAGGGCCAGACCGCAATCACCACCTCGCAGAAGATGGCCGAGTCGGTTGTGCGCTACCTCGTCCTCAACCACGAGATTCCGGTCTATCGCATCTACCTCGTGGGCATGGGCAACGCTCCCGTACCGACGGATGACGCGAAGACCAAGCGCGTCAGCGGAGGCCGCGTCGAAATCAGCCTCCTGAAGAACGACCTGGAACAGCTCTCCGCCAACTCCGGAGCCCCTGTCACCAGCACCGATCAACCGCAGCAACCGAAATAAGTAAGTTCGGGACCAACGGGCGCCTCGCTCGCAAGTCCCTCCCCCAGGAAAAGCCTCTCGCGCAAGCGAGAGGCTTTTTCGTTTCGGGAGCGGGAGCGCAGGAATTTCACGAACGCGGACCGCTCCCTCCGAACAATGTCATTCCGAACGGAGCCGTTCTTGAGGCGAAGTGAGGAATCTGGTTCTAGCCTTCCTGCTCACACTTCGCCTATCCCCGCGTCCATACCCTAACCCTATGTACGATCTCAAACTCGCCCTCCGCCAGTTTCGCAAGTCTCCCGGCTTCGCCGCCACGGTGATCTTCACCATCGCTCTCGGCATCGGAGCGAACACCGCCATCTTCACCCTGGTCCACGCGATTCTGCTGAAGTCTCTGCCCGTCGCCAACCCAGCGAGCTTGTACCGCCTTGGCGACCTCGACGACTGCTGCGTGAATGGCGGCTTTATCAACGACGACGGAGATTTCGATCTCTTCTCGTACGATCTCTACCGCCACTTCCAGGACAACACTCCCGAGTTCGAACAACTGGCCGCCTTTCAGTCCGGACACAACATGGTCAATGTTCGCCGCGGATCCGCCGTGGCGAAGGCAGAAATCGCCGAATACGTTTCGGGCAACTACTTTTCAACTTTCGGTCTGAGAGCCTTTGCCGGCCGCACGCTTTTACCATCCGACGACCAACCCGGGGCAGCCCCGGTCGCCGTGCTGAGTTATCAGGCCTGGCAAATCGCCCACGCGGCCGATCCCAGCATCATCGGCTCCACGTTCTACATTCAGAACCAGCCCTTCACGATTGTTGGTATCTCACCTCCCGGCTTCTTCGGCGACCGGATCGACCACAACCCACCCGCCCTCTGGATTCCCCTCAACTTGGAACCCGTCATCGAAGGCGAGACCAGCATTCTGAAACAGCCAGACACCAACTGGCTCTACGCTCTCGGTCGCATCAAGCCAGGCGTCAATCCCGGCAGCCTGCAAGCCAAATTGACCAACAGCCTGCGCCAGTGGCTGTCCACACAGACGGCCTACACCATCAATGGACGCGAGACGCAAATTCCGAAACAGTATGTGAAGTTGACTCCAGGCGGTGCCGGAATCCTGAACCTGCAACAGGAAGCCGGCAGCGGCCTCCATCTCCTCATGGCAATCTCAGGCCTCGTTTTGCTCGTAGCCTGCGCCAACATCGCGAATCTTCTCCTGGCCAAGGGTGCGACTCGCCGCGCTGAAACATCGATCAGCATGGCTCTGGGTGCGGCGCGATCCCGCTTGATCCGCCAGATGCTGGTCGAGAGCCTGTTGCTAGGCTGCGCCGGCGGAGTTATTGGCATCGCCATGGCCTATGCTGGCGCACGCATGATCCTGACTCTCGCTTTTCCCGATTCGCCGAACCTGCCCATCCACGCCAGCCCTTCGATTGCCGTCCTCGGTTTTGCGTTTGCGTTGTCGTTGCTCACCGGACTCATCTTCGGAATCGTCCCTGCATGGATCGCCTCTCACTCCGACCCTGCCGAAGCGCTGCGCGGCGTGAACCGCTCAACCAAAGATCGCGCCTCGCTGCCGCAACGCTCCCTGATTGTCTTTCAGGCGGCGCTTTCGCTTGTGCTGCTGGTTGGTGCCGGCTTGCTCACCCGGAGCCTGCGCAATCTCGAGCATCAGGATTTCGGCATCACCACCACAAATCGTTACGTTTTTCACTTCGATCCTGCCGGCGCCGGATACACGGTTGCTACAGTCCCCGCTGCCAATGAGCGCTTCGAGCGCGAATTTTCCGCACTGCCGGGCGTCCAGAGCGTGGGCCTGGCCCTCTACAGCACGCTGGAGGGCAATAACTGGGGAGAGGGACTGTTCTTCGAAGGCCGGCCAGCGCCAGGCCCGGATGACCACAACAATTCCTCGTGGGACCGCGTCAGCCCGCGTTTCTTCGAAACCATCGGCCAAGCCGTGGTTCGCGGCCGCGGCTTCACCGAACAAGACACATCCACGTCTCGCATGGTAGCGGTCGTGAACCAGGCCTTCGTCAAAAAATTCTTCCCCAACGAAGACCCCATCGGTCATCACTTCGGAACCTTCGATCAGAAGTATGCCGCTGACTACGAAATCGTTGGCATCGTCGCCGACGCCAAATACAACAACCCGCGCGAGCCCGTGCGTCCCATGTATTTCCGCCCCATGACTCAGTTGAACACAACCCTCAAAGAGCGCAGCGCCATCACCGCCGAAACTCGTTCCCTCTTTCCCAATTCCATCACTCTGCGTTTCGCTGGCGATGCCGCAGGTCTCGAACCGCTGGTTCGCCACACTCTCGCGAATATCAATCCCAATCTCACGGTTATCGACTTCAACGCGCTGGACTATCAGGTCGCCGGCAATTTCAACCAGGAACGCCTCATCTCCCGCCTGACTGCTCTGTTCGGATTGCTTGCACTCGTGCTCGCGTCGGTAGGTCTGTACGGCATCACCGCCTATTCCGTCGCCCGCCGCACCAGCGAAATCGGTCTGCGCATGGCCCTCGGCGCCAACCGCCGCGATGTTGTCGCCCTCGTGCTCCGCGCCGCATCCTGGCAGGTAGGACTCGGCCTCGTCATCGGCATTCCCGTCGCGCTGCTGGCCGGTCGCCTGATGTCGAGCCAACTCTACGGCGTAAGCACCTATGATCCGTTCACACTCACGTGGGCGGTATTAGTCCTCGCCGCGTTCGCCGCCATCGCCGGCTTCATCCCCGCCAAGCGTGCCGCCAGCATCGAACCCATGCACGCCCTCCGCACAGAGTAGGGATTATGTGGCGCGGGCGCCCCCGCCCGCGCAATGCCGAAGCCAGCACGCCCCGGATACTAGGTTTCCTGTCTTCGCTTTGTCATTCCGACCGTAGGGAGGAATCTGTTTTTCCTCTCCGCCAGCAAATACCCTGAAACGTTCCCCACCCCTCCCGCACCATCCTTGAAGAAGACCCCGACTTTGGAATCTCTCCCAAGCCGAAAAATTCAAGGAGCACTCAATGACCCAAGCCCAATCGCTTTCACTCAACCAGTTCACCCACGCCGTGCAGGCCGCGGTCAAATCCGCTGTCCAAAAACATCCCAAGTTCAAGGTCGAGCCGCCGCAAGGCGTGACCTTCTCCTTCTTGATCCGCGGCATTCCTGTCCCCGAGAACCTGCTGGCGAACGTTACCTTTGGCGAGACCCAGGCCTTCGCCAACGAACTTGCCACGCAAATCGGTGCGCAATCCGGGATGGCCGCCGCCAGCCTTGGAGGCCAGGGCGCCATCCACTCCGTCGGCGGTCACATCATCCTGGGTATTCCAGCGGTCGATCAACTCCAGCTGAAGCAATAAGCGGAGGCAGTCATGTCAAAGCTTTGTCCCAGTGCACAACCAGGCATGGACAATTGCCGAGTTCTGGGGGTGGTCCAGCACGACGGACCGGCCCCCAGGATCGTCTATCTCAACGAACTCCTGCCCGCCACCGACGATGTCCTCGCGCTCTCCGCGCCTCTTAAGCCCACCGAGGTCTACCGCCTGTCAGCCACCTGCGCCGAGCACAAATGCCCGCACTTTGATGGCGCCGACTGCCGCCTCGCCACGCGCATCGTCCAGATTCTTCCCGCAGTCGTCGATGCCCTGCCACCCTGCACCATCCGCAAAGACTGCCGCTGGTTCTCGCAGGAAGGCGGAGCCGCCTGCCGCCGCTGCCCCGAAGTTACCACCGTCAGCTACGATCTCTCGCCGACAGCACGAGAGGTCTCCGGCCTGCCCGTGATGCAAGACTAGAACGTGGCGAGCACTATGTGGCGCGAACTATGTGGCGCGGGCGCCCCCGCCCGCGCATGCCGAAGCCATGCGCACTGCTGCCATCCGCTGCAACCTGGGTGCCCCATTTCTCGCGTCCTTTGCGAGAAGGGCTTTTCGCTGTTGAACTTGACCAATTCCAGTTGTGCCGCTCCGGTCCAGATTTTGTCATTCCGACCAACGGGAGGAATCCGCTTCCCCCCGCCTAGGTCTATACTGCCATCGTCCCCAGGAGCCCAACCCGAACGTGGACCTCTACCACTGGCTGCCCCCCGATGCCGTAAAAATTCTCCTCGTTCTCTTCCTGTCCTTCCTCATCGGACTCGAACGCGAAGAGCACAAAACCGCCGCCGGTTCCTACTCGTTCGGCGGAGTCCGCACCTTCCCTTTAATCGGATTCATCGGCTACTCCATCGCTCTTCTCTCCGGCTCCCAACTGCTTCCAGTCACCTTAGGCTTCCTGGTGGTCGGAGGCTTCCTGCTGCTCTCCTACTGGCACAAACTCTGCCGCGCGGAAGCAGCAGGAGTGACCTCAGAAATGTCCGGCCTCACGACGTACCTCGTCGGCGCGCTCGTCTTCTACGATCACCTGTGGATCGCGACCGCCCTCAGCGTAGCCAGCCTCTTGCTCCTGGAACTCAAGGTCGGTCTTGAGTCGCTTGCCAACCGCACTGCTCCGCAAGAAATTCTCACCTTCGCCAAGTTCCTGCTCCTCACCGCAGTCATTCTCCCCACACTCCCCAATCAAGAGTTTGGACGCTTTCACATCAACCCCTTCAAGACGTGGCTGGTCGTCGTCGCCGTCAGCACGATCTCCTATGGCAGTTATGTCCTCCAGAAAGTCACGAAAGAAAATGGCGGAGTCGTACTCACCGCTTTCCTCGGCGGCGCCTACTCATCCACCGTAACCACGGTGGCCATGTCGCGCCGCGCCGCGCGTGAACGCCGTCCGCACTTGTTCGCCGGGGGCATCCTCATCGCCTCAGGTGTTATGTACCTCCGCCTGGTCGCCCTCCTCACGCTCTTCAATCGCCATTTGGGCGCAATGCTCGCGCTGCCATTTCTCGTCCTCGCCGCCGTCGCGATCGCCACTGGATTCTTCTGGTCCCGCAGGCCAGACGCAGACGCTTCCCAGATCAAGCGTGAATTCGAGCCCGGCAATCCCCTGGAACTGCTGGCCGCTTTTCTATTCGCCGGTTTCTTCGTCGCCATGCTGGTCGCCACGCAACTGGCCGTCACCTACCTCGGCCGCGCCGGAGTCAACATTCTCGCTGCCATCATGGGCGTCACCGATGTCGATCCCTTCATCATGGGCATGACCCAAGCCGCCGGCACCCTCACTCCCCTCAAAGTCGCCGCCACTGCCGTGATGATCGCCGCCGCCAGCAACAACCTGATCAAAGGCATCTACTCCTACAGCCTCGCCGACCGAAAAACCGGCACCCAAAGCCTCTCCCTGCTGGTCGCCCTGGCAGCCGCCGGCCTAGTACCCCTCTTCTGGCTGTAAATTCCCACTACAGACTTTGTCATTCCGACCAAAGGGAGGAATCTGCTTCTGCACTTCACCCCAGATTCTTGTCATTCCGACCAAAGGGAGGAATCTGCTTTCGCTCTCGCGCGGAAGATGATGCCTCCATGCTTAATCCGACCGAAGACACCACTCGAACTTCCATGGGAAGCCAGAAACTGGAATTCGAATCCGCGAGATCTTAGGAGAGATGAGCTAACTTTTCCGCAGCCTGCGGTGTGTAGATCTGCCATGGAGCTTGTGGTTTCCCAGGACTACGTCTTGGAAGTGTCCAGAGCCGCACTTTGCGCGCCCAGAACTCCCGGCAGCGGCTCACGCCGCCGATGTTTTGCTCGCTTTTCCCGGAGTCGCAGCATAGGTTGCTCAACGCAGTAGTACGACACGCAAGCGCAAGCCAGCGCCGGCAGCACAAGAACATATCCCTGGTGCAGCGCGCCATTCGAGCAGAACAACTCTTGCCACAGGTACAGGCTGTAGCTGATCTTTCCCAGCCACGCCACCGGCGCCCAATTCAGCGCTCGATACGGAACCTGAATCACGTGCAACACTAACCCGGCAACGGACAGATTGAGCAGCGGACCAAGAACAAAGAGCATGAACAACGATCGCGACGGGCTGGTCGCAGGAAACCATGGAATGAAGATCGTAAGCAGAACCATGGCCAGAGCCAGCGAACCTCTGATTCGAGGAATGCGCGGTGCAAAGATCGCCAGCAGGCAGCCAATCGCCAGCTGATCCGCAAACGCGGGCAGGCTCCCGACCAGTCCGTTATGCACCCGAAAACCATACAGGCCAGTCCAGAAGATCGGTGTCACGATCAACACACCCACCAGAATCGCGGTCTTGCGACTCTGCCACTTCTTTAGAACAAACGGCCACAGCAGGTAGAACTGTTCCTCAATACCGAGCGACCACAGGTGCCCGAAAATCCACGGCCGCGTGACGTCCATATTCGTGACATACAACAGCGCCGCGGCCGCGTGATACCAGCGCACCTCGTGCCAGTAGAGAACAATGACGACTGCGAGAAATACGAATGCGGCGGGAAAAATCCGATAGGCCCGCCGAATATAAAACTCCCGCAGGCTGATGGTGGAGCTGCGCTCGTATTCCCGCAGCAGAAGGTTGGTAATCAGGTAGCCGGAAAGCACGAAAAAGACGTGCACCCCGAGCGCGCCGTAGCTCCCCAGCACCTCGAGTGAAATATGCTTCCACTTCACCAGGTGACTGAGGATGACCAACGTGATCGAGATGGCCCGCAAGCCGTCCAGCGATGGTATTCGTTGCATACTCACGGCAAATGGGGTGCGGTCGCCGCGTCACAATGCCGGTCCGCAAACATCCAAGGTAAGCAGGGATTATAGAGGACACTCGTCGCTTCCCCCCAACCGCAACGGCGAAGAGCCTCAATGTGGCGCGGGTGCCCCCGCCCGCGAAAGCCGGAAAGCTCCCAATGAGTGAAATGGGGATATTACGCCAGCTACGGACTGGCTCCCTTGTTCATTGCGCGATGGTGGGCGATTGGATTGGCGATGAGGTGACCTTACGGTTTCTCGCCTTCGGTTCTCTTCATCTGCGTCTGGTACCAGTATTCTTGGTCGTCGACTTGAGTCTTGTGTTCTACAAATTTAATGAACTCGGCTTTGCGCTCGCTCGCGTCTAGAAACTCGATGCCGATCTCGAAAGCTCGTTTCTCGACAAGAAAACGGCGATTCACCACATCGCCGATAACAGATATGCGGTCGTCTTCAAACGAGGCAATCTCAACCGTCACACCAATCTCGACCGGGTTTTCCGCCTCTACACCGCATCCGCCAAGGCCGATACTGGAGAGGTTCCCCATGAGAAACAGGTCGGGATCTTTCGCGCGCAGCGAGACCGCAACGAAGCATCTGAGCCGAGGGTAACGACGGTTGCGAGTTTCACCGTCTGGCGTAGACATGGATGATGGAGGGTCTGCGCCAGACATTTTCACTCACGTTCCCCTCTTGAAGTATTCACTGGCGCAAATCCTACGTGGGCGAAACACGTAAGTCAATGAAAGCCGAGGAGTTGGCGGTATGTGAACGCAGTCGTTGGCGAAAACAGGCCATTTCACTCAAGTGCCAGCAGACTACAAATGCCCTCCCGTTCAGAAGCGAGCGGAAGGGCATCACTCCGATGGCAGCATTCGAGGAGATGATCCCTTTACTGCTTGTCGTACACTGCGGTGCTCTTGTATTTCTTGCCCTGTGCATCGGTTCCATTGGCTGTGACCGTGCGGCTCTTGCCATCGGCCGCGACCACAACGTGGGCCGTAAGAACAACCTTACCGCCTTTTTTTGACGTTACGTGAAGCGTGTGGTCGTCAATTTGTTTAACTGAGCGCAGGTCTTCGTTCGGATTCCCGGTAGAGGGATAGTCTTTACCATCGAACTTACCCGTCCACTCACTGTGCGTAGCCGTCCCGTCCGGAGCGTTGCCATCAATAGTGACTCTTATGCTGTCACCGGCAGCTTCATAGACAACCGTGCTGTTCTTGGGTGTCCCAGCAGCGATTTTCGATTTCGCCTCGTTCAACTTCCAGGTGCCCATTTGTATATCGCTGGCGAAGCACACTGCCCCTGCCAGAAAACANNAGGACCAGAGTCAATAACACAGTTCTTGCTTTCATACCGCGCCTCCATTGCGAACAAATTGTGTGGATGATTTACCGCGCGAATTCTAGTTCTGTACAGCGCATCCTGCAACTCACTTCTTCCGCGCGGCAACGGGATAGCTGAGGTTAACTGGCCATTTCACTCAAATGGAGGAAAATGCCGCGCCGCTGTAGAACATGGCTCGATGGTAACCACCCTACCGTTACGCTGACTTCTGCGCGGATCAGATTTAGCATGGTTGCAGCAAAATCAGGCGTTGCGAAAGGCACCACCAACGCCCCAAGTGCAGGTGTTGAGTAGAGATGAAAAATGGGCATCATATTTTCGCATTTTGTCTCCTTTCCTTAGCCTGCTCCTACGGTCAGATGACCATCATCAGTGCCCCGAGGAAGGATCCCGAGGTGAGGCCTGAGCAGCGAACCGCGACCATTGTGCATTACGAGAAGATGCGGCTCACAGCACGGAGAACCATTGGTGTGTTGGCGCTTGCCCTGCAAAATACAGAGGGCGGTTCAACAGCGAGGTTGAACGAGGCCATCAACAGCGAGCAGGATATCGTGGACTCGGCGAACTTGTGCATTCTGGCTTTGCGCGACAAAACAGCGGACGCCCTCACATGTGCCTTGCCGCCCGGCCTGAGTGATGGAGCAGCCTCAAAAGGTGTCTGTCAGGTCGCGGAAAGTCCCCTTGTACACTCGCGTTGTTCTCAGCGGCCCCCATCTGCAAAACGCAGCGAATCCACTGACTAACATGCCAAATGTTGCCATCAGCCCTTAGCACTCAAAACCCCTTGGCCGGGTCAATTAGTGGCTGTGTCCTGGGTTGCTCCGCTCCGCCTGGAGTTCGCAAAGTGAACGGCGCCAGTCGGCAGCTCGTCCCAGTCGACAGCCTGCAGGTCGACGTCATCAGGGAGCCACATCTTTCCGCGCTCGAGATTGACGAAGGCAAACCGCAAAAATGCCCCAGCGACAATTGGCTGATTTCCACAGCTTTCCACAGCAAAAATCGCAATCCTTGTGACGAACAACCTTTACTGAGAATTCCGAAGAAGCCACAATGGCTCAGTGTGCGAGAAATCCATCCACGCAGTGAGCCAGCCGTCGCTCCACCGCCAGGATCTGACCGAGCCCCTCTCGCCACGAAACACCTCCGCCCTAAGTCCTTATTCCATAATATTTTGCAGTGAAAGCGCCCGTCCATCCGAGCGCAACTCCAACCAATCCAATATTTTACGCAGATCAGCCCGCAGCAGCGACCCAAAACCACCCGCTAACTCCTTATTTCAGAATATTTTACGTATAAGTCCTTTCGCCTCAGTATTTTGCCGCGCAAGCAGCCGATCCGTTAGCCATAACCTCAATGAATTGAATATTTTACGAAACCACGAAGAAAAAAACCGGCATGCCTCCTCCACTGCCAGTTTGACCCACCTGTCCCGCGTGACTAGAATCCGTCACGTCGCCCGTGGGGTCCTTCCATGAAACGTCTTGCATGCGTGCTGCTGTTCTCCGTCCTGATTTCGTTCACGGCCTTCGCCGACGACGAAGATAAGAACCACCACCACCACAACGAAGATCTCACCGAGACGCAACTCGGCACCGTCCACTTCCCGGTCTCCTGCGACGCGTCGGTGCAGAAGCCCTTCGCCCGCGGAGTCGCCCTGCTGCACTCCTTCTGGTACGAAGAAGCCGAAAAGGAATTCCTGCAGATCGCCAAAGACGACCCACGCTGCGCCATGGCGCACTGGGGAGCTGCCATGAGCATCTGGCATCAACTCTGGAACGAGCCCGATGCCAAGGTCATCGCCCGCGGCTTGAGCGAAGTCGACGCGGCAAAGAAGCTTGCCAAGAAGGCCACGCCCCGCGAGAACGCCTACATCGCAGCCATCGCAGCCTTCTACAGCAGTTCCGAAAAGCTCGACCACGAGGCCCGCGCCAAGGCATACTCCGACGCGATGCGCGTCACGTTCCAGGCCTTCCCGCGGGACCACGAAGCCGCGGTCTTCTACGCGCTTTCATTGCTGGCCTCCGAGCCGCATAATGACGAGACCTTCGCCAACCGCCTCGCCGCAGCCAGGATTCTTGAGCCGCTGTTCGCCGCGGAACCCGATCATCCCGGCGTGGCCCACTACCTGATTCATGCCTACGACAAGCCGCAACTGGCCGAGCGCGGCATTCCGGCTGCCCGCCGCTATGCTCAGGTTGCGCCCGCCGCTCCCCACGCGCTGCACATGCCCTCGCACATCTTCGCCCGCGTCGGCCTCTGGCAAGACGACGTCAATTCCAACCTCGCCTCCGTCGCCGCCACTCGTAAGACCGCCGCCATGCACATGGGTGGCGAAGGTCACCAGTTCCACGCCATGGACTTCCTCTTCTACGCCTACCTGCAAAGCGGACGCGAAGCCAACGCCAGGGCACTGATGGACGAAGTCAAGGCCATGCCCGAAATGCATGACATGTACGGCGTGGGCTTCGACCCGCACCTCGCCACGGAAGCGCAGTTCGCCGCCTTGTATCCACTCGAGATGCGTGATTGGGCAACCGCCGCGGCACTCAAGCCTGTCGAGATCGAGGGCACCGCGCAAAACTCTTTCACCTACTGGGCTAAAGCGATCGGCGCCGCTCACCTTCACCAACCCGGCGAAGTCCGAAAAGATGTCAGCGCAATCGAAGCCATCCATCAGAAATTCGTGGCCGATAACAAGAAGGACTTCGCCGAGGCCACAGACAACGATCTGAAGCAGGCCCAAGCCTGGCTCGCATTTTCCGAAGGCAAATACGACGACGCCGTCGAAGCGCTGCGCCCCATCGCCGACAAAGAAGATGTGTTGGGAGACGAACCACAGGGCATCCCCACCCGCGAAATGATTGCCGAAATGCTCCTGGAAGCGAAGCGCCCGCAGCAGGCGCTGGTCGAATATCAGACTGACTTGAAGCTGAACCCCAACCGCTTCAACGGCCTCTACGGCGCAGCCCGCGCGGCCGAAGAGGCAGGGAAGCAAAGCGAAGCGACCGAATACTATGCAATGCTACTGAAGGTCTGCGACGGTTCAAGTTCCACGCGCCCAGAACTAAGCCGCGCCAAACAATTGCTGGCACAGAAATAACTCGTTAGGCTAAGGGAAGATCGCGGGCTCAAGTCCGCAATCATGCGTGATCAAACACAAGTCGACAAGGACAAGTCCATGGCAGCCGCTCCTATCCCCACCGAGCCCGATTCGCCAGAGCGAGTTCTTGTGCAATGCATTTCCCGCGCACAATCCCGAATGGACCTCTGGGTCGAATTCATAAACTCTGTCGGCGCGCAACGCATGGCCGAGATCGGCGTCTACCGGGGCGACTTCGCGGCCTTTGTGTTGCAACATTGCCCGAGCCTGACCACGTATTACATGATCGACCCGTGGCGGCACCTGAACGACTGGAACAAGCCGGCCAATCACGATGACTCGGTGTTAGGAGCGTACCTCGAGGAGGTGAAGGCGAAAACCGGCTTCGCCGCCGCCAAAAGAATCATCCTCCGCGGGAAGACGACGGAAGTGATCGATCAGATCACAGACGGCGATTTGGATCTGGCTTACATCGATGGCGACCACACGCTGAAGGGAATCACGATCGATTTGATTCGCGTCTACCCCAAGGTGCGAGTCGGCGGTTTCGTGTGCGGAGATGACTTCACGCGCTCCGTGTGGGAGCACAAAACGAGCTTCGAGCCCACGCTGGTGTTTCCCTTCGCCGTGCATTTTGCGGAGGCGGTCGGCGCTACGATCTTCGCTCTGCCGTACTCCCAGTTTTGCATTCAAAAGACGACCGGTCAGCAATTCTCATTTGTCGATCTGACCGGCCACTACGACGACCTTACCCTGCGGAATCAGTTCGCTCCCCAAGAACTTCTCAAACTGATCGCAGCAGAACGATTCCCCCGCCTAATGCGAGCCGTCAGGAAATTACTCTTAAGGTAATAGACCTTTAGTACATAGTCTGTGCGCTTCCATCGTCTAGCCTGGAAAGAGCGTCAGCTTCAAGATCAGCGCCGCGGTCATTGCCAGCGCCCCGAGCAGAGCGTTGTACTCACGGTGCTTCCAATACAGATCCACGGAGAAGCCCGCGGGAGCTTCATCCTTCTGCGATCCCGTCGCAAGCCTGGGGAACATCCTCGGCACCCGCCGCGCATACTCCTCAAACTCCGGAAACCTCCGCCGCAAGAACGCTTCTTCATCGCGGATCACCGGAACATAGATGGCGAAGAACATCACCATCAGTGCGACGCCCACCCACCAACTGCGTGCTGCGACGGCGAAGCCGATACCGATCAGCAACGACCCAAGATACAGCGGATTCCGCGTGTACGCGTACGGTCCGGAAGTTGCCAGCGCCTCGTTCTTGCGCACGTGTCCGGAAGCCAGCGCCCGAATCAAAAGCCCCGGCACGATCCCAATCGCGCCCAACGCGATGAACTTCCACGTAGGCCGCGCCAGCCAGAAGTACAGCACCGCAAACACGAATCCCAGAGGCACCCGTATGCGCCGCGCGGTCTTTGACCATTCAAGGCTCGACCACTCAGCCATGTGCACCGTCCGAGTAAGGCGGACACTCCTGTCCGCCGCTGTTGCCTTCCGCCAGCAGACGGCGCGCCGCGTCCACGACCGCCTCGGTGCTGATCTCCATCAATCCCTCATCCGGCTCCGCCCGTCGCGCGTGCGTAGTCGGGCTCGCCGGATTGCGCAACACCACGCTGCGCGTTGCATAAGGTCCGTTGCGCGCCGGATCCGTAGGCCCGAATATCGCCACGACCGGAACCTGCAGCGCCGCCGCCAGGTGCATCGGCCCCGTGTCCCCTCCGACGAACAACCGCGCCCGCCGTGTAAGCGCAATCAATTCGCTGATCGAACACTTCATCGCCCGGGCCGCGCCTTCGCTGGCCACCTCAGCCTCGCGCGCCAGATCCTCTTCTCCCGGACCATAGTTGAGAATCGCGTCCACCCCAAAATCCTTCAACTGACGAGCTACGCGACCATACCGTTCGGCAGGCCAGCGCTTGGCTCCCCAACCCGCGCCCGGATTCAGGATCGCGAAGCCGCGGATTCCCATCTCGGCCAACCGCTGCTCTATGCGCCGCTCGGCCTCGGCATCACGGGGCAACTCCACATGCGGCACCGCGAGCTTCCTCTGCGCGACCGCCTCGGCGACGGACACATTCTGCTCGACCACATGCACCCCACGCGCGACAGAGCGCCGCGTGTACCACAAACTCGCGGGAGACTCGCGCGACTCCGCGGCGCCGTACACCACGTGCGCGCCCGACCAGCGCGCCAGCACTGCCGACCGGATCGCTCCCTGCAGATCAACCGCCACGTCATAATGCGCCGCGCGAACGTCATTCCACACTCTCGCGATCTGCTGCGCGGTTACAATCGTGAACAGAGACCTCCTCCACCCGGTCAGGTTCACGGCATGCACCCAATCCGCCAGTGGCCGCTGCGCCGATCGCGGGCCTCGCCGCGCCGTTCCCGGCGCGCACAGAAGTTCCGCCCAACGCTCTTCGATCACCCAGCCAATCATCGCCTCCGGAAAGGTGTCGCGCAGAGCCTGCGCCGCGGGCAGTGTGTGGATCACGTCGCCCATCGCGCTCAGCCGCACAATCAGCAGTCGCTCGATGTTGGAGTTGCCCTCCGCCGGCGCGATCAAGGTTTCCTCGGAGACAGCCGTGCGCGGATGATCTCACTGGTGGAGTGATCTTTCGGATCGCCCACAATCTCGACACGCCCGCCATACTCCGCAACTGCATCGCGCTCCGGAACAGAGTCCGCGGTGTAATCGGTTCCCTTGGCCTGAATGTCGGGACGAATCTCGCGGATGATCGCCCGCACGTCGAGTTCAGGGAAGATCACGACCGCATCCACGTCCGCCAGCGCGGCCACGATCTCCGCCCGCTCTGAGGCGGGCATGATCGGCCGCCCTTCGTCCTTGAGCGCGCGCACCGATTCATCGGAATTGATGGCAACCACCAGCCTGCCGCCCAGCGCCTTCGCTCCCCGCAGGTAGCGTACGTGCCCCACGTGCAGCAGGTCGAAGTTCCCGTTCGCCAGCGTGATGCGCTCGCCCGCGCGCCGCCATTCGCTCACGCGCTCGCGGAGTTCGTCGCGGCTCAGAATTTTGTTGTGCGCTTTCAATGTCTGCGTTTAGTGAGGTCGTGTCGCCGGCGGCGTCTGCGCAATCGCATGCAGCAACTCATCCCGCGAAACTGTTGCCGTGCCGCGCTTCATCACAACAATGCCGCCCGCGTAGTTGGCCAGTTGCGCAGCCTCTTCTGTGGTCGCTCCCGCCGCGAGCGCCGCCGTGAACGCCGCAATCACCGTGTCGCCCGCGCCTGTCACGTCCGCCACCTGATCGGAGCCAAAAATCGGAATGTCCACCGGCTTGTGCTTGTGGTCGAAGGCCACCATCCCGTCGCGCCCGCGCGTGACCACCAGCGACTGCAGTTTCATGCGGGCCATGACCTGCTCACCAGCGGCGATGACCTTGTTCCAGTCTTGCCCGATGCGAACCCCGAGAGCCTCTTCCACTTCGGGTTCATTCGGCGTGGCCGCAGTGACGCCAGAATACTGCATCAGCCGGTAGCGCGAATCGACCACGACCGGCACCGATCCCAGCTTACCTTTTTGCTGCAGGGTGCCCACGATCGCCGGAGTCGCAGCGCCGTATCCGTAGTCCGACACGAGCAGCGCGTCGGACGCATGCGCATAATTCCGCGCCGCCAAATACAGTTCCCGCGTCAAATGAGCGTTGGGCGCTTCCTGCGGCTCGCGGTCCACGCGCACCACCTGCTGCCGCGCGGTGTGTGTCATGCCGGCCAGAATGCGCGTCTTCGTGACTGTGGTGTAGCTCTTGTCTTTGAGTACGCCGCTGACGGCGATCCGTTTGTGGCGAAAGTATTTCAGCAGCATCCGTCCGGGTTCATCGTCACCCACAATGCCGACGGGAAGCACATTCACCCCGAGATCCGCGAGGTTATTCGCGGCATTGGCCGCGCCTCCGGGCACTACCGTTCGCTCGCGGTGCTTCAGGATCAGCACCGGAGCCTCGCGCGACACCCGCGAGATTTCGCCGAACACGAACTCATCTGCGACCAGATCTCCCAGCACCGTCACAGTGATGTTTGGGAATGCCTCGACGATCTTCTTGAGCCGGTCGGCTTCTTTCAGATGTTTGGTCATTTCTTGAAACGAGCCCCGTGCTGTCGCGCTACGAACCCGATTCTCTCATGCGCCGTGCTTCCGCTCGTCGATCTTCTGCAGTATGGTATCGACGGGGTTAGCCACGTCCGACAGTTCCATTTTCACCGGGACAACCGCAAGCGGCGCAAGAGCGGAAAGATAGCCTCCCAGGTTCACGGCGTCTTTCTCCGTCGTCACAAATCCCCCCGCCTCGCTCCGCTGCTTGAGTGCCAACAGTTCGTGAACATCCTTCTCGCTATAAGCGTGGTGATCGCGGTAGAACGCCTCGGCCACCGGTTCGATGTTGGCCGCTCGCAACTGCAGCACGAAATTCTGCGGCCTGGCGATACCGCAGAAAACCACGGGCCGCGCCGGAACATTCTGCGGCACAATCCCGCGCCGCACGCGCCATACGAGTTTCCCTTCCACGGGAAACGACTCCGCCGAAGCGCCGCTCGACAATACCACCGCATCTGCGCGCCGCAACGCCCCCAATGCTTCCCGTAGCCGCCCCGAGGGAAGCAACCGGTCCTTCGCGTCCTGTGGCGTTACCAGAACAATATCGAAGTCGCGCCCCAGCGCCCGGTGCTGAAAGCCGTCGTCCAGCAGATGCAACTGCACCCCGAATCTCGATTCGGCGAAGCGGCCCGCCTCGTACCGATCCTCCCCAACGATCACGGGTACTTGCAGTTTGCGTGCAATCAGCAGCGGTTCGTCGCCGAACTCCTGCGGCAAACCCGCCGGATCGACCAATCGCACGCCCTTCGACTCGCGCCCGTACCCGCGCGACAGCACATCAAACTTGATGCCGCGCGCCTTGAGCAACTCGCCCAGCAACATCACAAATGGAGTCTTTCCCGACCCGCCTGCGGACAGATTGCCCACGCTGATGACTGGACCTTGCAGGCGTCGCGCCCGCAGAACGCCCCGGTCATAGAGCGCATTCCGCGCTCCGACTACACCGCCGTAAATGGCTGAGAGAGGATTCAATCTGTATGCGCGGCGTGCGCTGGAACGACAGGAGTGTCGCGATCAACGACAACCAGAGTCTTCAGCCCTTCCAGCGTCCGCGAGGTTGCACCCATCTGTGACCGAATCGTCTCGAGTGCTCGCTGCCCTAGCGCCCGCCGCTCCGCATCATCCGCGAGCAATTGCATCAGAGTGAGCGGCAACTCGGCTAAACCCACGATGCGCACGGCGTCGCGGCTCTGAAACAAGGCGACAATGTCGCGGAAGTTTTCCGTATGGTTCCCAGTCACAACGGCCACGCCGTACTGCGCCGGTTCGATAATGTTGTGCCCCCCGCGTGGCACCAGGCTTCCACCGACGAATGCCACATCGGCCAGCGCATAAAGCGCGGCCAGTTCCCCAATGGTGTCGACCAGCAGGACTCCGCCCGCCAGTGCTTCCCCCTGCCACTGCGATCGCCGGAACGATGGAATGCCCAACTGCCGCACGAGGATGGCGACGTCGTCGAACCGCTCCGGATGCCGCGGTGCCAGAATCATCACGGCACGCGGATGCGCGACGCGCAGATTCTCAAACGCCTTCAGCAGCGGAGGTTCCTCGTCCTCAACAGTGCTGCCACAGACCAGCACCGGCCCGGCACCGGCCCCTGTCAGCGATCGGCGCAGACTTTCTACAACAGGCGGCGGGAAAGGCAGACTCACGTCGAACTTAAGATTCCCGGTGACTTGCACGCGTCCGGCATCGGCGCCGATCGACTGAAGCCTAGCGCTGTCCTCCGATGTCTGCGCCAGAAACAGATCGACATGCACCAGCATCCTCCGCAAGGCCCACCGAAAGCGCTGGTAGCGCGGCCACGAGCGGTCGGAGATGCGCGCGTTGACCACGGCAATCCGTGCTCCCGCAGCGTGTGCCAATCGCAAAAAGTTCGGCCAGAACTCGGTTTCCGCCAGCACCACCAGCTCCGGCCGCAAGGCCTGCAGATAGGGCCCGATTGCGAACGCAAAGTCCATGGGAAAGTAGAAGACACTCTCTTCGCCAAAACGCTTGCGGGCGAGTGCCTGTCCAGTGTCGGTTGTGGTCGACATCAGCACGCGATGCTTTGGAAAGCCCCGCCGCATCTCGTCCACGAGTTTGCTGACTGCGAGGACCTCGCCGACCGAAACCGCATGCACCCAGATCACGCGCCCCGTATCTGAGCCGGCAAGCAGACGCGCGGGGACGTTGCCCATGCGCTCCGCAAATCCGCTGCGGTATTTGCCGTGGCGCAGAATCTGATAGAGCCAATAAGGAAGGCTCAGCAGCATCGCCAGCGCCAGTACCAGACTGTATAGAAAATAGCTCAAGCTGAGCCATTCTAAACTGCCTCGTCGGCGGCCGGTGCCTGGCCTTCTATAATTGGGAGCATGCGGCCCTTACTCTCACGAGTCGTCGACTCTTCCGTCGTTCTGGCGCTGTGCGCAGGACTATTTGCACCGGCGTTGTTAGCCTCCAAGAGCTTCGTGAAGCCAGAGGCGAAGACGGCCATCAACTATCCCGCGCACGACTTCCATCGCGACGAAAAGGCCGGCATCGCCGCCGACCCCTACGACACGCCGGAGAAGGCGAAGATATTCGCCACCGATTTCGCAGGGCACGGCTTTCTGCCCATTTTTTTTATCGTAACCAATGACGGCGATCAGCCCATCTCCATCGGCAACATGGCAATCACGCTGCTCACGGCGCATCATTCCAAGCTCACTCCCATCACGACCGACGACCTGTACCGGCGCCTCTCCAATCCGCAGTCCAGCACGCGGCCGAGCCCGATTCCGTTGCCGCACAAAGCCAAGGGCGGGATCAGCAAAAAGGAAATGGACGAGATCGAGTCCTCGCAGTTCGCCGCCAGAGCGGTTGAGCCGCACAGCACGCAATCGGGATTTCTATTCTTCGACATCGGAGGCATCTCCTCGCCGTTGGCGGGCGCCCTCATCGACATCACTGGCGTCACTGATGCCAAGGGGAATGAACTGATGTACTTCGAAGTCTCGGTCGACAAATATTTGGACGCACCGAAGAATCCCTAGATTCCGCTCGCGGTTAGGTTTAATGTAGTGCGTTACCGCTCCGGAGGTCCTCATGAGCAAGTCCAAGTCGCAAAAATCATCCAGCAATCGCCGCAGCTTTCTGAAAGCGGGCGGCCTCATGACTGCGGCCGCTCTCGGCTCGGCCGCTCTTCCCGATCTCGCGCGCGGGCAGTCAAGCCCTGTCTCTCGTCCGCAGCCTAACAATTCGGCGACCACCAACGCGATGCCAACGCGGAATCTGGGAAAGACTGGATACAAAGTCGGGATCTTCAGCCTCGGTGGACAGGCTTCTCTCGAGAAGCCCAACAACGAAGCCGTCGCCGTTCCGATCATTGAAAAGGCTCTCGACCTCGGCGTGAATTACATCGATACGTCTTCCATCTACGGCGGCCCGGAGCGCTGGAGCGAGCAATACGTCGGCAAAGTGATGAAGCATCGCCGCAACGACGTATTTCTCGCAACCAAAACAAAAGAGCGCACGCGCGACGCTTCGATGCGCATGATTGAGAAGTCGCTTAACTTGCTGCAGACCGATCACGTCGACCTGTGGCAGCTGCACGACATTGGCACGATGACCGACATCAACGAAATCTTCGCCAAGGGCGGAGCCATGGAAGCCTTGCTCGAGGCTCGTGATCAGAAGATCGTGCGCTATCTCGGCATCACGGGGCACTACCGGCCTGACGCGCTGATCGAGGCGATTCACCGGCATCCGTTCGACACGATTCTGATGGCGGTCAACGCGGCCGATCCGCATCACTACAGCTTCAGTGAGCAACTGCTGCCACTGGCCGTGGAAAAGCAGATGGGCATTATCGGGATGAAAGTCCCGGCGCGGGGACGCATTCTCTCGTCGTGGACGCCACCGCCCATCGAGCAGCAGAAGCATTCGTGGGAAGGCATGGTGCTGGCGCCGACCGCGGGCACGCTCGACATGCGGCAGGCGATGTACTATTCGCTCTCGCTACCGGTCAGCACGGTCATCATCGGCTGCGACACGGTTGCGCAGCTCGAACAGAACGTGCAACTTGCCCGCGAGTTCACTCCGCTCAACCAGCAACAGATGGCCACGCTTACCGAGAAGGCGCAGCCGGTGTCGAAGCAGTCGCTGTTTTTCCGGTTTTACGAGCGAGCGTAAGGTTTGACTGATCTGGCGAACCAGCGCCAACAGACTTGTCATCCTGAGGGCCGCGCTTTTTGCGGCCCGAAGGACCTATGCAACTTGCCGGGAGTTACATAGATCCTTCGCTTTGCTCAGGATGACAGATCGCCCGTTCCCACCGCACCGCCCTTTATAATCACTGCCTATGGTCACCACGACGGCCGATTCCATTGCCGCCCACACGAAATATGAGCCCGTCATCGGCCTGGAAGTTCACGTCCAGCTGCTGACGGCGACCAAGATTTTCTGCTCGTGCTCGACGCGATTTGGCGCGCCGCCGAATTCCAACGTCTGCCCGGTATGCCTGGGCATGCCCGGCGCGCTTCCCGTGCTCAACAAGAAAGTCGTCGAGTTCGCCACGCTGGCGGCGATGGCGCTGCAGTGCCGCATCAACGAGACTTCCATTTTTGCGCGCAAGAATTATTTCTATCCCGACCTGCCCAAGGGATACCAGATTTCGCAGTACGACAAGCCGCTGGCCGAGTTTGGCTTCATCGAGATTTCCGCTGGCAAGGGCAAGAAGAAGATCGGGATCACCCGCGTGCATCTGGAAGAAGACGCGGGCAAGAGCCTGCACGAGGGTTTTCCCGACTCCGACGAGAAGACCGCCATCGATCTCAACCGCACCGGCGTGCCGCTGATTGAGATTGTCAGCGAGCCCGACATCGCCACGCCCGACGAGGCCTACGAATACCTGACGCGGCTGAAGGAAATCATCCTGTACACGGGCGTCAGCGACTGCAACATGGAGGAAGGGTCGCTGCGCTGCGATGCCAATGTCAGCGTGCGCCCGCGCGGGCAGAAGGAATTCGGCACCAAGGCCGAAATCAAGAACGTGAATTCGTTTCGCTTCATTCGCGAGGCGTTGGAATATGACATTCGCCGCCAGATTGATGTTCTGGAATCCGGCGGCAAGATCCCGCAGGAGACTCGCCTCTACAACTCCAACGAAGGCAAGACCTACAGCATGCGCTCGAAGGAGCAGGCGCACGATTACCGCTACTTCCCCGAGCCGGACCTGCTTCCGCTGGTGGTCGATGAAACCTGGAAGTCCGAGATCGCCCGCACTCTGCCCGAACTCCCCGAGGCCCGCCGAGCGCGGCTGGTGAAGGACTACGGCATCACCGAATATGACGCGCAGGTGCTGACGTTCTCGAAGTCGCTGGCCGACCAGTTCGAAGAGGCAGCGAAGGCGGCGAAGAATCCCAAGCGGGTCGCCAACCTGGTGCAGGGCGAGTTGATGGGCCGGCTTAAAGCGAAGGGAATCGAGATCGAGCAATCTCCGATCTCAATGAAGGGAGTCGCAGCGTCGGCCGATCTGGTCGAAGGCGGCAGAATCTCGGGCAAGATGCTCAAGGACCTCTACGATCTCGCCTTCGAGCGAGGCAAAGACTTCCCTGTGGTTTATGAAGAAGAAGGCCGCCCGCAACAGTCGACGGATACTTCGGCGCTGGAAAAGATGATCGACGACGTGCTGGCAGCGAATCCCAAGCAACTGGAGCAGTACCGCGCCGGCAAGACCACGATGCTCGGCTTCTTCGTCGGCCAGGTCATGAAGGCCTCCAAAGGCCAGGCCAGCCCGCAGATTGTGAACGAGTTGCTGGCCAAGAAGCTGAGTTGATTGCAGGGCACGTCCCCTTAAGGCATGTCCTGCGCGGGTCGAGGTACTATGCCGGGCCTATGACTTCGGTCATCTGATCTTTCGCTGGCCGCCCGGCTACCATGACACTGGGCCTGCCTGTCTTGGGCCGACCGATCGGGAACTGCCATGAAATTCAAGCTCGACCGCATCATTAGCGTTGCGACCCTGGTGGCATCGTTGATCGCCATCATTCTGGTTCTGAAGAAACCTGCGCCGGTGGCTCAGCCGCAGGCTCCGGCGGCCATTGCGGAACATGCCCAGTCGTTCGACCAGAAGATGGCGGAGTTCCAGCAGGCCACGCAGCTGTCGCAGCCGAGCGGCTCTTTTGAGGCGAAACCCGAAGCCGGACAGGCCGCATCTCCGGCGTCGGCACAGCCCAAGGCTGAAGTCCACATCAATTCCGAAGAAATCAGCGCGGTGCTCGCGCAGTCGCTGGGCGCGGCCGGGGCGCTCACGCCAGACTCCAACATCGGCGGCGCTGCGCCCACCATTAAAGACCAGTCGGTCAGCTTCGACGGCGACCTGGTGCATGGCCAGTTCCTCACGGAAATTGCCGGCAAAGATGTTTGGGTTACGATTTCGGGGCACATCGGCGAGAAGGATGGGTACGCGACGTTCGATCCTACAGAATTCAAGGTTGGCGATCTGAGCGTGCCGGTGTCGCTGGTGAATCCCGCCCTGCAGAAGAAACTGGCCGAGGAACGCGATCGGCTGAAGCTTCCCGACAACGTGGGCGCGATGAAAGTGCAGAACAGCGAACTGGTGATGCAGCAGAAATAAGCTGTGCTAGAACTTGGCTGTGTGGGACCGGGTCTCTGACCGGTCGGCGGGCCGCAAGGCCGCTTGCGCGGCCTGACCGGGTCAAAGACCCGGTCCCACACAAGTTCAGGCAGGTCCCACACGATTCTCAGTAGCTACCTTGCCGTACCAACGGCCTGAGTCTTTGATGGTCCGCTGCTGCGTCTTGAAGTCCACGTAAGCCAGGCCGAAGCGCTGGCTGAAGCCTTCGGCCCACTCGAAATTATCCAGCAGGCTCCACGCGTGATACCCACGAACATCGGCGCCATCGGCCATCGCCCGTGCCAGCGCCGCCAGATACTGCCTGTGATATTCAATGCGGCGGCGGTCGTGAATCGCGCCGCTGGCGTCGGGCCCATCGTTGTACGAGCAGCCGCTCTCGGTAATCTCGATCACGGGCCGGTTGTAATCTCGTGTGATGCGCGTGACCATGTCGTACAGCGCCTTCGGCCAGACTTCCCAGCCGAAATCCGTTTTCGGTCCCTGTTGTCCACCATCCATCTTCACGGGAAACAGCCACTCCTGCGCGTGCGAGAAGCGCTCCATGGTGCCGGGCGCCGAAGCAATCGTACGGTAGTAGAGATTGATGCCGATGAAGTCCAGCGGTGCCCGCGTCTTCTCCATGTCGCCAGCCTTGATCCGCATCGCAGTTTCCGGCAGAAACGCCAGCGCGTCGGGATAGCGCCCGCGCAGCGCCGGTTCCAGAAACCACGTATTGGTGATCGCATGCGCTCGCTCGGCTGCCAACTTGTCTGCCTCAGAATCGGTGGCGGGCTCGCACGGAGACATGCTGAACGCCGTGCCCACGCGCGCGGACGGACGAGCCGCCTTGAGCGCACGAAACCCCCCGCTCTGCGCCAGATTCACGACGTGCGTGGCCCGTAGAAAATCGAGAATGCTCTGGCGTCCCGGAGCGTGCGTGCCCTCGAGGTGCCCCAGATCGACGAATGCATCCGGCTCGTTAAAAATCATCCAGTCGGCAACTCGGTCACCCAGCGCCTGCGCCATCAGCTGCACGTAATCGGTAAAGCGGCCTGCCGTATCGCGGTTAGTCCAACCGCCTGCATCTTCGAGAGCTTGTGGCAAGTCCCAGTGATAGAGCGTGACCAGCGGACGGATGCGCGCCTCGAGCAGCGCGTCCACCAGGCGGCTGTAATAATCGACGCCCTTGGAATTCGCCGCGCCTGACCCCGAAGCCTGAATGCGCGGCCAGGAAATCGAAAACCGGTAGCTGTTCAGATTCATCGCCCGTATCAAAGCGATGTCTTCGCGCCACCGGTGGTAGGAATCGCAAGCTACATCGCCGGTGTCGCCGTTCTTGATCTTCCCCGGAGTGTGCGCGAAGCGGTCCCAGATGGATTCACCTTTCCCATCCTCATTCCACGCGCCTTCGATCTGATAAGAGGCAGTGGCCGTGCCCCAGAAGAATCCCTTCGGAAATGTAGTCGAGGCTGCTTGAAATTGCAGCGCAGAGTCGCGGGCCGGAGCCGGGGTGCTCGCCTTGGAAGACCCGCTGCACGCCGAGAATGCCGCAGGCAGCCCAAGAGCGGCGCTGGCCCCGAGAATCGATTGCACGAACTTGCGGCGTGACAGGCGCAACTAGACTGGATCTCCTTCAAGAATTGAGACGGCGCTGGTCATCAATTGTGCTTGATGAACTTCCCGTTTTTCTGTCCGGTCAGCGAGTTGTAAAGCGTCTCCAGAAACGCATCTTCATTGATGAAGTCTCCGGAATACTTCTTCCACGGATCGAGCAGCTTCGCTTGCTTCATCTGGTCGAGGGTTTTGCCTTCTGCCAGCGATTTCGCCACGACATCGCGGGTTGCTTTCAGCATCGTAAGATAGGTGCGCACGTCGTCCACGCTCGACACCGGACCGTGTCCAGGAATAATTTTCACATCCGGCGGCACCTGCGCGATCACTTTCTCCACGCCGTCAATCATCCCGTTGATGCTGCCTCCGCTATCGACGTCAATGAACGGGAAGCCATACGTCACAAAATCGTCGCCCATGTGAACCACGTTGGATTTGGGGAAGAAGATGATCGAGTCGCCGTCGGTGTGGCCGGCAGGAAAGAAGAGCGCCCGAATATCTTCGCCGTTCAAATGCACGGTCACGTCGTGATCGAACGTGATAATCGGCAGCGCTTCCTTGGCGGCGGGCTTCACATCCATGTGCACCGAACTGCCGTTCCCAGCCGCGCCGCCCGATTCCAGCCGCTTGCGCACGTTGTCATGCGCAATAATCGGCGCCTGTTTCTGAAAATACGCGTTCCCGCCCGTGTGATCGCCGTGATAGTGCGTGTTGATGATGAACCGTACGGGCTTGTCGGTGATGCCTTTCAACGCTGCCTGAATCTTCTCGGCGAGCGGGGCATATTGATCGTCGACAATCACAATTCCGTCGTCTCCGACTGACGCGCCAATGTTCCCACCGGCGCCTTCCAACATGTAGACGTTGCCGGCCACCTTGGTGACCTTCATCTGGACCTTGCTGAAATCCTCGTCCTGAGCCGCAGCCGCGCCCAAAGCCAATAGCAGACCAGCGAGCAGAATCGATGTCACGCGATTCATCTGTTCCTCTTTCTCGACGTGCCGGGACATCATTCTAGCGAAAGTTCAGAAGTACGTAGTTGGAATTCGGAACATGCAGGCTTCGGTGCTCTATTCCGGGTGCAGGCTGTCATACATCTTCCACAGCTTGTCAGCTGTCGCGCGATAAATGACCCAGCCCTTGCTGCCATCGGAAATCTCGCGGAAGAGCAACTCGCCGCGGCGATCGCCGTCGGCATCCACCGCGTCGATCAATTCGAGACGCGGCGTGATGTCGAGATGGTACTTGTCGGTTACTCCCGAATAGATCTTGTGCAGGTTGTTGTAGATGTCCGGATACGCCACCAGCACAATCGAATACTGCGTTTCCGCGTCGACCGCGGAGAATGCAACGCCCGCGGGCGGGAGTGGCATGTGCGCTTCTGCGCTAAGCACCATGACCGGCTGGTTGTTGGTCCACAAGTCGTACGCCTTCATCTGCACGTTCTCGAGAATCGGATCTTTCGTCTTCGTCGCGGTCGTAGCGCGGCGGGCGGCCTGCGATCCCGCGGGCTTCGGCGCAATCTTTGCCTTGGCCTGCGCCTCTAGGTAAGCGCGAACCTGTTCCTTGGCCAGCGCTACCATCTGCTTCCGGCGGTCTCCTTCTTCGTCCTTGAGCCACTCGAATGCGAACGAGCGAGGGTCGGGTCCAGTCGCATCGGAAATTGCGGGAACCATATCGACCGGTGCACTGTCGGCCGCGACCTGAGCAGCTTTTGGGGCATCTGCCGGCGCCGCAGACGTCGCCTTCCCAGGCTTGCTGTAGCCGGGTACTTCATCTTCCGGCAACGGCTCGACTGGCTTCCCGCGCCGCAGAGTCGGCCGGTTGCCCGCCCCGGCTCCACTGTCAGATGCCGGTACGTTCGGGCCATCGTCCGCCTTGGCGTCGTTCGGGTTGGAATCAGAGGGCTTGGAAGCGCCGGGTGCTGTCGAGCCCGATCCCGGTTTGCTCTGGCCCGTCGGAGTCGAATCCGCCGGTGGGGCGGATGGGGGCGGCGGAGTACCCTTGTTCAATCGCGGTGGCTCGTCCCCTGAATCCGACGGGGTGGTTTGGGACTGAGGCGCGGTTGTGGCTGGTGTGCTGGCTGGCTGCGACACCTTCGTGGGATCCCGCGTGAGCCGCGGAGGGCCTTCCCCATTGTCGATTCCTGCCGGCACCGACTCCGCCTTCAGCGCTTTACTCGCGGTGTCGCTGCCGTTGGGAACCCACTTGCCGGTGCCAATCCACGGACTCATGAGGTTGGCGGCATTGCTGTGTAGCGCGCTGCTGACCGTGAACAGTCCCAGCGAACTGCCGGCGCGCTGGGCTTCATACACCGTCTCCGTTTCCAGCGCCATGGGGACCGGATCGGCCTTGTATGCCGATGCGTCCCAGAACTTGCCGTTCACCAGAATCGCGACCGGAATCAGCGAGGTCTTGCCATTTGCCGCCATCTGCAACACCCCAACCGCTCGCGGCCCCGCTTCTTTCTTCCGCGGGACCTTCCGCTCGCCAGGTGTGATCTGTGGCCGCTCTTCCTGCGCCGTCGCGACGCTCGTCCACGCCACGCTGCATGCCAGCAAAGCGACCAGAAGCGATCCGCGCAATAAAATTCTGCGGTGTAAAATCGTGACGAAGGCAGGCGAGCCGGGCGCCGGGGTCAAAGCGCTCCCGGCGTTGCACGTCGTTTTATCTGGAGAAATTGGCATGAATATCAATGATAAGGCTCCCGCGTTCACTTTGCAGGACGAGAACGGCAAAGAGGTCGCGCTAAAGGACTTCCTCGGCAAGACCGTTGTTCTCTATTTCTATCCCCGCGCTGACACTCCGGGTTGAACCATTGAAGCCCGCGGGTTCCGCGACACATACAAGAAGATGCAGAAGACCGGCGCCGTGCTGCTTGGCATATCCCCCGATACCCCGAAAGCACAGAAGAAATTTCAGGAAAAATTCGACCTGCCCTTCACCCTGCTCGCCGACGCCGACAAGAAAGTCGCCGAGGCTTTCGGCGTGATGAAAGAGAAAAACATGTACGGCAAGAAAGTCTGGGGAGTGGCGCGGACGACCTTCATCATCGGCCCCGACGGCAAGATCCAGCATGTCTTCGAGAAGGTGAAGCCCGAGGGCCATGCCGAAGAAGTGCTGGCTTATCTGAAGGAATCGGGCAAAGGCGCGGCTTAACTCTTTTGCACAGAGACTGATTTTGGGTGGCGCAGCGCTTCAGTGCTGCGATAAGCGGCCGCTTTATGGCCCTGGGGCTTTTTTAGCCCCTGAGGTACCTCGATCTCACGACGCCAGCGTAACTTTCAAGACATACGCATACTTGCCCGGCGGAGATGCCGACAACGTCACCTCCAAGGCATCGTCGCTCTGATGCCACTCAACCTTCGCGTCGCTGTCGATCAATTCAACGTTTGTGATCTGCAACCCTTTTGCCTGTTGCGCTGCTCCCAGCGCATGAATTATCGCTCGACCATTCGACGGCCAGGCCATTTCAATGGCATACAGCGCATTCCTCTTGCTTGTGAAGCGGAAGTCTTCGGCAGTATAGGGTTTGGTGTCCTGATCATGTCCAAACCCAGCCTGAATCTTGGTCGGCCCTTCACCATAAATCGTCCACGGCACTGTGTCGTAGATCGCCTCGCCATTCTGCTTGAGCCAGCCACCAATCTCGAGCAACGTGCTGCGCACTTCGTCAGGAATCGTCCCATCCGCTCGCGGCCCGATATTCAGCAACAGATTTCCGTTCTTGCTGACGATGTCGATCAGCTGATGCACGAGGAACTCGGGCGTCTTGAATTGATCGTGCTCGAGGTATCCCCAGGAAAGATTGCTGATCGAAGTGTCGGTCTGCCAGTGGTCGGCCTCAATGCTCGCTTTGAGCCCGCGCTCAAAATCGCGCGCCCCAGCATGCCAGTCGAGGGCGTAATCCTTGATGTTGATCACCCCCGCGATCCGATGCTTGGCCGCGTAGTTGTAGTAGAACGCCGTGAACTTCGTAACATTCGGACGGAAATTCGGCTGCCCGATCCACCAGTCGAAGTACATCACCTCGGGCTGATACTTCTGCACAATCTCCGTCGCCCGCGCCAGCCAGTCGTTCGCATACTCCGGACTCACATACGTCCAGTCATTCATCAACACCTGGTTCGAGTCCGACAGCCAAGCATGCGCCGGCCCGTAGAGCGAGGCATACTTCGGATCATTCACGTCCGAGCGGACCTTGCGCCCGCCATCAAAAAAGAAATCATGCTCAGCGCGATGGAAAGACGTCCCGAAGTGCAGACCTTCTGCCCGTACCGCGCGCGCCAGATCGCCAATCACATCGCGCTTCGGCCCCATCTTTACCGCAGTCCAATCCGACAGGCCTGAGTCGTATAGCGCGAAGCCGTCGTGATGCTCCGCGACCGGGATGACATAACGCGCCCCCGCCGCCTTGAAAAGCCGCGCCCAGTCGGCCGGATCCCACTTCTCTGCCTTAAACAGCGGAACCAGATCCTTGTAGCCAAACTTATCCTGCGGCCCGTAAAGTTTCCGGTGCGCCTGAAACGCCGGGTCCGACTCCTGGTACATGTTGCGCGGATACCACTCATTCACCGCGCCCGAAACCGCAAGGACTCCCCAGTGAATGAAGATGCCGAACTTTGCGTCCTTATACCACTGTGGCATCTCAAACTTGCGCAGGGTCTCCCAGTCGGCGCGGTACGGACCGTCGTTGTCCTGCCGGTCGACCTCACGCAGCAGCGCGGCCCGCGCGCCGTCATACTTCGACACCGACAGCTGCCACTCGCGGTCGATCTCAGCCGCAGACTTGGTGTCATGCGTAGGAGCCAGCGGATCGACGGCCGCAGTCTGCGCCAGCATGATTGCGTTCAACAAGAAAAGGAGTACGAGAGTGGAAGAAGTAGAAGCGCGGAGAGCCTTCATGGCTCCGGATTATAGGCGTCTTCGCCCGACTTGAGGTCGCCCACCGCTGCTAGCCGAACTGGATCAAGGTGTGATCGAGCTGTGCCTTATAGCGACGCAGGGACAGATGCAGACCCTCCGGCAATCTGGGTCGCACGAAAAGCCAAAGGGCAACGAGCCTAGGCTCGCTGCCCTGGAATGGCATTCGCCAGAATCAAACGACGTTACTGGTTAAGCGGATTGAAGACTACGATTCCCCCTTCGGTGTTGGAGCAGGCGCCCACCGGGTCGACGCGAATCACCGCATCTTCCACGGCGCAGAATCCTCGGATACCCGTCTGGTTGATCGATAGCGGGACCCCCTTGATGGCATAGCCTACGTTGACGCCGCCCACAGCCGTGCCGGCACCCGTGGTAAACGAGTAACCGCTCTTGCCGCTGGTGGCCGGGTTGCCGTTGCTGGAGAGCACGGAGTCAATCAAGCAAGCTGTGGTCGAACTGGGAACGCAAGCCACGCCCAACGCGCCGCCCAGGTTCGCCAGAGCCGGAGCATAGCCTACCGTCGGATAGGCCGTCTGGTAGGTCACTTCGCCAGTGGTGATGGTACGGATGGACGCGACAGCAGACGACTCATTGGCCGCCATGCGGGCGCGCAGCAAGTTCGGAATCGCGATAGCTGCGATGATCAGGATGATAGCTACTACGATGAGCAGCTCGATCAGCGAGAAACCTTTTTGTTTTTTCATCTAACTTCCTCCTAAGATTTAATGTTTGCTGGTGATACAAAGGGCCGCGAGTTAGGGCTTGCTGCCCTGTGAAGTTACCGCCTTCTCACGCAATTTGAACGTTACTGGTTAAGCGGGTTGAAGACCAGGACGCCCGGTTCGGTGTTGGCGCAAACGCCGGCTGGGTCGACGCGAACCACTGCATCTTCCTCAGCGCAGAATGCGCGGATACCGGTCTGGTTGATCGAGAGCGGAACCGCAACCACTGTGTAGCCGGAGTTGACGCCGCCCACAGCCGTGCCGGCACCCGTGGTGAACGAGTAACCGCTCTTGCCGCTGGTGGCCGGGTTGCCGTTGCTGGAGAGCACGGAGTCAATCAAGCAAGCTGTGGTCGAACTGGGAACGCAAGCCACGCCCAACCCGCCGCCCAGGTTCGCCAGAGCCGGAGCATAGCCCACCGTCGGATAGGCCGTCTGGTAGGTCACTTCGCCAGTGGTGATGGTACGGATGGACGCGACAGCAGACGACTCATTGGCTGCCATGCGGGCGCGCAGCAAGTTCGGAATCGCGATAGCTGCGATGATCAGGATGATAGCTACTACGATCAGCAGCTCGATTAGCGAGAAACCTTTTTGTTTTTTCATCTAACTTAGTCCTCCAAAGACTCAAACTTTGCTGGTGATAAGTGCCAGTCGTGATGAAGCTTGCACGTGCATGGCCGCAACGGTGCGAGGTAATTCGCAGCACGGCGGTCGTGGTTAAGACGACACGAGCGCTCCTAACTCGTTTGGATGGCGTTCAGCGTTCCAGCAAGACTCAGAAAGCTCATTCGCCACTCATCTGTACCGAAGTTGACGAGTGCCACATTGTGGAGCTAGATCTACACTTTCTGTCAGCCACACTCCGAATCGGTGGTTTGCTGATACGCCAGACACGGAGGTTGATGTGTGAGAGTTTCATCTCGATCACGACATCGGAGCGAACAAGCACATAATTGTCGGTGGGGAAGAGCATCTCCACTCGCGCACCAGCGAGCCCGCCACGCTGGCGAGACATTGAGATTATTGGGAAGTCAGACTCAAAACAAAAGTCGCTGGTGGTGATGGAGGAAGGCTGAGATGCGGTCTCGCCTAGCGCAGGACATCCCTGCGCGAAACGCCCGCCAGCGTTCAATCGGAACTCTAAGTTGTCGATTGACTAGTGCTGGTACGAGTACACGCCAATTGCACACACATTGCTACGGCCGACTTCCCAAGGGCGGTTACGAAAGGCAACCTTTTTGTCGAGTCAGCGCCGTTCTGTCTGTAGGTGATACAACTAGTCCAGTATGTGGACATAAATCGTGCATAACTCAGGGTCGGAGACAGCTCCGATTATGGGGGTCGGTACTAAGGACTGGTATTAAGGACCGCTACTTAGTCCGGCAAAAATTGAGGCGTCAGCGATAACTGTCGCAAACAGGCAATTTCACGTTTTGAGCTCTGAGACCGGCCACCATACTCCGCGCTAGTCCTCCGCCACTGGCGCCGACATCTCTTCCGCGGGCTCTCCACCTGCCATCGCCTGCGCAACGATCAGCCTTCTCGCCTCCACCCGAATCTTGGGCAACTGCGCGGCGAACCACCACGCTCCCATCACCGATGCAAACCCACCAATCGACACCGTCAGCGGCGCGCCCAGCCGGTCTGACAATGCTCCGCCCAGCAACGCTCCGATCGGAGCCATTCCCATGAACATCATCGAGTACACTGCCATCGTCCGCCCGCGCAGCGCGTCCGGCACCATCACCTGGATCAGCGTGTTCGATGACGCCATCTGCAGCATGATGAAATACCCCACCGGCATCAGCAGCAGCACTGACAGCCAGAACGATTTCGAAAACGAGAACAGCATCAGGCTCACGCCAAAGCCCGCGCAGCACACCGAGATCCACCTTCCCAGCCCCTTGACTCCAGAGCGAACCGCCAGCGTCAGCGCCCCCAGCAGCGCTCCCACGCCCGCCGAGCCCATCAGGATCCCCAACCGCACCGCACCCAAATCGTGCGATCCAATCAGCGACGCGAATTCCTGCCCGCCGCGATGCAATATCTTGTCGGCAAAAATCGGCATCAGCACAACGTAGGGCATCCCAGTCACGCTCACCAATCCCAGCAGAATCATGAGCGCGCGAATCGGCGCCGTGCGATTGACGAACTGAAAGCCCTCGACGATGTGCTCCCACGGCGAGGTCTTCGTCGAGACCCGCGCCGGGGCGTGCACATTCATCATCATCAATCCTGCGATCACCGCGATGTAACTGATCCCATTCGCGAAAAAGCACCAGCCTTCGCCCAGCCTCGCCACCAGAATGCCCGCCACCGCCGGACCAATCACACGCGCCCCGTTGAACATGGAGGAATTCAGCGCGATCGCATTCATCAAATCTTCCTTGCCCACCATGTCCACCAGGAACGACTGGCGCCCGGGGATATCGAACGCGTTCACCACACCCAACAGCGCGGCGAGCACGAAGATCTCCCGCACCGTAATTCGGTTCGTCAGGGTTAAGGCCGCCAGGACCAACGCCAGGACCATCGATGCGATCTGTGTCCCGATGACCACGTGCTTGCGGTTGCTGCGGTCGGCCACGATCCCGCCGAGCGGCGCAAACAGGAACACAGGAATCTGGCTTGCAAATCCCACCGCCCCCAACTTCAACCCCGAACCGGTCAGCCGGTAAACCAGCCACGACTGCGCCACCGTCTGCATCCAGGTGCCGATGAGAGAAATCAGTTGTCCGCTGAAAAATAGCTGGAAGTTGCGATGCCGCAGCGCGCGTCCGGCCGCCTGCCAGCGCAACCTGGGGCCCTCGGCAACTGGTTCGCCGCTCGCCGCTGCATTTTCTGGAATGGGAAGTTTCGACTCAGCCACGTTCAATTCTTTGGATGACAACGCATCATCTCGCGCACCACTATATCGTGACGCTTCATCCGAAACCTCGCAATCGGTTCACCCCGCTTCCGACTTTTCCACAGCCGGTCAGAATCCGCCGCCGACTCTGCCCTGGCGACCACTTCCAAGTCTAATCTGATGAATGGGTTGGGGGCGTCCCCGGCTTGGCTCATTTCGACCTTCTCTTATCGCCCGCTGTGAGCTAAAGTAGGCCCTGCGCTTTCGGCGATTCGGCAAAGGAAGTCACGCGAATATGACCACTCCTCCAGTTGGAATTGAACGCCGTGTCGGACAGCGGTTCCCGTATCTTCTTCCGCTCTCGTTGCGTCAGCCGGGGACTTCCCTGGAAGGCGTCGGATTCACCCAGGACCTGAGTTCGCGCGGAGTCTTCTTCTTCACCAACGCTCCGCTCACCGAAGGCTCCGAGATCGAACTCACACTCCGCATGCCCTCCGAGATCACCCTTGGCGAGAGCATGCCCGTACGCTGCCGAGGTCGTGTCTTACGAGTGGTTCGGCCCGCCGCGACAACCCCAGCTCTCGATTGTTCCGGAACGGCCCAACCGGAAACCAAGATCGGCGTCGCCGTGCGCCTCGAAGGCTACGAATACCTCCCCGAATCCTCCGAGTCGTCCGCCACCTTCCCGCGCGTCTCGGCTCTCCACCCGGAACACGACGAAGAACGCCCCCTGGCGCACTCTTCCGCCCGTTCCGTCCTGGGCTAGTGTTCCCACTCAGGCTGTACGTGCGGCCTGACTGCCCAAACCTGAATCCTCGGACCAGCGTGTACTCCGGAGTATTTCGTCTCCAATAACCCCGGCAAAACAGCTTTTCAACTTGCCCATCCTGGCTTACAATGTCCTGTAACAGGGGCGGTCAGCCTCGGGGTTTTTCTACGCTGTGTATTTCCCCCCAGATGTTCATCAGGCGGTTGCGTTGTCTTTGCGTTCGCGCGTTACGCGCGCGGTCAGAGTTGTCCGTTACTTAGGTCACTTGGCGGAGAGTACGTTCTCTTTCTAACATGCAGACACCGAGAGAAATCAGCGAGAACCGCACTATGCATGGCATTGGCGTCGCCATCCTGACCGAGGATGAGGACCACTTATCCGCGCTGCAGAGTCGTCTGGAAGCGACGCGCCTCGGACAGCCCGTGTTCAGCCATGTCGGTTTTCCTGCCGGACCCACCGACGCTATTCTCCGCCAGCTCCAGGATTCCCGCGCTGAAGTCGTCATCGTCGATATTCCCGCGCAAGATTCCCAGCGCGCCATCCGCACCATCGAGTTGATTCGCGCCACCACCCAGCAGATCGGCATCTTCGCCAACGGCGACATGACCCATCCTGCCAGCATTGTGGCCAGCATGCGCGCGGGCGCGGGCGAATATCTGGATCACGCCGCTGGGACCGAACCCTTGCTCGAAGCTCTCACCCGCTTCAGTTCTTCCCGCACCCGAAGCCTCGGCGGCGCGGGCAAAGCACGGGTATTCACGTTCCTCAGCGCCAAGGGCGGCGCGGGCTGCACTACAGCCGCCGTCAATACCGCAGTGGCGCTGCAACAGTCGCACGGCGATGTCGTACTCGTCGACTTTGCCCCCATCGGCCATGCCTCGCTCCACCTGAACTTGCGTCCCCAGTTCGGCGTGCTCGATGCTCTGCAGAACCTTCACCGCCTCGATGTTTCTTTGCTCGATGGCCTGATGACCCCGACCAAAGATGGCTTGCATCTGCTAGCCGGACCGCAGCAACCGTATCCCACCGAACCCACGCCAGGCGAACTCGCCCGCCTCTTCGATCTCCTGGTGAATCACTATCGCTTCGTGGTCGTCGACGCTTCCAGCCGCCTCGATCCCACCACGCGCCTGCTCTCTGACCTTTCCAACGCCGTTCTCGTGGTCGCTCAGACGGATGTGGTTTCGCTATGGAGTGCCGGACGCATTCATGCCTTCCTCGAAGAAGGCACCGGACGCGACCGCCTGCGCATGGTTTTGAATCGCTACAAGAAGATTCCCGGCTTTACCGAAGAAGATGTCGAGCAGGTGACCAACTGCAAGGTTCTGTGGAAGGTTCCCAATGCGTTTCAGACCGTGTCGCCTTCCATCGATCACGGCACCCCGGTCGTCCTGCAGGATGGCCCTGAGATCAGCCGCTCGTATCGCGCGCTGGCTGCGGCCTTGGCGGAGGCATCCTCCAATTCCGACGGAAGCCCCGACCTGGTCTACGGCACGGAAGGTGCCCGCAAGAAAGCTCCCGGCCGTCTGAATCTTTCCCCCATCCGCGCTGGACAATAACCCATTTGAAACTCGCTAATTCCTCGCCGCCGGAGCCGGTGCTGCATCCTGCGGAAACATCTTGAACACCACATCCCGCGAGTGTGAAGTTACCTTCTTGTTCACGTCGCTCGCGTTCTCCGTCAGCGTGCCCTTAAGGACAAAATAAGCCTCGTCCCCCGGATTCTTCCCCTCGCCGCGCTCCACCGTCCCCTTAAAGTCGAATGTCACCCCGTGCACAACTTCCGTGGTGAAGCTTAACTTGTTCCCCTCGAGTTTCCCGCTCTTGAAGAACTGATCCAGAAACGCGCCCTTGTCGCTCTCACCGTCGCCGAATCGCGAGACGAACCCCGTGACGTGTCCTGCATCCTCCACCGTTACCTGCACGAATTCGCCTTCCTTCAGAAAGGTGTACATCCCGGAATACTGGTGCCCACTCTTCGCGACCGGTTGCGATGCGGGCGCGGAGGGCTTCGCATCCTGCGCGCGCACTTCCACCGGAACACTGAGCACTCCCCAAGCAAGCAGCAGTGCAAACCCAAAGTTGACGTAGCTTCTCATGACACCGCCTGGGGTTCATCGTACTCCGACCGGGTTGCACAACCAAGCCTGTGTATTGGCCCCTAAGGGATTAGCATGCGCCTCTAAACAAAAAAGGCTTCAGCCTGCGGCTGAAACCTTTCATCTCAAGGCCAGAACACTACTTCTTCGTGGCTTTGCCTTCCATGAACGTCGTCCAATTCGTGCCGTCCATCGATACCTCAAACTTGATACTGTAGCTCGCCGGCGTCAGGATCTTGTTCGTCATCTTCTGCTTGATCTCCTGCCCGCCATAGATCTGCGTGCTCGTCCATATCCAGGTATCGCCGCTGACTGTGCCCTTTGAGGACTCGCGATGTCCCTGGCTGTTGAACTCCTCATAGGTGTACACATTCTGGTTCGTGTCGTATCCCATGAACGCGACTACTTTGCCGTCGCCGCCCAATTCCGGGGGCATCTTGAAATCGGAGTGAGCCTCAAGAAAGAAACCGCCGGGCATCCACTCTGTGGTGTCGGTTGCGGTGAATTTTCCGCCCGCTCCCCACGGACCGGGGCCGATCGTCGCCTCGGTCGTCCAGGTTCCCAGGAAGTAGTCGAATTTCTTTAGTTCGGGGCCGGGCTTGGGGGCCATCTGAGCCCAGGCGGAAGCGGTTAGCAGAACCAGAGTCGAAACCAGAATTGCCTTGCGATTCATCGGTGTACTCCTTGGTTGGAAGTCTTTCACCAAGATCGTAGCGGTACCCGACACCGGCGCCCAGTGCGATTCGTCAGCCATTGCGCATGACAATTGTCACGCCGGCGCGATCACTTCCCCTTGGTGGCCTTGCCTTCCATCACGTTCGTCCACTTCGCGCCATCCTCCGACATTTCGTACGAGAAGCTGTACGAGGTCGCCGAAGTGACCTTCATGATGAAGCGCCCCTTCATGGTCATGCCGCCCATCTTCTCGTCGTTCGTCCAGGTCCAGGTGTCGCCGTCCACCGCACCCTTGGAGTCGGTGAACTCGCCCCAGCTATTGAACTCGCGATAGGTATAGATTTTGTCTTCGGTGGAATAGCCCATGACGGTGATGCCCGATCCGCTGCCCATGGAGCCTTTGAAGTCGGCATGGCACACGACGAAGAATCCGCCGTCCATCCACTCGCACTTTTCGTTCTCGGTCATCTTGCCGGCCGGCCCCATTGAGGTCGCCTTCATGTCGCCATCCAGAGTCCACGAGCCAACAAACATGTCGAGCTTCTTCACTTCCGGGCCGGGCTTGGGCATCTCCATCTGCGCCAATGCCGGGGCTCCCAACACCAACCAAGCCGCCAGAATCATTCCTATGTGTTTCATTGTGTGCCTCGTGTGCTTATTGTTGATTGTTGATTTCTGATTGCGGACTAAAACGCGCCTCGCGCGACACAGTATTAGACTCGCGCCAAGACCCTCCGTCAACCATATTTCATGCGGGTTTTCGGCCCAATAATCGAAAATCATCAACCCGCACTTTCTACCAGTCTCCCCAGTGCGACGCGGTCATCTGCTGAAACTTCATCTTCCACGCGTCCCCTTGTTTCACCCAGACTGTGCTGAAGTGCTGATACCGCGGAGGCGGGCCCTGATCCTCTACGGCCGGAACCCGCAGCACAACGTTGTAAGTCACGATCGCGACGCCGTCGCCAGCCGTCACCACCTTCATGTCGTACGGCATCAAATCCACGCCGCCGTCGCCGAACTGGTCGAGCATGTCCTGCCGGTCGTACAACTGCCCGTCGAACTGGACGAAAGAAAAGTCATCGGTGAGCGTGCGCTTGAAGAATGCGACGTCCCCCTTTTTCGCCGCGTCGACGAAACTCTTCTCGGCAGCGATGAGCGTCTGTTCTAGCGGACTCAGAGGCTTGGCCGGCGTATTTGCGGTCTGCGCAGTTACGCTGGAAAGCAGGCATGACAACACCAGGCACGCCACGAAATGAATCTTCATCAACCCTCCCCGTAATCGAACGATCTTCAATCGACTATGTCCGTGACTCCCGGCAGTCCGTCGATACTCTGCCGGTTTTTCTCCTGCCGGTAAATTTTCAGGCCTTCGGTTCCCCGCTTGTGGCACCACGCCGGCAGTGCCGAGCGGTCCGCCTCAAGTTTGAGCAGAGGCACGCCGTAGCCGCAGGAATCGCTGATGCGTGAGACCTCGACCACAATGATCGCACGTGTGCCCTCATAAACTGGAAAGTGACTTTGCAGGATTGCAAACTCCGCTTCGTGCGGTTCGACGGGCCGTCCGTGCCCATGAAGCCGCAAAACCTTGGTCGCGCCCTGAAATGCGCAGAACATGATCACGATGCGGCCGTTTTCCCGCAAGTGCGCGATGGTCTCAACTCCGCTACCGAAAATGTCGAGATAGGCGACGGTCCGCGGTCCGAGAATCCGGAACGTGTCCAGTCCCTTGGGAGAGAGGTTGACGTGCCCGTTCGCATCGAGCGGAGCCGTGGCGACAAAAAACACAGATTGCGCCTGAATAAAGCTCCTGAGGGCCTCGTCGATCTCGGGATAAGCTTTTGCCACGTCTATCCTCAACCGGGTGCCCCATTTCTCGCGCGTTCTTTGCGCGAGAAGTGGGGATTTGACTCGGACACCCGCCTCATCGGCGCCAGAAATGAGTTACTCCTACCCCTGAATCTTCCCCGCCAGTTCCGCCCGCAGAACCGAAATCTGCTCGCCGGTCGCCAGATTCTTCAGCGCGAACGCGTCTGCCTTTACCTCGTTCTCGCCGACGATCAGAATGTACTTCGCCCCCGCCTTCGTCGCGGCCTCAAACGACTTCTTCAGGCGAAAGGCGTCGTCTCCTAGTTCGATGACCAGATCATGCCGCCGCAACTCGCGCGCCAGCCGCGCCGCCTCGGCATTCATCCCCGCCATGGGAGCTACATACACATCCGGCTTCCGTATCACACCCTCGGCTGTCTCCTTCAACGACATCACCAGCCGGTCTTCGCCGATCGCGAAGCCAATCCCGGGAGCCGCCGGTCCGCCGAGAGCTTCCGATAGCCCGTCGTACCGGCCCCCGCCGAGAATCGCGTTCTGCGCACCCAGCGCTCCATGCGTGAACTCGAACGCCGTCCGCGTATAGTAGTCGAGCCCGCGCACCAGTCGGTCGTTCAAGGAAAATCGTACGCCGACCTTGGTCAGAATTTCCTGCACCGCGTCAAAGTGCTTGCGGGAATCTGCTCCGAGAAACTGCGTGATGCGGGGCAGCGTTTCGATGATGGGCTGATCTTCTGGGACCTTGCAGTCGAACACGCGCAGCGGATTCGTCACCGCCCGCCGCTGGCAGTCGTCGCACATTTGCCCGGCTACGGGTTCGAGCGCCTTGCGCAGTGCGTCGTTGAATTGAGCGCGGTCGGCCGGCGTGCCCACAGAATTCAGTTCGAGATTCCAATCGGTGATGCCGAGCCGGTCCAGCAGCGTGGCGAGCATCTCCAACACTTCGGCGTCGCGCGCCGGAGACTCACTGCCCGCCGACGCCGGGCCAATCACCTCAGCCCCGATCTGATAGAACTGCCGGTAGCGTCCCTTCTGCGGACGTTCTCGCCGGAACTGCGGCCCGATGTAATAGAGCTTGTTCAGCCCGCGATCCCACAACTTGTGCTCGATGTAAGCGCGCACCACGCCGGCGGTATTTTCAGGACGTAGCGTTAGAGACTGCCCTTTCTCGCTTGCCGCCCGCGCACGATCCTCCCACGTGTACATCTCCTTCGCGACGATGTCGGTCTCTTCCCCCACACCGCGCGCGAACAGCGCCGTCTCCTCGAAAATCGGGGTGCGGATCTCCTGGAAGTTGTAGGCGCGGAACACATCTCGCACCGCCGCCTCCACAAAGTTCCAAAGCGCCGTCTCCGGCGGCAGTAGGTCTCGCGTTCCCCGAACAGCCTTAATCATGCTTCCCCTTTACTCTGTCATCCTGAGCGGAGCGAGCTCGAATGAGCTCGCGCAGTCGAAGGATCCCTACCCCTCCGGCGCCTCTACAAGCCTATCAGGGAGTTCTCGACAAGCTTCCAAACGCCAGCGAAGGCCTGAGTTCAACATCGTGGGTCGTCGTGGCCCATTGGTCCCGGAGGGACCTCTGATAGTAGCCCGCCGCTTTAGCGGCGGGTGAAACCGAATGCTGATACCGTGCCGTAGGCACGGCTGAAACGCACCCAATCCCATGCGCCCGATTTCAACCGTCCCTACCGGGACGGAATTCCTTTGCAGCACGCATACCCGGCGTTGAAACGCCGGGCTACTCTCAAACGTCCCTCCGGGACCCTCACCCTGCTACCTCTCCCTCAAGTACTCGTCTTTATACCCCAGATAATTCCGAGCGTACCGCATAATCATCTCGTCCTCAGCCGGCCCCAGCTTCCGCCGGAACTTCCCGGGAGACCCCATCCACAACGATCCCGGCTCGACCACCGTCTTCTCCGGAATCAACGTGCCCGCCGCGATGATCGACCCAGCCCCAATCCGCGCGCCGTTCAGAATGATCGTCCCCATGCCGATAAGGCACCGGTCTTCGATGACGCATCCGTGTAGCGTAACCGAATGACCGACCGTAACGTACTCCCCGAGATAAACGCCCCACTGCTGTTTCATCCCATGGAGCACGCTGTTGTCTTGCACATTCGAGTAAGCCCCAATGCGGATCTCATGCACGTCGCCGCGCACCACGGCGTTCATCCACACCGAAGCGTGCTCGCCCAGAACCACATCGCCAATAATCTGCGCCGAGTCGTCCACATAACACGTCGCAGGAACCGTCGGCCGCACACCTTTATAAGATCGAAGCATAGTTCGAGAAAGAAACTGAAAGTACCACGAGAACGCATTCCAGCGTAAGGGCCGCAAGAACTCATGTGGGGACAGCCGCCCTCGGCTGTCCGTCGAGCGAAGCTCGACTGGGTTTGTCCTTCGCATAGCCAAAGAGACATGCGATTACCATTCGCCCGATTTCCTCCGCGTCCCTTGTGTCCTCTGTGGTTAATTGCCTTTCCATTCCCACTCCGGGAACTCATCCCAAAAAGTCTCTTCCAATCACAGAACTCTGCTCCTCTCGCATGCTATACAAAACTTGGTTTTCCAATTCCGCGGAGAAGCTTCCGGCCGAGCCTGACCAGGCCGCTCCTTCCGGCACTTCCCCGCGGACTGCTCGCCTCGCGTCCGGTTAACGCGCGTCGGGTCCCTCCGAGTTCGATCCCGCACTTCGAGGCGACCTCATGTCTGCGACGCGAATGGTTTCTCTTCCGGCCTTCATTCTTTTTCTGATGATGATCCCCACGCTGCTGGCGGCACAGGACGCGAGTGGAGCGGTCCGCGGCACCGTGCTCGATTCCGCCGGCGGAGTCGTCGCGCAAGCTTCGATCGTTTTGGTGAACACCGCGACTGGAGCACGCTACGCCGCTACCAGTTCCGCGACCGGAGCGTTCGACTTCGAGTTGCTCGCTCCCGGCGACTACTCCGCGCGCGTCACGGCGCAAGGAATGGCTCCTCAAGTCACTCCCCAGCTGCACGTCGATGTGGGCGGGACCGCGCTGCTTGAATTCCATCTGACCGTCGCCGGAGCACAAGAGAAGGTAACCGTCTCGGGCGCGCCTGCGTTGGTCGAACCCCAGACTAGTACCGCATCCACGCTGCTCGACGAACGCGCGGTGAACGATTTTCCACTGAACGGCCGACGGTTCTCGGACCTGGCGCTGTTCTCGCCGGGAGTCACGCAGGATCCGCGCAGCCTGACGTCCTCCACCAACGGTGATCTCTCGTTCGGCGGCATTCGCGGATTTCAGAACACCACGCTCGTCGACGGCGCCGACTACAACAACGCCTTCTTCTCGCAGGCCCGCGGACGCTATCGCGCGCCCTACCAGTTCTCTACCGAAGTCGTGCAGGAGTTTCGCGTCTCCACCAATTCCTACGGCGCCGAACAAGGACGCTCCGGTGGGGCCGTGATCAACGTCGTCACCAAGTCCGGGGGGAATCATGTGCACGGCACCGCGTTCTACTATCTGCGCGATAGTTCTTTCGGTGCGTCGAATCCCTTTCTGGCGTTCAAGCCGCACAACCGGCAGCAGCAGATCGGAGGCACGATCGGCGGTCCCATCAAACGCAACAAGATTTTCTTCTTCGCCGGATTTGATCAGCACATCTTCCACGTTCCCAACGTCGTGGAGTTCCTCGATGGCAGTTCAAAAGTCGTGCCCGTCGCCCCTACTGGGCCCTACATTCCCGGCGATTACGAAGCCACTGATCAGGCTCTGGTGTTCGCCGCCGCGGGGCGACTGACTTCGCTCGCCGGAGAATATCCTGCCGGACAAATCGGCAACACTGCGTATGCCAAGCTCGATCTCAATCTCTCTTCGCGCCAGCAACTCTCGTTGCGCGTTAACACCACGCGCTACTGGGGATCGAACAACGTGTTCCTCGATCCCGCCAGCCCGGTCACCTTCGATGCCAACAACAATAACGGCGAGGAAGTTGTCTCCACCGAAACCGCATCCCTCTCTTTGACCTCTGGCCTTTCGCAACGCTGGATCAGCCACTTCCGCGCCCAGTTCTCGCGGGACCGCCAGCAGTCCTACAGCAACACCAGCGACGTGCTGGTCAAGATCCCTACCATCCTCGACGGCATGGGGCGCTCCAACCTGTTGCCCCGCCAGACCCGTGAGCATCGCCTCCATCTCGCAGAAACGATAAGTCACGAGGGCTCGCGGAACACGTGGAAGTTCGGCGGCGACGCGCTGCTCACCTGGATCTACGACTTCTTCCCCAGCCAGCAGAGCGGCGAATATCTTTTTTATCCCGTCAAGGTCAATCCGTTCACATTCGAACCCATGGAAGCCGGGCTGCAACTCAGCCCGCTGCGCGCCTATGCCCACCAGGTTCCACACTATTATCTGCAGAACTTCGGCAGCGCCACCTCACATCCGGACACGAACGAATACGCCGCATTTGCCCAGGACACAATGCGAGTGACGAAACGCCTCGCGGTGAATCTCGGCGTGCGCTGGGACCTGCAAACCTTTACGACCGCGGGACTCCTCTCGAACCCGCTGTTCCCGCCATCGGGCAAAGTTCCGTTCCAGCCTTACAACTTCGCGCCGCGCGCTGGTCTCGCCTATTCCTTCGGCAACAAACGTCCGCTAGTGGTGCGCGCCGGATACGGAATTTTCTTCGTGCGTATTCCCCAGATTTACAACTCGGTGATCCAGACCGAAAACGGCATTACCGACGCGAGCGTATTCCTCAACAACACCAATTATTACGACAACCAGGTGTTCCCCACGTATCCGAACCCGCTCGTAAGATGTCCGCTGTACGCCGCGAACTGCGCGCTGCCCGCTGGATTCACCCAAGGCGTAACCAACACGCTCTCCGCCTTCGCGCCGAACTTCGTGACCCCGCGAGTGCAGCAAGCCAATCTCACGCTCGAGAAGGAGGTCACCAACCACACTACCGTCACCGTGTCGTTGCTCACGGTCCGCGGCGAACACCTGATCCGGGCACTGGACGTGAATCTTCCTCAGCCGATCGCGTCGACCTATCCCATCTTCGATTCCACCGGATCCATTTTCACCGGCGGCTATTACACCGTGGACTCGTTCGCGACGTGGCAGTTCACGCGATCGCTGAGCTGTCCGTGGCCACCCTGCATCAATCCGCTCGGACGCCCCATCGCGCAACTCGGCGCCATCAACGAATTCCAAAGCGCGGCCTCCAGCTACTACAACGGAGCCGTGCTCTCCATCAATCGCCGCGTTGCCCGAGGATCCTATCTGCGCTTCTCGTACACCTACGCGCGCGCCATCGACGACGGACAGGACGCCCTTGTCGCGGGACAGCCCGCCACCGTGCAAAACTCCTACGCACCCAGCACCGAGCGCGGCCCCAGCGTCACCGACCAGCGCCAGCGTCTCGTTGTTGCCTTCTCCGCCGACCTTCATCCTTTTCATCGCGGACACGAACTTCTCGGCCACGTCTTCAACGACTGGAAGATGTCCACGGTTGTGAACTACGGCAGCGGACGTCCCTTCAACGCCACCGTCGCCGGCGATCCCAACCAGGACGGCAACGACCTCAACGACCGGCTCCCCGGCTACAGCCGCAATGCCTTCACCGGCCCCGACTACGCGACCGCCGACCTTCGACTCACCCGAATCTTGCGCTTCGGCGAACGCTACAAACTCAACCTCGTCGCCGAATCTTTCAACCTCTTCAACCGCGACAACCAGCGCGTCACTATCACGTCCAACGGACTGGTCTCGTCGGCTTCCACCTTCGAGCAGAGCTCCGTCACCGCCAACATCGCTCCCTACCCCGGCTACTATCAACTGCCGAATAACTTCATGAAACCGAATTCGGCGTACGCCCCAAGGCAAATCCAACTGGCGCTGAAATTCATTTACTAAGTGGGCCGGCAGGTTGGATCTAACATCGCGGCCGCGACAGGCTTGCTTTTTGATTGTGCGGAATTCCAAAACCGTCTCAAAATGATGCAATATTGCAATTTTGCGGCCCTTGTTCAGAGATTTCGACCACTTTCACTTGACTTGCAGTCAAATCCTTGTAATAACTATTCGGTCCATCCGGACGGGTTTGGGGGTGTGTCAGTTTGGCAGAAGTACGGCTTCAAGAGGGCGAGTCTCTCGAGAACGCGCTGCGCCGTTTCAAGCGCAAGGTGCAACAGGAAGACATTATCAAGGAGGTCAAGCGCCACTCCTTTTACCTGAAGCCCGGCGAGAAAAAGCGTGTCAAGGCTGCTCTCGCTCGCAAGCGTGCTCGCAAGAAGACGCGCAAAGAACAAGACTAATTCGATAGAGGGCCGCTCCTTCCCGGGGCGGCCCTGCTCAAATCTGGCCCCCCACCGAGTTGAGCTGCAGCAGGGAATTTCATACTTCATCTCCGGCATATAAAAGCACGATAAGTTGTGCCCGCGCCCCTCCTGGGAGCGTGGCGGGCCGAGTCCAAGGGGCAGTACAGAGGGGGAGCAGTACACAACCTGTATTTTCGGTGAACCACCGCAGTTCCTTCCCCGCGGGTGGGCGCGCGGAAACGGGCTGAAGGGAGCCATCCTCGATGGAATTTCAGGACAAGGTGCTGAAGTGTATCGACTGTGGGAGTGATTTCATCTTCACGGCTGGGGAACAGCTTTTCTTCCACGACAAACAATTCAAGAACGAACCCAAGCGCTGCAAGGCTTGCAAGACCAAGCGGATCTCGGTACTCGGCGCGCCCCCTGCGCCTGGACAGAATTACCGCTACACCAAGGTCGAAACCCAAGCCACTTGCTCGGGCTGCGGAAAACAAACGACTGTCCCTTTCCGTCCCACGCAAGGCCGCCCCGTCTTCTGCCGCGAATGCTTTCAGTCGCGAAGGACTGCGGCTTCGGCGTAAGTGGGGCGCGGGCACTGATGCCCGCAGCTTTTGACCGTGCTGCCCCTCGGTGATGCGGAGTATTGCGTTACCATAGGGATGTGGCTGGATATTTTGTGGAGAATTTCGGCTGCCGCGCCACCCAGGCTGACGGCGCCGCCCTCGAACGTCAGTTCGAAGAGCGCGGTATCGTGCGCGCGTCTACTCCGGCACAAGCTTCCGTGGTCGTCATGAATACCTGCACGGTGACCGCGGGCGCGGATCAGGATGCGCGCGCGGCCATCCGGCGAGTGCGGCGACAGAATCCCAATGCGCGCATCGTCGTGACGGGATGCTACGCGCAGCGCGCACCGGAAGAAATTGCGGCGCTGCCGGGCGTGAGTCTGGTCATCGGCAATTCGCACAAGCATCAACTCGCAGAAATCGTCAGTGCCACCGCAGCCGACTTAGCTGGTGAGCCTGACGCTTCGGTTTTGCAGCAGCGCGATGCTTCGGTTTCTGAGCAGCGAGACGCTTCGGTTCCTGCGCAGCGCAACGCTTCGGTTTTTGAGCAGCGCGACGCTCCGGTTGCTGAGCGGCGCGACACTTCGGTTCTTGCGCAGCGCGACCCTTTGGATTTTGGGTGGCGCAGCGCTTCTAGCGCTGCGATAGAGCCTGCCTCTCATCCCAGGGCTTTAGCCCCTGAGGGACTTGCATTCGTTCCTCTGACAACCCTGACAGCTTCGCCCGGAAGCCCCATCTTCGTCTCCGACATCTTCGCGCATACCGAACTGCTGGCCGCGCCCGTTTTCGATGCCGCGAATGAACGTACGCGCCCTAATCTCAAAGTCCAGGACGGATGCGACAACCGCTGTTCTTTCTGCGTGATCCCTTATGTACGAGGACAGAGCCGCTCGCTGGAGATCGATCGGATCCTCCGCGAGGTGAATGGACTGGTCGAGTCCGGCTATCGCGAAGTTGTGATCAGCGGAATCAATTTGGGGAGATGGGGACGGGATTTAGCCGTCAGCTCTCAGCCTTCAGCTCTCAGCAAAGCTAGCCTACGACCAACGCCTAACGACCAGGGACTGACAACTCTCATCCACGCCATTCTCTCTGAGACTGCTCTCGAAAAACTTCGGATCTCTTCGGTCGAGCCGATGGACTGGAGCGACGAACTGATCTCGCTGGTCGCGTCGTCACCGCGCGTTGCCAAGCATGCACACGTGCCCATGCAATCGGGCAGCGACGCAGTGTTGCGGCGCATGCATCGCAAGTATCGTCCGTGGCACTATCGCGAAAAGATCGAGAAGATTCGCGCGGCCATGCCCACCGCCGCGATCGGCGCCGACGTGATGGTCGGATTCCCGGGCGAAACCGGCGCTGAATTCGAAGCCACGCGCCGGATGATTGAAGATCTGCCGTTCACCTACCTGCACGTTTTCACGTACTCCGCGCGTCCTGGAACTCCGGCGGCGGCGATGCCGAATCAAGTTCCAGTGCACCTGGCCCGGGAACGGAACCGCATCTTGCGCGAGTTGGCAGCCGAGAAGAAGTTAGAGTTTATGCGCGGCTTCGTCGGCAAGCCAGTAGAAGCGATCACGCTGAGTGTCGTGGGTAGCGACGCCGATGGCGATTTCACCGAAGCCCTCACCGACAACTACCTGAAGCTGCGCTTGCGCGGACGGCACAAGGCGAACCGCTGGATGCGCGCTCAGATTGACGACGTGGTAAATGGCGCACTGGTGGGGCGAGAAGTTGTTTTGACCTCCGGAATACAATGTCATCGAGAAGAAGGCGTGGCTTAGGTTCCCTTCCGGAAAGTCGGCATCTTGACGTCTCGGCGTTGAAGAAGATTCGAGGGCTTCGAGAAATACTACTACTCCCAGCGAAACACCTTCGCCGAGAGCGCCGTGCACAGGATAAACACCACGGCCAGTGCCGCTACGTCGCTCAGGTGAGCCGACCAAGCGTCGCCCTTCCAGATCCCTTCGAGCAGTGACACCGTGTAGGTTAGCGGCACCACTCTGGCCACTGTCTGGAGCGCCGGCGGGAGCGATGTAACCGGCACAAAGAGTCCCGAGACGGCGATCATTGGGTACATGATGACCGCGCCGATGGGCTGCGCAAAGCGCGCCGTGGGCACGATGCTGGCGATGAGAAAGCCGATAGACAGGATGCTGCAGGTGCTGATGAGAAGCGCCATGGTAAAGCCGAACAGCGGAGCGTGGATTCCGATCGGATAATAGCGTTTGCCCGCGAGTACCATTAAAGCCAGCGTGGCCGCAGTGAGCAGGAGCTTGACGATTACGTGGGCAGTGAGGATCGTCTGGGGACGCAGGGGAGTGGCGCGGAGCCGTTTGAGAATGCCCCCCTCGCGGTAGATCGAAATGATGGTGACCAGCGACAGCACGGCGCTGATGGCGATCAGGACCGAGGCCAGCACGGGCAGACCAGCTGTCATAAAGGTGCTGGCGGCGAGTGAGGCCCGGGGGACGCTGCGGCCGACGATCCGACCCGTTCCGAGGAACACCAAAACGGGGATACCAATCGTCCCGAACGCCCCCAGCGGCTCGCGGAGGAATATCTTGATCTCGATCCATGTCAGTTTCCAGAGTCCACGCAGCATCATGAATCACGCCTAGTCGCGAATCGAGTGACCGGTCAGTTTGAGAAATACGTCCTCAAGGTTGGGGAGAATCGTGCGGAAGTCCGTAACCCGGATGCGATTCTCGGAGAGACAATGAATCACCTCGGTGACGAGATCGTCGCCCCGGCCCCGGATCGTGAACTGCGAGTCGCTGCAGCTAACCGCCTCGACTCGGGGGATGGTTCGAAAGGAGTCTCCTGCCCTTCGGTCGTCTGTGGCGAGGATGACGGTACGCTCGGGGCAGTGCCGGTTCACGAGATTCTGCGGCTTGTCGATGTCGATGATGCGTCCGTGTTCGATGATTGCCACCCGGTCGCACAACCGCTCGGCCTCCTCCATGAGATGAGTGGTCAGGAAAACCGTCTTACCGCGCTCGCGGATGCCGCGCACAAGGTCCCAGATGGCCCGCCGTGCCTGCGGGTCCAGCCCGGTGGTCAACTCGTCGAGAAACACAACCTCCGGATTGTTGATCAGCGCAAGCGCAATGAAGAGTCGTTGCTTCTGGCCGCCCGAGAGGGTCATGAACCAGGCATTCCGCTTCTCAATAAGGCCAAGCTGTTCGAGCAACCGTTCGCCGTCTATCGAATTCTTCTGGTAAAGGGAAGCCCACAGGTCTACAGCCTCCCACACTTTGATCCGCTTCTGCAGCTGCGCCTGCTGAAGCTGAACTCCAATCCGCTCTTGCAGCTTGTAAACGTCGTTAAAGGGATCAAGACCTAGCACCGAGATGGCGCCCCGGTCGGGCGTGCGCAGACCCTCGATGCACTCCATCGTTGTGGTCTTTCCCGCGCCGTTGGGCCCGATCAAACCAAAGATCTCACCGTCGTTGACCTCAAACGACACTTCGTCAACCGCCACTGTAGAGCCGTACGTTTTCCGGATTGCGGAAACTTGAATGACGGGACGCATTATCGATTGCAAAAATCCTGGATTAGCTGAACCGGGGTGACTGGAACTCAAGATAGCGTTTCCGCCATTAAACGGCAAATGAGGCAAGATCTGCGCGCTCTCCCACGGTAACGGACGCAGTCGCGCGAGGCGTGGGTTTTTCTTTCGCCCGGCGGGGCTGGGTGGTGGTCGGCTCGCTCACCCACGACTTACGTCTCTTCGGCAGGCTCAGGGCAGGCTGTGGGCTGCAATCTTTAGCCGCTTCGCGGCTTGTACGTCGGCGTTTCGAGATGCTGGATGGCATCCCGTTTTGAGGAGGTGCCAGGCTTCTTTGTACGGTTCGTATTTTTGGTGGGGGCGGCGGGGGGCGAGGAGGAAGTTGCTGCGGAGGATGGTGATGATTTTGGCGGGGAGGATATACCAGACATCTTCGGGGATGACGTAGACGGCGAAGAAGTCGACCTGGTGGTTGGTGTAGTAGTGGTAGCCGGACTTGATGGTGACGATGTATCCGCCGTCCTGGCGGGCGATGGTGGATTTGACCTGGACGCGGAGAAAGTGTCCGCGGCGCTCGACGGCGAAGTCGTAGCGGGTGGAGTCTCCCCAGGGCTTGGAGACATTGAATCCGCGCTCGGTGACGCGGGACATGAAATTGAGTTCGGTCCACTCGCCGCGATGTTTGGGGTCTTTGATGATGATGCAGCGGCGGCGGTGAGGTGGAAGGATTTTGTTGGCGATGAGTTTGCTGGCGCTGTGACGGCTTCCCGTCTTCCTGGTACCCGTCTTCTTGATATTGGTTTTCGTGCGACTCGTTTTTGTAGAACTCGTTTCTTTGCTACCCATTGGTTCGGCCCAAAAACACAAAAGGCGCAAGCCTGGAGGCTGCGCCTTTGGTTCCCTTCAAGAATTTTTAGTCTATATGTCTATTTTATCAATTTGGGCCTGGTGAAGTGGACATTCTGGCGGAAATATATCTGCTTTGAGGGCAAGGGGATATGTCGAACCGGCTGTTCTTACCCTATTGACAAGATTTTTTGGGTTTTCGGGGTTTTTGGACGTGGAACCGCTTGGGACCAGGGTACTTCTCTCGGATCACCCGGGCTAAGCACTCTCCTGCTTGCGTTTTGGGTCCGGACTCCGGCTGCAGAGTTCGGCGATCATGGGCAGAAGTTGGCGGCTGCTTTCCAGTTTAGGTACGAAAGCATCCACCAGAGCGTGCGCTTGCATGGGCACATCGCTGCCGGAGAGGAGGATGATCACAAGATCTGGCCGTCTGAGCTTTATTTCAGAGGCCACTTCGTGACCTTTCATTCCGGGCATCTCGTAGTCGAGGAGCACGGCGTCGCAGTGGCACATGGCCATAAGTCGCAGTCCCTGTTCCCCCGACGATGCGGTGAGAACGTCGTACCCATGCCTTTCGAGCAGCGCCTTCTCGTAGCGCAAGATGGCGTCATCGTCATCGATGCAGAGAATCACCTTCTTAGAGGGAGACGTCGGGATCATGGTGGCCTCCTGCGTACATCAGGCCCAAGTTACGCCTGTCTGATTCCGCACGTGATTGTCGAACCTATGCCGTGACCTGCGACAGGTCGCCCAGCATGCCAGCTTATCGATAAGAGTGCCCGGAGGCACGCCGGTCTGTCTGTTCAAAAGTGAACACTTCTGGGCAGTGACTGTTGTCGAAAGAGATGCGGGGCAGAACGGCGAGGCGACTAGGAACCTGACTGAGTTAACTGACTACCGGCTGTGGCGGCGAGACGCCGCCACCCTTCGGCTACCCTCAGGGCAATCTAGCCGCCGGGACGGCGGCGCTACCTATGACGGCGGAGTTACTTATGAGGCGGGTTGCAGGTGGGTTGCGATTTTTTCCAGCAGGGCCGACGCGGCTTGGCCGGCGTCGAGCGTGGAAAAATCGCCTCCCAGTTCGATGCATGGGACGGCAGCGCAGAGATCGCGGAATGATTTTTCGGTCGCAGGCGAGCCAGCGAGTTCCGCGCCCAGTAACAGGAGATCAAAACGCGAGACGCGCATGAGGATGAGAGCATCACGCAGGTTGTTACTGGTGTGAACATCGTACCCGGCGTTGCGCAACAGTTCGCGAACATAGGTGACGACGTCGGCATTGCGGTCGATGCATAAAACGCTGCGTCCGGTGGAAACCGGCTTCTCGGTGTGCACCGGCGCACGATAAAACGCCGCCACCGCGTGATCTTCCGATTCGTGGGAATCAAATAATTTGTGGAGATGGGACAACTGCAGCACTTTGCGGATGGGCTCGGGAACATCACAGAGTTTCATGTCGCCGCGCGCCTGGCGCGTGCTGGTCAGAGTGCGCACCATGGTTCCCAAGCCACTGCTGTCGATGAAGACGACCTCGCCGAGATGCAGAACGAGCGACCGGCGGTCCCGCAGCAGATGAGCAACGTGGGCACGCAAGGCCTCCACCTCGCCGCCAGCAACAATGCGTCCTTTGCAGCGCACGATGGTGACGCGTCCCACTTCTCGTGTTTCCAGTAGCAGCTTCATTGAACCTCCGTGTGGATCGCCCCTGTAACTGCGTTCGCGCCGATGGTTCGTGAGATTACACGCGCATGTGCCATGTGTCAATGAAACGGCGGCAGGTCTCGGCAACTTTGTTTCAATGCAGAATAGTTTTGCACGGGAGCTATAATTGCCGCACCCATGCCCTTGGCCTCTGGCACTCGACTCAGTCAGTATGAAATCCTCGCGCCGATTGGGGCGGGCAGCATGGGCGAAGTGTACCGCGCGCGCGACACCCGGCTGGAGCGCGATGTAGCCATCAAAGTTCTGCCGCAGCTGGTCTTGTCGGAACCGGAGCGGCTGCAGCGCTTCGAGGTGGAAGCGAAAGCCGCGGCGGCTCTGAACCATCCTAACATTCTTGCGGTGTACCAGATGGGAACCTACGCGGGCGTTCCTTATCTGGTGTCGGAGCTGCTGGAGGGGATGACGCTGGCGGAGACCGTGAGGCGCGGACCCCTGCCATTGCGCAAGGCGATCGATTACGGAGTGCAGATTGCGCGCGGCCTGGCAGCGGCCCACGAAAAAGGGATCGTCCACCGCGATCTGAAACCCGACAACCTATTCGTTACCAAAGACGGGCGCGTCAAAATTCTGGACTTCGGGCTGGCGAAGGTGATTCAGCCGAAGGAATCCCTGGCGAATGTGGCGCCGACGTTGACCATCCCGGGCGTAGCCATGGGAACTGTGGGCTATATGTCTCCGGAGCAAGTGCGGGGACTGGCGACCGATCATCGCACCGATATTTTTGCCTTCGGCGCAATCCTGTACGAGATGGTGATGGGGCAGTCGACGTTTGGCCGGCCCACATCCGCCGACACGATGAGCGCGATCCTGAACGAGGAACCCACGCCGATCTCGGAACTTGCACCCGAGACACCCGCGGGTCTGCAGAGAGTGGTGCTGCGTTGTCTGGAGAAGAACCCGGAACAAAGGTTTCAGTCGGCGTCGGATCTTGCGTTCGCTTTGGAATCGCTCACGGATTCGGGGATCGCGGCACCATCCAGCGCACATGCGATCAGGCCTGCCGCCGGCAAAGATGGCGCGAAGGAGAAGGAATCTGAACGCTTTCGCGCAGTGCTCGCCGTGGCGGCGTTGGCGATTGTGGCCTTGGCGGTGCTCGCTTATTTTTGGATGCTGCCTGCTCCCGCTCCCAAGGTCTCGAATTATATTCAGCTTTCTCACGACGGCCAGCCCAAGTCGCTGATTGGGACCGACGGATCGAGACTCTACCTGGGCGTAGGCGTGGGAAGTTCGGGAAGCTTCGCGTTCCATGGGCTCGCGGAGATGTCGGTAACGGGAGGCGATCCGAGGCGGATGTCGATTATGCCTTCCGCTGACATGGTTCCTGTGGACCTGTCGCCGAGTGGGGCGGAACTTCTGGTGGTGGATGGGCGGGGCGCGCCTCCGCGCGGGCCGATCTGGAGCCTGCCAGTTCTGGGCGGTTCTCCACGCCGGTTAGGCGAAGCATCGGGAGAAACCGCCGCATGGTCTCCGGATGGCAAGCTGCTGGCGTATAGCAATCTGAGCGATTTGTTCGTCGCCAAAGCGGATGGAACGGACTCGCGAAAACTGCTGGCCGTGAAGGGCGACATCAAGAATGTGGCATGGTCGCCCGACGGCAGCCACTTGCGATTCGACACTACGGAGAGCGCCGGGACCATCGGCCAGCAACTCACATGGGAAGTATCCGCGACAGGAACGGATTTGCATCGCTTCCTGGTCGGCTGGCACGATCCGCCGGATGAGTGTTGCGGCAAGTGGACTGCCGACGGCAGGTACTTCGTATTTCAATCGAAAAATCAGATCTGGGCTCTCGCGGAGAAGCGCAGCTTCATGCACTCTGAACCGAAGCCCATTGCATTGACGTCGAGCCCCCTGTCGCTGTCGTATCCTCTGCCGAGCAAAGACGGCAAGAAGCTGTTCATGATCGGGCAGACCTACCGCGGAGAGTTGATGCGGTTCGACGGGAAGTCGGGCCAGTTCTCTACCTTTCTCGGCGGAATTTCGGCGGAGTATGTTGCCTTCTCGAAGGATGGGCAGTGGGTAACTTACGTTGCATACCGCGAAGGCCCGTTGTGGCGAAGCAAGGTGGATGGAAGCGAGGGGCTGCAGCTTACGTATCCGCCCATGTATCCGGTGCTGCCGCGCTGGTCTCCGGACGGCAAGAGGATCATCTTCTTCGAGTTTGCGCGGAGTGCCGCGAAACCGGCGAGGATCTATGAGGTTTCCGTGGAGGGAGGAAGCCCGCGACAGCTGATGCCGGAGGATCCGCGGCAACAACTGGATCCGAACTGGTCGCCAGACGGGACAAAGATTGTGTTCAGCAACGAGTCGAATGATCCGTCGTCGGCGATTCATGTACTGGACGTGGCCAGCCACCAGGTCTCGGACCTGCCGAACTCGCAAGGGCTGTATTCGCCGCGATGGTCGCCGGACGGCCGTTACATCTCTGCGTTCTCGGCGGACTCGATGCGGCTGATGTTGTTTGACTCACAGACCCAGAAATGGACCGAGCTGGCCAACGGATCGTTGAGCTGGCTGAACTGGTCGCATGACGGGCAGTATGTATATGTGTTGGATTACCGTGGGAAGAATGCGCTGGTTCGGATTCGAATCAGCGACAATAAGACGGAACAGGTCGTGGATCTGAAGAGTCTTGCGACCACCGGCCGCTACGGCGGCGCCTTGTCTCTCACACCCGACGATTCACCGCTGCTGCTCCGCGATACCGGGAGCCAGGATGTGTACTCAGTGGACTGGGAAGCGCCGTAAGGAAATCGCGGTCATCCGCTCGTCTTTCGTTGGTCATTCGGTCATGGATCATTCAAAATTCGGATCGACGATTTCTACTTCGGCGGGCTGGCGGGGTGATCGAGCCGCTGCACCTTGTTCTCCAGAAGCTCGTTGAGTTCATGGACCAGGTTGGTGAACCTCTCGCGATTTTCCTCTTTGGCGATCTGCTCACAAAGAACTTGCATGCGCTCTCGTTCATCAGGGGTCATCCGAACCTCACGGGGCCGCTTTGCGGGAGATTTGTTGTTTCAGAAGGGCGTATGAGCATAAACCCCGAAGACTTGAAAAAGTTGTCCGCTCCGTGGCTGCGGTGCGGAATACCACGATCGGAAGGATGATGGCGATGGCAGGCCATCCGCTGCAATTCGCGATTGCGAGTCTAGGCAGGGGGGATGGTCCGCCGTTCCTTGGCAGGCTTGCGGCCAAGGAACTGACTGGCGGCGAGGCTCCGGAGGCGTTCAATTTTTTCGTGAATCGCTCCCAATAAGTCCTGCAGGATGGCTTCCAGTTCCCCGTCCGAGGCTTCGGTGATCTGGGCGCAGAGCTTTCGGATTCGATCGTCGAGGCGGCGCGTGTGCATGGCAAGAAGTAGGCGCGTCGACCAGTGGCTGTCCTGTAGAGTGCCTGAGTTCGCGGGAGCGTTCGATACCCTACATACTGTAGACCGCGCGAAATTCCGGGTCGAAACCCGGTGAGGCCGATCGCGGTTTGAGCTCAAGTTAAGGGGCGAATCTGTTCCGAAGGCTGACGGGCATAGGGTGTTTCCTTTAGATCGACGGAATCGAGCACGGTTGGCAAACTCGATTACGTTCCAAAGCGTTCCGCGGCGCGGGCTTTTGCCTTGGCAGCTTCTTCCTCGCGATTCTTCGGCGGCGCCGTGGTTTCGAGCGAACGCAAAAGGCGGGTTGCGATCGCCGCGACTTCGTCGACTGCGGAGAGAAACGAGGCTTCGTTCGACTTGGACGGTTTGTTAAAGCCAGTGATTTTTCGGACGAACTGCAGCGAGGCAGCGCGCACTTCGTCGTCGGTCACGGGCGGATCGAAGTTGAAGAGGGTTTTGATATTTCTGCACATGATAAAAAGCCTCGCTTGTCTTTAGCTCCCACGCATCGGGCGGCCAAGACCTTATTTTCGCCCAAGCGGGATCGTATATGGAATCCCCCGTCGGCAAAAATGCGGGCATGCCTCGGATCCACGGGAACCGACGGGCTCGCCGGGAATCCTCATGTTATAATTCTTTATTCTCAGTCGCTTAGACCACGGAGGACTGTATCGATAAACGTTTTATCCGCACGAACGATCGTATCCGGGCGCGTGAAATCCGCGTGATTGACGACGAAGGGCAGCAGCTTGGTATCATGCCGCCTTACGAAGCCATCAAAAAAGCCCGCGAAAAGAATCTGGACCTGGTTGAGATTTCGCCTACCGCGCAGCCTCCCGTGTGCCGCATCATGGACTACGGGAAGTATCTCTACCAGCAGGAAAAAAAAGAGCGCGAAGCCAAGAAACACCAGAAAACGATCACCGTAAAAGAGGTCAAGTTCCGCATCAATGTGGACGACCACGATTACGAGACGAAAAAGAATCACGTTCTGCGTTTTCTGGATGAAGGCGACAAGGTGAAGGCGACCATTTTCTTCCGCGGACGCGAGATGACGCGTACCGGGCTCGGCCGCCAGATTCTGGAACGGCTGATCAAAGACGTGGAACCGCACAGCATCGTGGAGTTTCGTCCCCGGCAAGAGGGGAACACGCTGCACGCGATTCTGGCGCCGAAGAAGACGGAAAAGGAACGAGAGAAAGACAAGCAGAGGGAAGAGAAGCACAAGGCTGCGGTACAGAGTGCGCCGAGTGAAAGCGCTCCTCCGGCGCAGGTCGCCAAGCCCGCGTCGTAGGGAAGAAACGAATTGCAAGCTGCTCGAACAAGTCTCGCCTGAGCGGTCATCTGACATTCTGCGAGAATGAAATGAAACTGACAGCCGAGGGCTGAAAGCTGACGGCTGTTTTCTGAGGACTTTATGCCGAAATTGAAAACGCACAAGGGCGCTGCCAAGCGCTTTAAGTTAACCGGGACGGGGAAGGTGAAGCGGGGGCGATCGCACCTGCGCCACATTCTGACGTCGAAGAGCAAGAAACGGAAACGGAATCTGGGATCGCCGGCGCTCGTGAGCGATGGCGATAAGCGCAAAGTCAAGCGCATGATTCCGTACCAGTAGAAGTTTCCTTCGTGTATCTTAGTGTCCTTTGTGGTTGATCAGAGCATTTTCACCACTAAGGACACGAAGTATCACGAAGGAATGCGGGCCGAGTTGCATATCGGCCTGCGGGCGCGTGAAGAGGCCAGAGATCGCCGCCATGGCGAATCGTCCTTGCCTCCAGCCGCCGGTAAGTGCAACTAAAAAAGGAGAACACCATGCCTCGTGTAAAACGCGGAACCAAACGCCGCGCCAAACGCAAAAAAATATTAGACCGCGCAAGCGGGTATTTCCTCACTAAGTCGAAGCTGTACCGCTCGGCAAAAGAAGCGGTGGAGCGCGGACTGAAGTTTGCCTACTCCGGACGCAAGCAGCGCAAGCGGCAGTACCGCTCGCTGTGGATCGTGCGCATCGGCGCCGCGGCCAAGCTGAACGGGATGAGCTACAACCAGTTCATTCACGGCTTGAAGCTTGCGGGGATCGAACTGGACCGCAAGATTCTGGCGGACCTGGCGGTGAAAGATCCGGCGGGCTTTGCCAGCCTGACGACGCAGGCCAAGGGCGCGGTCGGCGGGGCAGCGTAGAGACGGCTTCCGGCGCTCGGCTTCCGGCTTCCGGCACAGCTGGCTCTCATTTCGTATCGTCATCCATTAGCTTTGTCATTCTGAGCGAAGCGAAGAACTTGTTCGCGGTCGAGTTGCATAGGTCCTTCGCGCAAAAGACGCGCTCAGGATGACAAGGCGTAATCTCAGACAACGGTCGTCCAGGTCATCGTGGCATACACCGTTCCCAAACTGACTGACTATTCGGCGGCGGCGCTGGAGAAAGCTGCGCGCGAGTGCGTTGGTGCGTGTACGGGAGAGGCTGCCGAGGTTCGCAATGACGCGGAACTGAAAGCGTTTCGCGACCGGTGGATGGCGCGGAAGAACGGGATCCTCACACAGATTAACGATCTGTGGCTGAAGGGCGCGCCGAAAGAAGCGAAGCGCGAGGCCGGGATTCGCGTCAACGAATTGAAGGCTCGGATTACGGAACTCGTCGAAGGCGCTCACGTCGCGGGCTCCGGCGGGGATTCGCTTGTGGCTGAGCGCGTTGATATTTCGCTTCCTGGGGTGCGGCGTCCGATTGGGGCGGAGCATCCGGTGATGCGGACGTGGCGCGAGATTGTTGGTGTCTTCCAGAAACTTGGGTACTCCGTCGCTGAAGGACCCGTTGTCGAGACGGACTACTACAACTTCGAGGCGCTGAATTTTCCTCCGAACCATCCGGCGCGGGATACGCAGGATACGCTATTCATCGCGGGGCAGCAGTCGAAGCCGCAGCGTGAGCGGCTGTTGCTGCGCACGCATACTTCTCCGGTGCAGATTCGGACCATGGAGAAGATGCGTCCGCCGATTCGCATCGTGATTCCGGGCACGGTGCATCGCAACGATCCTCCGGATGCGAGCCATTCACCGATGTTTCATCAGATCGAAGGGCTCGCCGTCGACACCAACATTACATTTGGGGATTTGAAGGGGACGCTCGATCATGCCATGAAGGCGCTGTTCGGGTCGTCGGTCAAGACGCATTTTCGGCCGTCGTTCTTTCCTTTCACAGAGCCGAGCGCGGAATTGTATGTCACGTGCTTCATTTGCGGTGGGAGCGGGAAGCGGGGGGCGGACCCGTGCCGTCCATGCAAGCAGAGTGGGTGGATCGAAGTGCTGGGATGCGGGATGGTCGATCCCAATGTGTTTGAGTTTGTGAAGGACAACGGGTATGACCCGAAGAAGGTTTCTGGATTTGCGTTTGGCATGGGCGTGGACCGGCTGGCTCTGCTGAAGTATGGCGTGGATGATTTGCAGTACTTCTTTCAGGGGGATGTGCGGTTCTTGCAGCAGTTTGGATAGAGCTTCTAGCTGCTAGCTCCTAGCTTCCAGCTCTTTCGAGAGTTAGATGGCTAGTCGCTAGGAGCTAGAAGCTAGAAGCTTCGCATGAAACTTTCTCCACAATGGATTCGCGACTTCGTTGATCTCGCGGTCGACGACCGGCGGCTTGCTGAGGACTTGACCAATGTTGGGATTTCGGTCGAGGGAATCAGCGGGAGCGGCTCTGACACCGTGTTTGAGATGGAGATTGGGACGAATCGTCCTGACGCCATGAATCATTACGGCGTGGCGCGGGAGGCGGCGGCGATTTACGGTCTGCCGCTGAAAGCGCTTTCAGCTTTCAGCTTTCAGCTCTCAGCCACAGCGGCTAAAGCCGCGATATCTGAGGGGAACGGCGACGCGGCCCTAAAGGGCCGCTCTTCCACTAACAGCTCGTCCACCAACAGTTCGTCCACGAGCACGGCTGAGGCCACGCCATTCCCGATCACTGTCGAGGAGCCTGCGCTTTGTCCTCGATTCTCGGCGAGGGTGATTCGCGGGACGGGCATCAAACCTTCCCCTGAGAAGATTGCGCACCGGTTGCAACTGCTCGATCAGCGGCCGATTTCAAATGCCGTCGACGCTACCAATTATGTTCTGTGGGAGATGGGCAAGCCTACGCACGTGTTCGATATGGACCTGCTTGAGGGCGGCAAGATTATCGTGCGGAAGGCGCGGGACGGCGAGATGCTGAAGACTCTCGACGGAGTGGAACGCAAGCTGACTTCAGAAGATCTCGTCGTCTGCGATGCGAAGAAGCCCGTGGGGCTGGCGGGAGTGATGGGCGGGTACGACACGATGATTACGGAGAAGACGCGGAACATCGTGATTGAGTCGGCGTGGTGGGATCCGGGGATTGTGCGGAAGATGTCGCGGCGGCATGGGATTCATACCGATGCGTCGCACCGGTTCGAGCGCGGGGCGGATTTCGAGTCGACTGTGCTGTCTTGCGATCTTGTGGCGCAGATGATTCTGGAATCGGGTGGCGGGGAGCTGGTTGGCGATGTGGTTGATGTGGTCTCGAAGCGGATGGACCAGGCTCCAGTGGTGCTGCATGTGAGCGACGTGAGGCGCATTCTGGGCGGGAGTCTGGACTCAGGGCTGATCTATCAACTGCTGAAGCGGCTGGGCTTTTCGCTGATTCCAGAGGGACAGAGTGACGCGCAGTTCCGCGTGCATATCCCTAGCTGGCGGTTGGATGTGGAACGCGAGATCGATGTGATCGAAGAGATCGCGCGACTGCACGGGTACGACAAATTTGAGAACACGCTGCCGGCGTTCAGCGGCGCCGTGGTCGAATTGCCGCACGCGGCGATGGATGCGACTTTGCGCGAGCGGGCCCTGGCGCTGGGATACAACGAGGCTTTGTCGTCGACCTTCATTTCGCATGCCGACGCGGAGAAGTTTTCATCGGCGAAGGTTCTGGAGTTGGAGAATCCTTTGAGCGAAGAGGCCTCTGTGATGCGGACTTCGCTGGCTCCGGGCATGCTCGATATGCTGGCATGGAATTTGAATCGCGATGTGGCGGAGGCGCGGCTATTCGAGATCGCCAACGTGTATGAGTTGTCGGGCGAGACTCGGGTAGAACCGAGGCGCGCTTGTTTGGGCGCTACAGCGGCGGCCGTGCGCGGATCGCTGCCTGCGGGTGGCGCGCTCGATGTAAGCAAGGGCGAGCATGCGGCGGCGACGGAAACTTTTCGCGGATTCAAGGGCGATGTGGAGAATCTGCTGGCGGCGTTTGCCGGCGATGTGAGTTATGACCGGGAGACGGCGGATTATTTTCATCCGGGGCGGTCGGCGCGGGCGCTGGTGAATGGCGCGGTGGTGGCGCAGTTTGGGCAGGTCCATCCGGAAGTGGCGGGGGCGCGGAAGCTGCGGCAGGATGTGTTTCTGGCTGAGATTGATCTGGAGCAGTTGTACACGGTTGGGCTGCGGACGGTGAAGTTCACCCCGCTCGGGAAGTATCCGGCGGTGGAGCGGGATTTCTCGTTTGTGTTTGGCGATGAGGTTTCGTTCGAAGAGATGCGAGCGGCGGTCACGGGATTGAGCATCGCGGAGTTGCGGGAGTTCCGTCCGGTGGAGATTTTTCGTGGCGGGTCGATTGCGGCCGGGAAGTATTCTGCGTTGTTGCGGGTGCGGTTTCAGTCGGATGAGAGGACGCTGCGCGAGGATGAAGTGGTGCAGTGGTCGGGGAAGGTTGTGGCTGCGCTCGCGGGGCTGGGCGGGGTGCAGAGGGTTTAGCGAGTCGGGGGATGTACCTCAGGGGCTAAAGCCAGGATTCATATTTGAGTCCAGATCGCAGCGCTGAAAGCGCTGCGCCACCCAAAAGCAGTTCTCCCTGCCGCCACCAAGAGCAATATTCACTGCCGCCACCAAGAACTAGAGCACTGAGAGCGATTTTCACTGGCCCGCCACCTGAGAGCAGTCTTCACTAACGCCACCAAATATTCACTGGCACCTGCTCAGTGCACTGGCTTCGATCACTTTTCCAGGATCGACGCGTCCAGCTCTCGCACCGAGCGAAAGCCGCTTAGGCCCATGGTGAGATCCAGGTCGGCCAGGAAATTCTGCAATACGTCACGCACACCTTGTTCCCCCGCAATGGCTAAACTCCAGACATAGAGACGTGCCAGCAGAACGGCGCGCGCGCCGAGGGCCAGGGCCTTGATTGCGTCGGATCCGTAGCGAATGCCGCTGTCGAACAGAATTGGGATCTTCTGTTGGATTGCTGCGGCGACTGCCGGGAGTGCATCGAGCGCTGCGATGGCTCCGTCGACTTGGCGGCCGCCGTGGTTGGAGACGATGATGGCATCGACACCGTGGTCGAGCGCGAGGCGGGCGTCGTCGGGGTGGAGGATTCCTTTCAGCACGATCGGCAACTTTGTTTGGCGGCGGAGCCATGAGAGATCGGTCCACGTCAAAGCAGTGTTCGAGAACAACCCGGCCCAGAGGCGAATCGCCGCGGCGGGATCGGCGGCCGGGGGCTGCGGGAGACGCGAGCAGAAGACCGGATCGGTGAAGTAGTTGGCGAGTCCGTCGCCGAGGAGGAATGGAAGATAAGGATGCTGGAGGTCGCGTTCGCGCCATCCCAGCATGGCGGTGTCGAGGGTGACGACGAGAGCGGAGTAGCCTGACTTTCCGCGCGCTGCAACAGGCTAGTCGTCAGTTCGTGATCTTTGCCCCAGTAGAGTTGGAACCAGCGCGGGACGCCAGCCATGGCTTGCGCAACTTCTTCGATGGGGCGGGAAGAAACGGTGCTGAGAACGAAGGGGATGCCGAGCGATGCGGCGGCGCGGCCGACAGCAACTTCCGCATCCGGATGAATGATGTTTTGCACGCCGACGGGGCCCAGCAAAATTGGCGCGGGCAGAGTCTGGCCGAAGAGTTCGACGGTGAGGTCGCGCTCGGAAACGTCGCGCAGCATGCGAGGGACGATCCGCCAGCGATCGAAGGCGGCGAGATTCGCGCGGGCGGTGCGTTCCCCGGAGGCGCTTCCGGCGACGTAGTCATAGGCCTGCTGGGAGAGAACTTCAGCTGCTTTCTTTTCAGGCTGCGCGAGTGGAATGGGGATGGAGAGTCTCTTCCCTGCGAGGCCGAGTTGGTAGATCTCGAACTGGCGCTGCATACCGGGACTGGCGGCGTTGGAGTTAGGGATAGAGTGGGGCGAATCGGGCATGGGCTTCCTCGGGCCTTATGAGCGGGGATCATTCTATACGGGTGCGAGTTCCCCCGACGCAAAATCCCCACTTCTGCCACAAAGAACGTGGCAGAAATGGGGCACCCGGACTAAACCACAGAGGACACTGAGGACACTGAGGACACTGAGGACACTGAGGAAAGCCACTTCTTTGCGGGCTTTAGTTTTTCGCTTTGCTGCCGATAGGAAAGACGTGGGAAGCATATCTGATGGACAAGCTGTAGCGCGGGCCCGGGTGGTGGATGCGAAGCCGCTGCGGTATGTGGCGCGGCAACCGATTTTTGACCGGGAGGAGAAGGTATTCGGATACGAACTGCTGTTTCGCGACGGCCTGGAGAATGCGTTTCACGGCGACTCCAATGAGGCGTCGCGAGCCACCCTGGACCGTACGCTCCTGATGGGGTTAGATGTGTTGTGCGATGGGCGGCGTGCGTTTGTAAATTGCACACGGGACACACTGATTAAGGGACTGGTCACCCTGCTGCCCTCGACGTTAACGGTGGTTGAGGTTCTGGAATCAGTTCCCGCAGATCCGGATGTAGTGGCGGCGTGCCAGCGTTTGAAAGAAGCGGGATACATGATCGCGCTGGATGACTATGTGGCCAACGATCCGCGAGAAGGGCTGGCGGAGATGGCGGACATCATCAAGGTCGAAATGCAGTTGACGACCGAGGAGCAGCAAAGTGCGCTGATCAAGCAGTTCGGGCCATGGCGCTGCCGGATGCTAGCGGAAAAGATCGAGACGCGGGCGGAATTTGTGCGGGCACGGGATCAGGGGTTTGTTTATTTCCAGGGCTATTTTTTCCGGCGTCCGGAGATGATGAATACGCGCGACATGCCGGCGAACCGGATGAACTATCTGAGAATGCTGCAGGAAGTATCGCGTCCAGACCTGGAATTGCCCGAACTGGAAAAGCTGATCAAGGCGGAGGCGTCGGTGTGCTACCGCCTGCTGCGGTATTTGAATTCGGCGATGTTTGGGTTTCAGAGCGAGATCCATTCGGTGCGCCACGCGCTGTCGATGCTGGGAGAGCGCGACGTGCGCCGGTGGGTGCGACTGGTGGCGGCCGTAGGCGCGGGGCAAGAGAAGACCAGCGACCTGGTGCTGTCGGCACTGGTGCGCGGGCGGTTTGGCGAGTTGTTGGCGCCGCGAGTCCAGCACGGGGAGTCGGATTTATTTCTGCTGGGACTGTTGTCGCTGATCGATGCCATGATGGAAATGCCGATGGCGGAAGTGCTGGATAAAATTCCGCTGGATCGTGCGACCAAGACGGTGCTGCTGGGGCAGCCGAGCGAATTGCGTCCGGTGTTCCAATTGATGCTGGCGCACGAGAGCGGAGAGTGGACCGCGGCGGCGGAGTTAAGCCGGAGCCTGCGTTTGGAGACCGAGGAGGTTGCCGGGTTTTACTGGCAGGCGCAGCAGTGGGCGCGAGAGGTTTCGAGCGGGGCGTGAAGTGCGGCCTCCGGCTTTTGGCTTCCGGGGGACGGAGTTCGGAGGCGAACGCGGAAACCTTCTAGTCATGGCCTCCTGTGCAAAATGTGGGCGGATGGGGCCTTGCGCGGTTGGGCAAGGGCGAGTACCATGAAGTTGTTCTCATTTAGGCCTCGTTCCCGCGCAGGCCTTCCGCGCCAGCCGATCCGAGGCGGCGCCAGACGGATCCGATAAAACGGAAAATCGATACTGAGTTAAAAAGTAAAGGTTTCATTCTCGAATAGCAGTTCCTTGGAAGAGTTGGGGTTCGTTCCACAGTGTGTCCAGTCGCTACCCGCAATTGCGCAGATCTGAATTTGTGTGATGGGCGGAGCCTCGTTTGAAACGGCGGGATCCGGCGACTGGCGGGGTCTTTGGGATTTGTAAAAATTCTGCAACATGCACGCAACAGCTTGAGAGGACTATGAACGCAGGACCAGGAAGACCCTCCGGTGGTGGTGGCGGAGGAGGACGACGCAGGCGGCGCGGACGCCGTCCCAATAACCAGCGCGGACAGCGGCCCGGACCGGGGTTGAGCCGGGAGAACAAAGACGGCATCTACACGGCGCCCATGGACCACAGCTACCGGGCAGCACTGGCCGGCGGCAATAACAGCAACGGGCACAAGGGCGGCGGACGGCAGAGGCCGGGATTTGCGACGCAATATCCGCAACCGGAACCGGAGCCGTTGCCGGCAATCACCGAAGATACGAATTCGCGCATTTTTGCCTTCATTGAAGATCTGTTCTTCATGGCGAAGATCCAGGAAACGGCGCGCAAGCTCAACGTGAAAGTTGAGTTCGTGAAGTCCGACAAGGATCTGATGGAAAAGATGTCGCAGAACGGCGACGAGAAACCATCGCTGATTATTTTCGACCTGAACCTGGCCAGCGTGAAGCCGCTGACCCTGATTCCGAAGCTGAAGAGCAAGCTGAAGAAGGGGACGTCGATTATCGGGTTCCTGTCGCACGTGCAGGGAGACCTGAAGCAGAAGGCCCACGAAGTGGGTTGCGACATGGTGCTGCCGCGGTCGGCATTCTCGCAGAACCTGCCGCAATTGTTGCGCAGGCATGGGGCGCCGGAGGATGTGGAACCGACGGTGCAGTAGGGGTCTGGCTTCCGGTTCCCTGAAGCGTGGGCTCCGCCGTAGCCGGCGCGAGTTCCGACTGCGTACGCGGCCTGTGGACCCCCCATAGTCGCCGACTTAGAGCAGACCAACTAGCCCGACCCGGGTGGCATTCCTGTCCACTCCCGGACACTCGATTCCGACATCGAACAATCCGTCCCGCGTGATTTGGAGCTCTTCATTTTCAACTGCTTTTATATCAATCGAATACTTGCAGAACCGTCTGGCGAACCAAGTGCTACCTGTGGGCAATCGAGGTGCAGCCATGTTCATTCAGGACGTGCGCTTGGCGTTGCGTCAACTGCACAAGAACCCTGGGTTCGCCCTGGCCGTGACTCTGACGCTGGCGTTGGGCGTTGGCGTCAACACGGCGGTCTTCAGCTTGCTCAATGGCTTCCTTTTGCGCCCGCTGCCCTATCCGGAGCCCGACCGTGTCGCTGTTCTCGTGCTGCATCAGGAAGGCGTTTCGTCCAAGTCAGGGCAGTTCGAACATCAGGACGAAACCAGCCAGGACGGGGATACTTGGGAAATGGTTCGGGACCGTGTGCCGTCGGTGCGAGCCGCTTCTTTCGGAGGGACCAGCGGCGTTAATCTGCAAGCCGGTTCTGGATCGCGCGCCAGCGTCAGCTACGTCCAGAACATGCGGGTTTCTGCCCATTACTTCGATGTCCTGGGCATCCAGCCTTTCCTGGGCCGCGGGTTTACAGACGAAGAAGATCGGCCCAACGGGCCGAGCGCTGTGATCTTGAGTTACGCACTCTGGCGTTCTGTCTTACAGTCTGATCCGCAGGTGCTCGGGAAACAGGTCATCCTCAAAGGCGAACCGCATACGGTCGTCGGAGTTTTGCCCGAGCGAGCCCAGCCCACTGGAGTCGCGGATCTCTGGACGCCTCTACAGCCACATCAGAGCGGAGAGTGCGGAGGAGACAATTGCGAGATCATCCTTCGCCTGGTTCCGGGCGCGTCGTGGCAGCAGGTGTCCGCCGAACTGGCTCGCGTGCGCAAGCCCTGGTTTGACGAGATGAGCAAGTCCAAAGGGCGCGCGTGGTTCTACGCGATGCCGCTTGCCCACGCCCTGACTTTCGATAACGGAATGCGGAGTCCGATTCTGGGGCTCATGTCTGCGGTCGGATTGATCCTGCTGATTGCCTGCGCCAATCTCGCCGGGCTGACACTGGTGCGGATTGCACGGCGCACTCCTGAGATCGCTACGCGCCTCGCTCTTGGAGCCAGCCAGTGGGTCGTCCTCCGACAACTCTGGGTAGAGAATTTTGTCTTAGCGCTGGTTGGCTCCGGGATTGGACTGGCTCTGGCCCGAGGCCTTCTCTCGACGTTGCCAGGGTTTCTGCCCGACTCCATGATGCCTCTCGGCGGTGCGTCCATGGATTTTCGCGTCCTGGCCTTTACGTTTGGAGCCTCGCTGTTCACCAGCCTACTCTTTGGTGCGCTGCCCGCTTTGCAGATTCGCAGGGTCGATCTGCGGTCGTCGATGGCGAGTAGCAGCCATTCCGTTGCTAAAGGCTCCAGCCGCCTCCGTCAGTTGCTGATCGGCGCCGAAGTCGCGCTCACGGTGGTGCTGGTCGCGGGAGCAGGTCTGCTGGTCCGCAGTCTCATATACCTGGAGACCCTTCCACCGGGCTTCGATGCGAGCAATGTGATGTCAGCGACGCTTTCGCTCGACGACGCCCGCTATCGGGATGCCGCGGCGTTTCACAACCTGATCGAGCGAAGCGTGGCCGCGATGCACCAGATCCCCGGTGTCGAGGACGCGGCTGTCGGACTGAGTGTGCCGTACGAACGCGGCCTCAACGACGGCATCAAGATTGTGGACGGCAAACTCGCGGGACTGGAGGGCGGCTCCAGCGTTGCCTATGCAAGCCCTGAATATTTTCGGGTGCTGAGAATACCGGTTCTTGCCGGCCGTTCCATCGCCGAAAGCGACACACCAACTTCGGAGTCCGTTGCGGTCGTCAATGTTGATTTTGCCCCCAGGTTTTTCAATGAGCTGAACCCGGTTGGCCGCCACATTCAGATCGAGAAGCACACTTATGAAATTGTCGGACTCGTCGCTAACGTCGCCAAGCGTCCCGGCATGAGTGGCGACGCGCCGATGTCGACTGAACCAGTGATCTATGTTCCGGCCACACAGATGGAACAAGGGCTCGTCAACGTCGCGCACATCTGGTTCCAACCGAGCTGGATTGTGCGCACGGCCGGACCGGTGCAGGGGCTCACGTCTGCGATGCAAAAAGCTCTCAGCCAGGTGGACCCAAACTTGCCGTTTTCCGGGTTCCGCTCGATGCAAGATCTCCTCGCGAAGAGCCTCTTGTATCAGAGAGTGGAGGTGGATCTCCTCGGGGTTTTGGCGGGGCTGGCGCTTTTGCTCTCTGGCGTCGGAATCTAAGGATTGGTTTCGAACCTCATTGTGCAGCGGACACGCGAGATTGGCATCCGCATGGCCCTCGGGTCTTCGATTCGACAGGCGATGATCGATGTTGGTTCTACAGGCATCGTGGCCGCTGGCTGCGGCCTGATCGCGGGACTGGCGCTATCCTTCGTTGCCCTTCGTGTTTTGCGCAGCGAGCTCTATGGAATCCGCGACTATGACCCGCTGACTCTGATGGCGGTTCCCGTAGTCATTGCAATCATTGCCGTGGCTGCGAGCTTCTTGCCGACCTTGCGGATCACTCGGATCGATCCGGCAGTCACGCTCAGAATGGAGTAGGACACGCCGCCTCCCGCACCGTGCCCGGGAACAACGCGCGCGGATCTAGTCGCCAGTTCTACCTTGGAGGCCAGGCCGAGCAGGTACCGAGCGAATTCCCCAATTCACGATTCGCCGGCGCACGCTATTTCGCGGATGCGGCCAAGGTCGCAGGATCCAACTCCACGACCACCCAGTAAGCTGCGCGGGGCGGAGCCGTAAATGGAGTTTCCTTGCGCGTGTACGATAGATACAGGGCGCGCAGCATGCAGACAGCGAAAGTGTCGGGGCGCGTTTGAGTCTGCGCATTTTCCGCACTGCCGTCCTTTCCGATTTGCAGGAACAGTTCAACTTTGTGCTGGTCGCCGTTGGATTCCTTCAAGCACGAATCTTCAAAAACAGCCAACTTCTGCTCCAGGTCCTTGCGATAGGCTTGGCCTTGCGGAGTTTGCATGTTGTCCTGGGCTTCCTTCTGGGTGGCGCGGGCCTGCGCTTGCATAGGAGCGGCCTGAGCGGCAGTATCTCTGTTTTGCTTGAACCAAGCCTCCGTGCTCCATTTGTCCTCGCTCCAATTGTCACCCATGCGCTTGAACGCGGCATCTGCGACGACCCAGTCGCTGGACTTGGAGGCCATGAGCGCGAAAGAGTTCACGAGCAACATGGATACACCGTATTTCTGCTCAAGGGCAGCGAAACCACTTTGCAAGCGAGGCCAGGAAAAGTGATCGAACTCGGGCTCCTGGCAGGCACAGAGAATTCCCTCGGCAATCTGGAAATAGAGGATGTCGCCGGCTTTCCCGCCCACTCGGTTGGCGGTATCCTCTGCGAAACGCGCGGCATCGCCTTCTTCTCCGCTCCACTTGGGCAGAAGATAATTGGAGTAAATCCGGTAATAGTATGAGTAGTCCGGTTCAAACTTGACCGCTTGTTGGAACAAGGCGGTGACCCGAGGCAGATCCCAACTCTGTCCCTCGGCGACTTTTTGCATCGCGATGTACCAGTCGGGGCATTTGCCGGCGAGAGCGGAGTTCTCATCGAGAATCGCTTTTGCTTTTGCCATGCGCTCGCCAAACAGCTTCCACCCGCTTTCACTGACGCTATTGGAAAAGCCATCCCCGCGCGCGTCCCAGGCGTAACCTGCATACGACTCGGCCAAGGCAATCGGCGCCGCGACGGAGCTGGGGTTACGTTTCCCCCAGAGTTGGACAAGCTCCATATGCCGAAGCCAATCCTCTTGCGTGGGATGCCCGGGCTGGGGGGAATCGAGCCCGATATAGATATTGCGAAGCTTCCAGCCCCCACCCGAAAATCTCGTTTTGCCGGCCCGGGCAGCGTCGGCGAGGCAGTCCAGATCCGCGAATTTTTCCTGCTTGAGCAGTTGGGCAATCGCAGTGCGGTATTCGTCTAAAGCGCGAACGTCGGTTGTGGTGTCGAATTGCGCATCCGAGAATGCACACGGCGAGGCAGCGCCTTGCGCTTTTCCGTCAGAGGCAGACGCACCAGCGCCATGGAAAAAAGCGGCCAGCAGCGTGGCCACGGCGACCATACGGGCGGCAGCGGTTATTCTGTGGAAGGTGCGGTTCACGCGGGGCAAACACGGGCAATGAGTCATCATGAAGTCCAGTGCGAAGTTCTCGCAATTCGACCAAGAGCTATTAGATATGCGTGATGCTACTAAGCGAGGAATGCAGTGTCGACGTTACCTTGGTGAAGGGTGAACGCAGGGTGAGAGCGGCTCTGTGGCATAATCTGCCGTTCTCCTGACAAGCAACCAGGGAAGCCAAAAACGCTACTCGGTGCCCGCAGGAAACGTGGCTAAATGAGAAATCTCAAAATTATTCTCGGTATCGCTGTTCTCATTCTGGCGTTGAGGATGGGCTGGCAGATTGGTTCGGCAGAAGTCGCCAACATGAACTTTCAAGAGGACCTGCGCGATCTGGGATCACAGGCAGGTGCTCATGTTGGTGTGGTTGTGCCGCCGGGCTCAGATGAGGACGCGGCTCGTGCGGTAATTCGCAAGGCGAAAGAACACGGCATTGAACTGGAGCCTACTCAGGTTACGGTGCGGCGCGTGGGCTCCGGAGAAACGTCAACCCTGCACCTTGCGGCGGACTATACGGTGCCAATCAATTTGGTGTTGTTTTCGTTCACCCTCCACTTTGTTCCATCGAGCGAGCGGAAAGGCATTTGAGGCTATCCCGGGGGCCAGGCGAGCGGGCGTCCACCGAGCAGGTGGACGTGGAGGTGGAAGACCGACTGTCCGGCGCCGGGGCCGACGTTGAGGACGGTGCGGTATCCCTGCTCGATGTTGCGCTGGCGCGCGATGTGCGCGGCGGCGAGATGACAGCGGCCGATGATTTCGGCGTCGGCGTCTTCTGCTTCTTTCAATCCAGCAAAATGCTTCTTGGGAATGATGAGGACGTGCGTGGGCGCTTTGGGGCTGATGTCTTCGAAGGCGAAGACATGGTCGTCTTCGTAAACTTTCTTTGAGGGAATCTCGCCGCCGATGATGCGGCAGAAAAGGCAGTTGGGATCGGTCATGGCTTGCTAGTTTCTATCGGATGGCGCGTCGGGTCAAGGGCATGGGTCCGCTGGGAGGAGATTTCCAGAATTGATGCTTCGCCGTCCTGGCCAGACGCGGGCGGGGGCGCCCGCGCCACATAAAACTAGTCTAGCCGCACCAGGAAGACTGCGCCTTCGGGGGTTTCGGTTTCGGCAGCGAGCTTCTGGGCGCGGTCGTGGTCGTCGTCGAGGACGCGGACGCGGATCCACCAGTCTCCAGCGGGACTGTTGAAGCACAGGACTTTGGCGGTGTGATAGCGGCGCTTGAGGTGGTCGGAGAGTTGAGTGGCGGCGGGTTCGTGGGGGAATCCGCCAATCTGCACGGCCCATTTTCCGGGCGCACCGGCGGTCGCGGCCGACTGCATCAACTCGACCTTCACGGCGGCGACACCAGGCTTCCAGATGTCGAGTTTTTGCGCGGCGGCGAGAGAGAGATCGACGACGCGTCCGGGAATGAAGGGACCGCGGTCTGTGATGCGGACCAGCGCGTGCTGTCCGGTCTTGACGTTGGTGACGCGCACGATGGAGCCGAGCGGATAGGTGCGGTGCGCGGCTGTCATGGCATGCATGTTGTAGACTTCGCCGTTCGATCCGCGGCGGTTGTGGTACGGCGGTCCGTACCAACTGGCGAGTCCAGACTCGGTGGCAAGGGGCTTGGCATCGGCGGGGAGTGTGGGCTCGGCGAGGTCAGTGTTGGTGTCTTCGGCAGCCTTGGAGGGCGTGCGTTCTTTTGCAGCGGGAATATTTGCGGTGGGCTGGGACTCGCCCGGCTCAGGCGTTGAAACAGGCGGCGGAGGCGGGGGAACGTTCACGTGCGCCTGTTTGGGGTGGCCACAGCCACTCAGCAACAAAAGCGTGATGAGAACGATCAGGAACATGGCGATGCTGACGAAGCGATCGCGGCGGTGCGGCGAGCCTGCAGATCGAGTGCCCGACTGCGCTATTTGGGCGGGTGGTGCTGCTCCATGTAGTCGGCGAATTCGTTGAGCTTCTGCGAGGCCGTGCGCAGCGCCTTGGTGGAGTGCGTGCGAACCGCCGGAACAACTTCGTCGTTGAGGTACTTGATGAATTCGGGAATCTCTTTTTCCAGGCGCTCGGCGGCTTCGTTGATGGTATGGCTGACACGTGCCGAAGCGTCTTCCACCTTGCGGTTGAAGTCGTTCATGGTGCTCCTCGTAATGACTCGGCGTGAGTGGATTCACGCGGCGTTGCGGATTGCCAGGCAGGGCTATTATTTCGTGCCGAAGGTGCCGGGTCAATGGTGAGCAGCGGAATTCGGTGGTTCGGGTAGGAGTCGTGGGCCGGGTTCTTCCCTGCTGTAAAATGCGGGCTCCAGCATGAGTTCGCAAGCAAAATCGCACGCCGAGTTGCGGGATCGAATGTTTCGTACGCAACTGCTGGCTTGGTATGACACGCACGCGCGCGATCTGCCGTGGCGCGAGAGTCACGATCCGTACCGGGTGTGGCTGTCGGAGATCATGCTGCAGCAGACGCGGGTGGCGGCGGTGATTGTGCACTATCACGAGTTTCTGCGGCGGTTTCCTACGGTGGAGAAGCTGGCGCGTGCGCGGGAGGCTTCCGTGTTGGCTGTATGGAGCGGCCTGGGATATTACCGGCGGGCACGCATGCTGCACGCGGCAGCGAAGGTTGTGGTGCGGGAACGGGGAGGGAAGTTTCCAGAAACAGCGGAGGGATTGCGGGAGTTGCCCGGAGTGGGGCGCTATACGGCGGCGGCGATTGCCAGCATTGCATTTGGCGAGGCGGTCGCGGTTGTAGACGGGAATGTGGAGCGGGTGCTGCAGCGGTTTTCTGGGCAGAGGCTGGTCGGGGAGGAATTCTGGCTGGCAGCGGAGACGTTGCTGGATCGGGCACGTCCGGGAGATTTCAATCAGGCGATGATGGAGCTGGGTGCGACCGTGTGTACGCCGCGGGCACCGGCATGCCTGACTTGCCCGGTGGTGGAGTTGTGCGCGACGCGCGGGGAGTTAGAGGGATCGGCAAAGAAGTCGCGACAGAAGAAGAGGGAGATTCATTACGTTCTGGCTCTCCGCGAGGACGCGGTATTTCTGGTGCAGAGAGCGCACAACGCGCGGCTGATGGCGGGGATGTGGGAGTTACCTGAGGTGAATGGAGGTGCCCCAGGGGCTAAAGCCCGGCCCAACGGGGCAGGCAAGATCGCAGCGCTGAAAGCGCTGCGCCACCCAAAAACAAAAAACGGTGACCATGCCGATGCCTGCTTCACGCTCAAACATTCGATCACGGTAACGGACTACACCGTACGGGTTTGGCGAGTGGCTGCGGCCTCACAGGAGGAAGGCAAATGGATTCCGGCGGAGAGATTGTCGCGGGTTGCGCTTACGGGGCTGGCGCGGAAAATTCTGCGGAAAGCGGGAATCAGTCCTCCCCATCCGAAAGGCCGGTTGCGTCATCTAAAGTAGAAGCGGTTTGGCAGGTTATGCGCTGGCTGCGGCACTTATTGCAAGGACGAACCGGAGGACGAAAGATGGCGGCATTGACCATTGGGGCGAAGGCGCCGGAGTTTGATTTGAAGACTTTGGATGGGAAGCGGTTCTCGTTGAGTGACGAACTCGCGCACCGGCCGGTGGTGCTGGTGTTTTTCAAGGTCTCGTGTCCGACGTGCCAGTATGCGCTGCCGTTGTTCGAGAGATTGCATCAAGCCTACGAGGGCCAGGGCGTCACGCTGGTGGGCATTTCCCAGAACGATGCCAAGGAGACGGCAGCGTTTAACAAGGAATTCGGGATCTCGTTTCCCGTGCTACTCGATGACACGCGTTCTTACCCAGCTTCGAACGCCTATGGGTTGACCAACGTCCCCACCATCTTCTGGGTCGCACAGGATGGGGAGATTGAGGTTTCCAGCGTAGGCTGGCTCAAGGCGGACTTTGAAGAGATCAATCGCAGGATGGCCACGGCGGGAGAGATTGCTCCGGCAGTGATGTTCAAGCCGGGCGAAGATGTGCGGGATTTCCGCGCGGGTTGAGGGTCGAAAAACTAGCCGCCGGGCCGGTGGCTAACAAATCGCCGAGCTGCCGCTCGGCGGACGGGCGAAGGCGCCCGTCCCCACACAAGCAATTACCCCACCCAAGGATACCAAGCTCACCACAGCGAGTAAGCCCGCGCATCTGGACACGTCCGGGCGGGTGCTTTGTTCCGAGAGTGGGTGGACTCTCGTGCGGTCGAGGGCGTCAGTTCTCGTCCAACCTCGGCGAGGCCTCCTTTACAATTCCTGTAGACCTACAGAAAAAAGGCTTCCAGCAAGCGCGCCGCTTGGTTTTGGGGGAGAGACCTGTTTATGCAAGGAAAGCTGAGAATTGTTTCAGCCTGTCTGATCGTGTGCGCCAGCCTGTTCGCATGGGCCGATGGCGCGGGTGCTGGGGGCTCGAAGGGCGCAAAGAGCGCGCCCTCGGTAAAGCTGCCGGGCCCGGCATTCGTGGCGCTGGAGACGATCACTCCGGAGCACATTCGCTGGCACGTGCGCTATCTGTCGCATGACCTGCTGGAGGGACGAGGAACGGGGCAGCGCGGGGGCGACATTGCGGCGGAATATATCGCCACCCAGTTTGCTGAATACGGGCTGAAGCCGGCCGGCGATCACGGCACCTATATGCAAAAGGTTCCTCTGGTGGGGATCACGACTCTGCCGGAGACCACGTTTTCTCTCGTTCCGAAGAAGGGCGAGACCATGAATCTGAAGCCGCTTGACGAATATGTCGCCTACGACCAGACGCAGCAGGCGCAGTCGGACGTGGATGCGGACATCGTTTTTGTGGGGTATGGAATTGAGGCGCCGGAGTATGGCTGGGACGACTACAAGGGTCTCGACGTGCGAGGCAAAGTCCTGCTGATGCTGGTGAACGAGCCGCCTTCAGACGATCCCAAGTTCTTCAAGGGCAAGGCGCTCACCTACTACGGACGCTGGACCTACAAGTACGAAGAGGCGGCGCGCAAGGGCGCGGTGGGAGTGATCTTGGTCCACCAAACGCAGATGGCGAGCTATCCGTGGGAAGTGGTGCGGAACTCGAATTCCGGCGAGAAGTCGTTTCTGAAGCTGGAAGGACCGGCGCTGAAGGTGGCGTCGTGGATCCATTTGGATGTGGCGACGAGGCTGGCTTCGGCGTCGGGTATGAATCTGGAAAAGATGTTGAAAGATGCGCAGACGAAGGACTTTCATCCCGTAAGTCTGGGGGCGAAGCTCAAGGCGCACATGGTGAGCAAGGTCCGGAATTTTGAATCGAACAACGTGGTGGCGATTCTGCCGGGCGCGGATCACAAGATGGCAGACGAAGCCGTGATGTATACCGCACACTACGATCACTTCGGCGTTCGTCCAGATATGCCGGGAGACAACATTTTCAACGGCGCCGAAGATAACGCCACGGGATGCGGCATCCTGCTGGAAGTAGCGCGGGCCTTCGGAACGGCGGCGCAGAAGCCGCGGCGGTCGATTATCTTCGCCGCAGTCACCGCTGAGGAACAAGGGCTGCTCGGGTCGGAGTACCTGGGGAAGCATCCGCCGATTCCGGCGGGAAAGATTGCGCTGGATTTGAACTATGACGACGTGAAGCCGCTCGGGGCACCCGAGGAAGTGGAAGTCTCCGGGGCGGAGCGGACGGACTTCTATCCGTCAGTGCAGGCGACGGCGAAGGAGTTCCGGCTGGCGATTCGTCCGGACGCGCGGCCCGAGGCGGGACACTTCTACCGCTCCGATCATTTCAGCCTAGCGCGGGTGGGCATTCCGTCGTTTTCGATCAACGAAGGCATGAAGTATAAGGGGCACACCGAGGCCTGGGGGCTCGAGCAGGAGCGCGATTACGTCGAGAAGCATTATCACCAGCCCAGTGATGAATATCATCCGGAGATGGATTTCGTGGGGGATTCGGCGATGGCGCGGTTTGGATTTGCTCTGGGATGGGAAGCCGCAAGTCTTCCGAAGCTGGTGGGATGGCAGAAGGGCGATGAGTTTGAGGCGGCGCGGACGAAGAGTCAGTAGCGGGCGCGAATATCGACTAGCGGTGTTTCCTCGCGGCATTCTTCCTCGTCGCATCTCCGAGCAGCCGCCGGGCCTTGCCCGGCAGGACAGCCGATGGCGGCTGTCCCCACATGAGCATCGATGCTTCCATCGTTTGTGACAAACAAAATCAACGAGTTAAGCCGGTAACCTAGGTAACTTTAGCGGCAGTCCTCCGCATGCTAACCTCGACCTGTCCGTTTGAAATCAGCAACTTCCGAATAGACTCCTGACTCAGGAATGCCGCGAATTCCTATTTTTCGACTGGGTGGAGCGCCGGATAAACCGGCGCCGCCGAATCTGGCTGCTTCCACGCCCTTCGTCTCGCTCGATGGAATCTCGGTCGGGGTCGATAACCTGCGGCACGATGTGGTGCTCAGCGCGAAGTTTGTGGAGCTGGCGCGGGCGCACATTGCACGGTTGATCGCGCGGCACGGAGAGTTGGAAGGATTGTTGTCGGCAGAGTCCTCGCGACCGACTCAGGGTCCTTCGTGGATGACACGTCAGGCGGGAAAACCTGCAGGGCCCAAGAACGATCCCGGAGGGTGGAAGGCGGCGCTGACCGAACTGCAGGTCGCATCCCTCAATCGGGCCAAGAAAGAATTCAAGCTGTCGGTCGATCTGCTGGCGCGGCTGGCGGTCACCAAGTTTCTGCGCGCGGAGATGAACCTGCAGTTTTCGCAGGTGCTGGAGCGCTGCCGCGTACTGCTGAAGAGCTACGACAACATGCGGCAGGGCAAGGCGCACGAGTACCGCGAACGGTTGGCGGCGTTCCAGGTACGCAAAAGAATCATCCTGCGCAAGGCGGGGCAGGAAATTTTTGAAACGCTACGTGAGGTCGAGAAGAGCACACTGGCGCGCACCCGGCGGTCGCTGTTCGGGGAAGAGACCAGCGGAGGCAGCTATTTCACGTATCCGCTGTTTCTGAACCGGCTGCTGTTCTCCGAAGATGGGCGTGACGACTACCTGTGCGCCGAGCATTACGTCATGCTGGGGAATTGGGACCGCGATCCGGACCGCTACGGCCGGATGCGGGAGGTGGTCTCGAGCTTTCTGCGTTCGCAATATGGCGAAGAGGTCAGCGCGGAGACCCTCGATTCCTGGATGAATGTCCCAGAGAACGCGCGTGAACTCGTGGGAACGGGGACCCCGGAAGATTCGGACGAAGGGCTGGCCCAGCAGGAGCGCTTAGCGGAGTGGGTGCGGCTGCTGGAAGACGAGCGCGTCATGGAAAACGTGATCGCTTCGTATCACGTCGTGCCCTTGTTGAGCGAATACGCGCCCCGCATTAATGCGCAGCAGCTGAAGAATGCGCTGATCGACCGGACGGAATGTGACCGGGTCGAGCGCATGATTCAGGAGGGCAGACTTTCGCCGAACAGCCTGTACGCGGCGGTGGCCAAGGTCGCCAGTTGCCGCGGGGCCGAGCGGGCAAAAGTAGCGGCGCGGTTCCTGGGAGACTTCTTCCACTATCACCGCGATCTGCGGCGGCTCGAGATTTTAAACGCGGCTTTGGATTCCGTAAACCTGGTGGGCAACGAACGGTTGCAGGAGCTGTCGCGGGTGAACGGGACTCTCTACGAGTTTCTGCTTCCCGAGGAACAGGGAGGAACCGATTCGGAGAAAGTGCTGCGACACGTGGTCCTCAAGGCCGACGTGCGCGACTCGACGCGGCTGACGCGGACGATGATGGAGAAGGGGCTGAATCCGGCGTCGTACTTCAGCCTGAATTTCTACGATCCGGTGAACAAGCTGCTGGAGAAGTACGGCGCGCAGAAAGTATTTCTGGAAGGCGACGCCATCATCCTGGCAATTCTGGAGCGCGAGGGCGAGCCCGGGTTGGCGGTGAGCCGCATGTGCGTGCTGGCGCGCGAGATCATTGAGATCGTGCGCGGGTACAACGAACTGATGCAGCGCTCAGGCATGCCCCAGTTGGAGTTAGGCCTGGGCATTACGGCGCAGGATTCGGCGCCGCTGTACCTGATGGACGGCGAGCACCAGATCATGATTTCGGAAGCGCTGAACGAGAGTGACCGGTTGTCGTCGTGCAACAAGCGAGCACGCAAGGTGATGGAACCGCAGGCGGGGCCATTCCACGTCTATGCGTTTCAGGCCGCGGAACTGGACGAGAATGGCAACCCCGAAGATGTGATTCTGAGCTTCAACCTGGGCGGTATCCGCATGAATGAAACCGCCTTCCGCAAGTTGGAGAAAGAGATCACGCTCGAGCCTCTTAAAGTGAAGCTGCCACCGTCGCTGGCTTCGTCGGACAAAGGGGAGTACCACCTTTTCAGCGCTACGGTGCCGGTGGATCGCGACATTTTCCGCAAGATTGTAGTGCGCCAGAGCCGGATTCCGCGGATCGACGCTGCCGACTTCTCAGTGAAGGGATGGACCGATCGGAAGTACTACGAAGTGTGCACTGATCCTGCGATTTACTCGGCGCTGGAGAAGCGCAAGGGCGCCGGACGCTGAGGAAGGGATCGGCCCCTCCACGCGGACGCGAGCGACGCCCTAGAACTAGAAATTCGTCCCCACCCGCGCCGGCTTAAACGGAATCTGGAACGTCGCCTCGACGTCAACGGGAGAGCCGTTCTTCGTAGCGGGCTGGAACTGCCACTGCGCGACTGCCTGGCTGGCGTATTGGTCGATGCGGTCATCGACGCCGCGCAGGATGCGGACGTTCCCAACTGTGCCGTCGGCGTGGATGACCGCGTACAGGATCACCGTGCCGGCCACGTTCTCCCGCATGAGCTGAATGGGATATTTGGGATCGACCTTGCGCGTGGCCATCGGCTGGGAGAGGTCGGCGGGCGCGTCGGGATTGCTCAGGTCATGACTGCTGTAGTCGCGAGCGAGTTCAGCGAAGCGGATGACCCAACTGCCTCCAGACGAGTTCAGGTTTGGCATGTTGAGTGTGACGGAATAGAATTTGCGGTTTCCGAAAACGGAGCGTTCGGCTTCGGAGAGTTTCGCCGAGTCGCCGGGCGGCGCCGGACGCGGCGGTGTGCCGGTCACGCGGGGCGGCGGGATGCTCGCCCTGAGATTTGGATTGACCGAATTGGTCGACGCCGTGCCAGATTCGCCCGCCACGGGCGAAGTCTTCGCCGCCGCGCTTCCGACGTAAAGTCCCGCCGGTAAGTCACCCGTTCCCTTTCGCGACGATCCGCTTCCGCTTTTTTTATTGCCGCCGTTGCCGGTGGCGCCGGGCGAGCCGGACGCTCGGGGATGGCCCTCGGGCGTGGCAGCGAAGGCACCGCGGCGGTTCCCGGCAGGTGGGTCTGGGGGTGCGCCCACAGCGGGGTGCAGACTCAGTGCGATGACACGGCCGGGCTCTCCAAAAGACGCTCCGAAGGATCCTGCGGCAGAAACCGACGGGGGTGGAGGAACGACTTGCGGAGCGCCGCCAACGCCGGAAGATCGCGATCCGGGAGCAGTGCGCTGTTCGGCAACCGGGAGTTGGGGAGCAGGCGCGATTACCGCGCTCTGTCCGATGTTCAAGTCGCCGATGGGACGAGCAGATGCGGTCTCGACACTCGGCGGAGGCGCGACGATCGCAGGTTGCAAAGCCTGGTAAGCGGCCGCGTTCGAAGCACGCAGGTCTGGCGGCGGAGCTACGACGGAGTTCTCCATCTGGGGAGTGATCCGCGAAATCTCTGCGGCGGGCGTTAACGGAACATCGGGGATGGCGAGCCGCGGCTGCTCCCGCTTGTCGGACCACGCCACAATGTTGGGCAGGGCGACGTCGCGCTTCAGCTTGACGTTGGGCGGTGTCACGATGGTCTGCGATCGGTTATCGGCTTCAGGAGGCAGAGAAATGATCGGCTGGCGCGAGAATTCAGGATCCGCTTTCTGCGGCCGCCCCGATGACTCTGTGCGGGTATCGAGGGGCGGAAGATATTCCGACGGCTGGTAATAGATCACTTGCGAGTGGTCGAACGTTGGCATCGCCACCACTTGGGGTTGCAGCGCAAAGAAGCGGGTCAATCCGATCAGCAGCGCGAACGCAACGGCGTGATAGACGACCGACTGGAGAAATCGAGCCCAGGGAAGCGGGCGCGTCACGAACACGTCTGGCCAAAAAGGCGCGGGGGCGGAACGCAATTCGAGCGCAGGAAGGCGGCGCGGAAAGACTAGATCGCGGAGGTTGCCGAAGAAGACGCGGGGCCATGAAGGCAGCTCGACCAGAAGCCGCGGAACGGGCGCGGGTTGCGGCATTTCGTCGCGGGGTCGGGCTGCGGTCATCCTTTCAATAGTAGATGCCGAGCGCGGAGTTGGGATAGCCGGGAGGACATCGATTTCAGTGAATTTCGGGCTTGATTCCGGAAAACGAACGCTCTGGTTTCTCGGCGCCGCAAGTTCTTCACAAGAAAGACCGTTTATAATCTTGTGCTTCGGCATTCCGCCCTAATTTTTAGTGTGAAGGATATACCTTGCTCGATTTCTTAGGAGATTTACGACGGACTCATATGTGCGGGACGCTGCGCGCGTCCGACGCCGGCAAGAAAGCCGTGCTCATGGGATGGGTCAACAAGCGGCGCGACCACGGGAGCCTGCTCTTCATCGATCTGCGCGACCGCACAGGCGTGACGCAGGTTGTGGTCAATGCCGATCGCGACGCGGCAATCCACGAAAAAGCTGGAACTCTGCGCAACGAATACGTCATCGCGGTGACCGGCACAGTGAGGCTACGCGATGCCAGCACCATCAACCCGAACATGCCAACGGGCGAAGTCGAATTGGTGGCGGAAGAGCTACGCATTCTGAATGAGTCGAAGCTGCCGCCGTTCTTGCCATCGGACACGGCACTCACCAATGAAGAGACGCGGCTGAAATATCGCTACATCGACCTGCGCCGCGACGTGATGCAATTCAACATTGAGTTGCGGCACAAGGTAGCCAAAGCGATCCGCGATTATCTTTCGGGGCAGGGATTCTTCGAGATTGAGACCCCGTTCATGACGCGGTCCACGCCGGAGGGGGCGCGCGATTACCTGGTTCCCAGCCGCGTGCAGCCGGGAACGTTCTACGCGCTGCCGCAGTCGCCGCAAATGTTCAAGCAGATCCTCATGATCTCGGGATTCGACAAATATTTTCAGATTGTGCGCTGCTTCCGCGACGAGGACCTGCGCGCCGACCGCCAGCCGGAGTTCACCCAGATCGACTTGGAGATGTCGTATCCGCAGGCGGAGCGCGTGTGGGAAGTGGTTGAGGGATTTCTGACCGCGGCGTTCGCGGCTGCAGGCAATGAAATCAAGACGCCCTTTCCGCGCATGGACTATGACGAGGCCATTCGGTTGTATGGCATCGACAAGCCCGATTTGCGGCTGCCCGCGTTTACCGACGTGCGCGAGTGCTTCACCGCTGCGAATCTGCAGGAGTTGGCGATGAATGCGAATCTGCCGGTGATCGCGATCCGCACGCCGAAGGTCGGCGAGTTGTCGCGCAAGGAACGCGACGACATCAAGCCGATGTTCCACTCCAAGGGCGGAGCCAGAGTTTACGAGGACTTCAAGCGTATCGGGAACAAGTATCCAGAAGCCGCGGCTGCGATCGCCAAGAAGATCGGGATGGAGGAAGGCGACCTGATCGTGCTGGTGGCCGGGTCGGCACAGGCCGGGCCGCAGACCGCGATGCCCTCACACCGCAAAGTCACTCCTGCCGAACTCGCGATCTATGCATCCGCTGGACTGCTGCGGTTGGCGCTGGCGCAAAAATATTCCGAGCGGCACGGAATTTTCAAGAAGTCCGGCGATCCTGCGAAGGATTTCCGTTTTATATGGGTCACGAATTTCCCCATGTTCGAGTGGGACGAGGGCGAGAAGCAGTGGATGGCGGCGCACCATCCGTTTACTTCGCCGCACGAGCAGGACATGAGCCTGCTGGAAGCAGGTGTAGAGTCGGTGAATGATCCGCAGTCACCGCTGAGCGCGGTGCGGGCGCTGGCTTACGACGTGGTGCTGAATGGCACGGAACTGGGCTCGGGCTCGATTCGTATCCACCGTCAGGACATTCAGAGCAAAATCTTCCGCGCTCTGGGCATGACGGAAGAAGAGGCCAAGTCGCGCTTTGGATTCTTTCTGGAAGCGCTGGAGTATGGCACGCCTCCGCACGGAGGGATTGCGCTGGGGCTGGACCGCATCGTGATGATTCTGGCGGGGGCCGAGAGTCTGCGCGAAGTGATTCCCTTCCCGAAGACCGCGCGCGCGGTGGATCTGATGGTAGATGCGCCGACTCCGGTCAGCGAGAAGCAGTTGCGCGAGTTGGGGATTGTGGTGAAGAAGTAGGGGTACAAAACATTCCTGCTTTCTGGGTAGGCAGCGCTTTCAGCGCCGCGATTGAGTTTCTTCCGACATGAGAAAACAAGTCTGGATACTCCTCTGCCTTGCTGTCCTTGTCTCCTCGGTTTCACCAGAGGCGCGTGCGCAACAACCCGCGAGCCAAGACACCTCTGCCATCGTTGAGCAGGGCAAGTTCACGCTGCACAAGTTCGAACAGCCGATCGGCCAGGAAACATACGAGATCCGGCGCGATGGCGACTCGCTCGCGGTGAAAGTCGATTTCAAGTTCACTGACCGTGGCACGCCAGTTCCTCTCTCGGCGACTTTTCGCGGCGCTGCTGACCTGACTCCGCAGGCATTCGAAATCAAAGGACAAACCGCGCGCAGTGTTTCGATCGACGAGGCCGTGACCCTCGACGCCGGCAAGGTTCACTTCCGCACCCGCGACAAGCAAAGCGAGCTCGCTCCGCCCACGGGGCCGTTCTTCACGATTGCGGGATATGCTCCGGCGACCATGCAGATGCTGATGGTTCGCTACTGGGCCACCCACGGATCTCCGGCGCAACTGGCGACGCTTCCGAGCGGCAGTGTGAAAGTGGAACCTCGCGGGCAGGACACGATTCACATCACCGGCAAAGACGGCGCGAAAGATGAGAAACTCGATCGCTATACGATCGAGGGCTTGATCTGGGGACGCGAGACGCTGTGGTTTGACGCGAATCGCAATCTGGTCGCGGCCGTCTCGACCGATGCCGAGTTCGACCACTTCGAAGCCATTCGCGAGGGCTACGAAAGCGCTCTCGGCGATTTGGTGGGACGCGCCGGAACTGACGGCATGAGCGCGCTGGCCGAACTTTCCAAAGGCATTTCGGGCAGCCGCGCGTCGACCCTCGCCATCGTTGGCGGGACGTTGATTGACGGTACGGGCGCTGCCCCGATTCCCGACGCAGTGGTCGTGATTCATAACGGGCGCATCGTCGCTGTTGGCCCGCGATCCAAAGTAAAGATTCCCAACCATGCGAATGTCGTGGACGCGCAGGGCAAGACCATTCTGCCTGGCCTCTGGGACATGCACGCGCACTTCGAGCAAGTCGAGTGGGGACCAATTTATCTGGCGGCGGGCGTAACCACGGTGCGCGATTGTGGCAACGAGTTCGAATTCATCACCGCCGTGCGCGACGCTATCGCGCAAGGACGCGGCCTAGGTCCGCGGCTGCTGTTGGCGGGCGTTGTTGACGGATCGAGCACCTACACCATCGGCGTCGAACGCGTCGACACGCCGGCGCAGGCACGTGATTGGACCGACCGCTACCACGCGGCGGGTTTCCAGCAGATGAAAATTTACAGTTCGGTGAAGCTTGAAGAATTGAATGCCGTCGCTGACGAAGCGCATCGCCTGGGCATGACCGTGACGGGGCACATCCCCGAAGGCTTGAACGCGTATCAGGCGATTGAAGCGGGGCAGGACCAGATCAACCACATCGGCTACATTGCCGACATCATGAAGGCGCCGCTTCCCGAAGGGGCCAGCCGCCTGGATCGTTATAAAGCGGGCGCGAACATCGATCTCGAATCGCCGGAAGCCAAGAGGGCGCTGGCGTTCCTGAAAGAGCATCACACGGTGGTCGATCCGACCATCGCGCTGATGGAATTTTTCACCGCGACGACTGCCAAACCGCCTGCCAGCTTTGAGCCGGGCGTAAACAAGGTCGCTCCCGAACTCGCCCAGCAACTTGCTGACGTGGCCCCTCCGACCGACCGCTCGGAAATTGGCGAAAAAGTGTACGAGAAGGAATTGGAGATCGTAGGAGCGCTGCACCGGGCGGGAATTCCTGTGGTCGCCGGCACCGATCAGACGGTTCCGGGGCACAGCCTTCACCGTGAGATCGAGTTGTACGTACAGGCTGGATTTACTCCCATGGAGGCGATTCAGGCGGCGACCAGCGTGCCCGCGCGGGCCATGGGGATCGAGAAGGAATCTGGCACCGTCGAGAAGGGAAAACGCGGCGACCTGATTCTGGTCAACGGCAATCCTCTGGACGACATTCACAAGATCCGCAACGTCGAGGATGTGATCACCAACGGAACCATGTTCCACACCGCTGAGTTGTGGCAGAGTGTGGGATTCAAACCGTGACGAAATAGGATCTATTGAAAGGCGTCATCCCGAAGACCGGCGTTCTTCAGCCGGGCGAGGGATCTCGCGTTGAACGTTCCATACGCTCTGCTAGTCGGCATGCGAGATCCTTCCCTTCGCCTGAAGAACGGCTCCGGTCAGGATGACTCCGTGGTTTGTCGAGGCTGTGCTAGTCTGCCTGCTATGGCAGACCGCACTTCGACCAAACGCAAAAGGGCCGGAAAAACTCCGGTCTCTCGGAGGTCTTCTCCTCTTGAGCCTCCCAAATCCCCACTTCTCGCAAAGGACGCGAGAAATGGGGCACCCATAACTTCGGGCAAACACTTTCTCAGCGACAAAGTCGGGCACTTCACCGAGTCGGTCATCCGCGAGATGACGCGGCAGGCGATGCTGCATGGCGCCGTCAATCTGGCCCAGGGTTTCCCGGACTTCCCCGCCCCGGCGGAGGTCAAGCAGGCTGCGCAGCGGGCAGTTGCAGCCGATGTGAATCAATACGCCATCACCTGGGGAGCTAAGGATCTGCGAAATGCTATTGCGCGCCAGATGGGCGTGTGGCAGGGGATCACGGTCGATCCGGAGAAAGAGATCACCGTGTGTTGCGGGTCGACCGAGGCGATGATTTCGACTCTGCTCGCAGTTTGCAATGCGGGCGATGAAGTCGTGATCTTCGAACCCTTCTATGAAAACTACGGACCGGATTCGGTTCTGAGCGGGGCGAAGCCGAAATTCGTAAAACTGCGTCCTCCGAAGGACGACGGCGGCGAGTGGACGTTTGACGAAAAGGAACTGCGTCGCGCGTTCGACAAGCATACCAAGGCGATCATTCTCAACACGCCGAACAATCCGACGGGCAAGGTGTTCACGCGTCGTGAACTGGAGTTGATTCGCGATCTGTGCGTCGAGTTCGATGTGCTGGCGATTACCGACGAAATCTACGAGCACATTCTCTATGAAGGGACCGAGCACATTTCGATCGTATCGCTCGAGGGAATGCGCGAGCGGACCGTGACGATTAACGGCATGTCGAAAACCTACAGCGTGACGGGATGGCGCGTCGGTTGGGCGGTTGCCCCGGAGAAAATCACCAATGCGATCCGCAAGGTGCACGATTTTCTGACCGTGGGCGCGCCTGCGCCGCTGCAGGAAGCCGGGGCCGCGGCGTTAAGCTTGCCGGCGGAGTATTACGCAAATCTGGCCAAGGGATACCGGGTTCGGCGCGACCACCTCATGCCCGCGCTGACAGCGGCCGGTTTCCAGTGCTTCCGTCCGCGCGGTGCGTATTACGTGATGACCGATATTTCCGCGTTCGGTTACAAGGACGACGTGGCGTTTGCGAAATACCTGGTGCAGGAGATTGGCGTGGCCTGCGTGCCGGGATCGAGTTTCTATCGCGATCCGCGAGATGGGGCGAAGCAGGTGCGGTTCGCGTTCTGCAAGAAGCCGGAGACGCTGGACGAGGCGGCGCGCAGGCTGGCGAAGCTGCGGGTCGGGGCGACTGCATAACGACTGATGCCCTCGGAGCCTTGCAAAACCTGACAGCCGAGGCGGCTGTCACCACATAAGCTACTTCGTGATCACTCCACAGGCCACGCGGTCTCCTGAATTGCCTGACGGGTCGGTCTTGTAATCGTCGGCTTTGGCATGGACTACGATGGCGGCGCCGCTGCTCAGCAACGAATGCGGTCCGTCTTTGAGGGTCACGTCGCCATCTTCCAGTTTGACATTGGCTTTGCCATCAGCGCCAACGGTGAAGTTCTTCATGTCCCCCGCGTGATGGCCGTCAGGACTATCGAACCCGTGCTTTTTGCTCTCGGGATTGAAGTGTCCGCCCGCCGATTTGAAGTCGGGCCCCTCGCATTTCGGAACCGCATGGAAGTGGATGGCATGCTCTCCGGGAGTCAGGTCGTGGAGCTTGAGTTCGAGCGCCACGCCCGGCCCCTCATCCCAGACATTGATTTCTCCGACAGCTTTTCCCTGAGCATCTTTGAGTTCGACTTTCGTCTTGGCCGCGCTCCGGGATGGAAGGGCAACCAGCGTGAGGAACAATCCGAGGGTGAGATAGGCTAGGTGCTTCATAGTTCTGACCTCCTGGTTCGAGCCTGTTGGCAGGAAGGATTATAAGCCAAACGCGATGATGCCTGCCCCGGTAAGGGCGGACCAATCGGCTGAGTTGTCCACAAAAATGTGGAGTATACTGCGAGGAAGTTCCAGAAATCTCTCTGGGGAAGAGTGCAATCATGGCTTTGAATGCGGTGGAACAGGTGGCGGATCAGGTTCCGGCGGACGATTTTCAGGCGCTCGAGGACAAGATTTATCGCACCATAGAGATGTACAAAGCGGCGCGGCAAGCCCAGGCTGTGGCCGAGCGCGATGCGCAGCGGTTGCGGCAGCAGATGGAAGACCGCGAAGAGGAACTGGTCCGACTGCGACGTGAAGCGGTGCAGTTGAAGAAAGAGCGGGAGGAAATCCGCGGCCGGGTTGAAAAGATGCTGCAGCAGATCGAGTCGATTGCTGAGGCTAGCTAGAAGCTGAGGATTGCGCAAACAGAGACGTAACAAGCTACGTCTCTACGGAGAGACGGTTTATGGCTACGGCGACCAAGGATCAGATCGTGAAGGACGCGCAGAACTCCAGCGTGCGGGTGGAGATTTTTGATCAGGCGTACAACCTGCGCGGGTCCGATCCGGAGTACATTCTGAAGCTGGCGGAGTATGTCGACTCCAAGATGCGCGCCGTGGCCGAGGCGACCAATACAATCGACACTGTGCGGCTGGCGGTGCTGGCAGCGCTCAATATCGCCGATGAATATCACCTGCTGAAAAAAAGGCAGGACAGCGGGGCAACCGATTATCAGAAACGGGCGCATCTATTAGCAGATGCGCTGGATGAAGTGCTGGGCGAAAACCGCAAGGCGGGGTAGTCTGCACCGCGCCGGGAACACCTTCCTCGTTCTGCTGCTGCTCAGCGGCATCGCGGTTCCGCAAGAAACGATTCTCCGTTCGCAATCCAACGTTGTGCTGGTTCCGGCGCTGGTGAAAGACCAGCTGGGCGGACTCGTGTATGGACTCGAGGCCAAGGACTTCATCGTGGAAGACGACGGCGTCGAGCAGCCGGTGCGCCTCGACGAAGCGCCTGAGGGACAGCCGATATCTCTGGTCGTGGCGATTCAGCGAGGGCGCCGCGCCTATGCTGAGTTCCCGCGCATGCAGGGCCTGAAGTCGATGCTCGACCCGCTGTTCACTCTGGGGACGGCCCGGGTGGCCGTTGTGGAGTTCGACAGCCACGTTGACCTCACCCGGAATTTCACAAAAGATGCGACGCTGGCCGAAGACGACCTGAGAAATCTACAACAGGGAGACGACGGCGCCACAATTCTGGATGCAGTCGATTACTCCGTGAAGTTGCTCCAGAAGGAATCAGAAGAGCGCCTGCGCGTGTTGCTCCTGATCAGTGAAACGCGGGACCACGGCAGCCACGCCAAGATTGGCGACACAGTCGCAGCGATCGGGCAGAGCAATGCCGTCATGTACGCGCTCGCGTTCTCGCCTTCGCTGTCGAACATCCTCGACACCGGGCGCGGCACGAACAGGAATGAGATGCACAATGGCGTCGACATCATGGATCTGGCGTACCGGACGGCGCAGGCTATGAGGAAGAATATCCCCAGCACGATCGCATCCATGACGGGAGGCGAGTACGAACTGTTCGCGACGCGTAAGAAATTCGAGGTGCGGGTAAACGACTTCACCAATCATCTGCACAGCCGCTATCTGCTGAGTTTCGCGCCGAAAAATCCGCATCCCGGCCTGCATCAGATTCGAGTGCGGCTAAAAGAAGCGGCGGAAGGCACGGTGCTGGCGCGGAGCAGCTATTGGGCCGAGGGAACAAAATAGCGGAGACTACGCGACTGGGTTGGCTTGCGGCGTCGGGGAGTCCAGGACCTCACGGACTTTCGCTACCAAGGATGATAGGGAGAAAGGCTTCGGCAGGAACCACAGGCCGGGGTCGACCACTCCGTAGTGGACGATCGCATTGCTGGTATAGCCGGAGATGTAAAGCACCCGAATGTTCGGAGAAATCTGGGCGACCTGTTCGGCCAGCTGGCGGCCGTTCATGCGGGGCATCACCACGTCGGTGATGAGCAGACGGATGTCGTGGTGATTTTCCTTGCAAATGGCCACGCCTTCCTCAGGACTGGCCGCGACCAGCATCTCATAACCGCAGTGAGCCAGGACTGAAGAACTCAGCTGGCGAAGTTGTGCGTCATCTTCGACCAGGAGGATCGTCTCAGTACCCCGTTGCACACTCTTGGACCGGTTTTCGGCCGTCGCCTCGGCCGGTTGGTCGACGCGGGGAAGATAGATCTTGAAGGTCGTGCCCCGATCCGGTTCGCTGTAGACCCAGATGTATCCTCCGCTCTGCTTGACGATGCCGTACACCATGGAGAGGCCGAGGCCAGTACCTTTGCCGACTTCTTTGGTGGTGTAGAAGGGTTCGAAGATGCGGGCTTGGGTTTCGGCGCTCATGCCGTGTCCGGTATCGCTCACGGCCAGCATGACGTAGCGTCCCGGCTCGGCGGGCTGGTGGCGGCGGGAGTAAGACTCGTCGAGCTGCGCGTTCGAGGTCTCCAGTGTGAGCTTTCCGCCGCAAGGCATGGCGTCGCGAGCATTGAGGGCCAGGTTCATGATGACCTGTTCGATCTGTCCGGGGTCCGCCCTGACCGAGCCCAGACCGTTGTCCGGGACGGTCAGAACCTCGATGTCTTCTCCAATCAGCCGGCGCAGCAGAGAGTCGAGGTTCAGCATGATGTCGTTCAGGTTGATAACGCGCGGGGAAAGTACCTGCTTCCGGCTGAATGCCAGCAACTGGCGAGTGATGCCGGAAGCTTTGTCGGCGGCCGATTTGATCTGTGCGGTGCTGTCGGCCAACCGGCTGCCGGCGGGCACTCCTTCGGCCAGAATCTGGGAATATCCGAGAATCACGGTGAGCAAATTGTTAAAGTCGTGAGCGACACCGCCGGCCAAACGTCCGACGGCTTCCATCTTCTGCGACTGGCGCAGCCGTTCTTCGAGGGCTACGCGTTCGGTGACATCCTGCACCAGAGACGCCACACCCAGTACGCGTCCGGAATCGTCGACCAGCGGAGTGTTGTACCACTCGCAGGAGATCGTGCGGCCGTCTTTGGTGACGTTGTCGTTCGCACTCCGCACGCCGCCCTTCTGAACCAGCAAATCCTGCCAGACCTGGTCCACGAACGGGCGAAATTGCGCTGGAACAATAAAGCTGCCATGTTGTCCGACGGCCTCCTCACGGGAATATCCGAAGACGCGCTCGGCCGAGGGATTCCAGGCGGCCACGCGAAACTCGAGATCCCATTCCACCACCGCCAGCGGCGTGTGTTCGAAGTGAATGCTCAGCCTCTGCTGCGACCGGCGCATGGCCTCCTCGGCAAGTTTGCGGTCGCTGATATCGCGGCAGATGCCGAGCAGTCCAATCACCTTGCCGCTGGGGTCGCGATAGGGCCCCTTGGTTGCGAGATAGGTTCGGGTCACGCCCGCGGCAGTCGCAGGTTCCTCGTAGGTTTGCGTCTCGCCGGACTGGACTACGGCGCGATCGCGCTGCATCATCGCGCGCCCAATTTCCGGACTGAACAATTCAACGTCATCCTTGCCGAGGACGTCGTCTACGCTCCGGCCCAGGAAGCGGGCGCCCGCCGCGTTCATCATCAGATAACGGCCCTGGAGGTCTTTGACGAAGACGGCGTCGGTCGTGCCCTCCGTGATGCCCTGCAGCAGGCCGAGGTTTTTCTGCAACTCGCGGGAACTGACGAGCAACTGCTTCTGGACGACAAACAATCGTCCGCTAGCCGCTGCGAACGAAACCATGACCAGTGCGACAGACCAGAAAAATTGTTCCTGGGCAATGCTCAAAACCAGCGGAAATACAATCGCGGGAATCAACAACGGAGAGAATTGGGCCAGTAACTGCACGCCATGGGAGAGCGACTCGCGTCCTACTGGCTCCTCGCGATCGTTCCAAGTCCCCACAATCACAATCAGCAAACAAAAGCTTAAGGTCCAGGAAAGGTCGGGCCACGTCCCCTGCTGATAGTGTCCGGACGCCTGATAGTAAAGCGTGGCGTTGAGAACGATTCCGTGGACAGCCAGGAATGCCCCCAAGCGCAGGAAAAATGCTCTCTCCGTGCGATTGAAACTCAGCAGGCCGCGAACCAGGAAACTCAAGGCCACCAAACCAAAGAAAAATATTCCGGCATGCAGCGTACGGACCTGCATCGCCTGTCCCCCAGCCTGCCAGCGCGAGGGCACGTAGATTTGCGATAACTCGACGGCCAGCGCAAGCGTGCAGACCTGCACGAAATCGCACACTCGCAACCAACCGTATCCGCTGCCTGGGTCCCGAGGACTCAGAAACAGCGTCATCATAACCGGCACAACCCAGAAGAAGACAAGAACATCGCTCGGCCACAAGGTTCCGAGCGGCACATGCAGGTAATCGTAATAGTCGGTGTAGAGCGCCTGGCCGACAGCGGTGAGCAGGCTGGAGAAAGCAACCAGACGCCAAACCCTCCGGCCAAAGGGGCCGGCCTGCCGCGAAACCATCCAGCAGAGCACGGCAGCAATCAAGGGCGCCGCGGTATCAATCCAGTCGCCCCACAGGGATGCAGTCTCGGTGCCGTACCGGAATGCCAGCACCGCCCCATGCACCAGCATGAGGATAGCCGCCGCCGCAAAGGCAGACGTGCGAATTCTTGCCATCACTCAGACTACTCCGGGGCGGCCGCCGACCCGCCAGCGACGACACTTTGGGCCCGATTTCTATGTACTGAGTTATGAACTCACAACTGGCCAGCAGAATCAAGTCCTTCCGCGGGTCACAGGCAGGCGGGATGGAGCTGCCACTATGTTGGCAAGCCCATTTGTGAACCAGTGATTACTTTGGTTGCAAGCGGCCTGCCAACTTTTTGCGGTCTTCCACTTGCCAAGAGCGCGGGATTTGCCTAGCATCCAGATTGAAAGCCGGCCTGCCGGGTTGGTGATGACGGTAACCGATTTTTGAACCAATGCTGAATGAACGGGGACTCGACTCGAACTAGGATCCGGTGAGCAGCGCTCCGCCATGCGGAGATGCCTAAAGGGTCTCGGCGGGTTCCCAACGTCTACCGACGGGTTCATTCTCGGCCCGTCACACGGCCTAGTGGGTCGGCTTGCTTTCTTGTTTTGAGGTTATGTGGCGCGGGCGCCCTCGCCCGCGAATGCCGGTAGTGAAGATCACTCCGTCCATCGGGCATTGTCCCGTTCCCTGCTAAACTGGTTCCTGTAGCGATTCCTATTTCCGCGCATCTAACGAAACAGTGTTCCCACAACTCTTTCATCTAGGGAAGTTTTTCCTGCCGACGTATGGATTCCTGGTTTCCTTGGGAGTCCTGATCGGACTATGGATAAGCGTGCGCAACTCCGAGCGCCTCGGAATCGACGGCGACAAAGCCTGGAACCTTGGCATTCTCGTCGTGCTCTGCGGCATTGTCGGGGCGAAGGTCCTCTACGTCGTCAACGAGTGGAGCTACTACTCGGCTCACCCCAGCGAGATTTTCAGCATCAACACGCTACAGGCGGGCGGAGTTTTCTCCGGTGGCCTGCTGGCCGCCTTCCTGGCAGCAGCCTGGTATGTCTGGAGGCACCACATGCCAGCTCTGGGAACGTGCGATGCCTTCGCACCCGGCCTCGCGCTGGGACACTCCATTGGCCGCATCGGATGCTTCGCCGCGGGATGCTGCTACGGCAAAGAGACGCATCACTGGTGGGGCGTGACCTTCCACAATCCGCTGGCGAACTCCATTACAGGAACGCCTCTGGGGATCCCGCTCGAGCCGACCCAGTTGTTTGAGTCAGCCGTGGAACTGGCGAACTTCTTCTTCCTGATGTGGCTGCTGAAGCACAGGAAATTCGACGGCCAGGTCATTGGCGCGTTCATGTTCATCTACGGGGTCGCCAGGTTTTTCCTCGAGTATCTGCGCGACGACCCGGGTCGCGGCTCCGTCTTCGGCGGCGCCATGACTGGCACGCAGTTGATCGCCGTTGGATTGGTGCTGGCCGGCGGATTGATCTGGTGGCTGCGTCCCGGCTCCAAGTCGGTTCCTGCGCAGCGGTCAGCGCGACCCGATAAAACACAAAACCAAGTTGAAACCGACAAGGCCCCGACCTCACGGTTCGTGTAACCGCGACCCCTGCCTTCGTTGATCCGACGATCAGGGTTGTGGAAGGGCCGCTACCGTGGCGGGCTGGGGTTCCACGCGCAGGCGAACCAGAGTCTCGACCTGCGTCCACAGGCGGGGATCGCATTGACTCTGCAAATGGCTGGGGGAGAAGGTATGTTGGAACCATGAGCCCCCCTCGCATTGCACGGGATCTTTCCGGTAATCGAAGCGGTAGTTGCCGAGGATTTGCGTCTTGGAATCGTCCGCCGCGGTGATCAGCGAGCGGCCGTGAACAAAGCCATGGGGTTGGTAGAAGTTCACCGCCGCGGCGACATTCCTGGGAATGACCTTGTCCCTCTGCCAGGGTTTGGCGACGCTGTCGACTTGCACGGTGAGCAAGACGGGGATGCCCGCGCGATTCAGTTCCCGGGACAGCATCACAACAGCCGACGCTCCCCAACTATGGCCGAAGAGAATGATGTGCGCCTGCGCTTTTTCCTCGTCGCTCAGGACGCCGTCATGATTGGTGTCGAGCAGGCGCAGGATGGTCTCGTAGGCTATTTTCCGGTGCCGGTTCTCGAAAACCTGGATCGATGCGCCCTTCGGCAGTTCCTGCTGAAGTTTGTGCGCAAGCCGCACGGGCCCGTGGAGCGGATCGTCGTGGCGCACGAATCCACCGGCAAACCCGATGAGGATGAAGGACGTTGTCGAGGGAAGGTTGGCCACGGCTCCGTCGGCGGCTGCCAACAACGGTGTTGCCCCAGCCAGCGTTGCAAGGATCGCACCGAGCGTCGCCGGCAACATCGAGAATCGCGCGAAGCGGGACACGCGGGCTCCTGGCTACTTTATGAGATGATTGACGCCAGCACAGGGATTCGGCAAAAACCGGCCTGATTTTTTGTCTTCCCAGCTACTTGCCGATGGCGGGCGAAAAGCCTTAACTGGCAGGGATTCTGGCCTATTCAAACCCGGAGGCAAGTCTACACCCACTGTCAAGCTCTGGCGTTAAAATCAGCTAAGGCGGCGATCAGGTCAACTTCCCCGCCCCGCAGCACCACTCCCTCACTCGTGGGCCCGCTCCTACTTCCGCATTTTCTTTGAAACGAAAGGGTTTCCGTCAAGAAGGTAGCGCCATGGCTTGTCCGCAGCTTTGGTGATGCCGATGCGGCGAGTCGCTTGAATGCCTCGGGCACGATATCCGTCGTCGCCGATCCATAGACTGCTGGTGGCGCTCGCAAGATCGCACCCGTTGTCGCGGTCGCGGGTAATGCCGAAGGCTTCAGAGAGGCGTCCCGGACCGCTGGTGAGCTTGCGCAGGTCTTCGGGGCCGTGGATTTCGATATCGCGGGCCCGGGCCATCTCGTCCATCCCGGAAAGCGGCTCCAGGGCGCGGAACAAAACGCCTCCGGCGCGGCCTTCGGGTTCGCAGGAAACATTGAGGCAGTAGTGGTTGCCGTAGATGAAGTACACGTAGGCGTGGCCGGGCGGCCCAAACAGCACGGAGGTCCGGGCGGTATTGCCGGCAGCGGAGTGGGCAGCGGGATCGTTCTCGCCGAGGTAGGCTTCGACTTCCACGATGCGGGCGGTGAGGCGGGTGCGGGCTGCTTGCCGGATGAGAATTTTCCCCAGAAGTTCACGCGCGACGCGGCGCGGATCGCGGCTGAAGAAAACGCGATCCAAAGGGTGGATCTGGGCGGTCTGCGTCAGGGCGTGCGACTCAGGCATGCGTGGGGAATTTTAAATGTAAGAGTTGCGGACTGTCGGCCTCGGGACCCCAGCGGCTAAAGCCGAGATTCAAAACTGCAGCTAGAGATCGCAGCGCTAAAAGCGCTGCGCCACCCAAAAACCTTTGGCACGCCGCAGTAGCGTCAACACTAGCGCACACGTCGGGAGCAGGCTAGATCGGTCGGGGCTGCGTGTTTCTCGCCGAGGTCACATTGGACGGCGTGTCGTCGAAGGACCGGCCGGGCTCGAAAGCAACCTTCTCGTGCTTCGTGCCTACTTTGCGGATCACGTCGTGCCAGCCATCGTCCCAGTTAATGCGGGCCTCGCCGTCGACGAGAGTCCAGGTGCCGTGGGACGCGCCGATCGACTTCTTTGCCGTTCCGTCTTCGTCGAGCGTGATGAAGAAGTGGCCGCCATTGCCCTCGCCGACTTCCCACTTGCCCACGAAGTGCCGGCGTCCGGGGGTCATCGCGGTTTCCGGCGGGCCGAATTCAATGCGGTCAATGTCGGCGGGAATTTTTTCGCGGTGGCCGTCCTTATACACGATCACGGCTGGGGCCTTTAGGTCGATGCGCGCGACCGCGGTGGCAGCTACGCTCTGGCGGTGGCCGTCTTTGTAGACGATCACGATGGAGTCGCGGTCGTCGGCGGGAGAAGGCGCCGGTTTTGCGGCGGCGCCCGCTAAAGTGAGCAGCAGGATTCCAGGAACTGCAACGACTCGCATGAGACCGAGCATGATTTCCTCCGGAAACGGGAGAGCGGAACACAACTCCCCCATGTATTGATACGAAGGGGAGACGGGATTAGTTCCCGCTGCTTCGCTCCCTCTTGCAGCGGGACCCAGGGGCCAAAGCCCCTGTGGTCATTGTCGTTCATTCGCAACCTCGGGGGCCGCGGTTTCCCAAACCTGTTTCTGGAAACAATGTCAGAGGCTGCGGAAACGGTCTTTGACTTCGCGGACGAACTCCATAAACTTCGGCTGGGTGATGATCTGGGGATGCCAGCAGAGGTCGCGTTCGACCAGGTCGTATGTCTCGACGATGTGCGAGCCGGGCAGGGGATTGCCCTTGGCGTCGTGATCGCGTCCCATCAGCCAGATATGGTCGGCGACGGCCGAGGCGGCGGTAATGTCGTGCGTGACCACGATGATGGTGTTGAGTTCATCCATGTTCGCGACCTTCTGGATCAGTTCGCTGGTTTTTTCCAGCATGAGCAGGTCGAGACCGCTGAAGGGTTCGTCCATTAGAAGGAAGTGGTCGGAGCAGAGGATTTGCTGGATGATGGCGCAGCGCTGGCGTTGCCCGCCGGAGAGTTGAACCGGGTAAAGGCGCGCCTTGTCGACGAGATCGAAGTCGGTCAGATACTGGATGACTTTATCGCGCGCGGTCTTGTCGTCTTTTTCTTTCTGGCGCGCCGCGAGCAGCAGGTTCGACATCACGGTGCGATGCTCGAACAAGGGATAGTCTTGCGCGACCACGCCGACCTCGCCGGGTTGCACCGGGCGATCGAGACCGTTGATGGTGACGCGTCCGGATGTGGGCTTGTTCAGTCCAGCAATGATGCGGAATAGCTGCGTCTTGCCGATGCCGCTGGGGCCGAGGAATCCCACGACCTGCCCCTGAACGTGATCGGAACAGACGATGTCTCTGATCTCGGCGCTGACGTGTTTGAGGATCGGACGGCCGTCGTATTCGAGGGAGACGTCCTCAACCTTCAGCAGCGTTTTTCCGTAGGTGTACGTGGCCATGATGTCGTTTACTTCCGCTCCAAAGTCAGATCCGCGTACGGACAGAAAACCTCGCGCAGCAGCCCGATGGCATAATCCTGTCCGAGGCCCAGCAGCAAAATGGTCAACTGAATGGCGAACACCGCGGGCAGATGAAAATGCTTGTTCTGATTGAGCAGCATGGCCCCCACTCCGCCTTCGGAGCGGGAGATGCCTTCGACCATGGTCAGCATCATCCATCCCATGGCAGCGTTCTGGCGCAGAACTTCGAAGGCCTTGTCCGCCTGCCCGATTACGACGACTTCGTAGACGACGCGCCATTCGCCCATGCGCAGCGTTCGCGCCAGATCAAACCTCTCTTTGGGAATGCTGGCGACCACTTCGGCCATGCCGGTGAGAAAGAATACCGACACAGAAAAGACCAGCAGATAAAGTTTCTCCTCGTGTCCCGTGGTGGCCATCAGGGCGAAGAAGAACGTCAGGCCGACCATCGAGAGGAAGCGCAGCTTGCTGAGCAGGGTGACGATGGGACGAAAGAAAGGGATGACCGTGAGGTAGGCCATCAGAAGCGACAGGACGGTCGCGACGGCGATCGCCTCTAGATTCAGAACGAAGCTGGTGATCAGCTCGCTGCCCAGGCCTTGCATCCACATTTCGCCGAGAGCCTGCCAGACTTCTTTCGGCTTGGGCAGGAAGACAGTTGGCGAAAAAGCCCAGATGAAAAACAGCAGCAGCAACTGGAATCCCACCAGCCACCGGACGGTTTGTTTGGAGATCACCCGATTGGGTGATAAGACCTCAATCGCCTGATTCATCAGTATTTGTCTTCGTCATCGTGCAATTTCGTACGCCGACACATTTTGTCATTTCGAGCGCAGCGAGAAATCTGCTTTTCGCTTGCTGCCGGCAGACAGCAGATTCCTCGTCGCTGCGCTCCTCGGAATGACAAGCTGCAACGTGTGCGTCTAGCTTCCGGACAACGTGATCTCTACGCGGCGGTTGGCGGCCTTCCCGGCGGCCGTCTCATTGGTTGCCACCGGGTTTTGCGAGCCATGCCCGACAATCTTGAAGCGGTTGTCAGGGAAGTTGCGCGGCGCGTGCTTCTGCAGCCAGTCTTTCACTGCAGCGGCACGGGCATCGGAGAGCGCCTGATTCACGCCCTCGCTGCCGGTGTTGTCGGTGTAGCCGTCAACCTGAATAAACAGGCCGGTGATGGCGAGAGAGTCCTTCAGTTCCGACATGGTTCGCACGCCTTCGGTGGTAAACGTTGCCTTACCGGTGTCGAAGTTGATGGAGTACGAGCGCTTCGAAACCACCGGGCCGGACTGATTGGCGGCATACTGCGGGGCTTCGCCCTCGGCGCCGCCACTGCTCATGCGCGCCTGCGCTCCAGTGATGAAAGACTTGTCTTCGATGTCTTTCACGTCAGGGATCGGCGTGTCTTTGAACAGCGCGGGATATTGCTGGGTCGCGATGTTGGCGAAGACAGTGTAGGTCGAACGGAAGTTGTCGTTAGTGCCAGGCTCGAGGCCGAAGAGAATGAGGTTGTCGGCGAGGTTGTTGACCGTCGATCCGCCGAGGTCCACTTTCAGGCCCTGCGCGTCGGTCTCAGTCACGCCTTTGTAGTACTTGTACCAGTAGGCTTCATCCTGATCGGAATAAACCTTGGCGCTGATGGCGGATGCCTTGTGCAACACCTGATCGAACGCTTTGACCTGGTCGCCGGCTTCGAATGTCGCTGCGAGCATGCCTTCGATCTCGGCGCGATTACGCTCGAAGAAGTTCTTGGGACCGAGAATGACGGCGGGCATCTGCGAGCGATATTGTTTGGAACTGACGACTTTGATCAGCCCGCCCTTGCCTTTGGCGACCGTGACGTCGCCCGGGGTCCAGGTCACCACGGCATTCACGCAGACGCGCTTGGTTTCGCCGGTGAGATGTCCGTCTTTCACGACTTTGCGGTCTTCGCATTTGCCGGCAACATAGTCGGCGGCGGCCACGTTGTAGTCGGAGGCGTTGAGCCAGTTGACTGCGTCTGGATCCCACGTCTTTTCGTCCGGATTGTTCTTGATGTTATTGTCGCCTTCCCACTTCTGGGCGATGTTCCAGTCGCCGTCACGCAGCACGCCTTCGACCAGCAGGCCTTTCGCGTCCTGGGGATTGCTCTTGACCCCGGGCGGCGCCATCAGGGAGTCTTCGCCGCGGCTGTAGCCGGTTGCGCCAATCACCTTGGCCTGGAATTCGTTGCCAAGTTTCTTCAGTTGCGGGTTGATCGCGGCGAGGAACTGTCCCGAGCCATCGCCCATGATGACCACGAAGTTCGCGCCGTTGGAGCACTGCGACGAACCGCTGGAGATCTCGCGGGCGCAGGCGATCAGGTCTTCCTGCATTTTGCCGGTGTCATCCTGGCGGACGAGCATCAGGTTGACGCCGTGTTTTTCCATCAGCGAGCCCTTGGTCGTGTTCGTCCCGCCGTTGGCGTAGATCATGTTGATCTGCGCGTTCCATTCCCAGATTTCGCCACGGATCAAAGTCGCGGGCACGCTCGCGGCAGTCGCGGCGGGAAGCGCTACTGGTTCCACGTTTTGCACCAGCGCTTCTTTCACGTCCGGCAGGGCCGCCTTCTCGGGCACCAGCGCCTTCATGACGCCGGGAGTGGGAATCCAGCCAAGTTCCGCGGCCTTGCGCAGTCCAAACACAAAGCCTACGACGAGCAGAATGATCAGGATGATTTTCGGGCCAGTCTTAAGATGTGCCATGCCTTGTTGTTTCCTCCCCGGATACAACTCGTGTTTCGAATCTCGTTACTTAAACATGTCTCCGTAGTCGCCCGCACTCTTGGCTGCGGGCGGAGCGTCGGCGCTCTTTCCGGCCGGAACCGGCACCGGTGCCGCGGTTGCGCCCGGCAGCAGGAATGCCGTGTCGGTGGCGCCTGAAGTCAGCAGCTTCTTCTCGTAGGCGTCGAGCTTCTCGAGAGCTTCGGTTTCGACCGCGCCATTTTCCAGGTCGATCGTGTCCATGAAGTTCTGCGCCAGGCGCTGGAAGTCTTCCATTTCGCCCAGTTTGCGTCCCGCCTCTTCGGCGAGGTGCTCCATGGTCTGGTTGTAGAGTTCCTTTTCGTCGCCCGTGCCCTTGATGACAGCGAGTGCCGTGCGATAGGCGCGATAGGCAGTGTTGATGGTCTTGTACTCGATCTCCGCCTGCCTGACTTCGTTGTCGGTGTCTTCGATGTAGAAGTCGATGTGGACCGCCCACTTGCTGAGCAGGTCGTAGATGTTCTGCAGCTTGCTCAGCAGTTGCTGGTAGCTGAGATTCGACTTCTGCAGACGTCCAGCCTGATTGGCCTTGGCCTTCATCTGCAGCGCCATGCGGAGTTGCTCGTTCTGGTCCGCGGTGCTGGTGGCGAGTTTCTTGGCGTGGGCCGCCAGACGCATGTTTTCATTGGCCATGGCCTGGTTCTTGTCGATGACGTTCTTCAGGTACTGGATCTGTCCGCTGACGTTGGAGATCTGCTGCGACATCACGTCGCGGCGCTTGCGCATCTGCGACAGATGATCTTTCAGAATGCCGATGGGATCGATGTTGATGATCATCCCCGTAATCCACCGCATGAGCAATCGGAACAGGAGATGGGTGCGGCTGCTGAAAACGACGAACAGCACCGCCGCCAGAATCCCAGCCAGATAAATCATGTGCAACGTGTCGGCCAGCATCGAGACGATAAAGGGCACGATCTGGGCCCAGCCATAGACCGCGGCGGCCGCTGCCAGCGCGATGAAAATCATTCCGGTCTTGCCTTCCGGCCGCGACCAGAAAGACTTCAGATCATCGCCAAGACTCGTAGGGGTGGAAGGCGTTATGCTCATTGTTCTTCATCCTTGGAGAAGGCTGACGTACTTGGCCTTTTCCTGATCGATCTCAAGGGCGCGTCGCTGCACTGCGATAGCAAACTGCGATTCGGCGCGTTGAATCTTGCCTTGCGCTCCCACCAGTTCGGTGGTGACGTCTGACAAGCGCTGCTGGAGCTGGGCAATTTCTTTCTGCTTCTGCGCGATCGCGTCGGTGACGTCCTGCACTTTCTTCTGGCGATCGTCAATTTCTCTCTGCTTGGTGGCGGCCGCTGAGTTGGCGAACGATTCCTGCTCGTTCTGCAATGCGACCTTCAGGCCGTCGAAGGTGGCAAGAATTTTTTCCTGCGAGAGCCCTTCTTGCGCCTTGGCCTGAATCACGGCAGTCTTGAACTTGGTGCGCTCGTCCAGCGAAGGGATTGCGGAGAGCGGATCGAGATACTTGTGGATGGTTGCGGAGACCTGCGTCGCTGCGAAGTTCGTTTTCGCCAGGATCCTCTGGTAGACGTGCTCGGTCTCTTCGCTCATCGGCTGGCCACTCATCGTCTGATACGCGGAGCTGTCAGTGGAAGCCGCGACTGGAGCGGAGACGGCGGGCGCTGCGTCGGTGTGGGGCTGGGGATGCGCCTGCGCCTGTTTTTGCGCTTCGGGCTTGGGATCGTCGTCTTCGATGATGACGTGCTTAATGCCGTCGATGAATTTGTTGCTCATAAACGAGTACTCCCTGTCTTCTGTTACGTACACTCCCGCCAGACAGTTCCCCGGCGACACGGCTCCTAATCTGTGTTTGCTCGTATGTTACTGAAAATGATCGTCTCGTTATAGCGTCGCGTGGGGATGGGTACCTGCTCTACCAACGGCAACCATTCCGCGGGTCTGGTCCCGCGACGGTTTCACAGAGGATGCTATGGCCTTAGCGGGGTGATGTCAACGTGACGATGGACACAGAATATTGCACTTCGCAAAGTAGTTTTGCAGAATCTGCGAAGCGTGATTTATTGGCTGGCTTTCGGGTGATGTGGCCGCAGCGAACGCGCCACCAACGCCAGCCCACCCACCAGCAATATGAGCATCACCATGGTGTTGAAGAGGCTGGCTCCGCGAAAATAGATGTGCATGTTGGCGATGATGCCCGCGAAGATGAACAGGGCTCCGGCCACGGTCAGAAGCCATCCGATGGTGCTCTTGCCGTTCCAGAAAAGAATCGCCACGCCGAATAGCATGAGCAGAAGCGTGACGCCGAAGCTGTTGCCTCCCCAGAAATTCCAGTAGGAACTCACCACGGTCACTTGGTTGGTGATGAGGAAGCCTCCGATGCACGTCATGGCAAAACCGAGCAGAAATTGGCCGAGGCCGCCGGAAGTTCCGCCGACATCGCTGACGGGATGGTTGTCCATGCGCGACAGCATAGCACTTCGGGGCTCGGTCGGAAACGAGGAAGACCCTGAACAATATCGCTATTTGCGAAGTGCGCTGCGGCCGAGGGCGACCAGGAAGATCGCGCTCTTGCCCCGAGCGTGCGGCGAGAAGAAGTTGACCACGTCATCGTCGTAAAAAGTCAGGCCGCTGGCGCCGAGGCGCTGGGCATACGCGGCGAGGTAGAGCTTGCCGCCCAGAATGCCGGCTTCCAGTTGGGCGGCGCGGTATCCGCGGTTCCCGTAGCGCTCAAGAATTTTCTTCAAGTCGGCGAGGAAGAAGACATCGACGGCTGCGTCAGCGGGGAGCTGCTGTTCGAGACCAAGAAAGCCAGCCTTGTCGCGGAAGTCTCCGGGCTTGAGCAGTTCGAGAGACCTTGTCTTCCAGTGATAGAAGTAGGCTCCGGCGGCCAGGCCGTCCACGTTGTTCACGATCAAGTAGAGATCGTTGAGGTGACTTCCGAAAGAATCGAGAAAGTCGGCGGGAACTCCTCGCGTGGCACGATCCAGCATGAGGGAGAGCTGCGGCAGGGTGATGGATTCACGCGAGAACTGGCGAGTGGAGCCGCGGCGCGAGATCACTTTCTCGATGGAGTCTTCCGGAATGGAATCGTTGGGCAACTGCAGCGAAGTGACTGTTCCTTTGGGCGGGGGAGCGTCGATCGACGGCGTCTTGCCGCGCACGGTGGCGACTTCGCTCGCGGAATCCAGCGAAGAGGCCTCGTGCATTTTGCGCATGGCCGGATAGTCGACCTCTTCTTTTGAATAGGCGACGATCGGAAGGTTGAGCGGGGAAATTTTCGGCGGGCTGGGCGGAGTCGCGTGCTGGTGCCCAATCGAAACCAGCGAGAATGCCACTTCTCGTTTGGTGTCGAGGCTGAGCAACTCATTGACCTGAGAGTCGACGAATCCGGTCACAATCTTGGCAGGCAGCTTCGATGCCTCCGATATCGCCAGAAGATTGGCGAGGATGGTGCCGTTATCCCAACCGAAGTGGCGATAGGTGCGGGAGCGATACTTCCAGGCATTGCGCCAGTAGGTCCCGGTACAGATGATGCTTACCGGAGCATGCGCAATCGATGGGTCGCTGGCCGTGGCTTCGACCAGGGTCTGCCGGAAGTCGCCCGATCGCAGCAGGCGGAGTCCGAACTCGGCGACGCCGAAATGATAGACACCCGCCGCCAGACCGGGGGCATTCGCGCCGGGCACGGACTCACCCGGTAGATCGGTGCAGACGACGTAGAGTTCGATTTCGTACAGAGCGCCGGTGCAGGCGGCGGCGCGAAAAAATGTTTCTCCTTGCTCGTGTTTCTTGCTCCGAACAACGCCGGCGGAAAAGAACAGGAGTTGCGCCAGCGTTTCGAGATTGGGAATGGCCTCAGCTGATGCTGGACGCCCGGGAGTTGCGATGGCGTCGAGTGCGGCGCGTCTTGTTTCGTGAAAATCTTTTGGGAGACGCAGAACCTCGAGCGTGGGATAAATCTTAAACAAGAGCGGCTTGTTCTCCCAATCCAGAAAATGAGGATTCATCCGCACGCTGACTTGAGAATGCTTGGTGCCGCTGTGATATTGCCAGGCAGCGTCGAGGTGGTTGTTCTGGCTCAAACGGGGAACTCCTTAAGGGCCTTATCGGTAAGCGCTCGGCGGCAGGCCGGTAATGCGGATTCCCGCGTGGCTTTTGTGGCGGATGTTCATCCCGATGAGCAGCGCGGTGATGTGCTCTACGATGCGGGCATTTTCGAGTTTGCCGCCGTCGATCGCGCGGACGCCGGGAATCTTTGCGGCCAGTTCGCGGGTCAGTTGCGACGCGTCTGGATCGTCGCTGCAGACAATGACGTCGCAATCGAGGGGATTGTTTTCATCCAGCAGAGAGGCAGAGACGTTGTGGAACGCTGCGACCACGCTCACTTCTGGGGGCACGAGTTCGGCGGCCTGCTGCGCGGCAGAACCCTGCCAGACACCCAAGGTACGGGATGCGCGTCCCCCGATGCTGGCAGCTAAGGGTACGGTGGCGTCGATCAGGATGCTGCCCGCGGCGATGGAGGGCTTGAGTTGCTTCAGCAGCGCGGCTTGAGCCTCGAATGGAACGGTCAGAACCAGGACGTCGGCGGCAGCGCAGGCGGCGCTGTTTTCCATGCCGGTCACGTTGGCGGTGGGGCCGACCCTGTACGCGACGGCAGTAGCCGTTTCTTGAGCGCGCTTTTCGTCCCGTGAGCCGATGATGATCGTTTCTCCAGCGCGCGCCCAGCGCAGGGCAAGGCCCTTGCCGGCAGGGCCGGTACCTCCGATGATCGCGATGGGTCGGCTGGCTGAAGGCACGAAGTTCATGCGAATTCGGCCTCGAGCGATTGTTCGGCGATGCACTCCTCGTCATTCAATGGGAACTTGATGTTGATGCGAGAGTATGTAGTGTTGCGTTCGGCGGGAATGCGGCCCATCTCCAGAATCAGCGACTGGAAATCCTCCGGGCTGGTGTACTGGCCGGCGGTCGCCCCAGCCTCGCGGGAAATATTCTCTTCCATCAAGGTACCGCCGTAGTCGTTGGCGCCGGCGTGCAGGCAGAGTTGCGACAGGCGGCGGTTCAACTTCACCCACGAAACCTGAATGTTGTTGATGGATCCGGCGAGGAGCAGGCGGGCCAGCGCGTGAACCTTGAGATGCTCGGCCAGCGTTGGTCCGGTGCGCGCGAGGCCCTGGTGAAAGAGCAGCGTGTTCTGGTGGACGAAACCGAGCGGAACGAACTCGGTGAAACCTCCGGTTTCGGATTGAATGTCGCGCAACAGCCGCATCTGGCGGACCCAGTGCGCGGACGTTTCGGCGTGTCCGTACATCAGCGTCGAAGTCGAGCGAATGCCGCAGCGGTGCGCCGTGCGGATGACTTCGATCCATTGCGCGGTGGAAAGCTTGTTGGCCGAGAGGATGTGGCGGATCTCGTCATCGAGAATTTCGGCGGCGGTTCCGGGCAGCGTGCCCAGGCCGTTATCGTGCAGCATGGAAAGGTAGTCTGCCAGCGGCATGCCGGTAAGTTCGACGCCGTAGACAATTTCCATCGGGGAGAACGCATGGATGTGCATGCGCGGGACAGCGTTCTTCACGGCACGAAGAATGTCGCGGTAGTAGAACTTGGGGAGATCGCGCGGCAGGCCGCCCTGGATGCAGACTTCCGTGGCGCCGAGTTGCCAGGCTTCAACGGCCTTGCGAGCCATATCGTCGAGAGAGTGGAAGTATGTATCGGACTCGCGCGGGCCGCGGCTGAAGGCGCAGAATTTGCATCCCACAAAACAGATGTTGGTGAAGTTGATGTTGCGGTTGACCACGTAGGTGACGATGTTGCCGGCGAGTTCTGCGCGCAATATGTTCGCGGCGACCAGCAAGCCCAGGAGATCGTCGCCTTCCGTCTCGGCTAGCGCGTAAGACTCTTCCAGAGACAAGTCTGCGCCGTTTTGCGTTTCGAGGATTTTCTCTAGCGAAGAGCGCAGCGCGGGTACAAGGCGCGGAGCGATGTCGGTCCAGTCGAGCGAAGAGAAGGATTCCAGTTCTGCGGGAGCGAGTTCGCGGAGCATGCGTTCCTCCGTAGAGACGTAGCTAGCTACGTCTCTTCTCACCACAAGTTGATGTGCGGTGGCGGCAAGACGTTGCAAGCAACGTCTCTACAGTGTAGCGGAAGTTCTACCGGAATAGATCAGTGGCTGCAGGGCGAAGCAGTTCTTGGACCCCGCCCGGGCCCGGGTCGTAGCGGAACCCGCGGACGATGCAGGCTGGGGCGCGGTTGAGTTTGCCGCAGACGAGTCCGGCGGCGCAGGCCAGTTCGTCGGCGACGGCTTCGACGCTGGCTTTTAGCGTGTAGCCGTGGGAATCGCGGCGGCCGCGATCGTCGCGCAGAGGCTTCATGCCGGCGATGCCGATGGCGAATTCTGTCAAGCCTTCGCGCCAGGGGCGGCCGAAACTGTCGGTGATGATGACGGGGATGGACACGCCGGTACGTTTCTTCAGAGCGCGGCGAAGGTCAGCCGCGGAGCGATCGGAGTCCTCTGGAAGCAAGAGCGCGTGCCCGCCGCCGTTGACGTTGGAGACGTCGACGCCGCTGTTGGCGCAGAGGAAGCCGTGGTTTGTTTCGGTGATGAGCACGCCGTTCTTGCGGCGGATAACGGCGCGGCTCTCGCGCAGGGCTAGTTCGATGACGCGGGGATCGAGTGCGTATCGATTCGCCCACGCGATAGATTCGCCGGACGGGTGGATTGTGGCCAGGTCGATGATGCGGCCTTCGGACTTGGAGACGATTTTGTGTTTCACGACGAGGATGTCGCCGGATTGAGGTCGGGTTCGGCGCTGGCGAAGGGCTTCGAGAAGTTTGTCGGCAAGCGAATCACCGGGGTGGATCTCGTCCTTGAGCGGGATCGGGATCAGGCGGAGTTCATCGGGCGGAGTTGGCTTGTGTTTCTTTCGCCCCTTCGGGGCTGACGAGTCCCCGGCCGTTGACCCACGGTTGGCACCGTGGGCTGCACTCTTGCGCCGCTTCACGGCTAGTTCCTTCTTGGCGTGACGGGATTTCGTCATGAAACGATATTACGCGTGCCGCCTACTCTCGCTCATTCGCCGCTTCGCGGCTGGACGGGCGAGGCGCCCGTCCCCACATGGGCTATGCTCGCACGAGCATATTCACGAGCCAGGCGCTGGGCGCGGGTTTCGCCGGGGGCGGAGATCAGTTGTTGCAGGTCTTCGGGATTGTCGACGTCGACTGCGATTCCGACGAAGTTCAGAACGACGCACGGTTTCCCCGTAGCTTGCGCGGCGGCCTGGTGCGGCTTGAAGCTGTCGTTGCCGAAGCGGAGCGGGAACAGATTTGCGGGACGGCGGAAGGCCGCATTGGTGCCGCGTCCGTCGGCGGCGGGAACCAGCACGCTGCCTTCGGCCGGGGCGTGTTTCAGAATTTCTTCCAGTTCCCAAGCCTCAATCAGCGGGATGTCGGCGGGGATCACCAGCGTGCTCTCGATGCCGCGCTCGATGCAGATGCGGGTGGCCATCTCGATGGCGCCGGTTTCTCCGGGATTGTCGGGGTCGGGGATGACTTCGAATCGATACTCGCTGGCCAGCTTGACTGCGTAGGGATCGCTGGTGACTACCGCAACCTGCGGACGATTCTTCCAATTGTGCAGGGCGGTGAGCACGTCGTAGATCATCGCCTGCGCGAGCGCGGTGCGAGAAGGTTGGTCGAGAACGGCTGCCAGGCGCTGCTTGGCCGAAGACGTGTTCTTGATGGGAACGAGAATCACGGCTGCGGGTCCAGATGGCGTGCCGCAACACCGTGATGGATTGGCTCGCGGCCTGCACGCGGAGCCGGCGCAACGCACGAGAGCACTTCTCGCGCCAAGGCCGCCTTGTCTTCGGCGCTACGCATGATGGTCTGCGTACACTGCACACGCAGGCCGTTCTTGCGGAGAGCCTCGGCGGGGCGGGAGTCGCGCGTGTCGCAGATCAGCACGTCGAGAAAGTCTTCATAAGCTTGCGCGACGCCGGCGATCGAGCAGGGCAGCCCTTGTGCGGCCATCAGAATTCCCGCGGGGCCTGCGACGGGTGCGTTGCCGACGATGGGGCTGATCGCGGCAATCTTTCCACGGGCGCGCTGCAGAGCTTCCCGAATGCCGGGCACTGCGAGGATCGGGCCGATGCTGCTGATGGGATTGCTCGGGGCGATCAGAACCGCGTCGGCTGAGACGATGGCGTCGATCACACCCGGCGCGGGTTCCGCGTCGGACGCTCCAGCAAAGCGTACGGAGTTCACCGGGTCCTGATACCAGCGCTGCACGAAGTACTCTTCAAAGGTCAACTCGCCCGCGGGCGTGTCCACCCGGGTCTCGACGCGCGAGTCACTCATGGGGAGAACGCGCGCTCGCACGCCGAGTTTTTCAGAGATGACCGCAGTGGCTTCGGAAAGCGTCTTGCCCTCGGCCAGCAGGCGCGAACGCAGCAGGTGCATGGCGAGGTCACGGTCGCCGGTGTGGAACCATGTGGGCTCGCCGAGTTGCCCCATGGCCTGCAGGCAGAGGAAAGTGTCGCCTTTCACGCCCCATCCGCGCTCGCGGCTCAGCATGCCGGAGAGCACATACGTGATCGAATCGATGTCGGGCGAGACGTACAGGCCCCACCAGAGCAGGTCGTCGCCGGTGTTGACGACCAGGGTGATGTCTTCGGCGGGCATGACCTGGCGCAGGCCGTCGACGAACTTCGCGCCTCCGGTGCCGCCGCTTAAGACGCAGATCATCTTTTCGGCTCCATCAAGCGGCCCTCTTCATTCTTGCCAGGCCGCGATCATCGGCTGCGGCTTGCAATTTATCGGACAGCAATCCGGGCTTGGCGGTCACGGCAGGAATAAATTCCGGATACACCGGAAGACGCTGCTGCAAGGTGAATCCTTTGGCTTCGGTGCGCAGGCGCAGTTGCTCCAGGTGCGGCCAGGGCTTTTCCGGATTGATGAAGTCAGGGGTCAGTGGCGACACTCCTCCCCAATCGTTGATGCCGGCGTCCATCAAGTCATCATAGTAAGGTGCGGAGAGGTTGGGCGGGGCTTGAATATTGACGTTGGGGAGTAACAAGCGAGCTACCGCCACGGCGCGGAGCATCTCGCCGCGCGTGGGTTCGGGCCAGTTCGCCATGGGAATCGCAGGCTTCACGCGGAAGTTCTGCACGATCACTTCCTGGATGTGGCCGTAGCGGTCGTTCATATCGCGGATCGCGAGCAGCGTGTCAACGCGGTCTTCGAGTGATTCTCCGATGCCGATCAGCAGGCCCGTGGTGAAAGGGACATTCTGCTTGCCGGCATCTTCGATGGTGCGCAGGCGCTTGGCCGGGACTTTGTCGGGAGCGTTGTCGTGCGCCGCGCCGGGAGCCAGCAGAGCTGCGTTGGTGGTCTCGAGCATGAGGCCCATGCTGGGGGAGACGGCGGCGAGACGGGCGATCCATTCGGCGCTGAGCAGGCCGGGATTCGGGTGAGGCAGCAGGCTGGTCCCGCGCAGCACGAGCTCGCACATGGCCTCGAGATAGTGCAGCGTCGACTTGTAACCGAGGTGTCGCAGCGTCTCACGCATCTCGGGAAACAGCAGTTCGGGCTTGTCGCCAAGGCTGAAGAGGGCTTCGGTGCATCCGAGTTTCTCGCCGGCGCGGGCGACCGAGAGGACTTCGTCCGGGGTCATGGTATGCGCGCCGGGATCGCCAGGATCGCGGCGGAAGGTGCAGTATCCGCAGTAGTCGCGGCAGAGATTGGTCAGCGGAAGGAAGACTTTGCGCGAATAAGTAATAGCGCCAGGCTTGAAGCGTTCTTTGGCGGCGCGGGCGGCGGCAAGCAACTCGGGGAGATCTTCGTCGGAGCAGCCGATCAGGTGCAGGGCATCTCCACGAGAAATGGGAGCCGCAGGCGCGATGGAGGTGACGGTCACGTCCATCGAATGATACAACGTGTCGTGGTAATGTAGCGGTTCGTGTGAGATGGTTGATTCGTGTGGGACCGGGTCTTCGACCCGGTCGCGGCGCGAAGCGCCGCTGGGGTCTGGCTTGAAGCTTGATTTGTGGTTAGAAGAAAATGCGGCCCTACGGGCCGCGGCCGGGTCAAAGACCCGGCCCCACACAGGAACAGAAGCACAGAAGCAGCGATGAGCTTGAATTCTCTGGAATTTCGCAAAGCGATGGGATGCTTCGCCACCGGGGTGACGATCATTACGGTCGATCTCGAGGGCGAGGTGCACGGCATGACCGCCAACGCGTTCGCTTCGGTCTCGCTCGATCCGCCGCTGGTGCTGGTTTGCGTCGACAACAGCACGAGGACGCACACGCATCTCCACACCAAGAAACGATTTGGGATCAACGTGCTCTGCGAGGATCAGCGGGCGATTTCGGAGTACTACGCACGCGCCGAGCGCACGCACGAGAAAGCGGCGGCCGAGGCGGGCGCGCGTTTTGATCGCACTAAACTTGGGACTCCGATGCTGCATGGGGCGCTGACGTACCTGGAATGCCGCCTCGATTCGGCGCAGGTAGCCGGGGATCACACTATTTTTATTGCGCAAGTGGAGGACGTGGTGGTGCGGGAGGGAGAACCGCTGCTGTTCTTCCGGGGAAAGTATCGAGGGGTGGGTGAGGAAGTGGGGAAGTAGTTGGCCGTTGCCGATGTCACTTTTTAGGCCTTTCGTACATCCAATCAGTGTTGAGATTAATCATCGAAAATGGGGTTCATTCATGTCAGAAAAGACGGTTGAGAAGGTTACGAAGTCGGAAACGGAGTGGAAGAATCAGCTGACCGACGAGCAGTTTCATGTGACGCGCCAGGCGGGGACCGAGTGTGCCTTTACCGGGAAATACTGGAATACGAAAGAGCCGGGGATGTACCACTGCGTGTGCTGCGGATCGCCGCTGTTTGATTCGCAGACGAAGTTTAATTCAGGGACGGGGTGGCCGAGTTTCACCAAGCCTGCCGAGGGCGGCGGAGTGGTCGAGCATCGGGATACACAGTACGAGATGGTGCGGACCGAAGTTCGCTGCGCCAAGTGTGATGCGCATCTGGGGCACGTGTTCGAGGATGGTCCGGCGCCCACGGGGTTGCGCTATTGCATGAATTCGGCGGCGCTCGATTTGCGGCCGGCGGAGAAGAAGTAAAAAGCCGTCCGGTTTTGTAAGTTTTCACCTGCCGATTTTTGTAAGTCGTTGTGTCTTCGTGTAAGTGATTGAAAAGTCGTAGAACGGCCCCGGCAAGCTCCAGGGCCTTTCTTTTTGCTGCGTCTGATACATTCCTCGTCCGCGGAGTCGATCGTCGCAGCAAGGGCCGTTGTCGGCCCCGCAAAGGGCATTCTGCGAAGTGAGCGGACGTCTTTTGCGCGCTGCCAAAACCGCGTAAAACTCAAGCGCGCTTGATATTTATACGTACCAGTATGTACGTACAAATGACATAAGCCCAATGCGATGAAGAGTTTGAGCGGAAAGCGAGAGGGGCACGCGTGAGCGTGCCCCTGATTTACCCCAGACGTTCGGCCTGCCAAATTACGCGCTAGCTGTTGCAGCCATGCCCTTGGGAGCCTCGGATGCCTTCGGCTGCGCGTTCTGCTTGCCTTCGTTGCGAACCTGAATTCCACCCTTGAGCGAAGCGCCGTCTTCGACGCTGATGCGCACGGTGGAGATGTCGCCCGCGACCGAACCTTCGGCGCGGATATCGACGCGGTCGCTGCACTCGATGTTGCCGGTCACCTTGCCCATGACCACAACTTCGCGGGCCTGAATGCTGGCGTCAACCTTGCCGTTGCGGCCGATGGTGACGCGGCTCTCGGGCATGGTGATTTTGCCTTCGATGCAGCCGTCAATGTAGAGAGCTTCGGAGCCGCTGATTTCGCCCTTGATGACCAAAGTGCGGCCGATGGTGGCCTGATCCACGGGAGCAGTGACGGTTTTGACTGGGTTGTAAGAGTTGGGGTTGGGGACCGGCGAGCCGGCCTTTTGGTTAAACGAGTTCTCCGACGACTGAAGCATGCGACCTTCCTTGGGTTCCCGCGCGGCGCCTTGCCCTTGGGTTCCTGGCACCTATTCCTGCGGTTGGTCTTGAAATTTGTGGCCTGCGGCAGTTGCTGGCCACTTGGCCACCCTGAATATCGCACAGGCGTAAGGGCGGGAGAGGTTACGGAAGGTGGTGTCCGGGTGCGGAGGCCGGATTCGCGCTAGTCGGAGCCTTGCAGGGCTTCGGCCATGTCTTCCCACTCTTTGATTAGCGCAGCATGGTTTGCCTTGTGCTGGTCAAGTTCCTGCGACTGGCGCTGGCTGTCTTCGGCGCTGACGAAATTCTGCATGGCTGTCTCAAGATGCGCGATGGAGGCCTCGGTCCGGCTGATTTCTTCTTCTAATTGGTGAACCCGGTCTTCCATCTGTTTCCGCTTGATGGGATTCAGGCGCTTCTTGGCTTCGACCGGATCGCCGGATCCATTTCCATTTGCAGGCGCGGTTGCGGCGGCGGACTTTGGCGCGGGTGCCGGCTCATGTCGAGGCGCTTTCACTCCGGGGACGTCATCGAGCGTGGGCGCGACGTGCTGTCCGCCCTGTTTGCGCCAGAGATAGTCTTCGTAGTTGCCGGGGAAGACTTCAACCTTGCCGCCGCCGACTTCGAAGACGCGCGTGGCCAGCTTGTCGATGAAGTATCGGTCGTGCGAGACGAAGACGACCGTGCCCGTGTATTTCACGAGAGCGTCGAGCAGCACGTCCTTGGCGCGCAGGTCGAGGTGGTTGGTCGGTTCGTCGAGCAACAGGAAGTTCGCGGGATGCAGCAGCAGGCGCAGCAGGGCGTAGCGGCCGCGCTCGCCGCCGGAGAGAACGCCGATCTTCTTGAACACGTCTTCGTCGGAGAACAGGAAACATCCCAGCAGGCTGCGCAGTTCGGTGTCGCCGCGGCCGGGCGATGCATCTCCCAGATCGTCGAGGATGCGGGCGTCGGGATCGAGTTCCTTGTACTGGTCCTGCGCGAAGTAGTCGGCTTCCACGTTGTGGCCGAGGCGGTATTCGCCCCGCGTGACCTTTTCGGTTCCGGCGAGCAGCTTGATTAGGGTGGACTTGCCAGCGCCGTTGACGCCTACCTGGGCGATGCGGTCTCCGCGCTCGATCATGAAGTCGACGTTGCGGAAGACTTCTTTGTCGGCACCACCATTCTTGCCCGGATAACTCTTGGCGACGCCCTCGAACTCGGCCACAATGCGACCGCTGGGCTTGGGCTGCGGGAACGAGAAGTGGATGGTCTTCTCTTCCGGCGGAATTTCGATGCGCTCGATCTTCTCCAGTTCCTTGATGCGGCTCTGTACCTGCTTAGCCTTCGTCGCCTGGTAGCGGAAGCGGTTGATGAACACTTCGAGTTGCTCGATGCGGTCGCGCTGGTTCCGGTAGGCGGCGGTCAGTTGCTCGTTGCGCTGCGTCTTCTGGGACAGGAACTTGTCGTAGTTTCCCGTGTAGAACCAGAAGCGTTTGTTCCAGATTTCCGCGATCTTGTTGACCGTGACGTCCAGAAAGTAGCGGTCGTGCGAAATCAGCACGAAGGCGTGCGGATAATTCTGCAAATATTCTTCCAGCCAGTTGCGGGCTTCGAGATCGAGATGGTTGGTGGGTTCGTCGAGCAACAGGAGGTTGGGTTGTTGCAAAAGAAGCTTGGCGAGGGCGAGGCGCATCTGCCATCCGCCGGAGAACTCGTCGGTCAGGCGCGGCCAGTCTTCTTTGGTGAAGCCCAAGCCCATCAGAACGCGCCCGACTTCGGCTTCGATCGAGTAGCCGTCGCGGGTGCGGAACTCGTGTTCCACGCGGTGGTAGCGGTCGGCGACGGCGGAATACTCCGGGCTGGTATGGTCGAGTTCCGCCATGCTGTGCGTGAGTGATTCGAGTTCAGTCTCCATCGCTCGCAAATCGTCGAACACCGACATGCACTCGGCGAAGACGCTGCGGCCGGAGAGGGTGAGGCCATCCTGCGGAAGGTATCCGGCGGAGGTTCCTTTAGCGACGACGAGGCTGCCGTAGTCGAACGTGTCCATGCCGGCGAGAACCTTCATCAGCGTGGACTTGCCGGTGCCGTTGCCACCGACGAGGCCGATGCGGTCATGGTTCGTGATGAGCCAGTCCGCATTTTCGAAGAGGAGTTTGTGGCCGAAACGTTTTCCGGCGCCGGAGAGCTGAATCATGGGCTGGGATTATCGTCTCATAAACGGGGACGGTCGACACTCACACGAAAAGCGGTTAACCACAGAGGACGCGGAGGACACAGAGGACACAGAGGACACAGAGGAACAACTACTCACGGCCAGACTACGTTCGCGATGGGATCTCTTGCTGGCCGAGCGTTGCGCGGGCCGGGATAGGTTCCCCAGAGTTCGTGGTGGAACTGGATCCGTTCGAGCGCGCGGTCGATCACGGCTTCGAGTTCGTGAAGATATTTCACTTCGCGCCCCTTCGCCAGGCGGCGCTTTGCTTCTTCCGGGCTGAACCATGTGGGGCGGCGGTTGTCTTCGTCGGGGCGGCGCATTTGATGGATTTCCATCAGGAAGGCTTTGATGACGAATTCCTGCACGCCGCCGGGTTGCCAGAAAACGCCCTTGGAATGAATGTAGAGGTGGAAGTGGCGCGGCTCGATCGTGCCCAGAGCGCCGGCCTCTTCCGCGGCTTCGCGTTCAGCGGCTTGGCTATGCGACAGTCGGGCGTCGGTCGATCCCTTGGGGAAAGTCCATTTGTTGCCACCGTTAGTATTAACCAGAAGGAACTCAATTGCCGTACCGCGCCTGCGGTAACAGATGGCAGCCACCTGCAGCGGCAAGGACTTCGCGACGCGGGCTGAACCCATGGGCCCCTCCTGAAAAGGCTACATGCAAGATATTTCACCAGTGTTAAAGTGCAACAAAAATTGTGCACCATCGAGGGTTACGAAAGGGTTACGTACCCTTTCGGGAAACAGCGCATCTGCCTCCACAGTCTTTCACAGTCCTTCCCCATACACGGGAATGGCTGCTCCGGTCACGTCCTTTCCCGCATCGCTGGCGAGCCAAACGATGAGGCTGGCAATGGATGCCGGCTGCACCCACTGCGAAACATCGGCGCCGGGCATGGCATTGCGGTTGGCGGGAGTGTCGATCGTACCGGGCAGCAAGACGTTGGCGGTGATGCCGGCGTCTTTGTTTTCGATCGCGACGGTGCGGATCAGCGATACGAGCGCCGCCTTGGACGCACTGTAGGCGCCGACGCTCGCGCCGGGAGCTTCCGCGGCGCGGCTGCCGATGGCGATGATGCGTCCGGCTTTTGCTTTGCGCATGTGCGGGAGGACCGCCCGCAAAGTGTGAAATGCGCTGTGGAGGTTCATGTCGAACATGCGCTGGAAGGTGGCGTCGTCAGTGTCGGCGACTGTCTGGCCTCCAGCAAAGCCGCCGACCAGGTGGGCCAGGACGTCGAGTTTTCCGAAGCGGGCGATGACCGTGTCGGCTGCCTTCTTCGCGGCGTCGAGACTGTCGAGCGCGGCGGGGAGCGCAGTGAAGTTCGGGTTGTCGAAATCGGACTGCTGGATTCTTGGCGCGAGGCCGACAACGGAAAAACCGGCGTCCAGCAAGGCTTTCGTGACGTACGTTCCAAGGCCGCCGTTGGCTCCGGTAACCAGGGCAATTCTTCCCGTCATAGGTGTCCGCTCCCAACTGAAACTCATCGTAAATGCTCGCTCGCGGGTTGTCGCTGAAATAGCAGTATTTCAAACAGTCCAAAAGAAGCGGACGCGTCCTCCGGGGAGTCCTAATCCCCAATTAAGAATCGGCAAAAGAGTGCAATTTTGAACAGACAGGTCAGGGGTGTTACAGGAAAATATTGAGATTGCTTCAAACTGCGATCTCTGGCACGCGGCGATCGAGCAAAACGCTTGCGAGGCTCCATGCTGATGACTACCCTAATACTCTGCATGCTTTGGATGACGCTGAGCTCTTTCTTCCTCCTCCTTATCAGGATCGGTGCGAAGCCGGTGCCCGTGCCGCCCAGGCGATCAACGAGGTTACTCAGCATCGTCCAAGTTCGGATCGTTTTCTGATGTCCAAATAGTCGCCGAGCCCACTCGCTTTCTTCCACGAACGGGGTCGGTTCTCACGCTAGGTTCCGCTGCAGCGTCTCCCGATCCAATTCATTTTCCCAACGCGCTACCACCAACGTGGCCACGCCATTGCCGATCATATTGACCAAAGCGCGGAACATGCTCATGAAGCGGTCGATGCCGAGGATGAGCGCCATTCCAGCAACCGGAATTGTCGGAATTACGCTCAAGGTTCCGACCAGCGCGATGAATGATGCCCCCTGCACGCCGCTCGCGCCCTTCGAGGTCAGCACTGCGACCGAAAAAAGCGTTGCCTGTTGCAGGAACGTCAAATGCGTATTCGTGGCCTGCGCAACGAACAGCGCGGCCAGTGTCATATACAGCGCGCTGCCATCGGTGTTGAACGTGTAGCCCGTGGGAACGACCAATCCGACCAGCGACCGCGAGCAGCCGAGTTCTTCCAGCTTTTCCATCAGCGTGGGGATGGCGGTCTCGGACGAACTGGTAGCCAGCACCAGAAGAATTTCTTCTTTAATCCGCAGCAGGAATTTCAACAGGCTGAATCCCGCCAGCCACGCGACTGCGCCGAATACGATCAAGACAAACAGAATCGAAGTGATCCAGAACGAAGCGATCAGCCGGAGCAGCGGGCCCAGGGAAGAGAGTCCGTATTTGCCAATGGTGAACGCCATGGCGCCAAATGCGCCGACGGGCGCAAGTTTCATGACAATGTTGACCATGCGGAACACGACCTTGGTCAGAGACTCCAGCAGAGTGACCAGAGGCTTGGCATGTTCTCCCGCTGCCGACATGGCAAGTCCGAACAGGATCGAAACGAAGACGACTTCCAGGATGTCGCCTTTGGCGAACGCATCCACGATGGTCGTCGGGATGATGTGCATCAGAAAGTCGGTGACCGTCTGCGCCTTGGCCTGTCCTGCGTAATCGGCAACGGCGCGCGTGTCGAGAGTCGATGCGTCCACGTTGAAACCGGTACCGGGATGCACCACGTTCCCGACGATGAATCCGACGACCAGCGCGAGGGTCGAGACGATTTCGAAATAGAGAAGAGCTTTCCCTCCGACGCGGCCGACCTTGCGCAAATCCCGCATCCCGGCGATCCCGGTAACCACGGTGCAGAAGATCATCACTGTAATGATCATGGTGATCAGGCGGATGAAGGCGTCGCCCAGCGGTTTCATCGCGACTGCTTTTGCGGGACTGATGTAGCCGAAGATGACCGCGACTACGATTCCGAAACTGACCTGCACCCAGAGCGACGCATAGAAGCGTTTCGGGGGCGGGGCGGGAGCGTCGGACTGGGGCGTCGAGTGTGGAGTAGACATAGTAAGTAATTCGAACTTGGTACGGTGGTCCAACCAGCATCAAAACATCGATTCCCAGCCTGCTGAAAAATCTCGTCCCAAATTCTTGGTGTTAAGAGGAGCGGTCTAGTTCGCTGGTGCCTGCAGCGTCTTCACCAGCCACGGAATGATGACTTCTTTGAAAATCCTGGGATCGGGCCACACGCCGACTTGCCGTCCGAGGTGGCCGCCGCGCGGGTTGATCCACGCGTCCTTGGGAACATCGCCGTTGCTCAGCAGGAGATAGTCGTCCGCGATGGGGACCTGCGTGTCGAGGGCGCCTTGCAGGATGAGCATGGGCGCCATGGGCTTGCCGAGCAGGCCCTGAGTCACCAGCGACAGCTTGGGCGCGAACTCGGCCATCTCTTCGAGGGTGTGAACGCCTTCATACACGTTCATGAGCGCGGGCACCTGGTCGAAGAGATATTCGCGGTTGCCGACCAGATGGTTCAGCAGCCAATCCTTTTGGAAGAATTCGTGGACGGGAGGCGACTGGGCGCTGCACCCGCGCAGGCGTGTGTGCTCTACGATCGCCATCTTCGTGGCCCAGTACGCTCCCCAACTGACGCCGTGGATCGCGATGCGATTCTTGTCGACCTCCGGGCGCGACTGCGCGTAGTCGAGAACTTTCGAGAGCATGCGCTCGGACGTTTCACTGACCTTGATGGGCGCCTGTCCGGTGCCGGGACCGTCGACGGCGAGGTATCCGATGCCGAAGGGGAGAATCGCGCTGAAGCTCTCCGTCAGATCTTCTTTGCGGCTGTCGAGGCCGTTGACCGAGATCACCAGCGGCACGGGTCCCTTCGCATTCTTGGGGAGGCGCAGGTAGCCGACGATCTCTTTGCCTTCGAAAGGAATCCTCACCACTTCCAGCGGCGGATCCATCAACTTCGCGTGCGCCAGGAAAGACTCGAGCGCCTTCTCATAGGAGCGCTGCTTGCCCGGAGAAGCGGGAAACGGCCAGCGTCCAAAAGAATAGATGCGCCAGGCGCGGATGTAGTCGGCATTGGCCTTGGTGGGATCGCTCTTCTCCAGCGACTTGGCCTCGTTGAAGTAGTGATCGCCAACGCGCATGAAGCCGGCGGCCCATTCGTCCTTGTCGGCAGTGTGAATGGTCTCAAACGCTTCCTTCACATCTGCCGGATCGAGCCCGATTAGCGGATACTGTCCGACTTCAGCACGGTGAACGGCTTCGATTTTGACCTCATCGATGGTGCGCTCGCGGCGCTCTTCCTTCTGCGCGAGAACGAGTTCAGTCATCAAGGTGCAGACAAGCAACAGCGTTAAGAAAATGAATGAGATTCTGTTTTTCATGATGCGTGATCCCCAGATAGTCTTGCCCGCTGTTATGCGAGCGAAGTAGATAAGAAAAGGCCGGACGGAATGAGTCCGGCCTTCGATACGCGTCTCTGAATCGACTGCGGTCCTAGAACGTAAACTTCAACCCCAACTGAATGGCGCGGCTTCCGCCCGACCCGATGACGGGATTGGCGGCAGCTACGTCAGGTGTGGCGCATCCGCAGCCGAACGGTTGAGCCGACGGATCGTTCAACCCGAATCCGTTTTGTCCTCCGTAAGGATTGGCGAAATTCGGATGGTTGAAAATGTTAAAGAATTCGGCACGGAACTGGACCCGAACCTTTTCGCCGAGATGCCAGTTCTTGGCAACGGAGAAATCGAAGTTTCGGAAGCCCGTATCGCGGAACGTGTTCCGCCCCATGTTGCCGAATTGTCCCAACGGTGGCGGAATCATGACGGAAGTGCCTTGGGCGTAGCAGCCAAAGAAGGCGAGCGACTCAGTAGAAGCGCCGGGGCTACCCCCATCCAGCGCGAGCGCTTTCGCGTTGCACGCCGCATTGTTGCTGGGATCTGATGGGCTGTTGTTGCCGCCGAAATGTGGAATCCCGGTCGAAGTCGACTTGAAGTCCGACGGCTTTCCGTAGAAGCTCCAACGGATCGGTTCGTTCGCGGGAGGACTGACCGGCAGCGGCCCGGTGCCTGCGGCGTCAGTACCCAGATCAATCGGGCCCCAGGGTTGCGCACTTTGCAGCGTCACGATGGAATTCAGTTCCCAACCCTCCATCATCTGCGCGAAGCCTTTGCGTCCGGGGATCGCATAGGTGAACGACAGCGTGAAGCGCTGTCGAATGTCAAAGTCGCTGTTCCCGTATTCCCGTCCTACATTCGTCGAGTCCTGCGGCAGGCCGGCTCCGTAGCCAAAGTCCCAATTGGCGCCGACGGCGTCGAGCGAGTGGCCGTAGGTGTAGCCGGCCACCATGCTCAGCCCGTGATAGTTGCGAGAGGTCAACGTGACCTGCAAAGCGTCGTAGTTCGACCGGTAGACATTTCCCATCTGGAAGATGTTGCTCAGGTAAGGAAATTTCGTGTTGAAGGGGCGCGGCCCCTGCTCGTCAGCGACCTGGCATGCTGGATTGTTGAGGGTATCGTACTGGCCATTGACGAGATTCACTGGGAGATTACACGTAGCGATGTTTGCTGCGGGCCAGCCCGAGCCTACTGGTGCCTGATTGATATCGCGAATGCCGATCAGATTCGACCCGTGATTTCCCACGTACGACATTTCCAGCGAAAGATTCGGGGTAAACGAGTGCTGCATCCCGATCGTCCAGTGCCAGACGTAAGGAGTGGTCAGGTTGCGGGCCACGCTCATAATGGGGCATGGGGCCGCGTTTACTGGATCGCAGTTGAGCTTGGTCGTGCTGACGTTGGGTCCGAAGATGGGCACACCGCTGTCCCACTGCGGTAGGACCGGTGGGATCGCCAGATTGCCGGCCGTGATCGTGCCGCCTGCAGTGTCTCCCGCCGCATCGATCGTGGCGGCCGTGGGCACGTTGCCCAGGCCAAAAGCGTTGTTGAAAGCCAGCATCGCTTCCCAGTTCACGGTTTCGTACACCAGGCCCGCTCCGCCTCTGATGACTGTCTTTCCTTTGCCGTTTACGTCCCAGGCAAAGCCCAAGCGGGGGGCGAAGTTCTTGTGGTCGGGATTGTAGGGGCCGCTGACGCCACTCTGTCCAACTTGGATCAAACCGGTGGGCGAGTTGGGATCGAAATTCCCCAGCAGGTTGTGCTGCTCTTTGATGACGGAACTGTACTCATACCGCACGCCGAAGTTGACCGTCAGGTTCTTGTTGGCACGCCAGTCATCCTGCAGGAACAGGCCGTAGGCCCAGTTGTGAATATGCAGAGTGGGGTCGCCAACCTGTACGGATGCTTTGAACGGATCGCCGGCGAAGAAATCTTCCAACGCGGTTGAGCCTGCTCCGGTTCCGATAGCGACGCCGCCCAGGAACGTGATGCTGCCTCGAGCGTTGCCGAAAGCTCCGCCGTTAAAGGCGTTGTGGTGCAGATCGCCGCCGAATTTCAGAGAATGTTTCCCAGCTGTATAGGACACGTGGTCGATGAACTGAGTTCTCGCGTCCGGTCCCTGGAACTTGGGCCACTTGAAGGCGCCCAGGCCGGGAACAAATGCTCCGGCGAAACCAATGCGAGGCAGTCCGCCCGTGAAGGGTCCGCTCACACCCGTGTTGAGACCGTAGCCGGATGCCGGCGTGCCGAGATCACCGGGCAACGTGGGTTGGTAGAGGCGGTTGTAGCCGACGCGCGCTTCGTTCACCCAACGGGTGCCCGGAGTCCAGATCCAGTTTCCGCCCACGACCTGCGCCCGGGTGTGGATCTTGGAACGCCAATTGGATTGCAGTTCCGGGAAATCCTCGACCGTCCCATTGTTGTTTCCGTAGAAGTACATGCCGCTGATGCTGTTTTTCTGATTGATGTTGAAATCTACTTTGCCCAGCGCGTTGTCGACTCCCACATCGTTGGGGAATCCCTGCACGACGTTGATGCTCTGCGTGTTGTTGATGGGGAAGC
>PLBY01000041.1 GCA_003134655.1 Acidobacteriaceae bacterium
ACCCGCGAGCGAGTCGTGCCTATCATCTCTGCCAGGGTCTCCTGACTGAAATTGGGGATGGGAGTCTCGTGCACGCCTTCCTTGCCGAAGTGAGCCAGTAACAGCAGAATCCGAGCTAGTCTCTTTTCGCTGGAATTGAAAAGTTGGTCAACCAGATCTTCTTCGTATCGGATGTTCCGTGTCAGCAAATAGGCAACGAACAAATCGGAAAACGTCTGTTCCCGGTGAAGCACTTCCATCATGGACTTCTTGTCGATGCGCATCACGGAGCAATCGGTGATTGCAGTTGCGGAGCACAAGCGGAAAGGCTGCCCGGTAAGGCAACTTTCTCCGAAGAAATCGCCCTCGTTCAGAATGCCGATTGTGGCTTCCTTCCCGCTCTTCGACACAACCGTGAGTTTTATTTCTCCTTTCTGTATATAAAAAACACAATCGGACGGGTCGCCCTGAACAAAGATCGGCTGCTTCTTGGTAAATGCTGTGATCTTCCTACCGCTATCCATGGTATTGAGAAAGGTCTTGGGATCAAATTTGCTGAGATTCTTTGCGGCTACCACGGACTTCATGATCGGCCTCCTTTCAGGAGTTCCGAATGCACAGAATGAATCAACTTCCTATGAAGGGATGAATAAATGCGCAAGAAGGCGAGAACAACGTCAAACTTGTGCGGGCAGGATTGCTCCGCACTCGACAAAATAATGATTTCACCCCCGGCATCGGAAGTCAATTGTTTCCTGCTTTGGTTATGGGTCTGTGGGGAAGCGGACAGGCGAGAAGAATTGTGATTAAGATCACGAGATTTGCTTGCGAGTCATAAATCAAGACCTAAAGCTCTTCGGTCAAGCACGCTGTTCATGTTAAGGATGGGACAGAAGACTTCGGGCTCTTCGGGACAAGACTCCGCTCTCCGAAACCGATTATCGGGTCTGGAGCCGGCAGGGTCTTCTCTGAGCGTTTCGACTCCGAGGTTCGATCAAAGGTTCGCCGTAAAGGCGACACCATGTTCTATGGTCAATTGCTGCGCAACACCTCCACGGGGTTGACGCCAGACGCGCGGCGGGCTGGAATGTACCCGGAAATGGCTGCAACCAGCAGCAGAGCCAGTGCCATTCCGAGATACGTTGGCAGATCCCAGGACGAGGTTGCAAATAGTAGCGAAGAAATCAGCTTGGCGACTGCGAGTGCGATCAATGTGCCCAGCGCCGTGCCGGCAATCGCCAAGCGCAGCGTACCGCCCAGCACCTGGCGCTGCACGTGCCCGACGCTTGCGCCGAGCGCCATGCGGATGCCGATGGCTTGCGCTTGCTGCGTGACCGAATACGAGATCACTCCGTAGATGCCGAGTGCGGCCAGCACCAGCCCGAGTCCGGCGAAAGCCGCCACCAGGAACATGAAAAAGCGGCGCGGGGAAACGGCGCGGTCGACGATGGTCTGGATGGGCCGGAATTCGGCGGACGGTTGTTTTGGATTCAACTCGCGCAATGCGCGTAGGACGCTCGCGGCGAGGGTTGCGGGCGGCAGACTGGTGCGGACCACCAGTTGTGCGCCCGACGGCCCCTGCTGCATTGCCGGATAGTAGATTTGCGAACCGGCTCCACCCTCCACAGTCTCTTCGTGAATATCGTCGACGACGCCGACCACTCGGTCTTCCTCTTTATCGCGCATGAGAATCTTGCCGACAGCGTCCTCACCGGGCCAGTAGACGCGAGCGGCCGAGGCGTTAATGAGGACGACTCTCTCACCGTGCGGGCCATCAGCCCAGGTGAAATCGCGGCCGTGCATCCGAATGCCCAGAGCACGAATGAATCCCGGGGTGATCACATAGACAAGCGGGTCGGGCAGTTCGCCGGGAGAAAAGATCTTCCCTTTCGGCACGGGCGTATCCCATTCGCGGTTCGGTCCCAGCGGAAGATAATCGGACATGCCAGCGGCCTCGACGCCGGGCAACGCGCTTACGCGGGCAATGATCTGCTGGAAGATTTCGCCGCGTTTGGCCTGTCTGGCTTCTTCGGAAGGCGCGCTATCGTCGTAATCGACCTTGATGGAGGCGGCGCGGTCGGGCTGGAAGCCGAGGTCCACATCGAGCACTTTGACAAAGCTGCGCAGCAGCAAGCCAGCGCTCACCAGGAGCACGCAAGCGAGCGCGACCTCGAAGATCACCAGCGCGGCGCGGACACGTTCGTGCTTGCGGCCAAGTCCTGCACCCGGGCCGGAGTCCTTGAGCATCTCCTGAAGATTGCCGCTGGCTATTCTGAGCCCTGGAAGCAGGCCGAAGATCATGGCGGTGAAGACGGCAACGAGAACCGTCCAGCCCAGCGCCTGGCTATCGATGCGAAGGGCGCTGAGGAGCGGCAAAGCCACGGATCCCTGATGCGCGAGCCATGCAATCAGAATGACAGCCAATCCCAGCCCGAGAGCCGCCCCTGCACTGGAGAGCACGAGACTTTCCATCAGTAACTGACGCACGATGCGACCGCGGCTCGCCCCAAGTGCACCACGGACGGCAAACTCCTTGGCGCGCGCGACGGCGCGAGCCAGAAGCAGGTTCGAGAGGTTCACGCCGGCGATCAGCAGAATCGCACCTACCGCGCACCATAGCGCAATCAGAGATCGACGGAGTTTTCCCGTCACGTAATCCTTGAGCGGCACCGGAATGAGATCGCCTTTATAGCGGCCCAGCGTCTGCGGATACTTCACATTGAAATAGATGTTCGGCGCGATGCGGTTGGCATCGTCGAGCGCTTGGGCCACAGTCACACCCGGCTTTAGGCGTCCGACGAGGGTGACAATGTTGCCCCAATCACGCTCCATGTTTAGGTCGAGCGGGGTGAAGAGATCGACTTTCGCGCCGGGAGAAAACACCGCGCCAAAGTCGAAGCTGTCAGGCAAGACGCCCACAATGGTCACCGGCGTCCCGTTCAACTCGATAGCCTTGCCCACGATGGCTGGATCGGAGGCGAACTGGCGCCGCCAGTAGGCATTCGCCAATAGAGCAATCGGGTGCGAGCCGCGAGATTCGTCCTGAGTGAACAAGCGACCCAGGGCAGGCTGCACGCCGAGAACCTGGAAGAAGTTGCCGATGACTTCGAAGCTGGTGGCGGGCTCGGGCTCACCGCGGCCGGTGAGCCGCATGTTGTCAGGAGTGGAGAAGGCCATGTATCCGGTCACGTCCTGGTAGGCACGGCTCTGGTCGCGGAATTCCTCGTAGGCGTCGGCGGAGTAGGTAGCACACGACAGGCCGCACGCGGTCGGTGGCGGCGCAATCCACACGAGCTGGCGCGAATCGGGAAATGGCAGCGGACGCAGGAGCAGCGTGTTGACCACACTGAAGACAGCGATGTTGGCGCCGATAGCGAGAGCCAGGATGAGGATAGAGATGGCGGCGAAACTCGGGTCGCGGCCGAGTGTGCGGAAGGTATAGCGCACGTCCTGCAGTGAGTCGTTCCAGTAATCCCGGAGCCGTTTGCGGCGTTCCATTTTCTCTCCTATGCGCACGCCGATTTGTTGCACGGCGCGCAGATCTCCGAACTGGCGTTCGGCTTCCTGGCGGGCGGATTCAGGGGACCAGCCCTGGGTTACGAGGTCGTCAATTTTGGCTTGCAGGTGAAAGCTGAGCTCGTCTTTCACGTCGGCGGCGGGGTCGGGGCCGAACAGGCGGGCGTAGCGGCGCCAGAGAGGAGTGGGTGTCATGCAATCTCCTTCGGCAACGGAGGCTGCGTCGCACCGAGCACTTTGGCGACGGCGGTGGCGTACGCCTCCCAGGTTTTTACTTCATGACGCAGTTGACGCCGGCCCTCGGGAGTGAGCCGGTAGAACTTGGCCTTACGATTGTTTTCAGAAAGTCCCCACTCAGCGTCCAGCAATCCCTTGTTTTCCAGTCGCCAGAGGGCAGGATAGAGCGTGCCCTGTTCGAGCAGCAGGGCATCGTCACTCTGACGGCGGAGCAGGTTGGTGATGGCATAACCATGAAGCGGTCCCCAGACCAGGGCCTTGAGGATGAGGACGTCAAGCGTGCCGCGAAAGAATTCCAGCTTTGCTGTATCCATTCGTATCCCTGCAAAAAGGGAGACTCTCATAGTTCCCCCTTTGTATACAAGGGGACGTTCGGGGACGGAATAGGTTAGCGAGAAATCGGCATGGTCACTCCTCTCGTGGGCCCCGGGGGAATCCTGAGTTGTGAGGCGAAGGGGATGCCGTTCGATTCAGATGTTCTTGATCGCAGGGGCGCCCGGCTGGAGGGTGGTTCTCCATTCGAGGGTCTGAGTCTGCGCCCCATCGGTAAGCACAAGCTTTTCTAGCGCAAGCACTCCTTCGAGCAATTGAATGCGGAGCGACCTCCCACCGAGTTCGATGGTGCCAAAACCTGAAGCGGTGGAGAAAAAGGTCTTGAACGGGCGAACCGTGAGCTGGGGACCAAACCAGAGCGTCTTATGTACGGCGGAATAACGGAACCCGGACAGGGCACCGAGCAGTGCATAGCTCGACATCGCGCGGGCGTAGTAGTTGCCGCACTCATATTCGTTCCAAGGGTTACGAATCCGCCCGTCGTAGCGGCTGCGCAAGGCCTTAACTATGGTTAATCCCTCTTTGACGAACCCTTCTGCAATGAGATGTGAGGCTACCTGATATTCGATTCCGGTCCAGACTTCGTCGGAGTAAACAAAAGGCAAAGTAGGTTTGCCACCCAGGGGCCAAGTGCATAACAGCAATCCCGGCTCGTGGCCCATGGCGTATCCGGGACGTTGCGCATTGGCATGCTGGCTGAGGTCGATCTTGAAATTGTGCTTGAAGATGGCTTGCAGCGTCTTCTGAACGCTCTTGCGAGCAAGCGGGGTATCGATTCCGTACACTCGCGCCATCCACGCGCCAATCACGCCGTCCGAGAGGCGCCCGTTGCCGTATTGATATTTGGGGCCTTCACGCTGCAGGAGCCTCTGCATTTCACTGCTGTGTTCGTCGACCTCGGCGACCATGGTGGCAAACGAGGTGTTGCGCAGTCCGAGATACTGGACGTTCTGCTGAAAGTATTCGCCGTTGAAGAGATGTTCTTCCATGAAGCGCGCACAGCGATGGGCCAGATCGTCGTAAAATGCGGCATCCTGATCCTGACCAACAGCTCTAGCCATTTCTGTGAGCGCCGAGAGGGCGCCAAGGTAGATGCTTGTGCACATACCGTCCGGCCCCCAAAATTCAATGTCGAAGGTATTGTGATGAGGCTCGAACAACCCGCCCTGGTGATCGGGATCCCAGGTGCGAATGCAGTAGTCCAGGCTGCGTTTGGCCAAGGGGTACATCTTCTTAAGCCAATCCATGTCTCCGGAAATTTGCCAGTCCCGAAACACTTTCATGATTCCGCCCAACTGCCCGTCCGAAGCTGCGTGGAAGTCGTGTTTTACCGGACCCTCAGGAAGTGCAGAGCGGAATGTGACGTGACCGTTTTCGTCCATCGAGCGGCCCAATTCCAGTTCTCGTAAAGTCCGCTCCAGTTGCGGGTAAAAGTGGGGGAAAGCCTGGGCATAGTTCCACACGTGCGTGCAGGAACCATGGCAGCACCCAGCGTCGGGAAAGCATCCTTCCCAACCCCAGAGGTCGCCATTCTCCAGACGCAGCACGGTGGGAGACTTGAGGATGGCCAGGTTCGCGGAGACCGCGTCCAGCACATACGGTGGAAGAGTGGAGGAGAACATCGCTTCTTTAAACGCAAGTGTGCGCGCGCGTAGTGAAGCGTAATGTTCTTCGACGTAAAGGGCGACTTCGCGGGCATCGTTCCAGATTGAGGCATAATACGGCTGCCACGGCGGCGGTGTTCCTTCGGGGAAGGAACGACATCCGGCATCGCCTTGGGCGTCAGGAAGCGCAGCGCCCCCAACTTGCAGATAACAATTTGGGAAATGCCACGCGATCACGATAGGGTAAGTTCGTGATTCGCCTGGGGCGAGCGCTCCCGCAAGCAGAATCGAAGCGCCATTCCGCCCCCGACTGTCGAGCTCGTTGGATCCGTCGTTCGCAGTGAACGTCCCCGTGGAAACCTCGCGCCAGAGCGCCGACAGGGAGTCGAATTCCCACCCCGGACTGCGCAGCCACATGCCTTTGATGCGCGGCTTGTCGCCGATGGAGATTAGGCAGGCACTGCCATAACCTTCCGCATAAGGCTTCTCCGCGTTGTACAGGAACACTCCCCGCTCAGAAATCACAGTATTGCGGCTTGCCGATTGATCCTCGCCGCATCCGGGCGCCATGTGAGAAAGATGGTAGGAGAATTCATACTCCACAGTTCCGGGTGAGCTGTTGTGCAGCGTGTATTCCAGGATGGCGCAGGGTATCCCCGAGTCTTTGTCATCGAGTGGGATAAAAGGATTCCAGGCATTGAGTGAGATCTGCAACGGAACCGCTGAGTCGCTGAGTTTGGCTTCTCCGAACGGGTACTCTCCTTTGAAGACGCACTTTTGAAAGCGCGGGAAGCCTTCGAACCCACCGCGGCGGTATCCTTCGCCCTGCAGACCCTGATCGTAAATTTTCAGGACAGGGAAGGGTCCTTCCACAAGTTTGGTGACCGGAGACTCCCCCTTGATGTGGAGAATGGCGAAAGCGCCCTGCGAAGGAGCGAAGCCCTCGGGTAAGGCGGTCGTCGAGGGATGATTCCAAATCGAAAAATCCTGCAAACCACCGTACCCATTCAGACAGATGCAACCGGCCCCGATTCCTCCCAGGGGCATCGCGACTTGGGTGGCGTTGTCGGCGCTGAAAGTGCGCTGCGGTCCGCTGTCGAATAGTTCTTCCGATGAATAAGGAATCTCTTCAGAAATTAGATCCGAAGGAGGATTCGAGACGAGCGCGTCCGGCTGGGCGCCGGTCAAAGGCACGGCCGCACCCAATGCTGCAGACGAGGTGATCGCCATGAACTCTCTGCGGGTGGACTTATCTAAGGGCGACATCGAGCCTCCCGGGACTCGTGAGCGGTCGACAAATCATAGCGCACTGACAGAAGCGGTTCTTGAGGTAATTGAAACGCCATGTCATCGCGCCGAGTTTTGTATATTTCCCAGATGGGACGACAACTCTATCACCTGCTCGGCACTATCGGAATACTGCTGGTTATGCTGCTCTGGCTTTCTCTGCTTAACCCGCCAAGGGCAGACCACTTCGTGAACAGTCTCGCCGGGCCAAAGCACGAGTACAAGATCGTCTTAGGCGTGGCGCTGTTGGCAACAGTGCTCGCTCTTGTAGCTTCGATTCGCGGTTCCAGGTGGTGGTGTGTGGGACTGGCCTTGTCGTCGGCGACGCTGGCGTTTTTTACCTACAGACTCTCGGCATAATATCGGCGATTCAACGAAAAAATGGAAACCGGCGAAGGGGCTCACTCGCTAGGTTTCTTCCGCGTACGTGTAGATCAAATGACGCACCGTCGGCCCGCCTGCGAGATAACTGTATATTCGCCCTTCCAGTTCACGGTCGGCCTGTGTTTGCCGCTCGTGCTGACGCAGATGTTCCGCCCAGGAATTCACCAGGAATGTTTCCAGATAGCGATCCGCGACCTCCGTATCAAGGAAGATCCCCCACCAATACGCGCCATCGCGACGTCGCACGCGACCGTATTCATGCATCGCATCGACAAATTCTGCCGTGCGTTTTGGGATGACGGCATATTCGATCGTAACTAGCACCGGTCCTTGTTGAAGATCGGCCCCAACTTCCTCGATCACGACCGGCATACGCCAGTGGTTCCAAGGACTCAGATCCGCGCTCGATTGGGGAAGTTGCGCGACAAGAGCTAATGCTGCGGTTGCAATTGTCCCAATTCCAGCGTAGACCAGCGCGGTTTGAACGCCGGATCGTTGCGCGACAGCACCCCAAGCCGCGGTCCCGAGAGCATAACTTCCCTGATAGACCAGGATGAAGATGGCGAGGACTCGTGCTCTCACCCAATCCGGCGCCAGGTTCTGGACAAGGGCGTTGATCAGCGAAATGAAAATCACCCACGCCGCACCGCCAATCAACATGACTGGAGCGAGTGTGGTTAAGCTGTGCAACCCGCTCATCGCCACAATCACTAACCCCAAGATGACTACGCCCGTCGACACAATAGGATCCATGGACCACCTGGCGCGGGCCGGTTGCATGACCAAGGCACCGACGATTGCACCGGCACCAAAGCATCCAAGCAACAGCCCATAGCCGGTTGCGCTCCTATTCACGCTTCGAGAAACCGTTGGCAGTAACGCAAAGAGTGCGCTGGAGAAGAACATGACTGTGCCAGTTCGGAGCAATACAGTCAGGATTGCGGGCGAGTGGCGGACATAGCGAATGGCCGCGACTGTGGCTCCCGAAAAAGATTCTGGCGGCGCGCTCCTCTTGCGAACGGGCCGTTTCCAGCGGGCCACAACTACAAGGACGCCGAAGAACGAAATGAAATTTGCCACAAAGGCGGTGGCGACACCGGCAGCGGATATGATCATGCCCGCGAGTGCGGGCCCAACTGCTCGGGCGAGATTGAATTCAATCCCGTTCAGCGCAGAGGCCGATGCAAGGTCCTCTTTGGCAACCAACTCCGGAAGAATTGCTCGCCAAGCCGGTGTTTCAAACGCATCTCCCGCAGACAGCGCAAACGTCAGCACAAGCAGCAGCCATGGCGACATCACTCCTGCGATGGTCAAGATCGCAAGAATCAGCGCGATGCCCATCATCCACGACTCGGTGAAAAGAATCAGCTTGCGGCGGTCGATGATATCGCCAGCGGAGCCCGCGGGAAGGGCCAGCAGAAAGTAAGGTAATGAAGCGGCAGTTTGCGTCAGCGCAACATAAATTGGCCCCGCACCGAGTGACACCATCAGCCATGCGGCGCCCACGTTCTGCATGAATGCGCCAGCGTCTGAAATGACGTCCGCAATCAATAGATTGCGGAAAACCGGCACACGAAGTGGTCGCCACAAATTCGAGGAAGCAGCCGGCTTCACTTTCTCAGAGTTGTCATCTCTCAACTTGCTGCTCCTCGCCGCCTAGGCAGCGCCGGTAGTCGCTGAGGGATTTTCTGCTTTTACCAACGGCGCGTCAACCCAGTTGAGAACTCAACGTCAGAATGTCACGTTCCACTGGCCGACTTCCCGATACTGATCTGGCGCGCTTCCCAGGGCCACAGTGGGGCCATTTTCATGGGGGGAGCGCATCCTCCCTCAATATCCCAGCCGCTTATTCACAATGTTCTCCAACTGCTCGCCCTTCTCAAACCTGCCATACTGCTTCAGAAAAAGGCGCATCGCCTGATCCTGCCAGTCGGCCGTGTGGTCCGCGCAGTGCGGCGACAACAGAACAGTCTCCAGCTTGTACAGCGGATGTCCCGCCGGTAGCGGTTCGTGCTCAAACACATCTAACGCTGCTCCTTTGATCTTCTTGGCCGTTAGCGCACGGAGGAGTGCCACCTCGTCAATGACCGGTCCGCGTCCCACGTTGATCACCACCGCCGTCGGTTTCATCGCCGCGAACTCCGCGTCGCTGATCATGTGCCGCGTCTCCTCAGTCAATGGGGCCGTCGCCACTATGTAGTCGCAGAGCGCGATCATCTCCCGCCGCTCCTCCGGCTTGTAGAAGTGCTCCACCAGCGGATCGCTCGACTCGGGAACATGCCGCTTGGTCGCGAGCACACGCATGCCCATCGCATGCACGCGGTTCGCTACGGCTCGGCCAATGTCGCCATAGCCCAAGATTCCAACCGTCTGTCCACTTATCTCTTGCACGTCGAACGGTTCCCAGAGAGCTGCCGTCTGGTTGCGAACCATCCGCCGGAAATCCTTCGCGAAATACAGGATCGCTGCCAGTACAAACTCCCCAAGCGACGCGCTGAACACGCCGCGGCCGTTGGTCAGCAGGATTTGGCTCTCAACGAGTTCCGGAAACAACAGGTTGTCCAGGCCCGCGGCACGGGAGTGGACCCAGCGCACCTTGCTGCATATCGCAAACAATTCGCGCAGCAACTCCCGCGTACCCGACCATAGCAGAATTACCGTCGCGTCTTTCCCTGCCTGGGCACACGCCGTAACCTCCCCACATATTGTGTGCGGCAACTCGTTCAGCATGGCGAATTGCGAATCGTATCCCGACGCCAGCACCAGCACTGGATTCTCTTTCCCCATACCCAATATCCTGCCACGTTCTTGTTCTAAGCGGTGGCCGGAAGTGCGAAGACGACGCCGCAACTACCAACCGGAATGTATTCCGGGCCAGAAGTCCTCTTCTGCGAAGTCAGCCGCACGGCCTGGCGGCGGGTTGCTCGCAAATGACGGACTACCCGGAAGTTGACCGGAGCAAAGCCGATTTCCGGGTACTGATCCGAACGCGTCGCAATCTTGTCCGTGCAGGGACGGTTCAACAGGCGTGGCCAACATGTCAGACACGAAGGTGGGGATTACGGCCGTACGGGAGACCATCAAGGCCACGCCACTGCCGCCGAACAAATACACATGGTACAAGGAAAGAACCAAGCCGTAGCTCACGGAAAAATCAATGAAGGGCCGCGTGAATACTCTCCGCGATTTAAACGAGAATATCTTGAAGCAAAACGCCGCCTTCAAGAATTCAGAAAGTTGGGCCGCTGACGCGCAACTGGCGGTGCTTAGCCTGTCCTGGAACAGCGTCGGCCACCTAGTCGGAAATACTCACGGCACCCTCCAGAACCCAGGGGCATTCCGGGAAGCGTGCCAAGCGGAGGATTTCAATCTGGCTGCTCTTCACTGCCAAATGATCAACGCGATCCAGGGAGAAGGCATCTATCTATAGGCGCTCGATGGCGCAGAGGAGTCTCCTGCTGAACGCGGCGATCGTTGCGAGGGAAGAGGTACTCGGTACGTACCAGCGGTCCGCACTGTATTGGCCGAGGTGGCTGGCTCTACGCGCCGTAACTGCTAGCCCACTAGCTTCTCTCACATGGCGTAGCTCATAGAGCCCGCCACAGCCATCCCTGCGAGCTTAGCATTGGGTTCACGCCGCCTTGCGGGCTCTCGTCGCCGTCTTTCGCGCTGAGCGCGGCTTTTTTCGAGCTTGTGCCGCGATCTTTCTCGGTTTGGGCGCGACTTTAGCCACAGATGGCAATTCGCGCTTGGGCTGTTTCGCAGTGCGATGATGGCCATGGTTCAGAGGTTGAATGCGCGCGGCTTCCTCTTCCATCCGCAGCCGAGCGTCGCAATCTTTTTGGCGCTCGTCTTCCAGGTATGCCGGAATCGTTTTCGTTGTCATGGACAGAGTGTCGCAGAACCGGCGCCTGCTAAGCTGTCCACTTTAGCTCTATATCGTCTGAAGCGTTCGCAACCTGAACAGACTCCGTACCTCCGGCACGATGGCGCGCCGCAGGTGCTCCGGTGCCCGTTAAGGGCGCTGCGAATACGGTCGAGGTCATGAAATGCGGTCGCCTAGGATTGGCGGCCTGTAGAAACCTTTTCCCCGCGAGGGCGAAAGTAAGGAATTGCCCTTTCCAAAGCCGTTTCGCTGTAGCGCACCCAACGCGGAGTCGGACGTGGCGTCAGCGCCAGCATGTTGGACAAGTGACATAAGGACGGATGCAAATCCGCGACCAGTTTGATGAATGCGGTCAGCGGTACAGCCAACAGCAAGCCCATCACACCCCACAGCCAGCCCCAGAAGAGGATCCCGACCGTTGCCGCCACCGGCCCGATACTCACTCGATTGGCAATAAATTTCGGAATCAGGAGATTCGCGGACACAACATGCAGGAAGAGAATCGTAAGAGTGATCACAATGTATGGTCCCGGCGTGCTGAACTGTAGCAGAGCCGCGGCAAGAGGAAGAGCAAGCGCAGCGATCAGTCCAAGGAACGGTAGCAGATTCAAGAGGCCGCTCGCGACGCCGAGAGGTATGGCTCCTTTCACGCCAAGCCTCCACAAGACCAGCGTGGTGGCCAAAGCCATCACGGTGCCGACGATAAGGTTGCCAGCTACGAAACCGTGAATCATCTGGTTCAGGTTGGTGATGAATCGAGCCGCGTCTATCCTGGAGTTGAAGAGGCTATTGGTTCGAATGGCCATTTGGTCTTTGGTGCAAAGCATGAAGAACGTGAGAAATGGAACCACGCCGGCAATAATCAGCGCTCCCCACACAGATCCCACACCGCGCACCAGATAGTCGGGCCAGGTCGGCGATTCCTGTAGCCGAACCTCTGGGACCTTCTTGGTGGGATGCACGTCGTTCGTAAGGTTTCCCGCACTCTGTTGAAAGTTCTGGATCTTCCGACTAATGGGCGCAATGCTTTGCTGAATCGTCGAGGCATAGACTGGAAGTTCTTCTGCGAAGCTCATTGCTCTTCCATAGAGCGCGTAACCCAGCAGGCCGATCAGTCCGATGCCTGCGAGCACAATGCCCGCCGCCGCCGCACCACGCGGAATATGCAGTTTCTCCAGTTTCACTACCAGGGGGTCAAACAGGACCGCAAGAAATCCCGACAGGACAACCGTGATGCAAATCGAACTCGCGTAGTACCCGAATACCGTCAGCAAGCCGGCGACTAATATGAGGAGCAGCGTCGCGATTCTGCTGAGCAGCTTATCGGACGATGAGGCCGGAGACGGCGTCGCCGTTTCCAGCACTGGCATCGGACTCAGTTCCGCAACCGCGCTCTTATTCGTAGTCTGATGAGACATGAACTTTCGACGCGAAAATACGCCATTTGGTTGGAGACGGATTTAGCAGACGTGGTTCGGCACCGCGATCGGGCTCTAGAGGCTGAAACATATGGCCCGTCCAGTACAGAACTTCGAGCGCCAGGCTGACGCCCCGCCGGTCTCCGCAGTACTCAGCGGAGACCGACGGTACATCCGTTACTCAGGCGCTCGAACGCTCCCCGAATTGACACCGCCAAATTTACTTCTCGAACACTTTTTCGATCTGTCCGACCTTCTTCTCAACTTTGCCGGTGTTCTTTTCGGCGTTGCCTTCAGCCTCTAAGTTAGGATTATTCGTGACTTTGCCGGCCGTCTCTTTGACTTTCCCTTTCACTTCATGGACAGTGCCTTGAATCTCATCTTTCGTACTGGTGTTCATCTGTTTTCTCCTTGTGGTTGAATAACATAGATCCGCAGATTCCCCTGGAAACTCCTCTTTCCCGCATCCGAAGCGCGCTCTTCCCTACAGTTTCAGCAGTCTGTCAAAGAACGAACGATAACGTTGCAGGGCAATGCGCAGATCCTCAGTAGACACGTTGTCGCCGCGGTCCCACTGCTTTTCCAATCCCGACCGCTCGTTGGCGAAACCCTCCGCGAGTCGCTGCATCACCGCAGCTACAAGTTTGTCTGCTTCTTCAACCGTCCGGCGTGGTTCGTCCACAAAACCAGTCTGTACCTTGCTCCATTGCGATCGAAAATCTCCCATCTCCGATTCAGAAAACAAGGGCATGGGCTCTGAGACTGCAGCCGCACTTTCCGGAGGTTTCGGCTCTGGGGCTCTTACCAGCTTGGGTTTTTCGGGTTGCTTTGCCGGAATGCCGTAGCTCGCTAACTCGGCCGTCGAAATCTGCTCATCTTTTCTGTTTGGTTCAGCCATCGCGCCCACCTCTTTTTTCGGTCATCGGTACCTGTGATCGCCAGTATCGAAGATTGGGGTTCGTAAAACTGGTCAGAATTGATCGTGTTGCAAATCAGCGCTGAGGCATCGTTCCTATGCGACCTTACGCTGCGGTGGAACGCTCTTGCCCAGAGCGGTGGCCAGAGCAATCTGGTGGTCTTGTTCGTCGATCAAAATCTCGCGAATTTGTTCGCTCATGGCATACTCGGCCAACTCCTCGCACTGGCGGACTCGCTCGCGGTAATTTCGAATCGTTTCCGTTTCGTTTTCGAGATCGAACTGCAACATCTCAGTGGCTTTTTCTGATGTCTTGACGGTCTTGGCTTCAACCGCGGGCATACCCCCAAGATAGTCAATTTGCTTTGCGATGATTAGGGCGTGGCTCAGTTCTTCCGCTGCATGCTTTTCAAGTTCGCCGGCGATATTCATGAACTCAGCACCCTTCAAGACCTGGGAATAGACGACGTACCCGATGATTGCTTGGTATTCACGCGACAGATCCTGATTCAACAGATCGATCAGTTCAGGACGAGATACTTTCTTAAAACCTACAGCAGTCGTTTCATCTTTCAAGGCGATTTCCTCCAGGATTGAGTGTGGGACCTAATTCTCAGATCTTTCGTTTCTTTGAAGTATGTGGGATCAGAGCCACACTCACGGTATCAAGGGCATGCTCACCAAAACTGTGCAAAACGGAACAGTCCGGCCACAACAGATGCGCGCGACGGCGAATTGGCACAGCCTTGTGACGATCAAATCTTCTTGAGAGACGGTTGGTGGATTCTTATTCGACCGTCATCATCCCATTTGACGACCGCGTCCTCCTCGTTAGCTCGCTCAACTGTGCCGAATTCTCCATTCGGCTTTCCGAAGTTGCCCAATCCCTCGACGCGATCTCCGGGAGTCAGTTCCTGACTAGCGGCAGACGGCTCGGAGAGAGGAGGTCTTTTGGCGCGATCTGAGTCAGGGATCGCCCCAGCGTGTGACAGTGGTGGTTGGGGAGCTTTACGGAGTTTTGGTTCCGGCTTCTTGGGGCTATGCGTCATAGTGTTCTCATTCCCACGAGGCCGGCGGATCGGGTTTCGTCGCGACTGTTCATCGGCTCGATAGATAATAGATAGAGGATAGGCTGGAAGGAATGGCGCGTCCGATCCAAAATGCACAGTTCTGACGATTAGTTTGGCGAAACCGGGCGAGCGTGCGGCTCGACAGCAGCGGGATCGGCTCTCAGCGTCCACCGTGTCGTGGTCCTCGGTGCGCAATACCAATTGCGAAATCAAAATAGGAAAGTGGTCAAAACAAGCCATTCATCCGTCTGCTCTCTGAGTAGTGTGGTTGTGCACTCATGAAACGGCTGCGCCATTGGCCAGTCCTAGGAAAACATTCAGCCAGGACAGTCCGAGGCCGGCTATTCGCGTTTATCAGATCCCCAGTCAGACATTCCCAAAAGGAGGAATAGAAATGAACGGACGTTCGTTTAAGTCACTGCGATTGCTTTTGCCTCTGGGTTCGCTGGTGTTTTGCGTATCCCTCATGGCCATCCCAACCCCCTCTCAGGATAACCAGCAGACGGCCCCAGACAACACCAAGACAAACAAAGACCAGGCGGGCCCGACTGCGGATCAACAGAAGATGAATCCCTCCGACCGGGCCATCACACAGAAGATTCGAAAAGCGATCCACGAGGATCAAAGTCTCTCCACCTACGCGCACAACATCAAGGTCATTACGCAGGATGGCAAAGTGACACTTCGTGGGCCAGTGCGGTCTGAAGAGGAGAAAAGTAATTTGGAAGCCAAAGCTGTCAGCGTAGCAGGACAAGAAAACGTAACTAATCAACTCGACGTCACACCTTCAAAATGATTGAGCAGAAATCGAAACTAGAGTGAACTCAAAGGAGAACAGACGTATGTCAAGTAAAAAAGTAGGCGTATTTGGAATCTTTTCAACTCGTATTGCTGTCGACAATGCAATGGATTCGCTCGTCCGAGCGGGCTTTCCGACTTCCGACATTTCGGTGCTCTTGCCGGAGAGTCTAGGCGGAACGAAGAACATGGGAACAGAAAAGGAAACGAAAGCCCCCGAAGGTACGACGGTGGGCGTGACCGCAGGGGGCATAATTGGTGGCACGCTGGGCCTCCTGGCAGGCGTTGGACTTTTGGCGATCCCTGGCCTGGGGCCGTTCATCGCCGCAGGTCCCATCATGGCAGGCCTAGCGGGGTTGGGCGTTGGAGGGGCCGTTGGTGGAGTTACTGGCGCCTTGATTGGCATGGGTATTCCTGAATTCGAAGCGAAGAGATACGAAGGTCGCCTGCAGAAGGGCGAAATTCTGCTCTCTGTGCATTGCGACACGGCCGAGGAAATCAAGCGTGCCAAGGAAGTTCTCAAATCGGCTGGAGGAGAGGACGTTTCCTCCACGGGAGAATCTTCCGTTGCTGCCAAGAAGACAGATCGCGACTTGGCCGGCACGACTGCGCGTTGAACTCGCTAATCGAAGAGGAGGAAGTCTGCTCGCAGCTTCCTCCTCTTCATTGTTTTTGGGAAGCTCGGTTTGGGGATGCAAACTGCATAGTTCTGACAAATGAGCGAGTGTCCGGCTCGACGATGGCCAGAGAGCGGCACCCTAAACAACGAACATGGCTACACCGGCGGCGAACATTGCCACCGTGGTGATCGCTACGACGATCCACCCCAAGCGGGAACTCGGTTGGCCCTGCATCAGTTTCTTATCCGAAGCGACGATCAGGATGGCGACCAAAAGGAATGGGGCTAATAATCCGTTGATGACCGCCGTCCAGTAGAGTGCCTTCACGGGGTTGATGCCTACGAAGTCCAGTCCGACTCCCACGCCAGTCGAGAGCAGAATGAGAGCGTAAAACGCGCGGGCCTGTTTCAATTTCTTGTCCAGTCCTTGGCGCCACCCAAGCGTTTCCGCGAAGGCATAGGCCGCTGATCCCGCCAGCGTCGGAATGGCGAGAAATCCGACGCCGACAATGCCGACGGTAAACAAGGTCGCAGCGAACTTGCCGGCAAGGGGACGGAGGGCTTCGGCCGCCTGGCGAGTAGTCTCAATGTGGGTCATACCGTGGCGGTTGAGGGTGATCGCAGTAGTCAAGATGATAAAGAACATGACCATATTCGAGAAAAACGCGCCGACTCCCACATCAAAGTTCCTCAGCTCAAGTTCTTTGAGGGTTGCTCCTCTCCGTTGAGCCAGCGTACTCTGACCGGCCGACTTCTCCTCTTCGACTTCTTCACTCGCCTGCCAGAAAAACAGATACGGACTGATCGTGGTGCCGAGAATCGCCACCAGCGTCGACCATTCATCTCTGGTGTGTGGCATCGACGGTATGAAGGTCGCGCGCGCCACTCCGCCCCAGTCCGCTCCCGCCACAAACGCGGTTATGGGGTAGGCGAAGAGCACCAGCACCAGCCACTTGAGAACATTCGCTATCTGGTAATAGTGGAGCCGGATCGTCGCCCACGAAATCAAAAGCGCGAAAACCACAACGAACAAATGCGCTTTGATCCCCGACAGCATTTCCGCCGCATCCGCCATGCCAGCGAGGTCCGCTCCGATATTAATCGTGTTGGCCGCAAGCAGCGCCGTGACAACCCCGAGTAGCAACCAACGTGGAAATCGCTGCTTGAAATTCGCCGCTAAGCCTTGTCCCGTCACCTTGCCGATGCGGGCACACATCATTTGAACGGCAGCCATCAGCGGCCACGTCAGGAGCGCGGTCCAGAGAAGCTTGGTTCCAAGCTGTGCCCCCGCAACAGAGTATGTCGCAATGCCGGATGGGTCGTCGTCGGCGGCTCCAGTGATGACACCTGGGCCAAGCGACTTCAGCAGCGATCGCATCCATCGAGATGGGGCTATGCTTGGCACTGAAAGAGTCGGAGGAACCCCTACGAATCACACGCGAATCTGCGGCCAATCCTTAATGACGTGCTGTACGAATTGCGTGCCTAAAGTGGTCCAATGTGCTCAGACACACGTCTTCGCCACTTATACCATGACTTGTAGTGAAGAAATGAGATGGCCGTTATAAAGGTCAGTCCAGCTTCCTCTTACAAGTGAGGTACAACACATGGAAACCGTATTGATTGTTCTGGTGGTGCTGTTTTTGCTCGGTGGCGGAGGCTGGGGATACTCTCGTTGGCGCAACTAGCGCAAACAGGATACACGCTTAACGCTACTCCTGTTTCTTTGGCGTTTATGAGGGTTCCGGTGAAAGACCGCGAACCCTTTTTCAAATCCTGTAAAACTACGTGGGCCATCTGAAAGTTCCTCTCTTCTCTAGGCTTCTCGGGAAAGTCGCAAATCTCATGGACTCGAATGCGATCCTGCACGAAGTTCAGCAACTATACAACGTGAGTGACCGGCTTGACTCGCTGGCGGAACAACATCCCCTCGTCTCAGAAACACTGATCACCATTTCAGGAAGCGTTCGCAGCACGGCCACATTGTTGGAAGTGCTGGTGGCGATGAAGATAACGCCGCTCTCCGGGCTGGATCCAGCAGACGCCTGATAATGATTGTGATTTGTCTCGCAAGCAGCTTTTAGCGTGGAGCTAATCGTAAAGAACGACATTTAGAAGAGAACGATGAACTTGCACCCGTTCTCGCCATATCTCTCCTCGGCACCGATTTTGTCGTCACTCATATTCTCACCGGAGCGAAACGGATTCTCCCTCGCACTCAGGCGGTCTTTCGCCGTAACAGCGGCGCGTTGTCGGCAAGGCGTCCGGTAACATCAACGGCAGTCACGATGTCGGCAACACCTCCCTTGAACATCGTTTCGCAGCGCGTGACCTCCACGTCGATTATGCTGCCATCCTTCTTTTTGTGTCTGCGGAGTTGCGTTGCTGAGTTATGTCTGCCTTGACGCAGTACGTCCCTTAATAACGGAACAATGTCCTCGCTAGGGTGGATGTCGAGGAGGGTCATCGACAGGAACTCCTTTCGTGAGTAGCCGTAATGATCTACTGCCGCATCGTTTACGGCGGAAAGGACGAAGGTGGTGAGATCGAAGACCCACATGGGAGTTGCACTATGATCGAAATCGAAGCGATTCGAGATTTCTGAAGTCAGAGTGCAGGGTTTGGTTTTCGTGAGAGAATCGTCGTCTTTCGGCAAGCTTGGGGAGCCGCACGAATGCGATTCAAACCGTTTCGCAATCGTATCGTAGTGCGCCCCAGCAGGAAATTCGACGCTTAGAAGGCAATCGAGGCACGCCACAAAACGACCTGCGGCGCACATGCGGATACCGATACGCGGAGGAGATTGGACACCCATGCTGGCTGGCATTGCATACTTCAACTCTCTTTTGTACAAGACCAGCATACGCTTCTATTCTCAGTAAGTTGTCACTCTAGGACGCAAAAAAGGCCGGACCCCATGCGAGTCCGACCAGGAAAAGCTGCATTTCTTAGAACAGCGAAGTGGTGCGGTCGTGAGGGTCGAACGTTGGTATGCCCGTCGTTAACCCTGACCGCGTTCACTAATTCCAAGACTTAGACACAATATCCGGTAACAATCTCAATAACTGTGCACTTTTGCACATCCTCAACTGCAAGAACTGAGTCACACTGTCACTGTCCATGATGGGGGTAGTGTCGCTATGACCCAAACCACAACATCAGCTTCGCACCGGGTCCTAATGGTGGATGACGACGACGCCGTTCGCACGATGATGAGTCTCACGCTCGAACACAAGGGCTTCGAGGTAGTCTCTGCCGCGAACGTGACGGAGGCTCTGAAACTGATCACGACGGAGAGCTTTGATGTCCTGATCACTGATCTCCACATGCCCAACCCCAGCGACGGCTTTGCGGTGATTACCGCGATGCGCCATATCCAACCGAAGGCACTTACGCTGCTGGTCAGCGGCTACCCCGACGTGAAGAGCGCCATGGACGCCATCCTTCTGGAAGCGGATGAAATCATTGTGAAGCCATTCGAGACCAAGACACTCGCTGATCTCGTCCACGATAAGCTGATCACTCCCAAACTCGCTGTCCAGACGCCAAAGGAAAGAGTGGCGGCGATATTGCAGCGTTGTACCAGCGGGATCGTCGAAGATTGGCTAGCGAGGGTGAAAAAGAGTAAAGAACTCAACTACGTTTCTCTTAGCAACCAAGAACGTACTGGATATCTTCCGAAGCTGATCGAAGACCTGATTCTGCGTCTGAGAGCGCCGAACGTCCCCGGAAGGGAAAGCGATTCTATCTGTTCCGCCGCTGCCGTCGCCCATGGGAAGATGAGAAAGTTGCAAGGCTATACGCCTGCGATGCTGGTACACGACTCACGAATCCTTCAAGTGACCCTGTTCGGGACTTTGCAGAAGAATCTGAGCGCTTTGGATTTCAGCCTACTCTTGCCCGATGTTATGACGATAGCGGATGAAGTAGATTCGCAGTTGACGCAGGCGATGGAGAGCTACATGGGCGTCGTGCAGAAGACAGCGGCAGCGTAGCCGAAAGTGCCAAGTACGGTCGGACTATGTATGGGTGTCCGATGCGCGATCTGTGAACGGCCACACACACTCTGGAGGCCACTGGAACGTGGCTTTCCGGATGATGGCAAGGGATTCGGGCAACTTGGGTTCGCCACAGCGATCGTCTCGATCAGGAGACGGATCGGCAAACGGTATTCTGTACATCATTAGGTGCTTCCCTCACAAGAGCGTGGCGCAGCGATTCGCTTGGCTGCGCCACTAGAGGAGGAAACCGGAAAGACCGCCGGGGGGCAGCCACATCAGTTCCTCTACTTTTCCTGACAATTCGATAACGTTATAGTCCTCAAGCACAGGGTGTCTGTTCAAGATTGCACAGTCGTAAAAAATATTGCCCCTTCACGGATTAGCCTGACGGTTCCGAACCGATAACTACCAACGGTGTTCAGGATTGAACATCCCCGCACCGTAGTATGGAGCACTATCTATGTCATAGGAATAGAGCGAGGCCTAATACGGGCGCTCGCGGAATCCGCTGCGACCACTTAATCATGAGCAGAAATCTCGTACCTTTTGGAAGAAAGCCGGTGGTATGAAGAAGGGAAAAGGAGTGCCTGTGCTTCCGGCCGACACGATAGACAAGCGGTCCTCAGTCGTCCCGCTTCAGACAATGGCCGACGCCCGTCGTCAGCCCCGATTCAAGATTGAGGTTGATATCACAATCAATTCTCGGACACGCGGCTTGCTGAAGGGGCATACCCTGGACATTAGCGAATCCGGAATCGCGGCCATGCTGCCGATAGAAACGCCCTTGGGTGAGAACGTGGAGTTGAACTTTACGCTGCCGGGTGGCGCTGTTACGATTCATGCGATGGTTCGCCAAAAACGTGCGTTTCGCTACGGTTTCGAGTTCGTAAACTCTGACTCCATGCACGAATTGATTCGTCGTACCTGCCGCGATCTGGCTATTGACCAATCCCTGATTTTGGCTTTCCTGTAACGCCGTGAGTGTAGTCACGGACTATTCTTGTCACTGGTCTTTCAAGGAGGTGGTGTTCTTTGGCGTATCCAATCACAGTGCCAATCGCGCACCCATGCTGGCAAAAGATAAATCACGACCTGAGAGCATGGAGAGCGTGGCCGCAATCCTGACCCGCTGTAAGACCTCTCTGATTGAAGATTGGCTGGTACGATCCAAAGAAGACCTCGGCGCACTCTGCCATCTTCATCTGAGCGATGAAGAGCGCACAGGACATCTTCCGAAGTTGGTTGACGACCTAGTGGCACGTTTGGCTAGACCCAAATTGCCCGATAAAGACAGCGATGCCATCGCGTCCCCCGCCGCCATCGAACATGGCAAGCTGCGACGGAAACAGCGCTATTCTTCCGCCATGCTGATCCATGAATCACGAATTCTTCAAGTGACTATTTTCGGAACCTTGCATGAGAATCTGAGCACGCTGGATTTCAGCTTGCTGTTGCTGGATGTCATGATCATCGCGGACGAAGTGGATGCACAGTTGACCCAGACAATGGATGCCTTTGCTAAGGCCGGACAACAATCGGCAAAAGCCTCCAAGCTACACTCGATATGAGAAGAATTGCAGCCTCTTCATTGACCTACCGGACCCTCTCCCGTGACGAGTGGCACCCTCCGTCACAGCGGTTGGCGGCGATAGCCTCACCCAAGGGTTTACGAATCGCGGTCCGATCCACGATCCATGAACGGCCACACACAATCCGGAGGCCATTGGAACGTGGCCTTCTGGATGATGGCAGGGGGAGCGGGCAACTTGGGTTCGCCACAGTGGTCATTTCGATCAGGCGATGGATCGGGAAACGGTATCTTATACATCATGGGTGCCTCCCTCCCAAGAGCGTGGCGAGCGATTCGCTTGGCTGCGCCACTAGACGAGGAAACCGGAAAGGCCGCCGAGGGCAGCCACATCAGTTCCTCTACTTTGCCACAATTTACTGAGTTTATAGTCCTCAGGTATAGGGCGTCTGTTCAAAATTGCTCAGCCGCGAAATACATCTCGAAACACCTCAGGGACGAACTGGCTGGGCCTCCACTATGAATGCCAGAGGTATTCTTGGCTGCCCCTCCAAACGTCGTGTTTGCCAAGAGTCAACAAGGAAACGAGGGGGCTAAATTATCCGTGTTGCTTTTAGGACTGGCGATGCAGGGCCGAGTACACCTTCTTGAGCAACGACCGTTTAGTGAAGGGCTTTTCCAAAAATGATTCTTCTTGTATCAACAGCCCGTGTCGCTTAACCATATCGCCGCTATATCCCGACATGAATAGGGAACGAGTCTTGGGATATCCATGCTCGGCCTGTTTCACCAACTCAGGGCCGCTTTTTTCGGGCATGATGACATCGGTCAAGAGTAGGTCGATTCCTGCTTCAGAAGTCGCCATTATTGTTAGTGCATCTTCCCCATCCTTCGCTTCGATCACTCGGTAACCGCCATCGAGCAGAAGCTTAACCGTAAGTTCGCGCAGAGTCTTGTCATCCTCAACCACTAATATCGTTTCTGATCGTCCCCGAGGCTCCTCTTCGCCCTTTGACAACACAAGTGCCTCGGGCTTTCCGCCCACTCTGGGAAAATACACCTTAAACGTTGTGCCCTTGCCGGGTTCACTGTATACAAAGATACTGCCCTCGCTCTGCTTGACAATTCCATACACGGTCGAGAGTCCCAGACCAGTCCCATGCCCAATCCCCTTGGTCGTGAAAAAAGGCTCGAAGATTTGCGATTGGATGGTCTCATCCATACCACAACCCGTGTCGCTGACCACCAAGACTACATATTGTCCGACATAGGCATCCTGGTGCTGTGAAACGTAGCTCTCGTCCAGTTCGGCCTCTCCGGTCTCGATCATGATCCTTCCCCCGGTCGGCATCGCATCTCGGGCATTCACTACCAAATTCATCAGGACTTGTTCAATCTGCCCGAGGTCGGCCTTGATGCTGCCGAGCGGAACAGTGGGACGAAACTCAACCGCAATGTCCTCGCCGACCAGTCGCAAGAACATTTCGGTCGCATTCCGGACAACTTCGTTCAGGTCCAAAGTCCGAGGAAATACAACCTGCTTGCGGCTGAAAGCCAGCAGTTGCTTGGTGAGCAATGCCGCCCGTTTTGCGGCCTTCTTGGTTTCCGAGACGTACTGATTCACCGGATTCTCCGGCGCAATCAGACCTAGGGAGATGTCGCTATAGCCGATAATAATGCCCAGTATATTGTTAAAGTCATGCGCAATACCTCCCGCCAAACGCCCTATGGCTTCCATCTTCTGAGCCTGTCGCAACTGGGCTTCCAGTTGTATCATCTCTGTGACATCACGAGTGATTGCCAGCACGCAACGTTCCCCGTCCACTTCAATCGATTCCGCCCATATTTCTGCTTCCCGAATCTTTCCCTTCGCAGTCCGGTATCGCATTTGGTGTTTGGCTACCAAGTTCTCTTCGTTTAACTTCCTTATCATCTCTCCGCGATCCAAAGGATCGGCCCAGAAATTCAGTTCCGCGGCAGTGCGACCAACTACATCCTCTCGCTCGTACCCAAGCAGATCGAGAAAGGCCTCATTTACGTCCAAATAGCGCCCCTCCGCCTCCGTCGATATCGTGATTGCCAGCGGGTTACTACGAAAAGCTTTGCTGAACCTGTCTTCCGATCTTCGCAGCGCGTCCTCCGACTGCTTGCGCATGCTGACATCTCTCATGATCACGGTGAATATCTTCTTGCCGCCCGATTCTGTCTGCGAGATCGAGGCTTCTATCTCAAATTCCTCGCCATTTGCACGCAGGGCCCAGATTGGCTCCAGAGCTCCCATAGCGCGATTCGTGACGCCCGTCTCTCCGAATGCCCGGATGTGGCAGGAGTGCGCGGCCTGAAACCGCTGTGGAATGAAGCGTTCGATTGACTGCCCTACCGCTTCAGCTTCCGAACAAAGGAACATCTTCTCAGCGGCAGCATTGAACAGAACGACGCGCTGCTGCTCGTCCAAGGAGATGATGGAGTCTATCGCAGACCCGATAATGCCAGCCAGACGGTGTTGGCTCTCAAGCAACGATGCTTCGCCCTGCTTGCGTGCGGTAATATCACGAATATTGCACTGAATTACGCTCTTTCCATTTTCTTCGTAGACGTTGCTGACGAACTCGACATTGACCCGCCGACCGCTTCTGGTTTCCAAGGGCAGATTGTCGTAGCGGATATATTGTTTGTTCTGAAGCTCTCGAAACGCGGCTTTCGATTCCTGAACTTGCTTGCAAGCGCCAAGGTCCCAGAGGGCTTTGCCAAGAAAGTCATCCCGCGAATAGTCCAATAGAGTCGTCAAGAAGGGATTCACATCGGTTATCAATCCCGACTGCGCATCGAGGATCAGTATCCCATCTTGGGCTGTTTCGAAAAGGCGACGGTACCGAGCCTCAGAAGCAACCAGCGCATTTTCCGGAGGGCTACTTTTCAATTTTGGACTAGCTTCCACTAGACTCCTCCTCGGATTCACAAAGCGCAGAACTTACCCAAGCGGCTTAGGGGGAGGGCTGGGCACTATGTATCGCTGATCTAGGCGCTAAGCACTTTCTTGCCTGCGTTTCGCCTTCTGACTCCGGCTGCAAAGTTCAGCAATGATTGGCAGCAACTGCTGGCTGGCTTCAAGTTTTGGCACGAAAGCATCGACCAAAGCTAACGCCTGCATCGGGACTTCGCGCCCGGACAGCAGGATGACCACCATTTCCGGTTTTACGAGTTTTATTTCGGAGGCAACCTCGTGACCGTTCATCCCGTACATCTCGTAGTCGAGGAGGACTGCATCGCACTGGCACGTGGTCGCAAGTTTGAGGCCCTGTCGCCCCGACGGTGCGGTGAGAACTTCATATCCAGACCTTTCGAGCAGCGCCTTCTCGTAGCGCAAGATTGAGGCATCGTCATCGATGCAAAGGATCGTTTTCTTGGACGGGGGATCGGTTGGGATCATAGTGGCCTCCTGCCAACTTCAGGCCCTCTCACGACTATTCAACTATCTCGTGAGTCTGATGCAACTTATGTAGAAATACCGGATCGTCCGAAGGATGCGCTAGTGCATATGGCTCTGTCTGTTCAAAAGTGCACATTGTTGGGTTACTCTGGGACTAATAGATGAACCGGATTAGAAGAACAGGAGCCAGCAGGAATGCCAGAAGAAAGATGATGGACGTGGTGATTGGCATGACCGATTGACTTCATTCTCACATAGGTGTCGGCAGAAGGCGGACATCGGGTTCTGAATCTCATGTAGCGACATTTCCTTCATCAAGTGAACTTCTTGGGGCCCAAGAATTCTATTTGAGAGGTAATCGTCGCACACATCGTTATGTAGAGAAAAGTTCACATGACATTTTTACGCAATCCGAACATGAGAGGACGGCGTGTTCACGCCGGGCGGGAACGATTGATGGGACAGGAGGAAAGGTCAACGATCTCAGAGCCGGAAAGATGCCAGTGCAGCTTCGCGTACTCGGGCTTGGCTTGCTTCAAAGATCGGGATGTCGGGCTCGCCATCTCTCCCAAGTGCGAGCCACACAACGGCTGCCGATACCCGCTCAACTGGCTTCGCCGGAGCCCCCACTTCTCCTGCTGCCGCCCCCTTACCACCTCCAGGCGAGAAGTTCGAATTGGCGAATTGACTACTGGTCAACCTCCCACCGATCCCGGCGACCGCCCAGTGATTGCCGCCGACAAATCCCAGCGATGAACTCTTGAGACGACTCTCTCTCCTCTAAGCGTATACTCATCACAGTTCCTCTGGCCCCTAAATGAATCGAACTCTGAGCGAAATGACTTACAGCGAAGGGAGTATCGCGTCCGGGAAGTGCACCGGATGCGGACGGCTCTTCACGACATCGACTGTCGCCGAACCAGCCTTCGGTCACAGGCCAGAGTGGGAATTGGTCGCTGCGTTTGGTAGCCACGAATGCACTCCTGCCCCCTTGAAGTCAGTTGTATAGTCGCAAGACTCCGCGGCGCAGCATTCTCGCCCTTTTAAATCCCGCCAACGCACTGTTAGGACACTACCTCCGACGATGCCTCGGGCTTCTGAGGGTGTGGAGATGTCGCCATTTCACTCAGTGAGAGGGATGGATATCGCAAACGCCCCTGCGTCAGATGCCGCCCGCAGCCAGACGAATCAAGGAGAAATCCGGCTGAGACCCGGTGGTCAGTAAGGGGTCGAATTTCGAATCCCTTTTATGCGGCCTTTCGCCCCCTGTTTTGGCTCGGCAGGAGATGGTCAGCCCGGATACCTTCGAGTACGTCGGAGAAAGGCGATGGTCAGCCAATCGCGGGCGGCTACGATGGAGGATTCGCGCAAATCCCCAGACCGTATAGAGGTGGAGGCACGGGACTGCTGCGCGGGCATTCCCTCTGTTCTGGCTCGAATGTGCCTCATTGCTTCCAATTACTGTTTAAGTGATTGACTGTGTATTACAGTCCCCTTTGCGTCCCGGACTGGATGGCACGTGCAATCGATACTGAGGCAGTGGTTGGGAAGAAGTTCTCCCTCTTGCGAACACGGCGCTATGTGAGCAAAGACTCCCCACCTGATGCTCTTGTCCGGCTCATACACAGAGGCATGAGATGATACCGCCTTTTCGCGCTCCAAGAGGGTTGCTCCTTCCAGTTGACAGAAATGCGAGATGGAAAACGGACGACAATACTTAACTACAGTTTGAGTTCGCATCTAGACTGCCACGACCAAAGGGCAGAATATAAGTGCGATCATCTTCAGATTATGCTGTCGCGCTTGTTCCTTAGCGTTATCAATCTGCAAAAGAGCGCGTTCTCGGGTTTTGTCGATGAGTTGGTCAGAGGGGTGCTCCACGCCGGTCTCGCGTAGCCTTGGGCATATCGTTCTCGTTTTCCGGGGTCATCGTCATTCTACTTTTCAGGAAATCTATCCTGCTTTCTTCAGTTGAGTAGTCGTCTCGACCTCTCAGCAGAGCACATAAAATCAGTTACTATCGGTTATTTCGTGGCATTTCCACTTTCTTATGGGACTAGGCTTTCCACACCAGCGCCAATTTTCCAGTCCGCGTGGATACCCTTCATTTCCTGAGCCGTGATGCCATAGGCATGCACCACTGCCCACGGTCGCGGGTCGTCTTTGCAAACGAGAACCATGCCCGGCTTCGGCTTCAAGGCAGCGTCCAGCCATGTCAGCGTGTGCGTGGTGTCAGTTTGCAATTCAACTTGGATGACGTGTTCCATTACGCGCTTACCCATTTGCTGGCGAGAGAACGAACCGCTGCCAGTTCCGGAGTGACGCGCTCTCCTGCCACGAGGGCGCGAGAGTCCTTGTGCGCAGCCATGTGTTTCAACATGTCCGCTGCCGATTGAAGGGGCGTCTTACAAAGTTTGTTCATGCTGGTCGCGTGGCCGCACTCGCCACATGCCATAAACGTGTCGCCTGCGATGCTTCTAGTCGTGATGTACATACCTTGAGCTTACGCTTCGCCGATTTGAAGTGCTGAGGGCATTGGTCCAGCACCTATCGATCATCAAACAGGTGATGCTGCTCACATCGATACACGGATGGCGTTGTGTACGCTCTAGCTATGATGTACCGCATCGGTAGAGACCATAAGGGCACGACCCTCGTCTGCATCGCCTGCACTCACACAGAGCGCGTCCAAGTCTTCAACGGAGAGATTGGAAACCCACGCACTCTGGCCGCTCAGGCAATGCTGAAGCACGTTCATGCCGAGCACAGCCGTGAAACACACGTGCGTGCGATGGCCATGGGTGCGGAACGGCAGCACGCGCCTCGATAACTACCGCAGTTAATAGCAGAGCAGCATCCCGACGCCTTTGGGGCGTCCTTAGATAAGGACCGATTGCATGCGAAACGTATTTCTAGAGAAGTGGCTGTCGATGGTCAAAGTCGTGCTCGTAGCCGGAGCACTACTGTTCGCAATGATTCGCTGGGCCTGAATGATCTCACCAGACCGACGCGCCCAGTGGTCAATTTGGATCACGCGAGCCCGCCGATTCGGAATTGCCGGATTTCGTGCTGATACCGCTCTCTACACAGCCAAGCACAACAGAGATAGACGGACAGAACGCACACGGATTCCACGGGGGCAACCGCTTCCCATCTAGGGGCATGCGCCGTGCTCCGACATATCGGCAGAGTGCCTAAGTTCGGTAAGGACGGACCGCCCCTCGAAAAACGAAAGCGCCCCGGACTCATCGAGTCACGGGACGCCCTTGTCGAACAATCCTCCCCCGAAAACTGCTCTTACACACCTTACGTTCTGCTCTGCACGGGCGCAATTGCCCGTCGTAACACGATTTGTGTTACCTAGAGTACTTCCTTTGCGAACGACAGGGGCGATAGTTCCCTTGATGCCTTCGGATACTGCGAATTCCAACGCAGGATAGCCAAAGAATTTGTCCAGCATCGGGCTAGTCAGCCTGTTCCATTTTCAGAACCCGACAAAATATTTTCGCTGACCAGGTGAGCCACGAGTAGAATGGGGCTGCACCGAACACTGGGGTTCTTGGGCGTCTTTTAGCATTGAAAGGGGCCAATCATGAAACCCGTGCCCGCAGCCAAGAAGCGCCGCAAGTTCGATCCCCAAACCTTCCTTTCCACCATCGACGGCGGTCGAACAATCGCGCCTTTCACCAAAGGGCAAAGAGTCTTTGATCAGGGGGATGTCGGTGACGCCGTCTTCTATAATCCAGATAGGAAAGGTAAGACTCAGCGTTGTGTCAAAGGGCGGAAAAGAGGCCACAATAGGGATTCTGACTGAGGGCGCTTTCTTCGGCGAGGGGTGCCTTACAGGACAGCCCCTCCGGATGTGCTCCGCAACCGCAATGACCGAGTGCACGGTGATGCGAATCGAGAAGAAATCCATGATGGAAGTGATTCACCGGGAGCGTGCGTTCTCCGATATGTTCGTGGCATATCTGCTGACACGGAATATCCGGTACGAAGAGGATTTGGTTGACCAGCTTTTCAATTCCAGTGAGAAACGCCTTGCTCGCGTCCTCCTCCTACTAGCTCAGTTCGGCAAGGACGGAAAGTCCGAAGTTGCGATTCCCAAAATCAGTCAGGAGACTCTGGCAGAGATGGTGGGAACGACCCGCTCGCGAGTCAATTTCTTCATGAACAGGTTCAGGAAGTTGGGCTTCGTTTGCTATAACGGTGAGCTTGAAGTCCATAGTTCACTTCTCAACGTCGTGCTCCACGATTAGCTTCTGCGCCGAAATCCGTAGCTCCTCGCAATGTTCCGACTCTGCGATCTGTGAAGTCGCCAAGCGAATCGTCAAGACTGAGCAGTTTGGATCAGCGGAACCATGCTTTTCGAGTCTATGCTCTCCTTAACGAGCAAACGAAAACAGGCGAAGCAAAGCCTCTGGGGCAATGGAAAATGAGCCGTATCAATAAACTGACACCCAAACTGCGCAAAGCTCCACAACCACCTTTGTCATACGCTGGAGCAACTGCTGACCGGCACCGAGCCAAGAGACCACCGCTCGTCCAGCCCGCCGCTCCCGACGCGGAACTGAATCCCGGAGATCGTGTTATGGGCTTGGCTGATTTTGGAAAGCCGACCGGAGAATTCGGGACAGTTGAGAAAACGAACGAAGACGACGCGCTTGTGAAGTGGGATGACGACGGTCGCACGCGCCAGCACCAACCATCGCTCAAGAAGGTATAGCAACCAGTGCTGATCACGAAATCTCGAAGGGTATGATCATATGGATTACTTAGGGGTTCTTAGGGACAAGATTGGGCGTCTCCGGGTGGAGATCGCTAGCATTCAAGAGTTGAATCAGCAGTTTCGGCGTGACGGCAGGAATGGAACAGGTGTTCAAGTCGCTCACGGACAGAGGAGCGAGCGGCTACAAGAAATTCAGCGCCAGCTTCTGCAACTCGCAGACCTTGGCCGCAAAGTCGTTTCGACAGAGCCAATGAAGGAAAAGCACCGCCCCCGGCTGCACCCCGTCAGGGAGAGACGAGTGGCATAGACTTTTCGCGCTCCCGCATAATCGAAGTTACAACACGGTAGCTATCCAAACGTGCAACTCTGCACCCGCGCAGGAACAATTAACCCCAGTTTAGGCAGGAATGGCACACAACAAACGCGCCCGGACTCATCAGGTCACAGGGCGCATCGCTTGCACAGCCCTCTCCCGCACGACTGCTCGCAACCACCTTTCGGCGGCTCCTATTTGGCAGCTGTCACGGACTTCACTGAAATGGTATCTCCGCTGGCTGTGCCCGTGACTTTGGCCTGTTCCCAGGCCAGCTTGTTGAGTTCGTCCAGCGCGCTTTGATCCGACGTGGTGAGGGTGTACACCTTGTCCCCTACTACCAAAGCGTACTTGGCACCTTTCTGCACGCAGGCACGAACGCAAGCTGCCGGAGCAAGGCTCCCCTCCGTGTGCTTCGCACCGCACATGGCATCACTAACCTTCCCCGTGAAGGTCTGAGTGCTATCCGCAGCCACTCCCGGCACAAAAGCCACTCCGATGCTCAGAACTACCGTCGCTATCCAGACTTGCAACATCCGCAAACGAGACATAGTCCTCCTCATTATTCCACGCTGTCGGGCGGCCGCTCAGCAGTGGGTACGTGCATTCCGTGGCAAACTTAATCCGACTCTTTGCGAATCTTCTTTCGAGCACGCTTTCGCGCCAAGGCTTGCTTGACTCGGCGCTTCGCGCCCGGCTTCAGGTAGAAAGAGTGGCGCTTCACTTCCTTAATGATGTCTTCCGTCTGAACCTTGCGCTTGAAGCGACGGAGGGCGTTGTCTATTGACTCACCTTCTTGCAATCGAACTTCTGCCAAATTCATCACCCCCGACCCGTCTTAAATCACCATTGCAATGGGCACCGCGATTTGAGTCTTCGCTTGACTTAATCGAAGCCACGGCACGATCAAGCTGAATGGCGCTCCTTGAATTCCTCGATCTTCTCACTGGCTTTATCCTTGGCATCTTGCACCGACTGACTGATCTTGTTCCGCCTCTCGTGTGCCTTGTCCGTTGCGACGTTCTGGCGCGACTGTCGCATTTCTTTGGCAGCGTCTTTAGCGTTGCCCCACGTCTCTTTGGCCGCACCTTTGGCTTGACCCACAACTCCCTGATTGGCTAGTTTGTCGTTTCCGAGGGCTTCTCCCACGCTTTGCTTTACCTTTCCGACAACCTGCTCAACCTTGCCGCCAACCTGATCCTTATTCACTATTCGCCTCCTTGTCGCCTCAAATGCCGCTTTCTTCTTGTGCGTGAAATATCGAACCCACCATAACGGGTACTGGCACAGTGGTGCACCGTCTGTGCTGCAAGGCCCACTCTAATCTCACGGCTGCCTTCACGAATGGTCTCTTTTGCACATGTCGCGTATGGCAGCCCGATAATCGGGCTCGAGGAGAGGCAGCCTAGAACAACGTTTCCAAATGCGCATAGTGGAAAGTGGTCGCTTCTGACCATACACGGATACGAATGCCGCATAGTGTGAGGGTGTACGCAACGGACAGGTCGCATCTTCGATAAGAGGAAATTGGAAAAATGGCTACTCAACTGTGCCAGAAATGCAAACAATCCCATCCCGGTCGCGTCTGCGATTATGACGAAGAAGGTGAATGCGCCGAGACGACTGGTGTCAATGAGGTTGCGCAACCCTGTGCCGAGCCATCAAAACAAGAGAAAGATTGAGGTTCGTTATGAGTGCAGAAAGTGGGGTTCGCGCTCCAGCAGGAGGAGGAACCCTAGAGCTTAAATAGTGATCGCAAACAATCTTCATCAATATGGCTCTCAGGCTTTAGCCAATGAATGAAATCTCTTGCGTTAATGTGCGTCGGCTTTTGAACTGTCTTTTGTTCGAGGCCAGACTCAAGGTCTGCTTGTTTGCCCGTGTTGGTGATCACTGTCCATGTCTTCGTCTTCATTGTGCTCTCTACCTCTGTTGACCGCCGCTCCGCACTTGCAACTACCCATCATCTCCCCTCTACCGATGCTGCGATAGTGACTGAAGTTCGCTCGCTTCGACCTTATGTCTGGTGTAATCGGGGGTAGGGCGTTTTTGTTTTGAGCAATACCGAACCGGTATTGGCGTGGCGATGGTTTCCTAGCATCTGAGGGTGATAACCAAATGAGCATAGACAGGTGGCTTCTGATCTCGGTGGGGGTGATTCTGCCCCTTTGGATTCTGTTGCGGATCGTCATGCTTCCCGCACTGCTGAATGGTCCGGGACATGGCAGGTTGCTGACGACTTACATGCAATACCGAGCGGAACAACGTGGAAAGCCTCGTCGCCGCCACTGAAGAGCAGGCAGCTTTTGGCAAAGCGGCACAGCTACCCCCAAATTGGGTAAAATCGCTTCCTACTAGGCTCTGTTCTTGCGCCGAACGCGATATGGATGTTGCCGAGCTAGACTCGATTATCGAAGAATCGCTTGGAAAGTTTTGCCGTAAAGTTCTATGTTCGGCTTGGTACGGGCGGGAACACGAAATGGTGTCGCTCGATGCTTGAGCTGATCATGCCGAAAACGGTTGTCGTGCAACAACGGGTGCTGTACGGGTGCTGGTGCTATGAAGTCAATCGGCTCAAGAGCGGTGGGAAGGACTGAAAAGCCCATAAACACTGGAAAAGAAATGGTAGGCACGAGGAGACTCGAACTCCTGACCTCTACCGTGTCAAGGTAGCGCTCTAACCAACTGAGCTACGCGCCCGTACTGCGGGCGGAATGCTCATTATAAACCATGCTCACGTTAGCCAACTGTCGTAACAAAATTGAACGCGCGGTCTGGCCGCTGCGGGCCGTCATTCGCTAGAATGGGTCTACTCATGCCCGAGCCAGCGCCGCCCAAAGACGCACCCCTGAGCTTCGAGACCGGGCTTCAACACCTGGAAGCCATCGTCAAGGAAATGGAAAGTGGCGAGCTTCCTCTAGAGCGCGCTCTGGAAC
>PLBY01000004.1 GCA_003134655.1 Acidobacteriaceae bacterium
CCTGGGGTTGAGTTCGCTCATCGCTGAGCACCTCACAGGCGACCGGCGCAAGAAAGTGCTGCCAGCACCTCCCAATGCCTCGGATGCGGCTGGCACCCTTGGCGAATCCGGCTCGCGTACCAGCGGGACACTCCTATGCTTGATCGAATGACTGATGTCGCAACGTTCAAGAGTAGCGGCTGATTTTTTTCGGACATCCTCAGGGTCCTACCTGCCAACCTCGTACACCACTCGGAAAAATCCTATAATCAGTGAATCTGGGCTCGTTGCTTCTACGGAGGATGTCATGGAAAGACGTGAGTTCTTAAAGTCGGGGACAGCGGCGGGATTAATGAGCTCGGCACGAATCCTTGAGCCCTTCGCGCAAGCGGAACAACCAACAAATAACCTGGCGCCTATTCCGAAGAGAGCATTAGGCAAGACCGGGGAGAAGCTATCCATTATCGGTTTCGCCGGCATCGTGGTGATGGAAAACAGCCCATCCTTTGCCAGCAATATCGTCGCAGAAGCCGTGGACCGTGGGATCAACTACTTCGATGTGGCCCCTACATACGGTAACGCGCAGGAGCGACTGGGACTGGCGCTGCAACCGTATCGCGATAAGGTCTTCCTAGCTTGCAAGGAAGAGGACTGGAGCAAGGAAGGCTCGGCCAAGTTGCTCGAAGAGTCTCTGCGATTGCTGCGTACGGACCATCTCGACCTCTACCAATTTCACGCGCTTTCGAAGATGACAGATCTCGAGCAAATCTTTGCGCCCAACGGCGCTATGGAGACTTTCGAAGCAGCAAAAAAAACGGGTAAACTGCGATTCATTGGGTTTTCTGCTCATTCGGTCGAAGTGGCCCTAGCCGCGATGGACCGGTATCCCTTCGACAGCATTCTGTTCCCGATCAACTTCGTTCTCTACTCGCAAGCGAAGTTTGGACCGCAGGTGCTCGAGAAAGCCAGGCAGAAGGAAATGGGGATCATGGCGCTGAAAGGTATGGCCAAGACAACGTGGTCGGCTGCTGCAAAAAACGATCACCCTCATCCCAAGTGCTGGTACGAACCCGCGGCATTTCCGGACGAAGCCGCTATGGGTCTGCGCTGGACGCTCTCGCAACCGATTACAGCCGCAATTCCTCCGGGCGATGAGCGATACTTTCGGCTGGGAATGGATATTGGTCAGAATTTTCACCCGATCACCGAACCTGAGCAACAACGGCTTATAGCAGGAGCCACGGGTGTCAATCCCATCTTCCATCTTGGTGCAGTCTAGGTTTTCGCGGAACTCCACAGAGGACTACTTCTTCGACTCACACTCCTCGAACTCCTCGTCCTGCCTGTGGTATTCCTCAGTGAGAGCTAGTGGCGATACTTCCTGAAAAAGCGAACGGCTACGATCAGAGTTATCGCAACCACAACGATGTCTGCAAGCATAAGCGAGAGAACCTCTAACTTCGCGAACGAGATTTCCTCTGAATACAGTTTGCGACCAGGTTTCTAGCTTTGGAATGGCTCCGAAGTTCGGGGCACGAACGTAACCCGCCTCAAGTTACTTTGCGACCGTAGGGGCCGACTGGGGACGTTCCACAAACAGTTCTTTTCGGAACGGCTCGCACTGCTCATTCTGACTGCTAAGAATCAGAAGGTTGCAGGCTCGCGTGCGGCGTGGTTTTTGGAACGACCGTCCTGCAGTGGCTTTGGCATGCTTTGCACGAAGCCGAGTAGTTGACGGCAACGCCGACCTTTTCGGCAGAACTTGTAGCCTGTCAGGAACAGAGCGCCGGAGACCGGCGTAAAATATAGACAGGAGCTTACTTTATGAACCAAGAAGAGATAGATCCACGAAGAACAAAAGAAGCAAAAGCGCGTTCAACGTGGAAGTGGCTGATTCATGCACGTCGGGAAAAAATGAGCTTGGATGAGTTCACGACGGCGGTTAATCAGCATCAGGGCGGAGATTACGTGCCCTTTGAGTTGGAAAGAATCTTCAAGGAACTGCGAATTGCAACTACTCTTGTTCCTTCCTATTGCGCGTGACGCCAGCGATGGAAGCGGGTCTGTCGAATCATATTTGGGGCTTGATAGATCGCCATGTCGAAGATGGATGCAAAGACCTTGACACAGACACAAGCGGCGAAGATAATATCTCAATAGCTTGGGGTGCCGCTCCCCGCTTCCGGCTGTTTCTCGGAGCCACTTTCATCAAAAAAAGTAAAAAGAGGATATTAATGAGCCTAGGCCGATTTCGCCCATGCCCAGCTCTTTTCTGCGCCGTCCTGCTCACGGCATTCTCTCAAGTAGCTGCGGCCAAGACTTTATGTGTCAATCCTACTGGTTCGGGTGGCTGTTACTCGAAGATTCAGTCAGCCGTGAGCACGGCTTCCGCCAAGGACGTGATCATGGTCGCGGCCGGCACGTATGCGGAAGATGTAGTCATCGGCAAGCCGATTTCTCTCATAGGCGCGGGCTCCAGCCAGTCCTTCATCGACGCGACCAATCTCGCGAATGGCGTCTTGTTAGACGGCCTCAGCAATCCCGGACTGCGCGATATTACCGTCGCGGGCTTCACTGTGGAGAATGCTTTGTACGAAGGGATTCTGGTACTCAACACCACGGACGCCACCATCCTGGATAATCAGATCGTCAATAACGACAAACAGGGGCCCAGTTCCTCCGGTTCCGCCTGCCTGGGTCAGCCAACCTATGAAACCGACGAAGCCGGCGACTGCGGCGGCGGACTTCACCTCTTGGGCGCGGTGGGTTCGTTCGTATCCGGCAATATGGTTTCCGGCAATGCTGCTGGCATATTGATTACCGATGAGTCGGCAGAAAGCCATCACAATCTCATCATCAACAACACCGTCACCACCAACCCGCTCGAATGCGGCATCGCGCTGGCGTCTCATCCCCCGGTAGGTTCCTCTCCGCCCAATTTCGCTCCCCACCACGGAATAGACAACAATACCGTCTCCGGTAACGTCGTTACGAATAATGGCTTGAACCGCGGAGGCGCGGGAGTCGGACTCTTTGCCGATGGCCAGGGACCGAGCCGCGTATCCAACAACGTAGTCACCGGGAACCAACTGACGGGCAACAGTCTTCCTGGCGTCACTCTCCACACGCATAAAGGGCCCGCTCTTGGCGCTACCGCGGATAACATGTTCGGGAACATAATCATTAGCAACACCATCTCCGGAAATGGCTCCGACGTAGCCGACTCTGCAACGCCCGGCACCGCTGGAATCAATATCAATAGCGGTGACGGTGGATCTCCGGTGAAGGGAACCATTATTTCGCTGAACGTGATCAGCAACGAAGACGTGGATATTGCCGTAAACACTCCCGCCGAGGTCGACGCTCATCTCAACAACTTGCTCGGAGGCAAAATTGGCGTCGCCAACGTTTGCTCGCTCGACGGCGCCGCATGCACTGGCACCATCGATGCCACCGAGAACTACTGGGGGTGTTCTACGGGCCCCGGCGGCACAGGGTGCACCACGACCAGCGGAGCTAACCTTCGGTTTAACCCTTGGGCTACTAGCACCGCTGATTAGAAAGAGGGTCCCGCTATCAACTGCCCGGCCGGATTCAAAAACGAGACACGGGCGTACTGCTTTCTTCGCTTTCACAGCAATCCCACCAACACCAGC
>PLBY01000018.1 GCA_003134655.1 Acidobacteriaceae bacterium
TTGCGTTACCTGGGGTTGCAACAGATCGTAGAGCCAAGCCGCCCAGGTCCCTTCCTCCCAGGTGACATGCAACTCGCCCCGCAGACCGTGGATAAACTGCAGAATGCTGCTGGCTTGGGTTTCCACAATCGACTCCATCACCAGCTTGCCGCTGCCGTTCAGCACGGCGATCACGGTCGCTTCCTTGTGCACGTCCATTCCGATATATTTGACGTCGTGACTCATTCCGTTGCCTCCTTGGGGGAAAGATCATTCGCGTCAACGGACTCTTTCCCTCAAGGTACAGTGCCATTCTTTAGCTGACTTGCCTACCTACTCCTCCCATTCTTCCCCTACATCCCCGCGCTATAACCCCACTCACCAGGGCCGCTCTCTCATAATGCATTGAGGGGTTTTGAGCGTAATAGCGATTTTGCGACAGTTACAGTCTGGAGTCTAGCCGGGAACGCTCAGTGCGCCCTTTGTTTGGCGCAGCGTGCTGCCGACGTAACCAGCATGATTTCCCATAGAAGAAGCCATCCCGTCAGGCCGTATGTATTCGCCGCAATGACTGGTGTTTCGCCGTGCCAACCTGCAATCCCCCCATTCACAAAATAAGCGACCCGATAGCAGCACACGGCGAAGAGCAGTCCAGTGAGAACCGCCGCTGGCGTCAAAATGCGCAGCCGTCCTCTTGGTGGGACATTCCTCGGAAGGTTTCCGGTTAGTTGGTCCACCCACCGCCCCGTGATGTACCAGAACAGAACGATGAACGGTGACATCATGGGGAGAAGCACACTGGCAAATCTCTGGTTAGAAATACCCACTGCTTGCAGGATCAGGGACGCAACGACGCATGCGGGTGCATTCACCGCGACAGCGATTAGCCGCGACAGAGGGAGGAGTGGATACAGCGGATTCTCATACAGCGGAGTACCAAGCGGCACGTTTGTGTTCTCCTGAAAGACCGCCGTGAGTAGGCGTGGTTGCGCCCCCCACACCGCAAGCGCAACAAACAGAATCAGATTGAGAATCGGCAAAACAACGCGCCACCGGACATGCATTAGCATCGGGACACTCGGCGAATGACCGCACATTGGGGAGAGACACCATACACTATAGCGATGTTCCCGCCGTAACAAATGGTAACTGTCGAAACCAGGCGATTACACTCAAAACCCCCGTCACTGGGTCAGTGTGCCAGTTAGACGCCGTTTGGAGCCAAGACTTCCGCCTCCCAGCGCATGTTCTGTCCGTCCCACCTAATGCACTTGCGGGCGATCCTCAGCATGATCCTGTTCCGCAGCAGCGCGTGAACCTCTGTCTCGTCGGCCCGCTCGACCACCGCGATCCCGCGCCCGAGTACCGCCACGCGGTCGCCTCTCATCAAAGTTCTGTCCCGCTGGCGGCGGTCGTAGTAGTGCGTGCGCTTCCCGATCAGGTAGTCCAGCCCCGCCGCGTCAAACCCCGAGCCCTTCCGGCACAGGGGGATGCTCTGCCCGCCGCCAACGATGAAGATGTCTGTGCTATACGCAGCAAGGGCCTCTAGGCGGGACTCCATTTCCTTCGTGTCGGATGGGATCAAGTCGGGCGGCAGGAACAGCGTCTTGGGATAGGCGAACTGAGCACGCCATCCGAGTTCGTGCTCCACGACCGTTCCCCACAGGTAGACCTCGCCGTGGATTCCGCACTTCGCGTATACCGTCGTGAGCAGTTGCTCAAGGCTTTTCGACGCGTACACGCCGCAGGTGCAGTTGGCTTGCGGAGGCTCGTGGGCATCATGCACAGCCTCCGCACGCCCAGCGATGGTTCCGACCACAACAGAAGCCCTGCATCTCGCCGCTAGCGACTGGTTAGGGTGCCATCGCTCCCCGCAGAGTGACTTCAACCCCATGGTGTCCCACGTCCACCCACGGTAGCCGACAATCAGCGAGATGTAATCTGGGATGCTCACGGCGTGACTGGCACCTGTTGTGGCTCAGGTTCCGGCGACTGAATCGGCTCGGGCTCAGGTTCGCGGGTCGGCTGTTCCACTGGAAGTTCCAGCGGCTCCACGACGATGGTTCTCAATGGCTTACCAATTTGCATGTGTTTGCTGCCTTCGACGCTCCCAGCCGCCTACTTGCCGAAGGGCGAATCACCGAAGAAAGTCTCAGTCGAGAACTTTCCCGTGGTTCGATCTTGGGTAGTGACGGTCGTGACATCATTGAGGCGGTTGATGGTGACGGTTTTGTCTTTCCCAATCGCAACCGTCAAAGACCCGATTTTCTCGCCGTTATTGTTGATGTAGTCCATGCGTGATTCCTCCTGTCTGATCTGTGTTGCGGCTAACCTGACGTGGTCCACGCGCTTTCCACGATCTCCTCCCGAATGAAAAAGGTCAGCGCGTCGGTTGCACGTCAGAAACGGAAGCATCGCGAAGCACCACCTTCATCACGCGGCAGACACTAGCTCTGGAAATGCCGTGCTTCTTAGCAACCTGCGTCAGCGACATTCCTGAGCGGCGGTCGTGGACGATCTGTTCCCGATTCATATCTAGCCTCGATCTCCCGATCTGCCGGCCGTCGAGCTTCGCCCTCCGCATGCCTGCCTTGACCCGCTC
>PLBY01000019.1 GCA_003134655.1 Acidobacteriaceae bacterium
CGCATGCCTGCCTTGACCCGCTCCACGATTAGGTTTCGTTCAAGTTCGGCGATGGCGCCGACAATGACCACCATCGCCCGCCCGAGAGGGCCGGACGTGTCTATGCTTTCCCTGAAACTCACGAATTCGATCCCGAGATGGTTTAGCTCATCGAGCACTTCCAGAAAGTGCCGCACCGAGCGGGCCATCCGGTCGAATGCCCAAACCATGACCACATCGAAACGGTGCCGTTGGGCGTCTGAAAGCAGTGCGTCCAGTCCAGGGCGCTTGGACTTGGTTCCGCTCAGTTTGTCGCTATACTCGCGCACAATCTCGTATCCGCGTGCAGCCGCCATCTGACGAAGGTCAAGCAACTGCGGCTCGATGCTCTGGTCGGGGGTCGAAACTCGGACGTAGAGGACGGCTCTCTTCATGTGTTTATGTGCTCCTTCTTCCATCCACTAACTCTTTGCTTTCGGCAACCTGTACTTGCCCTGAATCAGTTGGACGGCTTGCCCGTTGCAGCCGTCGACCAGAACCGTCTCAGAATCGAACTTTGCTTGGAATCCTGCCCGCTGCAAGCAGGCTCTTGCCTTCGACACGTTCAACACCATAAAAAGGTTGCTGGCGAACTTCTTTTGCTGGAATGGAAGCTGGAGAAACGGAATGCCCGCCCTGAAAAGGGCGATCTCCGCATTCATTATGTGTTCCCCCTCCGCAACGAGCCGGTTGAAAGATTCGCGCTCAGCGGTTTCGGAAGCCTGCGGCTCTTCGGCAAGCTCCGCGAGTTCGCCGTCATCCGCGAGAATCTTCTTCAATTCGTCCAGCGACACGCGCCGCCAGTCGGAGTCTTCGTCTCGCAGTTCCAGATCGGGGAAGGCTGGGGTCAGGGCAAAGCGTCCGAGGTTGGGATCGTCGATCAGGACATCGAAGTCAGCCAAGCCACATCTCCGTCGCACTCGAACCGACTCGAATGTGATTCCATTCACATTTAGGTCCACTTGGCGCACATCTGCTCGGTCAGGTTTATTCATCCGCCCTCCAGAACTCCGAACCACATTCTGGGCAAACCAGCGATGCCTCGCGCTTCTCAACGAGTCGCTCGCTGGCAATTTCAACGATGACGCTTTCAGGCGCCAGAAGATTCAGTTGGCACCAGATGTTATCGGTCATAAGTTGGCTAATGGTGCTGTTGGCCAAACGCACAAGTTGTTCCTTCAGAATCGCACCGATGCAGAGCGAGCCGACCACCCGCTCGAAGGGATTCTTGGAACGAGCGAGGCTTCGCTGTTCTTGGATGAGGTCCTCAAAGCCGATTTCTTTATCTCTGCTGTAGTAGGGGTGCACGCATTCACCTGCATTGCTGTTATACCCAGTTGATCTCGAAAATCGATAGGAATTCAGGACAATATTTTGAGTAATCACCAGAAAGGATTACTGGTGTGCTACTTTCTGCAATCGGGTGTGCTACTCCTAAAACTTTTCTGGGGATTCCTAGCGATTTTGCGAACGCCGTTGGTATATATACGTAGGAGGACACATGTCACTAGAGAAGGAATTTATTCGGGACGGGAAGCGTCGGATCATCGGTTCGGTCACGACTGGCTACGTTGGTTCGTTCGAGTCAATCGTCAGGGACGAACAGAACAACATAACTGGGAGCACCAGTGAGCGATTCAACACAACCCGCGACGATCATGGCAATTTGGTCTCAATCAATTCGCCCGACCCCGGCTTGCTGCTCGGGAGGAGAAAGTGATGGCGGACAGGAAAAGGATTTCTGCCTCGGGAGACATGCCACTTCGGGTCACGGGCGAGGCGGTAATGTACCTGTCTTCGCTGTCCCAATTCCACGGCATTCCCGACAGCGCTCTTATTCATCTCGCCGAACGTAGGACGAGAATGTACGTGCCCGACCGCTGGGTTGCCATCGCCCTGATCTTGAGCAATCGCATACCCATCCCAGTTCCGACACTGCACGGGCAAGTGCAAGGGAATTCGAGTGAAGACCCTGCTCTTGCCAAACTAGAAGTGATCATCGGGGGACGGGTTCCACGATAGCGACACCCGTCTCCTGATCGGGCGCAAGAAATAGCCTCACCGCCGCCTCCCCCCAGCCGTGGCTTTCGACACTTCACGACAGTTTGTCGTGAGGTACCGTGGCTTGCCGCAGCAAAATGCCATCGTGGATTGAGAAGCACAGGGAGGATCGCATGACCACCCAATTGTCTATGCCGACCGAAGCCATCGAGTGCCCGCTGTGCTTGGGCGAAGGCAAACTGAAACGAACCGAAGTTCTAGATCGTCTCGGTGTGAAAGCTCCCAGGGCGCGAAGATGTAGTCCACACCCGACACGTAACGTGGCGGCAATTTGTGGAATGTGGGTACGACCTGAAGTTCCCGTGATCTGCTTCTTTGCCTCAGCAAGCGAGCTTGAGACCTCAGCGTAGACCGGAGGAATGTTAGATGGCAAAACCCGCAAAGCTCAGTCGGAAGGAAGCGAAGCCAGCAGCCGAGCCGCGCCTCGGTATTTTCTGGCTCGTTGATGGCAAGCTATTGATCGACAGTGCTCCACTGAGTGAGTGCGAACAATATGGCGATCATCGCAACTACCCCGGAAGCCACAGCGACGTGTGGGAGCTATGGCTCCGAGTTGGCAAGGCTCCCGCTCCATCGGAATATGAGGAATTTCCGAGAGGGCGGACGATGTACAGCACGAGCACCAACACTTTCACACTTCTTGCTGATCGCTGCATCCTCAAGCGCAAAGAACTGATTGCGAAGATCAAAGAGGAATTGCGCCTACCGAAACAGACCACGCTGGGAACCGATAGCCATTATCGCTGCTTCCATTGTTTGCACGGCAGTCAAGACGAGGAATAGGCACAGTGCCGATCACAATCTCGAAATCGAAGTACATGGCAGGTGTGCAGTGCCTCAAGCGTTTGTATTGGCAGGTGCATGAGCCAGAACTGGCTGGCGTGCCTGACGCCGCAGCGGTCGCCATTTTGGAGCAGGGCCGCGAGGTCGGCAGACTGGCTCGTCAGCTTTTTGCGGGCGGATTGGAGGTCAGGGCTGGAGACTCTGAACAAGCGATTCGAATCACCCGCGAGTTGATCGCAAATCCCGAGGTTCCCGCGATCTTCGAAGCCGCGTTTGAAGACGGTGGCGTGTTTGTACGGGTGGATATCTTGCAGCGTCGTCGAGACGGCAGATGGCGTCTTGTCGAAGTGAAATCAACCGCCGACCTCAAAGAACAGTATCTTGACGACGTGGCGATTCAGCATCGCGTTGTTTCTCGCTGCGGACTAGATTTGGCTTCCTCCTGTCTGATGCACGTGAATCGGAATTATGCGTTTCAGGGAGGCTCCATCGATGTCAGGCGGTTCTTCAAGATCAGGAATCTGACTCAACGAATCGAACGCCTGCAACCAAAGCTCACATTCCAGTTGCGGTCAGAACTCCGCGTGCTCGTCATGCCTGCCCAATGCTGGTGTTCGGCAAACAACTGGCTGAAGAGGTCAATGAGTTCTTTAAGGGGGATGAATGAAGATTTTGATCGTGGACGACGATCCACCATCGCAGGTGCAGACAATCGCGCCATTACGGATTCTCGCCCTCATTTCTGTCTAACCTTGGGGAAATTGTTCCTTTCGCACTTTGGGTATCGGCAATGAAAACCCCGGTAATTAGGTCGCGGCGCTGGTTGGTGTTGGAATGTAGGGTGCAGAGACGTGTCATGAATCTGAGCACGAGAGGTGATGCAAAACACTAGTTTCGGTAGGTTCTTGCCCTAATCGTAGATACTGGTCGCATTTCCTCCCTCGCGACTCGAACCTCAGGCAGCACTGCAAGGCGATTCCGACTGAGGTAAGCAAACATAAGAACTCGAATCCCCCTACACGGAGGAGTCTATGACCGACCGCAGCCAGAAAGGTGTCAGGGCAGAGCGCGTTCTTGTCGTTGACGACGAAGAGGCGATACGCAAAATTATCGCTTCCATCCTCGTCGCAGCCGACTACGAGTGTCGTGAGGCTGCATCGGGTCTCGAAGCACTGTCCCTGCTATCCGGAGACACATTCGATCTCGTGCTTTACGACCTGATGATGCCGCTGCACAATTTTGACGGCATCGGACTGCTGGAGCGCACCACGAAGCAGTACCCCGACATACCCGTGGTGATTGTGACGGCGGTGCACGACGTTTCCATAGCTCTCGCCACCATGCGCAACGGCGCTTTCGACTACTTGACGAAGCCCTTTGAACGGGAACAGTTGCTCAACGCGGTAGCACGGGCTCTGGAAAACCGCCGCCTGAAGCTGGAGCACCAAGCATATGTGTCCAATCTGAAGGCGCAAGTAGCGACCCTCAGTGAGCAGTTGTGCGTTAGGGAATCACAACACTCGGCAGCGGCTCGGTCATTCGACCTCCCCGAAAAATAGGTTGATTTCCCTGCTGAGCGGCTCCGAGAACAGCAGCATGGGGCAGTTCTTGGCGATACACTGAGTGTGGCTCAGCACGATCTCCTGCGCCTGAGCAGGAGTGATCCCCAATCTGTGATCCTTGCTCTCAGCCATCTTCAGAATCTTCTTGGCGAGCTTTTCCTTACCCGCAGGGCTGAGATCGGGGCGCAGCAGCGCGGCACACGCCCAAGCCGTGAGCACCTTGTCGCGGCACCTCACAAGCCTCTCGTTGAACCCTTCATCCTTCTGTTTGTCGCTCATCGGTGCCTCCTAAACCCACTGATGATGATTGTTGTGCTTCAGAAGAATCAGCAGGAACCCTCCACGATCCGGTGGACTGTCGTCTTGCTGATCCCCAATTCTCGGGAGATTGCGCCAAGGCTTTTACCAGTGGCACGCAGCTTGAGAACCTTGTTCCGGTCGCACTTGATACGTGGCCTACCGCCGACGCGTCCTTGAGCCCGAGCCCGCTCTAGGCCCGAAAGGGTTCTTTCACTCAGCCGGATGCGCTCCTGTCGCGCCAAACA
>PLBY01000061.1 GCA_003134655.1 Acidobacteriaceae bacterium
TCGAACTGCCACTTCGGAATCTTCACGACGACATAATCAAGTGTCGGCTCGAAGCACGCCGGAGTCTTGCGCGTGATGTCGTTGGGAATTTCGTCGAGCGTGTAGCCTACGGCCAGTTTCGCGGCTATCTTCGCGATCGGGAATCCCGTGGCTTTTGAAGCTAACGCTGAAGACCGCGAGACGCGCGGGTTCATCTCGATCACCACCATGCGCCCGGTCTCGGGATTCACGCCGAATTGAATATTCGATCCGCCGGTATCAACGCCGATCTCGCGGATCACTGCAATCGACGCATCGCGCATCGCCTGGTACTCGCGGTCAGTGAGCGTCTGCGCCGGAGCGACCGTGATTGAATCGCCAGTGTGCACGCCCATGGGATCGAAATTCTCAATCGAGCAGATGATGATGACGTTATCTTTGGTGTCGCGCATCACCTCAAGCTCGAATTCTTTCCAGCCCAGCACCGACTCTTCAATCAACGCCTCGTGCACGGGAGAGAAATCGAGGCCGCGCGCCAGCACTTCCACCATCTCTTCGCGGTTATACGCGATGCCGCCGCCGGAGCCTCCCAGCGTGAACGAAGGCCGGATGATCACCGGGAACCCGATCTTGCCCGCGAACTCGAGGCCGTCTTTCGTATTGTTGACCAGCGCCGACTTGGGCACGTCGAGCCCGATCCGCTGCATGGCGTCTTTGAAGACGAGGCGGTCTTCTGCTTTCTTGATGGCCTCGACGTTCGCGCCGATGAGGATGACGTTGTACTTTTCCAGCACGCCGCCGTCTGACAGTTCGATCGCCAGATTCAGCGCGGTTTGTCCGCCCACGGTCGGCAGCACGGCAAAACCAGCGCCCGGCGCCATTTCGCGCTCGATGCGGATAATCTCTTCCAGATACTCCAGCGTGAGCGGCTCGATGTAGGTGCGGTCGGCCGACTCCGGGTCGGTCATGATCGTGGCCGGGTTCGAGTTCGCCAGCACCACTTCGTAGCCCTCGGACTTGAGCGCCTTGCAGGCCTGCGTGCCGGAGTAATCGAACTCTGCCGACTGCCCAATGATGATGGGCCCGGAGCCGAGGATCAGAATTTTCGAGATGTCAGTGCGTTTGGGCATGAAAATCAGTTGTCAGTAGCCAGTAACGGCAACCTCTGGATTCATTGAGCAAGCGTTCTTAAAACCTGGGATGGTATCCCTTCTGGCTGATTGACCCTCCACAAACCAGCGACGGTCGCACAGTTAGGGGATGGTTACAGTTCCGAGACGCCCTTAAGTCCGTCACTCTCACAGGCCACCCCAGTGGCCACCATCCCTTGGAGGTTGTGGCCATGAAATAGTCACCTTTTGGTAGCTGCGGAAAGCTAAAATTTCCGGAAGCATCCGTGTACACCTCGGAAACGAGCGTTTGGTCTTTCTGCACAAGTCGTAGCTCAAAATCGGCAAGCGGTTGCCCGTCAGGACCTTCAGCACGTCCCCAGACTGCCTCAGTCTTCACGGGATTCTTGGGTTGGAGCGCTTCGCACGCCAAAACACGCACCGCAATCAGCAGAATCGATATTGCCCACCCAGTTAGCCTCACCCTTTCCACTCCTCCATCATCTTCGTAAATTCCTTGAACAGATAATGAGAATCATGCGGCCCGGGCGCGGCTTCCGGGTGATACTGCACGCTAAACAGCGGCAGATTCCGGTGCCGCAATCCTTCGAGCGTCTGGTCGTTCAAGTCAATGTGCGTCAACTCGACTTCACTGTCGGCCAGCGAATCCGGGTCGACGGCAAAGTTATGGTTGTGCGCCGTTATCTCGATCTTTCCGGTCTTCAACTGCTTCACCGGGTGATTCCCGCCGTGGTGCCCAAACTTCAGCTTGAACGTCCTTCCGCCGAGCGCAATTCCCGTCAGCTGATGCCCCAGGCAGATGCCGAAGATCGGCTGCCGCCCCATCAATCTCCGAATCGAATCCACCGCATACGTGCACGGCTCAGGATCGCCCGGACCGTTGGAGAGAAAAACTCCGTCGGGCTTCAATGCCAGCACATCCTCCGCCGGAGTCTGCGCCGGAACCACCGTCACCTTGCAGCCCTCGCCGCGCAGCTTGCGCAAAATGTTCTGCTTGATGCCAAAGTCATACGCAACCACATGGAATCGTGGAGGCTCATCTTTCACTCCAACCACGGCAACCGGCTCGTGCGAGCGCTCGCCCACTTCCCACACATACGGCCGCTTCGTGCTGACTTCTTTGGCCAGATCCATCCCGTCCATCTTGGGAATCGACCGCGCCTTCGCAATCAGCTTGTCGGCGTCGCTCTCGATGGTCGAGACCACACCGCGCATCACTCCTTGGTCGCGCAGATGCCGCACCAGCGCCCGCGTGTCGATATCCGACAGCACAGGCACCTTGAACTGCTCCAGATATTCTTCGGCCACCTGCTGCGAGCGCCAGTTCGAACTCACTTTCGAGAACTCGCGCACGATCAGCCCTTCGATCCACGGGCGCGTGGCTTCGTTGTCTTCGTGGTTGGTGCCGTAATTTCCGATTTCCGGGTTGGTCAGGACGACGATCTGCCCCGAGTAGGAAGGGTCAGTGAAAATTTCCTGATAGCCAGTGATGGAAGTATTAAAAACGACTTCGCCGTAGCATTCGCCTTTGGCGCCGTAGCCTTTGCCTCGGAAGACTCTGCCGTCCTCCAGCGCAAGGATAGCCTGCATTCTCGCTCCGGTGAGTGGATTTTCCGAATCTTATCAGTTAATAGCGCAGGGGCCAAGAGTAGAACGCGGATTCCGAAAAGAAATCTGTGGATTGATGGGATCGAAACCGTTGATCGAGCAACGTGAGGCTCAATTGCGAGTACTCAGTACTCTGTACTCAGTACTCAGAATTCAGCGGACGCGTCCCAGCTTATCCATCGGCCAGTATCCGAACACCGCCTTGCCGTAGATAAAGCTCTGGTTGACTGGGCCGAAATCGCGGCTGTCGTTCGACATGGAACGGTGGTCGCCGAGCACAAAGAAGCTCTGAGCCGGAACCGTCGTTTCAGGGTACGAGCGCGAATCGGTGTAGGCCGGTGGAACGTAATCCTCGTCGAGCGCCTGGTCGTTCACATAAACCTGTCCGCCATCGATGCGGATGCGGTCGCCCGCCATCCCAATCACGCGTTTGATGTAGCTCTTGGAAGGATCACGCGGATATCGGAAGACCACAATGTCCCCACGCTCAATGGGTTCCAGCCGATACACAAACTTATTCACGAAGATCCGTTCCTGATCCTCGAGCGAGGGCATCATGCTGGTTCCCTCAACCTTCACGGGCTGATAGAGGAAGATAATGATGAAGGCAGAGATCGCCAGCGAGATGATCAGGTCTCGCACCCAGACGCCGATCCCGGTTCCCAAGCGGACAGGTACGGTCGGCACCGCCTCTGGCACCGCCGCCGCTGAGGGTGCGGGTGCAGTTGTCTGCACGACTGGACTCGATTCCGAAGACGCCTCTGGCATGTCGTCCTATTGTATACAGAACGCGTGACGGCGGCAGCGATTTGCTTTTGAGCGTCCGCCCAGCAGGACATGACTCGCACACTTCCAGCCATCTTCAGCCTCGGGTTACAATAACCACACGCGAGGACCTTTCATGATCAGCCGTTTGTTTCAGAACAAGATCGTCTACCGCAGCCTGACCCTGGCCTTCCTCTTCGTCATAACCCTGACCATGTCGGCCCAGTTTGCCTCGCCGCAGGAAGAAGGAGGAGGTGTCCCGGCCTACAACGCCGGACCTCCGCCCAAGGGCACGAAACTGCCTCCGCTCCTGACCAAGGCCGACCTCTGGGGCGCAGACGCGCAGAGTCCTTACCAGACTCACGCCTACGAACTCGCGGCGAAGATTCCCAACGTGCTCCACCAGCAGCCCTGCTACTGCTATTGCGACCGCATGGGTCACAATAGCCTGCACAGCTGTTTTGAGAACACGCACGGCGCACAGTGCGCTACCTGCCTGAAGGAGCTTTATTACTCGTACCAGCAGCACCAGAAAGGCAAGACTGCAACGCAAATCCGGGCTGGAATCATCAAAGGCGAGTGGAAGCAGATTGATCTGATGGCGGCCTCCACCATGAACTAGTTCGGGCCCCGAGTCCGGGTACTCCGACTGGTCAACTGGACCTTCACCCACTGTTTGGGCGATACTTTACTGCTCAACTGGAAAGCAGATTCCCAAGGAGTTCCCCATTACCAAGAGCACAGGAAGAGTTTTGCACATGGCTCAGAAACCTACCGCGAAAAAGACCGTGGCGGAAGATCCGCGTTACACGCAGGCGCTGCAGAGCTACGAATCTGGACTGCGCGCCATGCAGGAGCATAAGTTCGACAAGGCGAAGCCCCATTTTCAAAAGGTCGTCTCCGGACCGATCAAAGAGCTGATTGACCGCGCCAGCATCCACCTCAGCATCTGCAACCAGCATCTGGAGCGCCCCACGGCCACGCAGTTCAAGACGCCCGAGGAGCACTTCGACTACGCCGTCTCGCTGATGAACGTCGGCGACTACGTGACGGCGCGCGAGCATCTGGAAAAGCTGCTCAAGCAAAATGCCAAGTCGGACTATGTGGTGTACGGCCTGGCGGCCCTCGATTGCCTCACGGGCCACGTCGAGGATTCGCTGAAACGTCTGGACGAGGCGCTCCATCTGAACGCGCAACTGCGTTTCCAGGCGCGCAACGATTCCGATTTCCAAAATCTGGCGGAGGATCCGCGCTTCACGGAATTGTTGTATCCCGATCCCGGCGCCGAACTCGGTTCCGCGGACGGCGACCTCGGCGAAGAAGAGCCAGCGTAGCCGGCCTGCACGGATACCCGCGATGGAAACCAAAACCGCCGAGTCCCACTCGCTGGAGAAGAGCGCGCGCGAGCGCGGTCTGCGCGTCGTGGCCATCGGCGGCGGGACCGGACTTTCCACCCTGCTCAAGGGCCTGAAGCGCTTCGTGCTCTCTCCGGCGGAGATCTCAGTACAAGCCGATTCCCCGATGATCCGTGATCTATGCGCGGTCGTCACCGTCAGTGATGACGGCGGTTCCAGCGGTCGTTTGCGCAAAGAACTCAACATGCTGCCGCCGGGCGACATCCGCAACTGCATCGTCGCCCTCAGCGAGGACGAGGCGCTGCTCTCCAAGCTCTTCCGTCACCGCTTTGATAAAGGCTCTGGACTCGAAGGCCACAGTTTCGGCAACCTGTTTTTGGCCGCACTCACTTCCCTGACGTCAGATTTTTCCGAAGCCGTGCGCCTGTCGTCGGAGATTCTGGTCACGCGCGGTCACATCTATCCCGCGACCACCTCGAACATTGAACTTGAAGCTCTGATGGAAGACGGCACGCAGGTCCGCGGCGAAACCAAAATCACCGCCAGCAAGGGACGCATCCGGGAACTGTTTCTCGTTCCACCCGACGTGGGACCGATGCCTCAGACTCTGGAAGCGATCGCCCACGCGGACATGATCACGATTGGTCCGGGGTCGCTGTTCACCAGCCTGATTCCGAACCTGCTGGTGCGCGGCATTGCGCAGGCCATCGTCGAATCGCCCGCCACCAAGGTTTACATCTGTAATCTAATGACTCAGGCCAATGAAAGCCTGGGCTTGACCGCTGCCGATCATATTCGCGCCCTGAATCGTCACGCGCATAAACAGATTTTCGACTATGCGCTGATCAACCAGACTCCTGCCTCCGCCGAACTCAAAGCCAAGTACGCCAGCGAAGGCGCCTGCCAGATCGTCAACGATCTCGATGCCCTCGAAGCCCTGGGTGTGATTCCCGTCCTCGGGGACTATCTGGATGAGGGCGATGTGGCTCGCCACAACACCGCGCGCGTCGCTCATGACCTGATGCAACTGGCGGCGCAACAGCCTCGCGGCCGCCGTTGAACGCGATCGGGTGTTTGTCGCTCTGCCTTCGTTTCCTGTATTGTGAGTCGTTCGCGCCACCGTTTGTGCGAATCGAAACCTATGCCCTTGTGCCTGTTACTCCTCATCCTGATCCTGCTGACGCCGGTCTTTGCCCTTGCGCAGACTGGTCCTGAAAAAGGCAGCAACGAAGTTCAAGTCTGGGCAGGCGGCGGCCACTCCGTCAGCGGCGGACGCGGCAACACTGGAGTCTTCAACGCAGGCCTGCGCTATGGATGGGTCCTCACCGGGCCACACCTGCCCAGCTTTCTCCGCGGACGGTTTGAGTATGCGGTCGATGCGGTTCCGGTATTCCTGGTCTTCCAGCCGGCGAATACGGCCTACGGAGTAGGCTTCGACCCGCTCGGACTCAAGTGGAACTTCCAGCGCCACGGATGTATATCCCCCTACCTCGAACTCACCGGCGGCGTGCTGTTCACCGACCACAACGTTCCCACCGGAACAAACACCGTGAACTTCATGGACCAGGCGGCGCTAGGCATGCACATTCTCGGCGCGAAGCGAAACATCAGCCTGGAACTGCGCTACATGCACATCTCGAACGCAGGACTGGCGACTCCGAACCCAGGGATTAATACGGTGCAGGTGCGACTGGGAGTTGGCCGATTCTTCGGACGCACGAAGCGTTGAGCAATTCCTCTGTGTCCTCCGTGTACTCTGTGGTGAATTGCTTTTGTAGCCGTCCTTGCCTCCGCACTCTACACCCAGCTATTCTTCCTACTTATGTCCACGCTCGTCGAATGTGTTCCGAATTTCTCCGAAGGCCGCGATAAAGCCAAAGTTGACGCCATCATCGACGCCATGAAGATGCCCGGCGTCTACCTGCTCGACCGCGAGATGGACTCCGACCACAACCGCTGCGTCATCACGCTGGTCGGCGAGCGCGAAGCCATTCAGGAATCCGCGATTCGCGGCGTGGGCAAGGCTGCCGAACTGATCGACCTCAACGTCCATACCGGCGCGCATCCCCGCATGGGAGCGGCCGACGTCGTCCCGTTCGTCCCCATCGACGGCGTTACCATCGAAGACTGCGTCGCCATGGCAAACCGCGTCGGCGAACAAATCTGGAAGCGCTTCCAGATTCCCGTGTATCTCTACGAAGCTGCTGCCCGAACCCCGGAGCGTCAGGGCCTGGAAAATATTCGCCGCGGCCAGTTCGAAGGCATCCGCGCCGAGATCGCGACCAACCCCGCACGCCGTCCAGATTTCGGCGAGCCTCGCGTGCACCCCACAGCGGGCGCAACGGTGGTCGGTGCCCGCAAGTTTCTGATCGCTTATAACGTCTTCCTCAACACCACTGACGTCGATATCGCCAAGAAAATCGCCAAAGCCGTACGCTTCTCGAACGGAGGCATGCGCTTTGTAAAGGGCGCCGGCTTCCTGGTGCGCGGCCTCGCCCAGGTCTCGATGAACCTTACCGACTTTGAACAAACACCCGTGCACCGCGTCTTTGAGATGGTCAAGGGTGAAGCCGCGCGCTACGGCGTCACGCCGGTGTCGAGCGAGATCGTGGGACTGATTCCCAAGAAAGCCTTGGAGCAGGCTGCCGAATGGTTCCTGCAAGTCGAGAATTTTGACTCGTCTCTCATCCTCGAAAACCGTCTCGCCTCGGTCATGGGAGGAAAGATGGCTGTCGGCGGCCTGCGTGCGGGCGTTGAACCTTTCGTCGAACAACTCGCAGCCCCGACGGCGACTCCCGGCGGCGGCAGCGCCTCAGCTGCAGCGGCCGCCATGGCCGCGGGCCTCGCTGTAATGGTCGCCTCCATGTCGCGCGGCAAGAAAGCCTACCTACAATATGAAGCGCAGCTCAGCGCCGCCATCGCCCGCCTCACCCCGTTGCGCGAAGAACTCAAAGCCGCCGTCGACGCTGATGCCGAGTCCTACAACTCCGTCATGAAGGCCTACAAGCAGGCCAAAACGGCCGCGGATAAAAAGTCCGGTGAAGCGATGATCGAAGCCGCCTTGAAAGAAGCGACCACCGTTCCGCTCAGCGTCGCCGAAAAATCTCACGAGATCGCGCGAATCGTAAAATCCCTTGAGCCCATCACGAACCCCAACATGAAGTCCGACTTGACCACCGCCCAGGCTCTCGCCTCCGCGGCGCTAACCGGAGCCCTGGCAAATGTGGAGATCAACCTGGCGTCCCTGAAAGATCAGGCCTTTGCCGCGGAGGTGCGTCGGCGGACCGCAACCCTTTCGTAGAGGCGTTGCTTGCAACGTCTCTGCCGGCAGCCATAAAGGCGCGGTCCCCCGCCGCCCTAGTCATTTTCTTACCCGCGAGTGGAAATCTCCCCTCCCGGGTTAGCGCATCCTAAGATCCGAACGCTGCGCCACCAGCCAAGGTCGTGGATCATGAAACGCACGGCATCCCTGTCTCTCTCGCTCTTGCTTTTGTGTGCCACCGCCACAATGCTCAGCCTGAACAGTTGCGGTGGAAAATCGGCCACCAACATTGGGCCGATACAACCAGGAAACATCCAGCATGTGGTCGTCATCTTCCAGGAGAACCGGACTCCCGACAATCTGTTTCACGATACCGTGCTCATGGCAAAAGGGGCGGACATCGCCAGCAGCGGCCTCAACTCTACTGGCCAGACCGTCGCGCTGAGCATGGGCGAATTAGGTGTGGACTACGACCTGAGCCACGCGCATTCAGCATTCGTGGAGATGTATGACGGCGGGAAGATGGACGGCGCCGACTTGATCACTGTCTCGTGTTCTGCGGGCGCCACCAACTGTCCGCCGCCCGCTCCTCAATTCTTGTACGTCAATCCCTCGGAGGTTCAACCCTATTTCCAGCTGGCGGAGCAGTACACTTTTGGCGACCGCATGTTTCAGACCAATCAGGGACCGAGCTTTCCCGCACACCAGTTCATTATCTCCGGCACCTCCGCACCCACGGCGACCAGCAACCTCTTCATCGCGGACAACGTAGCCGGCGTCGCCAACGCGGGCAAACACACGGGCTGTCTGGCTGCTCCCACCGAATACGTCTACCTGATTGACCCCAGTGGCAACGAGTCCACCACCATGTATCCATGTGCGGATCATCCCACGCTTACCGATGAGCTCAACAACAAAGGAATCAGTTGGCGCTACTACACACCCTCCGCCGGTTCCCTTTGGACCGGCCCCAACGCGATTCAGCACATGTGCGGACCGAACGTTCCTCCACCCAATGCGACAGCCTGCACTGGTTCGGATTGGACCAACAGCGTGGTCATTCCGGAAAGTCAAGTTCTTACCGACATCACGAGCGGGAAGCTCGCGCAGGTGAGCTGGGTGATCCCTACCGGGACAAATTCCGACCACGCCGGAAACACGGCCTCCACGGGCGGACCATCCTGGGTGGCCTCGATCGTAAACGCCGTTGGCACCAGCGCCTATTGGTCAAACACAGCCATCATCATTACCTGGGACGATTGGGGAGGCTGGTACGATCACGTTCCGCCGCCCTCGATCGTCAACGACGGCACCAGTTGGGGATCGGGATACGTTTACGGTTTCCGCGTACCGCTAATCGTCGTCTCTCCTTACGCCAAAGCCGGGTATATCTCGCACGTCAACCATGATTTCGGAAGCATCCTGAACCTGATTGAACAGACGTTCAGCCTGCCCTCGCTGGGCTACGCCGATGCCCGCGCCGACGATCTTTCCGACTGTTTCGACTTCACCCAGACGCCGATCACCTTCAAGACCATCAATGCGCCGCTGAATGCGGCCCATTTTCTGAACGACACGAGCCCCAGGATCGACCCCGACAATGACTAAACGCATTCCAGGGACGAATCCTGTCCTGGACTCCAACCGGTCAATGGGCATGTACTTTTGTTCCATTCACCCGGGGTGCAAGTAAAATAGAATAAAGCGATCTATTAACGACAAGGGCTGATCGTGCATCCAAGTGAAGGTACACGCAACCCTAAACGATTTCCGATTCGAGGCGTTATGAGACTCTTCAAGATTTGTATAGCTTTGTTGCTTTTGGTGAGCATGGCTTACGCCATGCCTCTCAATTCGTCCGCCCGCACCTGCGTTCCCGCCGATCTGCTGCAGTTGATTTCGGTCGACTATCGCGCTCTCAAGGATTCACCCACCGCGATGGCTCTGAAGCAGCAACTGATGCCCGACAACATCAAGCAGTTTGAGGTCGCTCTCAAGAACATCGGGCTCGATCCTGACAAAGACGTGGACACGCTCACCTTCGCCTCGTTCCGCGCCGGTAAGCAAGGCGTCAAGACCGTTGGCGTGGCCGCCGGCCCCTTCAACATGAAGGCCGTGCTGAAGAAGATGAAACTGCAGAAGTACGTGCCCAAGAAGTACGGCAATTCCCTAATTTATCCCATGGACGGCGGATTCGTGATGAGCTTCCTCGACGACAGCACCCTGCTGTTCGGCGACTCGACGTCAATTCGCGTCGCGCTCGATGCCCGCGACGGGCAGGTTCTGGGTCTGGATACCAACGGCACCATGGCCGACATGATGTCGAGCGTCGACTCCGCCCCGGTCTGGAGCATTCTTGATCAGGCTGGAACGCAGAACATGATGCGCTCCGCTATGGGCGACGCTTCCAAGGTCGCTGACTACGAAAGCATCAAGAAGCGCCTGATGGGGTCGCGTTACACCATGAATTTCAACAGCGGAGTGAACTTCGATCTGACCGTGGTTACGTCCGACTCGATGACCGCAGGCACAATGTCGTCACTGGTCAAAGCCGGCATCATGCTAAAGAAGATGAGCGCCACGCCCGCCGAGAAGATCGCGGTAGAAAACACCACGGTGGACTCCGACGGCTCGAATCTGGCAGTCCACTTCAAGGCCAACGACCAGCAGTTCCAGTCGCTGATGCACTCGGAACTGTTCGCGGCAGTCACGCACTAGACAAAACTCGATTCATCACGAAGGCACTGAGATACGGGGAAGTCCACGGTCTCAGTGTCTTTTCCTTTTTTATTGTGCCCTCCGTGCCTCTGTGTCTCCGTGGTAGATTTCATTTCTTTCGTGCCGCGCGCTTTTGCCGCGCCCAGCCTTCCTTCACGACTTGCCGAGCGCGTCCAACTGCCAGGGCGTCCTCGGGGACATCTTCAGTAATACACGAGGCCGCCCCCACATACGACCCCTTACCGACGCGCACTGGCGCCACCAGCGTAGTGTCGCTGCCGATGAACACTCCGTCTTCGATCACGGTTGTGTGCTTGTGGGCTCCGTCGTAGTTACACGTAATCGTTCCGGCACCGATGTTCACGCCCGCACCGATCTCCGCGTCCCCCAGGTAAGTCAGGTGGTTTGCCTTCGACCCCTTGCCCAGCTTGATCTTCTTGGTCTCGACGAAATTCCCCACGTGCGCGCCTTCGCCGATCTCGCTGCCTGGACGCAGGTGCGAATAGGGTCCCATCACCGCTCCCGGACCGATCCGCGAATCTTCCATCACGCACCCCGAGCGGACTAACACCCCGTCACCGATTTCACAGTCACGAATCACGCAATACGAGCGTATCCGGCTGGCAGTGCCAATGCGCGTCTTCCCCAGCAACTGCACAAAGGGCTCGATCACCGCGTCAGCGGCAATCTCCACATCCGCATCGATCACGCAGGTCGCGGGATAAAACACTGTCACTCCGTCCGCCATCAACTGACGGCACTTCGCCAGACGCATCTTCTCGTCGATGTCCGCCAGTTCGGCTCGCGTGTTCCCACCCAGCACCTCGCTCGCTTCCGCCGTCTTCCATGCCACTACGCGTCCCCGCGCCTTGCGCAACACCTCGGCCATGTCGGTCAGGTAGTACTCATGGTGCGGATTCGCGGTCGAGAGTTCCCCGATGTTCCCGTAGAGTTCCTTCACGGAAAACACATAGAAGCCGGAATTAATCTCCCGAATCTTTTTCTGCGCTGGACTCGCAGCCTTTTCTTCGACGACCGCTTTTACTTCTGCGCTGCGCAGTCCCTTCCGCAGCACTCGGCCGTACCCGGTGGGATTCTCCAGGTCAGCGCTCAGCAGCGTCATGGCCGCCTCCTCTTCGAGGTGGAAATTGCGAAGTCGGCCAATCGTCTCCGGAGTAATCATCGGAGCATCTCCCGAGAGCACGATGACGTGGTTATATCCAGTCAGCGCCTCGCGGGCCTCCATGAGTGCGTGTCCCGTTCCCCGTTGCTCGGCCTGCAGCACATAGTTGACGCCGGTATGGGCCATCGCCGTCCGCACGCGGTCGGCCTCGTGCCCAATGATGGCGTACACATCCTTTGCGGGGACTATACGCACGGCCGCCCGGATCACGTGCTCCAAAAGAGGCTTGCCGCCAACTTCATGTAACACTTTAGGAAGTTGTGATTTGAGCCTGGTGCCTTTGCCTGCCGCCATGATGGCCACGGCGAAGCGCGGACCTGACTGCGCAGAGCGCGACGAAACTGCCAACGAACCAGAACTGCCTTTCGATTTCTTCATTTTTCCCAATATACTGCGCCGATGATGCGCTGGCTATTTAACCGTAGGGGCTACAGTCCAAGCCCCCCGTCGACCGCCAGAATTTGCCCGGTAATAAATTGCGGCGCCGTGGCGAAGAACAATACGGCATGGGCGATCTCATCTCCACGCCCATTTCTCCCCATCGGTGTCTGTTTGGCCATGCTCCGCATGAATGCCGCAGCCGACTTCTCACCCAGATCGATCATCCCCGGGGCCACCGCATTCACCGCGATTTCCGGCGCCAGCGCTTTGGCCATGACCTTGGTGAGCATGTGGAGAGCCGCCTTCGACGAGCAATAATGCGCGTGCGTCGCCCACGGACGCAGCCCGCCCAGAGATCCCATGTTGATGACTTTGGCTTCAAGCGGTCCCGCGGATTTCCCGCGCTTCCGCCGCATCCACTTCAGGGCCTCGCGCGTCACCAGGAATGGCCCGCGCGTATTAGACGCGAAAATCGCATCCCATTGCCGCACCGTCAGCTTCTCAAACTCTACCGTCTCGTAGTTCGCAGCATTATTCACCAGAATGTCGATGCGTCCCAATTCGCGTCCGGCCTCGTTCATCATCGCGTGGACGCTGGCTTCCTCGGTCACATCACACCGCAGTGCAAACGCGCGCACACCGAGTCCTGAGAGGTCCACAACGGTCGACTGCGCCTCGCGGGCTGAGTCCATAAATGTAATGGCGACGTCGGCCCCTGCCTGCGCCAACGCGAGCGCGGAGGCACGTCCCAGTCGCCGTGCAGCCCCCGTGACCAGCGCAGTCTTCCCACGAAGAGGTTTTGCTTGATGGTCTTGCATGCAGGGATTCTACCGCGCCTTGGAAGTCACGGCTGGCGCCACAAATTCCTTGTATTCGAGGCAGGCATTCCCCCGGCCGCCCGGCACAAGGCATTCCATCGTTATTGGGCTGGCAACAAGGCTCGCAGCGCATCGACCAACGTACTGGCCTCTTGCGCTTTCTGGATCACCACATTCGCCTGCTGCGTTGCTCCGTCCGCGAGATTCGTCCCTGCCGTCACGAGAACGATGACAGGGACCTCCGGACGCAGCCGCTTCAGTTCGCCCGTGATCAGTGCCGACTCGTCGCCGCTGCCGTTGAGATCGACGACCACCGCATCCACTGCCTCTTGACCAAATCGAATGACTCCCTCATGCCCACTGCCTGAACTGAGCACAGTCCAGCCATGCTCCTTCAGCAGCGAATAGCGCAAGTTCAGATTTACAGGATCGTTTCCAATGCAGAGAACAGCCGCACCACGTCGCTTGATCACCGCATCCCCCTCTTCCAGGCCCTACGGGCACCCGAGCGACGGCTCGGACCTTGTATTCCTGCGGCCGTGATAACAGAGTCCTTGGCTTGTCCGCAGTGCCTTGAATCACACTTCACAAAGGCCTTCTCCCGAACCTAGTCAGGCGCGTAGACAGTGGTCCAGCCACCAGACCTCTCCCCTCCCTAGTCGCGCGCTCGAGCCAACTTTGTTGCTGGAAATACCTCGTTTCCCCGCGCTAGAATCTCTCCGCATGCCAGAGTCTCGCACCGTCGTTGTGTATTCCCGCAAGGGATGTCATCTGTGCGAAGTAGTGAAGGAGAGCCTATCGAAACTTTCTCGCCGCGGCGGTTTCACGTGGCAAGAAGTCGACGTTGACATGGACTCCGAACTCCGCCGCGAGTACAACGACGAAGTACCCGTCGTCTTCATCGACGGGCGCAAAGCGTTCAAGTACCGCATGGACGAGCGGGAATTCCTGCGCAGGCTCGCCAGTTAACCTGTTCGTTGGAATCCATTTCTTTCCGTTACAATCGCTCCGGCATGCTGCGCACTCAACTCTACTCCGATCCCCACGGTCTCTTTCTGCACGATCTCGTGCTCGACTCCTGCCGCCGCAACGCGCCGAAGACCGCGCTGGTGGACGCTTCCTGCGGACGCCGGCTCACCTACGCAGAGTACGCAGAGACCGTCGAGTCTCTGGCCCGCGGCCTGATTGCCAGCCGAGTCAAGCCCGGCGATGTCGTCGTCATTTTTCTGGCGAACTCCTGGGAATTCTGCACCGCGTTTCATGCCATCCAACTCGCTGGAGCGATTCCGACTCTACTCAACCCAACTTATCGCGAGCGCGAAGTCCGTTATCAGCTCGAAAACTCAGGTGCCGTTGTCTTGATCACCGACGGCGGAAACATCGAAGGCATCAACCTCGCAGGGATCCCCAATCTCCGCCGCGTGTACACGACGCGGCAGCACGCGTCCAACACCGAGCCATTTGCTAACCTTCTCAGCGCGGTTACAGCGCTCTATCCCAAACCTGATCAGTCTCCTGAACAAGTTCTCGCGGCTCTTCCCTACTCCAGCGGCACCACCGGCCTGCCTAAGGGAGTGATGCTTTCGCACTACAACCTGATCGCGAACGTGTATCAATTGCTCGGACCGAATGCGACGACACTCAACTCCGCCGACCACATTCTCTGCTGTCTCCCGCTCTACCACATTTACGGACTGAATGTTGTTCTCAATCCTTCGCTCATCCTGGGCGCGACACTCATTCTGGTGCCGCGATTCACCGTGCAGATGATGACGAAGTTGATCACCGACGAAGCGGTCACCATGATGCCGCTCGTGCCTCCCGCTATGAATGCGCTATGCCAGGCGGCCGAGGCCGGGCAGTTCCCGCGCGACCATCGAGTTCGCTGGGTCAAATCCGGAGCCGCGCCCCTCGCTCCCGAACTCGCCCGCCGCTTCACGGCGCTCACCAACATTCTCGTCTGTCAGGGATACGGCATGACTGAGGCCTCGCCCGTCACGCACTGCGGCTACCTGGAACCTGCGCTCTACCATCCCGATTCCATCGGCCACCCGCTGGCCGCAACCGACTGCCGCGTACTCTCGCAGCCCGAGATCGATCCCGGCGACACTCCCGACGACCTCACGGAGGCGCCATCTGGTCAACCCGGCGAACTCGTCATGCGAGGCCCGCAAATTATGCTCGGCTACTGGAAGGAGCCTCAGGCGACCGCAGCGGTGCTGCGCGATGGCTGGTACTGGTCCGGAGATATTGTCACCCGCGACCGCGAAGGCTTCTATCGCGTCGTTGACCGCCGCAAAGAAATGATCAAGTACAAGGGCTTCGCAGTTGCCCCCGCGGAAGTGGAAGCGGTGCTGCTGGAACATCCCGCCGTGAAAGAGTGTGGCGTCGTCGGGCGTTCCGACGAAACCGCCGGAGAGATTCCGGTTGCCTTCGTCGCACTGCGCGACGGATTTGTCGAGAATCAAAAACTCGGAGACGAACTCTGCGGCTTCGTTGCCGATCGACTCACTCATTACAAGCAACCGCGCGAAGTCCATTTCGTCGACGCGGTTCCGAAGACCGCTTCCGGAAAAATCCTGCGCCGCGAATTGAGAAAGTCCATGCTCTGATCTATGTAGGATCTGCTCCGCAAAACTGTACCCTCACGAAGAAGAAGTGACACCGTTTTGACACGCAGCTGACAATTCCCCTCTGCCTGCACAACACACTGATCCCCAGCACATACGGGTGGTTAGCGCCAACCCTACGTGCCCCGCAAATGCCCAGCCCTACACGCGGTTTCGCGGGATGGCGGCGCGGAACCACAACGTTCAATTCGATAGGCATCGCCACAGGAGGATTGTCATGAATTTGTCGCAACTGAAAATCTGGGCTTGCGCAGCGTCTCTCGTCGCCGCTGGCGCGCTCTCTGCCCAGGCCCAGGGCCCCCGCCTCAGCAACCATCCCGGCATCTCGGTCATCGCTTCGACCGTTCCCGCCAATGGGGATGTAAACCCATACGGCATCGCCCGCGTCCCCAAGAGTTCCGGTTCACTGGTCAAGGGAAACATCCTAATCAGCAATTTCAACAACGGCTCGAACCTGCAGGGAACGGGAACAACCATCGTTCAAATTGCGCCGGACGGCACGTTCAGCCTCTTCGCTCAAATCGACGCTAACAATCTGCCGGGGCCTTGTCCCGGTGGGATTGGGTTGACGACTGCTCTAGCTGTCTTGCGCGCCGGATGGGTCATCGTGGGCAGCTTGCCGACCACGGATGGCACCTCCGCCACCGCGCGGGCTGGATGCTTGCTCGTGCTCGACAACATGGGCAACGTGGTAGAGACATTCTATGGTTCGCTCATCAACGGCCCTTGGGACATGACGGCGATGGATTCGGGCAGCAGCGCAACGTTGTTCGTTTCCAACGTGCTGAACGGAACTGTTGCAGGCGGAGGCAATGTCGTGCACGGCGGCACCGTCCTGCGGCTGACCCTTAACGTCTCGTCCAAGACAGCGCCCTCTCTGCAGTCAATAATCGTGATTGGATCCGGCTTCTCTGAGCGGACCGACCCGGGAGCGCTGGTCATCGGACCGACAGGCTTAGGTCTGGACGCCAGCGCTCAAACGCTCTACGTAGCTGACAGTCTCAACAATCGCATCGCTGCCATCCCTGTTCCTTTGACCCGCGATACCTCTGCCGGAACCGGCGCGACCGTTACGCAAGGTGGCAGCCTCAACGACCCCCTCGGCCTGACCGTTGCGAATGGAAATATCCTGACCGTCAATGGAAACAACGGTTTCCTGGTGGAAACGAATCCCGATGGAGAGCAAATCAAGAAGATACTGCTCGACAGCAGCGGGAACCCGCCGGGAGCTGGCGCCCTGTTCGGACTGATCGATGTGAACGGAAGCCTCTACTACGTCGACGATGCGACCAACACTTTGAATCTGTTCCGCTAAATTTCACCCAAACCAGACCCACCTTCTCGCATTCATGGCGAGAGGGTGGGTGTTTCTGCCGCTTCGCTAAGATCATGATCCGCGGGTTACCTTTAGTGGATCACTGCTTCTGTTCTCCGCCCTGCCCCGGCAGCTTCCGTGTGACAAAGAAGCTCCAAATTACTTCATTCGCCTTCAGATCCTGGCTCGTCTTGCCAATCGCTTTTTCAGCTTCATACTGCTCTCCACTGGGCCACGTGTTCCCCGCGCCCTTCACGCTGTAAAGAACGACCTGCGCGTTCTGTTGGCAGCCGTTGTAGGTGTCGACTTTTGTTTCCATGCCGCCCTTCGCGCTGGGCGAGATTTTGCTCTTCTCCGGCTTCTCTTCGCAGCGATCGATCTTCGCCCACGCCTTGGCGCTATCTTCCGCCGAGAGCGTCGCTACGTTCAAGTTGTGCTCGGTGCCGCCGCCGTACGGAACCACCGGGTCGGAAGTGCCGTTGATCATCACCGCTGGCAGCGGACGCGTGGGCAGACAAATCATCGTCTTCGGCATCGCCGCCCCCACTGCTGCAATCGCGGCGATCCGGTCGCCCAACGCGCAGCCCATACGCATACTCATGAAGCCGCCTTCTGAAAGCCCCACCGCGTAAATCCGTGACGAGTCCACCGAGAACTTTGTTCCGAGCTGATCCAGCATTTGATTGAAGAAGGCAATGTCATCCGCCGGAGGCTTGCGCTCCTGGTTCGGCTGCCGGTTGGGTTCCTGCTGTCCACCACCGCCCGGATATCCGCCACCGCCTCTCGGGTATCCTCCGCCTCCCCCTCCCGGATAGCCTCCGCCTGGGTACCCTCCGCCGGAGCGCCCTCGTCGGCCCGGTCCCATGCCCATCGCTCGCTGCTGTTGAGGGTGGACGCCAACGTTCCATCGCCCGTGCAGCGCGATCGGATACACAGTAATAATGCTGTCTTTGTCCGCCAGTTCATCGAACCGCGTCAGGCGCTGCATGTCGTCCGCATCCTGATTCATACCATGCAGCAGGATCACCAGCGGATAATGCTGTTGCGCATCGTAGCCCTTCGGCAAACGGACGATGAAGGTGCGGTCCGCATCGTCGACCGTGACCTTTTCCGTCGTCTGTTGGGCCCAAAGGGCAGTGACACATAGCACCGCAAAGCAGGCGGCGAGCGCCAGCTTGTAAGAGTTCCCTGATTTCATCTTTTCTCCAGAAGGGCGACCCGGAAGAATGCCCAGCAGCCAACTTCCCTTAGTTGGAAGCGTTTACGCCGACAGGAGTTGGCCCGCCGGGGAACTTTCCGGGAGCGCCCTGCGTATCTAATTTTGAAAGCGATTTCAGCTCCGGCACGCGCGCCAAGCGCAACAGGAAGGAGAACTACCATGGACGGAATCACCGGTCTCGCTGCAGTCATCATGATTTTCGGAATGCCCACAGCCGTACTAGGAATGTACACCTTTTATCGGGTGCGCAAACTGCGCACGGAAGAACGGCTGGCAGCCATGCAGAGGGGTGTGAGTGTCCCCATGGAGCCCGATCTCACTGAGGCGGCCCACTCCAGACGCGCAGGCATTCTGCTCATCGCGGGCGCAGTCGGCTACATGATGGCCTTCACCATCATCGCCAGAGTGGAACCCGACGCCCTGATCGCCACCGCGTTCGGCGCGATCCCCTTCACCCTCGGCCTGGGCTACTTGCTGGACTCCACCCTGATCCGCCGCGAAGCCCGCACGTCGTAACCGCGACGCGAGCCGGAGTGGAGAGAGTCGAAGCGGAACTGAATCGGGTGCCCCATTTCTCGCGCACTTTGCGAGAAGTGGGGCTTTTGATTTCAATCCCCCGTCAGAAACTTGAACTGCGCCTCGTTCAAAGGCACAACGCTAAGCCTTCCCTGCCGCACCAGCGGCGATTCCGCAAACAGCTTGTTCGCCTTCGCCTCCGCCAGCGTCACCGGCTTAGCGTTGGCCCTGCCGACCTTGATCTTCACCTGCGGGTTCTTCAGATCCGACGCGTCCACCGACACGACCGTCGCTGTCCCCACCGCGCTCTTCTCATCTCCGGTGTGGTAAATCACCAGGCGTTCGCCCGGCTTCATCCCACGCATATTCTTCAGCGCCACGGGATTCGACACTCCATCCCATGTGGTCGTCTTCTCCCGCTGCAAATCGGCGAACGAATATGTAGATGGTTCCGTCTTCAGTAAGTAATCCATGTGTGTCCCCAATCGTGAGAAATTGACTTTTACTGGAACTTGAACTTCTTCGCGAACACCAACCCTTCCCCACAGTGAAATTTTCCAATATCCACCAGTCGCTGATCAAACCGCCGCGCCATCGCACCTTCGCCTCTCAGTTCGGCATACCACATGGCGTCAAAATAGGCTGAGCAGCGCTCGTCCTGAGACTTACTGAAATTCACCGCCGAACTGAAGCCGCCTTCATCCAGCGCCCCTGCGATGAATTGAATCACGGCCTTCGTAGTCGCGGAATCCTCATCCAGTCGGCTGAGCGCGTCCTGCAGAATGTTGTCGTCTCGGTGGCCCTGGCTCAACTGAAACAAAAACTCTTCCACTTCGAGGTCCGCGCGTTGGCACACGTTCCCATGGCCCCCAGAGACTTCCATCTGATCCAGTAGTCCGTCCGCCTTTTTGGTCCATTCCAGTTCGTCGTCTCCGGGACGACGCACGCCGGTAAAGTAGTTGATCTCCGCAATGTCCATCGCCGAAAACGCTCCTGCGCACTGGAACTTGATCCCGGTGTTGTACACAGTCTGGTGCAGAGTGAGCGCCTCGTTCACATCCACTCTCTGCCCGCCGTTGCCTGTGACCCGCGCGCTCGCCACGATGTTGATGCATCCGGCGTGTCCATCCGCCGCGCACTTCTCCCAATATGAGTAAGCCACCGCCTCGTCGTGCAATTGATTCCGCGCCACCGAACCCGCCCAATACTCCGCATTAGTCCGGCTCACTTCCGGCACATAGGTGAGGACCTTACCCGCGCCGATGATTTTATCGAGATCTGCCCGGGCCGTGCGCGCACCCGACTCGTCCATTGCTTCACCGTTACGGTCATGCACCGAGTTGATCATGGCAAGCGCCACAGCCCTGTAGTAGTGCGCCACCGTGGCGTCGGAGGCCTCGACCTTCCGCGTGTTTAGCGTCGCACTCAGCATGCGCACGTCCTGCTTCAAATTCGCTATTTCGTCTTTTCCACGTTCCGGCTTCCGTTGCACACGCTGCACGTCTTGCACCGCAGTCGGGAAATCCACCGCGGGAACCGGAGTATCGTTGCGCACCTGCTGCGGAACCGATCTGCTTACCCCTCGCTCTACCTCAGTGCCGCTCTTCAGCGTGAAAACCGGTTGACGTTTTCCAGAACGCGTGAATCCCAGCACTAACCCAATCACCACGAACACGGCAAACCCCACGGGAAGCAGACACGCCAAAACCACGGGCACCTGCACTGGCAAACGCGAGGCGGGCGCGGCATCTGGAACTGGCTGCGGTGCATCCTGCGCCATCGCCGCCTTCAGTTTGCGGTGCGCAATGCGGTATGCATCGCCGGCTACGAGCAACTGCACGACGATGAGCGCCAGCCCAATCGATATGCCCCAAAACCCAGTCGATGGAATAGCGAACCGAGCCACTTGCATCGCGACGAAAAGAGTGAGCCCCTTAGTTTGCTCCCCCAAGTAGAAATATCCGAAGCCCGCAGTCAGCAGATTCAACGTGACGGCCACGCGCGGATTCTGCTCGTCGACCAGATCATCTTGTCCCTTGTTGATCTCGATCGCGGTGAAATAGGCGTCGAGAAAAGAGAAGATCCACAGCACCAGCATCACAAACAATGCTTCGCCCACCAGTGCCGGCGACGGGTGTGCAATGCAGAAGATCAGTCCCAGCAGCCAGAAAGCGAGCGTCATTCCCCCGCGCCTGTTCTTGCCGCAGTAAAACTGTCCTGCGCCCGGGACCAACAGCGAGAGTAAGAACGCCACCCCAGCGCTCTTATGCCGCGGCACGGGGACGAACGCCCCAATCGGCTGATTGAGATTCAGGCCTAGGGACACGGACGTTTCTTCATCGGCGACGCCAAGTCATTGTCCTTGCGACCGCTCGGACAACCCGAGCGGCGCAGTTTCTAATTCGGCTTCTTCTCGGGATCCGGTGGTGGCGGGGCCGGCTTCGGCGGCGCGTTCGGATCCTTCGCGCGATCGTCGTACACCGAGAATTGACCCTGCGGCCGCTTCAGCTTAATCGTGATCTCCATCTTTGGCTTCTCGACGTCGTAGTCCTCCCCAAACGTCTGAAATCCCGATGCCAGTACCTGCACCCGTAGCATGCCAAGTGGGGCGCCATCAAAGTTCGCCTTTCCATCCATGTCGGTCTTCAACTCCATGCCCCCGCGGCTCTGTTTGCCCTTCGGATTCACCGGATGCATGATCACAGCGGCATTGCGCACCGGCTTCCCGTTGTCATCCTTTACCACGAGGAAATACAGCCATGCCGTTGGTTCTTCGTCCTTGTCCTTCTGCCCCAAAGCCGTGCCCGCCAGCGCGAGCATTGCCAGCACTACCCCGGTAACAAAGATCTTCTTCATGTTCGTCATTCTATGCAGCCGCGCGTTCCCTGTCATCTTCGTTCCAATCCTCCACCCCACGCCCGGCGGCTCTTTTACAATGGCGAGGTGAAGACTTGGGACGTAATCATCATCGGCGGAGGCATCATCGGCCTCTCGCTCTCGATCGCGCTCCGGAAGCGCGGGGCCTCCGTCTTGGTGGTCGAGCGCGGAGAACCCGGCCGCGAAGCCTCCCACGCCGCGGGAGGAATGCTGGTCGACTGTCCGCTAGAAACGCCGGCCGCGCTCCGGTCACTCGCCAGGGCCAGCGCCCGCCTGTATCCGGAATTCGCGAACGAACTGGAAGTTGAGTCGGGGATGAAAGTTGACCTGCGGGACTTCGGGACCATTCTTCTTCCATCTGCCGAACATATTCAGCATCCCGCACTCAGGACTTCATCTCTCCTTCCGGTCCACCTGACCGAGGCGGAACCCGCGCTCGCAGAGGCTGGGTTTCCGCTTCGCCCAGCGTTCTATCTGAAAGAGCGCAGTGTCGATCCGCGAGCCCTCACAGGCGCCGCGTGGAAGACCGCCAAGAATCGAGGCGTGGACTTCTCCTCCGGCGACGAAGTCACAGCCGTCACTGTAACGGACGGACGGGCAACAGGCGTCGGCACCGTCAAGACCGCATTTCACGCCGCCAAGGTCGTCAACTGTGCCGGAGCATGGTCCGGCCGGATTGCTCCCCACGCTTTTCCCGCGCGTCCTGTCAAAGGACAAATGCTCTGCCTCGTGATGCCCTCCCGCACGCTGCTCAAGCATGTAGTGCGATCTCCGGAGGTCTATCTCATCCCTCGCAGTGACGGACGTCTCCTCGTCGGCGCCACCGTCGAAGAAGCCGGATTCGACAAGCGCACCGACCTCGCCACAATCCAGCATCTGCATCACGCAGCCCTCGCGCTCGTCCCGGAATTGTGCAATGCCCGAATCCTCGAAGACTGGGCCGGCCTGCGCCCCGGAACTCCCGACGCGCTCCCCATCCTCGGCGAGACCCAAACGGCCGGCTACTACGTCGCCACCGGCCACTTCCGCGACGGCATCCTCCTGGCCCCCATCACGGCCGAAGTTATGGCAGCCGTTATCGAAGGACGCAAGCCAGAGTTCGACCTGGCCCCGTTCTCGCCATCAAGGTTCGACTGAAACCCGTGGGCCCCATTTCGCCGCAAGTCAGGCGGAACTTTTGTGGAGTGTTATGCGTTCCTCCACTACGCCGGGTCACCGGGTTGTAGTCGCAGCGGAGGACTCTTGAATCTCAGCATCGAAAATGTCAGCAAGCGTTATGGCGGCGGAAACTGGGCGCTGCGCAACTTCACCTTGCAGTTAGGTCCAGGCGTGCTCGGATTACTCGGCCCCAACGGCGCTGGCAAGACTACTCTCATGAGCATCCTCGCCACGATCACGCGCGCGACGGAAGGCCGGGTCATGTGGAACGGCACCGATCTCGCCACAGATCCGGATGCTCTGCGCTCGACTCTCGGCTACCTCCCACAGGATTTCGGCGTCTACCCCAACCTGAACGCGGTCGAATTTCTCGAGTACCTCGCCGCCGTCAAAGGTCTCGACGCCGCAGCTTCCCGGAAGCGCATCGACGAACTTCTCAACCTTGTGAACCTCACCGACGTCCGCAAGCGTCCGCTAGGCGGCTATTCTGGAGGAATGAAGCAGCGCGTCGGAATCGCCCAGGCCTTGCTCAACGATCCGCAACTGCTGATTGTGGACGAACCGACTGCCGGACTCGACCCGGAGGAACGAGTGCGCTTCCGCAATCTCTTATCGGAACTCTCCGGCGAACGCATCATCATTCTGTCCACCCACATTGTTTCCGACGTGGAAGCGACGGCCACTGACATCGCGCTCATCTCGCAAGGCGCGCTCGTGGCGCACGCGTCGCCAGAATTGTTGCTGCAGCGGGTCGACGGCCGGGTTTGGGAGTGGGTGCTGCCCAGCGGCGAACTCAACGCCGCGCGCCAGCGATATCTGGTCAGCAACACCGCCCGCCGTAGCGATGGAGTCCATGCTCGCGTGCTCGGTGACTCGCCTCCCACCGGCGCTCAGCCTGTTACGCCCAATCTCGAAGACGCCTACCTCTATTGCCTCTCGCAACACCGTGCCGGAGTTGCAGCATGAACGCCCCGCGCGTGCTTTACCACATGGTCCGCGCCGATTTTCTGGAGCGCGTTCGCCGCTACAGTTTCCTGGTCACCTTGGCCGCGGCCTTGTATCTCGCCTACGCCGTCGCTGCCGAAAAGGTCTGGATGGTGGTCGGTCAAGGCTACCGCGGTGTATACAACTCCGCGTGGATCGGCGCTCTCATGACCGTGTGTTGCTCCACGTTTCTGTCACTGGCCGGCTTCTACATCGTGAAGAATTCTGTGCAGCGCGACACCGACACGCGCGTCGGGCAGATCCTCGCTACCACCCCCATGCGCAAGGACTTCTACACGTTCGCGAAAACCCTCAGCAATTTCGCGGTCCTCGCCTGCATGGTCATGATCCTCATGCTGGCTGCCTTGACCATGCAATGGATCCGTGCCGAGGCCCATTCCTTCTCTCTCTGGAAACTCTGGTCGCCGTTCATTTTTCTTGCGCTGCCAGCCATGCTTCTGACAGCCAGCGTCGCGGTGCTCTTCGAAACGCTCCCTGTGCTTCGTGGTGGCGTGGGGAACGTCGTGTATTTTTTCGCGTGGACCGCTGCGATCGCCCTGGGAGCTACCGGCGTCGACGATCCCACGGGCTTGCAACTCCTGTACCGCAGCACGCGAACTGCCCTACATGCACTCGATCCCGGCGGTCCTGAAAATTTCAATTTCAGCTTGACCATTGGCGGCGAACGCGCGGTCCGGACCTTTCCTTGGAATGGAATCGACTGGACGTTCAACGTGATGCTGGTCCGCCTGCTCTGGGTCGGCGCCGCCGCCGGCCTTGCGCTGCTAGCATCTGTCTTCTTTCACCGCTTCGATCCCGCCCGATCCTGGCGCAAGCCGCGGACCCAAGCAGCGAACAACGTCCTCGATTTCTCATCAGAAGACCGCGCTGTCTCCGTTCCTGCGCCAGTCTCGATGACCGCCGCTCATCTCACGCCCCTGGTCCGCACTTCACTCCCCAACTCAGCGAATTCGCGCTTTCCGCAGTTAGTAATGTCTGAACTCCGGCTGATGCTCAAAGGCCAGCGCTGGTGGTGGTACGCAGGCGCCGCGGGAGTGCTCGTCGGTCAACTCGTCTCTCCCGAACGCGACGTGCGCGCAGGATTCCTGCTTGCCGCCTGGATCTGGCCTGTCCTGCTCTGGTCCCAGATGGGCTGTCGTGAAGCCCGTCATGCCACCAGCGCCCTGCTCTTCTCCTCCGAGCGCAGCCTTTCGCGTCAGCTTCCGGCTCTCTGGACAGCGGGCTGCCTCGTCGCCCTGCTCACCGGTAGCGGAGTCGGTACTCGTCTCTTGCTGGGCGCGGATTGGCACGGCCTCGCCGCTTGGTTCGCCGGAGCATTGTTCATCCCCAGCTTGGCCCTCGCACTCGGCATCTGGAGTGGGAGCAGTAAGGCCTTCGAAGCGATCTACACCGTGTGGTGGTATATCGGCCCCGCTCACCAGATTCCCGGGCTCGACTTCATGGGCACAACTCCTGCCTCAAGTTCTCCCGGCGTTTATGCGCTGGCTACAGCGGCGTTGCTGGCGGCCGCCTACTGGCGCCGTCGCCAGAGCTTGGGCTACGTTTGAGGTTTTCCTTCGTGTACCTTCGTGTCCTTTGTGGTTAGGGGGTTGGACCGCCGAAGCACACCCGCTGCCTTCGCGCTATACTGTTTCGTTTGCTCGGACTCTCGATCCGCTATCTCGCATTGTCTGCCGAGATCGTCCGCCGCGATTGTCTGCCGAGATCACAGAAAGGACTCACCATGGCTTCTTCCGCAGTCGATTATGCCCGCAATAACCAGCAGCGCTTCCTGAACGAACTCAAAGATCTCCTCCGCATTCCCAGCGTCAGCACTCTCGAGGAGCACAAACCCGACATTCAAAAGGCCGCCGACTACGTAGCCAACGAATTGCGCCGCATCGGCATGGAAAACGTCGAGATCATCCCCACCAAGGGACATCCCCTCATCTACGCCGACTGGCTGCATGCCTCCGGCAAGCCCACTGCGCTCTGCTACGCGCACTACGACGTTCAGCCCGCCGAGCCGCTCGACGAGTGGCACACGCCACCCTTCGAGCCCACCGAGCGCAACAACAACATCTATGCTCGCGGCGCAGTCGATGACAAAGGTCAGCTCTGGATGGAAGTCAAAGCCCTCGAGTCCCTCATGCAATCCGGCGGTGGCAAGCTTCCCATCAACGTAAAAGTAATTTTCGAGGGCGAAGAAGAAGTTGGTGGCGAATCCATCGACGCATACATCGTCAAGCAGAAAGCCAAGCTGAAAGCCGACTTCGCTCTGGTCTGCGACACCGAGCTCTTCGCGCCCAATCTTCCCACGTTGTGCGTGGGTCTGCGCGGTCTGGTCTACACGGAAATCGAAGCCAAGGGCGCCATGACTGACTTGCACTCCGGCGTGTACGGAGGCGCTGCCCCGAATCCTTTCTTCGCCTTGATCGAGATCATCAGCAAACTGAAAGACTCCAAGGGCAAAATCCTGATCCCCGGCTTCTACAAAGGCGTCAAGGCTCCGACCAAGGATGAACTCAAAGCCTGGAAACGTCTGCCTTTTAACGAGGAGAAGTACCGCAAGACCGAAGTCGGCTCCAAAGTCCTCACCGGAGAACCCGGCTACTCGGTCCTCTACCGCACCTGGGCGCGCCCCACGCTCGAAGTCCACGGCATGCCCGGAGGCTTCATCGCGGCCGGCGCCAAGACTGTGATTCCCGCCAAGGCAGCGGCGAAGGTCTCGATGCGCTTAGTGCCCAACCAGGATGCGGACGATGTCTTCAAGAAGTACGCAGCCTACGTCAAGAAGCTGACGCCCAAAGGCATCGAAACGAAAATCACAATCCACAGCAAGGGCCCAGCCGCCGTCGTTGGCACCGACAACCCCTACATCAAAGCCGCCACCGAAGCGCTGCACGACACGTTCAAGAAGGAAACAGTTTTCATCCGCAGCGGTGGCTCGATTCCCATCGTCACCGGCTTCCAGGACGTGCTGAAGATTCCCAGCGTCATGATGGGCTTCGGCCTGCCCGACGACAACCTGCACGCTCCCAACGAGAAGTTCCACATCCCGAATTTCTACCACGGGATCGAAACCATCTGCCGCTTCTTCGAGAAGCTGGGAGAGAAATAGAGAAGTAAGGTTCGGAGCGATCCATATGGGGACGGCCGCCTCGGCCGTCCCCGTTGCGTTTTCCCAGATGTCCCCCTTATAAGCGAACGCTAAAATCCCGGTGACCTTCAACGGTCCTCGCCGTCCTAGCGGGCCCCATGCTCGAGTAGCAGCCTCCAGACTGCACTCTTGCGCCAATTGATTGCGCGTTGCAGAGGCGTGTCAGCTTTGCGGTCCCGAGCATTCACCGCCGCACCTGAATCGAGCAACGCGCGCGCAATCTCCACATGTCCCCGCCGGGCCGCCATATGAAGCGCTGTCGCCCGCGTTACGCCGCTACCCGCGTTGACGTCCGCGCCGGCTCGCACCAGCGCACGGACTACCTCGGGTCCCGTCTCCGACGCGCATTCGTTCGCGACGCAATAGAGGGGCGTACGGTCGCGCCCCTGGAGGTCAGGGTCCACACCAAGCCCCAGTAGTGATACCACGGCTTCCAAGCAATAAAACGCTGCGGACAACCTCCTGCAACCCTCTTCACCACCAAGTTCTTCGAGCAACACACTACGAGCGCGCATGGAGGCGATTTTACGCTCCGGCGTTTGTCGCTGGAAGCGGGGGCAGCCGTCCGCTTGCAACGGTTTTGTTCTTGCTTCTTCGCGGGGAGCGTTCATCCTCTTCGCCTGCATCCATCCCGCGAAAGCAAATAATCCACAGAATGCTATTCCTGACGCTTCGCAAGTAAAGAGAACAATTGACAACGATTCGTAACTGTACTAATCTCTGCCGAAGTCGGATCTTTCCCCTCCGTGCCATACCGTTTTTTCGCCACCGTCGTCCAGTTTCGAACCTCTCTGGTCTTGCCGAAAAGGAGACTGCCATGACATCCCTTGGGAAGCTCTTCGTCGTTCTCGCGCTTGCTTCGTTTTCTCTCTTCGCACAATCCGGGTTGACCTACTATGTCTCTAAAACCGGGAGCAACAGCAACTCTGGTAGCTTCACTGCGCCCTGGCTCACCATCCAGCACGCCGCCAACTCCGTCTCGGCAGGAGCAACAGTCTACATAGAAGCGGGCGTATACAACGAGTCGGTGACCTTCCCCGCGTCGGGAACAGCGTCGAATTCCATCACCTTCACGAGCTACCCGGGGCAGACCGCGGTGATCGATGGCACCGGCGTAAGCGTTACCGGCACCCAAGGCCTGATCAACATCATCAACCAGAGTTACATCACGGTCAGTGGATTCGAAATCCGCAACTACACCACCAGCAGCGCCAGCCCCACGCCGGTTGGCATCTGGGTTACTGGATCGGGCAGCGAAGTGCAACTGCTCAATAATTTGGTGCACAACATCACCACCAAATTGGAGAAGAACGGCAACGCCTTTGGCATCGCCGTCTACGGCACGTCTAGTACACCGATTACGAACATCACGATCAGCGGCAACCAGGTTTACAACCTCAAGACCGGAAACAGCGAGTCGGTGAATGTCGATGGAAATGTGACCTACTTTTCCATCACCAACAACATCGTTCATGACAACGACAACATCGGCATCGACGCGATTGGCTTCGAAGGTGTGGGGCCTACCGGTTCCGACCAGGCCAAATATGGCCTGATCAGCGGCAACACGGTCTACAACATCAGTTCCTACGGCAATCCCGCGTACGGAAATCAATACGCCGCCGACGGGCTTTATTGTGACGGTTGCGCCTACGTCATCTTCGAACGCAACACCGTCCACAACACTGACTTGAATATGGAAGCGGCGAGCGAGCACAAAGGACACAACAGCAGCTACGTCACCATCCGCAACAACCTCTTCTACGACGCCAACGCCGTCGGCATCTCCATCGGAGGCTACGCCAGCGGAGTCGGCGGCAGCGACCACGTCGTCATCGTCAACAACTCTCTCTACAACAACAACATCAAGAACCAGGGCGCTGAGTTTCAGATCCAGTACCACTCCGGAGCCACCAACATCTTCGAGAACAACATCGTCTACGCCGGCAGCCAGAATGTCTGGATTTACAGCTATGTGGGCGGTTCAACGGCGACGGCAAACTGGAATGTGTATTACTCCAAAGCGGGTTATTCGCAAGGCACTTCCATCACGTGGGGCAACAAGTCCAGTTACAAGACCTATGCCGCCTACCAATCGGCAACCGGCCAGGACAAAAATTCACCGAGTGCGAATCCCTTGTATGTCAATTTAACCTCGAACCCACCGAATCTGGACCTGCAATCCGGTTCTCCGGCGATAAATGCAGGAAGTACAAGCCTCACCTGCAGCGTCGGCTACTGCAACGGATCTTCCGTCTACGGAAGCACCGACTACGCTGGCAATCCGCGCATCAACGGCAGCGGACAGATCAACATCGGGGCATACGAACAGTAGGGCCGAGTCCTCAAGGCCTTGAAGCGCTCTCACCGGTGCGTGAAGGTATTCGCTAGAAGGGTTCCTCATTACCGGAGGCCGTCGCGCGCCTTGGCCAATCTGGTAAGCTCAGGGCTGTTGTTGCCATTTGCTCCTTCCAGAGCGCCGAATGGACACCTCAGCGACTTTCAAAAGCCAGATCAGATCAGCTTTCTACGGATACGGGCTTGCGATCCTGGCGGTCGCGTCCGCACTGGTGATCACGCAATCTCTGAAGCCAACGGTATTTCCCACGCCGCTGTTCTTTGCCGCCGTCGTGATCAGCACATGGTTTGGCGGCACTGGTCCCGGGCTCACGGCTATCGTTCTCGCCACACTGGTTCTGGATTTATACTTCGTTTCTCCGGTTCGTGGATTTGCGATCCGCACCGCCGACCTGCCATATCTGGCGCAGTTCGTATTACCAGCCCTTCTCAGCGGATGGTTCACCAAGAAACGCAAAGACGCCGAGACCGCGCTGAAGGAAGCGCGTGACCATCTGGACGCGAAGGTGCAAGAGCGTACGGCCCAACTGCTTCACAGCAACGAGCAGTTGGAATCGGAAATCGCCGAGCGCAAGCGTGCCGAAGAGGCAGTCCACAAGACCCAGGCCGACCTGGCACACCTGACCCGAGTCATGACCATGAGCGAGTTGGCGACGTCGATCGCGCATGAGGTGAATCAGCCTCTGGCGGCGATTGTCACCAACGGTGCGGCTGGAATGCGCTGGCTTGGGGCCGAACCGCCCAATGTCGAGCGGGCACGCGACTCCATGACCCGCATGATCAGCGAAGGAAATCGCGCCAGCGAAGTCATCAAGCGCATTCGTACACTCTCGAAGAAGGCGTCCCCGCACAAGGCTCCACTGGATATCAACGAGGTCATTCAGGACGTGCTGGCGCTGATTGGAACGGAGTTGGTAAAGAGCCGGGCTCTGTTGACCTGTGACCTCAAACCGGACATGCCGCGGGTGACCGGTGATCGAGTACAGTTGCAGCAAGTCTTGCTCAATCTGATCATGAACGGAATCGAAGCCATGGCGGATGTCTCAGGCAGATCGCGCGTACTGATCATCAAGTCAGACGTCGATGATCGCGGCCAGGTGCTGGTCTCGGTCCGCGACTCGGGGACCGGACTGGACGCGCAAGATCTCGAAAAGGTGTTCGAAGCGTTTTATACGACGAAGACCGAAGGTGTGGGCATGGGGTTGTCGATCAGCCGAAGTATCGTCGAAGCACACGGTGGGCGATTGTGGGCGAGTCCCAACACCGGGCCCGGCGCCAGCTTTCAGTTTACTTTGCCGACAGGCGAGGCAGCGTGAAGAAGATCGATCCCATTGTCTTTGTGGTCGATGATGACGCCGCGGTTCGCGACGCCATCAAGAATCTGCTGGAATCGGTTGGAATTCAAGTGCAAACGTTTGCGTCCGGCGCCGAGTTCATGGCGAGGACTGCCGCAGAAGCTCCCGGTTGCCTCATTCTCGACGTACGGCTGCCCGGCATGAGCGGTCTGGAGTTCCAGCGGGAACTGATTGCGGCCGGAGTCGAGATCCCCATCATCTTCATCACCGGGCATGGCGATATCCCCATCACCGTGCAGGCCATGAAAGCGGGAGCGGTCGACTTTCTGACCAAGCCCTTTCGAGAACAGGAACTGCTGGACGCCATCCACAAAGCTGTCGATCGGGATCGCCAGCGGCGCGAGCAAACCGCGGATGTTGCAAAATTACGCCAGCGCTATGAAGAGTTGACTCCCCGCGAACGGGAAGTGATGGCGCTGGTAACGCGAGGCCTCCTGAACAAGCAGATTGCGGCCGAATTAGGCGCCAGCGAGACGACCGTCAAAATCCACCGCGGCCAGGTCATGCGAAAGATGGGGGCTGAATCCCTTGCCGACCTCGTCCGCATGGCTGACAAGCTCCCCAACCTGTCCAAAGGTATTAGTCGCCCGTCCTAGCGTGTGATTGATCCTCTGCGTCCCTCCCGCTAAGTTGTTTCCAGCCCAACGCTTCGCAGTTCCGCCTCCCAGGATGGCGGCTCCGGAGCCCCCCTTCTCCTGTTCGATTCAATAGAAGCCCACATGCGCGGTGCGCCATTCAGCACCGAGCATGTCTTATCTGTTCAAACTGCCACTCGGGAGGCAAAAGGGTGATCCACCATAAACGATTTCAAATTGTGATTGCAGCGCTAACACTGTCCATGGCCGCACTGGCCGCCGCCCAGACGTCTTCAGCGCAAGATCGCGACAGCAGCTTCCTCGCAGACCGCGTACAGGTCTCAGCGCACGCCGACGCCGAACAACCGCACTGGATCGCGCCTCTCTTCACCACGACTCCGCGCCTATTGGAGCAACTCCGTTTCGACACCGTCACCCAACCGAAAAAAGGATACGAGACCACGAATTTCGGCGGCGGCAAAGGGTTGGAGCTGATCCCGTTCGGGAATACCGAGATCCTGATTAGCACCCCTCCGTTCGTGAGCCACGACAAACCCGGTGTGCAGGACGGTATTGGCGACATGTCATTTCTGCTGAAATACCGCGTCGCTGCCGGAAACGAGGAGGGCGGGAACTACATCGTGACGGCATTCCTGGGAGCCAGCGTTCCCACGGGCACCTACTCGAACGGCGCCACTGCCGCCATCCTCACGCCCACCATTGCCGGAGGAAAGGGCTGGGGGAACTTCGATTTTCAGACCACGTTCGGGATTGCGGTGCCCACCAGCCACATGGACAAACTGGGCACTCCACTGGCCAACAACGTCGCATTCCAGTACCGGGTCTTTAGGAAGTTCTGGCCGGAAGTTGAGGTGAACTCCACCTTCTGGACGAACGGTTCGCTGGCAGGAGATAAGCAGGTCTTCCTGTCCCCGGGCTTGATTGCAGGCAAATTCCACTTGTGGAGAAGGCTTGGGGTCACGGTGGGAGGCGGCGTGCAGATTCCGGTCACGCACTTCCACACCGTGGATCGTACCTATCTGACGTCTGTGAGATTTCCGTTTTAATTTCAGTTCTGGCAAAGGAATCCCTGTGACCCATTCAAATCGAAACTTCATTCTCGCGTATGTGCTTCTGGTGGCTCTGCCGCTGTTCGGGCTAGCTGGAATCCTTCGTAGTGGACGCAACCTCTCCGCGCCGATGTCGGTCGGCGGGCTCTGGAAAATCAGCGCCAATCCGGATCAGCTGGCCGCTTTCCCTTGCGGAAAGTCTCTGCTAGCCCCGAATGCCGCGTTCACAATCTCGCAGTCTGGGAAGGCGTTCACCCTGAACTTGCCGAATTCCGCTCTCTCCTCGACCTCCGGGTCAATCGAGGGCAACACGATCAGCGCGACCCTGATTCCTTCTACGGTCGCTGCGAAAGAAACCGGATGCGGCGACCATTCGATTGCGCTCACTGCGACCGTCGACACCAAAGCAAGTCCACGTACGTTGCAGGGAACGCTGCGTGTACAAAACTGTCCCGGATGCGCGGCCATTGAGTTCCGCGGAATTCGAGAAGAACAAGCTAAAGCGAAGGAGACTCACTAATGCCAAACATGTTCACGCTCGTTCTGCAGATTGCGGTTGTTTTGGCGGTGTGCCGGCTGGTCGGAAACGTTTTCCTGAAGATCCAGCAGCCGCGCGTGGTCGGCGAGATGTTCGCCGGCATCATGCTCGGACCCTCGCTGTTCGGATGGCTTGCGCCGCAATTCTCCACGTACCTGTTTCCCGCCTCCAGCTTGGGATTCCTGAGCGCCTTGAGTCAGATCGGCGTGATTGTTTTCATGTTCCTGGTGGGACTCGGAATCAATCCGAAGGAATTAAAGAGTCACGGCCACGCCGCCGTATTAACCAGCCATGTCAGCATCACGGCGCCGTTCGTTCTCGCGTCCTTCCTGGCGATCTATCTCTATCCACGCCTGTCCGACGATAGCGTTCCTTTCACCAGCTTTGCCCTGTTCATGGGAGCCGCCATGAGCATCACGGCATTCCCGGTGCTGGCGCGCATTCTCACCGAGCGCAACCTGCTGCAGAGCCGCCTTGGGACAGTCGCGATCGCCTGCGCCGCAGTGGACGACGTCACCGGCTGGTGCATCCTCGCCTACATTGTGCTGCTGATCCGGTCGAAGAATACTGGCAATCCCATCTGGATTACGGTCGGAGGCCTGATCGCTTTCGCGCTGATCATGATCTATGGTGTGCAGCGTTTGCTGCGACGCTTTGAGTCCACGTACCGTAACCGCGGCCAGCTCAGCGACAATGCCCTGGCCTTGATGATTCTGCTGGCCTTGATTTCGGCCCTGTGCACCGAGTGGCTGGGTATCCACCTTCTCTTCGGATCATTCCTCATGGGCGCTATCATGCCCAAAGAGCAAAAATTCGTCCGCTATGTTCTGGATCGGTTTGAAACGATCGTTGTTACGCTGCTCCTGCCCCTGTTCTTCGCCTTCACCGGCCTCCGCACCAACATTGGTCTGGTCAAAGGCCCAGAGATGTGGAAGTACTGCGGCGTCATCATTCTCGTGGCAACGCTGGGCAAACTTGGCGGCTCAATGGTGGCTTCGTGGTGGACCGGGATGCCGGCGCGAGAGGCCGCCGGACTGGGCACGCTGATGAACACCCGCGGCCTGATGGAGTTGGTCATCCTGAACATCGGCCTGGATATCAAGGTGATCTCTCCCGCTCTGTTTTCGATGATGGTCCTGATGGCGTTGACAACGACGTTTATGACAAGCCCGCTGCTGCAGGCGATTTGCCCGGACAAGATGCTCCGCACGCAGCTCGAGCCTGAACCGGAACAGTTTGAGGGAGGCCAGCTTGGCTTCAACCCTGCCGGAGACTGAACCGTCAGTTGCCGTCACTGGAGGCGGAGAATAACTATGTGGCGCGGGCGCACCCGCCCGCGCTCCTTGCGCACGTTTGCTGGAGGGAACAGTTGTTGAACTGTCCTCCTAAGCAAAACCACGGCATTCGCAAAGCGAATGCAGCAGCGCAGTCGAAGAATCCCTGCACTCTTATTCGATCCAGACCCGTCGGACGTTCGGTCCAAGCGGGTCATTGAGTTCTGTCGAGTGTTCACGAAGTTATCGTCCGGGCTTATCGGGCGAACAAAAGGGCAAAGATGTGATAAGCCCTGCTTACGTCAATGTGCTTTCTCAAGGAGAGCAATAAACCTCGCCCTTGGCTTCTGCGTAGGAACTCTGCGGAAGCAAGTTTTGGCCATTCTCCAAGTGAACGACCGGGGCGTTGATCCTATTGTCGGGCGACCGGGTCCATACGCGTCCCGTCTGTTGTGTGTTAAAGACCAACTCTCTTTGAGGGAGTGGCGTATGGCCTACGCACGGGAGGTACACATCCTCCAACGATTTCGTTCCGTTTTCATCCGTAAGTTCGCAACGATCAACATTCTCGCGTTGGTCGAACCAACATTCCAACCAATAACCCCTCTTGTGCAACGTAAACGGCACATTGTTTGGTAAGACGTAAAGAGCGTTGGACGAGACGGTACGCGGTCGTCGAGGTTTATGTCCTGCCCACCAGAGCACGAACGCAGCGAGGATGATAACGGTTCCCAGTACGACGCGACTGAATCTCCTAGGGGTAAAACGCAGTAGCAGAGCGACGACCACTCCGAGCGCAATGGCCCCAAGCACGAACCCCGTTGCTAAAGGCATGCTGACGAGGCCCAGTACCAGAAATCCGACAGCGACAAGTAATCCGGCAAACTCCGAGTCCACCCGCATCACCTGCCAAGGGCCGGGATGTCGTTTGGCGTCGTGATCTTCCAGCGGCTAATTGTCCCACGAGTTCATGCCGAGAACCACCACGGGGAGTTCCGACTGTTGATAACTCCATTGCACTCACGGACCCGCTTGCGCTAGCCTTATCTTGCTCTCGCGCTTCTCCCACTTCCTTCTCCCTCTCCACTGAAAAACCGTCCATTTGCTGCAATGTGTGTGCAACCCAACGCGGTCGCTTGCAAGCCCACACCATATATGGTGTTATATTGCTTGACCCCGCCCCAATTTCACCGTTACAGTAGCTTAACTTTGTGCCCGCCCTGTCCAGCCTGGGGTGAGAATGGCGCCCGGAAACGGTCCGGCATGCATCGAATCGACGAGGGGAATCTCGTTGGTAAACACTCGCGTCCAAGCGGTCGGGTCGCCGCGGCGAGGCGAACGGCTGGCAACTGGAAGCTGACAACTGGCCACTGGTTTTCAAGGAGTTCACGTTGCTCAAACTGAAGAGGCTTCAGATTCTAGGGTTCAAGTCGTTCTGCGACCGCACCGAACTCAAGTTCCACGGGGACGGTGTCGCGGCCATCATCGGCCCGAACGGCTGCGGCAAGTCGAACATTTCCGACGCCATCTCCTGGGTGCTGGGCGAGCAGTCGGCCAAGACCCTGCGCGGCGCCCGCATGGAAGACGTCATCTTTGCCGGCACGCGCGACCGCAAGCCCACGGGCATGGCCGAAGTGTCGCTGACGCTCATCGACCCGGAAGCCTACAACGGTCCCGACGCCAACGCGCCCACCGAGATCGACATTCAGGACGACCTGCCCGAAGCCAACATTTCCGACGACTGGGACGAAGCCTCCATCCGCGCCCGCGCCGCCAAGGCCACGGAAGAAGCCGTTGAAGACGCGCAGCCTGGCCGGACCGAAGAAGTTGAAGTCCCACGCTCCAAGATCAACACTCTCGCCGTCGCCTTCCCCGACGACGAACCGATCTTCGCGCTGCCCGTGCACAACGTGACCGCGCCCTTGAACGCCGCGTCGGTCGGCACCGTGGCTCCGCATGTGGTTCTCAAGATCCGCCGCCGCAAGTTCAACCAGCAGCAATTCCGCCACGGAGAAATCGTAGTCACGCGCCGCCTGTTCCGCTCCGGCGACAGCGAATACTTACTGAACGGCAAACTCTGCCGCCTGCGCGACATTCAGGAATTGTTCATGGGCACCGGCCTCGGACCCGAGTCCTACGCGCTCATCGAGCAGGGACGCATCGGCCAGATCCTCAGCAGCCGTCCCACCGACCGCCGCGCGATCCTCGAAGAAGCAGCGGGCATCACCAAATTCAAAACCAAAAAGCGGCTCGCCGAAGCCCGCCTCGAAGACGCCAAGCTGAATCTTTCCCGTATCAACGACATCTTCGACGAAGTCACGCGTCAGATGAATTCGTTGAAGCGGCAGGCATCGAAAGCCGAACGCTACGCGCGTCTGCGCGAAGAAATGCGCTCTAAGTTGAGGCTGGTTCTCGCAAGCAAGTTCGCCGCAATCGAACTGGAGAGCGCAGAACTCGATGCCCGGTTGAACGCCCTCGCCGAAGAGATGCAGCATCGCACCGAAGCCGTCCAGCAATTCGAGGCTGAGCACGCCGAGCGCACCCAGCGCGGCTACACCATCGAAGCCGAGTTGCGCGAGAATCGTGAACGCATCAGCCAGATCGCCCTCGAAATCGACCGCGCCCACGCCCGCCGCCGACACAACGAGGAACGCTGCGCCGAATTGCTGGTGCGCGCCGCCTCGTCCGAAGGCGAACTGGCACAGGCCCGTCACCGCCTCACGGCACTCGAATCCGAACGCGAATCGAACCGCCAGATTCTCGAATCCGCCGCGGCTGACTTGGCCGCAGCGCAAAGCGATCTCGTCCTCTGCCAGCAGGACGCCGCCGCTGCCGCTGCAGGTCTCGCCGAGATCGAGCGCCAGCAGGAGGATTCGCGCGTCGCTGTGTTCGATGCAGTCTCTTCTGCTTCGCGTTTGCGCAACCAACTCGCCCAAGCCGAAGAACGCCTGGCCGGCGCCGACCGCGAAGCCCGCCGCCTCGAAGCTGAAATCACCAACGCCAACATCCAGGTCGAGGCCTTCGGCGGACAGCGCGGACAACTCGCTCTCGAATTTGAAAGTGTCACCCAGCGCGTCACCGGCATCACCGAAGAAATCAGCCAGCTCCGCCGCCTGATCGAACAGAAAAAGCTGGAGGAGACGCGTTCCAAGACCAACCTCGACGTTCTCCGCGCGGAATTCGCGACTGCCCTCGGCAAAAAGGGGTCGCTCGAAGCCGTCATCGCCGAGCACGGATATTCCACCGAATCCGTTCGCCGCCTCTTTCAATCCGGCGTAATGCATGGAGGCCTCGCGCCGGTAGGTGTGCTCGCCGACTTCCTCGAAGTCGAGCCTCGCTACGAACGCGTTGTCGAAGACTTCCTGCGCGACGAACTGAACTATGTCGTGGTGAAGTCCTGGGACGCCGCCGACGAAGGCCTGCGCATGCTGCGCACCGGCGTCGATGGCCGCGCCACCTTCCTCGTGCATCCAGAAGACGCCCAAGCCAAGTTCTCATTCATTCTCGATGAAGCCGCGCACTGCGCCCCGCCCGCAGCCCAGATTATTCCGTTGAAGAGCACGATTCGAGTGCTCGACGGCTTCGGCAAGTCGCTTGAAGTCATCCTGCCCAAGCTGCGCGACGGATACATCGTCCCGGAATCCGGCGTGGCCCGCGGCCTCGCGCTCGAAAATCCCGACGCCTTCTTCCTCTCCCAGGCCGGCGAATGCTTCCACAACGTCACGGTTACCGGAGGCAAACAGCGCGCGGAAGGCCCGCTGTCGATGAAGCGCGAACTGCGCGAAGTCCTGCGTCAGCTCGAGGATCTCGAACGCGCCCTGCGCGAAGAAGAAATGCGCGTCCTCACTTTGGGCCGCGAGATCAAAGACCTCAGTTCCCTGCTCGAACGTCTCGATGGCGAAAAGCGCGAAGCCGAACATCAGGCCATGACATCGGGACACATGCTGCAACAACTCGATTCCGAGATGACTCGCGTCAGCGAACGCCTCCGCGTCTCGCAACTCGAACTGCAGCGCCTCGCCGCAGAGCGGGCTGAACAGGAAGGCATCGTCTGCGCCCGCCAGTCCGAAATTGAAGTACTGGAATTGCAGCGCATCCAACTCGAACAGCAAATCGCCGCCGCCCAGGAATCCCTCACAGCTCTGCGCCAACGCCGCGAAGAATCAGCCCAGACGGCCTCGCAGCATGCTGCCCGCGTGGCCACGCTCGAAGAACGTCACCGCTCGGCGGCAGCCGTCCTGCAACGCATCGAATCCCTATTCTCCGAGATGGGCGAGCGCGTCCACGCGCTAGCCTCACAAATCGAATCTGCTGCCGCCGAAAAACTTCAGCGTGAAGCAGAAAACGAGCAACTGGCACAGACGGCCGGCGATCTCGGAGCCGAACGAAACGCAGCACAGGCCCGCGAAGGCCTCCTGCAATTTGAGAACGAACAACTCCGCGCCCGTCTCACCGAAATCGACGAACTTCTCCGCAACAGCCGCCTGCTGCTCGATCAGGCTCGCGACCGCCGCGGTGAACTGTCCGCCGCCGCCGCCAAACTCGAATCCGACGCGCAGTACATGTCCGAGACTTGCATCAACGAGCTCGGTGTCGAGCGTGCTGCCCTGATGTCCGACACCACTCTGGTCCCGGTCACGGGCGAACAACTTGCCGCCGAAGACCAACTCTACCGCGACATGCGCTCGAAGCTCGAAGCCATGGGCCCGGTCAACATGATGGCTCTCGAGGAATACAAAGAGACCGCCGAACGCCACTCGTTCCTTGAAACTCAGCGCAAGGATCTGATCTCCTCCATCGAGAACACCACGGCCACCATCAAAGAGATCGACCTGATCTCGCGCCAGAAGTTCGAAGAAGCTTTCGCCAAGATCAACGAAAACTTCCAGGCCACGTTCAAGAAGCTGTTCGGCGGCGGCCACGCATTTATGAAGTTAACCGACGAAGAAAACAGCGCCGAGAGCGGCATCGACGTCGTGGCCTCGCCTCCAGGCAAGCGCCTGCAGAGCGTGCTCCTGCTCTCCGGCGGCGAAAAGGCGCTCACCGCGCTCGCCCTGCTGGTCGGCATCTTCCAGTACGCGCCCAGCCCGTTCTGCATCCTCGACGAAGTTGACGCCCCGCTCGACGAAGCCAACATCGGACGCTTCACCGAACTCGTCAAGGAGATGAGCGTGAAGACCCAGTTCGTGCTCATCACCCACAGCAAGAAGACGATGAGCATCGCCCCCGTCCTTTACGGCGTAACCATGCAGGAACCGGGTGTCTCGAAATTGGTCTCGGTACGCTTCGGTGCGCAGCAGTAAGCGCTGCTGTGATCGTCAACAGAAAGGCCAGCCATTCAAAGGCTGGCCTTTTTGCTTCCCGATTTGGTCCCGGATATCCACTCCCATCCTCAGCTTTTCCACAATTCGCGACCGCTAAACCCCTTGTCCAGCCTGCCTTCTCGCCCATCCGCTTTCCTGTCAACATTTTTCAAGCGAACGAACTCCGCAACTCACCCCAAAGTGTGATCAGAATCGTTGACATTTTTTTCGGACCAGCTAGAATACGCCTCGCTCCTTCCTAGTAAAATTTCATCATGAGCTCCGAACTCCTCGATCCCGTCCTCCTACAAACAGACTTCCCCGATCTCCACCTTCACGCCAGCGGCAAAGTCCGTGACGTTTACACCATTGGCGACCAGCAGTTGCTGTTCATCGCCACTGACCGCATCTCGGCCTTCGACTACATCCTGGCTACCGGCATCCCCCACAAGGGACGCGTCCTCAGCCAGATCTCCCTGTTCTGGTTCGATTACCTGGCTGACATCGTCCCCAATCACCTGATTACCGCCAACGTCGACCAGAACCCGCAGGAGGTCCGCAAATACGCCGACCAACTTCGCGGACGCTCCATGCTCGTGCAGCGCGCCGAAATGTTCCCCGTCGAGTGCGTCGTGCGCGGCTACATCTCCGGCTCCGCGTGGAAGGAATACAAAGCCACCGGCAAGGTCTCTGGCATCCAGCTTCCGGCCGGCCTGAAGGAATCCGACGCCTTCCCCGAGCCCATCTTCACGCCGTCGACCAAGGCCGCCACTGGACACGATGAAAACATTTCCTTCGACGAAATGTGCAAGCTTGTCGGTGTTGAAACCGCCAGTCATCTTCGCGATCTCACGCTGCGCGTCTACAAAAAGGCCGCAGCCTATGCTCTGAACCGCGGCATCATCATTGCCGACACCAAGTTTGAGTTTGGACGTACCCCCAAAGGCATCACTCTAGCCGACGAAGTCCTCACTCCTGATTCATCCCGCTTCTGGCCCGCAGACAAGTACGCACCAGGACGGCCGCAGGATTCGTATGACAAGCAGTACGTGCGCGATTACCTCGAGCAAATTCACTGGAACAAGCAACCGCCCGCCCCGGCCTTACCGCCGGACGTGGCTCGCCGGACCAGCGAAAAGTACCTCGAGGCGTACTTCCAGCTCACAGGACACAAGCTGGATGTATAGCTGCGTTTCTGGTACGATCTCCACCCGCGGGAGCGCTGCATGACACTCGCGGATTGGATTATCTGTGCTGTGGTGCTCCTGAACGTCGTAACAGCCGCCATGCAGGGTTTCTTTTCCGAGGCCCTCACCATGGCTGGTCTGGTCGTGGGCTACCTCGTGGCTGCGTGGAAGTATCGCGGCCTCGCAGAGTGGCTGGAATCATTTTTGAAGAACCCGTGGTTGGCTGAGATCCTCGGTTTCCTCATCATCTTTTTTGCCATCGTGCTCCTATTCGGCTTGGCCGCCAGGATCGCCCGCTGGTTGATGAAGCAATCCGGACTCAGCGGTCTTGACCGTTTCCTGGGCGCATTCTTGGGGCTGCTGAAGGGCGGGCTGATGGTAGCGGTAATCCTGATGGGTATGACGGCATTCACTCCGGCTTCGAAGCTGCTGGCGAATTCGCAACTCGCGCCCTACTTCCTGGTGGTGGGCCGGGCGGCGATCTGGCTGGCTCCCCCGGAGTTGCGCGCCCGTTTCGATCAGGGTCTCGAACTGCTCCACCAGGCTCCGCACAAGTTATCTGGCTCCCCTGCTTCCCCGCCGAAATAGGCTGCGGTGCAGTGAAAAATTCATATTAGAGAGAGATCCATCGTGAAAGATCAATTGGAAGCGCTGGTCCTGCAAATGTACCGCAGCAATATTCTGTATTCCGAAGGCGTGCGTGAGTTCAAGAAACGGTTCATCCTGACCGTGCTGCAGGAGAACAAGGGCAACCAGTGCCGCGCCGCCCGCGAACTCGGCATGCACCGCAACACCCTCAGCCGCACCATCACCGAGTTGAAGATCGACGTCCGCCAGCTCCGCGACGGCGTCAAGCGCCCGCCTCGCAGTGCCCGCCCCATCACCATGGAAAAGAAGATCGTCCGCTAAAGCGAGTCTCAACCCCGTGTCATCCTGAGCGAAGAGAATGCCTCCGCGAAGCGGAGGCATTCTCGCAGTCGAAGGATCCCTACCCGCAGCAGTACCCCCAGCCCAGAATGGCGTTTCTACGTAAGTCTCCCCATCAAACACGCAAATAAAAAGGCAGCCCGCGAGGGCTGCCTTTCTCGTGCAAGCGTTACCTGCTATTGCGCGGCCGGCTTGTGGTGCACCGGAGGCTTCTTAGCCGCTGGCGCCGCCGGTTTCATCAGCAGCACACCCTTCTCCATGACGATCATGAACGGACTCGGCGTATATGACGTTGGCTCGCCCTGAAAGTCAAAGCTGGCTCCGTCTTTAGGAATCATCTTCAAGGGAACCTTCTCTTCGAACTTCAGCGTGATATCAGCCTTTTTCGCTTCGATATCATCCGAACTGCCCGCAATCATGAACTCGGTCGGCGTGGTGCTGATGATCGTTCCATTCATCCTCACGGCCTTGCCCTTGATCGCATTCCAAACCGCATCCTGGTCTGCCTGCGAGCCGTTGGCCAGGACGAACTCCCAGATCGCAAAATCCATCTTATCCGGCGTTGTCTCTTGCACCATCTTGTGCGCCTGCTCCGCTGGCGTGGGCGCCGGCGCGATGGGCACCTGCGCGCCATTGGCCTTCGCGGCCGCCAAAAGCTCTGCCCAGCCGTCTTCCCCGGCATGGAACTTCCGGTACTGCGAGAGGGCGTATTTTTCAATCCCGGCCTGAGCTTGGGCAGGAGCCGTCGCCGCAGCCCGGGCCGCAAACCAGATCCCGTTCTGATAGTCCGGCGGCGTCATCCCCAGATAGGCCAGCGCCAAGGGATACACCACGCTAAAATCCGTCGGGTTCGCATCCACTGTAACGCGAAGGTTCTGCGAGGCGCAGGCGTTATCTTTGTCCTGCAGGCACGCCATCCCGATCGCTGCGTGGAAAATCGCGTTCATCTGGTCTTTCGTCTTCTGGAAGTCCGCATCCGAAGTGCCCTCAGGCTTGGTGAACTTCGGCATGCAATCCAGTCCTTGCTGGCCGTATTTCTTGCCGTCGATCAGGAGTTGCTTCGCGTTCGGATCTCCACCCTGCGCCATCATCCGGTCAAAGTACGCCAGCAACGCCAGAGCGCGCACATTGCACGTATCCGCCGTCACTAGCTTCGTGGCCGTCTCCATCGTCTTCTTGGGATTGTTCGCCTGCTGGTACGCCCCCATCAGAATTTCCAGCGCCTGATTCTTCATGACGCTGTTGGGATACTGCGCGATGAAAGCCTCTAGCCCGCTGATCTCCGCAGCCGGGTCCTTCGTCTGCACGGCTGCCACGTAGGCGTTGTATTCGGCGGGATCTTTGATCACCGGTGCCGCGGACTGTGCGGGAGCGGGCGCCGCAGCCGCCTGTCCCTGGGCGGGTGCCACAGGCGCTTGTCCCTGAGCTGGCGGCGTAGCAGTCTGTGCCATCGCGCTCACCGCAACCCCAAGCACAACCGTAAGCAGAATCTTTTTCATCAGTATGGCTCCTTGGATCTTTGGGAAGTGATTTTCTCGGAAACGTTTTCTCTAACGCTCAGCAGCAACTGCATTCCATCGGGACTGCTCTGCGTCCAAATCCTGCTCTGGAATGCCGGCCTTCCTGGCAGGGGGCCAGGAAAAGCGGTGCCCTGTTGAACACAAAGGCGCCCTGACCCTTTTTCCCGGTTGGCCGGATTATAAGTACCTCTGCCGCCGAAGGCAAGCGACTTCCAATCATCCTCCACTTTATTGTTAAGATGCGCGTTAACATGCCCTTGTTAACATGCGATTGTGAAAAATGCGACTGTTAGAATTGGCAGTGCCGGATACGGCGGATCTTCGCCATCCTTCTGCCGAAACCTAACCGGCTTGCAGGAGCACTTCTAATATGGACACCGGGCACCCCCTGGCCGGGCAGGTCGCAGTCATCACCGGAGCAGGCCGCGGCATCGGCGCCGCCATCGCTCTGAAGCTCGCCAAACTCGGCGCCACCGCGGTCCTCTGCGGCCGCACCCAGTCCACTCTCGACGCCACGGCGAAAGCCATTCTCGATGCCGGAGGTAAAACGGAAGTCATCCCCTGCGACGTTACCATCCTCCATCAGATGGAATACGCGTCGGCGCGCGTCGATAGTACTTTCGGACGCCTCGACATCCTGGTCAACAACGCCGGCGTCGGAGGCTTCAGCGATCAGTTGCACAACCTCGCTCCCGAGGATTGGGACCGCATCCTCAACACCAACCTGCGCGGCGTCTACTTTGCCATCCGCGTCTTCGCACCTCTGATGATTCGCGCCTATTCCGGACACATTATCAACATCTCGTCCCTGGCAGGAAAGAACGCTCTTCCCAACGGCGCGGCCTACGCCGCCTCCAAGTGGGGACTCAACGGCCTGACCTACTCGGTCGCGGAAGAACTGCGCCCGCACAATATTCGCGCGTCCATCATCTGCCCTGGTTCAACGGAAACCGAGCTGAGCCCGCAAGCCGGTAAAGACCCTAAAAAGATGCTCCAGCCAGACGACATCGCCCACGCCGTCGCCATGTTGGTGACGCAAGCCCCGCAATCGTTTATAAGTGAAATCCTGCTGAGGCCGACACAAAAACCGTAGAAGTTGAGAGTTTATTGAGGGCGTCATCCTGAGCGGAGCCGCATTTCAGGCGGAGCGAAGGATCTCGTCTGTAGGGGGCCGCCCCCGTGTCCTCTGGGTCCTCTGTGGTTAACGTCCCGGTTTCCTTCGTGTCCTTCGTGGTTGTCGCTGCTCTATTTCTTGAACAGATTCTCAAACGCCGCCCGCGCATCATTCGGCCGCAAAGTCGCCGGAGTCGAAGTCTCCTTCTCCCGGGTCACCCGAATCTCATAAAACGTGCACTCATTCCGCGTATCCTTCTTCGCAATCCGCTCCTTCACCGGCTGCATGCACTCGAACCGGCTCCCCGGATCGAAATACGTGCACTGTTTGCACGAATGCAGCTCAAACCCGCACTTCGGACACTGCCCATCGCCCGACACTCCCTGCAGCACCGTCCCGCACTGCGTGCAGCGCGAAACCGCCCGCGTCCCCGGCAAATTGACGGGCTTCGGCCCAAACGTGAGATCCCGCTTCGCCGGAGCCCCGCCCCCAGATTTCTCTCCCGACCCCTTGCGCGACTCTTCACGGTCGCGATCCTGATAGCCATGCTGCCGATATTTTGCTGCCACAAACCCTCCCACGCACGCGCGTATTGTCTCCCCAAGCTACCCCGCGCGGCAAGTGCGAGAAACATACCATCATCGACGAGCGTATCGACGCCGACAACGGTCCCGGAGGGACCACTGACAATAGCCCGCCAGTTTCACTGGCGGGTAGACGGCAAACAACGAATCCGCGTCCCGCAGGGACGCCTGAAACCCTCACCCCAGCACTAACCCCAAACCGCCTTCTCCACGATCCTCGCTACAATAAACGCATGATCCACGAAATCCTCCCCGTCGGCCCGCTGCAGTGCAACTGCTCGGTCATCGGCGACGAGATCACTCACGAAGCTATGGTCATCGATCCTGGCGATGATATCGATGACGTCCTCGCCCTGGTCCGCAAGCATAATCTCCAGGTCAAACAGATCGTCATCACCCACGCTCACATCGACCACGTCGGCGGAGCCATGAAACTCCGCGCCGCCACCGGCGCGCCCATCCTGCTCAACCAGAACGACTACGCTCTTCTGAAAATGCTCGACGCACAGGCCGCATGGATCGGCATGCGCGACCCCGGCAAAGTCGAAATCGACCACAGCGTCACCACCGGAGAGACCGTCACCGCCGGATCGCTCTCCGCCAGCATCCTGCACACCCCGGGCCACACCGAAGGCAGCATCTGCCTCTACTTCCCTGCCGAGAACAAGCTGATCGCCGGCGACACGCTCTTCGCCGGCTCCATCGGCCGCACAGATCTTCCGGGCGGATCCATGCAGAAGATATTGCACTCACTGCACGACACGCTCATGGCCCTCCCCGACGAAACCATCGTCGTGCCCGGCCACGGCCCGCTCACCACCATCGGCGAAGAACGCGAGACCAACCCTTTCCTCGTGAAAAGGTAAGCGCCCCCACAAGAATAAGAACGGCGGAGGATTATTCCCCCGCCGTTCTTGGTTCTGCGGATCGCGCCGCACTACTTCTCCTTAGTGGTGTTCGTGTTCCTCGTGCTCCGCATGTTCGTGCCGCCAGTTCCAGTAGGCGCGTTGCTGCTTGTGCTTGAGGTGTTCGTAATCCACGTACACTTCATGCCTCCCATCCAGCCAGTGCCGGTATGCCTCATCCTCGCGTCGATCCCAGTTGTGATAGTCCTTATGGTACGGATCGTAGACGCGGCGCTCTTCCCGCTCATGCCGATCGTGATCATCCTGCGGTGCGGCCATGGCAAACGCGCCCATCGGCGCCAGCAGTGCAGCAGACACAAATAACGAAGCTAGATACTTATTTCCCCGATGCATAGTAGTTCCTCCGAGCAGCCAGCTTGAGATGCCCCAGCCGCCCCAGAGGTTGGAAGATGCTACGAATTTAACTTACCGAGCACCGCGCTGATTCCCTCCGCAAACTCAGCCGCCGGCGCAATCAAACTCAACACCAAATATCCATCGCTCGGGAAATCATAAAAATGCCCGGGATGCACCACCACCGATCTCTCCCGCACCAACTCAATCGCCAACTCTTCATCCGACCGTGTCACCGGAACCCGCAATACCGCGTACCATCCGCCTTCCACGCTCAGCCGCTCACAAGCCTTCTGCCCTGCAAGCTGCCGGTCCAACTCGGCAAGATTTGTTTTCACCCGCTCTAGCAACTGCCGCTGAATATCCTTCCGTTGCTCCAGAAGCGCGGGCACCGCCCACTGCATCGGCGCATTCATCGAAAGATAAGTGTCGGCGATCACTTCCAGTCGCCCTATCGCTGCCGCAGCCAATTCCCGCGGCCCGCTGGTCACCACCCACGCCACTTTCATCTGTGGCAACGCCGCCACCTTCGACAGCCCGCTCAGCGTAAACGTCAGCACCTCCTGATTCCCCGCAAAACTCGCATGCCGTCCGTCCTCCAGCTCATAATCCAGGAACACCTCATCCGCAATCACCGCCAACCCATGCTCGCGGCAAAACGAATTCAGCATCCCCACTTCCCCCGACTGCACATACGACCCCGTCGGATTGTTCGGATGCACCACCACCACTCCCCGCGTCCGCGCCGTCACCGCATTCTCCAGCGACGGAAAATCCATCTGCCACCCGTGGTCGTAGATCAGCGGATACGGGACCAGCTTCACATCCTGCAAATCCGCCAGAAACTCAAACAGCGGATAACTCGGCTTCGGCACCAGCAACTCATCCCCCGCGTTGCACAGCAACCGAAACACAAACGAATAGCCTTCGCTAGTACTGGTCGTCAGAACAATCCGCTCCGCGTCCACATCCGTAGAGACGTTGCTTGCAACGTCTCTCTCGCCCCGACCACTCCTGTCTCGGTAATAACCGGCCACCGCCTCCCGCGCCTCAAGCAGCCCTTTCGATTGCGGATCGTAATCCAACGCCCGCGGCGATGAGAGCGCGCCCAGAATCGCCGCCTCGTCGTAGCTGAGCCCAGCCCGCGTAGGATTCGACACAGTCAAATCGAGAACCCTCGCCCCACCCGCCTGCACCTCTTCCAGCGCGACCGTAAACCGGTTCTGCGCCAGCTTCCAGTTCGTTCGATCAGAAAACATGGATGGATTCTATTTGAAAGGTGGGAAAAACACTGGGTTGGGGAGGGTTGAACTAAAAGCGGGCCAAAGCGCTTACGAGAAGGACTGTTGGATGCTCCGATGGGCCCAAGCGCCGCAGGCGCTCCCGAAAATAGCCCGGCGTTTCAACGCCGGGAAAGCCGGGGAAAATGAAAAGGCGTCCCGAAGGAGTCTGTGTCGTA
>PLBY01000150.1 GCA_003134655.1 Acidobacteriaceae bacterium
GACACAGACTCCTTCGGGACTCGCTCTCTCTTTCCCACCCTACCCGGCACTTACGTGCCGGGCTATCACATACCGCCGCTTCGCGGCTGGATTTTGGTGGTGTTTGTTCCACCGTTCTCTCAGAAATCCGGTTCTCACGCACTCTCTAAAGCCCACGCTGATCTCACACGACTTACGCGGCCCTGAAGGGCGGGTGTACTGCTTAGCGTCCGCGCTCTTCCACGGTAATGCGGCTGATCCCTCGTAACGCGGCTCATCCTGCTAAAGGGGCGCGCACCCCTTGCAATCACTGCCACGTGGGCGATACGCGAGTATGATGGGCACTTCACGATCTGGCCCATGATCGTCCGTCCCATCGCCGAGCCCATCCTCGACGCCGAAGAGCGCTTTGAAGGCTTCGAGAACCTGATGCCGTTCCGCGTCCAGAACATTCTTCTGGTCTCGAGCCTCTACGACTCCTTCATCCTGCGCGAAGACGGACGCCTTAACGAACTGCTCATCGACGAATCGCTCGAACTGAACCTGCGGCAGATTCCCGGGATCACGCACGTTTCCAGCTGCGCGGAGGCTCTCGATCTGGCAAGTTCGAATCCGCAGTTGAATCTGATCGTGACCAACCTCGCTGTCGGCGACATGGACGCCGCGCAGCTTGCCCGCGAGGTCCGCCTCAAAGGCCTCGACGTGCCTGTGGTCGTGCTCGGCTACGACTACCGCGAGATCAAGAACTTCGTCGCGCGGAATCCCGTCACCGACATCGACCGCGTATTTCTCTGGCAGGGAACCGCCCGCATCCTGATCGCGATCGTCAAGTACGTCGAAGACAAGCGCAACGTGCTGCACGACACGCGCGCCATGGGCGTTCCCGTGTTGCTAGTGGTGGAAGACAACATTCGTTACTACTCTTCATTCCTCCCTGTGATCTACACCGAGATCATCAAGCAATCCCGCCGCGTGATTCAGGAAGGGATTAACGTCGCCCACAAGCTGGTCCGCATGCAGGCGCGGCCCAAGATTCTGCTGGCGTCTAATTTTGAAGAGGCGGCGCAACTCGTGCAGCAATACCGCGACTACATTTTCGGCTTAGTCTCGGATGTGGAATTTCCGTGGGAAGGCAAGCTCAGTCCCGAAGCTGGTTTCGAGTTGGCGCGCATGGTCCGGAGCCTGACGCCTGACGTTCCGGTTGTTCTGCAGACCAGCCGCACCGAGTTCCGTCCGCGCGCGCACGCCCAAGGGTACTCGTTCCTGCGTAAACGGTCGCCCACACTGCTCAAAGACCTGCGCCGAATTCTCACGGACAACTTCGGCTTCGGAGATTTCGTCTTCCGCATGCCCGACCAGCGGGAAGTAGGACGTGCCAAAGACTTAAACGAACTGGAAGAGACCCTGCAAACGCTGCCCGCCGACAGTCTGATGTATCACGCGCAACGCAATCACTTCTCGCACTGGCTGATGGCGCGCACCGAGTTCGCGCTGGCCGCCAAACTCAGGCCGCGCAAAGTCTCCGACTTCAACGGCCCCGAGCACCTGCGGCGAGATCTGATCGAATCGATCAACGACTATCGCCGGGAACAAAACGAAGTCCTGATCGGCGACTTCAATCCCGACACGTTCAAGCCATCAGACTCCAGTTTTCTCAGAATCGGTTCGGGATCGCTGGGCGGCAAGGCCCGCGGGCTGGCGTTTGTGCGGCATCTGCTCCGTACGCGTCGCATCATGCGGCGTTTTCCCAGCGTGCGCATTTCCGTTCCGCCCGCGGTCGTGATCGCCACGGATACGTTTGACTTGTTCCTCGCCGAGAACAATCTGAGCGACTTCGCACTCCATTGTGACGACGACAGCGAGATCCAGCAGCGCTTCCTCGATGCTGCCCTTCCGGTCCCCTTGCAGGAAAACCTGAAGGCATTTCTTGCCGAGGTGGATTACCCGCTGGCAGTGCGCTCCTCGAGCCTGCTCGAAGACTCACAGTACCAGCCCTTCACCGGCGTCTACGAGACGTTCATGCTGGGGAACCGGCAGGCCACTCTACCCGCCCGGCTCGACGAACTCTCCGAAGCGATCAAGCGCGTCTACGCGTCAACCTTCAGCCAGCATGCGAAGGCATATGTGCGCGCGACGCCCTATCGGCTGGAAGAAGAAAAGATGGCCGTGATTCTGCAACAGGTGGTTGGCACGGCGCACGGAACGCGCTTCTATCCCGACTTTTCGGGAGTTGTGCGGTCTCACAACTTCTATCCCGTGGAGCCCATGACGTTCTCCGACGGGATTGCGGCGGTCGCTCTTGGTCTGGGCCGCACTGTGGTCGATGGCGGCAAATGCCTGAGCTTCTGCCCGCGCTATCCGCGCAACCTGCTGCAGTTCTCTTCGGTCGAAGACATCCTGGCGAACACGCAAACCGAATTCTGCGCTCTGGAACTCGACGGCGTCCCTCTCGGCGGAGGTCCAGGCCATCTGCGTGAAGCTCGCTTCGGTCTCGACGTGGCCGAAGCCGACGGGACTTTGCACTCAGTTGCTTCGACTTATTCTGCCGACAATCATGCTGTCTATGACGGACTGAGCCGTCCCGGCGCGCGCGTTGTGACCTTCGCTCCCATGCTCAAGCACGGCATCTTCCCGCTGGCAACGATTCTGGAGTTGCTGGTGCGCGCGGGTGAAGATGCCCTAGGCAATCCCGTCGAGATCGAATTTGCCGTGCGTCTGACCCGCGCTGAAGAGCCGGCCGAGTTCGGGTTTCTGCAAATTCGTCCGCTGACGCTGGCTCGCGATCATCAGGACCTCACCATCGGCGATGTGGACTCGTCGCAACTCATTTGCAACAGCTCGAAAGTCTTGGGCAACGGCCGCATCGAGAATCTGCACGACATTGTGGTCGTCGATTCTCAACGCTTCGAGCGGAGCCGCAGTCAGGAGGTTGCGCGGGCGGTCGCGCACTTCAACGCCACGTTGAGTTCGGAGAATCGTCCCTACCTGCTCATCGGTGTCGGACGCTGGGGATCGAACGATCCGTGGCTGGGAATCCCCGTGGAGTGGGACGAGATTTCCGGCGCCCGCGCCATCGTCGAAGCTGGCTTCCACGACTTCCGCGTCACGCCATCGCAGGGCAGCCACTTCTTTCAGAACCTGACCGCCTTTCAGGTGGGATACTTCACCGTGAACCCGGACGCCGGCGAGGGCTCTGTCGATTGGCAATGGCTGTCCGAACAGCCCGCGGTCGAAGAGCAAGGCTGCGTGAGGCACCTGCAATTCGCCCACCCAGTGCGCGTGGTGATGAACAGCAGGAGCAGCCAAGGTGTGATCTTCAAACCCGAAGAGAACTAGAGCCCGCCGCGATTTCGAGATGGTTAGCGGATCAGGTGGATTCGGACGCCTAGCCTGAGCTTCTTCCAGGATCGGTCCGCCGTGTAGACAGGCGCCTTCAATGCCAACCCGAGCGCCAGACACGCCCGGTCTCCCAGCGACAACCCAAACGCACGGGTCTCGGGGATCATGCTGCCCGCGGTCTTGGCGTGGTAGGCGGTGAAGGGGATCACTTCTTCAACCGGACTGAGAGCGGCTGCCCATGCGGTCTCAGGGCTAAGGCCCCGGTCTACCAGCTTGCTTTGAACCTCCGCGAGGTTAACCGTGCTGCTGGCAGCGATGCTTAACAACTGCGGCGTTAGCTTGTCGGCGCCGGGTTCGCGATTGAGTATCGCCAAAAGCGCTGATGCATCGAGCACAATCCTACTCACGCTTGGCCGCCTCGCGCCGTTCAGCGATCAACTCATCGACGAGAGAGACTCCGGGCTTGACGTACTTTCGTACATGCCTCTGTGCCCGCTCGATGCGACGTTTCATGGTGGTGATCCGCAGTTCGTCCTCTTCCAGGCTCAAGATAACCTCGTCACCTGGGTTGATGCCGAGCGCTTTGCGGAAGGAAGCTGGTATCACGACGCGGCCGTTTTCGTTGATCCGCAACCTCGCTTCTGTGTTCATGTCATCCCTCAACGTATCTGACACTAGTATACATATATGTCATTTATTAGCAATATGACATTCAGCCTAGGATGTGGCAAAACAAAGGCCCCGAAATATCCGGGGCCTTGTGATGATTGGGTTGAAGGTTACGGAGTCTTGCGCGCGTAGCCGCCGACTTCATCCTGCGTGAACGATCCGTTACGAGTGTCCATCCAGGAAGCGAACAGCGTGGCTCCATCCCATGCATTGCCCGAATAGTCGCCCATGAAGCCGCCGCCGAAGCCGTCGTTGAACGGATTCGACATGACACTCGTGAGTTTCTGATTCGGGGTGAAGCTGGTGCCGCCGTTACCTGAGAACGTGGCAAAGGCGTCGTAGTTGACGTTCGCGGGGTCGTTGCGCCGGTCCAGCCAGGTAACGCCCACGGTGCCGCGGGCGCTGACGTTCAACCAGGGGAAGAATTGATCATGCGTTACGGTTGCTGGAGAGATGCCTACCCCCGCACTCCACGTCGCTCCGCCATCGGCGGAATGCGTGACATAGACCTTCATCTGCGATCCGGTCCAGTTGTAGTACACGACATACAGGTGCCCGGCGTTGGGCCCGGTGCTGTTGTCGATGGCGATCACGGGGATGTTGGAAACGCGTTCAAAAGTATTGGGCAAGCAGCCATAGAAGGCGCCGCAGCTATCAGGAGCCAGCGTTGGAGTTGCCATAGTGACCGGAGCAGACCAGGTAAGTCCGCCGTCGGTTGATTTGGACATCAGCATCTTCGTGACCGTTCCGCCGCAGTCTCCCGTCGCGCCGGTCGCTGGGCAGCGCATCCACGAGACGTACACCGTTCCGTCTTTTCCGATGGCCAGATCGCTGAACTGATCGACCTCTTTGGGATAAATCTGTTTGGTGTCAACCACCACCGTGCTCCACGAAGTGCCGTGATTGCAGGAGTGCGACACGCTGATTTCGCTGTTAGAGTTCGCATCGAATTGCGTGTTTGAAACGTACAGGCAGTTCACGTGCGGGCTCGTGCGGTTGGTATCGATTTCCATCCAGCCCTTGTCCGTGGTCCCGCCTGAGAATGTCGGAACCGCAGCGACCACCAGGGTGCCCCAGGTTGTGCCGTTGTTCTTGGATCGCGAAACTCCAATCACCTGGCCGGCCGAACCGGTGCCGATGCCTCCGGCGAATGTATTGCCCAACAGGTCATAGCCGACCATGGGATCGCCCAACCCGCTGCCTCCGGGGAACGAGGGCAGACAAGTGTGGTTCCACGTGGATCCACCGTCACTCGATGCATAAAAGCCCTGGAAGGTCGGGCAGTTATAGTCATTGGCGCCGGTGAGCAGTTGCAGAGCATTGCGCGGGTTGGATGCGATGGGATCTTCGTTCGCGATGTTCGTGCCCGTCGATGCTTGTACGTTGGGCAGCACGCAAGGCAGTGGAGTGCAGGTCAGATTTGGTTCGATGCCAGACATCAGCACCGAGGTCGGCAACTGGACGCTGCCGTTGTGAAGAGCCTTCGCCATCTGCACGCTTCCGGATTCTGGACTGAGCGGCAGAATCGCGCGTGCATCTTGCGCTCCTGCCAGTTGTGTTCCGATTGTCAACAGCACGCCTGCGGTTAGGGCCGCAAGCAAGGAAAAACTTTGAGGGAATTTGTTCATGGTGTCTCCTGAGAAACGGTTGGTCTTGCAAGTCCTGTTTTGCTCCACGCACAAACGAGGGGAGCCTCTACTATGAACAATAGTAGCGGCGTGATTGTGCCACAGATGCGGGATTGATATGTCTCTTAAATGATGGGAGTCGCAAGAAAGATTGCGAGTCTCCATTAGTGTGCAAGAAGTTGCAAACAAGAGCTGACTGCATAAAGTGGCGGCAAATCCAGTGAGGAGTAGCCTTTGATTCGGAAGTATGTGCAAGTTCCTGCAGTACTCACGTAAATCGCTGCGTGCAAAAAAAAATTCATGGGCAGCTGACATCTGAAGAGTTGAAACCGTTATACAATCGTGCCCCTTCTTGAAAGATGAAGAAAGGGAATTCTGAACCCGCTCATCGCTGAAGACAGAAATGCAAATTGCCGTTGCACGACAATCCGAGAATGAGGAGAACACCGTGATACGAAGACTGAGTACATTTGTGTTAACGCTCATCACGCTTGTGTTATTCGTGAAGGTTGGCCAAGCGCAACAGCCCTTAATGACACGCCACACGCGAAACGAAGTTGCCAGCCGGGCAGTTCCTCTCGTTGGCCACATGTCCGCCACGCAGAATCTGCGCATCGTCCTTGTTCTGCAGCACCGCAACCAGTCAGAATTGGACCAACTGTTAACCGATCTCTATGATTCCTCCAGCCCCTCCTACCGCCACTTTCTGACCGTGGAACAGTTCACTGAAAAGTTCGGCCCCACGCGCGAGGACTACGAAGCCGTAAAGAGTTGGGCGAAGCAGAACGGGCTTCGGATCGAAAGCACCTCGCGCAATCGCATGATCCTGCCGGTCAGTGGATCGGTGCAGAATATCGAGAAGGCCCTGCACGTGACGATGGGCGTCTATCAGCACCCAACCGAAAAGCGTACTTTCTTCGCTCCGGACCGGGAACCCATGCCGAATACTCCCGTCCGCCTGTGGAGCATCGGCGGGCTGGACAATTTCTCGACGCCGGTTTCGATGGTCTCGCGTCGCGATCCGAACACTGTGGACGCGGACAGCGTAATCGCGAATGCTACAACGGGATCCTGCCCCTCGAAGTCTTTCTGCGGCAGCGACATGAGGGCGGCATACTACGGTGGAACTCTTACCGGAGCTGGCCAGTCGGTCGGCATCTTTGAGTTCATCGGCACGGACTTGGCTGACCTGACGACGTACTACACGAACGTCGGCCAGACCAACAACGTACCAGTCACGCTCCTGTCGGTCGATGGCCAGAGCACGAGTTGCCTCGCCAGTGCAGGCTGCGACGACACAGAACAGACCCTGGACATGACGCAGGCGCTCGGCATGGCGCCCGGTATGTCGAGCCTGGTCATGTACATCGGCAAGGGCGGCTTGTCGGGGCAGACACTCGATGACCCTGGCATCCTGAACGCCATGGCCACTGCCAGCCCGCTGAACGCTCAGCTGAGCTGCTCATGGGCATGGAAGCCGACCGACAACACCACCGACGACCCGTTCTTCCAGCAGTTCGCGGCGCAAGGGCAGAACTTCTTCACAGCCGCTGGTGATGGTGCGAAGTGGGTCAAGGGTGGGTTTGTTTGGCCCGCAGACGACCCGTATGTTACCTCTGTCGGCGGAACCGACCTAACCACAGTCAGCGCCGGCGGCGCTTGGGCGTCCGAGACGGCGTGGTCTTCCAGCGGTGGCGGCATCTCAACCAATAACTTTGCGATTCCTTCCTGGCAGGTGGCTGCGGCAGCGGGTTGCACGAGTTGCTCTAAGACCCTGCGCAACGGCCCTGACATTTCGGCGAATTCGAATTACACCTTCTACGTCTGCGCCGACCAAACCTCCTGCACCGCGAATCTGTACGGTGGGACCAGTTTTGCGGCGCCGATGTGGGCCGGCTTCATGGCTCTCGTCAATCAACAGGCCGTTGCGAACGGGCAGCCAACGCTCGGCTTCGTCAACCCGGCACTGTATAACCTGCTCGCAGGTTCCGGCTATTCGTCTGAGTTCCACGACATCACCAGTGGAAGCAACGGATTCTCGGCAACGGCTGGCTACGATCTCGTGACGGGCATTGGTAGCCCCAACGGCCAGGCTCTGGTTGACGCACTCGCCGGTACTTCGTCGGGTACGTTCACCGTTACCGACGCCCCCAAGACCTTGTCCGTCGCTCGGGGTGCCACAGGCCTGTCGAAGATCACGACCACGATCTCCGGCGGCTTTAACTCGGCCATCTCGTTGACGGCGTCTGGACAAGGCAACGGCGTGAAGGTGCTGTTCAACCCCAGCACCATCCCGGCGCCGGGCTCGGGACGCGCGGGGATGCAGATCAAAGTAGCTCCGACTGCCAAGACTGGATCCCGCACGATCACGATCACCGCTAAGGGCGGAGGCGTGACCCAAACCGCGACTCTCACCCTGACCATCAAGTGAGAACGGCAGAGGGTTTCGCTGCTGCCTCGGCAGTCAGCGACTCGAAGCCCGGACCGAATAAGGTCCGGGCTTTTTTCATTTCAGCAAGTGATCCACAAAACAAACAGGTTCTGCGGATTAAGCCTCTGGGTGAGTGACACGGCGCTTTTTGCCGGGCGGTGTGCCGCTTCGGCAGGATTCCCCAAAAAATGCGCTAAGTCCCATAGTGTGCAGGCACTTGCAACAAATCCGCACCATGCCAGAAATCGTCCGCACAGGGGACTGTGATTTCGATCACAGCCTCTCCATCGACCCTCCGAACACAATCGTCTAGTGAGGAAGCCGTCATTTCTCACGCCTGGGGGCCACTTGTTCAAAATCATCCACGCAGAATTCCTTGCGCCCGGAGTCAAACGCTTCGTCATTGAGGCACCTCGCATTGCCCGGAAACAGAGGCCCGGACAGTTCGTCATCCTTCGTATTTACGAAGAGGGCGAGCGCATCCCGGTGACCATTGAGAACTCCGATCCGGAGCGAGGCACGGTCAATATCGTCGTGCAATCGGCGGGGAAGACGACGCAGTTGCTGAACTCGTTGAATGCCGGTGATCAGATTCTTGATGTGGTCGGGCCGCTGGGGAAGCCTTCCGAGATCGCGAACTACGGCACCGTGGTCGTGGTCGGCGGGGGAGTCGGGACGGCAATGGCTTATCCCACGGCCGCCGCTCTGAAGCGAGCTGGGAACCGCGTGATTTCCATCGTGGGCGCGCGCAACAAGGAGTTGGTGATCCTCGAGCCTGAAATGCGTGCGGTGAGCGACGCGTTGATGATTACTACCGACGATGGCAGCTATGCCGACAAGGGATTCGTCACCGACAAGCTGCGCCAGTTGATCGAGAACGGTACGCGCATCGACATGGTTGTAGCGGTGGGTCCCATCGTGATGATGAGGGCGGTCGCCGAGATGACGCGCAGGGAAAACATCCACACCGTCGTCAGCCTGAACCCGATCATGATCGATGGCACGGGGATGTGCGGCGGCTGCCGCGTTTTGATCGACGGCAAGAGTGAGTTTGCCTGCGTCGATGGCCCGGAGTTTGACGCGCACAAGGTGGATTTCGCAGTGTTGGTGCAACGCAACTCGATGTACCGCGACGCCGAGCAGCGCTCGCTCGCGGAATACCATCGCTGCCGGACAGAATCGCCGACTCGAGAAGTGGAAAACGCTGTGGTCGCAGTTCCGCCCGGACAGCAAGGAGCACAACGATGAACCCAACCGTGAAGAAGTCGATCAATCCCTTGCCGATGAAGGAGCGGATGAAGGTTCCGCGCCAACTGATGCCCGAACAGGCTGCCGAGGAGCGCGCCCACAATTTCAGCGAAGTGAATCTTGGCTACAGCCCGGAACTGGCTCAGCAAGAGGCCCTGCGCTGCCTGGAATGTGCCAAACCCACCTGTACCGACAACTGCCCGGTGGGCGTGAAGGTCAAAGAATTCGTCGAGCTGATCGTAGTTGGAGACTTTCTTGGCGCCGCCGCCAAGATTCGTGAAGACAATGTACTGCCCGCCGTGACTGGACGCGTGTGTCCGCAGGAAGACCACTGCGAAGGCAAGTGCCTGCTGTCGAAGAAGGTGAAGCCGCTAGGGATCGGCTATTTGGAACGCTTTGTCGCGGACTATGAAAAGCGCATGGGAACGCACGTGGTGCCGAGCGTTCCGCCGACAGGGAAGAAAGTTGCCGTGGTCGGCAGCGGGCCCTCGGGACTGACAGTTGCCGGCGATCTCATCCAGAAGGGCCACAAGGTGCGCGTGTTCGAAGCGCTGCACGAACTCGGAGGTGTGCTGGTGTATGGCATTCCCGAGTTCCGCCTCCCCAAGCAGATCATCCGCGAGCAACTCGACTACATGCGCGAGATGGGAGTGGAGTTCGAGACCGACGTTGTGGTTGGACGCACGGTGACCATTGATGAACTGATCGGAGAAGAAGGTTACGACGCGGTCTACGTTGGCACGGGCGCGGGGTTGCCGCAGTTTATGAATATTCCCGGCGAGCATTTCAACGGGGTCTATTCCGCCAATGAATTCCTGACTCGCATCAACTTGATGAAGGCTTATAAGTTCCCGACTTACGACGAGCCGATGCTTGATCTGCAGGGAAGAGACGTGGCCGTGATCGGCGGCGGCAATACTGCGCTGGATGCGATTCGGTCCGCTCTGCGTCTGGGCGCACGCAAGGCATATGTGATCTATCGCCGCAGCGACGCGGAGATGCCGGCCCGAGCGGAAGAAGTTCATCACGCGCGCCAGGAAGGGATCGACTTCCAGATGTTGACGGCTCCGGTCGAGTTCCTCTCGGACGGCAAGGGATGGCTCACTGCTGCGCGCTGTGTCCGCATGGAACTGGGCGAGCCGGATGCGTCCGGTCGCCGGCGCCCGGTGCCCATGCAGGGCTCGGAGTTCGACCTGCCGCTGTCGGTGGCGATCATCGCGATCGGCACCAGCGCCAATCCGATCGTCCAGAGCACTACACCCGGATTAGGCACGAATAAGCGCGGGTACATTCAGGCGAGCGAGGAAACGCAACGCACGACGCGCAAGGGCGTGTTCGCGGGAGGGGACATCGTGACAGGTAGCGCCACGGTGATTCTGGCGATGGGCGCTGGGCGGCGCGCCGCGAAATCAATTCACGACTATCTGACGAACGGCGAGTGGTAGCGCGCGGATCTACCCAAAGCTGATCTCAATATACGTATCCGTGCGCGCCCAGATCAACGGAATCCGCGACATCCAATACTTGCGGTTGATCGCTTTGCGCGCTCGGGTGTGCTCTTCCGGCCGAAGAATGCGCGCTGTCGCGGGAAACTCCGGTCCAGTCACTTTCCCACGAATGGTACAGGGCGCCACACGGACCTGCGGGTTGTTGCGAATCCGCTTAGTTTTCCCCATATCGCTGCGGGTCATCACGTAGAGTTTCCCATCTTCCTCGCCAAACCACACCGGAGTAGCGACTCCCGCGCCGGTTTTGCGAAGCGTTGTCAGGGAAATGTATTTCTGACCTTGAATGGGTGCGGGAATTGGACTGGGCATAAACTCTATTTTAGACGCGTCACGATTGGTTGGCACGGGTTGGTGGCGCTAGCGAATGCGAAGGCAAGATGCCTTCGCCACAGCCGGCAGGATGCCGGCGCTACTACAAGGCTCCGGGCGCCATGATCCTGTCGTCTCTGGTGCGTAACCCGGTTCCGCCAATTGCTCCGATCACACCTAATGTGTTACAAGCCTGAACATGCGTAAATGGATGAAAGATCGAATGCAGCGCCGCAAGAAGAAAGCCCCGGAGCAGGGAAGTCAGGCGGCGCCTCCGCCACTGCAACCAGCTTATTTCGATGCGGAGCAAGTCCCGAGCACACCGGCAGCGCCAATTCAGGTCGAATCTGGGCATCGCGAGTCGAGTCCGAATGACGCAGAAGTTTCGGCAGCCGCTGAACCTGAGTTTGAAGCGCAGCCTCCTCGCGAGGAATCGGCTGGCGCCGTCGGGCAGTCGCGTCCGTCCGCTGGTGGTGAAGGCCAGCGCGGACGCGGACGCCGTCGCCGCGGTGGCCGCGGGCGCGGTGGACGCGGTCGCGAGCAAGCCGTCGCACAGGCGTTCACTCCCGCAGCGGCGAAGGGCATTGTCCCCGACCTGCCGGGGTCGGAAGAAGCGGTGCCGGAAGACGGATTGCCCGAAGAACGCGTTCTGGAAACAGCAGAACCCGAAGCTGAAGCCGCGCCGCAAGCGCCCCGCGTTCCGGCCGCCGTGCCAGCAGCAGCGGCGCGTCCGCCGAAGGGCATCGTGGTTCTTGCGATCGGGCTCCCGGGTTCCGGCAAGAGTTCGTGGTTCAAGCGCCACAACGTGGTCCCGCTCTCCAGCGACTTGATTCGCTCGCTTCTGTTTGATGACGTGCGCGAACAGCGCTTTCAGGATCTGGTGTTTTCCAACCTGCGATCCATGCTCAAGGCGCGGCTCATCGCCAAGCGTCCCATGAATTATGTTGACGCCACGAACCTGACGCCCCAGGAGCGCCAGCACTGGATCAAACTGGCCAAGGATTACAACTACGAAGTCCACGCCGTGTTCTTCGATGTTCCACTCGACGTCTGTGTTGAACGCCACCAGCGCCGCGATCGCGTCGTTCCCGAAGACATCATGCGCCGCATGGCCGCCAAGCTGAAGGCGCCAGCGTTTGACGAGGGCTTCGCGAAGATCACGGTGGTCCGGGTGAAGAAGAAAGAATAGCGGCTAGGGTTCTCCTTCGGTCAGCCTCCGGATTGTCTCATCCCCCGTCTCTCCTTCTCCGGGGATCGTGTAGGTGATCGTCTGTTGATTTGCGCTGTGCATCAATTCCTCAATTTCTTCGGGACGCATCTGCATCCCCATACCTGCACCCAGCAGAAGCGGCAGACATAACAGCAGCATGCGCAGCCGGCGCTTGATAGACACGACATCCTCCCAGCGGACACCGGGGCCGCAGCGCCAAGAACGCATTCTGCGGCCGGGATCCTTGCCTGATCTTGTAAGTTGGTTTTATTTGGGCTACTTCAGATCAGCGGATCAGCGACCGGAGGCGGCCGCGAGGCAACAACGGGCAGACACGCGAGGGTAGGGATTCCACTTTCTTCCGATTGCCGTTCGGCCCGGACTATAGACACCGCACCGACGACGAATAAGAGTGGAACGAGAATGGCCCAGAACAGGCCGGCAGAAACAGGCGTCAACGCGGCCAGCAAGACAGCCACGAGACAGAAGCACGCGAACAGTTTGCGCAAGGAGATCATCGATAGCAGTCGGACGCCTCCACATTATACCCGATGTGCCTTTTCACCCCTTCAAGTGCGGCAGCAGCTCTTTGAACGCCGCCGACGAAGACGACCGCATCAATTCATAAATCATCATCTCGGTCGACGAGATCACTGCGCCCGCCGCACGCATGCGTTCGAGGCCGATCTTCCAGTTCCACTCCGCGCGTGAACTGACCGCATCCGACGCCACGTGAACCAAATATCCCTCGCGCAGCGCCCCCAGCGCGGTTTGCGCCACGCAGATATGGCTCTCCATCCCGCAGAGCAACAGTGTATTGCGGTTTCCCGGAAGGCGCTTGAGGAGGCTGCAAAACACGTCGCTGCCGAAGCAGGAGAATGGTGTTTTGTCGATCGCTTCGGTCCCAGCCAGCAGGGAAGTGATCTCTGGCACGGTTCCTCCGAGCCCCTTCGCATACTGTGTGCTGACCAGCGTTGGAATCTTCAGAATGGTGGCAGCGCGAATTAAAAGCTGCGCGTTCCGCACCAGTTGCTCTTTCTGAAAAATCGGCGGCAGCAGTTTCTCCTGGATGTCAATCACGACCAGCGCACACTGCTCGGCCTCCAGCGGACGGCGCGCCATCTCGGAGTACTCTGCGGCGGGGTGGATGGAATCGAGGGCGGTGACCATGGCTCCTCCTGGTGAGGAAACACAACCATCCGATTCTACCGCTTCCAGAGATCCGAACTGGCAGAAGCGAGATCCACTCTTTGCGAATGTCGATGTGCCGCCTTGGATAATCGGTTTCGGTTGACCCCGCCTCGCTCTGAACCATAAAATGAAAGTGCGCTTGCGAGCCTCGGCTCGATGCGAGAAATTGCCCCCTCGTTCAACGGCTAGGACACCTGCCTCTGGAGCAGGTTATCGGGGTTCGAATCCCTGGGGGGCAGCCAATCGTTTCCTTCTCCTCGTTCCTTCCTCTCGTAACGTCCACAAAGTTTGGCGTTTTCCGCCCCGACCCATATACTTCCTCGACCTGAATTTCAGCGGGCTCTGCCGGTCGACGCTTGAATCCTCATGAATCAATCTGCCAGAGATAACGATTCCCAGCTTCATCGAGGACTGACACTCGCCCCCACGATTTCTCTGGTTGTGGGAGCTGTGATTGGCACTGGCGTCTTTCTCAAAGCGACCGTGATGGCGCAGACCGTGGGTTCGCCGAGCCTGGTGCTCTGGGCCTGGGGTCTGGCCGGCCTGCTCTCGATGGCAGGCGCACTCACCTATGCAGAACTGGGCGCGCTTCTGCCACACGCAGGCGGCGAATATGTTTATTTGCTGGAAGCCTATGGCGAAGGTCCCGCGTTTCTCTTTGGCTGGATGAGATTCGTGATGGGATCCGCCGGATCGATTGCCAGCCTGGCCGTGGGCTTCGCCACGTTCCTCGCCGCCATCCTGCCGATTAATCACGTCTGGGCGGAATATCCCTACCATGCGTTTGGCCAGTCGTTGGTCTGGCGATTCGGCACACAACAGGCGTTAGCGTTGGGCGTAATCATTCTGCTCTCCGCGCTGAACTGCGGCCGAGTGGTACTGGGCGGACAGGTGCAACTGTGGTTGACGATTCTGAAAGCTGCAGGCATTGCCATTCTCGTCGGCGGCATTCTCTTCTTCTCGAAGGCAGGTGGACTGGCCAATCTGGCTCGTCCGGCGGGCGTTAGGCCGTGGTCCGGGTTCGCTGCGTTCGGAACGGCCATGCTAGCGGCTTTGTGGGCCTACGAAGGCTGGAATCAGATGCCGATGTGCGCTGGGGAAGTGCAGAACCCGAGCCGCAACGTCCCACGAGGTCTGATCATCGGCACTGGGCTGGTGGTGGTGATCTATTGCGTGGCCAACTTCTCGTATTTTTATGCGCTTCCATTCTCCGAGGTTTTGACTTCGAACTCCACCACCTATCGCGATGCGCTACCGGTCGCCGCCAAGGCCGCGACGACCTTTCTCGCCCGGTACGGCGCGCCGTTTATCTCGCTGGTGTTTGTGATGTCTACTCTGGGTGCGCTGAACGGGACTATTCTCTCTTCAGCCCGAGTGCCGTATGCGATGGCGCGCGACAAGCTGTTTTTTGCCCCGTTCGGCCGCGTCAGTGGGGCGACTCACGTCCCAGTATTCTCGATTGTGTTGCAGGCGATCTGGGCGAGTTTGCTGGCAGTCTCAGGAACTTATGATCAGTTGACCGACTGCGTAGTCTTCGCGTCGTGGATCTTTTACGCGCTGGTCACGACTTCCGTCTTCGCGCTCCGGCGGAAGATGCCCGGCGTGGAACGGCCTTACAAGACGCTGGCGTATCCATTTCTGCCGCTGGTGTTTGTGCTGGTCGCGTGTTGGCTGGTCTGGAACACGATCCACACACGGCCGCTGGAATCCACTGTGGGCTTGGGCCTGATCGCCACCGGTCTTCCTCTCTATTTCTACTTTCGCAAGTCGCGCGGGGGGACGAAATCGACCGCGGGCGCCAACCAGTGATCACTTCGTGCGCCGTTGCTTGCGACTCGTTCTCTTCGGGCTCGATTTTCTGGAACTGGATTTCTTTTGCGGAGCATAGGCGATGCAATCGGCCTCAATCAACATTCCCGGCAACTGTCGCAAGTCACTTCCCACGGTCGTACGCACCGGATAAGGACCAGAAAAACGGTGGGCGTACACCGCGTTGTAGCGCGCAAACAGGGCAGTGTCACTGAGATGCACGGTCACCTTGACGACGTCCGCGAGGGTGGCGTGATCGGCGGCGAGAACGGATTCCATATTGCTGATGACTTGTTCGGTCTGCGATTCAATCGCGTCGCCCGCCAGCTTGCCGGTCTCTGCATCGACCGGACCGGTTCCGGTCACGAAGATGAAGTCTCCAGCGCGCCAGCCCTGTGAATAAGCCCCCTGCGGCGCCGCTCCGCGTTCAGTCTGAATCACGTATTTCGCCATCGTTCCTCCCGATTCATCAAGTCTTGTTTCATCCATCAATAACAAATCCTAGGTCCGCAGTCCTCGCGCCCGCACCGGCCAAACCACTTCGACACGCTCTTCCCGGAAGCCGATGATCTCGTCATTCAGGTTGGCGCAGGTGCAAGCGTGGTAGGGGTAGAAACGGATCTTCTCTCCGAGTTTCACGCCCTCGTCGGTGCGCGCCATGCCGTGTTCTTCATTGAGCCGCTCGACGAAAATTCGCCGATCGACGGCCCGCGCGATGGTAGCGGGAGCAGCGCGGCCAGTGCCGACGCCGCCAGTATCCCCGCTGAAAGTCTTTGTGCCGCCGTCGATGGTGAGACGACCGCTTCCGTTCGAGCTCGCCACCGTGCACAGAACCGACAGCGCCAGCTGATCTTCGCTGGCGATGCCGTTGTCCAACTGTATGAGGTCGTTGAAAACGTAGTTGCCCGCACGCACTTCCGTGACGCCGGGAACTTCAGCGACCCATTTTCCGGTCGGCGTGCTGCCGGCCGTGACTTCGCCGACCTCGATACCGCCAGCTCTCAGTTGGTTCGCAACGTCCACCAGTAATTGCCCTTCCGCATGCCCGGCATCTTTCGGGTTGGGTGCTCCGGGAAAACTGCCGGAGCGGTAGGTGGTGAGGCCTGCGAAGTGCAGTCCCGGCAACGAGTTTATTTCGGCTGCCAGACGTGCGATGGAAGCCTGGTCGTCCGAAGGAATTCCGCCCCGGTGGAGTCCGCTATCGATATCAATGTGTACGTGGATCGTTACGCCCGCCTCGGAGGCGGCCTTCGACAATCCGCGGGCCGCTTCCTCGGAATCGCAGTTCACCGTGAGGCTTCGGATGCGCGTCGTCAGCGCGGCGAGGCGCCGCCACTTCACCTCGCCGACGACTGGATACGCAATGCAGATATCCTCGATCCCAGCGTCGGCAAAGGGTTCCGCCTCGCTCACCTTGGCGCAGACGATTCCGCGAGCCCCGGCGGCAATCTGCATGTGCGCGATCTCAGGGATCTTGTGGGTCTTAATGTGGGACCGAAACTGAACTTTGCACTTGTCCGCGTGGGCCTGCCATTCGCGGATGTTTTTCTCCAAACGGTCGAGATCAATCAGGGTTGTAGGGGTGTCCAGATCGTAGATGGAAGACCCTTGCTTTGGGTGAGATGAAGCCAACTTGGTTCTCCGCGTTCAGATTTCGGCGTTCCTAGGATACAGTCTTACGCAGGCGCGGGGAATCCTCCGTCAGACTCACGACGATTTTCAGTAGCGGCCTGCCGTGCCATCCGTTACCATCTCACTTCGAGGATCGCTCCACACTCACTCGTGGAAGGCTTCCTCGCAGCCATCGAACCCAATGCGCACGAATCGCCAACGATCCCTTCTCAGTGCACTCGCCTTGATCCTCGTTCTGTCTGTTCCGGGCGTCTTCGCCAAGAACAGCACTCAAATTGTCGTGGTCCCGGTTGCCAACATGTACTCCGGGCCGAGCGACCAGACCGACGTTGTGTCTCAGGCGATTTACGGCAGCAATGTGACTCTGCTAACCGCCCGCGGCGAGTGGTGCAGAATTCAGACGGCCGACCATTACAAGGGATGGGTTCCGAGCCGACATCTTCGCCTCGTGCAGAGCGGCGCCGGCTACGCGACGGCGGGGATGGTCGTTCAGGTCGAGAGTCTTTTCGCCAATCTTTATCGCGAGCCCGACGTTACGAAGCACAAGCCTGTCCTCACCATTCCCTTCGAATCGCGACTGGAAGTGATCCCCGACGACGCAAGCGATAGAAAAAAGACCTCCGGAAAGGGAAGCCCCGAAGGTTGGCTGCAGGTTCGACTCCCCGACAAGCGCAGTGCGTGGATCCAGTCGAGCGATGTTGTCACCGACACGAAGCCGTTGTCGATTCCCGAATCCATCGAACTAGCGAAGCGCTTCCTCGGCATTCCTTATCTATGGGGAGGCACGTCGAGCTTTGGCTTCGACTGCTCCGGCTTCACGCAAATGCTGCTGCGGGCTCGCGGCTTCAACATGCCCCGCGACGCCGACAAGCAGGCGGAGTGGACTGGCGTGGTCGCGGTGGATCGTAAAAATCTGGAGCCCGGCGATTTGCTCTTCTTCGGGTCTTCGCCCCGCAAGATTGATCACACCGGAATGTACATCGGCGACGCGCAATTCATCCAGGACACCACTGAGGGACATCCCGTCGTTCAGATCAGCCATGTCGACGACGAGCCGTGGACTCACCTTCTCGTTGCCAGCCGGAGAGTGAAGTGATCGGCATTCTTCCCGGGTGCTCCGTTACCACGCCGCCCGTCGCATGGCCCCGTGGACAATCGGACAGAGTGCGTTAGACTGACCAGCCGGAATCCACATGCCTTCAACTCTCGACGCGCTCCTGACCAGCCTCGAAGCCGCGAAAGGCCGTTTCGGGCGGGGCGCAAGCGCCCACACGCAAGCTATTCTCGAGCAACTGTCGCGCCACCAGTTTCGCGATCCCAAATCGCTGATTCGCTTTCACGAGAGCCTGCTGTTTCTGCGAGCCTTTCCGCAATCGCGCTCGGTCGTCGCGAAGATTGAACGACTGCTGGACACATTCCATAAGCGGATCGAGAAACTCCGTGAACTCGGAACCGACATGTCTGTGTTCGATGACTTCGACACTTCCGGCATCGCGGGCACAACCATGCAGGATGCGCTCAACTTCGACGCCGCGCGCTGGCTGGCGCGCCGCATTCCACGCAATGTTGAGATCGCGTGGGATGACTATGAGGAAGAACGCGCGATGGGATCTACCTGGCCGCGTTTCATTCCTTTGCTCTCGGAAGATGCCGACGTGGAAGCAAACATCCCTTGGCGCAGCTGGCTCGACAGTGCAAGGGGGCGTGAGCGGGATCTCGAATGGCTGATTCGCCGCTTCGAACAGTTGCCGGTCTCTAATCGCCAGCGTGCGGAACTGTACGATTCGTTGCGTATCCCACTGCGCTGGCGCCTGGAGAATCTGAAGATCTCGCGCAGTCGCAACTGGACGCAGCCGAGGCAGTTCTACTATCACGGCGCGCCGCTACTTGTCCGGAGCCAAGTGTCGCTGACGCGCGAACTCGCTCAAGCGGCTCCGCGTCTGGCAAGAGTCTCGCGTCGCGAAGGCCAGTCTGTCATGGACAAGATCCGGGCGGTGATGGCTGTGCGTTATCGCGAACTCTACGGCACGACGCTGGGCGATCCCAACTCCGTTGTGCGCGCCCGGCTCGGCCGCGGTGTGGTCATGTATTTCTGGAACCTGCCAGCTGACCGGCGGTTGCCGTTGCGCGCCTACGTCGCGGGATTCACTCTCAAGAACGGGGTTCCGATCAACTACATCGAAGCCATCGGTCTATGCGAATGGATCGAGGTGGGCTTCAACACGTTCTACACCTACCGGCAGGGCGAAACCGCCTGGATCTATGCGCAGGCTCTGCGTTGCCTGTGCGCGTTCACCGGAGCGACCACGATCTCGGTCTATCCGTATCAGATCGGACAGAACAATGACGAAGCACTCGACTCCGGTGCCTTCTGGTTTTACCGCAAGTTGGGCTTCCGCTCGGGCAGCAGTGATCTGGAGCAACTTGCCAGGCGGGAAGAGCAGAAGATCGCGGCGAACCCGCAATACCGCACGCCGAAGAAAACTCTGAGGCGGCTGGCGGAAGCGCATATGTTCTATGAACTGGGTCGAGCCGATCCTGCATCGGTCTCCGCGCAGGGAGTATGGGACACGTTCTCGACGCGCAATCTGGGCTTGCGCGTGAACCGGAGGATGGCGCGCGAGTTCGGGGGAGATAGCGAGGATATCCGGCGCGCGTCGACAATTGACGTGAGCCGCGCGTTGGGAATCAACTTGTCCCGCCGGAACTTTGCGGAGCGCGAGGCCTTCGAGAACTGGTCACTGGTGCTGGCGCTGATTCCTGACCTGAGCCACTGGACTCCACAGGAGAAGAAGTGGGCGGCCGAAGTCATCCGCTCCCAAGCGGGCCCCAACGAGATGCACTACCTCCGCCTCGCGCGACATCATCTGCGGCTGCGCAAAGAACTTCTGCGGTTGGGGTCCAAGCAATAACTTCGTGGTTAGGGGCCAGCTACTCTATTTCGTGCCGAACCTTCTTAGAGAGTTTTTCCATCTTTTTCAAGTTGTCGTTGAGGTCTTTGACCAGCATCCCCTGCTGTAGTTTCTGCAGATCAGACTGAACCGAGTTACTCAGGGCAGATAATTCGTTGGCGTCGTGCTGAAGCGCCGCAAACCGGGCTGCTCTGACGTTGGGCGCAGGCGAGGCAGATACTTGTGAAATCTGTTCCTCACGCTGCGCGACGCTCTGGTTGATACGCGCCTGCATACAGGTGTGTTGGCTACTGGCCCGGACTGAGAGAATCAACAGCAGAAGAGAAGCGTAGCGGGTGGGCATGGGAACCTCCGTCAGGCAGCGTGCTATTGGACGAAATTGTACTCCCGCCAGAAGATGATAAGCATAAAGCAGGGGAGATGAGGGAGGTCGACGGATTGGTGCTTGACGCTATTTAGCGAAATAGCTAAAACCGATCTGAGGTGTAGTGCGTGACAGAAGATGTTCCGCAGGGGGGCTCCGCGTCCGAACCGGTTGCTCACCCCATCCTGCTCTACGACGGTGTTTGCGGGCTGTGCAACCGGCTGGTGCAGTTCGTCTTGCGGCGGGATCCGGCGGGGGTGGTTCGATTTGCTGCGCTGCAGAGCGAGTTGGCTACAAGAATTCTCACGCGGCATGGGGCGGATGCCCGGGACCTCGATACTGTGTACGTCGTGGTGAATTACGAACTCTCGGATGAGAACCTCCTGTCTCTGTCGGATGCTGTCATTTTTATCCTCCAGCACCTCGGAGCGGCCGACCTTCGCGGAGCCGGGCGCGTCCTGCAGGTCGTTCCCCGGCCGCTTCGCGAATGGGGATACAGACTAGTCGCGCGCAACCGGTACCGCATCTTCGGGCGCTACGACACTTGTCCCATGCCCACCGAAGAGTTCCGTTCTCGTTTCCTCGCTTAGGCCCGGCGATCCGCACCAGACTCGATGGTCATTCCCTGATTCATGACCAGACGTATCAGTTCCTCCATTTCATTTTCTGTTACCGTGGGATTCATGCAAGTGAACTTCAGAGCCTGACGATTGTGGACTCGCGTGTGGCCGATGACTGCGAGTCCGCGATCAAAGAGACGCTGGCGGAGAGCGGTGTTGATCTGGTCCGAATCAAATGCCGCATGGGACGGGACGTAGCGAAACACGACCGTACTCAGTTGCGGTTCGCACAAGAGTTCAAGCTGCGGGGTATCCCGGATGACTCTCGCTGAGTGCCGAGCGAGTTCGACCGTCCCGTCAATCATGGCGCCGAGCTTGGTGCGGCCGAGCGTTTGAAAGGAAATCCATAATTTCAGTGCGTCGAAGCGGCGGGTAGTGAGCAGGGAAGTCGTCACCAGGTTGGGAATGCCTTCGTCTTTGTGAGCCTCGGGGTTGAGGTAGTCGGCGTTCAGCTTAATCGAGTCGAAGTGACGGGAGTCGCGCAGCAGGAATGCACTGCACGGAATCGGCTGCCAGAAGAGTTTGTGAAAATCGATACCAAGAGAGTCGGCGGCTTCAATGCCATTTAGCTTATCGCGATGCTGAGCGGAGAAGAGCAGAGCACCGCCGTAAGCCGCGTCCACGTGAAGCCATGCGCCCGCTGCTTGCGCGAGGGAGGCTAACTTTGGCATGGGATCGACCGAACCGAAGTCGGTTGTGCCCGCGGTCGCGACGATGGCCAAAGGAAGCAAACCTGCGGCCTGACTGGTCTGAAGAGACTCCTGCAGGGCCGCGGGACTCATGCGGAAGCAGTGATCCACGGCAACGCGTACAATGGCGTCGCTTCCCAGGCCCAACTGCGATGCGGCCTTCTCTACAGTGAAATGCGCAACCTCGGAGCAAAATATGCGCAGCCGGCGAGCCTCGGGAGGAAGCCCCGATTTCTGCGCAGACCAGTTCCAATGTTTCTGCAGAAACGTGTCGCGCGCCAGCAGCAGTGCCATGTAATTCGACTGCGAGCCGCCGGTGGTGAACGTTCCGTCAGAAGTAGCGGGTAGCCCTGCCTGCGCACACAGCCAGCGAATCATCTTCTGCTCAACGACCGTGGCGATGGGTGCCTGATCGAAGGAGTCCATGGACTGATTGAGGGTGTTGATCACGACCTCGGCAGCCAACGCGGCTAGCAGCGGCGGACAGTGCAGGTGGGCTGCGGTATGGGGATGGTTCACTGCGACCGAGTTCGAGACCACTGTGCGCAAAGTGGCGGCGATTTGTTCGGAAGTGCCTCCAGCGTCAGGAAGAAAATCGGTGCTGATGAGGTCCGCTAGCGCAGTGGCGCTCTTTCCGGAACAGGGAGCTTCTGGCAAAGGCTGGCAGACAATCTGAGCGGCTTCGGAGACAAGCTTCTGGTACCGGGCTTTGCCTTCCTGCGTGGGAGTCAAGAACTCAGATTCGAACAAGCGCGTCTTTCCTGGTGTTGCGTGCCTATGTTTTGCGCAATCCGAGAACAAGGGCGACAACGCCACCGGCAAGAAGAACTATGCCAGCGGCGGGAGGCAGTTTGTCGCTGCTTTGGGTCTCCACGCTGATTTTGGCGTCGCCGATCTTTACACCGTGATTCTCGCTGTGCGGAATGGGCACGACAAACGACAACACTCCAAGTACGAGCAGCAAGACTCCGATAAGGGGAAGAGCTTTCATAGTGAAACTCCAATCCATGAGCCGAATTGAGCGTGATTCCCGCGCACCTGCACAACCACTACGCGCGAACAGCAGTACGCCAGTGATCCTATCATCAAGCGGCACGGCAGGTTCAGCTTCGCGCCCGCGGCGGTTGGAATTTGGCGAATCAGCTAGTTCCGCTGCTTTCATTGCTGGTGCGCTAGGGCTATCATTGCGACCATGACGATCGCGAGAAAAATGCGCGGCCTTTCTATCGCAGCAATCGTTCGATTCAGTAGCAGTATCGGCTTTGGGCAAGAGGCTCCAGAGCATTCTTGAGTTTGTCCCCCAAAGGACGATCGAAACCTCGGCACTCGATGTTCGGGTCCGCCTCCTAAAATGTTCCGAGCAAAGGAATCGCTCACAAATGAAGACTGACAAATTGGCGAAGACCTATCAGGTGGAAAGCGAAAAACATTTCCGGCTGAAAGACTTCGATCCCGCAGATACGGGACACTGGCGCTCCAAAGAAAGTGCCACTGAGGCTTTGCAGCAGGGTATTGCCCGCACCGCGGAACTGCAGGATAAGCTCTACGCGCAGGACAGCTGGGCTCTCCTCCTGATATTCCAGGCGATGGACGCGGCCGGCAAGGACGGCATCATCAAGCATGTGATGTCGGGGATCAATCCGCAGGGTTGCCAGGTGTTTTCGTTCAAAGCTCCCTCGGATCTCGAGCTGCAGCACGATTTTCTGTGGCGCACGACGCGCGATTTGCCGGAACGCGGGCATATCGGCATCTTCAACCGTTCCTATTATGAAGAGGTGCTGGTGGTGCGGGTTCATCCTGAAATTCTCAAGAGCCAGAAGACGCCGCCGTCGCTGGTGGGCAAGAAGATTTGGGAGGAGCGTTTCGAGGACATCCGCTCCTTCGAGCGGCACATGGCGCGAAGCGGGACGGTGATTCGCAAGTTCTTCCTGAATGTGTCCAGGAAGGAACAGAAGCGTCGCTTTCTGGAGCGTCTGGACGAGCCCGAGAAAAACTGGAAGTTCTCGGCCACCGACATTCGCGAACGCCAATGCTGGGATGACTATCAGAAGGCCTACGAAGAGATGATCGCCAACACGGCGACCGAACACGCTCCGTGGTACGTCGTGCCTGCGGATAACAAGTGGTTTACCCGACTGGTGGTCTCGGCGGTGGTGGTGGATACGCTGGAGTCTCTCCGCCTTGCGTATCCCAAGGTTGATGACGCGAAGCGAAAAGAGTTGGAAGCCGCGAAGAAACTCCTGATCTCCAAGAAATGAGTCCCCGCCTGTGGGGCGTGACCCACAGTCACGATCGTACCAGTGGGTACATCTGCTGCCCTTTGCAGGCAGCCTCGACTCGATTACCATAACCAAATTGTCCACTTCTTCCCCGGAGATACCAAAACATGGGCCCATACAGATTTCGTGCGAATGTACCGATCTTTGCTCCGTCGGTTATCGCGGTAGTATTCGCGATCGTGATGGCGATACCCGCACACTCGCAAGCCAAACCCGAACGGCAATCCAAAGCCGTGAAGCCGTCGCCCACAACGCAGACTGCGCAACCGCCGGCCGAGGCTGCGAAAGATTCCGAAGGTGCCGAAGCCTCCAAGCCCGAGGAGAAGGCTTTTAAGGGGATGAAGTACCGCATGATCGGACCATTCCGCGGCGGGCGGTCGCTCACGGCAGCGGGCATTCCCGGGGATCCCACGACCTATTATTTCGGAGCGACTGGCGGCGGAGTCTGGAAATCGACAGACGGGGCGATGACGTGGGCGCCAGTCTTTGACAAAGAGGGAACGTCCGCCATCGGGAGCATCGCGGTTGCAAGTTCCAATCACAACGTGATCTACGTTGGGACCGGCGAGGCCTGCATTCGCGGCAACATCTCGCACGGCGATGGTGTCTACAAGTCACTGGATGGCGGCAAAACGTGGAAGAATGTCGGCCTGAAAGATTCGCGCGCGATTGGCAAGGTCATTATTAATCCCGCGAATCCCGACATCGCTTTTGTGGCGGCTCTCGGGCATCCTTACGGGCCCAACACCGAGCGGGGCATTTTCCGCACGACCGATGGCGGCAAGACCTGGGAGAAGGTTCTTTACAAAGACGAAAACACCGGCGGCATTGATGTAGCGTTCGATCCGCATAATCCCAACATTCTGTTTGCGGCGTTGTGGCAGGCGCGGCGAACTTCGTGGAGTATGTCGAGTGGCGGCCCGGGCAGCGGCCTCTACCGTTCGAACGATGGCGGTAGCACCTGGAAACGCATTGAGGAGCATGGCTTACCGAAGGGTCCGTACGGGAAAATCGGCGTAGCCGTGGCGGCAAACTCGGACCGCGTGTATGCGCTGATCGAGGCGCACAATCCGGATGGCGGGCTCTACCGCTCGGATGACGGTGGCGAGTCGTGGCAGTTGGTGAACCCCGACCACAGTTTGTGGCAACGTCCGTGGTACTACATGCACGTAATCGCCGACCCGCGGGACGAGAACGTTCTCTACATCATGAACGTTGAATCGTACAAATCGACGGACGGTGGGCATCTGTTCAACAAGATCCGTGTACCGCACGGCGATAACCACGGGCTGTGGATCGATCCGCAAAATACGCGCCGAATGATCGCTTCGAACGACGGCGGAGTTACGGTCACGTTGGATGGCGGCAAGAACTGGACGCGCCAGGACAACCAGCCCACCGCGCAGTTCTACCACGTCATCACCGACTCCGCGACGCCCTATCGCGTCTACGGACCACAGCAGGACAGCGGCACCGTTGCCATCGTCAGCCGCAGCGACGACGGCTCAATCGACCGCAGCGATTGGTATGACGTGGGTGGTGGCGAGGCCGGTTACATTGCCCCGGATCCGCGCGACGCGAATATTGTTTACGCGGCCGATTATCAGGGGAACATCACCCGCTACGACCGGCATATCGGACAGGTCAAAGCAATCACCGAGCAACCGGAGCTTTCTGACGCATACGGGGCCGCGAACCTGGAGCATCGTTTCCAGTGGACCGCGCCGGTCATGCTTTCCCCGCACGATCCGAATACGCTCTATCACGCCGGGGAGCAGTTGTTTAAGACCACCGACGGAGGCGTGCACTGGCAGGCTATTAGTCCCGACCTGACGCGCAATGACAAGGAGAAGCAGAAAGTTTCAGGCGGAGACATTACGCTCGACGACTCTGGCACCGAGTACTACGACACCATTTTCGCGCTGGCAGAGTCGCCGCTGAAGAAAGGATTGCTGTGGGTGGGTACCGACGATGGCCTGATTCAGCTCACGCAGGATGAAGGCAAGACCTGGACCAACACCACGCCCAAAGATATGCCGGAGTGGGCGCGCATCAGCCAGATTGATGCTTCTCCGCATGATGCCGGGACCGCGTATGTGGCCGTCGACCGTCACCAGTTCGACGATCTGCGTCCGTACATTTACAAGACGAGCGATTACGGCAAGAGTTGGACGAAGCTGACGCTGGGAATTCCTGACACCGGTTTTGTGCGAGCCGTGCGGGAAGATCCGAAGAAGCGCGGGTTGCTCTATGCGGGAACCGAAACCGGAGTCTACGTTTCGTTCAACGACGGCGCGAACTGGCGTCCGCTGAAGTTGAATCTGCCGACGACGCCGGTGCACGATCTGGTGATCAAAGACAACGATCTGGTCGTTGCTACGCACGGCCGCGGGTTCTGGATTCTCGATGACCTGTCTCCGCTGCGGCAGTACAGCGATGACATCGCGCAGAAAGATGCATTCCTGTATGCGCCCGGGACGGCTTACCGGATTCAGGCGGGAGCAGGCGGAGAACGTCATCCTTCCAAGAGGACGGGGCAGAATCCTCCGGCTGGCGCGGTCATTTACTACTTCTTGAAAGACGCGCCGAAGGCCGATACCGAAGCGAAGATCGAGATTCTGGACGCTTCTGGCAAAGTCATTCGCAAGTATTCGAGCGCTGAGTACAACACGCTGGAGGAGCCGCTCGATCCGGACGATAAGAAACCCGAGAAGGAACTCAAACCCGAGGCCGGACTAAACCGCTTTGTGTGGGATCTGCGCTACGAAGAAGCGCATCACGTCCCGGGCTACTACCTCTGGGAATATGGCGGTGGCGCGCGGGGACCGGTCGCCGTGCCAGGTCACTACCAGGTTCGGCTGACGGTGGGAGCCCAGACTCAGACAGCCGCGTTCGATCTGAAACTGGATCCGCGGGTGCAGGTCAGCCAGGCCGATCTGGAGCAGCAATTCAACCTGCTGCTGCAGACCCGCGACGAGCTGAGCCGTGTATACGACACGGTCAATCAGATTCAGGACGTTCGTTTGCAGCTGTCAGGACTCAAGCGGCGCTTGCCAGAAAATGCCAGTACGAAGACGATTGTGAACGCGGCGGATGATTTGGAGAAGAAACTCGTCGCGGTCCGCGAAGAACTCATCAACCTGACTATCAGCGCGAATGAAGATTCGCTGGCGTATCCTCCGCAACTCGACGCGAAGTTGGCCTACCTCGCGATGGATGCGAGTACGGCTGACTCGGCGCCGACCGAGGCCGAACAAAGGCAGTTTGCGAAGCTGAAGCGGCAGAGCGGAGAACTGATTGGGCGCTGGGAGGACCTGCAGCGCCGCGATCTGGCCGCATTCCAGAAGCTCACGGTGGAAGGCAGCCTGTCTACGGTAGTGGTGCCGCCTCCAGGGCGCGCCACGGACGAGCCCGTTCCGGCCCACTGAAGCAGTGACGAGCCCGTTCCGGCCCACTGAAGCAGTAGCGAAGCAAGTAGCGCCGGCGCCCCGCCGGCTGTCCCGAGGGCGTCTCGCCCTCGGAGTCGTCGGCGCTACGTTCGCTCAGCGAGTTACTTCTATTACTTCCGTGCCACTTCGATGGCACTATTGTGCCTTGTTCGCACTCAGCCCTGTTGCTATTGTGCCGATAGAGAGGTTGTAGTTGCTTCCTCCCCTGAAGGATCACCGAGGTCGATTCGGATTGGGGGGTGTCTATGCGGAAGATGCATCTGTTCTATGCGGCACTTGGCTTCGCGGTGGCCCGCTGGATTTTCAAGCGGCAAGCGGTAGTCGACCCAGTCACACGGTTTCGGTCGCAGGGACTTCTGTAGAACGGTTTTCTCCGGGCTTGGGCGTGCGCCCCGTTGCGCCTCCATTTCGTCAGCGCACGCCCACTGCTTCCTTCCTGCTCCCTGAAGTAACCGTTACCAAGGTTTGCCCGTATCACCCGGTCTCTTCTATCTCTCCATACAATTAGTTCAGGACCCTCTTCGCGAGTGGGTCTGAGCTTTCATGTCCTGGCTACCAAGAATGCGGATTGTCCTCGCGCTGGCCGTCCTGCTGGCGACGCTGATTCCTGCGCGGCTGGCCGCCCAGAACGATCCCAGTGCCGATCCGAACGACGCACCGCTTGGAGACGTCGCCCGCTCGCTGCGCAAGAAGACTCCGCCTTCCCAAGCCGTGATCGATGACGACAATCTGACCAAGGTGATGGATCAGGCGGAAAGCCGCCACTCTCCGGGCTCGGCGCTCAGGTTCCTGATGGCGGGGGAAAGTAAAGGATTTCGGGTCAGCGCGCCGGACGTGACGTGCAGTCTCGCCTTCACGGCCAACGTGAAGTCTTTGCTTTCGAACCAGTATGCGCAAATGGAACTGCCTCCGGGCGAACTGGCGAAGCTCGATGGACCAGCCACGATCGAAGGCGATGCCCTGATCGTTGCCGTCTATAACCGAACGGACTGGCACGTCAGCGAGGTCGCGGTGGCTCTGACTGTCATCAAGAAGAACGGCATTCTCGATGCGACGTCGCTTGGTGGGTTTGAGACCGAGGTTCGACCCGAGAAGAAGCCCGATGTGACGGTGATCTACCGAATGCGCGCGGCCGCCTCTCCGTGGGAGACGACCGTCTTCAGTACTTCACTCAAAACGCAGCTTGCGGCCGACGAGGAGTGGCACTGGGCCATTGTGCAAGCGAGAGGTTATCCGCCGCAGACGTATTCAGGGCCTGCGCCCCCAACAGCCGCGGACACCAACGGTCCGGCGGCAGTCCAAGCAATATCGGATCAGTCGACTTCAGCAAAGCCCACATTATCCCCGGCAGTGGCTGAGCCGCAGAACACGCCAAAGATTTCACCCGCGCAAAATCCGCAATAGAGATTGAAGTCGGCTAAGCGAAGCCGCTACTTCACAAACTTTCCATTCTGCACTTCATATTCGATGCGGAAAGGCTTCTGCATTTTGCGGTCCTGCCAGCCTTCCTGCGCGATGAGGCTGTTGGCCTGCGCGAGGCGCTCGGAGGGTAAGGGATGGGAGCGAAAATATCCCTGCAAGCTTTGAATGGCAAGTTGCGTGAGTTCTTCCTCCGGGTTCAGCGCATGAACGACGTACTCGCTGTGCAGTTTGCTGAAGCGCTCGAACATTGTGACCGCTCCGTAGGGTGAGTAGCCGCCTAGGACCGCCAGTCGCATGCCTTCGCGGTCGGCTTCGAGTTCTTCGTCTTTGTTGTAGCCGGCTTCCCATACCTGAACCGGGATTTGTAGGATGGCGCCCACGATGCCAAGCTGCAGATTGCGCAAGCGGGCTTCGATCTGTACGCGCTCGGCGCAGTGGTAGTGATCGATGTGTTCGATTTCGTGTCCGATCACGGCGGCGAGTTCGTCTTCGCTGGTCATCAGGTCGAGCATGCCCTCGCCAACGTAGACGGGGCCTCCGGGAAGCGAGAAGGCGTTGATCATGCCGCGGTCGGGTACCAGATGAAATGAATAGGGCAAATGCCGGTGAGCGTTCGCGCTGACGGCGTGTCCTACCTGCTTCACATAGCTGTCGAGTGCCTGCTGTTCCGGACTCAGTTTTTCGGCGGAGATGGAGTATCCCGCAGCCAGTTGTTTGCCGACGGCGATCTCCTCGGCATCAGAGAGGCGGGTGAGACGCATGGGCGCGCGGCTCAGATCGCGCTGGGCGTCGGCTGCCATGGCGACAATTGCGTTCGCAGACACTGGCGCGGGGTCATGGCGGCGCTGGCTGAAATAGAGGCCAGCGACCCCGACGAGCAGCACAACCACGAACGGGGCAGCACGTTTCATAGGAATTGGCGGATCTTCTCGCTGTATTTGTTGTACAGAAACGAAGCTGACACCATCGCGACACCGACGATCACGAACGTGATGTAGCGATCGCGCCAGGTCCAGGCCCCTGACCACATATCCAGAAGCAATATCTTCCCAAAACTTGCGATCAGAAGCAGGAATCCGGTCAGCCGAAAACTGCGTTCTTTGATCACGAAGGCGAAGATCATGATCGACAGCGCTTCAACGCCCCACGCGACCGTGACCATGCCGGCGCGCATCTTGATGGCGAGCATAAGTGTGAGAAGAGCGATAGGCGCGAAGAACATGAATTGCTCAGGATGCCTTACCAGCGTGCCGAACCAGTTGTTGGAGAGCTTGGCACGGTAGCGGTCGCGCCACTGGAACGCGAAAGGCAGGCATGCCAGAAGGAGAGCGATGGCAGCGCCCAGAACAAAATATCTCCCCGTCCAATCCCCTCCGGTGAAATAACTCGCGCCGAAAAGGTTGTGCATCACGCCACGGGCGCAAACACCCACGGTAAGAAGCAACGACTGGTGCAGAAAGAGAGGCCGATCGAGCCACAGTGCCAATCCGAAAAGAACGAACACCACCGCCGCCAATGCCGTGACCAGCCATTCATTGGGAAACTGGAAGTAAAGAAAAGCGACCACGGTGCCAGTCCCCAGGTAAGCAAGCAGCATGTCGAAGTGGAAACCACGGTCATCGCGCGCAGATTGTTCACCTGGCCCTAACTGAAAGTACACGAAGAACAGGATCAGCGTGATGGGGAGAACCGTGTACATCCGCGGTCCCCAGAATTCGCCAGGATTCCCGGCGGTCAGGTTGGCAAAGAAAATCCGGCCGAAGGAAGCGGCTAGCGCTACATAGGCCTGGAACCTAAACTGCCGCACTTTGCGCCAGAGACCGTACTCGAAGAGAACCAGACCGAAGACGGCCCATCCCACGGCGATACTCAGCGACTCCAACTCATACCACAACAGCAGGGAAACCAGCGCTGACGCCGCCCACGAGTAGATGTGGTGGAACTCGCGCTGGCGGAATTGTTCCGGCATGCGAATGATCCGCGACAACGCATAAAAAATCACCGCAACAATGGCCAGAGAGAGCAGGCGCACGCTGATGCCATGCCATTGGTCCACCACGTAGAGGTTCAAGGTGATGCTGCGAGCCATGGTGAGAGCGGAGAGCGCGTGCGCTTGCCAGCGGAGATCCTCAAGCTCAAACCGGCGATCGACGAGCGCGAGCGCCAGAGCAAACACAGCCCAGATCGCCGCAAGCCATGCGTTGGGCGCTTCATGCCATGCCAGGAACGCCAGCAGAGCCGTCGCAGCGAAACTGTGCAGATAAGCGACTGCCTGCCGGCCTTCGGAATCGGACGTCGTCGATTGGCGCGACAGGAAGTAGAGGCCCGCTGCCACGATCGCAATGGTGACCAATCGCAGTGAAACGCCCCAGAACGTTTGCTCCAGCTCGAGGTTGAACGTGTAAGCGCGCACCAGCGAGCCCGCTGCCACAGCATTGGCCTGCCACCCGAGTGGCCGGTAGCCGATGCGGCGCATGACCAGCGCGAGAAGGACCGCGAAAACAATCCAGGAGACAGCGATCCAAGGCGCCGGCACAGCTTCATTGAGCACCCAGACCATCAATGCTGTGCCCGCTGAACTGTATGCGATGCGACCGAACCGTACGTGGTCCGGGTTCGGCACGCGGATTCGCCGGGCGATCCAATAAACGCCCACGACCACCGGCAACGCGGCAAAAGAATGCAGCGGAATGTTGTGCCAGCGCTGAACGCCCGAAGAATCGGAAGTCACTGCGGCAAGAATCGCCAAGACTCCCAACAGATGCGCGTGCCACGCCAGCACGGGATATCCGATCTGTTGGCCAACTTCCAGCAGCAGCACCGCGAAAGCGATTCCCGCCAGAGGTTGCCAGAGCTCGGGTACGTCGAAGTAAATCAGCGCCGTGATCAGCGCTGTGCCGGCGAAGGCGAACAGCCCGCGGAAGAAACGTTGGTTGGAATCATCCTCTCGAGTCGCTGCCCATTTTGCTGTGAGATAGAAAGCTGCAGCGAGAATCGGCAACGTGATCAGGCGGTTCTGGACATGTGTGTACTGCGCAACTTCGCTGTGCAGGTTGACCACGCTGACGCGATACAAAGTCAACAGGCCGAGGATGCCGTACTGCACCTGCAGGTGAATGGATCTAAGCTTTTGGCCAAGCACCGCCAGCGTCAACATGACGCCGGCGAAAGCGAGGGCAGTCCAGTCGCTCGAAAACAACGCCCATGCCGCAGACGCAGCTGCGAAGCATCCCACATAGGAATGTGCGGTGAGCATGGGCGCGTCCGGCGGATCGCTAAAGAACTGCCCCCAGCGCCGCCCCCCAAGCAGAGTGTTCAAGTAAAAGACGACGGCGCAGAGCGCGAACATGACTCCTGCATCGAGTACGACATCGTCGCCGACGCGCCGTGCGACCATGAGCTGCTGAAAATCGATTCCGACCAGATGCAAGCCGACCAGCAAGCCTGCGAATAACCCGAGCCGGCGAAACACGACTTCCCCGATCATCACGCCGGCAGCGAGAAACACTTCCCCGCCGACCAACCACAGGATGGCGACGTTATTGCCGGAATAGCGGAAGGGCACCGCGCCAATCATCAACCCCGCGCCGAGAACGCTCAGAATGATGAATGCCTCGCGGCGGCGTTTGGTGATCGAAAGCTGTCCCAGGCTGAACTCGATCGCACCAATGATCAGAAGCGCCCAGAATGCGAGCTTAGGTTGCACCGACTGGAACTTCATCGTTCCGAGTAGGAGCAGCGTGTTCAGTAGCGCAGCCGCAGTCGATATATGCTCTTCGGACGGAGATTTCGTCTTTCGCACGATGTACGAAATGCGATAAGTGATCCAGTAGAACAAGAGGATCGCGGTGCTGGCGTGGTAGTCGGGAAATGCGCGTCCCTCCGCACCGTTGGGACCGAGCAGCCGGTACAGCCAATACAAATGATTCCCGTAACTCGACAGGATGCCGAAGACTTCGAGTTCGAACCATCCCATCTTGATGACGATCGCGACGAGTCCAATAGCAAGGATCACGCCGGCAGAGAGACTGTAGACGTCGTCATTGCTGAGTGCCACGGTGCCGTACGCCAGGAGAAACGCGATCCCGGTCACCACCTGCGAGCGGTAGCGCAGCGTGTGGACGACCATGGCGAGGGCAACAGCGAGCATGAGGATGAGATCGGCGCTCAGAGAATCCAGCACGCGCATCGCTGACACGTGGTTCAGCGCATAGGTTGTCCAGAACAGGAGCGACCATCCGCCACCGATGGATGGATAGGAGAAGACGCGGTAGCGGTCGCGCTTCTCCAGAAAAATTCCGCCGCCGAGAAGGGCAAAGGAGATCACGTAAGAGAGCGCGACTTTGCCCCAGGGACCGAGTTGGCCGAGTTCCTTGATACCGAAGTAGGCGACGCCCAAAACAATCAAAACGATGCCGATTTTATTCAGCCAGTTTCTTCCTAGGATCTCTTCCAGCGCAAACACGGACTTCATCCGTTCCTGGGACGTTGCCTTGGGAACCGAAGCAGCCGCCGGATGGGCGGCCGGTGCCGAGGCGTGGAACGCAGCATGCTGCGGGGGCGCGGTGACGCGAGCGCCTGGCGAAGGCGGAGGTGCCGGAGTTGGTGGCGTCACCTCGGCCGGAGGCCGAGTGGGAATTGCCGGAGTCGGCACGAGGGGTGCGTGTGGCTTCGTCTCAGCCGAAGCCTTGGCTGCAATCGGCGGAGCAACAACGGGAGGTGGAACGGGCCGCTGTTTTGGCGGTTCGACAACTTCAGGAACTGGCGGCTTCGCTTCCTCTTTGTCTTTCGCGGCAACAAGACCGGGAACCTTCTCAATCGCCGGATCGTGCGGGGCAACACTCGCGGGAGGCACGATCGCCCTTGGTGCCTCTGGAGCCGTTACCTTGACTGGCTCGGCGTGCACCGCCGAACGAACGGACTGCGGCGTTTCGTGAACAAGATCTGCAATCGGAGGCGCAGTTGCGATCTGGCGCTTCAGTTCCAACAATTCACGATGCAGAGCATCGTTCTGCTTGGTATTCAGTTCGGCCAGATCCTGCAATTGCAAACGAAGTTTATTTTGCTTCCAGGCGCTGAGTCCGACTGCGGCCAGAGCGAAGACGATACTCACTGTCGGCTCGCTCAGGGCTAATACCGCGATCACTACGAGAACGAGTTCCAGCATTGGCACTCCCCCGTATGTTCGTGATTCCGTAGCCTAAATACTAGAACGCGAAGCAAGGCTGGTCTTGCATTTTCTTTCCTCCCTGCAAGCTCGGAAGTTACTAACGTTCTTATCTATTGTCACTGGCTTGGGGAACCTCTTCATGACAAGATGGGCATAACTCCAACCACAACAGGAGCTTGTGAGAGCACTTCTATGAGCCAAGGTACGGCTGTGCCTGAGGTTGAGACCGCTGGAGGCGCGCCCACCGAAACCGCACCCGCCGGAGGCGTGGCGAACGCTCCTCGGCCATGGCGCCGCGGTTTCTGGTCGCTGGTCATCACGCAATTTCAGGGTGCGTTTAACGAGAACGGCCTGAAGAATCTGGTGGTCTTCCTAATCCTTGGGATGGCCATGCAGAAGGCCGATCGCGACCGGCTGGTCCTGGTCGTCGGCACACTGTTCTCGGTCCCGTTCATTCTCTTCTCGATGACGGGCGGCTTTCTCGCGGACCGCTTCAGCAAGCGCACCGTCACGATCGGCACCAAGTTCCTGGAGATGGCCGTCATGGTGTTGGCTATCGCGGGACTGGGCTGGCAGAACCTGAACCTTGAAATGGCAGCAGTGTTCTTGGCAAGCACGCAGGCAGCGCTCTTCGGTCCCTCGAAGTATGGACTGCTCCCGGAATTGTTGCCCGAGCCGCTGCTCTCCTGGGGCAACGGTGTTCTCGAACTCGGGACGTTTCTGGCGGTGATTGCGGGAGGAGTATCTGGCGCTTTTTTGGCGGACTTTTTCCAATCACATCAAGGCTGGTCGGGGCTCATCTTTCTAGGACTATCTTGCGTGGGCTTGCTCTTCAGTCTTGGAATCTCCAACGTTCCTGCGGCCGATCCCACGAAGAAGTTTCGCGCCAATCCAATTGGCGATCTGTGGGTGCAGGGCAGTCTGATCCGCAAGGATCGCGTGCTCTGGCTGGCGGTGCTGGGCAACACGTATTTCTGGTTTCTGGGCGCGCTGCTGACGGCGAACATTGTCTTTTACGGCAGCGATGTGCTGCACATCAGTCCTACGCGTACGGGGATACTTCAAGCTGCAGTCGCAATCGGGATCGGGCTCGGGAGCCTGGCTGCGGGATATCTCTCTGGCGGCAAGGTTGAATACGGATTGATTCCGCTTGGTTCGGTCGGCATGACCGTGTTCGGAATCCTACTTTCCCGGTAGAATCTCTCGTTCGCGCATGTGCTCGGACTGCTAGCTGCACTGGGCTTCTCGGCAGGATTCTTTGCGGTTCCGGTCAACGCGCTGATTCAGCACCGACCCGACGAAAAAGATAAAGGCGGCGTGATCGCGGCCGCGAACCTGCTTTCCTTTGTCGGTATTGGCGGAGCGGCTGGCATTTACTACGTCTTCCAGCACTACACCCGCCTCAGTCCGCCCAACATTTTTCTCTCTGCCTCGCTGATGACGGTGGCCGCGACTGCGTACGTTTTGTACCTGCTGCCCGATGCCTTACTCCGGTTGCTCTTGTAGATCGCGACCCACACGCTTTATCGGATTCATCTACAAGGCCGCGACAATGTTCCGGCCAAGGGCGGCGCCCTGCTGGTCCCGAATCACGTGTCGATGGTGGACGCGGTGCTCCTCATCGCTTCCATCGATCGCCCGATTCGCTTTCTGATGTTTAAGGGTTCGTATGATCATCCGCTGGTAAAGCCGTTCGCCAAGATCATGGGCGTGATCCCAATTTCGTCGCAGCTTCGTCCCCGCGAAATGATTCAGTCGCTGCGCACCGCTACCCAAGCTCTGAAGGATGGGGAAGTGGTCTGTATTTTCCCCGAAGGCCAGATGACGCGCATCGGCCAGATGCTGCCGTTCCGCCGGGGGATGGAGAGAATCGTGAAAGGCGTCGACGTGCCGATCATCCCGGGGAATCTCGGAGGCGTCTGGGGATCGATTTTCAGCTTCGAACGTGGAAGGTTTCTATGGAAGATGCCGCGCCGGATTCCGTATCCCGTGACCGTGACGTTCGGTAAGCCGATGCCGGCGAGCACGAGCGCGCAGGAAGTGCGGCAGGCGGTGCAGGAACTGGGCGCCGAGGCGTATCACTTCCGCAAACGCTATATGCGGACGCTGCATCGGTCCTTCGTACAAACCGCTCGGCGACATCCGTTCCGCTTTGCCATGGCGGACGGGCGTACTCCGAAAGTCACGTTTGGCAAGGCTCTTACCAGCACAGTCTTCTTTGCGCGCCGGCTTCGATCCGTCTGGCTCGATCAGAAGATGGTTGGCATCTTGCTGCCGCCCTCGGTCCCAGGTGCGTTGATTAACATGGCCGCGCTGCTGATGGGGAAAGTTCCCGTCAACCTGAACTATACGGCTTCTAACGAAGTTCTCGCGTCATGCGCCAAGCAGTACGAACTGAAGACGGTGATTACGTCGAAAGCCTTTCTGGATCGTGTGCATCTTCAGGTGCCGGCGCAGGCCATCATGCTGGAGGATCTCGCTGACAAGCCAGGTTCTCTCGAGCGATTGAGTGCTGCGCTGATCTCCTGGCTGCTGCCCGTGCGATTCATCGAAAAAGCGGTCGGAGCAAGCCACAAGACGAGCCTTGATGACATTGCTACGATCATCTTCTCCAGCGGAAGCACCGGCGATCCCAAGGGCGTGATACTCACGCACTACAACGTTGCCTCCAATGTCGAGCAACTGAATCAGGTCTTCATGCTCGGGAGGAACGACAAGATTCTCGGAATCTTGCCGTTCTTTCATTCCTTCGGTTTTACTGGAACGCTCTGTTTGCCCACGACGATCGGGATGGGAGTTGTGTTCCATCCCAGCCCGCTCGAATCACGGGCCATCGGCGCGCTGGTCAGCCAATATGGCGTNNGGCAGCCTGCAGTACGTGATGGCCGGCGCAGAGAAACTTCCAGAGCGCACTTCGATTGCCTTTGAAGATCGCTTTGGACTCCGCCCGCTGGAAGGCTATGGCTGCACCGAGTGCTCGCCGGCAGTAACCGTAAACACGCGCGACTTCCGGGCCGCGCAGTTCCGCCAGGTGGGTGCGAAGCGCGCCAGCATCGGGCACCCACTGCCCGGCATCAGTGTGAGGATCGTGAATCCTGAAACGTTTGATCCACTTCCCTTAGGCGAGACGGGCTTGCTCCTGGTGCGCGGGCCCAATGTCATGCAGGGATACTTGAATCGCCCGGAGAAGACCGCCGAAGTCTTGCGCGACGGATGGTACAACACGGGCGACATTGCCGCCGTGGATGAGGACGGATTCATCCGCATCACCGACCGCATGAGCCGCTTCAGCAAAATCGGCGGTGAAATGGTGCCCCACATCAAGGTCGAGGACAAGATGCACGAACTCAGCGGCGCCAGCGAACAAACCTTCGCGGTAACGGCAGTTCCCGACGAGAAGAAGGGCGAGCGCCTGATCGTGCTGCACACGCTGCCGGAAGACAAACTGGAAGAATGCCTTGGCCTTCTTGCCAAGTCCGATCTGCCAGCCCTGTGGAAGCCGCGCCCCGATCAATTTGTGCATGTGGATGTGCTGCCTTATCTGGGTACAGGAAAGCTAGACCTGAGGCGCCTCAAAGAAATCGCGACCGAAGCGTCCGTGTGACTCAAGTCCCTGCAGTTCAGCTTTGGGAGCAGTCGAGCATTATCATCGCAACCATGTGATCCCACCGCCAAGCACGAGGATGAACAGCAGGCTCGCGATGGCGCCCACTGCGATCCATGCGGCACTGCGCTGTATTGGCTCGACCGGTCTCTCTTCGCTGGTTTTCTCTCCCCTCAGCATACTTGGCAGGCTCAGCAGGCCCGCATTCGCGCCCAATGTCGAGGGCAGGGCTGAGGCTACCACATAGAACAACCCAGCAGGATTGAGCAGGCCAGCGACTCCCGCCAGAATTCCGTCCGTGAAATATGGCGTCCAGCACAGCACGCGAAACCTTCGTGGATTCTCCGCATCGCCACGGAATTGCCGCAACTGGGCCCTTACCAACAGCATGGACGCATAGTAAGACGCCACGCCTAACAGCACGAGCCCAAGCCGCCACATCCAATGCGGACGCAGATCCTGGATCACGGCCGCCCAGTCTCCAAAGTTCGAGACGCCGGAAAAGAAGAAGTATCCGGTGCCCGTAAATAGATTTCCCGCCAGGGCCAACACTAGAAAGTAACGAGTCGCCGGCCGGTAGCGCTGAGCTCCTAGCAGGACGAGCCAGAAGAGCGCCGCGAAAACGAGATTGACCAGCGTGCCGTTGGCCGAGATCCATCGCGTTTCGATGTCGGATTGCAGAGCTACCGTGCTCATGGTCACGCTCCGGGCGCCGCTGAGCCACGCGGTCACGCCATGACCCAGGCCCTCATGCAGGAGATCCTGAAGGATACAAGCCAAGGCTGAAATGGCGATGATCGTAAGCTTGTCGTCTTTGGCAGAAGCGCCGCTGTCTGGCACACCGTTGCTTATAGTACCGCAGCGCGGGCCCATGCCCGGTTTCAGTGGACGCCTCAGAGCAATCTTCATTGAGCGTGTTAGACTAGCCACAAATTCCCGCAACTGAGGACATCCATGAAATTCGGCGTCATCATTTTCCCCGGTTCGAATTGCGATCACGATGCCTACTGGACGATTCAACATGTGGCGAAGCAGCCAGTCACGTTCCTGTGGCACGAATCGCACGATCTGGAGAACTGCGACGCCGTCATTGTCCCCGGAGGGTTCGCCTATGGCGATTACCTGCGGACGGGTGCGATTGCAAAGTTTTCTCCGGTCATGGAGTCGGTTCGTAAGTTCGCCGACGGCGGCGGCCTCGTGCTCGGCATCTGCAACGGTTTTCAGATTCTCTGCGAGTCGGGACTGCTCCCGGGTGCTTTAATGCGCAACGTGGGCCTCAAATACGTTTGCAAGCCTGTTCAAGTCCGGGTGGAAAATGTTGAGACCCCTTTCACCAATGCCTGCGCGAACGGGGAAGTGTTGACCATTCCGATCGGCCACATGGAGGGCAACTACTTCTGTGATCCCACAACGCTGGAAGAGTTGCACCGGGGCAACCGTGTCGTGTTCCGCTATTCCACACCGGGTGGCGAAATCACGACAGCCGCGAATCCGAACGGATCGTTGGATAACATAGCCGGTATCTGCAGCCCCGGAGGCAATGTCGTTGGCATGATGCCTCATCCCGAGCGCTCGGCGGAACCCGAACTGGGCTGCACGGACGGGATGAAGGTGTTCCAGTCGATGGTCGGCGCCATGGCTCAGCGGTAGTCGGCTGAAAGCTACACCGCTGCTCAAAGATTTTTCTTGGTTATCACAGGCTTCAGGTATATTGTCGTGCTTCTTCCCCTGTAGTACGGGTCCCCAAGACTTGGTTGTGTTTTCGAAAAGCACACGCAGGGAGGCGTGTCTCTCATGACACCGAAGCAGATTTTAGATTCATTTTCAGAAACATTGATGCTGGACGAGCGCATTCTGAGCGCGCAGGAACGCGCACTCGTAGCCACGCTACTGCAGCATGCCAAGGCTGCCACCAGCGAGAACCCGGAAACGCAGGATGCAGTCCGGTGCGTGATTGCGTCGGCCGTAGGCGAAACTGTCGCTCAGCGTGCTTTCGCGGTGCTTGGCGGAAGCATTGTCGAACGCATCCTGGGAAATAGCGAAGTGAGCGACGCAGGGTCGGTGCGAACTGCGGACCTCCCGCTGCGTGCGATGTCTGACCCGCAACCGCCCTCGCATGGTCCGCAACCACCGGGCGTTCGAGCCCCGCATAAAGAGCCGCACCGTCCGGTGCGCGATACTCCAGTGGCCCCGTCCCCGAAGGATCCCCAACCGCCCAGCGCCCCGCTGGGCACGCCCAGTGATCCCCAGCCGCCGTCGGGACAGCCTCACCCGCCGGGAGTTCGCGCGCCAGTGGTACCGCCTCCCAAAGATCCGCAGCCGCCGAGTTCGGTTCGCACCACGGTGGTTTCGGAAACAAGCGCAGCGGTAGCCGAGCGGCCATCTCTGTTGCCGGCGCAGAGCGTGGTTCTGGATGAGTTCCTCGCTCCACAGGAACTGGAGGAACTCACGCGCTTCGTCCAGGAGCATGAAGCCGACTTCAGTGCCAGCGAAGTGGTTTCTCCCAACGCGGATGGTGGAATCGTCAATTACGAACACCGCAGGTCCCGCGTTCTGATGGACCTGGCGCAGCACCAGGACATCGTGCTGGAACGCATCAAAGCCGTGTTGCCGCAGGTCCTGGACAGGTTAGGGATGGAAGAATTCTCTATCGCAGAAGTGGAGGCCCAGGTCACCGCCAGCCACGACGGCGATTTCTTCCATTTCCACAGCGATAACGGCAGCGATCGCGTGGCCTCGCGCTACCTGACGTTTGTCTACTTCTTCCATCGCGAACCCCGGCAGTTTGAAGGGGGCGAACTGCGGATTCACGATGCTCGCCTGGAGCAAGGAGCATACGTCAGTGCGGGCAGCTACCAGACGATCATCCCTCAGCAAAACCAGATCGTCTTCTTCCCGTGCGAATTGCTGCACGAAATTACCCCGGTGAATTGTGCCTCGCAGCACTTCGCCGACAGCCGCTTTACCTTGAACGGATGGCTTCGTCGCTAAACAACTCGGCGTGGCTGGAGTGGATGACAACCCTGGTGGGAGGAGTGTCGCGGCACACTTATGCCGCGACATTTCCTCCCAACCGTTTCTATTGTCTGCTCGATGAACTGCCTCTGCATTTGATCCCGCAACCTTTTCTCCGATCGCCGCGCCGGCACGAAGATGAATCGCAATCGCTTGTCCTAAACCCCGATTGCATTGTGTGTGACGACGGGCAGTTGCCCGATGAACTGGCGTCGCGAAACGAACTATTCTCTGGTTTTGCTCTGCAGGGCACGATGGCGTGGGTGCGAAACCTGGCAACAGGGAACCTGCTCCCTTTCTGGCTGGGGCCACAAATGCAAAGCGTGGTTCGAGATCTGCACCCTAATGAAGTAGTGCCGGAAAGCGTGCGGAGCGTGTTGGCTGCGGCCGATATCCTGATCCCCGAAGACCGAACCAGCCAGCAGCGTGAAGAGTTGGTTAAACTGGCGTCTCCGTTGTTTCGCGAGAAAGGCTATGCGCCGCTTGGAGACTTGATTCATCCGTTTCACATCGCGGCGTTGCGCCGCTATTATCGCCACTTGATTCGCACTGGCGCGATCCGCCTTGGCGATAAGCAAAGCCCTCGTCGCCACGTGGCCTACAACGAGCCCGTGGCACGCTTTTTCCACAAGGACATCGCAGCTACTCTCAGTGCGTTGGCCGGCGAGCCTCTCAAGCCATCATACGTCTACATGGCCTCGTACTTGAGCGGAGCCGAACTAAAGAAGCACACCGACCGCGAGCAATGTGAGTTTAGCGTCACTCTCTGCGTCGATTTCTCTCCCGAGCCCAATCTTGCGACTCCGTGGCCCATCCGGCTCGATACGCCGACAGGAAAGGTCACCGTCTACCAGGCCTTGGGAGACGGACTCGCCTATCGCGGAACGCGATTGCCTCACTATCGCAGCCCGCTGGCCCAGGGGCAAACCTCGACCTCGATCTTCTTCCACTATGTGGGAGTTGATTTCGCAGGATCTCTGGATTGATTAATCTGATCGATCAATCCCTGGCCGTGCGGCCGGGCTAATGCAGTCCTGAGATGAGACACAGATCGGATAGTGTCTGGTTGTAGCTATAAGCAAAGTGCGCGCCATCGCGGCTGACCACAATTGGCGCAACCATCACCACACCGGCTGGAGTTCCGGGCCTTAATTGCTGAAGCATCGTCTCTTTCCCGGTCGCGATTTCCACCTTGTAGATCTTGCTGGGGAACTCTCCCAAGTGGTAGCCGTAAAGCAAAGAGCCATTGTTCGACCATTGCACCGGATTGAATGTGGCTCCCAACTTGTCAATGGGCCGAGGAGCACCGCCATCGAGGGCATAAATCTGCGTGGATTGATTCGGTCCGATCCCTAGGATGTAACGGCTGTCGGGTGACAAGGGGCCGCAATGAACTCCTTCCGGCGTTGCCGCTCTGGCTTTTCCGCTTGGCACGTCTATCACATAACAACGCGGCGCGCGGCCCGTCTCATTGCCATTTATGGCAATCTCTTGCCCGTTTGGCAGAAAGCGGGCCCATCCGTTTTGAACGTGCGACAGCCCGCTGACATTGATCAACCGCGGCTGGCCTGCGCCGATCGGCAGAAGCGTCAACTGTGGTGGCTGGCTGGTGGAGATCGAGATCGCCAAATTTCCGTCGGGTGATAAGCCTCCCGCGCTGCCTTCACCGAGACGAATCGGCAGAGAGCCATCGACCTTACGGAGGGCAACGGCATACTTTGGACCGGCCGCTTCACTGGCATCCTCGAACAAAACAGATTGCCCGTCGCGCGAAATGTCCCGTGCCGAGTTCAAATCGTGCCATGACAGGTCCACATCCTCTTTCTCTTTGTTGCCTGGAGTGCTGAAGGCCATTGCCAGCCGCTTCGAATTCAAGGTAACCAGCACCCGCCCGTCCGACGCTATGTCCTGCACAACGATGGATGTCGGCAAGGCGAGCACACTGCGAACTTTTCCGGAGAGATCCACTGCCATCAGATTTAGGTTGTGTCCTTGCTCCACCGCCGTGAACCAGATTTCCGTACCATCGTGGCGCCATGCAACCCCGTGTTCGGACTCCCACTCCCCCGTCAGAGTGCGCGCATGTCCGGCCAGATCGATGACGGAGACCACCCCGCGATTGTCCCAAAGGTTAGGATGGTCCATGAAAGCGATCTTGTCCCCCTGCGGCGAAAACCGAATATTGCTGATCCAACCACTGCTCTGATAGAGCGCAGTGCCGCTGGGATATTCCAGGCGGCTGTGGCCGTCCACGGAATGCACGATGGCTAACCTGCCCTGCGGATCCCAATCCGCCCAACGTACATCTGCCTGCAATTCCCTGGGAGATCCTCCTGCCAGGGGCGTGCGAGCCAGCATTCCATCCACCGTCTCAAGTTGGCCATTGCGAGTGCCGTGCAGCACGACCGCGAGTTCGTTGCTGGGGGAAATGGCCAGTAGATTGGCATCGCTCAAATCAAGCGGCTGCGCCAGAAGGGAATTTCCCACCGTGGAGAACAGCTGTATCGGCTTGCCATTCCATGCGGCGCTGTAAACGATGGACTGACCATCGGGGACGAAGCGCGCCGAATATACCGTACCCTCTTCAAACGTTAAGTGACGATACGTGAGAGGTGCGACTGGAACCTTCAGTACCTGGGCAACCGCAAAAAAAACCACTGCCGCAGCGAGCAGTCCCACAAGAGCCCAGGGTAGTAACGAACCGGTTCGAGTGGGGTTGGGCGAGGGAATCGCAGCCACCGCCGACGACCCAGACAGAGTCTGCAATGCGAAAACCAGATCCTTGGCCGACTGGAAGCGGTTCTCCGGATCCTTTTCCAGACAGTGTTTGACGATGTCTTGATATCCCGGCGGGACCGCAGCCTCGTCCAGATGGACGCCAGCCGGTTCTTCCCGCAGGACCGCGGTCATGGTATCGACTTCGGTCTCGCCACGAAACGCGCGGCATCCCGCCATCATTTCGTAGAGAATCGCGCCGAAGCTGAAGATGTCACTGCGGTGGTCCACGGGCTTGCCCCGCAGTTGTTCCGGCGACATGTAAGCGACGGTGCCAATGACGGCCCCGTGCTTGGTCACCGTGGTCAGAGTTTCAATCGGACGATTCTCTTCGGTCGGAGTCTGCAGCTTGGCCACTCCGAAATCCAGAATCTTGACGCGTCCATCATTGGTCAGAAACAGATTCTCCGGCTTCAGATCGCGATGAACGATGAGCCGGTCATGTGCGGCCGTGAGACCCTGTGCGATCTGCAGAGCGTAGTTCGCAGCCTCGCGCATGGGGATGGGGCCTTCCGACAGGCGCTGCCGCAGGTTCTTGCCCTCGAGCAGTTCCGAGACAATGTAAGGCACCGTGCCTTCGAAACCAACGTCATAAATGGCAAGGATGTTGGGATGGTTCAGCGCGGCGGCGGCCCGAGCTTCTTGCTCAAAGCGGCGCAGATGGTCGGGGTTATCGTTCGAAGCTGGCCGAATCACCTTGAAGGCAACATCGCGTCCTAGTCTCTCATCGCGCGCGCGAAAGACTTCGCCCATCCCTCCGGCACCAATCTTTTCGAGGACCCGGTAATGCCCGAACAACTGGCCATCCATGGTTGAATACCCAAGCGCGCCGGCTACCTTGCTGTGACATCGCATGGTAGGTGGGCAGGAGAACGCAGTCAAGACCACACAAGGGAACTGGGTACAGCGAGATCCGAGGAACTCTCGGGGTACCAAATCCGCTACAGTACGGTCCTGTGTCCGTGCTATAATTCATGTTCGCCTGCATACGAACCGAGGCAATCCTGTGATCTCCTCTGAAGGCGAATCCTGCGCCATCCATAGCTCTTTAAAGAAGATATTTAGACACGAGGTCTAACCATGTCCGGCCACTCAAAATGGGCCACAATCAAACACAAGAAGGGCGCGCTCGACGCCAAGCGTGGCAAGATTTTCACCCGTCTGATCAAGGAAATCAGCATTGCCGCGAAGAACGGCGGCGGCGATCCTGACACCAACCCGCGCTTGCGCGGCGCCATCCTCGCGGCTAAGGCCGAGAACATGCCCGCCGACAACATCAAGCGGGCCATCCAGCGCGGTACGGGCGAGTTGCCTGGCGCGACTTATGAGGAATTTTCTCTGGAAGGGTATGGGCCTGGTGGCGCGGCCGTGTTGCTCGACATTAACACCGACAACCGCAACCGCACAGTGAGCGAAATTCGTCACGTCTTCGGCAAGAACGGCGGCAACATGGCGGAAGCCGGCGCGGTTTCCTGGATGTTCCACAAGAAAGGCGACATCCTCATTCCCAAGACCGCCGCGAAGGAGGACGACTTGATGAACATCGTTCTCGAATTCGGGGGGGAAGACCTGAATGACGACGGCGAGAACTGGGAAATCCTGACCGCCACCTCCGCTTATGAAGCCGTGCTGGAGGCAGTCAAGAAAGCCGGCATCGAGCCGGTGTCCGCCAGCGTTGCCATGATTCCGCAGAACTACATAAAGCTGGAAGGCGCGGCGGCCAACACCATGATTCGTCTGATGGAAGCGTTCGAAGAACATGATGACGTACAAAACGTGCACTCGAACTTCGACATCGACCAGAAAACGCTGGAAGAAGTTGCCGGATAATTCGCAGCCAGTGAAGATCGCAGAGCCGCCCTGTTTTCGGGCGGCTTTTTATTCTTGGACCTCGAACATCGAACGTGGACCAGGCATTCTGCGGGCCGAAGTTTTCAACACGTTCGTGGAAAACACTGTGGAAAAGGCCCAACGTACCGTCGTAAGTGATTCACCACGGAGGCGCTTCAACACTTTGCACTAGAGCAAGTGCTGGCACTTTCGTGGTAGAACTCGCGAGCAAAATATTTCTTGAAAGTTAGACTCGACAAACTTCTCGTGGACCGAGGTCTGGCCGCTTCGCGCGAGCGGGCACAGGCTCTCGTTCTTGCGGGCAAGGTCCTAGTCGACGAGCAGAAACTTGAGAAATCAGGCGCGCAAGTCCCTGCGGAATGCGTAATCCGCCTGCTCGGCGAAGATCTCAAGTACGTCAGCCGTGGCGGACTCAAACTGGAGCGCGCCCTCGATCACTGGAATATCGCTGTCACGGGAAAGATCTGTCTGGATGTCGGCGCCTCCACCGGCGGGTTTACGGATTGCCTGCTCCAGCGCGGTGCCAAGCAAATCGTCGCCGTCGACACCGGCTATGGTCAGATGGATTTCAAACTTCGTCAGGACGCACGGGTCCGGCTGCTCGAAAAGACCAACGCACGCTACCTGAAGCAGAAAGATGTCGGAGTGACCATTGACCTCGTCGCGATGGACGTCTCCTTCATCTCCGCGACTTTAGTCCTTCCCGCCGTCATCGCAGCCGCATTTCCGGAATCGCCCGACGAACGCCGGGGACGGCAAATCGTCATATTGGTGAAGCCCCAGTTCGAAGCCGGCAGGGAACACGTGGGCAAGGGCGGCATTGTGCGCGACGAAGCCGCACAACTCGCATCCGTCGAGAAAGTTAAAGCCGCCTCAAAAATCCTGGGTGCAGACCAAATCGACACGATCGAATCGCCCATCCTCGGCGCCGAAGGCAATCGCGAGTTCCTGCTCTACGCGTTGTTCTAATCCTCTGTGTCCTCAGTGTCCTCTGTGGTGAACTGACAGAATTTCTGTACAATCTCCTTTTCCCTTATGGTGAGTCCGCAAGCGTCATCCCAGAAAACCGCAGCCATTATCGCCCGGCCCGATCGCCCGCAAGTCGCGCAGATTCTTCCCGGCCTGTTCACCTGGCTGGCCGAGCATGGCTACAAAGTCATCGTGGACGACGAGACCGCGAAATATGTCACCGGTCAGCAAGTCGTTCCACGGGCCGAGATGTCTTCGAAGCCGCTCGACCTCGTGGTGGTGCTTGGCGGCGATGGAACCCTGCTCTCCGCCGCGAGGGTCACGGCCGCAGTCGATGTTCCCCTGCTGGGCGTCAACCTGGGATCGCTCGGATTCCTGACAGAAGTTCCCCTGCAATCGCTCTATACCATGCTGGAGGCGATCGCCGAGGGACGCGCTGCCGTCGAACGTCGCTCGCTGATGCAGGTCCAATTGCTCCGCGGAGACACGGTGCGTGGCAGCTATCTGGTCTTCAACGATGCGGTGGTCAACAAGACCGCCCTCGCCCGCCTCAATACCTACGAGCTTTACATCGATACGGCCTTCGTCGCCAGCTACCGCGCCGACGGCATGATCGTGGCCACGCCGACCGGTTCAACAGCGTATTCCTTATCGGCCGGTGGACCTGTGCTCATGCCCACGGTCAACGCCTTCGTGATTACGCCAGTTGCTCCGCATTCGCTGACGCATCGCCCACTGGTAGTACCGGATTCCGTGGGGATTGAGATCCTGCTGCGCAGTGAAGAGGAAGTTGCCTACCTGAGTCTCGACGGACAGCCTGGCCTCGACCTGCGCGACGGCGACCGTGTCCGCTGCCGCCGCTCCGAGCATCACGTGAATCTCTTCCGGACGGGCGCGGACTTTTTCCATGTGCTTCGCACCAAGCTCAAGTGGGGAGAACGGCAGGAATGAAGAGGTAGTGAAACTCCGGGCAGAGGAGCCTATAACTCGGCGCGCAGCAGGTCCGACACCTTTTCCCGCCGCCGTATGATCTTCGCCGACTTGCCCGTAACCAGCACTTCCGCCGGGCGCGGACGTGTGTTGTAGTTCGACGCCAACACCATCCCGTAGGCACCAGCATCCAGAATGGCCAGCAACTCGCCTTCTTCGACCGCGGGCAATTCTCTGTCTCGTGCGAAGAAGTCTCCCGTCTCACACACCGGGCCGACGATGTCGGTCACTTCGGATTTGGCCGCCGGGTTTACACTCTGTGTCACCGGAATAATCTCGTGATAAGCGCCGTAAAGCGCAGGCCGGATTAAGTCGTTCATCGCGGCGTCCACCACCAGAAATCGCTTGCCGTCATTTTGTTTTCGGTAAATCACCGAGGTCAGCAGAATGCCCGCGGGACCGATGATCGACCGCCCAGGTTCCAGCAGCAGCCGCACGTCCAGCCTGCGTAAGGGATCAGCCAGCGCCCGCGCATACGCGGCCACATCCGCTGAGAAGCCACGGCTACTGGGCTTTTCGTAGGCAATCCCCAACCCTCCACCCGCGTCGATGTAGTCAATATTATGGCCATCCAAGCGCAGTTCGCCGACCAGATCGGCAACGCGCGCCATCGCCTCGCCGAATGGCGCGATGTCCGTGATCTGCGAACCGATATGAACGCTCACTCCCCGCACTTTCAGATATCGAGCACCGGATGCCTTGGCGTAAAGTGCTCGTGCTTCGTGGATGGGCACTCCAAACTTGTGCTTGCGCAAGCCGGTAGAGATGTAAGGATGCGTCTCGGCGGCGACGTCGGGGTTCACTCGCAGAGCCACCGGAGCCGTCTTGCGCAATCGCCCCGCGCACTCCGCCAGCGCCCACAATTCCGACTCGCTTTCGACATTAAAAAGCATGATCCCGGCCTTCAATGCCGCCGTTAGCTCTTCGCGCGTCTTGCCTACGCCGGAGAACACAACTTGTTTCGCCGCCTTGCGGTCTGCGGCCAGCACTCGTTCCAGCTCTCCCCCGGAAACCACATCAAATCCGCAGCCCTTCCTGGCCAACATTCGCAAGACGGTCAGGTTCGAATTCGCTTTTACTGAATAACAGATGGTATGCGGAACGTCGCGAAAGGCCGCATCAAAAGCCTCATAGCGCTCCCGGATCATCGTGGCCGAGTACACATAGAGGGGCGTGCCATATTGCTCAGCTAGTTTGTGTAGAGGAATTTCTTCGCAGAGCAGGGCAAAGGATCCGCCCCGGCGCAAGATCCCGCCTTTGGTCTCGCGATAGACAAATCCCGGGGGCCGCACTGCAGGGCTCTGACGTTGCGAACTCATTTCTTTTTTGGGGAGGCGTGCGCGCTGCCGTGCACCCGGATCGCGACGACCGTCTGGTCATCAAAGGTTTCCACGCCCGCCGAGTGTTCGGCTGCAGCCTTGAAGAGCGAATCCACGACACAGCTTGCGGACTTTTCCGCACACTCGGCGACGATCGTTTCCACCCGTCCGCGCCCGAAGAGTTCTCCCTTGCGATTGCGGGCGTCGAGAATGCCGTCGCTGAAGAACACGAACATATCGCCGGGCTTCATGCGGAACTTGAATTCGTCATAGTCCGCTTCGTCAAACAGCCCGAGGGGCAAACCAGTCGCTTCGATCACTTCATTCTTGCCGTTATGCACAAAGATCGGGCGGGGAAGTCCGGAGTTCGCCACCGTAAGCGTGCGATGCTCGTCGTCCCACACCGCGTAAATGATGGAGACAAACTGCGCCTCAATCCGGCGCTCGGCCAGCGACAGATTCACCGCCGAGAGCATTTCCGCCGATCCAGGTTCAATCGGAGCGTGCGACCGGATGATCCCACTCACCAACGCGGCGTAGATCGCGGCCGGTGCGCCTTTGCCGCTGACATCGCCAATCGCAATGCCCAGCCGCGACATCGAATACGGGATGAAGTCGTACAAGTCGCCGCCGATGGCCCGGGCAGGCACAAACTTCGCCGCGACGTCCAGATGTGCCATCTTCGGACTGGTCTGCGGCAGCAGGCGCCCCTGCAATTCCCGCGCCAGGGCCAGATCGCGCTCTAACCGGCGCTCCTGCCGTTCAATCTCTTCGTACAGTCGCGCATTCTCGACAGCAATCGCAATCTGCGCCGCCAGAGTGGTCATCGTGCGTTGATGCTCTTCGGTAAAGAATCCGCGCCGCGTATGCTCCAGATCGAGCACGCCAATCACTTTGCCCTTATAGACGAGCGGAACCACCAGCTCGGAACGCGTCTCAGGATTTGCCTCAACGTAGCGCGCATCCTTCGTAACGTCGGGCACGAGCACCGCTTGTTGGCTCTCGGCCGCGGCACCCACCAAGCCGCGCCCCAGCGGGATTTCATGCTTCAGATGAATATTCTCGTTGAAGCGCAATGAGAATCGGTGCTGCAGTTTCTCGCCGGCAGAATCGAGCAGAAGGATGCTGAACATCTGGTAGTCAATCAACCGGCGCACCAGTTCCGCGATCCGTCCGAGCAACTCGTCCAGGTTCAGGATCGACGTCAGGTCACGCGCAATCTCGTTGAGCAACAGCAAAATCCGCGCCTGCTTGGTAGTCCGCGTGTAGAGCTGCGCATTTTCAATGCCAGCGGCCATGCGCGACGCCACCAGCGTCAGCACGCGCACATGCTCTTCGTTAAAATAGCCAGGCTCGCGCGCCTCGATGTCGATGACCCCAATCACCCGGTTCTTGGTGATCAGCGGTACCGCGAGTTCCGAGTGCACATTCGGAACCGCTTCGATATACCGCGAATCTTTGGTGACGTCTTCAATCAGGACCGCCTGTCGTGTCTGAGCCGCTTGGCCCGTGACGCCCTCGCCGACCTTGATCCGGCTGCGCTCGGCGAACTCCGGCGGATACCCAACCTGGAAGCGGAAGCGCAGTTCCTGGGTCTTCTCGTTGAGCAGCAGAATGGCAAAAATCTCGTAATCGATGACCTTGCGCACGACCTCGGCGACGCGCCGTACGGTCGTGTCGAGGTCGAGCGACGTGGCTAGAACATCAGCCACATCGAGCAGCAGCGACTCGACCGGCAACCGATCCGGCTTGGAAAGCACAGAACTCATTCGTTCGTATGATAGCAGCCGTGTTCCTTGTTGCTCTTGAGCATGAAGGAACGCCGCGTGAAAGGTGTATTGCGACTGCACTCCGGCGCTTTGCTCGCGCCAGCTTACTCTCTGGGCACAACGCAGATGTCAGGGAGGTTGCGGTATTTCTCCGCGTAGTCGAGCCCGTACCCGACCACAAATTCATCGGGAATTTTGAAGCCGACATAATCGCCCTCCAGCGGCAGCTTGCGCCGCGACGGTTTGTCGAGCAGCGCCGCGACCTTCAGTGATCGCGGTTGCCGCGCCAGCAGCATCTTTTTCAAATAGGTCATCGTCAAGCCTGTGTCGAGGATGTCTTCCACCAGGATGATGTTCTTTTCCTTAATGGACTGGTCCACATCTTTGAGCAGCCGGACTTCGCCGGTGGAGTCCCACCCGCTCTTCAATTCGTTGGCGGGGCTGGGCCGGTTTCCATAGCTCGAGACTCCGATAAAATCGAAAGTCGAATCCAGCTCTACTTGTCTTGCCAGATCGGCCAGGAAAATCGCCGCGCCCTTGAGCACACCAACAAAGATCACGGACTGGCCCGCGAAGTCCTTGGTGATCTGCTCGCCCAGTTCGGCCACACGTTTGGCGACGTCCTGCCGCGAAATCAGCACCTTGAGTTCTGCCATGGCGTTTCATATTAAACTAGGTTGGCTGATTATTGGAAAAGCAAGCGCTCCGAACCAAATGCCGCGTGCGATTGGCTAGGAGCTAGAAGCTAGCAGCCAGGAGCTACAAGCAGCATGAATCTGAAAGGCGTCAAACTCACGTGGCTGGGCCACTCGACGTTCCGCATTGAAACCCCGGCCGGGAAGACAATCTTCATCGATCCCTGGATCATGGGCAATCCCATGTGTCCCGAGGCCGACAAGAAAGTGAAGAAGGCCGACCTCCTCCTGTGCACCCACGGCCACGGTGACCACATCGGCGACGCAGTCGAAGTCGTCAAACAGCACAACCCGCTTGTGGTCGGAATCTACGAACTCTGCCTCTGGATGGCAAAGAAGGGCGCGAAACAGATCTCTCCCATGAACAAAGGGGGATCGCAGACGGTCGGCGATATCAAAGTGACCATGGTCCACGCTGATCATTCCTGCGGCATTCAGGACGGCGACGAGATCGTCTACGGCGGCGAAGCCTGCGGCTACGTGATCGAATTCGCCAACGGCGTGAAGCTTTACCACGCGGGCGATACCAACGTCTTCGGCGACATGGCCATCATCCGCGAGCTTTATGCTCCCGAAATTGTCATGATTCCCATGGGTGATCTCTTCACTATGGGACCGCGCGAGGCAGCGTACGCGATCAATCTGTTGAAGCCAAAGACCGTGATCCCCATGCACTTTGGCACATTCCCGGTGCTGACCGGAACTCCCAGCGCATTGCAGAAATTGGTCCCAAGCGTTGAAGTGTATGAAATGAAGCCGGGCGTCACCATCGGCGGCTGAAGTATCAGCGGTTGACCATCAGGACTATCGCACTCGAAAGGGAAGCGCGTGACTCAAGCCAACGTTACTCAAGCTAAGAAAAAAGGCTCCGCCGCCAGCTGGCGGCACTACAACTTCACCACCGCCGGACCGGTCGACGACTATCTCTATTCCATGCTGCCCAAGCGCGACGAAGTCCTGGCGGAGATGGAAGACTACGCCACCGAGCACAACGTGCCCATCGTCGGCCCGGCCGTTGCGCGAGTTCTGCAGCAGCTGGCGCTGATGATCAACGCCCGCAGCATTTTTGAACTGGGGTCCGCCATCGGCTATTCGACCATCTGGTGGGCGCAGGCGGTGGGCGATAAAGGACGCGTCATCTACACCGATGGCGACTCGAAGAATACGGAGCGTGCCCGCGGCTACTTCAAGCGCGCCGGAGTCTCCAACCGCATCATGCTGCACACCGGAGACGCGCTGGAGTTCCTCTCCGAGCAGAAGCAGGAGTTCGACATCATCTTCAACGACGTCGACAAGGAAGACTATCCCCGCGTGTTACGCCTCGTGGCGCCGCGATTGCGCAAGGGCGGATTATTCATCACCGACAACGTGCTGTGGAGCGGACGCGTCGCGGAAAAAAATCCGACCGAAGCCAGTACCAAGGCCATCCTCGAATTCAATCGCAAACTCTACGACGCGAAAGAGTTCTACACGACGCTACTGCCGATCCGCGACGGCCTCGCGGTCGCACTGAAAAAGTAGCGTAGCGCCGGCATCTTGCCGGCCGTCGCGAGGGCGTCTCGCCCTCGCACCGGCGGGCGAGACACCCGCCGGACGGGCGTGGCTGCGGTGCTACGACAATGTAGACTTCGCGTTACTTCGCTGCTGCCTGGGTCAACTCCGCGTCGATGGTAATCGTGACCTCGTCGCTCACAACGCCGGGCGCGCCAGCGATGCCAAAATCCTGACGATTGATCTTAGTGCTAGCCGACGCGCCGATGCGCTGGCCTGGACCCATCGGATCCTTGATCGGCGCGGAAGGGCCCTCGACATCAAGCACGACTTCCTTCGTTACTCCGTGCATGGTGAGGTCGCCGGTGATTGACAGTTTTCCAGCTCCGGCGCTCTTTACCGACTTGGCTTTGAAAGTGATGGTCGGATACTTCTGCACATCGAAAAAGTGCGGGCTCTTCAGGTCGTTGTCGCGCATTTCCACGCGCGTATCCACGGAACTCGCGTCGATGGTAGCTTCGAGCGAGTCTTTCGAGGGGTCGGCGGGATCATGCGTTACCGTGCCAGACACCTTGGAAAATGCTCCCCGGACGGTCGAGACTCCGAGATGTTTTACCGAAAATTGCGCGGCACTATGTTTGGGGTCGATCTGCCAGGTTCCAGCTTGAGCTGCCGCAGTGGCAGCCATAGCCACAGCAGTGATGAGGGCAAAGACAAAACGAGACATTTGTGCGACGGTCCTCCTAGTGAATTGAGTTGAGTAATGCTAAATGGATTTGACCGGAATGGCCAGTAAGTCCTCGACCAGCCCTACTTCCTTTTGCAGGAAGGGTTCCGCGTGGCTCACGCCGCCAAGCATGCCGTAAAACCGTGCCATGGACTCGACGCGGGCGAGAATCTCGGCGCGCGCAGGGAACAGGTCTTTGCCCGCTTCCTGGTCGCTGAACTGCGATGTATACGCCAGAATCGAGGCAAACTTCCCCTCAAACTGCTCGCCAATGTCCACCACAAAGGAAGGCCGAATGTCGTAATAAAGTGTCGCGTAAATAATCTTGAACGGACGATGCGGAGCAAGTGGGCCGCTCTCGGCCGCGCCGGAAGAAGTTTGGCTGATAGCTGACGGCTGAGAGCTGAGAGCTAATTTCGCGAGCCCTGCCAGAAAGCAAGCCTCATATCCCAGCACCGACGCCGTGTAATGATCCGGATGCCGCCCTTTCCAGTAAGGCAGTATGACCGCCCGCGGCCGCGTCTCCCGAATCACGGTGGCGACCTTCAGCCGGTTCTCGTAGGTGTTTTCCACGCGACCGTCAGGAATATCGAGCGCCCGTCTCCAACTCACGCCCAGAATCTTGGCCGCGTCATCGGCTTCGCGCGCGCGATCTTCAGCGGTGCCGCGTGTCCCCATCTCGCCCCGCGTAAGGTCGAGGATGCCCGTGCGCTGCCCGAGCTGGGCAGCCTTCAGGAGAGTCCCGCCGCAGGTCTGCTCAACATCGTCGCGGTGGGCGGCGATAGCCAGGATGTCCAGAGATTGGACGTCCAGGGATGGATTTAGTGGGATCGAAGACATGTCAGTCGAGATTGCCTTGCTCCAGCACCACGTTCTCGCGCACGATCAGCCGGTTCGCCGCCATTTCCTTCAACATGGGAAGCACGCGATTCACATGCTCATCGGTGTCGACGAAAATGATGATCACCGGCAGCTTGCCTCCCGCTTCCACCAGATGTGAGGTCTCCACGCGATGCCGCCCCAGGAAGCCCGCAACCGCGTGAAGCGCGATGGCCGCGTAGGCGTTCTCCTTGCGGAGATAGTTGAGGATCTCCATGTGCAGCGGCCGGTGATGCCACTGGTCCGCTTCGTTCAGGTAGATGGTGACTTGTACTGCCATCGCGTCCGCCATTCTACAGCACCCGCGCCAGCACCATGCCGGCCAGCGCGCCGCCCAAGCAGAGCAGGTTGTTGGTGAGGACGTTGATCATCATTAATCCCCACTGGCCTTGCTCGAAATAAGATATGGTCTCGAACGCGTAACTGGAAAACGTGGTGAACGAGCCGCAGAAGCCTACCACCACAAGCAGTCTCCAGCGCGGATCCACCAGCACGCGTTCGCTGGTCCAGATCACGAAGAAGCCTACGATGAAGCTGCCAACGACATTGATGATGAGGGTTCCGACAGGGAAGACAGGACCAAATTCTCGGGCGGCGAGGCGGCTGAGAAAGTATCGAGAGTTTGCGCCGACAATGGCCGCGACGGATATGGCGAGGAAATCTTTCACGATGGAGCTCCCTACAAAAATAGTCAGATTCTGTAGGAGTTATCAGCCTGCAAATCGCACAAGCGGTTATGGCGAACTCCATCGCCGTACTTATTTTTTATCACAGAAAACGCCGAGGAGCACAGGTGACCGAAGGTCCGAGGTCAGACTTTCCGCTTTATTATTTCTTCCGCTCCACCAGAAACCGAGCCAGTTCCTTCAACGTCTCCGCCGACTCCCCAAAGCTTTCCAGTTCCGCAAACGCATCATTCACCAAAGCATCCGCCCTGTGCACCGACGCTTCAATCCCGAACAGCGCAGGATACGTAGCTTTCTCCGAAGCCATATCTTTGCCAGCGGTCTTCCCCAGTTGCTCCGAAGTCTGCGTCACGTCGAGTACATCGTCCACAATCTGAAAGGCCAGGCCAATCGCCAGTCCGAAGGCGCGCAGCCTTGCCACCTGATTGTCTTTTGCTCCCGCGTAGAGCCCTCCACTGACCAGGCTGGCCGTAATCAGCGCCGCCGTCTTCGAGCGGTGAATATATTCCAGCATCTCCGCCGTCGGCCGCGTGTGTTCCGACTCCAGATCCACCACCTGCCCGCCGATCATGCCATCGATGGTTCCCGTGTCGTGGGCGATCTCTTCGATGATCCGCACGCGCGCTTCCGCCGGACACTTCAACCGCGCCAACACCTCGTAGGCCTGTGTCTGCAGCGCATCGCCAGCCAGGATCGCGATGGCCTCTCCAAATGCCTTATGACAAGTCGGACGCCCGCGGCGCAGATCGTCATTGTCGAGCGCCGGCAAATCGTCATGAATCAGTGAATAAGTGTGCAGCATCTCCAGCGCCGCGCCCAGTTCTTCGATGCGTGCCGGCAAGGATCCCGCCACCATGCGCCCCGCTTCCATGCAGAGCACGGGCCGCAGGCGCTTGCCGCCCGCAAACACGCTGTGGCGCATGGCCTTGTGAATCGACTCCGGATGCTGCGTCTCCAGCGGAATCAGCCGGTCGAGCGCGGCATCGGCCAGTTGCCGTCCTTGTTCGAGAGTCTCCTTGAGCATGAAGCAGTGAGTATAACAAGGAGGCGCATGTGGAACAGTGCGTCGGCGCGAGGGAACCGTGGAAGAAAGACAAACAAAAAGGACGCCCGCAGGCGTCCTCGTGACAGAAGATTGATCTACGCCGCCGCGGTCCGCGAGAGCGCCAGGCTTCGCATCACCGAAGTCAGCACATTCGCCACGTCATCCGCGGGGCACACATCGCTGGCGCCAGCCGCCAGCGCGGCCATCCACATTTCCTCGTCAGGGATGCGATGCGTACAGACAATGGGCAGAGCAGGAAATTCGCGGTGCAGATTCTCTACATCGGCTAGCAGCCAGTGCTCAATGTTGAGCACCACGGCCTCCGGCCGGTTCCGAGCTACGTCCTCTCGCAATTCTTCGCGGGAGCGGGTTAGGTGTACTGAAAAGTGGGGGCGGAGTCCACCAGCCAGGGTCCGCGCCACTGTAGGATCCTTCTCAAGAACAACCACGCTTTGTGCCATATATTCCCCGATCTTCAACCGTCGTCAACGGCGGACGTCGACATTGGACTAGGGCTGCGGTGTGGCTGGGAAAACCACTGCACCACAGACATCTAAAGCTCTCGAATCGCGGNNGGTTCAGCTTGAAGCTTCCCGTTCTTCTTCAGCAGAATTTCCACTTTTCCTTCTGCCTGTTCCAGTTCCTTCCGGCATGAGGAAGAAAGCTGCATGCCTTCTTCAAACAGTGTCAGAGACTTCTCTAAAGGGACCTCTCCCTTTTCCAGCTCCTGAACTATTTTCTCCAGTCGCTGGAGGCACTCTTCAAACTTTGGCAACGGGGTTCGCTCCGTCTTCTATTGTAATGCAACTAATTTGAGGAAGTGTCCAGTCTTTTTAATCAGAAGGACCAATAAAATGATCGATGAAGTCCCACTGCGGGAATGGTTCCAAGATCGAAAAATCTGCAATATCGTTATGTTGTCGACATAAATCGATTCACTGGTCTTCGAGTGTTCGGTTGAGCGCCCGCGGCGACGTTTCAAGCTCCTCGTTACCGTCGTGAGTCCGGCGGCACCGAAATGTTCGCGCGATAGTAGACCACCAACCGGCCGTAGTGCTCACCGCTAATGTCCCATATCCACGTGTAGGAATTGTGAACCGGGTTGTTCCCCCACGGATACTTCGTCACGCTTCCAGGAAGTTTGGGGCAGGCTTCAGACCATTAGCGCGTACGACGCGCCCTAGGCCGTCGCCTTGGAGCCTGGGTCTTTCCCCAGCGCTTCCAGCACGTCCACGGCTGAGCTGTAGCGCCCCTGCGGTGCGCTGATCTGCGCTCCTTGCGCCATCTGCTTGGCTGCAATCAGCATTTCTCGCGCAATGGCCACGCCCTCCGCTCTCGCCAGTTCCGGAGTCTGGGCCCGGGCCATGCGCTCCAGAATCGCATCCGGCACCGAGACCCGCAACTCATTCTTCATGAATTCCGCATTGCGCACGCTAACCAGCGGCCATATCCCGGCCACCACCGGAATACGGCAGTGCTCAATGCGCTTCAGAAAGTTCTCCAGCAACCGCAGATCGAACACCGGTTGGGTCACCACATATTCCGCTCCGGCCTCCACCTTGTACTCGAACCGCCGGATCTCCTCATCCATGTCGGTCAGTCCGGGGTTTGCTCCCACGCCAATCACAAACCCGGTCCCTGTCCCGATGGGGTTCCCGCCCAGATCAAGCCCCCGGTTCAGGTTGTGCACAATGTTGACCAGGCCGATCGCATCCACATCAAACACCGCGGTTGCGTCGGGATAGTTCCCCATCTTCGGCGGATCACCGGTAATGCAGATCAGATTCTTGATGCCGACCGCCGCCGCTCCCAGCAAGTCGCTCTGAATGCACAGCACATTCCGATCACGGCAGGTGTAGTGGAGAATCGCATCGATGCCGACATCGCGCTGAATCAGCAGCGACAATGCTTGGTTGCTCATGCGCGCCGAGGCTCGCGGGCTATCCGGGACATTCACCGCATCCACACCCACCGACTTCAGAAACCGCGCCCCTTCAACTTCCTTGCGGACGTCGATTCCTTTGGGAGGCACGATCTCCACCATCGTTACAAACTCACCGCGAGCCAGCCGGGCGCCCAGCAGCGACCGGTTCTCCAGCGGCACAGCCGGCACCGCCAGAGGCGCGGTCTGGCCAGCCACCACGTGAGCGGAAGCCGTCTTTCCTCTGGCTTCACCCACCCGCAGAGCCGACTTCATGACCCGGATATGTTCCGGAGTCGTTCCGCAGCATCCGCCGACGAGCCGTACTCCAGTAGCAACAAATTTCCGCGCGTAGCTGGCCATATATTCCGGCGAGCACAAATAAATATTCCGCCCGTCCACCGACCGCGGAATGCCTGCATTCGGTTGCGCCGCCAGCGGCAGGGAAGTCGCCGCCCGCACTCGCTCCATCGCATCCAGCATGGCAACCGGACCCACGCTGCAGTTGCAGCCAATCACGTCCGCGCCCCACTCCTCGAGCTTCGACACAAACGTCTGTGGATCGGAGCCGTCAAGGCAGTTCCCGTCCTCATCAATGGTCACCTGCGCCACGATCGGCAATGATGCGCTCACGTCCCGGGCGGCCAGCATCGCCTGGTGAATCTCTTCCAGATATCCGAAGGTTTCCAGGATCAGCAGATCGACACCCGCTTCCACCAGTGCCTGAATCTGCTGGCGAAAGGCCTCGCGCGCTTCCTGGAACGAAGTCTTCCCCAGCGGCTCGATTCTGGTGCCGAGTGGGCCAACCGATCCTCCAACCCATACATCGAAGCTTTTGGCAGCTTCGCGCGCCAGGCGGGCGCCAGCATGATTGATGTCGCGAACTTTATCCGCCAAGCTGTGCCGTCCCAAGCGGAAAGAGTTGGCACCGAAAGTATTGGTTTCAATAATTTCCGCTCCGGCCTGCAGGTACTCGTGGTGAATCCCACGAATCAGGTCGGGTTGAGAAAGATTCAGTTCATCGTAGGACCGGTTGATAAAGATGCCTTTGGCGTAGAGCAGCGTCCCCATGGCGCCGTCGCACAAAATGGGGGATTGCTTGATCCGGGCAAGAAAGTCAGCCGCCATATAGTTTCTGAGAATACAGGATTAACGCCGGTTCGTGCATCTCAATGACTTGCACAACCAGCGGCGGAGAATCGCAGAGGGATCGCAATACAATCTCCAAAGGTCCACAGGAGTGCGAGTTCCGGGTCTGTTATAATCCATCATTTTGTAATTAAATCTCCTTTTTTCATGTCGTTAGGAGCTTGTCGTTTGAAGAGACGCATCCTCGTTCTTCTGGTTGGATTGTGGGTCAGCCTAGGTTTCAGTTCGTGCGGTGGCTATAACAAGCCGAAGAATCCGCCCAGCGGCCTGCCGGACCGCGTTTTGGCATCGCAAGGGGTGACCGCAACCTTTTCTGCCGGCAGCCTGGTAATCCTCGATGGTTATAACGACACGATTCCAGGGGTTGCGCGTCTGCAGGCAGGAAGCTCCCCAGGTCTGATGGTGGTGTCGCCGACCCGGAACATTGCAGCAACCTTCGACGCCAGCAGCAACAACGTTTACGCGGTGGATACGTTCAGAGAGACGGGTATAGGCAACGTGCGCATTCCCGCGGCGACCTCAAGCATGGTCTTTCCCACAGCCCAGCCTATCGGATATGCCGCCATCCCGACGGCCACCGTCAACGGCTTTTCGTTCGTGGGCGCCGTCGACATCTTGGATTTTGTCAGGTCACAGCTCACCACGATTGCCGTCACCAATGCTCAAACCGTGATTGCCAACTCCAACGGCACGCAACTCCTCGTCTTTAGCAACGACGCCGACTCGGTCACAGTGCTGAGTCCCAGCAGTGCGGTGCCCCCGGTCGATCTGAGTTGCTTATCCGGCACCGTGAACCCCGTCTGCACCGTGGTTCCTGGCTTCGACCGTCCCGCGTGGGCGGTTGTGAGCGGGAACACCGCGTATATCCTCAACTGCGGTGCGGAGTGCGGTGGCGTTCAGGCCAGCGTGCAGACTCTGGATTTGACGACCCTGGCCGTTGGCCCTCCGGTCTTTGTGAATGGCGCCACCATCGGTCTATTGAACGGTTCCCAGTTGTTCGTTGCCGGAAACGGCACGCCCACCGGACCTCTCTGCACCTCCATCCCGAGCGCCGCGACGACGGCGGCAACCTACTGCGGGACGCTCGATATCGTCGACCTGGGCACGATGACCGACCCCTACTACAACAACCCCAGCGCCGAGATCGCCATCACGAACGGCTTTCACGATCGCATCGATATGACCACGAACGGCCAGGTCTTCGTCGGATCGCACGACTGCACCAACGTTGGCAACGTCGGTAATCCCAGCGGGGAAGTGCGCGGCTGTCTGTCGATCTATCGGACCGCAGATAACTCGGTAGTCATTCCTCCGGACAATGGCGACGTTAACGGCTTGCAGGGGTTCACGACCCGCAACGTCGAATACGTGGCGGAAGGTGGGAACCTCCGCGTCTACGACACTACCCGAGATGTCCTGCTGATCAACGACTTCCTGCCTCAGGGAAACATCGACATCGTGGGCTACGTGGGCGACATAAAGGCGATCGACTTCTTCTAGCGAACGGTATAGCGCCGGCATCCTGCCGGCTATAGCGAGGGCGTCGCGCCCTCGCACCCGCGAGCAAGGCTACGGCTAACGTTTTATTTCGTCGGATCCAGCACCAACCGGTGCCTCTTCGCCGCGTCTACAGCCTTGGCCGTGAACGGCAGTGTGAACGTCGTTCCCTCGTACCACGCCTTCCATTGATCCATGTAGTAAGGGCTCAGAAAGTTTCCACCTTGCCCGGTTACTGTGTTCAGCGTCGACTGATCCAGGTCCGCCATATTCGCCGTGAACCGCTCCGACGGCCCGTGATACGGCGTGACCGCTTTCACCGTGTATCCGCTGCCCGACTGCTCCTGCACTCCCGTTCCCGACCACCGCCGAATCACCGGAATCTTTCCCAGGATCGGATGCTGGATCTCGACCGCATTGAACGCGCCCCAGCGCCACGCAGCCAAATCCTTCGGCGCCTGCGGATGGTTGACCGCAGCCTCGACCGCGGCAGTGAGCAGTTCGTCATAGTTCGGATATTTGTCGGGCAGCCACCGCTTCGGCCGGTGAAGCAGGATGTTCTCCATCCACACCGACCTTTGCAGCCACGAATACGTCTTCCAGTCGATGGCGTTCTTCTCAGTTTCTTTATAGAGTTCGGAATCGGCATCCTTGCGAGATTCCGCGGCAGCCGCTCCCAATTTTGGTTCGAGCAGCAGGCGGCGCAGTTCGCCGATTGCATTTTCTGCAATGGTGGGTGCTGCCGAGGTAGCCAGCATGCGGCCATCCCAGCTGCGCATCAGGTCGGCGGCCTGCTTGGCGCGCGCGGAGGGCTTTGTGGAGTGATCCACCGCATAAAGCAGGCGCTCCGCGGCAAATAGTATTGCCTCCGATTGAATGTCGGTTTGCAGCGCGAGCATGTCCGCCGCCGAGAACTGCCGCCCCGACTCCAGTACGTGATAAATGCGCGCCGTGCGCCACGGCGCCTCCCACTCCATGCTGATCGAATTGGGATAACCGTCCGGCGTGATTCTTCCATTCGCCGTCGCGATGACTCCCGACGGCGGGTTGTAGATGCTGGGGAGCTTTTCAAACGGAATGTAAGAAATCCACTCGTGCGCGTTGTCGGCGCCGCTCACCGGTAGGCTGCCGTCTCCCGCCGCGCGGATCGGAACCTTGCCCGTCGTGTGATATCCAATGTTCCCGTCTACATCCGCATAGACCACGTTTTGCCCGGGTGCATCGAGTTGAGAAAATGCGCGCTGAAATTCATCCCAGTTCTGCGCTGCATTCACGTCAAAAAACGGAATATGCAATCCGTCATAAAGCGTCCAGCGCAGCGCCAGCGGCCGCGTCTCGCCGGGAACCAGCTCTGTGATCACCGGACCGTGGCGGGTTATCTTCACATCCACGTTCACGTCCGGCTTACCCTTGACGTGAATCACTTCCGCGCGGTGCTCCGGCTGCACCCATCCCGTCGGCGTTTGATACGCGCCTTGCGAATTAAAAGTTTCGATGAACACATCGGTCACCGTCGGACCCACGTTGGTGAATCCCCAGGCAATCCTCTGATTGTGCCCCACGATCACGTACGGCATTCCGGGGAGCGTCACGCCCGCCACATCCAGCGTGCCCGAGTGCAGATGCGCCTCATACCACAGGTTCGGCATCTGGTGTCCCAGGTGCATGTCGTTCGACAGCAGCGGCTTGCCCGTTACCGTGTGCGCCCCCGAAACCACCCAGTCGTTCGATCCATTCACCGGCAGCCCCTCGCCAGGCAACCCTTCGATTGACAAGGCCTGGCGATGTGCTAAGAGACTCGGCCTTGTATGACTCCGGCCAGGGTGACTCGGGTTTGGGTGGCTTGCTTTTGGGTGGCGCAGCGCTTTAAGCGCTGCGAAAAGGCCCTTCTCTTCCGGAAGGGCTTTAGCCCCTGAGGTGTCCTGTTCGAGTCTGTCGGTAGACTGCCCAACCGGCAAGACTCGCGGCGCGGCTGAAGGAAACTTCTGCGTCACCGAGGTGTCCGGAGAATCGTCGTCGTCCTCATCATCCGATCCGCCGGTGTTGTCCGGCTCTGTCAGATCTTCCCGCATCACCGTCGGCGGACGGTCGTGCCACGAGCGATTCACATACAAATCCGCAGTCAACTCCGGCCCCAGCTTGGCCAGAATCTTCTCGCGGCTGAGTGCGTCGTAAAAATAGTGATAGTTGAGATCCTTCACCATCGAGTTGGCGACGACCGCCGAGTCCTCCGGCAGCCACGGCTTCGGCGCGTAATGCAGAATGCGAAACTCAATCGGTAGCCGGTTGCCATGTGTCCCGATGTAGCCGTTGACCCCCCGCGCATAGGCTTCATAGTAGCCGCGATCGCGCGGACTGGCTGTCTCAACGGTCTTCTTCGCCGCGGCCCGCAGACCCAGAATCCTCTGCTCGCGGTCCAGCCTCAACAGGTCTTCGCCCAGAATCTCCGACAGTTCTCCGCCGCCGTAGCGGCGCATCAGGTCCATTTGCCACAGCCGGTCCTGCGCCGTGACATACCCTTGCGCGAAGAACAGATCGTCCATGCTCGCCGCTTCAATCGTGGGTACCCCGTGACCGTCCCGCGTCACCGTGACCGGGGCCGAGAGCCCGCTGATCTGCAGCCGTCCGTCGAGTTGGGGAAGGGCAGCGTGCGCGATGTAGTACGCATATGCCACGAGGCCCGCCACAATCACGACCACAGCCAGCAAGAGCCCCAGCAGGATCCGAGAAATGGGTGATCGTCGCGACTTGGGTGGGCTGATTTCTGCCAATGTGCTCATGAGGAATCTCTGATTGTATTCCACGCCCCGCCACCCCGCCCGCCGCTGAAAATGAATTTCATTTTCAAGATGCCGGGTGGTATCCTGAAGCCGTCATCCTGACCACGTTTCCACCGGACTCCGCTCCACCGCCATGCTCCAGAAGCGCATCGATGATCAGCCCACCATCTCCCGCCAGATGGTCCGCGAGGCCCAGGAAATCCTTCACAAGCACCTGAAGGGCGTCGGCCTCAAGCAGACCGCCCAGCGCGATACCATTCTCCGCACGTTCCTGGAAACCCGCGACCATCTCTCCACCGACGAACTCCATCGCCTGGTGCAGAAAAAAGACGCACGCATCGGTTACACCACGGTCTACCGCACCTTGAAGTTGCTGGCGGAGTGCGGCTTGGCCAGCGAGGTCGCCTTCCACGACGGCATTGCCCGCTATGAGCACCAGTACAACCGGCGCAGCCATCACCACATGGTCTGCACCGATTGCGGCAGTTCCGTCGAATTCTTCTCCCAGGAAGTTGGCCAGCTGGAGCAGGAAATCGGACGCAGATACCACTACCTCACCACCCGGCATACATTCCAGATCTACGGTGTCTGCGAGGACTGCCGCAAGAAAAATCACGTGCCCCGCGCACTCTGAAATCCTTCCGGTGATTTGCCGCCCGCCTCTCCATTTGATATGGTGCCCCACAATGGATCCGACGAGCGTTCCCCCGACCTCTTGCCCCGAATGCTCTGCCCAAATGCCTGCGTCCGCGGCTTTTTGCCCGGCTTGCGGCGGTGCCATGCATACGGAAACGCGCGCCCGCGGAACCGTCGGCGTCCTTCCCGAAAATATCGCGGGCGTTCTCGCTTATTTCACCTTCATTCCTGCGATCGTTTTCCTGGTTCTTGAGCCCTACAAGAAGAATCGCTTCCTGCGTTTCCATTCCATGCAGTGCCTCTTGTTCTGGGGAGCAGCCATTCTCATCGGGATCGCCCTGAAACTCGCCAGCGTCGTTCTCTTCATCGTCCCGGTGCTCGGTCCTCTGCTCGTGCTGGTGGTTGCCGTGGTGGTCGTGCTCGCGGTCATCGTGATTTGGCTGGTTCTGGTGGTGAAGGCCTTCCAGGGAGAAATGTTCCAACTGCCCATGCTCGGCGACTTTGCGGAGCAGTACGCCAACTCGGTCTAGGTTCCGGTCTGACCCTCCACATTGCGGGTTGCTTTCTGTGCCCTTCTCTGATACTTTGCGGCCCACGCCGCTTGGGGCATGAACTCGGTTCACTACTGAGACAGCATCCGTGGCGTCGAGGAGGGTACTCCCATGGCTTTCTGCAACATGTGCGGCGCTCAGATCGCTGACGGTGCTACCACTTGTTCAGCCTGTGCGGGCCGAGCCCCAGCCGCGCCTGCTTCAACAACAGCGTCCACAGGGGGCATGCCGGACAACATTGCGGGAATGATCGCTTATATCACCATCGTCCCAGCGATCATCTTTCTCGTGATGGAGCCCTATAACAAGAGTCGCTTCGTGCGCTTTCATTCCTTTCAATGTCTGTTTTTCGCGGTGGCGTGGACGGTTCTGTGGATCGGGCTCAACATTATTGCCCACATTCCGATATTGGGTTGGCTGACCATCCTGATCTGGCCTCTCGTCGGCCTCGCAGGGCTGATCATCTGGGTCATCCTTCTCCTCAAGGCCAATCAGGGGCAGATGTTCAAACTGCCCGTGATCGGCGACCTGGCGGAAAAGCAAGCGAACGCGATGTAGAGCGCGCTCTCCCCCCAATCTGGTCATCCTGACCGGAGCCGTTTTTCAGGCGAAGGGAAGGATCTCGCGCGTCGGACCGCAATGCGGTGAGAAGAGTTCGTGGCGAGATCCTCCTCGCCTGAGCGGCGCCGGGATCGAGATAGTACCTCGAAAAATTCGAACCGCACCGCTCCTCAAAACTCCCGCCCTTGACTTTCTTCCTGTAAGCTGTCAATCCTATTAGCTTTTACCCTCGTCCCAATTCCATGCCAGCAGCGTGGTTTTCGGCCGGCGGGAATCTGTTGGCCGATTGGGGAATTCTTTGCGCGTACGGGTCTTCTATCACGACAAATGCTTTGACGGAGCTTCTTCCGCCGCGTTGTTCTCCCGCTTCTACCGCGAGCGCATCCGCGGCGACGCCGAGTTCGAATTCACCGGCCTGGTCCACCGCGCCGGAGCCTTATTCGACGAGAATCAATTCGACGGCGACGAGAACGCCATCGTCGACTTCAAGTACTCCAGTTCGCCCAAAATTACCTGGTGGTTCGACCATCACGAGAGCGCGTTCCTCTCTCCGGCCGACGCCGAGCACTTCGAGCAGGACCAGAGCAACCGCAAGTTCTACGATCCCGATTTCAAGTCCTGCACCAGTTTCATTGCCATGATCGCGCAGCAGCGCTTCTGCTTCGATCCCTCCTCTGTGGCCGATCTGGTGCACTGGACCGACATCATTGACGGAGCCCTCTACCCCGACGCCAAAACCGCCGTCGAGATGGAAGCGCCCGCCATGAAACTCACCATGGTGATCGAATCGGCGCCCGATCACGGCTTCGTTCCCAACCTGATTCCGCTGTTGTCCACGAAATCATTGGCGGATATTCTCACGGAACCATTCGTCGCGCCTCTTCTTCCCCCGCTGCTCAAGCGCCACGAACTGTCCATCGGCATCCTCGAGCAGCGCACCGAGTGCAAGGACGCCACTATCTTCTTCGATGTCACCGATCACGACCTTGAGGGCTACAACAAGTTCATCCCCTATTACCTGCACCCTGAGTCGGTCTATAGCGTAGGGCTCAGCAAGAGCAGTTTTCGGGTGAAAGTTTCGGTTGGCTCGAACCCTTGGGCCCCGCAGGAACCCGAAGTAAACCTGGCCCGCATCTGCGAGCGCTACGGCGGTGGCGGTCACGCCCGCGTCGGCGCGATCTCCTTCAACGTGAACCAACACGCCGCCGCCATCAAAGCCTCGCAAGAAATCGTAGAAGAGTTGCGCGCCGCGATTCGCCAAAAAAAGGGCTGAGACACTGCGGCCCCGCAGCAACGTAGCGCCGGCACCCTGCCGGCTGTCGTGGCGGCGTCCCGCCGCCACAGTCAGGAGCACCACAAAGCCGAAAGGGAATTTGGATAGCGCAGCGCCTTCACGATCGCGATCGCCGAAAGCGACCCCCAGCCGGCAGGCGAGTCACAGCCCCACCAGACTCCGTGATTCCGACCTCCGCGATTTTGGGTGGCGCAGCGCTTTCAGCGCTGCGATGAGCGTTCCTTCCTACTGCGCCGGCGTCCCGCTAGCCATACACGTCGCCGGATTCCCATCGCTCGACGACCGAATCACTCCCGATTGATCCGCACAAAACGCCTTCCGTCCATAGCTGTTTCCATTGGGCGCTGCGGTCAGATGGAAGCTGGTAGCTGGTGTCCCGCCGCATCCCGAGAGCGCGAACACAAAGCCGTATCTCTTCCCGCTGGCCAGCCCGCTGTTGATCAGCATGGCCTGATGCTCATTCGGTGTGCCGCCCCCAAAACCATCGAGATCAGACAGCGTGCAGCTGTACCCGACCATGGGATAACTGGTCGCATAGGTGACCTCGGCAGTAAGAATGGTTCGCATAGCGGCGATCACAATCGCGTCGCTGCCCCCAGCCTGCACCGAAACCTCCGACCGCGGAACGAACGTGCCCGTCGCTCTGGCCGTCCCTGCCTGCGGCGTCATTTTCTCTGTGATGGCCTTCAGGAAATCCGGGTCAGCCAATGGCAGGTGCAGCGTCACGGAGATCTCATTCAGTGTCCATACCTGACCCTCCTGCTTCATCGAGAAGGTGATCTGTGGCATGAACGGGCCCTTCTGTGCCGCCCCGTTTTTGTACATCTGAAACGATACCTCAATGTCGTCCTGATCGCCGCGCAGCGCGTCATTCTCCACCGTGATTTCGACCTTTTCGCCCGTCTGCGGATTCTCGCCACTCAGCAGCACTGACCCGGTTTCATATGTCTGCACGTTTTGTCCCTGCGTCTGCAGTTGGCTCGCCATCGTTGCATACTGCTGCAGAGCCGTCAGCGCCCCCGACTTCTCCAGCGCCGTACGCGTCGCCATGGGCAGATGCTTGATGAGGGTCTCCGGCGTCTTGCTGAAAAACATTTCCAGCAACGCTTGGCGCGCAGTTTGCGGCGCCGCCTGCGGAGCACCCGCAGTCGTTCCAGCCCACGAACTCCCAGCCCACAACATTGCGACAATCAGACACAGGACGAATCTTCGCATGGTTCATCTCCCCGCTCCGATCGTTTCATCCTTCCCGCGCCATCTCCAGTTACCGAGGTAAGAACCAGCAGTCGCAACCGCGAAGAGCAGGGAAGCCCTGCATCCGCAGCCCTCCTCGTGGTACTCTGCCTTGAGTCCCTGCCCGCATACATGCGCCAGCCCGGCACCAAGCCAGATCACCACCGCCGCCAACGGCGCGTGCTCCAGGTGGTAGCCATGTTGGAATTCTTTAAGGGTACCTTCGTAGTGCTGATGGGATTGTGCGCCCTGGCCCTTGTGCACAAAGATGTCTGGCTCTACGCAGAGAGCCTGCTCGCTGTATTGCACGTCAACACCGACCGTCGCTCGGCCCAACTCTTTCTCGACGTGGCCGATAATGTCACCGACGCGCGCCTCTGGGCGGCAGCCCGTATCGCCTTTGCCTACGCCGCATTGCGCTTCACCGAAGCCTACGGCTTGTGGAAAGCCCGCACCTGGGCCGAGTGGGTCGCCCTGGTTTCCGGCACCCTCCTGCTGCCCGTTGAGATCCGCGAACTTATGCGGGGTATCACCTGGCTGCGCAGCGCTCTGCTGATCGGCAACCTGGCCGTCGTCATCTATATGATCTACGTGATCCGGGACAACCGCCGCGAACGGCGTGCGGCTGCCCTGGGAGCGGCAGGCTAGAACCGTTGCCAGAAGCCGGATCTGGAGCAAAATCACTCTGGCATTTGGCTCGCCTTCGGTTCATAATCAGGGCTGAAAAACCAGCGGCGTTTCGGAGGTCCTTATGCGTCTCGCTAGCTTGTTCTAGCTATTGGTTGTCCTGGCTGGAATCAGCGCCGCACAAGACACAAACTTTTCCGTGGGCCCGCAGTATCTGGTGACCTCGGGTTCGCCATTATTCGCCCGTCCCATCGCGACGCCGTCGCTTTCTCTGGAAGCCCCGCTGCCCGGTATCCCAAACCTTCCCGAAATCGGACCGGCCGTCGATAATCAGTCCTACGCTGCCAATTCTGAGCTTCGGCACGAGGCCGATCTGTTCCCAGTCTATTACGGCTACCAACCGGTTAGCATTGTCGAGATTACGTCGGCCGAACCGCCGCGGGAGTTTCCCGCAAGCATCACCGACGTCGGCGTAATAGGAATGACCGACGCGCAATCTCTTCGTGAACGCGGATACGGAGTCCCCGTCGGCGACACCGCCTCGTTCTGGAAGACGCACAAGCCCCACGCCCCGCGCGTCTACACCAATGCGGACGTTCAGCGCCTGCACCAGAGCTAGCCTGCAGTTAACGCCTCCCCTCCCCAGGGGCGTCATCTTGACCGGAGCCGTCTTTCAGGCGAAGGGAAGGATCTCGCCGGGTGCCCCATTTTTTGCTTTCTTTGCGAGAAGTGGGGAATTTCGGCGCGCCCGAGGCGCTTTACGCAAGCCGCAATCCAAGGAATAGCTCTGGTCCGGGCACCATTACCCTTCGCGTGATAGCCTGAATCCATCTCATTCCGCACGGGGAGTTCATGTCAGCCGCCAATCCTTCGCATCTCGACCTGCAAGCCACCGCCAAAGAAGTCATGCAGCGTTACGGTTTCGAGCCCGATTTTCCTCCCCAGGTTCCGCTCCAGTTGGCCGACCTGAAAGCCCACCCGCCGCAAATCGCCGCCGCCGGCGATATCCGCGACCTGCGCAATCTGCTCTGGTCCTCCATCGACAACGACACTTCGCGCGACCTCGACCAGATCGAAGTCGCCGAACGTGCCTCGAATGGCGACGTGAAAGTCATGATCGGCATCGCCGACGTCGATGCCTTCGTCCCCAAGCAGACCCCGATCGATCAGCACGCGGCCAAGGAAACCACGACGGTTTATGCCGGAGTTCACAACTTTCCCATGCTCCCTGAAGAGCTGTCGACCGGCAAAACTTCGCTGCTCGAGAATCAGGATTGCCTGAGCGTCGTAATCGAATTCGTGGTCGATCCGAGCGGAAACATCAACTCGCCCAGCGTTTACCGCGCCGTGGTTCACAATAAGGCTCAACTCCAATACAACTCCGTTGGCGCGTGGCTGGAAGGGAGGTCGCCCGCTCCGCCGAAGGTCGCAGCATCCGCCGATCTGCAGGCGCAGCTGAAACTGCAGGATGAAGTCGCGCAGAAGTTGAAAGACCAGCGCTTCCAGCACGGCGCTCTCAACCTGCAGACCGACGAAGTGCATCCCCTGGTGCTCAACGACCAAGTCGTCGACGTGGTGAAGCAGCAGAAGAACCGCGCCACCGAACTGATCGAGGATTTCATGGTTGCCGCCAACGGCGTGGTCGCGCGCTTCCTCGAGAAAGTTTCATCCCTGCGCCGCATCGTGCGCACTCCCGAGCGCTGGGACCGCATCGTCCAACTGGCCGCAACCAAGAACGAGAAGCTCCCCGCGCAGCCGGATTCCAAGGCGCTCAACGATTTCCTGCTGCGCCGCAAGGCTGCCGATCCCGATCATTTCGCGGATCTGTCGTTGGCCGTGATCAAGCTCATCGGTCCCGGAGAGTACGTGCTGGAGCGTGCTGGCGATGTTGCTCCTGGACACTTCGGTCTCGCCGTTCAGGACTACACTCACTCCACCGCACCCAACCGCCGCTTCGCCGACGTCGTCACCCAGCGTCTGATCAAGGCCCTTCTTGCGGGCCAGAAGAATCCATACTCCGACGACGAACTAACCGCCATCGCCGCCAACTGCACGCAGAAAGAAGACGCCGCCAAGAAAGTCGAGCGCGAAATGACCAAGCGTCTCGCGGCCGTCGCCATGCAGCACCGCATCGGCGAAGTCTTCGACGCCATCGTTACTGGCGTGACCGATCACGGAACCTTTGTTCGCGTTCTACAGCCGCACATCGAGGGACTCCTCGCGCAAGGCCAGCAGGGACTCGATGTGGGCGACAAGCTTCGTGCCAAGCTCATCCGTACCGACGTGCAAAAGGGATTCATCGACTTCGCCCGCGCCTAACCCCGAAATCACATCTCGGGCCAACCCTCGGCGAGGCACCATGAGAGGTAATAGCCGCTCCAAAAGCCGCAGTCTAAGCTGGTAGTAGTCGTTCGTGCGGACAATCGCGGGGAGTGTTTTTGGTCAAATGGCGAAATTTCGTGTGCCTGCCCATGATCGTGATTCTGCCTGTGTCTCTGCTGGCGCAGGACCCCGCTGCCGCCATGTTGCGCAGCAACGGCGTCGGCGTGCAGGTCAACAGATATCCCGCTCCCGCCTCCATCGCTCTATTTTCCGGCGACTACGTCGAAACGCAGAAAAATGCTGTTGCCCGTATTGAGGCCGGTGGATCTACTGCAGACCTCAATTCCGAAACCATGGTGCAGTTCGAAGGCATCGAACTGCGGCTCGAACATGGCAGTGTGTCCGTAAACACCTCTCGTGGAATGCGGGTGAAAGTAGGCTGCTTGACGGTCACGCCCGTGAACAATGCGGATTGGACTCATTACGATGTCGTCGATCTCGATGGGAAGGTGACGGTATCAGCGCTCAAGAATGACGTCTACCTCGATGCCCGCTCCAACAATCCCAAGCAGGCGAAGCAGTCGGGACACTCCGACCGCATCATCGTTCGCGAAGGCGAACAAAAATCACGGGAAGAAAAGTGCGGTGCAGCCTATCAGCAAACTCCCGGCGCCATTGCCGGCAAAGGCGCCATCATGAATTCACCCTGGGCCATCGGTGCTGGCGTTGCGGGTGTCGGCGCAGCTCTTTGCTTTGGCCTCTTTTGTCAGAACGACGACCCCGCGAGCCCAACGAAGCCTTAAGTCCCCTCGGCGGCGTCGCGCTATTCGGTCACGACTGATTTCACCAGGTTCCGCGGATGGTCGACGTCGTATCCTTTGTTGACCGCAATGTGGTACGCGAACAACTGTAGCGGGATCACTTCCATAATGGGCAGCAACAGTTCGGGCCCGGGAGGAACGTAGAATACGTGGTCCGCAATGGCAGCGACTTCCGCGTCGCCTTCGGTCGCAACCGTGACCAGTGGCCCGCGTCGCGATCGCACTTCCTTCATAACCTCAATCGTCCGGCGATAGCGCAACACTGAATCCGGATCTCGATGGTCGCAGGTGGCCAGCACGACGACCGGCAACTTCTCATCCACCAGAGCGTTCGGGCCGTGCTTGAGTTCGCCAGCGGGATATCCTTCGGCATGCGCGTAGGAGATTTCCTTTAGCTTGAGCGCGCCTTCGCGGGCGATGGCGTAATGAACGCCGCGGCCGAGATAGAGAAACTTCTCTGCCTTGCAGTGCACCGCGCCGAACTTTTCGGCCAGCGAGTCCCAGGTTGCTAGATTCTTTTCGATCGCATCAGGAAGCCGCATCAACCGCTGCAGGTACGAGCGCGTCACTTCCGAGGTCATGCGTCCGCGCTTTCGTGCCAGGAACAGCGCCATCAGATAGAGAATCGTAAGTTGCGTTGTGAAACTCTTGGTCGCAGGGATCGACAGTTCGGGTCCAGCCCCGGAGATCAGCGCCGCGCCAGCTTCCCTCACAATCGTCGTGTCCGGAACATTGGAGATCGCAATCGTCTTCACGCCGCGGGTCAGCGCCTCGCGTTGCGCCGCAATCGTGTCCGCGGTCTCGCCTGACTGCGTAATCACCATCACGATCGGATCCACAGCAGCGTGAGTTGATCGATAGCAGTATTCGCTGGCGTACTCCACGTCGACGGCCACGCCCGAAAGGTCTTCAATCATTATTTCGCCCGCCAGCCCGGCGTGCCGGCTGGATCCGCTGGCAGCGATGATGAGCTTCTCGAACCTCAGCAGCGCGCTCTCAATGGCGTCGAGTTCCCCCGGAAAGATGATGTCATCCTTGAGGTGCTTCGCAACAGTCTTCGCGATCGCGGTAGGCTGCTCATAAATTTCCCGCCGCATGGCGTGGGAATGTTTCTGGCTGCTAGCGTTCTTTTTGGTCTTAGGAGGATTCATTGTGATTGGGCAGAGTAAATCATTTTCAAGCAAAGGGGCAAACGAACAGTAGCGCCGGCATCCTGCCGGCTGTCGCGAGGGCGTCCCGCCCTCGCATCCGAATGCCACTCGACTCCCGATGGTTTCGCGGCAAAGTATTTGCTACTTAGCCGTTGCCGCGCCCTCGAAGTGCGCTTCAATTTCTTCCAGCGTCTTGCCCTTAGTCTCCGGCAAGAACCATGTCGCCGTAACGAAATAGATCACCGTGCACGCGGCGAACCCGAAGAACATGGTCGAGTATCCATACTTGCCGACGGTCGGCAAGAACACCGCCGCAATGGCCGTGGACACCGCCTGGTTCAGCAAGAGCGCGATGCTCATTCCGTTGGAACGAATCCGGGTCGGCATCAATTCCGAAAGCGCCAGCCAGACGCAAACCCCAGGACCAATCGCGAAGAATGCCATGAAGACAAACAGCGTGATCGCGACCATCCAGCCGTTAGTCGCTGACGGGACAGGAGTAATAAGGGCGTTCTCGATCTTCAACGGTGCCGAGCGCGAAGCGTCGAGGTCGCCAAACGGGTTCGAGAAAAACGCCACCACTTTGTTCGCGGGCACGCAGCCATCACGTGTGATTTCGATAGGCTTCGCCGCCAGATCGTCGGAGCGCACCGCCGCACTCGCCGCGCGGAAGTCCCCGCAGGAATAGATCACGACGAGCGATGTTGCCCGTCCCGACACGCGATTGTCGCCGCTCAGTCGACTCGCCGATTCGGAGTCGTAGTGCAGAGTCAGCTTCTGGTCAGCAGTGACCATGGCTTGGACGGAAGCTTTCGCATCAACGCGCTGCTTCTCGGTGCGAAGGAAGATGGCCGCCGTGCAGATGAGCGAGACAATGATTCCTGCAGTGCCAATCCCAAGTAGGAACTTGCGGCCTTTGCGGTCCACCAGCGCAACGCCTATGGCGGTTACCGTGAAGTTCACGCACGTGAATATGACGTAGCCCAAGTGGGCATAGAAATCCGAGAGTCCGCTCTGCAACAAAATGTTGGCGTTGTAAGCAATGATCGAGTTGATACCAGTGGCCTGATTGCAGGCGAGGATGATGCAGGCCAGCACGAACGGAATCACGTATTTGCGCCGCAGTAAAGAGTCCGTACCCTTTGTGCCGGCAGCAGATTTCGCCTTTTCAGCGATGGCCACTTCCTGCATTTCCTTGAGTTCGAGGTCGGCTTGCTCGGTCGTGCGAGAACGCAGAAGGGAAGCATACGCAGCATCTTTCTTGCCCCGGCGGAATAGCCATCGCGGAGACTCCCCCAGCATCAGGCTGCCAATCACGAACAGAATCCCCGGAGGCAATGACACCCAGAAAATGCCGCGCCAAGCCGAGTCTTTGAAGTTATAGGCCACCTGCAAGTCGCCGGTCTTCACAATTTGAGCAAGGCGGAGACTGAAGAAGAAGCCGACCAACGCCGCAATCGCAATGCCCAGTGTCAACAGCCACTGAAAGATGCCGGTTCCTTTGCCCCGGTTCGCTGCGGTCAGACACTCTGCCAGATATAGGGGAACGACCACGCCGATTAAGCCAGCGCTCACCCCCTGCAGTAGTCGGCCGAAGACCAGCGGCCCATAGCCGTGCGCCAGCGCAATCATCGGGATGCTGATGACGAACATCACCCCACTGAGCGTCATCAGCGACTTGCGGCCCATCCAATCCGCAAGCAATCCGGCAAACAACGTGGAGATCACGCTGCCCAGCAGCACCGCGGCAACGACAATGGAGAGCTGACCGGCGTTCAGGCCCGAGGTCGCCTCAAGGTAAGGCAGTGCGCCCGCGATGATGCCGACATCCACGCCATAGAGCAGGCCGCCGAGGCCGGCCACGATCAGGAGAAAGCGGTTATAAAAAATCTTCTTGTCGTCGAGTGGAGTGCCGATTGCGGTCTCAGCAGTCATAGATTCGTCGTCACCTGGATCTTGCGGAAGCTGATCACCTGGCTGTGATTTCGAAAGACTCTGCATTGTAGCGTAGGATTCAGCGCAACCCGGCGATTTCGCATCTCATCCACCCCTCGAAATGCTCGCCCCATGCCTCAAGCCGGTCACTCCCTCCCGGCTGGCCGTCAGCTACAATACCCAAGCCGCGAAGGATTCCGGTGCGGGTCTCGAAAAGAAAGTCCGGATGAGATACGGATTCATCATCGACAACCGCAAGTGCATCGGTTGCCATGCCTGCACCGTGGCGTGCAAGACCGAGAACCACGTTCCCCTCACCGTAAACCGCACTTGGGTGAAGTACGTCGAAAAGGGAACTTTTCCGAACACCCGCCGCGTTTTTCAAGTCACCCGCTGCAATCACTGCGAGAATCCGCCGTGCGTGACGATTTGTCCCGTGACGGCGATGTACCAGCGCAAAGACGGCATCGTCGACTTCAGTTCTGAGCGCTGCATCGGCTGCAAGGCCTGCATGCAAGCCTGCCCATACGATTCCATCTACATCGATCCAGACGAAGGCACCGCCGCCAAGTGTCATTTCTGCGCGCATCGCACGGAGGTTGGCCTGGAACCTTCCTGCGTGGTGGTGTGCCCGGAGCACGCGATTATCGCCGGAGACCTTGACGCCTGCGACGGAGAGATCGCGCAACTGCTGGCACGCGAACCGGTACGCGTGCGCAAACCGGAGCAGGGCACTCGACCCAAGCTCTATTACATCGATGGAGACGAGAGCGCGATCGTGCCCACCGCAGCGCGCCACGAGTCGATCTACATGTGGGCGCAACGCAACGAAAGCCTCCACGGCGGCGGAGCGCTGTATCCACCGGACAGCCCGCTGTTACAAAAAAATGCGCTCGCGGCTTACGACGTATCGCACGCGCGTCCATGGAGCTGGCAGGTTCCGGCCTACTGCTGGACGAAGGCCATCGGCTCTGGCGCGCTGGCTATTCCGGCGATCGCGATGCTGCTCGGGCGTCTGGGAGCCGATCGAATGCGCGATGTGGCGCTGTCGGCCATCGCGCTGCTATTCACGGCGCTGACGACCGTGTTGCTGGTCTGGGATCTCGAGCACAAGGCGCGGTTCCTGCGGGTCGTGTTCACACCGCAGAGCAAATCGTGGCTCGCCCGAGGCGCGTTCATCCTCATCGCGTACACCGGGCTTTGTGGATAGTTCTGGCTGGCTTCGGTCGTCGGACTCTCCGCGGTCGCATCTGCTCTGTTGTGGCCAACCGTTCTGGTCGGATTCTTTGCCGCCATCTACACCGCGTTTCTCTTTGGACAGTGTGAAGGCCGCGACCTGTGGCAGACCCCGTTGCTGCCGGTGCATTTGATCGTGCAGACATTGATGTGCGGGGCTGCGGTGTTGCCGCTGCTGCCTTCCGCGCTGGGAGGCTCGGCGCAAGTTGTGGCGGTCGCAAAGGAAGCCCTTGGATTCACTCTGTTGTTCCATTTGCTGATTGTGGCGGCTGAATTCCTGATGCCGCATGCCACTGATAACTCCGCCTATGCGGCAAGGTTGATCACGCACGGACCGTTCAAGACCTGGTTCTGGAGAGGCACGATCGGGCTCGGTGGAGTTCTTCCGCTGTTTTTGTTATGGCTCGCTCCGTTCGATTTCTATAACACGGCGTTGGCGGGAGTCCTGGCTTTGGCCGGGTTGCTGATTTTCGAATGGTGCTTCGTCATGGCTGGGCAGAGCGTGCCCAACAGTTGACGTAGCGCCGGCGTCTCGCCGGCTGTCGCGAGCGCATCTTGCGCTCGCAGCTGCGATAGGAGGGAACTCTCAATGACCGATTTCAAACGCGACGGCAGCCATCTCGCCTACTGCCCTCCGGTAGAGAAGTGGGATGACTGGGTCGAACTCGACCCGCAAGCCTGGCCGCGCCGCGTCGAGAAGCACTATTCGCTGGTTCCGACGATCTGTTTCAACTGCGAATCGGCGTGCGGTTTGTTGGCGTATGTAGACAAGGAAACCGGACAAGTCGCGAAGTTCGAAGGCAATCCCATGCACCCCGCGAGCCGCGGACGTCTTTGCGCCAAGGGCCCCGCGACCATCAATCAGATCCAGGATCCAGATCGAGTGCTGTATCCGATGAAACGCAGCGGGGCGCGCGGCGCAGGGAAGTGGGCACGCACTTCATGGGACGAGGTGCTGGAGACTTTCGGCACGCGGATTCGCAAAGCGATTCAAGAAGATCGCGGCGAAGAGGTCATGTACCACGTCGGCCGCCCGGGACACGACTTCATCATGGAGCGGACGCTGCAAGCGTGGGGCATCGACGGTCACAACTCGCACACCAATGTCTGCTCGTCGTCGGCGCGCCTCGGATATTTGCTCTGGCACTATGCCGACCGGCCATCGCCTGATCACGCGAATGCCCGCTTCATTCTCTTGCTTTCGGCGCATCTGGAGTCGGGACATTATTTCAACCCGCATGCCCAGCGCATCATCGACGGAAAAATGGCTGGCGCGAAGCTGGCGGTGATGGACCCTCGACTTTCGAACACGGCGAGCATGGCGGACTACTGGATGCCCACCTATCCTGGCACCGAAGGTGCAGTTCTGCTGGCGATGGCGAAGGTGATCCTCGGCGAAAACCGGTTCGATGCGAAATTTGTGAAGAACTGGACCAACTGGGAAGAACTGGAAGTCGATGGCTTTCGCGCCAAGGGCCAAGGCTTTGCGGCGCTGATCGAAGCGCTGAAGAAGCACTACGCACAGTTCACGCCGCAGTTCGCCGAGAAAGAAAGCGGAGTCAAGGCCGAGATCATCGTCAAGATCGCCCGCGAGATTGCGACCGCCGGTAGCCGATTTGCCTCGCACCTGTGGCGCGGGAGCGCGTCTGGAAACTTAGGAGGATGGCAGCCGGCGCGCGCGTTGATGCTGCTGCATGTACTGACCGGCTCAGTCGGAACCGAGGGCGGACACAATCTGAATGCCTGGAACAAGTTTGTCCCCAAGACATTCAAAGTGCCCCCGCCGCAGAAGCGCTGGAACGAGTTGCTCTATCCGCAGGAGTGGCCGCTGTGCACGCATGAAATGTCGTTTCTGCTGCCGCACTTCCTGAAGGAAGGCCGTGGCCGTATCGAGGCGTACTTCACGCGCGTATTCAATCCGGTGTGGACGTATCCCGACGGCTTCTCGTGGATCGAGATGCTGCGCGACGAAGAGAAAGTCGGTTTACACGCGGCGCTGACGTCCACCTGGAGCGAGACCGCGTGGTTTGCCGACTATGTGTTGCCCATGGGATTCAGCTCGGAGCGCCACGATCTGATGAGCCAGGAATCGTATGCCGGCAAGTGGATCGGCTTCCGTCAGCCGGTGAATCGCGTCCTGCGCGAACGAGCCGGAGAGAAATTCGACTACACCTACCAGGCGAATCCCGGTGAGGTGTGGGAAGAGGACGAGTTCTGGATCAACCTCTCGTGGGCGATCGATCCCGATGGCGCAATGGGCATCCGGCAATACTTTGAATCGCCCTACCGCCCCGGCCAGAAACTGACAGTAGACGAATACTACGGCTGGATTTTCGACAACTCCGTCCCCGGCCTGCCGGAGACCGCCAGCAAAGAAGGCCTCACGCCGCTGCAGTACATGCGCAAGTACGGTGCGTTCGAAGTCACGCGCGATGTCTACAAGCAGAACAAAAAGCCGGTAGCCGCCGCCGATCTGGCGGGATCGAAGGTCGAAGCGAATGGCGTGGTCACGAAGGAAGGGAAGCCGGTTGGCGTGATGGTCGACAACAATGCGGTCGTCGGCTACAACACTCCGTCGCGCAAGCTTGAGCTGTTTTCGAAAACCATGGCCGACTGGAAGTGGCCGGAGTTCACGCTGCCCGAGTACTATCGCAGCCACATTCATCGCTCCGCACAATCGGCTTCAGTGGGACAGCCGGGAGATGATTTCGATCCGAAGTACACGCCGGTGGTCGAGTGGCCGAAGGACGCACATGGTGACGTCTACACGCTGCTGCCGATCTTTCGGTTGCCGAATCTGATCCACACCCGCTCGGGCAATGCCAAGTTCCTCTACGAGATTTCCCACAAGAATCCGTTATGGGTGAATCCCGTGGATGCCAGGAAACTCGGTGGCGTGCGCACCGGCGACCTGATGAAAGTTCATACCGAGATTGGCTACTTCGTGTTGCACGCCTGGGTTACCGAGGGACTCACACCGGGGGTGGTCGCATGCTCGCACCATCTGGGTCGTTGGCGCATTAATAAAGAGGATCAGGTTGAGCGCATGTCGAGCGCGTGGGTCGATCTGAAGGAAGTCGGCAAAGGGCAGTGGAAGATGCGCCAACTCGAAAGCGTCTCGCCTTACAAGAGCGCGGATCCTGAAACCAGCCGGGTCTGGTGGAGCGACGCCGGCGTGCACCAGGACATCACGTTCCCTGTGCACCCCGACCCGGTCAGCGGCATGCACTGCTGGCATCAGATGGTGCGGGTGGAGAAGGCTGCGCCCGACGACAAATACGGCGACATTTTTGTCGATACGAATCTTTCGTTCGCTGTTTATCAGAGATGGAAGGCGTTGGCGCGCCCAGCGCCGGGGCCAGGAGGACTACGGCGGCCGTTGTGGATTCCGCGAGTGGTGCGGCCCGAAGAAGCCGCTTACTACATCAAGAAGCCGTGAACAGTCCTCAGGGCTAGGCAGTCTCGCGAAGAACTCGGTCTTGGGTGGCGCAGCGTTTTAAGCGATGCGCCTCCCAAAATCCATCACACCCAAAGCGTTCCCAACTAACGGGCTTTCTCGATCGGCAGGCTGAACGAAAATACAGAGCCGCTGCCGAGCTGGCTGACCACGCCGATCGTCCCGCCATGGGCCTCTACGATAACCTTGGCGATCGCCAGTCCCATGCCGGTGCCGGGTGCACTGTAACGCTGGTGCTGGCCGCGATAGAACTTCTCGAAAATCAGCGACTGCTCGAATGAATCGATGCCAGGCCCGCGGTCGGCGACGCTGGTCACAAGGCGGTCGCCCTTCACCTCGCTGGTCACCTTGATAGGCACTCCTGGATCGGAATACTTGCCCGCGTTCTCCAGCAGGTGCATCAGGACTTCGCGAATCCGCTGCACGTCCATGCGCACCTTGGGCAAATCGGGCGCTGCCGTGACTTCTACCGGGTGCTTTTCGAGCGATGCCTTCGCGTCTTCTAGAGCTGGCCGAAGCGCGTCTTCAAGCGCATGCGGCTGCAGATCGAGCTTGAACATACCCGAGTCAAGTTGCGCCATCTCCGCGGCCTCGCCCACCAGGCGGTTTAGGCGGTCGGTCTCCTCGTCGATGACGGTGAGGAGTTCGCGTCTCCCCTGCTCGTCCAGACTGCCGCCCGACAGCAGGGTCGTGACACTGGCTTTGATGGACGTCAGCGGCGTGCGGAACTCGTGAGTGACCGAATCAAGCAAGGCGGTGCGCAAGCGTTCATGCTCCTGCTCGGCACGATTCTTACTGAGCGCCTCGAGGGCGCGGGCGCGCTCGATCGCCAGTCCCGCCAGGCTTCCCAACGCGTCGAGAGTCTCCCGTGAAAGCTCGTCCCCAGTCACGCCGAGTGCGCCCACCGTCCTCATTCCAAGGCGCAGAGGTACATACGAAACGCCACCCTGTGTGATGGGCTCCCCGCGCAGCAGCGTGGACCGCAGCACGCTCTCTTCGAAGGGCGCATCGAGCGAGGAACGATACACCGTGGGGTGGTCGGCGGCCATCACGACCACGCTCCCCACCGAAAAGGTTTCTTGCACATATTTCGGCAACGCATTCAGCAGTTCGAGGACATTCTCGGAAGCCAGCAACCGCTGGCTCAGCCCGAAAAGGCGCTCGACTTCGCGCCGCCGTTGTTGCGCTCCCTCCGCTTCGCTGCGTGCCCGTTCCGCCAGGTTGCTGGCGACAAGCGCAGTTACCAGGAAGGCAAACAATGCGACCCAATTCTGAGGATCAGCGATAGTGAACGTTCCGACCGGAGGGAGGAAGAAGAAATTGAAGACCGCGGTAGCCCCCACGGCCATCACAACCGCGTAGCGCAGGCCCCAGTAGGCCGAGGTCAGCAGCACCGTGACCAGAAACATCAGCGCTACGGTGGTGTGATTGACGTGCAGCTTAAAATCGACTGCCGTAATGACAGCAATCGCCGCGACCACAAAAAGGTAACGTACGGCTTGCGTGCGGGCCCCGATTTTCACACCCGCATTGTACGATGGACGTGACAATTCCGCCGTATCGAAAGACAATAGCTGCGATGACTAAGACGCCCGAGGAGTGGCTGAAGGAATGTTCGCCGGAAAAGCCACGCGGAATCTTCAAGCTGTTTCTCGGCTACGCTCCCGGTGTGGGCAAGACCTACAGCATGCTGAGCGAGGCCATCCGCCGCGCCAGCCGCGGGGAAGACGTCGTCGTTGGCGTTGTCGAGAGTCACGGCCGCAAAGCTACCGCGGAACTGGCTGGCAAGCTCGACCGTATCCCTCCTCGCAAGCTCGAATACAAAGGCACCACTTTCGAAGAGATGGACGTCGACGCCATCCTGGCACGGAAGCCCGCCGTCGTTGTCGTGGATGAATTGGCCCATACCAACATCGAGGGCAGCAAGCACGCCAAGCGCTACGAAGATGTCATGGAGTTGCTGGAGGCCAAGATCGACGTCCTCTCCACCATGAACGTGCAGCATGTTGAGAGCGTTGGCCCCACGGTGCAGCAGATCACCGGCGTGCAGGTCCGAGAAACCGTTCCGGACTGGGTGATGCAGCGTGTGGACGAAATTGTTCTGGCCGATCTCACGCCGCAGGCACTGCAGAAGCGCATGGAGCGCGGTGACATTTATCCTGCGGATCGGGCCCAGCGGGCGCTCTCGCATTTTTTCCGCCCTGGCAACCTGATCGCATTGCGAGAACTCGCGCTGCGGCAGGTTACGGGCGTCGTCGACCGCAGCCTCGACGCCTTTCTAGACAAAGACGCAACCCAACCGGCGCACACCGTGCGCGAGCGCATCGGCGTTTGTGTCAGTTCGAATCCGGCGGCTCAATACTTGATCGCGCGCGGCTCGCGTATGGCGCAGGCCATGGGCGGCGAGTTTTACGTCTTCTACGTCGATGTCGGCCGCGATACCCGTCCAGAAGATCAGAAGACGCTGACGGAAAACATTCGCTTCGCAGAGAACCTGGGCGCAAAGGTGGTCCGCGCATCCAGCCGGAGCATTGCCGACGGCGTCGCCCAATTAGTCCGCGAGCATCACATCACGCAGGTGATCTTTGGCCGCTCCGCGCGCACCGGCTGGCAACGATATCTCTACTTGTCGGCCATCCAGCGGTTTCTCCGCGACTCGCCTTCGGTCGATGTCCACATCGTTACTCAGGAGGCTCGCTGATGCCGGAACGCCCGCACATTCTCGTCGTGGATGACGAGCCGCAGATCACGCGCGTGCTGCGCACCAGTCTTTCGGCGCAGGGCTATGACATCCGCATCGCCAACAGCGGGGAAATGGCGATGGAGATCATGAAAGACTGGTCGCCCAATCTGATCATCACCGATTTGTCGATGCCCTCCGTTGACGGCATCCAGTTGTGCCGCACGGTGCGCGCCACCTCTCAGGTTCCCATTATCGTGCTCTCGGTACGCGACAAGGAGCAGCAGAAGGTCGAGGCGCTCGACGCGGGGGCCGATGACTACGTCACCAAGCCCTTCGGCATGAACGAACTTCTGGCGCGAGTACGAGCGAATCTCCGTCGTGTCCCTATGGATGGCGACCAGGAAGATCCCGTGATCGAGATCGGCGACTTCCGCATCGACACTGCGGCGCATAAAGTGACGGTCCGTCGCAGCGAAGTGCGCCTCACTCCGAAAGAGTTCGATCTGCTCGTGTTTCTGGCGCGCCGCCCGGGCAAGGTCGTCAACCACCGCACTCTCCTGGGCGCAATCTGGGGAGGACAGAGTACGGAGCAGGTCGAATATCTCCGCGTCTTCGTAGGCCAATTGCGCAAGAAGCTGGAACCCGACACCTCCTCCCCGCGCTACATCGTCACCGAACCCTGGGTGGGATACCGCTTCGAACCAGGAGAGTAAGTAGCGCCGGCATCCTGCCGGCTGTCGCGAGGGCGGCTCGCCCTCGCACCCGCGGATCACAAAGCCGCCGCACTTCTCTTACGAACATTCTACGAACCTCTTATTCAATCTTTATGCCTTTCATCATCAAATCGATCGTGAGCAGATGAACCGCGCAGTGCAGCCGTTCACCGCGCCACAGAAAGGTCGAGGAATTTAATGTCGACGATTCAGGAAGTCTCCGCAGAACAGCTTGCGAAACTTTTCCATCACTATCGGGAAGCCTTGGCTTATGACTGCGATGCCCATGGCACCAGGCAAGAAAAGTCCACCTGGGAGCGGACTCCCCAGAACGAACGCAAATTGATGGTGGCGGCGGCTCGCCTGACGCTGCTCGACCTGTCTACTGCAATCGCGCAACCGGAGCCTGGTCGCAAGTACTACGCCACACCGGGCGAGGCAGAGTGGGGCTGCTGAAGCGCACTCCGCGCTCGAGAGAAGAGTCCCCTTACGAATTCTTTATGAACTCTTGACTCCGCTCTTACGCTCGGAGTTGTTCAATGAATGTAGGAAGCCTCGGTACGAGTCGTGAGCCGGTGTGGTTATGCGAATAGCGCTATCAATTCTGTGCCTCGCCGCGGTGTTCTTTTGGCTTCGTTTTCTGGTGGCGCTGCTCAGCGAGGTAAGGCACGTACCGCGCGGGGCCCCTCGTTTGCGGCGGCGCGGGACGCTCATCACGATGGGCTCTAAGGTTCAGAACCAAAAAGGCGAACCGTCAACCGACCGGCGGATCGCCCTCTGATTGCGGGAACCCGTACTCAAAGACGAGGGAATACCTATGCAGGACATTCTTTGGATCGCTGTAACGATCGCCTTCTTCGCGCTATCCATTGCGTACGTACAGTTCTGCGATCGCATGAAGTAGGAGAAAGTCATGGACACCCAATCAATCATCATGCTCATCATCAGCGCGGCGGTAATCGTATACCTGTTCTACGCGCTGTTACGTCCGGAGAAATTCTGAAATGACCCTCAACGGATGGCTGCAGATCCTGGTATTCCTGGGACTCATTTTTGCCGTTACCAAGCCGCTCGGCGTTTTCATGACGCGCGTCTTTTCCCGTGAGCGGACGTTTCTTGACCCCGTGCTGCGGCCCGTCGAGCGTCTACTCTATCGCCTGACCGGCGTTGATGAATCGCACGAGATGCGCTGGACCGAGTACGCCACCACGATGCTGGTGTTCAGCGCGGTGTCGATGCTGGTCCTCTATCTAATCCAGCGGATCCAGGGGATGCTGCCGTTCAACCCGCAACATCTCGGAGCAGTCACGCCCGAGCACGTGGCCTTCAATACTGCCGCTTCCTTCACCACAAACACAAATTGGCAGGCCTACTCCGGCGAGACCACCATGAGCTATTTCACCCAAATGGCGGGCCTCGCGTTTCACAATTTCGCCTCGGCGGCGACCGGCATTGTGCTGGGAATCGCTTTCATCCGCGGGATAGCCCGGCGCCAGATGAATACCCTGGGAAATTTCTGGGTTGACTTTGTGCGCTGCTGCCTGTGGGTTTTGTTGCCCATGTGCGTGGTGGGATCGCTGTTCCTGGTTTCGCAGGGAGTCGTGCAGAACTTGAAGCCCTACGACACCGTGAAACTGGTCGAACCTCAGCAGGTACAACGTGTCGGTGCTGACGGCAAAGGCGTCGTGGATGCCAGTGGCAAACCCGTGATGGACACTGTGACCACGCAAACGATCGCGCAGGGTCCTGTGGCCTCGCAGGAAGTCATCAAGGAATGGGGCACGAACGGTGGCGGATTCTTCAACGCCAACAGCGCGCACCCGTTTGAGAATCCCACGCCCATTACCAATCTGTTCGAGATGTTTTGCATTTTCGCGATTGGCGCCGGGCTTACCTACACGCTCGGCCGCATGACCGGCTCCCCCGCTCACGGATGGGCGGTCTGGTCGGCGATGGCAATCCTGTTTCTCTGTGGCGTCACTGTCGCGTACTGGGCAGAGGCGAAGGGGAATCCGCTGTATCCCGCGACCGTCGCGCAACATTCCTCGGCGTCGCAGCCGGGCGGCAACATGGAAGGCAAGGAAACGCGCTTCGGCATCGCCAACTCTGCGCTCTTCGCTACCGTCACCACCGACGCCAGTTGCGGCGCGATCAACGGTTGGCATGACTCCTTCACACCGTTGGGCGGCATGGTTCCCCTCGTGAACATCATGCTCAGCGAGGTGATCTTCGGCGGGGTCGGCTCCGGCATGTACGGTATTCTGGTCTACATCGTACTGGCCGTCTTCATCGCAGGCCTCATGGTCGGACGCACGCCGGAATACCTGGGCAAGAAGATCGAAGCCTACGACGTCAAGATGGCCATGCTGGTATCGCTGGTTTTTCCGCTGATCATTCTTACGTTGACCGGACTCTCAGTCGTCAAGGGCTTCGGAACCGCGGGAATTACGAATCCCGGGCCACATGGCCTCAGCCAGATTCTCTACGCCTTCACGTCATCTGCCGGCAACAACGGCTCTGCTTTTGGGGGCCTGACGGCCAACACGCTGTGGTACGACGCCGCGACAGGAATCACGACTCTCGTCGGCCGCTTCCTGATGATCATTCCGATGCTGGCCATCGCCGGAAACCTGGCGCAGAAGAAGTATGTTCCACCGTCGGTAGGCACGTTTCCCGTCACGACGCCTTTATTCACATTGCTGCTGATCAGCGTCATCCTGATTCTGGGTGCGCTTACCTTCTTCCCGGCTCTGAGCCTGGGACCAATTCTCGAGCACCTTCTCATGAACGTCGGAAAGACTTTCTAGAAAATTATGGCAAGCCATCGCAAATCGATTTGGGATGTGAACCTCGTTCGCAACGCCACTTGGAGCTCGTTGCTTAAGTTGAGCCCTCGCAACATGATGGGGAATCCTGTCATGTTCGTGGTCGAGATCGGCAGCGTGATCACGAGCGCGCTCTTGATTCTCCATCCGCACCAGGACTTCCGCTTCAATCTGCAGATCACCTTATGGCTGTGGTTCACGGTGCTATTTGCCAACTTCGCAGAGGCCATGGCGGAAGGCCGCGGCAAGGCGCAGGCAGAAACTTTGCGCAAGGCGCGCTCAGAAACCATCGCCAAGCGCCTTACCTCCGACGGCAAGATCGAAGAGATCCCCAGCGCCAAACTGCGCGCCGGCGATCTGGTATCAGTTACTGCCGGAGAACTGATCCCCGGCGACGGAGAGATCATCGAGGGCGTAGCCTCGGTCGACGAATCGGCGATTACGGGCGAATCTGCTCCGGTGATTCGCGAAGCAGGTGGCGACCGCTCCGCCGTCACGGGCGGTACGCGTGTGCTCAGCGATTTCATCAAGGTAAAGATCACCTCGAACCCCGGCGAGACCTTTCTCGACCGCATGATCGCGCTGGTCGAAGGAGCTTCGCGGCAGAAGACTCCCAACGAAATCGCGTTGAACATCCTGCTCGCTGGACTGACCATCATCTTCCTGCTAGCCGTGGTCACCCTGCAGCCGTTCGCGATTTATTCCGGATCGCCGCAGACCGTTTTCGTCCTGGTGTCACTACTGGTCTGCCTGATTCCCACCACCATTGGCGGCCTGCTCTCAGCCATCGGCATCGCCGGTATGGACCGCCTGGTTCAGCACAATGTTCTCGCCATGTCGGGCCGCGCGGTGGAAGCTGCCGGGGACGTCAACACGCTGCTGCTCGACAAGACCGGCACGATCACCTTCGGCAACCGCCAAGCAACAGAATTTCTGCCTGCTCCAGGAGTCACCGAAGCCGAGATGGCCGACGCCGCGCAACTCTCCTCGCTGGCCGACGAGACTCCAGAAGGCCGCTCCATCGTCGTGCTGGCCAAGGAGAAGTACAACCTGCGCGGCCGCGACTTCGCCGCCCACGAGGCACAATTCATCCCATTCACCGCCCAGACTCGAATGTCCGGCGTCAATCTCGATGGCCGCGAGATCCGCAAAGGCGCCGCCGAATCGATCGCGCGTCATCTCGAAGAGAACAACGGTGTCATGCCCCCGGAAGTCCGCGCCTCCGTCGAACGCATCGCTTCCTCCGGCGGCACGCCACTGGTAGTTTCCGAGAACCGCCGCGCCATGGGCGTGATTCACCTTAAGGATGTGGTCAAGGGTGGGATCCGCGACCGCTTCGCTCAGCTTCGGGCCATGGGCATTCGTACAGTCATGATCACCGGCGACAATCCCCTCACAGCCGCTGCCATTGCGCGCGAGGCAGGCGTTGACGACTTTCTCGCCCAGGCCACGCCCGAGGACAAATTGAAACTGATCCGCAGTGAGCAAGCCGGCGGCAAACTCGTCGCCATGACCGGCGACGGCACCAACGATGCACCCGCACTCGCCCAGGCCGATGTCGGCGTCGCCATGAACACGGGCACGCAGGCCGCCAAAGAAGCCGGCAACATGGTCGATCTCGACTCCAATCCCACCAAGCTCATCGAGGTCGTCGAAATCGGAAAGCAGTTGCTGATGACGCGGGGCGCGCTCACCACGTTTTCGATCGCCAACGACGTCGCCAAGTATTTCGCGATTATCCCGGCCATGTTCGCAGTGACTTTCCCGGTGCTGAACGCGCTGAACATCATGCATCTCAAAACGCCGGCGTCCGCGGTGCTCTCCGCGGTCATCTTTAACGCGCTGATCATCATCGCGCTCATCCCGCTGGCGCTGCGGGGCGTGAAATACCGCGCCATGAACGCCGAAGCCCTGCTGCGCCGCAACCTCTTTATCTATGGCGTAGGCGGATTGATCGCGCCCTTCGTAGGCATCAAGCTCATCGACATGCTCATTACAGCGGCCCATCTGGCCTGAGGATTTCAATGAAGAAACATCTCATCACCGCATTTCTGATGACCATCACCACGACGATCCTGCTGGGCGTGCTCTACCCTCTCGTGATTACCGCCGTGGCGCAGGTGCTGTTCAAAGACAAAGCCAACGGGCAGATTCGCTATCGCAACGGAGAGGCCATCGGCTCGCGCATCATTGCCCAGCCCTTCACCTCGGCGAAGTATTTCCACCCACGTCCTTCAAATGCCGGCACCGGATACGACGCGGCCAACTCCGGCGGTACGAACCTCGCTCCCACCAACCAGAAGCTGATGGATCGCATCCAGGCAGACGCTAAAAGGCTGCATGAAGAAAATCCCGGGCAACTGGTTCCAGTCGATCTCATTACGACTTCCGCGTCAGGGCTTGATCCTGAAATCTCCCCCGCCGCTGCGGAGTTTCAAGTTCCGCGTGTCGCTCGCGAGCGCAACCTCCCGGAATCCACGGTCCGCGACTTGGTTCAGAAGCACACCTACCAGCGCGACCTGGGGCTACTCGGAGAACCACGGGTGAACGTACTGGAACTCAACCTCGCTCTGGACGAACTGGCCGCAAAGCCCTGAGCACGAGCCTCGCGCCATCTTTGTCTCCGGAAATGGCCATGAGATAATGGGGCAAATTCACACGGCCCCGTAGCTCAGATGGATAGAGCAGCGGTTTCCTAAACCGAAGGTCGGCAGTTCGACTCTGCCCGGGGCCACCACCATCCCAGGCCATCTCGTTCGAAACTTGCCGAATCCGTCTCTTGGATTCGGTACGGTAGCGCACCCTTTCCTTAGATCAGAAAAACCCTGTGACGACAGTCACGCGGCGACGTGACAGTGGTTGCTGACCACAATCACACTTGCAGTTCTAATTTGGGAACAGAGGTTGAGTCGCGTGCCTGCAGTAGACCAGACCACCCATACCCTCGATGTTCTCCTGACCCGCCTGCACGAATCCCACGAACTCTCGGTGTACGACGCGATCGAAAGACTGGTGTTGGTTGGAGAAGCAGTTGGGTTTGGTGCGGATGCTCTCGTCCGCATGCTGGACCGCGGCATGGGACTCGAAGAACTGATCGAGTTGATTGAATCAAGGATGGAATGTTTGCAGCGGGCAACCGAGTTCGCCGTTGAAAACAAGACAGCGGCATGATTCTTTGCATGGTGAGGCAGCTATGAATTTCTTGGAATGGTCCAAATCCAGCGTTGACTACGGCCAGAGGCTCGTGAATTCCGCGCTCGAAGGTGCTCGCGAGGGAGAAGAGGACTTTCTCAAAGAGGAATCGCTTTCTCCGGTCCTCGCGGACTCAGCGCGTCAGGCGCTGCTGCCGGCTTTGATTGGGGCCTATCTGGGCGCATTCGGCGGCAGCGTGGCAAGCGGGCGACGATCGACTTCGAGAGCCGTTGCTTTTGGCTTGCTGGGTGGAGCGATCGGGTTTGGCGCAGGTCTGGCCTGGAAGAACCGGGAGATGGGAGCGAGCGTCGCTTCCAGCGCATGGAAAAAAATCAAAGAGACCCGCGATGAGCGTTGGTTTGAAAAGAATCCGATCGATTACGCATAGATAAATAGATAAGAAGAAGGGAAAACCAGCCCTTCCGGTTTTAACCCTGCGGCACCTTATCGTCGCGCAGGCAACTTCAGAAAATCAGGGTGTGGACCGTGGTAGGTACCTATTCACCCGCGAACGTTTCAGACTGGCTCGTGCCCGGCCGGGACCTGTTTCTGGCCCTCCAAGTCCTAGGAATTGCCTCTTTCATGTACATCGTGTCAAAGCGGATGGTGCCGCTGGTTCGAGCCCAGGCGGACCCGCGTTTTGATCGCCCCCTGACCCGCCTCGGAAGAGTCTTTAAGTTCTGGCTCGGACAATGGAAGCATCCGCGCTACCGTTTCGCGGGAACCCTCCACATTGTCATCTTTGCTGGGTTCATTCTTCTCGCTGCGCGGGCCTTTACCGTGCTGATCGTCGGCGTTTCTCCCACCTTTGTGGTGCCGGGCCTTTCCGGACGATTCGGGCCTATCTACGAGACCCTTACCGATTATGCGGCAACTGTCGTCTTCCTCTGTATGGTGGTGGCGGCGGTGCGCCGGTTGGTGTTCAAGCCAGCCCGCTACGCGGTCCCGGCAAAGTTCGGGAAAGGGCACACCGCCGCCGCCGTCTTCTTATTAGGGCTGATTGCTCTCCTTATGGTGGCGGACAGCCTCTTCTCGGCGAGCCGATTTGCCGGGCTGTCGCAACAAGGGCAATCCGCCGAGAGTCCGGCCTTTCTCTCGCTGCCATGGATGATCGAGATCGCAATCGCCTCCATGCCCCGGGCAACCCTCTGGAGCCTCAACGTGGGTGCCTATCTCGTCCACGCGATCGCGTTCTACTTCCTTCTGTGCTACCGGCCCTTCGGAATTCAGTTCCATGTGGAAACATCTCTGTTCAGCGTCTACTTCTCAAAACTGGATCGTGGCACGCTGAAGCCCGTGCGTTGGGATGTCCCCGACGACCATCTGGATCAAGTGAAGTCGTTCGGCGTGAAGACATTCGAAGACTTCACCTGGAAGCACATACTCGATTTCTATTCCTGCGCCGACTGCGGACGCTGCGCCGACAACTGTCCCTCCAACACGGTCGGTCGGCCCCTGGCCCCGCGCTTCCTCACCATCAAAGCGCGAGACTATGTATTCCAGCACTACCCGGTCTTCGGTAAGTCCAATAACGGCAAACCGTTAATCGGAAATCTTTATTCTGAGGATGAAATCTGGTCCTGCACGACTTGCGGCGCCTGCGAAGAAGAATGCCCGCTCCTGGTCGAGTACATCGACAAGATCGTCGATCTGCGCCGCGGAATGATCGACGACGGCAACGTCCCCCAATCTCTGCAGAAGCCCCTGAAAGCCCTCGAGAGCCGTGGCAATCCCTACGGCAAGATGGAGAAGAAGCGGGGCGACTGGACCAAGAACCCTGCGTTGCAGCAGACCAGCCCCGTCAAAGTGCTCGACGCCAAGAACGGCGCCGACACCCTCTATTTCGTCGACAGCATCACTTCCTATGACGATCGCATGCAGTCCATCGGACGCGCCACAGCGCGAATCCTCAGCGGCCTCGGGAAGAATTTCGGCATTCTCGGTTCTGCCGAAAAAGACAGCGGCCACGAAGTCCGACGCTTCGGCGAAGAGATGCTCTTCCAGGCCCTTCGCGATCACAACACCGAAGCTATCAAAGAGTCGGGCGTAGCGCGGATCGTTACTTCCGACCCGCATGCCTTTAACGCGCTCAAGCACGACTATAAAGATGTCCCGCCGGTCGAGCACATCAGCCAAGTCCTCGCCAGCGAAGCCAAGGCCGGCAATCTCCGCTTCAACTCGGTTGAAGAATGGCCCGAAAACAAGGACCGCGTCTACACCTATCACGACCCCTGCTATCTGGGCCGCCACAATCAGGTCTATGACGACCCCCGCGACGTTCTCGATTCGATCCCAGGACTGAAACGAGTCGAGATGCAGCGCTCGCGCGACCGCTCCTTCTGCTGCGGTGGCGGCGGACTCATGCTTTTCTACGAGCCCAAAGAAGAGCAGAGGATGGGCGTGGTCCGCGTCCGCATGGCCGCCGAGGCCGGGGCCAACGTCATCGTCACCGCCTGCCCCTTCTGCATGGTCAACATTGAAGATGCCATCAAAGTCGCAGGCATGGAAGGCAAGATGTCGGTGATGGACTTGACCGAAGTAGTCGACCAGCACATGGTTCGGGAGGTCGGAGAGAAAACCGTCACCACAGAGAAATTGGAACTTACAACCGTTGGAGGCTGAACATGGAAATTCTGGTTTGTGCGCGAAGGGTGCCTGACACCTCGGAGAACGAGATCGAACTCAATTCGGCTGGAAACGACATTGAGCGCGACGAACTCGTCTACTCGGTGAACGAGGCAGACAACTACGCGGTCGAGGAAGCCCTCCAGATCCGCGATCGCGTCGGCGGCAACGTCACCGTGGTCACGGTCGACAGCGAGGACGGCGAAGAGATCCTGCGCCGTCAGCTCGCCATGGGTGCGAACCAGGCAGCGCTCATTTCCGACGACGCCTTCAACGGATCCGACGGCAAGGGCATCGCAACCATCCTTAAGAAGTTTGTCGAGAAGGGCCATTACGATCTCGTCCTGACGGGCGTTCAGGCCGACGACGGCGCTGCCCAGGTGGGCGGAATGTTGGCCGCGATGCTCGATTATCCCTACGCTTCGCTGGTGAATTCCATCGGGGTGGAAGACGGCAAGCTGAAAGTGAGCCGCGAGATAGCAGGCGGCAACCGCGAGATCAATGAAATCGATCTCCCCTGTGTCCTCTCGATTCAAACCGGCATCAACGAGCCGCGTTACGTCGGGATGCGCGGCATCCGGCAAGTGGCATCCGTGCCCATCCCCACGCTGGCGAGATCTGACCTGCTCATTGACCAAGGCGCCGTTGGGGAAGCGGCTGCAAAAGTGAAGCGCATCGACTACTTCGTCCCCGCATCGAGCAAGGGCGCCGAAATCCTGCATGGAAGCAGGGAAGAGAATGCCAACCGAGTTCTGGAGTTGGTAGCTGCGAAGGGAGGGCTGAACTAATGCCTCGCATTTTTGCCTATATCGTCCACAAGAGTGGAGTTGTCGACGACTCCGCCGCCGAACTCCTCGCGGTGGCTCGTGCCATCGATCCCACGTCGTCTCCCACCGCCATTCTCACCGGATGGGGACCGGACTTCGATCTCGCGTGCAGGTCCGTCAGTTCGTCCTTCGGCGAGACATGGAAGATCTCGAACCAAGCCCTCGCTTACCCCAATGCCGAGTTCGTTCGGCAGGCGCTCGTGCGTGTTGTGCCTTCCGACAGCATTGTCCTCATTGCTCACGATCATTTCGGAATCGATCTCGCGCCGGGTCTCTCGATCAAGCTGAACGCCGCATACGCCTCTGACGTTTTGGCCATTGACGGCGTAGAAGGCAACATCTTAAAGCTCGTTCGCCAGGAGTTCGGCGGACAAGTCAGCACCCATGTCTGCTGCGATGCCTCTTCCGGCGCAGTGATCAACGTTCGTCCGGGCGCATTCAAACCCGAGCCCAACGCGGCGGTCTCGGGTGTCATCATCGACAAATCGTCGGAAGTCGGCACTCTGGTGGCCCGACGCCGTTACATCGAGACCATCGTCGCCGAAGCCGGCGATGTCGATATCACCCGCCACAGTCTGCTGGTCTCCATCGGCCGCGGCATCCAGGAAAAGGACAACGTCGCCCTTGCCGAAGAGTTGGCCGAAGTGCTCGGCGCCGCCGTAAGTTGCTCGCGCCCCGTCGTCGATGCCAAATGGATGGAAAAATCCCGCCAGGTTGGCTCCTCTGGAAAAACCGTCAAGCCCAAGGTCTACTTGGCCTGCGGCATCAGCGGCGCCTTCCAGCATCTGGCCGGAATTAAGGGCAGCCCGTTCCTCATCGCCATCAACAAGAATCCCAAGGCCCCCATCTTTCAGGTGGCCGACGTCGGAATCGTGGACGACCTCCTCGAATTCCTGCCCGAACTGACCAACAAAGCCCGTGAATTCCGCGGCGTTGCCGCCAAGTGAGGATGAGCCGATGCTTGCACAAAAGACCCTGAAACTGAGCGTGAAGTCTCTCAAGGAATTTGCCAAGAAGCGCCTGCCCGACGAAGTCCTGATCGATCTCGATGAGCGCGACGAGTGCCCCGTCGAGATCGTCCGCGACATGTGCAATCCTGACAAGCTGGGCATCCAACTCCTCTTCATCCCTGAAGAGTTCGGCGGCATGGGCGGCGGCACGTTCGACGTCTACTGCATCTGCGAGGAGATGGCGCGCATCGATCTCGGAATCGCGACCTCGGTGCTGGCTACTTTCCTGGGCAGCGATCCCATCACGGTAGGCGCAACTCACGAGCAAAAGAAGATCTGGCTGAGCCGCATCGCCGACGAAGGACTGCTCTTTGCCTACGGCGCGACCGAACCGGAAGCGGGCAGCGATCTCGGAGCTCTTCGCACCGCCGCCGATCGCGTTATGCAAGATGGCCGCATCGTCGGCTACAAGATTAACGGCAACAAGCAATGGATCAGCAACGGCGGCATCGCCGGCGCATACACGGTCCTTGCCAGCACTCCAGCCGGGCCGACCTGGTTCATCGTCGAAAAAGATGCCAAGGGATTCACCCACGACGAGCCCGAAGACAAGCACGGTATTCGCCTGAGCAACACCGCCGCGCTCGCTTTCAACGACGTCTATGTCGATGCCGACCGCCTGATCGGCGGCGTCGAAGGCCAGGGTCTCAACCAGGCGCAGGCCGTTTTCGGCTACACGCGCCTGATGGTCGCTGCCTTCGGACTCGGCGCCGGATGGGCCGCGCTCGACCGCGCGATTCCTTATTCCACCAAGCGCATTCAGGCTGGGGCCCCGCTCTCGGAAAAGCAAGGCTACACGCACAAACTGATCGTGCCCCACGTGGCTCGACTCGAAGCCGCCCGCGCCTACATTGAGCAGACCGCCGAGCGCATCGACGCCGGAGAAGGCAGTTTGAACACCGAAGGCGCGATCGCGAAGTACATGGCAACCGAGGCAGGGAACCAGGCAGCCGACGCCAGCATCCAGGCCCTCGGCGGCTACGGTTATACCCACGAATACATGGTGGAAAAGATCAGCCGCGACGTTCGCATCACCACGATCTACGAAGGCACCTCCGAGATCATGGAGATGACCATCAGCCGCGATCGCTGGCAGCTCCACCTGAAAACACGCGGCCAGCACTATCACGACAAGGCGCGCGAACTGGAAGCTCTCCATGCTCGTCATCCGGACGTAGGAGCAGGCATCGCAGCGCTGGCACATCACGCCCTCGCCGAGCTATTGGAAAAGGCTCGCGTCGCCCGTCTTACGCGCTACCAGCACATCCTTCTGCGGATCGGAGAATGGATCGCCTATGCAGAATGCGCAGGCACGCTAGCGCGTCGCGCCGCCCTTCTCGCCGAGAACAAGCTGAACGAAAAGGCCAACCGCCGCTTTGACGCCTCAGCGCTTGCAGCCGTAAGCCGGATCTTCGCCCGCGAAGCCGCCCTCAAGGTTGCGGAAGAAGGTTTGCGCTGGGTATGCGGGGCCGGTGGCGTCACCGACGCCGAGATGCCTGCCTTCGAAGCAAGTTTGCAGTTGCCCGCTGTGCACCGTGCACAGTCGGGTCTGATTTCTGACATGGATTTTGTAGCCGACGTCCTCTACGCCCGCGCGGCGAAGCCTGCAATCGCCGCCTGACTATCTCGACGCCTGACTATCGACCACGCGCGCAACCGGCCCAGTCCGGCTGCCGAGGAGCGTCCACATGCAAATGCAGATGCAGACAGAAGACACAGCCTACCGAGCCATCGCGATCGTAGGCGCGGGAGCCGTTCTGCCCGATGCACCCAACGTCAACGCTTTCTGGACCAACGTGAAGAGCGGCCGCTACAGCATCACGGAAGTCACGCCCGACCGCTGGGACCCCGCGTTTTACTATGACGCCGACCATGCCGCTCCCGACAAGACGTACTCAAAAATCGGCGGCTGGGTCCGCGACCAGGTGTGGGATCCCGTAAAATGGCGTCTCCCGATCCCCCCTCGCGTCACCGATGCCATGGATCAAGCGCAGAAATGGGCGATTGCCGCCTCTCGCGAAGCCCTCGAAGATTACGGCTATCCCAAGCGCCCGCTGAACCCAGATCGCGTCGCCGTGATCCTCGGCAATGCCATGGCCGGCGAGAAACACTATCTGACGGCGTTGCGTGTGTTCTTTCCAGAGTACGCCCACGAACTCGCCGAAATCGCCAGCTTCGCCGCCCTTCCTGAGGAAGTTCGCACCGGAATCACGCGCGAACTGCATGATCGGATGGGCAAGCACCTGCCCGAAATTACCGAAGACAGCATGCCTGGCGAATTGGCCAATTGCATTGCCGGACGCATTGCGAACATCTACAACTTCCACGGCCCGAACTTTATTTGCGATGCAGCCTGCGCCTCCGCCATGGCCGCAATGAGCGCTGCCGTTGAGGGATTGGTCGCCAACAGTTTTGACGCTGTCATCACCGGGGGCATTGACCGCAACATGGGCGTCCAGACCTTCGTGAAATTCTGCAAGATCGGCGCGCTCTCTGCCACCGGCACGCGTCCCTATGCCGAGGGCGCCGACGGCTTCGTCATGGGCGAAGGCTCTGCCATCTTCGTGATGAAGCGTCTGGCCGACGCCGAACGCGATGGCGACAAGATCTACGCGGTTCTTCGCGGCATCGGCGCATCCAGCGACGGCAAGGGCAAAGGCATCACCGCTCCCAACCCAGTCGGACAGAAGTTCTGCCTCGAGCGGGCCTGGCAGAATGCTGGTCTATCGCCCGCGACCGCAACTCTGATGGAAGGCCACGGCACGTCCACCCGCGTGGGCGATGTGGTAGAAGCGCAGTGCATCACCGACTTGCTCAGCAGCCAGCATCTACCCATACATTCCGTGGCGCTCGGCTCGGTCAAATCGAACATCGGACACCTGAAAGGAGCCGCAGGCGCAGCCGGAATGCTGAAGACCGCTCTCGCGCTTCGCGACAAAGTCCTACCGCCCAGCGTCCACTGCGAGCATCCCAGCCCCGATATCGACTTTGCCCACTCTCCTCTGTATGTCAATACCGAACTGCGGCCCTGGAACGTCCCTTCGGACACTCCGCGCCGGGCTGGCGTGAGCGCCTTCGGTTTTGGCGGCACCAATTTCCATCTCGTGCTCGAAGAGCACATTCCCCACCGACTCACCGGAAATGAAAAGCGATCGGTCGCCGTCGGCACCCTTCCACAAACTGCGATGAATGAGGTTGTTATGACTGTGAAGGAAGTTTCCTCTCCCGCTGTGTCCTCTGTTGCTCCGTCTGCCCGTAAGACCCCGCTGCGTGGCGCACTGTTGATCGGCGCTGCCACCGAGTCAGAACTCGCGGACCGTCTTCGCGCCATCATGAGCGATGCTCAATCGGGCCGCGCCCCTGCGCCCGCAGCGCCCGCCGAAGCCGATCTGCGCGCTTCCCAGCGCCTGGCCATTGATTATGCTGACCCCGCCGAACTCGCGGACAAGTCTGCCAAAGCACTCAAAGCATTTGCCGCGAATCAGCCCGCGATGTGGAAGGCTCTGCGTGCGCAAGGCATCTTCCGCGGCCAAGGTCCTGCCCCTAAAGTGGCCTTTCTTTATACGGGACAAGGCTCGCAATACGTAAACATGCTGCGGCCCCTCTACACCTCGGAGCCGATCGTCACCCAGATGTTTGCCGAAGCCGATCGAGTCATGACGCCGCTGCTCGGCAAGCCTCTGACCGACTTTGTCTTCGTCGACCAAGCCGATCCCGTTGCCGTCGCGAAGGCTGATGACGATCTGCGCCAGACCGCCATCACGCAGCCGGCCGTGCTGGCCATCGATCTCGGACTCACGCGTCTCCTCGCCGCCTACGGCATCCAGCCCGACATGACGATGGGCCACAGCCTCGGCGAGTACGGAGCACTGGTCGCCTCCGGCGCTCTGCCCTTCGAAGACGCGTTGATAGCCGTCAGCGCGCGCGGTCGTGGCATGACCCGCGTCGCCGTGGCCGACACCGGCAGAATGGCCGCCGTCTTTGCTCCGCTGCCCGAAGTCGAACGAATCCTGAAGACGATCGACGGCTACGTGGTGATCGCCAACATCAACAGCGACCACCAGGCCGTGATCGGAGGCGACAGCGATGCCGTTACGAAAGCCATGCAGGTTCTCCAAACTGCAGGATACGAAGTCTCTCCACTGCCGGTCAGTCACGCTTTCCACACCTCGATTGTTGCCCCGGCCAGCGAGCCGCTGCGGCAGGAACTCGCCCGCCTTCGCATGGAGTCGCCACGCCTACCCATCGTTGCGAACGTGAACGGCGAGTTCTATCCCAGCGGGCCGGGCGTCGTGCCGCAAATGTTGGATCTGCTCGCGAAGCAAGTTGCCTCCCCCGTGCAGTTCGTGAAAGGTCTGCACACTCTTTACGAAGCGGGCGCGCGCGTCTTCGTGGAAGTTGGGCCCAAGAAGGCTCTCCAGGGGTTTGCCGAAGACGTTCTCGGCGACCGCGGCGATGTAGTTTCGCTCTTCACCAATCATCCCAAGTTTGGAGACATTGCCTCGTTTAACCAAGCTCTGTGCGGTCTCTATGCCGCCGGACTCGGCCGTGGGACTGCTGCAGCCTCGATCGAGAAGCCGGCAGCTGTGTCGTTCTCTACCGTGCCGGTCGAAGCGCCGAGCCATGTCGATGCCGTGGCTGTTCAGTCTGCCGTTGTGGCTTCTCAGCCTGCTGATCCGGCTTTTGGGTGGCGCAGCGCTTCCAGCACTGCGACTAAACCGGCCTCCATTGCAAAGGTTTTAGCCCCAGAGGTACTTGGGTCAGCTCAACCATCGACTCCCGATCACTACACCGAACTCGGCCACTTCTTCGCCGACGTCCTCGAGCGTGCCGCGCAGATTCATCACGGCAAGGAATCCGCTCCGTCGAAAGATCCAGTCGTGATCACCGGCGCCGCCCTGGGCCTGCCCGGCACCGATCACATCTTCGATGACGCCAACCTCGCCCGCATCCTGCGTGGCGATCAATTCATCGATCTCATCCCCACGCGCCTGCGCAAGGCCATGCTCGACAAGCACATCACCCGCCTGGTCAAAAGCGACAACGGCGGACCGACCTTCGAAACCATCAACAACGTCGCCGACGTGATCAAGCTGGCCGGCCGCGGCGGTGCCTTCGACCTCGAAACCGAATTCGGTATCTCCGCCGACCGCCGTGCCGCCCTCGATCGCGTCACCCAACTCGCGATTGCGGTCGGCCTCGACGCCTTGCGCGATGCCGGCATCCCGCTCGTCATGCGCTACAAGACCACCACAAAGGGCACGCAGTTGCAGGATCGCTGGGCCCTCCCCGACGCGTTGCGCGAGGACACCGGCGTGATCTTTGCCTCTGCCTTTCCCGGATGCGACTCCTTCGCCGACGAGATGTCGCGCTACTACACCGACCACTCCCGCCGCGAGCAGCTCGGCCTGCTCGAAAGTCTGCTTGCTCGAAGTGCGAAAGGGAATGGCGACTCCGTCCTCGAACAAGAAATCGAACGTCGCACCGAAGACTTGCGTGATGCCATCGAGAAAGAACCGTACGTCTTCGATCGCCGCTTCCTGCTCCGCACCCTGGCCATGGGCCACTCGCAGTTCGCCGAATTCATCGGCGCCCGCGGCCCCAACACGCAAATCAACTCCGCCTGCGCCAGTACCACGCAAGCCGTGTCGCTCGCGGAAGACTGGATCCGTGCCGGCCGCTGCCGCCGCGTGATCGTCATCTCGGCCGACGATGTCACCTCCGATCATTCCATCGAGTGGTTCGGCGCCGGCTTCCTCGCCAGCGGCGCCGCCGCCACCGACGAAGTAGTAGAAGAAGCCGCCACTCCCTTTGACCGCCGCCGCCACGGCCTGATCGTCGGCATGGGCGCCGCGGGTCTGGTCGTAGAGAGCGCAGAAGCCGCGCGGGAACGCGGAATTCAGCCCATCTGCGAAGTGCTCAGCACAGTCACTGCTAACAGCGCCTTCCACGGCACTCGCCTCGATGTGCAGCACATCGGCCAGATGATGGAGAACCTCGTATCCCAGGCCGAATCCCTTCATGGCATTTCCCGCCAGCAGATTGCGCCCCATACCGTCTTCGTTTCTCACGAGACCTACACGCCCGCGCGCGGAGGCAGTGCCTCGGCCGAGATCAACGCTCTGCGCCGTGTCTTCGGTGACGCTGCCGACCAAATCGTCATTGCCAACACCAAAGGGCAAACCGGTCACGCGATGGCCACCGGCATCGAAGATGTCCTCGCCGTGAAAGCACTGGAGACCGGCTTAGTGCCGCCCGTAGCTAACTTCAAGGAAGTAGATCCCGAACTCGGCACCTTGAATTTGTCCAAAGGAGGTGGATACCCCATTGAGTATGCCGTCCGCCTCGGTGCCGGATTCGGCTCGCAAATCAGCATGTCGCTACTGCATTGGACCGCGCCGAAGGACGGCGCGCACCGCCGTCCCAGCGACCTGGGCTACGCCTATCGCATTGCCGACGAGAACACCTGGAAAACCTGGCTCAGCCAGATCGCTGGCTATCCCACTGCCGACCTAGAAGTCGTCCACCGCACCCTGCGAGTGCGCGACCAACGCCCAGCGGCCCGCTTGGCGGAAGTCGCACAAGAATCCCACAAGGCGCCCGTCGTCGCACCTCCAAAAGCGCCAGCACCAGTTGTCGTTGCAGCCAAAGCCCAACCGCTGCGCCCCGTTGCTGCAGCGCAGGTTGAAACCAAAGTGCCCGCGCCGCTGCCGCCGTTAGCGCCGAAACCTGCTGTGGAAGCCGATCCAGTCAAGGAACGTGTGCTGGCTCTGGTCGCCGAGAAAACCGGATATCCCGTTGACATGCTCGACCTGGACCTCGATCTCGAAGCCGACCTCGGCATCGACACCGTGAAACAAGCCGAGGTCATGGCCACCATCCGCGAGGCCTACGGCATCGTCCGCGACGACACGATCAAACTGCGCGACTTTCCCACGCTCGCTCGCGTGATCCAGTTCGTGCACGATCGCAAGCCCGGCCTTCACGCCACGCGACCCACGCCTCCTCAGGGAGTGGTATCGGCGCCGGAACCGAAGGTGGCTCCCGCAGTCAAGGCTGCCGCTCCAACGCCCGTCCCGACGCCCGCTCCGATCGCCGCCTCCATCTCCACTAAAGATGAAGACTCTGTGAAAGAGCGGATCCTTGCCCTGATGGTCGAAAAGACCGGCTACCCGCAAGACATGCTCGATCTGGATCTCGACCTCGAAGCCGACCTCGGCGTCGACACGGTCAAGCAAGCGGAGATGTTCGCGGCCATCCGCGAAATCTACAACATCCCCCGCGACGAGGACCGCAAGCTCCGCGATTACCCCACGCTGGCCCATGTGATTCGCTTCGTCTACGAGAAACGTCCCGACCTCGCCACCGCAAAACCGGTGCTGACTGTGGTCGCACCTGCGAAAGAAGAAGCGGTCCCGGCCCCAGTCGTGACAGCAAAGCCCGCCGCTCCTTCCACTAAATCCGGCGAGGCCGTGAAGGAGCGCATCCTCGCGCTGATGGTTGAGAAGACCGGATACCCGCAAGACATGTTGGACCTCGATCTCGACCTCGAAGCCGACCTCGGCGTCGACACCGTGAAGCAAGCCGAGATGTTCGCCGCGATCCGTGAAATCTATAGCATTCCCCGCGATGAGAACCGCAAGCTCCGTGACTATCCCACCCTCGCTCACGTGATCCGATTCGTGTACGAGAATCGGCCTGATCTGGCGGGCGCGCCCGCGGCAGCAGAACCGATATCCGTCGCGTCCTCCCCGACGCCGGCGGAGCCCGTTGCCCCGCCTCAGGTGCCGGTCGAAACGGCCGCCAATTCTGACGAATCGCTAAAGAAAGATGACCCAATAAAGTTGAAGGTCCTCCAGATCGTGGCCGAGAAGACCGGCTACCCAGAAGACATGCTGGACCTGGATCTTGACCTCGAAGCCGACCTCGGCGTCGATACTGTCAAGCAGGCAGAGATGTTCGCCGCGGTGCGTGCCGCCTACAACATTCCCCGCAACGAAAACATGAAGCTCCGCGATTTTCCGACGCTGGCGCATGTCATCAAGTTCGCGCACGACCGGTCCGCGCTTGTCGCGGCCACTGCCGAGCCTGCTGTGAAGCTGGATCAAACAGAACCGAAAGCGGCATCCGCTCCTTCCGCGCGACCAACCCTTGCCAACTTCGATGCCACGGATCGCATTCCACGGCGCGTACCGGTCGCGACGTTGCGTCCTCCGCTCACAGTTTGCAAAGAGACCGGCGTGAAACTCGACCGCAACAGCCGCGTCATCGTGATGCCCGACAAGGGCGGCGTGGCGCCGGCACTAACCGAACGCCTCCGCGCGCTGGGAGTGCAAGTGCTCACCATCGAGGACACTCCTGGCTCCGACACGCTGAACGCACTCGTCAAATCATGGACCGCCGCCGGCCCAATCCAAGGCATCTTCTGCCTGCCAGCGCTCGACAACGAGGGCGACCTCCGCCAACTCGACTCCGCCGCCTGGCACGACGCCCTGGGTGTGCGAGTGAAGTCGCTCTACACCACGATGCGCGCCTTATACGAGCACGTCGCTCGTACCGGCACATTCTTCGTATCGGCGACGCGGCTCGGTGGCCATCACGGTTATGACGACACCGGAGCCACGGCTCCTCTCGGTGGCTCCGTAACCGGCTTCACCAAGACCTACAAACGCGAACGCCCGGAGTCCCTGGTCAAAGCAGTCGACTTCGAATCCACTCGCCCTGCCACCGAAGTTGCTGAACTCCTCATCGCCGAAGCCCAGCGCGATCCTGGCGCAGTCGAGATCGGATACACCGCAGACCAGCGCTGGTCCATTGGCCTCGACGAACAACCCGCCGCCGATGGCCAGCCCGGCATGGTGCTCGACAAGAACAGCGTCTTCGTCATCACCGGCGCCGCGGGCAGCATTGTCTCAGCCATCACTGCCGATCTAGCCGCCGCATCGGGTGGCACCTTCTATCTGCTCGACCTGGTGCCTAAGCCCGATCCGGACAATCCCGACCTTAACCGCTTTGTCACCGACAAAGAGAATCTCAAACGCGACCTGTTCGCTCGAATCCAGAACCGCGGCGAGCGAGCCACTCCCGCGCTCGTCGAAAAGGAACTCGCCAGCCTGGAAAGGGCGCACGCGGCCCAATCCGCCATTGACGCGGTTCTAGCGGCGGGCGGCACGCCACATTATTTCAGCGTCAACCTCGCCGATGCGCCGGCGGTCGCCAAAGTCATTGACGAGGTGCGCAAGAGCCATGGCCGCATCGATGTCCTGCTGCACGCCGCTGGCATTGAGCGTAGTCATTTCCTGCCCGACAAAGATCCACGGGAATTCGATCTGGTCTTCGACGTCAAGGCCAATGGCTTCTTCAATCTGCTGCACGCCATCGGCGACATGCCTCTAGGCACGACCGTGGCCTTCAGTTCAATTGCCGGCCGCTTCGGCAACTCCGGCCAAACCGACTACAGCTCCGCCAACGATCTGCTCTGCAAGATCACGTCGAACTTCCGCACTACTCGTCCCACGACGCGTGGAATCGTCATCGACTGGACCGCATGGGGCGGAATCGGCATGGCTACTCGCGGCTCCATCCCGAAGATGATGGAGCTTGCCGGAATCGACATGTTGCCGCCTGAGGCCGGCATCCCGCTGATCCGCCGTGAACTCACCGCCGGAGGGACACGTGGCGAAATTGTGGTCGCACAGCGCCTCGGCGTCTTGCTGAATGAACTCGACGCGACCGGCGGACTAGACGCATCCACTGTACAAACTACCGGAGAGGCTTCAGCCTCTGGACCCATCTCCGGTGCAATCGTCTCCCTCGGCGTCTCGAGTGGCTACACAGTCGAGACCATTCTCAACCCACACGATCAACCGTTCCTCCACGACCATCAGATTGACGGCACCCCCGTTCTGCCTGGCGTGATGGGCATTGAGGCCTTCGCCGAAGCCGCTCTCGCCGTGCTCCCAGGCTGGCAGGTCGAAGCCATAGAAGATGTGAACTTCCTCGCGCCCTTCAAGTTCTATCGCAGCGAACCGCGTGCGCTTCGGATCGAAACGCGAATTCATCCTCACGGAGAGGAACTGCTGGCGGATTGCCGGCTGATCGGACACCGCTCCCTGCCCAATCAGGCCGAGCCCCAACCGACCACCCACTTCAACGCGCGCGTCCGGCTCGCGAGACAACGCACCCAATCTCCTCTGGTCGACGCGTTGGGTAGACCCGAGGGCCACGTCATCGAAGCCGCCGACATCTACCGCCTCTACTTCCACGGGCCGGCTTATCAGGTTCTCGAGAAGGCATGGTGGGATGGCAAGCGCCTCATTGGACTGATGGCGACCAATCTGCCTCCCAATCATCAGCCCTCTGAGCTATCCACGGTTATGCAGCCGCGCCTGATTGAGCTGTGTTTCCAGACTGCTGGCATCTGGGAACTCGGAGTGCAAGGCCGCATGGGCTTGCCCCAGCATGTTCGCCAGGCTTCTCTCTACCGTATGCCCGCCGCGACCGACGGCAAGCTGTACGCGGTGCTCACTCCCGACGCAACGCAAGGAAGTTTCGATGTGGATGTCATCGATTCGAAAGGGAACTGCGTCCTGCGCCTCACGGGCTACCAGACCGTCGCGCTCCCGAATGCCGTGAACGAGCAACATCTGAAAACGCTGCAGGAAATCATGTCAGGAGATGCCGTTCTCGTAGCGTGATGAGCGCGCCCAAGTAACGCACAACTCGAAGAACCGGGGTCCTTATGGTGAATGACTTTCGACGGATTGCGATTGTGAACCGCGGCGAACCCGCGATGCGCTTCATCCATGCTGTCCGTGAGTTCAGCTCTGAGCACGGCGTGCCGTTGCGCACCATCGCGCTTTTCACCGAACCCGACCGCCATGCCATGTTCGTCCGCGAAGCCGACGAGGCGCTCTCTCTCGGTGCCGCCCAATCCCTGGATCGCGACACCCTGCATACCAAGAGTACCTACCTCGACTACAAGCGCCTCGAACAGGTTCTGGCGGAAGCGCACGCCGATGCAGTCTGGGTCGGATGGGGCTTCGTAGCGGAACACGCAGCCTTCGCTGACCTCTGCCAGGAAATGGGAATCGTCTTTATCGGCCCAAGTGGCGATGTCATGCGCCGCCTCGGTGACAAGATCGCTGCCAAACGCCTCGCGGAACAGTCGCAAATCGCGGTGGCTCCCTGGAGTGGCGGTCCGGTCGAAACCATCACGGATGCTCTGTCCCATGCGCAGCGCCTGGGCTTTCCTCTGCTGATCAAAGCGACTGCGGGCGGCGGTGGCCACGGGATTCGTCTCGTTCATTCCGCCAGCCAACTGCCGCAGGCGTTTGAGCGCGCCCGCGCCGAGGCCTTCAAGGCATTCGGGGACCCCACCGTCTTTATGGAGAGATTGGTCGAGGGAGCCCGCCACATCGAGGTCCAGGTCATCGCCGACAACTTCGGAACCGCGTGGGCAGTCGGCGTACGCGATTGCACGATTCAGCGCCGGCATCAGAAAGTCCTCGAAGAGGCGCCTTCCCCGGCGCTTTCTTCCCAACAAGATCAGGATTTGCGCGAAGCCGCGGTTCGCCTCAGCAAGAGTGCCGGCTACACCAACGCCGGCACGGTGGAATTTCTCTACGCACCGGAGGCCCGGCAATTCTTTTTCATGGAAGTGAATACCCGGTTGCAGGTTGAGCATCCCGTCACCGAATGCACCACGGGTGTCGATGTTGTGAAACTCCAGATCCACGTTGCGCGGGGCGAGCGTCTCGAAGGCGATTCCCCGCGCAGTTTCGGCCACGCAATCGAGGTCCGCCTCAATGCGGAGGATCCGGATAACGATTTCGCGGCGGCCCCGGGCGTTCTCGAACGTTTTCGCATGGTGACCGGTCCCGGTGTGCGCGTTGATACCGGCGTCGCCGAAGGCGACAGCATTTCTCACGAGTTTGATTCCATGATCGCCAAAGTCATCGCCTACGGTCAGACTCGCAAAGAGGCGTTGTCCCGGCTGCAACGGGCGCTGGGCGAGAGCGTGATCGTCGTCAAGGGCGGCGCCAGCAATAAAGCATTCTTGCTGGAAATGCTAGGCCGCGAAGAGGTGCAGAACGGCAACGTCGATGTCGGTTGGCTCGACCGCATCGCGGCGGAAGACGGACATCTCTTCCGGAAGTATGCTGACGTTGCGCTGGTCCAGGCCGCCATTGATGCCTACGAGGCCGAACTGGCTGTGGAGCAGTCTCAATTTTACGCATCCGCCGCGCGCGGCCGGCCCCGCGTGCAGAGTGGCATTGGCCGCGTCCTCGCTTTGCGCCATCACGGCCACCTTTACGCGATCAAGACGCACCGCATCGGCCCACGAGATTACCGCATCCAGGTCGACGGAGCACGGATCGAGGCCCACATCGACCGCTTGGATCAGTTTGAATCCTGGCTCGTTGTCTTCGGCCGCAAATTCCACACTGTCTCAGTCAGCCAGGGAATAAGTTCGCGTATCGACGTGGACGCCGTGTCGCATCAGGTGGACCGCGACGACGGAGGCGTGGTGCATGCTCCGGCTCCATCTGTGGTCGTTTCCATCGCGGTCAACGTGGGGGACACCGTCACTGTCGGCGACCGCATCGCCGTGCTCGAAGCCATGAAAATGGAGACGCAGGTCGTCGCGCCTTTTTCCGGACGAGTCCGGAAAATCATGATCATGCCGAATGTGCAGGTCGACGCCGGCGCTCCTCTTGTTCAGATCGAGGGCGCCGTTGGCGCCGACGCGACCGGACCGCAAAAGCGCGTGGTCTTTGGCGAATCCCATACCTGGCGTGAACATCGGGAGGCCTCCTGCATCGATACTCTCAAGGAACTTCGCCAGGTCATGCTGGGATTTGACCTTGACCCGTCAGCTTCCGCTCGCCAGCTCGCAGCCTGGAGCCAGACCTGTCCTGCGCACGGCGACGACATCACCCAGCACGAGGACGAGATTCTCAGGATTTTTGTGGATGTCTGTTCGCTGTTTCATCGCGAACCGGATGTCAACCATCGCGCTTCTGGGGAAGAGCCCAGCGCCGAGTCGTATCTGTTCTCTTATCTGCGCCTGGTCGAGACCAATGCGGAAGGGCTTCCTCCTGCCTTTGTCGAAGCACTCCTCAGCGCTTTGGCGCACTATGGCGTGCGCGAACTCGATGGATCTCCTCGACTGAAAGAGACGTTGCTGTGGATTTGCAAATCGCACCAGCGAATGGCGGGGCAGGTCGCCTCGATTCTCGATATTCTCGAGCGGCGTCTGCGCCACGCCAAGGCTCCGGGACCACCCGCCAGCAGTTCCTTCCGGACGCTACTCGATCCCATCATCACCATCACCCATGAAATCTATCCCTCGGTCAGCGATCTCGCGCGGGAGGTGCGCTATCGCTACTTCGATGAGCCGTTGTTTGAGCGTGCCCGCGATCAGGTCTTCCGGGAAGCAGAGGACCACCTCAACTATCTCGACGCGCATTCCGACGCAGCGGATCGCCGTGCCCGGCTGCACGCGCTGATCGAGTGTCCTCAACTGCTCGCAGGCCTGTTTGCCGCCCGCTTCCCATCCGCCGAACCCGCTTTATGCAGTACCATGCTCGAGGTGCTCACCTGGCGGTACTATCGCAATAGTGCGCTCGTGAACTCTCGTTCCTTGTCGGCTGAGGGGCATCCCTGTTTCTTGGCTGAATATGATGACGAAGGCAAGCGCATTCATGTCTTTGCCACGTATTCCAAATGTAAGGGCCTACCTGCGGCGGCGCAGGCGCTGTTCGCTCTGATCGCGGAAGTTCCCGCCGATCACGACATCGTCATGGATTTTCACGTTTGCCATTCCGCAAAATTAGGCGACCCGGACGCGACGCAACGCGAAATTCAAACCATGCTCAATCAGGTTGCGTTTCACCGTCCCATCCGGCGCATCGTTGTGTCCGCCGCTGGCGCGAGCCAGGGCCCGCGCGTGAGCGGCTTGCAACATTTCACTTACCATCTCAATGGTAATGAGTATCAGGAAGATCCGTTCTTCCGCGGCTTGCATCCCATGATGGGGAAGCGCCTGCATCTCTGGCGCCTCGGCAATTTCAAGATCGATCGCGTGCCCTCGGTCGAAGACGTTTATCTCTTGCACGCCGTGGCCCGCGACAATCCCAAGGACGAGCGCCTGTTCGCCGCTGCCGAGGTTCGCGACGTCACTCCTGTGCGCGATGAAGCCGGGCGCATCGTGCAATTGCCGCATCTGGAACGCATGCTCATGGAAACCCTCGCGGCGATTCGCCTGTTTCAGTCGCGCCGCCGCCCCCAGGAGCGCCTCTACTGGAACCGCGTATTCCTCTATGTCTGGCCTTCGCTCAATCTGAAACCGGAGGAATTGCGCAACATCGTGCGTCGCCTCCTTCCCGTCACCGAAGGTCTGGGCCTCGAACAAGTCGTGGTGCGTGCCCGCATCCCCAATCCCGCCACCGGAGAACTGCGCGATCTGGTCGTGCGCATCTCGAGCCCCGTGGGCAGCGGCTTGCTCATTACTTTCCGCCCGGCCGATAAACTCCTCGCGCTCAAACCGCTTTCCGAATACGACCAGAAAGTCGTTCGCGTCCGCCAGCGTGGCCTGGTCTATCCGTACGAAATCATCAAGATGCTTGCGCCCGCTCGCGAAGATGCGCGCAGCGAATTTCCCCCCGGCGATTTCGTCGAGTACGACCTCGATGCCGACCGAAAGCTCGTTCCTGTCGATCGTCCCTACGGCAAGAACCGCGCCAACATCATCGTCGGCGTGATCCGCAACTTCACCAAGCGATACCCCGAAGGCATGGCTCGCGTCCTGCTCCTCGGAGATCCCAGCAAGGATCTTGGCGCCCTCGCCGAAACTGAGTGCCGCCTCATCAGTGCCGCTCTTGATCTCGCAGAAGAGAAGGGCATCCCCGTGGAGTGGTTCCCAATCTCTGCCGGCGCCAAAATCTCCATGGAGAGCGGCGTCGAGAACATGGACTGGATCGCCCGCGTCCTGCGCCGTCTGATTCAATTCACCCAAGCCGGCGGCGAAGTGAATCTCCTCATCAACGGCATCAACGTGGGCGCACAGCCCTACTGGAACGCTGAAGCTACCATGTTGATGCACACCCGCGGCATTCTGATCATGACCCCGAAGGCCGCCATGGTCCTCACCGGCAAGCGCGCCCTTGACTACTCCGGCGGAATCTCGGCCGAAGATAATCAGGGCATCGGCGGCTACGACCGCATTATGGGAGTCAACGGCCAGGCCCAATATTGGGCGAGCGACATCAATGAAGCCTGCCATATTCTGTTCCGCCATTACGATCACACATACGTATACCCGGGGGAGCGCTTTCCACGGCGCGCCGCCACCACCGATCCCATCACTCGCGACGTGCAGACTTTCCCTCACAACGAAAACGGTGAAGATGGTTTCGCGTATGTCGGCGAGATCTTGTCCGACGAAACCAACCCCGGCAGAAAGAAGCCTTTCGAAATTCGCAAAGTGATGATGGCGGCCGTCGACCAGGACCATCCTCCGCTGGAGCGCTGGGCGGGAATGCGAGCCGCCGAAACCGGTGTCGTATGGGACGCTCATCTCGGCGGTTATCCTGTGTGCCTCATCGGAATCGAATCGCGCTCGTTGCCACGACTCGGATTTGTCCCCGCCGACGGACCCGACCAGTGGTCCGCTGGGACCTTATTCCCTCAGTCTTCCAAGAAAGTGGCGCGTGCCATCAACGCTGCCAGCAGTAATCGCCCGGTAGTTGTCCTCGCGAATCTGTCCGGCTTTGACGGTTCGCCGGAATCCATGCGCCGCCTGCAACTCGAGTATGGCGCCGAGATTGGCCGGGCCGTGGTGAACTTCAAGGGCCCCATTGTATTTTGTGTGATATCTCGTTATCACGGCGGTGCTTACGTGGTGTTCTCCCGCGCGCTAAACGAGCAGCTTGAGGTCGCTGCGTTGGAAGGAACCTATGCCTCTGTGATCGGCGGTGCCCCCGCTGCAGCAGTAGTTTTTGCCGGTGAAGTCGAGACTCGCACCCGCAAAGACGAACGCCTCCAGGCTTTGAACCAGGCCATGCTCCAGGCGGATGCCGCCGAAAAAGGACGCCTGCGCTCCCAGTGGAACGAACTTCACGACCTCGTCTATTCCGAGAAACTAGGCGAAATGGCCAGCGAGTTTGACCGCGTGCACAGCGTGTTCCGTGCCCTGAGCGTGGGCGCCCTCGATCACATTATTCCGCCGGCAAATCTCCGTTCTTATCTCATCAACGCAGTCGAGCGGGGAATCCAGCGCGAGGAGGAAGCCCTCGAAAAGGGAACCCTGGAGATCGTAGAAGCCGCCTAGCGTATCGAGCCGCGAATCGGCGATTGCAGCACACAGAGTAAGAGGCCACCGTGGAAGAGCGGCCCTTCAGGGCCGCGTAAAGGCTTCAATGAACGTGGGCTTCAGCCCCTGTGGTCGATTGTTCCTTGAAGGGACGCGTTACACCGCAATGGACATCTACTGGCTGGAACAAACCGAATCCGACGTCCCCACGAACAACAACTGGCTGAGCCCGCGCGAGGCGACTGCCCTCGCCGCCCTGCGCTTTCTCAAGCGCCGCTCGGACTGGCGCCTCGGTCGCTGGACCGCGAAGCAGGCCCTCGCCGCCTGCCTCAACCTGCCGACAAATCTTCTCGCCCTCGCCGACCTCGAGATCCGCGCCGCATCGTCTGGTGCACCAGAAGTCTTTCTCCACGGCGAGCCGGCAGACATCGCCATCTCACTCAGTCATCGTGCGGGCACCGCCCTGTGCACGCTCGGACCACCCGGCAGCAACTTCGGTTGTGATCTGGAAATGGTTGAACCGCGCAGCGCCGCTTTCGTCGACGACTACTTCACCGCCGACGAGCAGGTGCTCATCGCGGACACCCCTCTGCCTGAACGCGCCCTGCTTCTGGCTCTGCTCTGGAGCGGCAAGGAAAGCGCGCTCAAAGCCCTGCGCGTCGGTCTTCGGCTCAATACTCGATGCATGAACGTGAAGCCATCCCCAACGATGGGGACTCTCACCGAAGACTCCCCCATTTGGCATCCCTTAAGCATTCGCTATTCAGGCGCACAGACCTTCAGCGGCTGGTGGCGGCGAGAAACTGACTTAGTGCGCACAGTAGTCTCCGAGGCACCGCTTGGAGCGCTGCTTCCTGCACGAGAAACCAATGTCGTTGGAGTCACCCTTCGCCAACAAACCGCGTAGGCCCTTGAGGGGACAATACTTTGCAGAGACCGCGTCGACGGGCACGAACATCCGACTCACGGTCCCTGCGGTTTCCGCATCTCCGATTCCTCCGCCTGGTGGCTTTCCACCGACAACTTCCGCAGAGACAACCTCTCATGGTGCGCCAGAATCAGACCCAGCGGCACCACTGCCGCAAAGGTCACCAGCCAGAGCAGGATCCCGCAACTGGCCGCCATCTCCGCAGGCACATCAAACACACTCGACAGGATCGCGACCGTGGCGATCTGCGAACCACCACCGACGGCAGGCAACTGCAACAGCGAACCCACCATGCTGGCGAAGATCAGAATCAACAACTGCGAGACTGGAATTTCCAGCGCGTCCACACCGTAGGAATGCGTCACTTCCTTGTACGCCAGCGCAATCAGATACCACATTCCCACCGATACCATTGCCAGCCACAGCATCGACAACGGTCCGTGAATCGTGTTGAGGCCCATCCCGAACTCTCTCACCTTCTGGCCCAGCCGATGTCCCAGGTTGGAAGAGAGGTGCGCAAATCGCTGTTCCACCCACTGCGCCGCGACGTCCACATTGCGGCGGATCAGGACTGCCGCCACCGCGGTCCCCGCGACGATGGCAATCAGAAGAAAGCTCGCTTCCCGGAAGCTTCTGTAGAACTCAGGATGTGGAATGGAAGGCAACGCACTCGGCAGAAAAATGGCCAGCGCTACCAGTACCGCGAACGCTCCGATGTCAAAGATCCGTTCCACAGCCCAAACGGCCAGTTGCGACGAAAAGGGAAGCTCTGTCCGTCGTGCGATCAGGTACGGACGAATGAATTCCCCTGCCCGCCCCAGCAGTGCGATCCCCGCGAACCCAACCAGCGTCGGCGATACCAACTCCGCCACTGTTGTCGTCGGCCGGACCGGCTTCAGGAAAATCTTCCAGCGCAACGCCCGCATCACATAGGCGATGTAAATGTAGGCAATCCCGTACAACACACGGATCTTCTTGATGCGATGCGTCTGGCTCCAGAACGTGCCCCAATCAAAGCTCCGCCAGTGCCGGTATTGCAGGTAAACCAGAACGGCCAGGATGAGGAACACCACGACGCTGGCCAGAATGCGCTTCTTATCCATGAAGGGGAAAGACTCCGCGCCGCCGCGCTCGCAACGCGCAGCGGAAAACGGCACCACCCAAGGTAAATGACTGAGCCCGAGGGGTCAAACCAGAACACTCATGTGGCGACAGCCGCTTTCGGCTGTCGGTCGAGCAAGCGAGACACTGGTCTTGGATTGGCTTGACTGAACGTAGGTCGGAATCACCTACTGCCTTGCCGGGGCCGAACTTATCTGGGACGACCTTGCCTTTGCTTGAACCAGGCTGGAATCGTGCGCGTTGCTGCTAGTTGGACTCTTCGTGCTGGCGTGCTTCGCAGCGCCAGCTTTCGCCGCCGAGCTGGCAGCCGCCTTTTCCTGAGCCGCCTTCTTCCTATTAAAGTCCCTGACGATCCGCGCCACATACGCCCGCGTCTCATAATACGGAGGCACGCCCCCAAACTGTTCCACCCGCTGCGGCCCCGCATTGTAGGCCGCTAGCGCCTTCACCAGATCAAAGTTGTAGCGCTCCAGAAGTTCCCGCAGATACTTCGTTCCACCCTCGACATTGGCCTGCGGATCGAACGCATTCGGCACTCCCAACTGCGATGCCGTCCCCGGCATCAATTGCATCAGCCCCTGCGCACCCTTCGGCGACACCGCCCGCACGTTAAACCCGCTCTCCGCCTTGATCACACTGTTCACGAGATCCGGATCCAGCCGGTACCTCCCGCTAGCCGAATTCACCACCTCATTCAGATCTAACGGACCCGAACTGGGTGTCCCATTTCTCGCGTATTTTGCGAGAGAGCTTGCCCTGAGCTTGTCGAAGGGTGGGGATTTTCCGGAAGCCGAAAGCCGGGAGCCGGAAGCCGCCTCTTGCGGCGCCGCCTCAAAATGCTCAATCTCCGCCGTAGGCACATCCACGAAGCCAGACCCATCCGCCGTCACGTACAACCGCGTAACATCCCCAACAATCTCCCGTCGCTCATGCCGAATGGAGAACCCATTCTTCAGCACCGCAACCTCACCGGCAAAGCAGGGAAGCGCCCCCACCGCGAGAACCGCGATGATCGCCAAACGCACCCGAGTTGGACCCAACCAATTCATCCCAGCCTTGAAACTCGAAGCTCGTAACTCGAAGCTTACGACCGAAGCCCCGCGGCGTCTAGCTTCCCATCCAGCGCCAACTCCACCGCCGCTGCAATCCCGCACGCATCGTTGCTCAGCGTCACCGTCCACCCGCGGCTGCGCAACTCCTCGCACGCATTCCCCATGATAACCGGATGCCCCGCAAACTCAAGCATCTCAACATCATTATGGTTATCACCAACGGCCATGACCTCTTCGCGCCGGTACCCGCGATGCCCAGCCCACCGCTCCAGCGCATGTCCCTTGGAGCATCCCGCATTCAGCACGTCGATCATCGACAAATCCCGCTCCGGATACTCCGTGCGCAGCACGGTTACTGTCCCATCCATGCCCGCCCCTTCCAGCACCCGTAGCGTCCGGCTCATCCGCGCCATCGTCCCACAAAACATCGCCTGCACCGGATCGTTCACCAGCGCATCTTCGATTGGCACGACAAACTCGATGTACTCCATATTCTTCTCAAGCCAGCGCCGGATGCTCGCCCCCAATTCGTCCATCCTCTCCAGCACAATCGCGCCCTTGGTTTCCTGATCAAATGTCAGAACGGTATTCCCCCGGAACTCTTGCATCGCCCCGCAAAGCCTCCGGCAAGTCTCCGCCGGCATCAAGTCGCGATGAAACGTCTCCCCCTCCAGCGACCGCGTCACCGCCCCGTTCGAACTGATCAGCCAAAGATCGAACCCCAACTGCTTCGCGATAGGCAAGGCAAACGTATGCCTGCGTCCGGTCACCAGCACAATCTCGATCCCCGCCGCGTGCGCGCGCCGCAGCGCCATCAGATCGCACTCAGAAACCTGAAATTGTGGATTAAGCAGCGTGCCGTCGATATCAGTCGCCAGCAGCCGGACGGAGGGCGTGGAAATCTTCACCCTTCATTTTAACATCGGACATGTGGGGACAGCCGCCCTCGGCTGTCCCGTCGAGCGAAGCTCGACGATCGGCCGGTGGCCGAGGAACGCCTTACGTGGCCGGCAATCGTCCCAGCAGCGCGCTGGCTTTGCGGAACCACGGCCGCTCCCGCCGCCGCAAATATCCCGGCATCGTCGGTTTCTTGTCCAGAATCTTCTGCGACCATACGCGGGCCTCAGCGGCGCGCCCCTGCGCCTGCAGAAACAGCGCGTAGTGGTAGTACGTCTCAGAGATGGTAGAAATCCGCGTCGCCTCGCGGAACATCGCATCTGCCTTCTCAATCTGTCCCGTCTGCGCGTGCGCCCAAGCCAGCAGTCCCTTGGCCCGGTGAAAGTCGTAATCGGGATCGGAACTGACAGCGCGCTCTAAGTCCGGCACCGCCGCCGCAAACTCTCCCAGTTCGATCTCCGCGACCCCGCGTCTGTAGAACGGATCGACATGGTCCGTCCGCGACGAAATCGCCTTGTCGAATGAATCCTTAGCCCGCGCGTAGTTCCCGTCGTCGATGTACAGCAACCCAAGCTCTTCGTAATTTCCCGCCGAAGGATTATCGAGGATCGTCCGCTCCAACTCCTGGATCCGTTTCCTTCGCGGAAAGACTTGAAACGAACCCCGCAGCAGCCCCGCATCCGGAATCACCTCCACGACGATATATACCAGCGCGCCGATCGGGTGAATCAGGATTACCCATATCCAGAAATAATCCGGTCGCCGCCGGATGAAGTGGACCAGAGCCACAATCCTGACCAGGATTCCCCACCACGAAAACGCAAAGAAAAGAAAGGATCCCATGGCTGAAATCGCACTATAGCACGCGCCCCCCACCTTTTTCGGTGACGCCGCAATAACCAAAGTGTACCCAAGGAGGTTATGTGGCGCGGGCGCCCCCGCCCGCGTTTTCCCTCCAGCGGGGCCAATGTCCTGCCTGGTGTCTGGAAGCTAAGTATGAGCGGGTGCCCCATCCTAACGTCGCGCAGTCTGCGACGTTAGGATGGGGATTTTTGACTTTCGATTGCCAATGCTACCGCGTCATTTCCCAGCCGCGTGATGGTCGTAGCTGATCACGCGCGTGACCTTCCACGCCCCGTCCTTATACTGCCACAGATGAACGAACTGCCCCTCACCCACTCCTTCGGTGTCGTCGTGCCCGGGATGGTGGAAGCGGTGCACGCCCATCTCGACAAACCCGTAACCCTTCATGTGGTACACCTTCAGCGTTCCGGGAACCAGTTCGCGAGTGACCTTGCCACAAATGTTTTGTTTGACGCTCTCGGTCAAGGCCGCTCTGCCCAGAGTGACGCCGCCCTGATCGTGATAGAACTCGACGTTCTCGTCCATGAACGAAGCAAACTTCTCGAGATCGCAGTGGTTGTAGGAATCAAACAGCGCCGCATCGAGAGCAGCGCCAACGCGGTCCAGTTCCTCCTGATTCTGAATCTTGTCGAGCGCCGGAACACTTTGTGCAGCCGCGTTCTGCGCCCCCGCGTTGCCGAGGAATATGAGAGGAATTGCCAGGAGCAACAGGATCGGAGACAGAGCCAGCCCTTGTTTCATGAGATCTCGCTTTCGAAAAAGATGAGTGGGGCAAGAGGAGGTACGGACGGGAACAGGCGAATGTTCCAATTGTTACGAGGGTGCCCCATCGTTCTCGCGCCTTCTGCGAGAGGATGGGGATTTTGACTCTTGGTCGGTCAGAACAAATCCCTGCCGAGAAAAAATACTTCGCCGTGCTACCCTGAACACCTCGTAATGCCCTTGGGTATGAACCAGAAAACAACTCCCACCCCGACGCAGCCTCCCAGCGAAACCAACCGCCACTTTCACGCCCCCGAAAGCGCACGTCTCCACGAACTGGAAGGCCTCCCGCTGGCGACCTTTGGCCAGCGCCTCCTCGGCTACGCGATCGATCTTATCCTCGCCGTCCTGCTCTGGGCGCCGGCGGAGGCCTGCTGGCGCATCTTCATCCTGCACCAGCACGAGGTCCATCTCTCCTGGGACTTCCACGAACTCGGCAACATCGTAGTGCTGGTGCTCTACTACGGCCTCGCCAACTATCTGGGGAACGGCCGGACCCCCGGCAAGTGGATCGCGCGCACCCGCGCCGTATCGCTCACCCATTCACGGATGGGCGTGTGGCAGTCGATCGAGAGAGCGCTCGGCTACGGAGCCGCCGTGCTCGAAGGCGGCCTCGGATTTCTCCAGTACTTCTGGAGCGAGAATCGCATGTGCGCCCAGGACCGCCTCGCCGAAACCATCGTGATCGACGTAAGGAAGCCGGAGCCCTGATGTACCACCCGGCGTGCCACTTTTCAAGGCGACTATGAGTAGGTGATCGCATCGTACGCGTGAACGGAAAAGAGGTCCCGGAGGGACCACTGATAGTAGCCCGCCAGTTCTACTGGCGGGTAGCTTCGAAACGAGAATCAACCGTGTCCCTGCGGAGGGACACCTGAATCGACAGACGAGAACAGGCGGGACATCTTCGCTCACATAACAAAGCCCCGCCTCCCAGCGGGGCTCATCTCTAGCAACAGCTATCTCACGATCCCCCAGTTCTCCCGAAACCTCTCAAACTTCGACATCCTCCTCCGGAGAACGGGAAACAACTTCATCGACTTATATTTCAGGAATTCCTCCACCGGAAACAGATACCACGCATCGACCGGAACCAGATACGCCGCCAGCAAATCGATCTCATTCGCGTTGTAGGCTCGGGTTGAGCAGCCGTGCGCCTGAATCAGGTACCCGCCATACGGTCCGGCCCGATGCGCGGACTTCACCTGCACCCGCAGCAATTTACTCCCGTTGTCTACGATCAGGTCGTACCGCATCTCGCCCCAGGGCTTGGCCACCCGGAGTCCCAAGGCCGTGGCCCGCGCCATAAACGCCGCCTCCGCCATCTCTCCCCGCTGCTTCCTCGTCATACCCCCCCAACATGTAGCGCGGACCAGTCCCGAGCGCGAGACGAAGGGGCACCCGCCCGCGTCTCGCCACGAGCAACATATCGACCCGCCCGCGATCCCGCCCTCTCCCACAGCCGCAACCCCGTCCCGAACCAACTCGACTCCCATACGTCACCATTTCTCCCCGATCCCAACCACCGAAGATTCCCTTCATCAAGAATTTGTCCCGCCCTATTTCAAACAAGCTCCGCCCACCCCGCCCCTCGTCGCAAAAACGAAGAGCAGGGCCGTCACCGCCAGCCGGATTGTCAAAGATCAAGTGTTTATGTAGCGCGGGCGCCCCCGCCCGCGTCCCGCCAGGAGCACGACTTCCACCCGAATCGAGTCAAGGGTGGGAAGCTCGACTTTCCCGCCGCCCAACACAAAGCCCCCGCGGACCCTAGGTCCGTGGAGGCCAAGCCACACAAGTGGCTAAATTAAACTCTCAGAAAATCACGCGAGGCGTCGATGCTCCTGATCACAGCTCAAGGTGACCCCACGCACACGCGTCAGGTCCCTCGTGTCGGCGGCCATGCGCCCGCAACCGAAAAGGTCCCGGAGGGACCGATGACAATAGCCCGCCAGTTCCACTGGCGGGAACGCGCAACCCAAGAAACAATCGTGTCCCGAAGGGACACCTGAACCCGCAACGACCTCGCGACAAGGACTTGGGAGAATCGGAGAACGTCCCGTCTGCTGTCCCCGGGTTTATTCGTCGTCGATCAGTCCCCGCGCAATCCCAGCGAGCGCCAGCGGCGGAATTCTCACCCTGCTCGCCGAAGGACTCACCCAGCGCCAAGCCGCCGCCCATCTCGGCCTCAAGCCCCGCTGCGTCACCAGCGCCCTCGCCTACATGCGCGAACGCTACACCACCACAACCAACGAAGCCCTCATCGCCCTAGCCATCCGCCTGCAGTGGATCGAGATCGCCATCGACATCCACCAGGACGCAACTTCCCCGCCGCCGCATCCGTGGTAAGGTGTCCACAACCCGTGAAGTCCTAAACAGCGGTCAGGAGTCCTTCCGTGCGGGAAGAGACTCAGCCCAAAGTACCGATGTGCGCGATCTGCAACCAGCCGATCACACAGGAGCAGTGGCCGTACAAGGGCCTCGACGGCGACAAGAAAGCCCACCTAGCCTGCTACCTCGAACACATGCACGACGACGAGAAGAATGGCAAGGACTGACTACGATCCGAGGAGCCCGGCAACGTTGATCGGCAGACGAGCATTCGAGAGCTCCTGAGCTAGCAGAGTCCGCCACGCTCCTTTTGCGTCGAGCTCAATGAAGAGGACGCCTGAATAGTCCGAGGGAATCTCGACACCTGGCGTATACAGCGCGCACACGCGGCTGCGCCTCAGCTTTCCAATGAAGTACCCGAGCTCCAGCACCACGTTCTGACGAGCCCGAGGCTTCAGACTAGCGGCGTCCGCCTTCGCCGCGCCCACATCATCCGGCGTGAGGAGAACAACAGCGAAACCGACGTCAGAGAACGCCTCGATCTTCTCGATCACCGTGCGTGACTCACTCGGCTTCTCGTGAAGAATGACCGCTTCCAGCCCGAGCCGCTCCAGGTACCGCGCAACCGTCTCCTTCGCTCCGTGGTCGTGCCCATGCACCACGAACACCCGCTTCGAAATCGGCGCCGCCATGGCCGCGGAAGGTACCGAACTCAACTCAACACTCCCATCGTCCTGCGAAGCCGCGATTGCCTCAAGCATCCCGAGCTGCCGCCCCCTTGCCGCCGGCCACTCGTCGGCGCGCCGGTACATGTTAGAGAATTCACCCGCCGTCCTCGAATCCAACGCTCTTGACAAGAATTCGAAGACGCGCTGACCCCAGACCTCATACGACCCGATGCTCGTCGCATGGTCGGCGTCGAGAATCAACTCGTTAAGCTTTTTGACGATCGCAGCAAGACTCATTTCGCGAACCCGCCCGGAAACAGGTGGGAGGATATCACACGATGGAAACCTCCGCCGCGACTCCAAGCGCGCGAGGGCGAGGACCGTGGTGACGCAACGGCACTCGCTCCGCTCGCACCCGCGCCAGTTTAGCTAGAACAAACCCCAGGACACCGCTACAATGCTGGACACCGCAAGGAGCCACTATGTCTAGCACCCAAAAGCCAACCTGCTTCGTAATCGCGCCGATCGGCCCAAACGACAGCGACATCCGAAAGCGATCCGACAAGGTCCTGAAACACATCTTCAGAAAGGCCCTCGCGGAAAAATACGAAGTCATCCGTGGCGACGAGATCGACGAGCCGGGAATGATCACCTCGCAAGTCCTACGTGCTGTGCAAGAGTCACCACTCGTCGTGGCCGACCTGACAGGGGCACAACCCAAACGTGCTTTACGAACTCGCAGTGCGCCACGCGATCGAAAAGCCCATCATTCATGCCATCGAGCCGAAGCTATCGAAGATCCCCTTCGACATCGCAGGCTTCCGAACAATCGAGTTCGACCTAACCGATCCCGACAGCATTGAGAGCGCGGTAGAGCAACTGAAGAAACAGGCCGAGCAAGCTCAGAAGGGGAAGTGGGGAGAGACCCCCGTCAAGCTCGCCAACATTATGCGTCGTACTAACGAGGACTCGTCGGAGACCCTGCTACTGAAGGAAGCTGTTCAGGGCATCTCCAGACTGCATTCGGACGTTTCCGATCTGGCGTCGACGGTGGCCAGCCATTTAGCCAGGTCAGAGAGCTCGATCGGAGCGTTCTACTCTCCCCCCAACAGCCCGTACATCCTTGGTAACCGACCGAACGTTGTGTACCTCGACCCAAACTACGGGTCGCAAGGGGTCCAATCGTTCCAACCCGCCGCCCAGGGCAGCAACACGCCCGCCAGTCTCTTCTCCGGCTCGCAAGGGGTCCAATCGTTCCAACCCGCCGCCCGGGGCAGCAACACGCCCGCCAGTCTCTTCTCCGGCTCGCAGGGCGAAACCCCATCGGTGGTTGGTTCAGCCTGGACACTAAAGACAGGCGCCGACACCTCCGCGACCGTCGAGCATATTTCCGCCAAGAGAGCCTCGGAAACCAACCCGGAGAAGGACCCGAAAAAGTCCTAACTGTCCACCAGCCCGGCGATTACTTCGCTTCTCGTCGTGCCAGCCGAGAGCCGGATGCCGGCAGCCGATCCGCCCCCCATCCCGCGAGGGCGAGGACCGTGGTGACGCAACGGCACTCGCTCCGCTCGCACCGTCCAAGATGTGGTGGGGCTCCGGGCGCTCCGGCCCGTTCCGTTCCGCTCCGGCTCCGGCACAGCGCGGCCGCGTTCGGTGGCGATACCCCGCGCCAGGTGCGGCCGCGCTGTTCCTCCGCCTGCGCTCCACTCCACGCGCCTCCGTAACCGCCCCGCAAAAAAAAGTTTATGTGGGGACAGACGGGACGTTCACCAGTTTTTCTTTCGGCTCAGTGGCGTGAAGTACCGGGGTACGTCCCGTCTGTCCCATATTTGTATTAGATTCCGCTTTTTAGGCTGAGCTGTGGGCCTGTGGTGTAGCGGAAGCACAGCACCCCGTCAAGGTCGCGGGTGCGGGTTCGCATCCCGTCAGGTCCATTCCTCGGGAGGTATCTCGGAGGAGTTCAGCATAAAACTGCGCAGGCGGGAGCGCGGTTCTTATGACCCTAGAGTTTCTTGATTGCCAGCGGAAGACCGGCGATAATGAAGTTGACCCTGACGGGGTGCTAAGCACCTGAGACGGCCTCAGCTTTGGGGCCGTTTTTCTTTTCCGCCAAAGTTCTGAATTCACTGCAAGATGCGAAGTGCAGTTACCGGTGACACGCCTCTTCACGAGAGTAGTCATTCTGGGAGCGCCAATTCTCGCTCGAACAAAAAGCCCCGCTCGTAAGAGCGGGGCCTTGATCCTAGCTAGAAGCTAAGAGCTAATAGCTAGAAGCTGCTCTTAGTACATGTCTCCCATGCCGCCGCCACCGCCGTGTCCGCCGCCCGCGGGAGCTTCCTTCTTTTCAGGAATCTCCGCGACCAGGGCTTCGGTCGTCAGCATCAAGCTGGCGATGGAGCCGGCGTTCTGCAGGGCAGTGCGCACGACCTTTGTCGGATCGAGCACGCCAGCCTTGACCAGGTCCTCGTACTCGTTCGAGAAGGCGTTGAATCCGAAGTTGGTCTCTTTGGACTCGAGCACCTTGCCCAGGATCACTGCACCTTCTTCGCCGGCGTTCTCGACGATCTGGCGCAGCGGCTCGGTGATGGCGCGCTTCACGATGTTGATACCGATCTGCTCATCGCCTTCGGCCTTCACCTTGTCGAGCGCTGCGGCACAACGGGCCAGTGCAACTCCGCCTCCGGGGACAATGCCTTCTTCCACGGCTGCGCGGGTGGCATGCATCGCGTCTTCCACACGGGCTTTCTTTTCCTTCATTTCGGTTTCGGTTGCGGCGCCGACTTTGATCACGGCTACGCCACCGACCAGCTTCGCCAACCGCTCCTGCAACTTCTCGCGGTCGTAGTCGCTGGTGGTCTTCTCGACTTGGCTGCGAATTTCTTTCACGCGGCCTTCGATCTCGCTGTGCTTGCCCTTGCCTTCGACCACCGTGGTGTTGTCCTTGTCGATGGTGATCTTCTTGGCCTGGCCGAGGTCCGCGATCTGCACGTTCTCGAGCTTAATGCCCAGATCTTCGGTGATGGCCTTGCCGCCGGTCAGGATCGCGATATCCTGCAGCATCGCCTTACGACGATCGCCGAAGCCAGGAGCCTTCACGGCCGCGACTTGCAGCGTGCCACGCAGCTTGTTGACGACGAGGGTAGCAAGCGCTTCGCCTTCCACGTCTTCAGCAATGATGAGCAGCGGCTTGCCCGACTTCGCAATCTGCTCGAGCAGCGGGAGCAGGTCCTTCATCGAGCTGATCTTCTTTTCGTTGATCAGGATGTACGCATTTTCGATCGCAACTTCCATCCGCTCCGGATCCGTAACGAAGTAAGGAGACAGATATCCACGATCAAACTGCATTCCCTCGACTACTTCCAACTGCGTCTCCAGCGTCTTCGACTCTTCAACAGTAATGACGCCGTCCTTGCCAACCTTCTTCATCGCCTCGGCAATAATCTTGCCGATCGTCTCGTCATTGTTAGCCGAAATCGTCCCAACCTGCGCGATCATTCCGTCGTTGTTGACGGGCTTCGACAGCTTGTCGAGCTCGCCGTTGACGCGGTTGCCTTCTTTATCGATCTTGCCGCAGATGATGGTGACGGCCTTCTCGATGCCACGCTTCAGGGCCATCGGGTTGGCGCCGGCGGCAACGGTCTTGACGCCTTCGCGGAAAATGGCCTGGGCGAGAACGGTGGCGGTGGTGGTGCCGTCTCCGGCGACGTCGGACGTCTTGCTGGCGACTTCACGAACCATCTGTGCGCCCATGTTCTCGAGCGGATCCCTGAGTTCGATTTCTTTGGCAACGGTGACGCCGTCTTTGGTGATGGTCGGCGAACCGAATTTCTTTTCGATGACTACGTTACGACCCTTGGGGCCGAGGGTGACCTTCACGGCATCGGCCAGAAGGTTGACGCCGCGGAGGATCGCCTGACGGGATTCTTCTCCGTGAACGATTTGCTTTGCCATTGTCTGAATCTCCTTATGAATTTCTTTTTAGCTGTCAGCTCTGAGCTACGAGCTGTGAGCTAGAAGCTTGTAGCTACTCGCTTCCAGCTAAACCAAGTTGCATAGATCCTTCGCGCAAAGAGCGCGCTCAGGATGACAGTGCTTCCTTACTTGCTTGCTTACTTCCTCGAGCCGGCGAGTTCTTTCTTGGCCGGGGTGGCGGCGCCGGTGAGGATGCCGAGGACTTCTTCTTCTTTCATGATGATGAAGTCTTCGCCATCAATCTTGATTTCGGTGCCGGAGTACTTGCCGAACAGGACGCGGTCGCCCTCTTTCACTGCGAGCGGGAAGGTCTTGCCTTCGTCGTTGGTGCGGCCTTTGCCGGTAGAGATGACTTCGCCCTCCTGGGGCTTGTCTTTGGCCGAGTCGGGGATGATGATGCCGCCACGAGTGGTGGAAGCTTCCTCCACACGACGGACCAAAAGGCGGTCATGGAGTGGTGAGAATTTCGCCATGGTTTGTTACTCCTTTCAAGTAGTTAGTAAGGTTGACGTGCTTGATTGAATCTTTGTAACCCTATGATTTGGATGGGTTAGGCGCTGCTGTTAGCAGTTAAGCCTATCGAGTGCTAATTCTACAGATATGAGCAGGGGATTGTCAAGGGGAGCGGGATCAGCGAATTCGATGTAGAGACGAATGATCGGGGCAGCACCAAAGGCGGAGCCGATTGAGAAGCAGGTGCCCGCTCTGCGAAGGAAGAGCGGGCATCCGCGTATCACTGCGGTGCGATTCGTTGGGGGAATCGCGCAAGGTTCATTTGCTGGCGAATGAACCGGCGGACACTTTCTGGCACGTTAGGCATGGGACGCCTGTTGGTTTGCCCCCCTGCGCTAGTTGGGTCGGATTGCTCTTCGCATGCGCTCAAGCACGGGGTGGCTAAGAACGCGTGAATTTCACCGTCGGGATTGACGCCGAAGCCGGCGATCTGTCCCGCATCGTTGATCGAAGCGGTATTGAGGAGATACCAACCGGAGTTCGCCGAGATCAACGAGTTCAGGTCGGTCATCACGTTGTTCTTCCAATAGAAGGCGCTCATGTTGCCGTCGCCATCGATCCAGAAGCCGGTCATTTCATCGTTATTGTTAAGCGTGTGGCAGCATGGGGCGACGGTCACGATGGCGCCGGGTAGAGTGCCGATGTCCTGCATGCCCGTCTTCCTTTTCCACAAGAAAGTGTGAACGGTTCCGTCGGCAGCCAATGCGCCTCCATTTACTTCACCAAGATTATTGATGCTGTTCGCAACGTTGAAGGGTTGACCGGCCAAGCTACCCAAATTTGTAGGCGTGCCGTCGCTCTCCCAGAGCACCGCGTGCGGAGCGCCGGGGTTCGCAGGCGGCAGCGAAGTGTTGGAGCACACACCTGAAGCTCCGACGACTTGGCCCTTGTCGTTGATTCCGAATGCGAATCCGACGGTGTCGCCGGGCAGCGGTTTGAGCTCCCGCACATTGCCCTGCGGTCCCCAAATGACGGCTTCGAATTGCAGCGCTTGAAAAGGCACCGACGATGCGCAGGTGGAATCCAGAACGCCAGTCTCGGTAAAGCCGGCGAGCTGCCCGTGCTTATTGATCCAGTAAGCCTGGCCGTTGCGGCCTCCCTTCAGGTTGGGAAGTCCCTTCAGAGCGCCATTTTTCCAGACTGCGCCGAGGCACTGGCGGTGAGTGCCGAAGCCGCAGAAATCTTCATTCAGATAAGCGGGCCTCGGGGTTTCAGAAACCACGGCGGATTGTCCGCTGGAATTAGGGCCGCCGGCTTCGCTGCTGCAATCGTGGCAGGCCGACCCGCCGATCGTTCCAACATTGGTCATGGTGCTGCCGTTCCACAAAAAGCCTTTTTCGGCGAGGCCATCAGTATCGGTTGCTGTGGCCGCTCCTCCAGAGACCACCCCGGCCTCGTTGATACCGTAGGAGTAGCTATACGTTCCTCCGAGGGTGCCGACATCGGTGATTGTGTAGTGGGGAAGCTTGGGTGCTTGTGCCTGCGCGGCCGAGCCAGCTGCGATCGCCAGAAGAGCCAAGCCGAGCGGTGAAGTAAACGTCCATGTTGATTTCATATCGTCCCCTTTGAATTTCGTCTTCCGCGACGAGCCGCGGTTTAGCCGGTTTTGTTGATTTGCACACGGGCCAGAAGCGAATTGAGGCAAATGAGCTCGAAGCCATCAGCCGCCTGCGAGCGGTGGAGTTCGCCCGAGTTGAGCCATTCGTCGATGGCGGGCCGATCCAGGTTTGAGATGACAGCGGCGTTGGCGAGCGCGATCATCTCGCTCTCGGCGGCGCAGATCGGACACCACGCACGAGGCAAATTGCGCCCGCGCATGATCAACAAGGAATCGGTCTCGATGGAGATCGTCGTTTTCTTTGCCATGGGTTCTGCTTTCTCAGTGGTCCGTGTACAAACGAGCGCAGCTTGGCAGCAAGAGGAGCAAGAAGTCCTTCCAGACGATCTGAAAGATTCTGATAATTTCTCGCAGAGGCGTAACGGCCAGAAAACAAGAGGGTTGAGGGTTTCTGATAGGGAGGTTTCACATAGCGGGTTTGCGGCTGAGCCGTGGTACACTGCGCTCCGCTAATGGGACGGAGTGCGCTGAATGCCCACGGATGAGAGTCCAACGGGAAAAAAGTTCTACGAGTTCGGACCTTTCCGCGTCGATCCGGAGAAGGAGACGCTGGTTCGTGCGGGCGAGATCGTCCCACTGACTCCCAAGACGTTTCAGATCCTTCTGGTCCTCGTTCGGCATAGCCAGGCGGTCGTCACCAAAGACGACTTGATGAAACAAGTGTGGCCGCACACTTTTGTGGAAGAGGCCAACCTGAGCCGCAACATTTTCATGTTGCGCAAGGCGCTGGGCGAGAGTCCGCAAGACCACCGATACATTCTCACGGTGCCGGGACGCGGATACCGAATGGCGGAGAGCGTGCATCTGGTGCCGGGGCAGGAAGTGGACATTCTTGCGGCAAGGCACTCCAAGGTGCAGGTACAGATTGCGGAGACGAAGCCTTGGGGATGGATTGCGGTGGCCGCGCTAGTAATAGTGGCCGTTGCCGCGGGGGGGCTGCGTCTGCTCAGGCCGCCCTTGGCGGTCTTTAACGATAAGGACACGGTGGTACTAGCCGATTTTGCCAACTCTACCGGCGAGCCGGTGTTCGATGAAGCGCTTCGTCAGGGCTTGGCCGTGCAGTTGGAGCAGTCGCCTTTTCTGAGCCTGATCTCAGACCAGAGGATTCGGCATGCCCTTCGCTTGTCAGGTCGAACAGCCGACGCGCATCTTACCCCGGATGTAGCGCGGGATGTATGCGCCCGACTGGGCAGTACTGCTGTACTCGAAGGCTCGATTGCGCGCGTGGGAAGTCAATATGTGCTGGGTTTGCGAGCGAAGAATTGCCATACAGGGGACGTGCTGGATGAAGAGCAGGCGCAAGCCGCGCGAAAAGAAGATGTACTGGATGCTCTGGGGCAAATGTCCAGCCGATTTCGAACCCGCGTGGGTGAGTCGCTGGCCACGATCGAAAAGCACAACACGCCGCTGGCGGAGGCAACGACGCCTTCCCTCGAAGCGCTGGAAGCGTACAGCACGGGATGGAAGGTGGTGAGCTCCAGTGGCGCCGCGGCAGCTCTGCCGCTGTTCCGGCGCGCCGCAGAAATTGATCCCAATTTCGCGATGGCTCACGCGTCGATGGGGCGCATGTATGCGGATCTCGATCAATCCGACCTCGCCGCCGAGAGCACAAGCAGAGCATGGCAGCTGCGGGACCGTGTCAGCGACCAGGAGAAGTTTTTTATCGCCGCGGGGTACGAGACGCTGGTATTAGGGAACCTGGAGGCAACGGAACAAATCTGTGAGACGTGGGCGCGAACGTATCCGCGTGTCGCCCGGCCTCACACTTTTTTGTCGGGTGTGATCCACAAACCTGCGGGTCGGTATGAAAAAGCGGCTGCCGAATCGGCCCGCTCCATCGAACTCGATCCTGACTTTGGCATCGGGTACTATGGCCTCGCTGCAAACCAGACCTATCTCGGTCACATCGACGACGCGGAGAACACGCTGCGACGCGCGGCCGCTCGCGGATTGGAACTCGACGAGTTTGTGATGCTGGACTACGACATAGCGTTCCTTAAGGGAGATTTGGCGGGAATGAAACGTCAGGCGGCCCGAGCGCGCGAAAGGACTGCAGGAGACAACTGGATCTCTATTCGAGAATCGTTTGCCGCGGCATATTCGGGGCACTTGCGGCAAGCGAGAATGATGGCGCGGCAAGCCGTCGTTCAGGCTCAGAAAGCCGGACAAACCGAGCGCGCAGGCCTGTGGGAAGCAGGAGCGGCGATACGAGAGGCTCTTTCCGAAAACGCATCCGAGGCGGAGGCAAGGACCAGAGCTGCTCTCTTGCTCTCCCGGGATCGCGAAGTGGAGTACGGTGCGGCGTTCGCATTGGCTCGTGCGGGGAAGCTCTCGGAGGCACAAGGTCTCGCAGATGACCTGGAGAACCGGTTTCCGGAAGACACTACTGTCCATTTTGATTATCTGCCGGTGCTTCGGGCACGCATCGCACTGAGCCGGGGTGAGGGGGCAAGGGCGATTGATTTTCTGGAGGCGGCGGCTTCTCGTGAGCTGGGCCTGCCTCGCAGCAGTATCGACGGCCTATTCGGAGCGATGTATCCGACTTACCTGAGGGGGGAGGCATATCTTTCCCTCGGTCGCGGGGTTGAAGCAGCGGGCGAGTTCCAGAAGATTCTTGATCATCGAGGAATCGTTGTCACCGATCAGGTCGGAGCCCTGGCGCATCTGCAGTTGGGCCGGGCAAAGGCGATGTCGGGAGATAGGTCCGGGGCGAAGGCTGCCTATCAAGATTTCCTCACTCTTTGGAAAGACGCGGACGCGAATATGCCGGTCCTAACGGAAGCTAAGGCCGAATACGCGAAGTTGCAGTAACACTTATTCATTGGACCTCGAACGAACGATTCAGGCTGGCCCACCTTTCTTGTCTGTTTTACCCTTCGCAGCGTGATCGAACCCCCTTTGCACAGGCATTGCCGATGCCCGCCCTTCGTAAAAGGGCGCGAAGGACGTTGCACCCACGCTGTTGGCGACGCCAGCGAGATCAAAAACCTCGGGCCGCTCGCCGATCCCCGGGTGAGCCAAGCCCCTGCAGATGACACATCGTTCGATGGAGAGTCTATAAACCTGGATCGTTCGTTCTTAATCCAATTGGTACACGGCTCAAACTGAGGAGATCTATGAAACGCATTCGAATGTTCGCGCTTTTGATGGTACTTGCTTCGATGGTCACGACTGGCGCCAAGAGCGAAGCCCAGGCGCCATCCTCGCAGCCGAGTCTTGCGGTGGCCGTAGACCGCAAGATCAGCGCGGTCGAAAAGCAAATCCTGGATGCCGCCGAGGCCATGCCATAATAAAAGTTCAACTTCTCTCCAGAGACCTTAAACATTCCCGGCGACGACTACAAAGGTGTGCGCTCGTTTGCCGTGCAGGTCAAGCACATCGCATCGTCCAACTATTTCTTTTGGTCACCACTCACTGGCGATCCTGTGCCCGCGTCGATTAAGGATGGCAACGGTCCCGCGGACGTGAAAACCAAAGCCGACATCCTCAAGTTCTTGCGGGACTCTTTCTCGCTTGGACACAAAGCCGCAGCAACGCTGACGCCTCAAAATATGTTGGAGCCGCCCGCGGGCAGCAGATCCAGCCGCTTGCATCTGGCCGAATTCGGCGTAGCCCATGCCTACAACCACTATGGACAGCATGGTCGAATATCTCCGCATGAACGGAATCGTCCCACCCGCCAGTCGTGGGAAATCCGACTGAGCGGGGCAGTTCGGGCCCGGCCAAGAAACCCTAAACCACTAAGGATACTAAGTGTCACGAAGGGGTTTCGCGGTATGATTTCCGGCCATGGCGACTCCCGATGCGGCAACGGAATGGCGGAGATTGTCTGAGCTGTATGGCTGGATGAGTGACGGCGAACTTCTGGCCCTCGCGAGTAAGGATTCAGAGTTGACTGAGGTCGCGCAGGAAGCTCTGGCGAATGAGATCGCCCAGCGCAGGCTGAAACTCGAGCCTGAGGTGCCTTCCGAGCCGCCGAGCCCTCCGCGGGAACTTAATCCTGTTTACGACGAGGACCGTCGCTTGGTCGAGATATGCACGGTGTGGAGCGTGGGGGATGCGCTGCAGGTGCAGCAATTGCTGGATCGGGCGGGAATTCCGTTTTTCATGGGGTCCGAGAAGGCTACGGGGGTCGACGCGGTGACATCAGACTTCGCCAAGGGTGTCAGCGTGGAAATCATGAACGTCGGATTAGCGTGGGCACGTCAGGCTCTGGTGAATTACCAGCCGGCGAACGATCCGGAGCCAAAGCGGGTAGAGGAACCTGATGAGATTGCCATACGGTGCCCTAAGTGCCATTCGACGGAAATTGTCTTCGACACTCTGATTGGAGAGGAGCCGCGCGCGGAGAAGGATTCGCCTCAACAATTTGAATGGACTTGCGATGCGTGCGGTCATCGGTGGAAGGATGACGGGATTGTGGGAGGGAAAGCGTAACCACCTGGGCACGAAGGATCACTAAGGAATTCAAAATCCCCACCCTGTCCTCGCAAAGAACGGGAGGACAAGGGTGGGGCACCCTCTCACAGTTCGGGTTGGGCTAGGCCTTTTTTAACGGCGTCTTCCAGGAGTAGCTTCATGTCGCGTGAGGCTTTTTCGGCTAATTCGCCTTGCTGGCGGCCCAGTTCGCCTTGCTGTTCGCCGAGCTTGCCTTGCTTCTCGCCGAGAGCACCCATTTCTTCTCCGAGTTTGCCTTGCTGGTCGCCGGCGTGGGACTGGATGTCGCCAATCTTTTCCTGCAGTTCGCCCATTTCTTCCTGGACCTTTCCGATCTGATCCATGGTTGCTGTGGAGCCGAGCGCTTTGAGTTCGGCTTTGAGCTTGTCGAGTTGTGCCGTCATGTCCGGAACCTTGACTTCAACCTTTTCCATCTTCGCGCCGAGTTCTTCCTGCTGTTTTCCCAGGGCTTCTTGTTGCTTGCCAAGCTCTTCCTGCTTTTTGCCGAGTTCCTCTTGCGGAGCCCAGAGTTTGCGGGCGCGATCGACTGTGGCCTGGTCGCGGATGACGTAGGACTTCTCGTCGATCTGGAACCAGATGAAGTCGCCGGGGATGCTCTTGCGCAATTTTTCGACGTGACGGGCGTCAGCGGTGGAGCCCGACATGGTGAGGGAATCGGATTTGCCAGTGACGATGACGAAACGCTGGTCGTCGTCGTAGCCATAGGAGTAGCCACTCCCGTAAGACGATCCCGAACTGCGCGAATGATTCTGGCGCCCGACTGGCGGAATAGGAGCGATCGGGGCGATTGGCGCGACCGGGGCGTAACCAGGAGGGCCCGCCATTATGGGAGCCACGGCGACTGATGAAGGGGCGCGAGGCGGGACGGCGGAGATTCCACCGCTGATGCCGACGGCGGGAGCGGGCGGAGGAGTGGGCTCCGCGGAAGATGAGGGTTCTGGTGGAGTCGTCTCGTCCGGCGTCGAAGCGATTGCAGGGGCCGGGGTGGTGGCTGGCTGTGATTTTGGCGCGGGAGACTGCTGGGCGGACGGAGTTTGATCCTGCGCGAATTGAGCTCCGAGCATAGGCACATGTTGGGCCGGGTGAGCGGAGGCAGCGAGGTACACCACGGGAATCGCAAGGGCGACGACCACGACGGCAATTGATTTCTTAAGATGCATGGCAACAGATCCTTTCCAGGAAAGAATTCGTTCTACTCTTTTTTCAGCCTGACCTGCCTTGGCCATGGAGACGCCTTGCCACCAGACGCGTCCGGGGGAGGCGTGGAGGGCTTCGAAGAAATCCAGCAAGATGCGGGCGTAATGCTTGCTGTCGGTTCCGCAGGAGAGGGTGGCCTCGTCGCTGGCTTGTTCGGCGAGGTCGGCGAGGTGGCGGTCGAGAAACCAGGCGAGCGGACTGAACCAGAAAATCGCGCGATGTAAAAGCGAGAGGCGCTGAGTGAGCGGGTCACGGCGCGCAACGTGGGAGAGTTCATGGGCGAGGACAGCGTCGAGTTTGGTGAAGCTCCATTCACGCCAGCCGGCAGGGAGGAGAACGGTCGGGCGGAACGCGCCCATCGTGACGGGGACGGAAATGAGTTCGGATTCGGCGAGGCGGGGAGTGAAAGTCAGGGCGGAGGCGAGTACCCGCGTAACGTGCGGGACGTCAATGGGTTGTGCCCTCCGTACCAGACGGCGCCCGTACGCGAGGCCGACGAAGAAGCGCGCGAGAAAAATCGAGGCGATGGCGAGATAGATTGCGGACGCGAGGACAGCCCAAGAAATGGACGACAAGGAAGTTGGCAGGGCATGGGTCGGTGGCGTTTCGATACGCGCTGATGAAGCGTTTGTGTGGGTGAACGTTGATCTTTCGCCCCGCTGGGGCTGGTTCGTCTCCATCGCCAAATTCCCACGGCTTGCGCCGTGGGCTGCCTTCTGGCGTCGCTCCGCGGCTATAAGCGACGAGCTTTGTTCCGTAGTGGCCACTAATATCTCGCTGTCGGCGCCGACTGTCTCGTGGTGGCCACCGAGCATTCCGTTGTCTCGCACAGTGTTTAGAGCTTGCTGCAGGAACGCGGGCGTAGCGATCGAAACCGGTGGCAGCATCCATCCAAGAAGAGGCATCGCCAGCGCGGCGTAGAGGACGGCGGTCCAGGTGAAAAGGCGCGTTGACGTTGCTTTGACGCGGAAGGCGGCGAGTGCGAGTCCGGCCGCGGCGGCGAGTGCGAGGGCGCGTGCGGCCGGATTTGCGAGTTGCGCCAGAAGAGTGGAGGACATTTGCAGGGCAGCCGTTGCGATCATGGCTTCACCTCTTTCTCAGCGATCTTGCGGGCCAGGCGTTCGAGTTGCTTGCGGTTGAGGACGGCGTTGTCGACCATGCCGAGGACAAGTTGCTCGGCGGAGCCTCCGCAGAAGCGGTCGATAATGCCCTTGACGGCGCGGACGGCGACGTTCTGGCGGGCGTCGGAGGCTTTGTAGATGAAGGTGCGGCCTTCGGTCTCGTGCGTGAGGTAGCCCTTTTCCTCGAGGCGGCGCAGAACGGTGCGGATGGTGGAGTCCTTCATGGGGCGGGTCGAGGCCAGTGCTTCGCGGCAGGCTTCAGCGGAGGAGGGGCCGTGGGTCCAGAGGTAGTCCATGACGGTCTGTTCGACTTCTCCCAAGTTCTTTAGACGTGCTTGCCTTGTGTTAGTCATTGTAGCGTTACAAGATGTAACACTTGGTGAGCTTGCTGTCAAGCATTGAGTCGCTGTTTGGATTTGTGTCGGAGTTGGGTGGATGTAATCAGGGCCTTGGCGGCGACAACCTAGTCAGTGAGCGGTATGGCGATTTCACTCACCCGCTCATTCCGCCACTGCCGTGCTCATTTGCTCAGCAGGTCCTTTACGCTGGTTAGCAATGTATCTGAGGGAGCGAGATCCCGAAGCTCGCCGATCAAGGACAATGCTTTGTCGATTCCCGTATAGCCACAACGATGCAGCCAAGCAGCGACCATGATTGGCGACCGGCTCATGCCCGCAAGGCAATGCACCAGCAGGTTCCCTCGCCGGACGCCGATCGCCATCGCGAACATGATGTCCTCAAATTTCTGTGCAGAGATCGGACGCGAGTCTGGGATTGGGAGGTGGATGTAGGTGATTTTAGGAGCTTGGTGAACGGCATGCTCCCGGCAGAGCGAAACGACGGTTGTGATGCGCTGCGGATTGGCGCGCGCCAGTTTCTCTGCATCTTTGAGGCTGCCGAGATAGATCCGTTCCCAAATCCTCGTCACTTGTCTCCCAGTGCTTGGGCAGCCACGAGCCTGCGGCTAGCCGTATGAAACGGGCCTCTTCTTTTCCCCGCAATAATAATAATTAATGACGCATCATCATGACTGACGTAATCACAGCTGCGCTCATTGAGAATTGCTTGGGATTGTCCTGGAATTACTCGCCATCTGCTTTGAGATTGGCGACAGCGGAGCCGCGATCTGGTTTCGGCACCTTTGGTTTGTTGGCAGTGACTCCTATAACCTCATCCCCTTCTCTCGCACCGTGGCATTTCTTGAACTTTCTCCCACTCCCGCACGGGCAGGGGTCATTGCGTCCGACCTTGGGTTCGTGCTGCATAAGATTGATATAGTTTACGAAAACCTAATTTCGCCAACTGAGAGTGTGATCTCCTTGGAGTTCGACGGATCGCTCCATTCATGACAAGGCTGCTAGCGTGGCTGGCTTCGATTCGCAGAAGCGGATCGCTGTTTGACAGTCCCGCTATATAAGACTAGGGTTGTAATTGAGGTGGTCACCACCTTCCCCTCATTTCAGGTTTTCTGAACTAAGTCAGCCCATCTGAAGCAGTCTTTCTTAGCAACTCCCAACCCTAGGAGGTTGCCCATGTTTGCACGCCATATTTCTATCCATCTGAAATCGAATATGCTGTCCGATTACACGCGAGCATTTGAAAAAGACGTCCTGCCTTTGCTTCGCAAGCAGAATGGTTTTCTGGACGAAATCACCTTCGCCGGTCCCGGCGGAGTGGATGTAACGGCGATCAGTCTGTGGGACAGCAAGAACGAGGCGGACGGCTACAACACCAATGCCTATCCGCAGGTGTTGAAGACGCTGGCCAGATTTATCGAGGGGACGCCCCAGGTGCACACCTATGACGTGGTCACCTCGACCCTCCAAAAGCACGAAGTCCTCGCAGCAGTGTAAGGACGCTCTGTTTGTTGGCTGGAGGAGGCGGAGTTACTTCCGCCTTCTCTTGCCACCAAACGACCTGCACTTGATCACCGAGGAGGGGAGCCATGCACTTAGCGCTGCAAAACGCAGAAACTATCAATCGCCTGGTAGAACAGGGCGAATTACTTCTGAACAGTTTCCACGATGAGCACCAGAAAGACCCCGAGGGGGTGGAAACTGAGTTCGCGCGCGGCGAGCTGGTAGGCTGGCGCAGCACTTTACACACTTTGTATCGGGATTGCGCGGCCGAAGACATCGTTACCCGCGTTATCACCAGGACACGGTTGGCCATTCCCGACGGGGGTGTCCCAAGCGGTGCTACTCATGAGGCCATCCTGCACGAAGTTGAGCGGCTCCATGACGTCAGCGAGCGTCTTGCGATAGTGGCGGGGCAACATCCGCATGGGTCAGGGGCCACTTATGAGGATCCGGTCGCGGATAATCGTTATTTCGGCTGAAAGATCTTGCAGCCACACCCTTGCGCTTGGTTACTAATTCCCTCTTCACTTCTGAGTGTGGCTCCAGCGCATGTGCCGTTCCTGTGCTCTAGCCGGCGATGGCCGCACCCGCAATATTCATCTGGGCACAAATGCTCCGGCTCGAAGACCTCTCCAAAATACATAGGCACCGATTCCCACCCGCAGAGGGAGCAGGTCCAACGTACCCCCTCCTTAGACGAGTCTTCATGCTTGTGTAGGTGTGCCATGCTAACAATTCTCCCACCCGAGGGCAGCTGCTTGCTGCGGCTTTTCAGTGTGCTGTCGTAATATCCCATTTCGCTCATCGAATCGCATCAGTTTGGTCCGGTGTGTAGACACGCTGCAACACCATTTCGCAGACTTGTCCATCTTCCGCATACTTGGCTGTCATCAGGATTCCGGGACGGACTTGGTAGGCAGAGGCAGCGGCATATCTGGCTGAGAGATCGTTGGAGGACTGCCCATTGGAAAACAACGCGGTCAGAACGATCGCAGCCAGCGTAAAGCACGATTTGCCGGACATGAGCCTCCTCGTCCTTTTCATTGGTTCTTGATTCAACCGGATCATCGCGACCACGCGAATCGTTTCTGTTTCATCTCAGCATAGTCGTCCTCAGATTGTAACTCTCAAGAGTTGTGGTTGATGAAAACCGCGATTACACTCAAAATCCTCGAACGTTCTTCTTAAGCGGGCGACCAGGGCGGAGAAAAACGGCGGAGACAAGCGGTTCCGATTGCCAGGATGGGAATCCTTCTTCTTACTTGTGGTTGGCGGCAGCGTCGCTCAGAGTAAATAAACGTACTCGTAAGAACAAAGGGGGATGCCGGTGCAACCTATGGTTTGTCTTCGCTGCAGGCGGGAGATTGAGGTAGGGCACAAGTCGGTGGCAGTGTACATGTTTGCCCAGACGGTGGGCGTGAAGCCGCGGCAAAAATCGAACGCGCAGCGGATTTGTTTTTGTCCGCAATGCGCGGTGTCGCTGGCGATGGGGATGCCGCCGGAGGGCGCGCTGAACATGGCGGCGTGGGATATGATTCGCGACCTGGTGAGTTCGGAGCCGTCGTTGAATCAGGCAGCGTGGGAGAGTTTGCGGGGTGTCGTGGCGCTGCTGGGATCGGGCGAGGATTCGGCTGCGGACGCTAAAGTTCGCTATCGCAGGGCAGGTTAACTGGGGGATCGTTTCACTATGCCGCCCACCCTTGGCAATGGCAAGATCTGCTATATCCAGATTCCGGCGACGGATATTGCGCGCTCGGCGGAGTTCTACAAACAGGTGTTCGGGTGGAACCTCAGGCAACGTGGGGACGGAGCGGCTGCTTTTGATGATGGTGTGGGCGAGGTGAGCGGGGAGTGGGTTCTGGGGCGGCCGCCGGCTACTCAGCCGGGACTGCTGGTCTACATCATGGTCGACAGCGTGGCGGCGACGGTGGACTTGATCCTTGCGAATGGGGGCGAGATTGTGCAGCCGATTGGGGCGGATGCGCCTGAGGTTACGGCTCGATTTCGAGATCCGGCGGGGAATGTGTTGGGGATTTACCAGGAGCCAGGGTGAGGGGCTGACGGTTCTTGCCGAGGCACGCTGGGAACGCCCTGTTGCTGCTCGCGGCTCCTTGCCCGTGATAGGGATCCTTCGACTTCGCGGCAGGTTCGCTGTCGCGCACCTGCCGCTTCGCTCAGGATGACAAAACACTTCTAGTGCTGCGCACTATGGTTTCGGCTCGGCGGCGGGTTGCTTCTTGGCTAGCGAGCGGACGAAGTTCACCAGGTCCCAATTTTCATCGACCTTGATGCGCGGGCCTTCGGGCGGCATGTCGTTGTGGCCGTTCTTGATGATGTAGAAGATCTCGCCGTCGGTACGGTCTTTCAGCGTGGCCGGATCGGTGAAATCCACAAGCGTGAGCTTCATGTCCTTCGCGGTCTCGCCTTTGCCGTTGCCGTCGGCGCCGTGGCACATGGCGCAGTCGAGGGTCCACCACTTTTTGGCGCGGGCGAGGGACTCGGGACCGGGCTTCACCGGGTTGGCCTGCCTAGCGGCTTCCACGGGAATGGCAACGTAGGTCGGTGTCTTCTGCGTGGTTGGAGTTGAGGGCTGCTGCTGCGCCGGTAGCGCGAGTGCGAAGAGAAAAAGAGCGGGAAGAACCAGTGTGAATCGTGACACAGGAACCTCCTCTTAAGAGTTAAGAGTGGCCTACAGGTGGATTGTAGCACCGTGCGGGCGGACCTCTGTGACGGGGATCACTTAGAGCACACGGGAGCACAGGGTTTAATCGCGAAGATCGCAAAGGAATCGCAGATGGGTCGCGAAGACCTTGGGGCACGGCCGGCGGCGTTTTCTGAATCTCTCACAGCTCGAATGGCACAGGCAGAGACGTAGCTGGCTACCTTTTTACAGGAATTCGGAAGGGCGGTAATTTCCGTTTTATTCTTCGTGATCGAGCGGCTTGCCGTCGGGGCCGACTTGAATTCCTGTCTTCTTGCCGGCGGTTTGTACTTTGGCTTCGTAGGCCACCAGTTTGTCATGCTTCGTGAGGGACTCGACTTTGACGATCTTGCCGTCACCGGCTTTGGCCTGAAGTCCTGCTTTCACGGCAGAGGGCAGGGAATCGAGTGCGACCTGTTCTTCGATCTCGACGAGGGCTCCGTTGGCGTCGATGGTAATGTCTTTGCTGTGGCCGTTCACGGTGGTTTCGGCTTCGTATAGGGTCTGGCCGTTTTCTTTTTCCTGAGAGAAGCCTTTGATGGTGGCGCCTTGAGTCTGGGCGGCGACGGTTTTTTCGACGGCGGGAGGCAGGTCGGCGCGCTGGATCTTTCTTTCCTGGGCAACGACGGTGGTCGCGAGCGACATGGCTGCGATTACGGCAAAGCTTGAGATGCGCATCGATCCTCCTAAAAGAGGGGCGGCAATAATGAGGGGCTGCCGCCCCTTACATCGTCCCAACAGCGAGATAATTAGACGCCGGGAGCCTGAAGATTAGATGAAGACAATGGCGGATGACCGCGTCATTGCGGAAGCACGTTGCCGACCTTATGAGATTCGGGGCTTTAGAGATCCTTCGCTCCGCCTGAAGAACGGCCCCGTTCAGGATGACGCCGACAAAAAAACTTACCCGCCCGCTTCGGGGAAAAGCGCTACCTATGAGCGCTGCGGCAGAGGTTGCTCATCGCGTATGATATTTCTCGATTGCCTGCGGTGTGCCGCAGACTCGACTGAGTCACGCCGTTTTGATCCACGAGGAAGCTCTTCCCAGAAAAACTTATGAGTAGGAAATTTCGTGTGTTTGCCACCTGCGACATTGGAGAAGCCATTGAAGTGCTGCGGAAGCGGGGGTATGAGGTGGAAGTGTATCCGCAGCCGGAAGCGCCGCCGAAGAGTTTGATTCTGGACAAGGTGAGGTCGGGCGTTGACGGGTTGATCACGACGTTGCGCGATCCGATCGACGCCGAAGTGTTTGAGGCGGGCAAGGGCACGTTAAAGGTCGTCGCGCAGATTGCGGTGGGTTTTGACAACATCAACCGCGCGGACGCCAACCGCTACAAGATTCCGTTTACGCATACCGCCGATGTGCTGACGGAAGCGACGGCGGAGTTTGCGTTTTTCATGCTGGGAGCCCTGGCACGGAAAATGTGGACGGCGGAGCACCTGACGCGCGAGAACCGGTGGGGATACTGGCATCCGTACTTGCCGTTTCTGGGCGATGAGGTTACCGGGAAGACCGTGGCCGTGATCGGGACTGGGCGGATCGGGCTGGCGTTCATCAAGAAATGCGTTGGGTTTGACATGAATGTTCTGTGTTATGACCCAGCCTACGAGAACCATGCGTTCGTGAAGGCGATTCAGGAGATTCACGACGTTCGGTATGCCCGTGGCCTGGTGAAGGATGAGGCGTGGATCAAGTACGTGCCGTTTGAGGAGGCGCTGCGAGGTGCGGACTACGTCAGCGTGCACGTGCCCCTGCTGCGGGCCGAGGAGAGCGCAACGCCAACATATCATCTGTTTAATGAGAAGACGCTGCGGCTGATGAAGCCGACGGCGTATCTGGTGAATACTTCGCGGGGTCCGGTGGTGTCGGAAGCGGCGCTGGCGCGGGCGCTGCGGGAGAATTGGATCGCCGGAGCGGCGCTGGACGTTTATGAGACGGAGCCGTTGCCGATGGATTCTCCGCTCCGGGACCCGGCAATTGAGGATCGGTGCCGGTTGATGCCGCATTTTGCCAGCGCGGCGCAGATCACGAGGTTATCGACCGATCCGGACAAAGGAATGGCCGGGCGGTGTGTCCAGGGGCTGATTGACGTGCTGGAGGGAAATTACGGCGGAGATATCACAAAAATGCCCTATGTTGTTAATAAGGAAGGATTTGCGAAATAGTTGGCTTAGGGGGAGGAATCAGGCTGGGCACGGGGTTTAAGTCAGATGGATCAGACGGTTTCATGGCACCGTGGGGAACGGTTGCGCGTACAATAGGGCCTCAGGTTTTTCGATGTCCAAGGATTGGAATGAATAAGAGACTTTTGTTGAACGTTTCTTGCGCGCTGCTGTGCGCTTCGGCGTGGGCGCTGGATTCTGACGGGCGGCCGCAGTTGAAGCTGGTGCCGGCGCCCAAGGAAGTGCAACTGCGCGATGGCGGGTTTCATGTGGGTCCGCGGACCAAGATTTTCGTGCAGCTTGGGCATCAGTCGGAAGACCGCATCGCCGCCGAGACGCTGGCGGAAGAGGTGGCGGACCAGTCGGGACTGAAGCTCGACATCCTGGGAATGAAGGCGGCCGGGAAGGCCGAGGATGGCGCGATTGTCCTGGCCCGGCTGCAGGACTCGCGGGTGCGGAAGTTTCTGGCAAGGAATGGACTCAAGGCCGACGACCTGGTGGGCGCGGATGGGTACCTGCTGTTCTCCGACAAGTCGCACCTGATTGTGGCGGCCAATACGGGGCAAGGATTGTTTTATGGCGTGCAGACGCTGCGGCAGTTGTTGCGGCCAGCGGGCAAGGGGTTGATTTGTCCGGCGGTGGGAATTCGCGACTGGCCTAGCCTGGAGTCGGCGCCGGAGTTGGCGAAGAGGGAGTTCAAGGTGCCGGGGGCGTAGGCCGTCAGCTCTTTTGCAGGTTCAGGCGTCCCGTCGGAGTCTGTGTCATA